>CAWBHC010000006.1:0-334242 GCA_963788595.1 uncultured Thermoleophilaceae bacterium
CGGTGCGGCCGAGCATCTTGAGCCACGCGGCGGGTATGCCGAATGCACGGCGACCGGCATCGGTCGGGTAGGGCTCGACGGCGTCGATGACGCGATCGACACCGTCGACCACCAGGGAGCAGCCGCCCGCGGCAAGCACATTTCGGTACCAGGACACATTGGTTCCGTAGGTCAGCTCGGCAATGAATCCCTCGTTCACGCGTGCAAGGATCAGCGGTGTCTCATACACACGGCCCGTTCGGGCGTCCGACGTGGCGTACCAGTGAAAAGGGTCCTTGCCTGGCCCGCGCGGCGCGGATCGCGACCGGGTTGACGGTGCGGCTCAGAAGCCAAAGGAAAGCGCGCGTGAATCGCGCTTGGCGGGGTGTGATCCGAGTGCCGGAGCCGCCGTCCCAGGTATGGATACCCGGCGGCGACGACGACCACGGCGGCAAGGGCGGTCGCGATCACAGCCCTGCTTCGCGCGCGCCGTCGGCCAACGGGACCTGATCGGCTTGCCGGACCGACTGATGCCATAACGGCGCTGTCATTGATGCCGCTCCCGCCGGGAAATCGCCCGCGTGCATCGCCATGGAATGAGACTATAAGCTATTTTTATTTCCATGTCACCGCTCTCGGAGTCGCCGGTGCCGTCCGATGTGGTCACCGCCGCGATCCGTGTTGCTCGAACAGGGCAGACGAGATGTGGCAGACGTACCACTCGAGACGATCGCCGAGGCCGCGGGGATGTCCCGCAGCACATTGTTGCGACGCCGGGCGGTTCACGCGGCCCACTCGACGACGCGGTGCGCGCGGCCGGTGTAGACCCCGGTGGCCAGCCCGTTCGAGTACGCGCATTAGCAGCGGGAGCACGGCTGATCAGCATTCGCGGCCCAAGCGCGGTCACCCTCGAGGAGGTGGCCGAGCTGGCCAACTGTTCGGTGCCGGGCCTGGTATCCGGTATTCGGCAGCCGCGACGAATTGTTCGCCGCGATCTATGAAAAATACAGTCCCCTAAGCGATCTTGTGAGCATATGTGACGATCCGGCCACCGACCTGGAACAGACTGTGGCCCAGTTCTATCGAACCCTCGCCGCTAGCCTGGACCGGGAGCCACGCGTGGCCACCGCGATGCTGGCCGACATGTTCGGCGACCCGAGCGGTCCCGCCGCCCGACTCTTCGCCACGGATCTTCCGCGCGTATTGGTCAGCATTGGCGGATGGTTGCAGACCGAGGTACAGGCCGGCCGCATTCGTGACATTCCCATCGACGTGCTGCTGCAACAACTGATCGGTCCCCTGCTGGCGCACATGCTGATGCGGCCGGCGTTGACTGCTGGATCGCCGAATGCGCCGACCCTGGAGCAAGCCTGTTCGACATTCGCCGCCGCTTTCCTACGGGCCGTCGGCGCCCAGCAACCAACCGAAGCCATCCCCGAGGAGTGAAATGCGAAAGTCCACCGCAGCCGTCGGTACCGCAGCGTTCTTTGTAGCCGCCCCCGGCACAGTCGTCGGCCTCATTCCGTGGCTGATCACCCACTGGACGGTGACCTACACAGCACCGTGGTGGCGGCCAGTCCAGGTTCTGGGGGTCGTGCTGATCGTTGCAGGCCTCATACCGGCGGTGCACGCGTTCGTTCAGTTCGCCAAGGCCGGTGGTACACCGGCCCCCGTCGCACCCACCGAGCATCTGGTGGTCAACGGGTTCAACCGGTTTGTCCGCAATCCGATGTACGCCGGTCTGCTGCTGGCGATCGTGGGGCAAGCACCGCTGTTCGGCAGCATCGCCCTGTTGGTGTACGCGGCGATCCTGTGGGTCACGACAGCATCTTTTGTGCGGTGGTACGAAGAACCCACCCTCACCCGGCAGTTTGGCCGCGAGTACGAGGTCTACAAGCAGCACGTGCCGGGTGCTGGAACCCCGTGCGCGGCCTTGGACCGCTGGCAACGGCACGCCGTAACGGCATTGGGCGCCTTGACAACCCGTCGACATCCACCTCCGGTCGATCAGGTCGTCGACGGCCGCGGCTGGAGCAATCGAAGCGGCCGTCGATGGAACCGCGTGCATATGCGCGGTGATCTCGTCCTTACGCTGCGGCGTATGAGCGGCCCACGGAAAAATGACATGTGTTTGAGACGAAATTCAGATGACACGGCATGAGACTCGACCGCCACCGCTGGTGAGCCCGTTGGCCCATGACACGGACTTTGAGAATCGACACTCCTTGTAGGATCCCAAAGTTAAGTTCAAATTCTCAGTGCTGAGTTCAAATGAAGTTCAAAAATTTGGCCCTTCTGACATATCCGTGGGTCGATCGGGCGGGTTTGGGCGCCGGCGGCGGGCTGGGCGGTGTGCTTTTTCCTCCCTTCCGCGATAGTTGCTTGTTGGCGCTGCCCGCGTGGGAGGTGTTCATGTGGAGCCCCCGAGCGCAGCGAGGCGGAACGACATGGACGCCGACGAGCGGGTGGAGCAGAATCGGCAACGTTGAGGAAGGGACACCTCGAGAGGTGCCCTGGGGTGGGTGTCAGCGGCGGCCGGGCAGGGCGGGGCGGTGGCCGCCGAGGGCGAGCATGGCCAGGGCGATAAGTGCTTGTGGGGAGCGGAATCCGAACGCAATCCGGGTCAGCAGTCGGATCTTGGTGTTGGTGGATTCGATCAGTCCTTGGGATAGGCCGTGGTCGAGGGCGGCGTTGATGGCGGCGCGGTGGCGCACGACGCGGCGGGCCAGGTCGACGAACACCGGGATGCGGCAGCGCCGGGCCCAGCAGATCCACTTGTCGAGGGCTTGTTTGCCTTGTTCGCCTTTGACCGTAAATACATGCCGCAGGCCCTCTTTGAGCAGATAGGCGCGGTGGAGCCGGGTGTCGGTCTTGGCGATACAGGCCAGCTTGGCGGTCTGGTGTTCGGTGAGGTCTTCGGGGTTTTTCCACAGCGCGTAGCGGCGCCCTCAAGCTTGCGCGCGTGCTCATGGCCTGGCCGCGACGCGGTGTTCGTGGTGGGCCGGCCGCGGCCCCGCGTGGGCTCGCTGCGCGCGATCGCCCGCGCGTCGTTCCCGGCCCGGCGCCGCTCGGCATCGAGTGCCTCGGTGGCCCAGGCCACCACATGAAACGGATCCGCGCAGCGGATCGCGGTCGGGCAGCGCTCGGCGACCACGTCGGCGATCCAGTCCGCGGCATCAGCGGACACATGGGTGATCAGCTTGCAGCGCTGCTCGCCCAGCGCATCGAAAAACCGGCGCAGCGTGGCCATGTTGCGCCCGGGCGCGGCCCACCACCAGCCGGCCACTGTCGTGATCAACCACGCAGGTCAAATATTTGTGGCCCTCCTGTCATATCCGTGGGTCGATTTCGGAGGGCTCGGCCAAGCTTGTTCTGGGCCGCGCCAGTGGCCAGGGCAGGTCTCTGACCTGCGCCCTTCGCCTGCCCCGAGGGGCGTACAGAGGCTCGCGGGTCAAGGGTGGCCGAAGGCCATCGCGAAGCGACGCGAAGCGCCCTTGACGCGCGAGGGGTACGCCCGTAGCAGGCGCGGCCCAGACCCTTGCTCACGCAACCAAACCCGTGAGCGCCGCTCCACCAGGTACCCACGGAAGTGTCAGAGGAGCCACATCGGGGTTCCGAACCTATCCGTGGGTGGATTATTGACATGCATGGTTTGTCTTGTCTGGGGCTGTGGCGTCGCCCGCGGCAGGTCTCTGACCTGCCCTTTCGCATGCCCAGAGGGTGCATAGGCTCGCGGGTAAGGGTGGTCGAAGGCCATCGCGAGCGACTCGCGAAGCGCCCTTGACGCGTGAGGGATGCACCCGTAGGCGGCGCGGCCCAGACCCCTTCCACCCCAACGGAACCCCAGGTCAGACGTACCGATATCCACCCACGGAAAACCCGGAAGTGCCCCAGACAGTGAAGCGGTCGGCCATCTCGTGGCGCCATCCGGTGGCCGACAGCAGATGCCGACGCGGACGGAAATGCGGCGAGATGCCGCTGAACGCCGACAGGAACCGTTGCGCATGCCCGGCGAGGTGAGCGTTTCATCGCCCGCTCGCGTTGCCGGGTCGGTTGATGCGAGTTCTCGGCTCGATTGTTCAGATACTTCGATTGCCGGTGTTGCACCGAGGGCATCACCTCCCGATGCGCCACTCCGTAACTGCGGAGCTTGTCGGTCACCAGTACCCGCGGCACATACCGCAGTCCCTTGAGCAGTTTGCGGAAGAACTTCTTGGCTGCTTTGGCGTTTCGGCGTGACTGCACCAGAATGTCGAGTACATCGCCGTGCTGGTCGACCGCGCGCCACAGGTAGTGGATCGTGCCGTTGATGCGGATGAAGACCTCGTCGAGGTGCCACCTGTCACCGGGCTGGGCTCGGCGCCGGCGCAGCTGGTTGGCGTAGGCCTGCCCGAACTTCGCGCACCAGGCCCGGATGGTTTCGTAGCTGACCACAGCGCCGCGCGCCAGCATCAACTCCTCGACCTCACGAAAGCTCAGCGGGAACCGGTGATAGAGCCACACGCAGTGGGCGATCACCGCCCCGGGAAGCGGTGCCCCTTGTACGACGATGCTGCAGCGGTCACGACCACCGATTTTGACAGCGACCACGCAACGCGCCAACTTGACAGTGCCCCCCAGAAGCCCAGCGCCCCGTCGCCTGCCGCCAGCACCGGCGCGCGCATGCCGCGGCGTTTACAGTCCCGTAGCAGATCCGCCCACGACTCGGTGGCCTCGCGGTAGCCGTCGGTCAGCGCGATGAGCTCCTTTCCGCCGTCCGCGCGCACTTCGATCATCACCAGCAGGCACAGCCGGTCTCCTCCAGGCGGATGTTGACGTGGATGCCGTCGGCCCACAGGTAGACGTAGTCCACGTTCGACAGGTCGCGGCCGGAAAAGGCGCGCTGCTCGGCCTGCCAGGTCTGGGTCATCTTGGTGATCGTCGCCGCCGACAGGCCCTTGGTCGAGCCGAGGAACTGCCCCAGCGCGGGCACGAAATCCCCCGACGAGAGACCGTGCAGGTACAGCAGCGGCAGCATCGCCTCGATCTGCGGGGTCTTGCGCGCCCACGGCGGCAGGATCGCCGAGCAGAACCGGTGCCGCTCAGCGGTTTCGGGGTCGATCCGCTTGTCGTTGACGCGCGGGGCGTGCACGGCCACCGCGCCCGCAGTCGTGGTCACCTCACGCGGGCCGTGATAGCCGTTGCGCACCACCAGCCGCCGCCCGTTCGCGTCGCGGTCGTCGGCGAACCGGGCGCAGTAGGCGTCCACCTCGGCCTGCAGCGCCTCGGCCAGCATCCGCCGCGCACCCTCCCGCACCAGTTCGTCAATCAACGACGAACCCGAGGGTGCACCAGCAGCGGAACCGTCGCGGTCGGCGGAATCAGAAACTACAGTGAGCATGGGTCGTACCTTCCCGACCAGCGTTGCCACGCCGGTCTTGCTTGGAACCTTCATTCGGTCACCCGGGAAGGTACGCCCCTTCCCGAGCCGATCCACAGATTTCAAGCATTGCTCCCCGCGAGCACCGACACTCACTGAGTGACACGCATTCCGTGCTCTCGCGCTGACGGATGTCTCGAAAGAGACGACATATGAGGGTCTCAAAACTCGGTCTCGGAGGCACGCCAACGTGAATGCCCGCGGCGAGCGCGACGCGCGCTACATCCGCGCCGTCGATACCACGCTGGCAAGACTACAGGAATCGCCGGGACAGTTCGGCGGAGTCCATCCGTATGCCGTTCACGTCGGAGCGCCAGTCCCGACGGCGCCAAGCGGGCGATTGCCGCGGGCCTGGGGATCGGGATCGACCGGAGAGTCGCCTGGACGTCGGGCCAGCACGTCCATCACGCTCGTGCGCCTTCTACGACTGCTTCCTAGAGGCGCCCGGTTACGGCGTCTCGGACAGCATCTGAGACAGGTCTGATCGGTCAGGTTCGCGAGCCCGGCGACAACGCAAACCACTGTTTTACCGAACGTCTCGGCGTAGGAAGGAATGGCGGGTGCCATCGGGCCTGGTTCATCATTTGTCCGAGACGTGAGGAAGTGCGGTGCGGATCATCACCGTCGAAGAACATTTTCATCATCCCGAGGTCATGGCCCGTGTCCAGGAACTGTCGGGGCAGTGGCCGCCGCCGCCGGTCGTTTCAGACGGCTTCAGCAGATTCTTTCAGGGCTTCATGCCGGACAAGGATTCTGCGGAACAGCTGGGCGGGCACCGATTGGCGCACACTGATCGGGTCGGAATCGACATCCAGGTGGTTTCATCCTTCGGCCTTCCTGATGAGCTGCTCAGCCAGATCCAGCGGCTGAGCGGCCACGTCCTCGGCCACACGGGCGTGCCCGCCTGGATGGTGGCCAGGGCGTTCCGTCTCGCGAATCCCCTTCCCTCCGCGCGCCGTCAGGCCGCCTTCCTGCTCGCCCTCCATGATCGCGAAGCGCTGCTTCCGCGCGAGCGTCAGCGGCGGTTCCTCACGCGCGACGGCTGGGTGAACTATCCCGGTCCCGCCCTCGAGGAGCTGCTGGAGCTCATCGCCGACGAGCGCTACCTCAAGGGAGGGCTCGTCTTCGGCGAGCGGACCGTCTCGCTCGCCGAGCTCACGTGCCCGATCCTCATTTTCGTCGGCGAGAGGGACGAGTTCGGCCCTCCGCCGGGAGTGCGGGCGATCGCAGTCGCGGCGCCCCGCGCAGACGTGTACGAGCGCGTGCTGCCGGTCGGGCACTTCGGCCTGGGTGTCGGCTCGCAGGCGACCGAGCACACCTGGCCCGGAGTGGCCGAGTGGATCCGCTGGCGGGAGGGTGGCGGCCCGTTGCCGGAGCTCACGCGCGTCGACCCGGACGCCGTGATCGAGGAGGGTGAGCCGGGTCACTCGGGCGGACTCATGCAGCGGCTGCGCTTCGGCGCCGGGCGAACGGCCTGGGCCGGCGTGTGGGCATCGCAGACTGCGCTCGAGACCGCGTCGCGCACGGCCACCACCGTGGGCGTGCTCGGACGCGAGGCCCTGGCCCAGGCGCCGCGCCTGATGCGGCTCGAACGGATGGCGCCGGGCACGCGTGTGTCCTACGGTCTCCTGCTGGACGAAGCGGCGCAGAGCCGTCCTGACGACATCAACTTTCTCTTCGAGGGCCGCGGCTATACACACGAGGCCGCGAAGCAGCGGATCGACAACGTCGTCCGCGGGCTGATCGCCGTGGGCGTGCATCGCGGTGACCATGTCGGCGTGCTGATGGCGACGCGTCCGAGCACGCTCACCGTCACCGCCGCGCTCAACCGGCTTGGCGCGGTCGCGGTTCTGCTGCGCCCGGGCGAGTCGACGGCCCGCGAGGTCAAGATCGGACGCGTCCGGCGTGTGATCGCCGACCCGGAGCACGCAGCGGCCGCTTCAGCGGCAGCGTCCGAGGTGCTCGTGCTCGGCGGGGGCGGCAAGCCGCGTGACCTCGGGGGTGACGTCGTAGACATGGAGCGCATCGATCCCGACGAGGTCACGCTGCCCGCGTGGTACCGCCCGAATCCGGGCAGGGCTCGTGACCTGGCATTCATCCTGTTCAGCGGAACGGGGTCGCGCACGCGGGCGAGCCGTATCACCAATGGTCGCTGGGCGCTCTCGGCGTTCGGGGCAGCCTCGGCCGCGTCGCTCACGCGAGCGGACACCGTGTACGCCGTCAGCCCGCTCCACCACCCCTCCGGCCTGCTGCTCGCCACCGCCGGCCCTGCCGCGGGCGGTGCGCGGCTCGCGATGGCGCCGCAGTTCGACGCCAAGACCTTCTGGCCTGAGGTCCGCCGCTACGGCGCGACCGTAGTGCCGTACACGTGGACGATGTTGCGCGCCCTGGTGGATGCGCCCCCGAATCCCGACGAGAGCCACCATCCGATCCGCCTGTTCGTAGGCTCCGGCATGCCTCCGAGCCTCTGGCAGCGGGTGCTCGAGCGCTTCGCGCCCGCCCATGTGCTCGAGATGTACGCCTCGACGCGCTCGGGCGCGATCCTCGCGAACGTGAGCGGGCGCAAGATCGGAGCGATGGGTAGGCCGCTGCCAGGCACACCGCGGGTGCGGGTGGTGCGCTACGACACTGCCGCGCGCCGGCTCGTGACTGGGGACGACGGCTTCGCGATTCCCTGCCCGCCCGGGGAGGCCGGCATGCTGCTCGTCGAGGTGGATCCGGTCACCGATCTCGGCGAGGAGACGGTTTCGCGCGGGGTCTTCTCGCCCGACGACGCCTGGACCTCGACAGGGGACCTCTTCCGGCGCGACGAGGACGGCGACCTGTGGCTCGTCGATCGCGCGGAGGCGCTGATCGCGACCAAACACGGCACCATTTCTCCGCGCGAGGTCGAGAGCGCACTGGGGACCATCGACGCCGTCGACCTGGCAGCGTGCTACCGCCACACGCGACCACGCGGAGGCGACCAGGCGATTGCCGCCGTCAGGCTGCGCCCCGGGCGTGAGCTCGACGCGCGGCAGCTCACACGCGCCCTCGGCGCACTCGAGCCCGGCGCACGGCCCGACATCGTCCAGGTCGTGGACGAGATGCCGCTCACGTCTTGGTTCCGCCCGGCCCTCGCCGAACAGCGCGCGGCGGAAGCAGAGTCTTCGAACGGTTACGCGCGCGCGTGGAAGCTGAGCGCGCGACGCAAGACGTACTCCATCGCGAGCTGATCCGCGAACCCCAGCATCGCCCGGGCCTGGGACTCTGCCGATAGGGTTTGCCCGACATGCCCGCGCCTGCACGTTCCTTCGTTGCGTCGCATCCTGCGGTGTCGCCGTTGCTGGAGGGTCGTGGCGGGCCGCAGCGGGCGCGCCTGCTGGAGGCGATGACGCAGGTGGTCGCGGACAAGGGCTACCTGGCGGCGACGGTGTCGGATGTGGTCGCCGCGGCGCGGGTGTCGCGCTCGACCTTCTATGCGTTGTTCGAGTCCAAGGAGGCCTGCTTTCTCGAGGCGTACAGGCTCGGCGCGGAGGTGCTGGCCGAGCGCGCGGACGCCGCGGCGCTGACGGCCGATGGGCGACGCCCGAGCCAGGTTGCAGGCGGCACAGCGCGAGTATCTCGTGACGCTCGCCGCCGAGCCACGCTTCGCGCGCAGCTATCTGGTCGAGATCAATGCGGCGGGGCCGGTGGCGCTCGCGGCGCGCGACGCGGAGCTCGTGCGCTGGGGTGAGCGGCTGGGCCGTTCGTTCGAAGCAATCCGGCGTGAGGAGCCGGAGCTAGATGATGCCTTCGGACGACGCGCTGTTCGTGGTGACGGCCGGGTTCGACCAGCTGGTGGCGGTCTGGGTGCGCGGTCGAGCGCACCGCGGAGCTGCCCGAGCTCGCAGACGAGCTGAACGCCATCGCGCTCGCGCTGCTCGAGGGCACGACCTAGGCCCGCCCGCAGAGGGCGTCGTGCTCAGGCCCGACCTGGGTTGGCATCGGTAACATACGAGCATAGTTGTTTGTTAAATACAAACCGGCTTGACGGTTTTCTTTCTTTCGGCGTACAGTTTAGACGTGAAGCCAGCCGAGCAGACAGATCAGGGGAGAGGCCGCCGCACCCAGGCGGAGCGACGAGCGGTGACGCGTGCGCGCCTGCTCGACGCCACCATTGCTTGCGTCGTCGAGGACGGATACGCGCACACCACCACGACGAAGATCTCGCGGCGCGCCGGAGTCTCTCGCGGCGCCCAGGTCCATCATTTCGCCACCAAGTCGGTGCTGGTCTCGGAAGCGGTGGCGCACCTCGCTCGGCGTCGTACAGCGGAGCTGCATGCCGAGCTGAGCGACGAGCTTGATGATCTGCCACACGGCCAGGCACGGCTGGAGCGTGGCCTCGACCTCCTGTGGCACAGCCATTCGGGACCGCTTTTTCAAGCCGTTCTCGAGCTGTGGGTGGGCGCGCGTACCGATCCTGCGCTGCGGACTCCTCTCCTCGAGCTCGAGCGGCAGATGGCAAGCGGTGTGGGCGATGCCGGCCATCGGGTCCTAGGCGCGCGAGGCAACGGCGCCCTGCTGGTGGTCCTCTCCGCGATGCGCGGCCTCGCGGTGCTCGGGATGACACGCGACGAGACCGCGCTCGACTCACTGTGGGCCCAGCTCCGGCGCCCGCTCATCGACCTGTTGACGATCGACCAAGGAGCAGGAGAACCATGAGCAATCGGACCTACGTGATCGGCGTGGGCATGACCAAGTTCGAGAAGCCGCAGCGCCTCGACTGGGACTACCCGGACATGGCACGCGAGGCCGGCACGAAGGCGCTCGCCGACGCCGGCATCGAATACAGCGACGTCGAGGCCGCTGCGGTCGGGTACGTCTACGGCGACTCGACGTCGGGCCAGCGGGCGATTTACGAGCTGGGACTGACCGGGATTCCCGTCACGAACGTGAACAACAACTGCTCGACCGGTTCGACGGCGCTGTACCTGGCTCGCAACCTCGTGAAGGGCGGTCTGCACGATTGCGTGCTGGCGCTCGGCTTCGAGAAGATGAGCCGCGGGTCGCTGAGCGCGATGTTCGAGGACCGCGAGAGCCCGCTCAGCCGTCACGACGCGGTCATGGCCGAGCTCTTCGAGCCGGAGGCCGCGCCGCCGGCGCCCCAGCAGTTCGGCAACGCCGGGCGCGAGCACATGCAGCGCTACGGCTCGACGCTCGACCACTTCGCGTGGATCGGGTTCAAGAACCACAAGCACTCGGTCAACAACCCGTACGCGCAGTTTCAGGAGGAGTACACCCTGGACGAGGTCAGGAACGCGCGGATGATCTACGAGCCGCTGACGCTCCTGCAGTGCTCCCCGACCTCCGACGGTTCGGGCGCGGCGATTGTCGCCTCGGAGCGCTTCGTGGAGGAGCACGGGCTTGGCGATCGCGCCGTCGAGATCGTGGCCCAGTCGATGGTCACCGACATGGACTCGAGCTTCGACGACAGGTCGGCGATCAGCGTCGTCGGTGGCAGGATGACCGAGCGGGCTGCGCAGGAGGTCTACGAGGAGGCGCAGCTCGGGCCCGAGGACGTCGACGTGATCGAGTTGCACGACTGCTTCTCATGCAACGAGCTGATCACCTACGAGGCGCTCGGGCTCTGCGGCGAGGGCGAGGGCCACAAGCTCGTCGAGGACGAGGACGTGACCTACGGCGGCCGCTGGGTCGTGAACCCCTCCGGCGGGCTGATCAGCAAGGGCCACCCGCTCGGCGCCACCGGGCTGGCGCAGTGCTCGGAGCTCACGTGGCAGCTGCGCGGAGAGGCCGGCAAGCGCCAGGTCGACGGCGCCAAGACCGCCCTCCAGCACAACATCGGGCTCGGCGGAGCGGTCGTCGTGACCCTCTACCGCCAGGCCTCGAACGGCGCAGCGGCGTAGCAAGACTCAATACCCGCGGGCACCCGGCGGGGTGCCCTTGGGCAGGCGGGCGTGCCCGGGCCGCGCAATCCTGCCGGTTGGGACGAAGGGACAGAAAGGTAACCCCCTCCGGCGACGCGTACCGGTAAGGTTCGCGCGGCGATCTGCCGGTCCCGGAGTTCGGTTGGGCTGGTGAGGATGGTTTACCAGGCCTGCGGGATCGACGGGTCTAACTATGGCTCGCCACCAAAAAGCCGCCGTTGCAGGACCGTAGCCCGTGACCACGGCGGTAGCGACGAAGGTCATGGTGCCCAGCCAGCCGCATGGCGCCGTGAAGCGAGAACGGCTCTTGGACCGGCTGGACGAGGCGGTCGCGGGCCCACTGACGTTGGTGGTCGCGGCGGCCGGCACCGGCAAGACGGTGCTGTTGTCGAGCTGGGCGGCCTCGGGCCGCGCACCGGGGCCGGTGGCCTGGGTGGCTTTGGACGCCGGCGACGCCCACCGTCGCCGCTTCTGGAGGGTCGTGTTGCAGGCACTGAAGGCGGCGGGAGTGGGCGGGCCGGTGGAGTCGCTCGAGGTTCCGGTGCGTGCGCCGGTCGAGGCCTTCGTTCCGGCGCTGGTCGACGCGCTAGCGGAGCGCGACCAGCCGGTTGTGTTGGTGCTGGATGATTTCCATGAGGTGGCGGGCACGGTCGCGCCGGCCATCGAGCCGGTGCTGCGTCATCCGAGCGCAAATTTGAGGCTGGTGCTCGCCTCGCGGGTCGACCCGCCGTTGCGGTTGGGGCGACTGCGGTTGGCCGGGGGGGTAACGGACCTGCACGCGGCCGAGCTGGCATGCACGGTCGGCGAGGCCGGCGCCCTGCTGGAGGGCCTGGCCGAGCCGGTGGGGGACGACGGCGTGCGCCGTCTCTGGGCGCATACCGAGGGCTGGCCCGCCGGACTGCGGCTGGCGGCCGCCTCGCTTCGCTCGCATCCCGACGGCCGCCGGTTCATCAACGAGTTCACGGGCGAGGACAGGGCCGTGAGCGACTATCTGGTGTCCGAGGTGCTGGCCGCCCAGCCGTTGGAGCGCCGGCAGTTCCTGCTGCGCACGTCGGTGGTGGACACGCTCGACGGCGAGCTGGCGGAAGTGTTGAGTGGGAGCGCCGACGGCGCCGAGGTGCTGTCTCAGCTCGAGCGGGCGGGGGTGCCCGCAGCGGCGGTGGACAACCGGGGGCACTGGTACCGCTATCACGCCCTGTTTGCCGAGTTCCTGCGTGCCCGGCTGCGGCTGGAGCTGCCCGGGGAGGTCCCGAAGCTGCATGCTCGCGCGGCCGAGGTCTTCGCCGCGCGTGGCCACAACGCCCTGGCATTGCGGCACGCCGTCGAGGGTCAGGTCTGGTCGCTCGCAGCGCGTCTGGTGGCCGACCAGGGTGTGCGACTGATCCTCAGAGGCAGCATCGAAACGGCGGCGCCGATGGTTGTCTCTCTGCCACCCGACGAGCAGGAACGACACCCCGAGCTGGGCCTGGGGCTGGCGGCGCTGCTGCTTGAACGCGAGGATCGGGCGGGCGCCGAGATGGCGCTGGAGCGGGCGCTCGCCGAGGGTGGCCGCCTCGCCCCGTCGTCCGAGCTGATGCTGACGTTGGTGAAGCTGCAGCTGGCGCGGATGGACCGCGACTTCCCGCAGGTGTCGGCGCTCGCCGAGGAGCTGCTCGATCGCAGCGATGCGGCGCACGAGACGATCGCGGCTGAGCTGCGCAGCTTCGCGCTCGCCAATGTAGGTATCGCGGCGCTCTGGATGGGAGACCTCGGTGTGGCCACGCGCACACTGGAGCAGTCGCTTGCCGCGGCCCATCACGCGGAGTCAGACTGGCCGAGCATGGTCGCGAGCTCCTACCTCGCGCTCGCCGCGGATCTCACCGGCGACGCGGAGGCGATGGACCGCCACGCGGGCGAGGCGATCGCGATCGCCCAGCGTCGAGGGTGGATGGACACCTGGCCCGCGAGCCCCGCGCTACAGATGCGCGCCTATGCCGCCGCCCAGCGACTGGACTTGGACGAGGCCGAGCGGTTGCTTGCGCTGGCGAAGCGGGCACTCCACTCGAATCGGGAGTCGCTGCTGTGGCTTACGGGCCGCACCATCCGCGGCCTAATCCTCGAGGCTCGGGGACGCCTCAGGGATGCGCTCGACGAGATCCGCGCGGCGCGTGAGGGGGCACGAATGCTGCCGGCCGGCCACCCCCTCCTGGCGGGCCTTCAGCAGCTCGAGGCCCGCTTGCTGATCTCCCAAGGGGAACTGGAGCTTGCGCGCGAAGCACTCCGGCCGATGGGGGAAAACGGCGGAGCCAATCCTGGCGTCCTCGCCGAGCGCGCTCGCATCGACCTCCTCGAGGGTAACCCAGCCGCGGCCTGCAAGACGGTCGCCCCCGCGCTCAACGGCAACGAACCAGGGATCGCACATCTTCCCGCGCACGCGTGGCTCGTCGAGGCACTTGCGCGCGACGCCCAGGACGAACTTCCCGCGGCCGACTTCGCCGTGGCGCGTGCCGTCGACATTCTCGCCTCTGCGGGCATGCTGCGCTCGCTCACCCTCTACGGGCCCTCTCTGAGCCCATTGCTCGAGCGGCAGCTCGCCGGCGGGAGCGCCCACTCGGCCTTGCTCGGGCAAGCGCTCGCCGTGCTCGAGTCACACCCCGCCGACGGCCAGGCGGAGGGGGCAGCCCCGGAGGAGCCGCTCACCGACCGCGAGCTCCAGGTGCTCGTCTACCTGCCGACGATGCTCACGATGCCCGAGATTGCCGACGAGCTGGCCCTCTCTCAGAACACCGTCAGAACCCATCTCAAGGCGATCTACCGCAAGCTCAAGGCCCACCGCCGGACCGAGGCCGTAGACCGAGCGCGTCGGCTGCAGCTGCTCGACAAGAACTGACCCGCCGTCCAGCCGGGCGGGCGTTCTAACCCTTGACGGAGGTGCTGTCCGCCTTCGCGGCAGCGCCGCTCTGGCCGCACTGCGGCGGGTCGGGTATGCGCCGCAACTCGAGCAGCTCCAGTCCCAGCGACTGGATCCGGTTGAGCGTCGCGTACAGCTCGGCGTCGTCGCGAATCGGCCCGTGCAGCACCGTCTCGGCGGGCTTCTCGCTGCTGGCCAGCTCGCCGAAGCTGGCCCGCACCGCAGGGCTGAGCCGGCCGCGCAGGTGGATCTCATAGGTCCGGGCCTGCATCACCATCGTCGAGCGTACATCCGCACCCGCGCGCGCGCATCACCCAATCCATGTGATATTTCAGGCCGAGGAGTCGTCTACATCAGAAGACGGCCGGTACGAATCGGCAGGACGACCGGGCATTGGCCGGGTCGAGGGCGTTGAGGACGAGCCGCAGCGCGTTCGGGTCGTAGGCGACCCCGACGTGTAGCGCGAAGTCCAAGATGCAGGAGTTCTGAACGACCCGGTTGGTCACGTTCGGCGCCGCCGGCAGCAGTCCGTTCGTGTACGGGGTGACGATCTCGTCGTAGCGGCTCACGATGGTCGTGTACCTCACCCCCGGGCGCGTGATGCCGCCGGCGCTGAGCTCGCGCAGGAACGGCGATCCCGTGCCAAGTTGCTCGGTCACCGGGAGGACGAGGGCGGTCAGGTTGGTGAGGCCGAAAAAGGTGCCGATCGTTGCGATTCCCCAGAGCGAGGTTCCCTTGACCGCGGGTGCGAGGCCGATGAAGTCGTCGACCTTGGCGGCGCCGCCGAGGTTCTTGAGGTAGTAGTGCGGCATCGTGGCGCCCAGCGAGTGGCCGACGAGGTCGACCTCGGCCGCGCCCGTGGCGGCGCGCACCCTGTCGACGAACGCCCCCAGCTCCGCCGCGCTCTCCTCCATCGGGCCGATCCCATATGCCAAGGGCAGGATGCCGATGCGGCCGCCGTAGTTCATCGTGAATACGCAGTAGCCGTTGTTGGCGAGCAGCGGCGAGAGCGTGTACCAGTTGTCGTGCTGATTCGCGAACAGGCCGTGCAGCAGGATCACCGGCTGGGGGTGGGCCGCGCTTGGCTTGCAGGCCCAGTTGTTCGCGCCCGCCGGCGAGACGTCCGGTTCGAGGCTCGTGATGATCTTGCCGATCGTGTAGTCGACCCGGTAGTCGGCCGCGGCCGGCCCGACCGGGCCGACCAGGAACGCGGCCATCACCCCGCCGGTCACGAAAAACCGCAGGCCACGGCGCGCCCAACGCATGGAACGCATCAGATCCCCTCTCCCCGTTGTACACAGCCGGGCGCGGCGGCCTCACCCGCCACGCCTCCTTGTGACAAACCGCATAATAAGGGCAGACCTGACTGTTTGTCAAATTTGTGACAAGCTGAGATCGCGACGCGGCCAGGCTCCGCCAGAGCCGCGCTGAGCGATCCGAAGAAAGCGCCTCGTTAGAAGATGGTCGGTATGAACCGGCAGGACGACCGGGCATGGGCCGGGTCGAGGGCGTTGAGGACGAGCCGCAGCGCGTTGGGGCTGAAGACGACCCCGACGTGCGCCGCGAAGTCCCAGACGCACGATCTCTGAACGACCCGGTTGGTCACGTTCGGCGCCGCCGGCAGCAGTCCGCTCGTGTACGGGGTGACGATCTCGTCGTAGCGGGTCACGATGTTCGTGTACCTCACCCCCGGGCGGGTGATGCCGCCGGCGTGAAGGTTGCGGAGGAACGAGGATCCCTTCAGGATCTGCTCGCTCGCGGGGCTGACGATGCGGGCAAGGCCGTTGAGGCCGAGGAACCCGCCGATCGTGCCGATCCCCCAGGCGGTGGTTCCCTTGACGGCGGCAGCGAGCCCGACGAAGTCGTCGACCATGCGGGTGCCGCCGAGGTTCTTGAGGTAGTAATGGGGCATCGTGGCGCCCAGTGAGTGGCCGACGAGGTCGACCTCGGCCGCGCCCGTGGCGGCGCGCACCCTGTCGACGAACGCTGCCAGCTCCGCCGCGCTCTCCTCCAGCGTGCCGATGCCGTACACCCAGGGGAACAGCTGCGCGGGGCCGCCGTAGTTCATCGTGAATACGCAGTAGCCGTTGTTGGCGAGCAGCGGCGAGAGCGTGTACCAGTTGTCGTGCTGATTCCCGAACAGGCCGTGCACCAGGATCACCGGCTGGGGGTGGGCCGCGCTTGGCTTGCAGGCCCAGTTGTTCGCGCCCGCCGGCGAGACGTCCGGCTCGAGGCTCGTGAGGATCCTGCTCATCGTGTAGTCGACCCGATAGTCCGCCGCGGCCGGCCCGACCGGGCCGACCAGGAACGCGGCCACCACCCCGCCGATCACAAAGAACCGCAGGCCAAGGCACGCCCAACCCCTGGAACGCATCAGATCCCCCTCTCCTCACGCATACAGCAGAGGAGGGCGGGCTGACCGCCACAACCCCGCTGTGAGAACGCCAGACTAGGTGCAGTCCCGACTGTTTGTCAAATTCGTAACAAACACCGGTGCGCGCCCGGGGGGCCGCAGGCGCCCCCCGGGCCTGCGTATCAGTGGGGGGCCTGGATGACCTCGCCCTCGTACTTCCAGTTCTCACCCTCGAAGCGAATGATCTGCATCGCCTCGACGGGATAACCGTCCTTGGTCCCGTCCGTCTGCACCTCGACCCCGGGCAGCACGAGCGGGATCTCGAGGTCCATGTTGCGCACCGACTCCATCAGCGCCCCGCGCGTTGGCTCTTCCATGCCCTTCAGCGCCTCGATCATCGTGCTCGCGGCTATCCAGCCGTACGCGGCGAAGGGGTCGTTGGGGTCGACCTTCGGCTCGTACTCCTGGAGGGCGGCCTTGTATTCCTTCATGTCCGGATCGTCCGCCCACTCCGGGCTCTCGGTGTCCTTGAACCACGATGTCGAGACGATGCCCTGAGCGTTCTCGAACCCGACCGGCGCCAGCACCAGCGTCTTGGATGCGCTCACGTTGTTGAGGATGTGGAGGACCTTCCATCCGAGCTTCGCCTGCGCCGCGATGGCCTGCGCCGCGAACTTCGGCGTCGTGACGCTGAGGAAGGTGTCGGCGCCGCTGTTCGCCAGCTTCGCCATCTGCGACGACATGGTCGGGTCGGTGACCTCGTAGCTCTCCGCGGCCACGATCTTGGCGTCCCCGCCCTTGATGGCCGCCTTGAAGGCGCCCAGGATCTCCTCGCCGAACGCGTCGTTCTGATAGAGCACGGCCACCTTGGCGCCGGGCTTCTCCTTCTTCAGGAAGTCGGCGTACACCTGCGCCTCGGTCGTGTAGTCGGGCTGCAGGCCGATCGTCCACGGATGCGCCTCGACGTCCGCGCCGAAGATCGACGAGCCCGAGGCCACGTAGACCTGGGGCACCTCTTCCTTGTTCACGTAGTCCCAGACCGCCACGCCGTTGGCCGTGCCGACCGTGTTGAAGAGCGCGAAGACCTTCTCCTCCTGGATCAGCCGGCGCGAGTTCTGGACCGCCTTGGGCGGCTCGTAGGCGTCATCGAGCGTGACGAACTCGATCTCGCGGCCGTCCACGCCGCCTTCCGCGTTCACGGCCTTGAACCGCGCCTGGGCGCCCGCCTCGATCGTGCGGTAGGCGGATGCCGGTCCGCTGAACGGGTAGCTGCCGCCGAGCTTGATCGTCTCGTCGGTGATGCCCGGGTCGCTGGCGCCTCCGTCGTCGTCGTCTCGTCCACAGGCCGCGACCGTCAGCGCCATGGCGGCCAGCACGGCCAGCCAGACGATTCGCAGGTTCCATCTCTTCGACACGGCTTCTCCTTCTCGCGTTGTCAGGTCTTGCCGGCGGGCAGCTTCTCCGCCGCCGGGGTCACCACTTGCTCGGGGCGCGCGAGGTCGTGCGCGCGCCGTCGCGCGGCCAGCCGGCGCACGCGGCGCGGCAGGCCGGCTGCGCCTTCGGGCAGCAGCCACATGAACGGCGATCAGCACGCCTCCGTAGATCACTCCGGTCATTGCGGTGTTCACGTCGCTCGCGTAGACCGGGACGAATTCGATGAAGAGGGCGCCGAGCAGCGCGCCCGAGATCGTGGCGAGGCCGCCGACCACGACCGCCGCCAGGAACGCGAACGAGATCGTGAGCGTGAACGCCTCGGGCGCCACGAAGCCGATCGCGAAGACGTAGAGCGCGCCCGCCACGCCCGCGTAGCCCGCGCTGATCGCGAACATCCGCGTCTTGGTGGCGGCCAGGTCGACGCCCAGCGTCGAGGCGGGGAGCTCGGCGTCGCGGACCGCCTTGACGGCGCGACCGAGCTGGCCGCGCGTCAGGTTCCAGGCGAGCAGGAACATCAGGCGCGGCGACGGCGAGGACGAGCAGGTAGAGGAACTGGTCGTCGGCGAGCGGCAGCCAGCCGGGCGACGGTGGGCTGCTCGGCGACGAGGCCCTGGGTGCCCTCGGTGAGCCCGTCGAAGCGCTTGATCAGCTGGGGCATCGCGATCGCGAGCCCGAGCGTGACGAGGGCGAGGTAGAGGCCGTGCAGGCGCAGCGCCGGGATGCCGAAGAGGAAGCCGGCGGCGAAGCAGACGGCCCCCGCGGCGGGCACGGCGAGCAGGTAGGGGACGCTCGCCTTCTCGATCAGCAGGGCTGCGGTGTACGCGCCGAGCGCGAAGAAGGCGCCGTGGCCGAGCGAGATCTGGCCGTTGTAGCCCGACGAGCAGGTTGAGGCCGAGCACCGCCACGGCGTAGACGAGCACGAGCGTGAACTGGCTCACGCGGTACTCGCCGAAGAAGAACGGGATCAGGACGGCCACCAGGACGAGCGCGACAGATCGAGCGCGATGCGCGTTCTTCACCGGATTCACGCGCGCGCCACGTCGTCGCGTGCCGAACAGGCCCGACGGCCGCACGAGCAGGACGACGAAGATGATGGTCAGCGGCACGAGGATCTTGAGGTCGGCGCCGATGAAGTCGACGTAGGTGCCGGCGAGGCTCTCGCTCGACGCCGATGATCCAGCCGCCGACGACGGCGCCGACCGGGCTGTCGAAGCCGCCGAGCGCCGCCGCGGCGAACGCGTAGATCGAGCACGCCGCCCATCAGGTTCGACGTCGAGGAACAGGCGCGGCGCGACCAGCACCCCGGCGAGCGCGCCGAGCGCCGCGGCGAGCCCCCAGCCGAGCATCAGCATGTGGCCGACGCGCACGCCGACGAGCGCGCTCGAGGCCGGATTGAGCGCCGCGGCGCGCATCGCGAGGCCGATCTTGGTGCGCTGGAAGAGCAGGAACAGCAAGCCCGACGACGCCGAGCAGGACGGCCACGATGCCGAGCGACTCGACGCTCAGCCGCACGCCGCCGAGCGTGACGGCCGTCGTCGGAGAAGAGGCTCGGGAAGCCGCGGTTGCCGAGCCCCAGATCCAGCCGGCCAGGCTGTTCAGCAGGATGAGCAGGCCGAGCGTGACGATCACGAGCGTCAGCGGCATCGCCGCCCTCGAACGTGGCGGATCAGCACTCGCTCGATCACCATGCCGCGCGACGAACGACAGGCCGAGGGTCGTGAGGATCGCGAGGCCGAGCGGGACGCCGCGCCTCGTAGAGCGCCCCAGGCGACGAAGGTGCGTGAACATCGCCATCTCGCCCTGGGCGAAGTTGACGATCCCGGTCGAGCGGAAGATCAGCACCAGGGCCAGCGCCATGGCCGCGTAGATCGACGCCGGTCGCGATCCCGTCGACGACCACCTGGATGAACTGATCCACCTCAGTACCCCAGGTAGGAGCGACGGACGTCTGTCGTCGCGCTGACGTCGTCGGCCGGTCCGTCGAGCGGCGATCCGGCCGGCCTCGAGGACGTAGCGCGTGGTCGGCGAAGTCGAGGGCGAGGTTCGCGTTCTGCTCGACGAGCAGCACCGTCATGCCCTGCTCGTCGCAGATCTCGCCGAGCAGCCTCGAACAGCTCCTTGGTCACGATCGGCGCGAGGCCGAGCGACGGCTCGTCGAGCATCAGGAGGCGCGGCCGCAACATCAGCGCGCGGCTCGACGGCGAGCATCTGCTGCTCGCCGCCGCTCAGGCTGCCGGCCTGCTGGCGGCGGCGCTCCTCGAGGCGCGGGAACCAGCCGAAGCAGCGGTCGATGTCCTCGCGCACGGCGGCGCCGTCGCGGCGGACGTAGGCGCCGAGGCGCAGGTTCTCCTCGACGGTGAGCGACGCCAAACGTGCCGCGGCCCTCGGGCACGTGCGCCACCCCGCGCCGCGCGATCTCCGCGGTGGCCTTGCCGACCAGGCTCGCGCCGTCGAACTCCGCCCGGCCGCGTCGTCTGGACCATGCCCGAGAGCGCCCGCAGGGTCGTGGTCTTGCCCGCGCCGTTGGGGCCGAGCATCGCCACCTTCGGCCCTCGGCGACGGCGAAGTCGATGCCGTCGAGCACCAGCACCTGTCCGTACGAGGCGCGCAGGCCCGTGACCTCGAAGCAAGCTCATGCGGGCGCCCCCAGATAGGCCTCGATCACGTGCGCGTCCTGCCTGGACCTCGCGCGGCTCGCCCTCGGCGATCTTGCGGCCGAGGTCGAGCACGACGACCTGGTCGCAGACGGCCCATGACGAGCCCCATGTGGTGCTCGACGAGCAGCACCGTCAGGTCGAGCTCGTCGCGCAGCGACCGGATCAGGCCGGCGAGCTCATCGACCTCGAAATGGGTCAAGCCGCTCGCGGGCTCGTCGAGCATCAGCAGGCGCGGCCGCTGCAGGGCCGCCCGGGCGAGCTCGACCCGCTTGAGCGTCCCGTACGGCAGCCCGGCGGCCGGGTGGTCGCCGACGCCGGCGAGCCCGAGCCGGTCCAGCACCTCGTCGGCCTCGACCCGCAGCCGCCGGTCGGCGCGGCCGACCGCGCGCAATCGCAGCGAGGACGCGAGGAAGCCCGGCCTGGCCCGCCCGAACGCGCCGAGCATGACGTTCTCGCGCACGCTCATCGACGCGAACAGGCCGAGGTTCTGGAAGCTGCGCGCGATGCCGAGCGCCGAGATCTCGTGCGGGGCGCGGGCGAGCAGGTCCTCGCCGTCGAACTCGATTCGCCCCGATTCCGGCGTGTAGAGACGGCTGACGCAGTTGAAGAGCGTGGTCTTGCCGGCCCCGTTCGGGCCGATCAGGCCGCAGATCGAGCCGCGCTCGACCTCGAACGACGGCCCGTCGAGCGCCCGCACGCCGCCGAACCGGACAACGACTTCGTCGATCGCGAGCAAGGCCGCCAGCGCCTACCGGTCACGCCTCCGCGGGCGTCTCGGTCGCCAGCGCTCGCTTGAGGATCTTCCCGCTCGGGTTCCGGGCAGGGAGCTGAGGAAGCTGACGTCGCGCGGCACCTTGTAGCGGGCGAGGTTCTCGCGCACGAAGTCACGCACGTCGTCGCCCTCGAGGTCGGCGCCGTCGCGGCGCACGACGAAGGCCGCGAGCCGCTGCCCGAACTGATCGTCGGGCACGCCGATCACGGCCGCCTCCTCGATCGCCGGGTGCGTGACGAGCAGCTCCTCGACCTCGGCGGGGAAGACGTTCTCGGCGCCGGACACGATCATGTCGTCGTCGCGGCCGTCGACGAACAGGCGGCCGGCGGAGTCGAAGTGGCCGACGTCGCCGGTCGACATGCAGGCCGTCGATCATCTCCTTGCCGCCGCCGCCCGTGTAGCCGCCGAACGGCAGGACGCCGCCGACGAAGATGCGCCCGGTCTGACCGGAGGGCAGCGGCCGTCCGCTGTCGTCGAGGATCCGCACGAGCGTTCCGCGGGGCGGCCGGCCGGCGCAGCCGCGGCGCGGCCCGCAGGTCGGCCGGCGTGGCGATCGTGGCGCACGAGACCTCGGTCGAGCCGTAGAGGTTGTAGACGACGTCGCCGAACACGTCCATCGCGCGCGTGACGAGCCCGCCGTGGAGCTGAGAGCCGCCGCAGAAGATGATGCGAAGGCGCGACAGGTCGCGCGCGCGGATCTCGTCCTCGCCGAGGTCGAGCAGGCGCTGGAGCATGACCGGCACGAGCACGAGCGCCGTGCATCCGTGCTCTTCGAGCAGGGCGAGCGTCTGACGCGGATCGAACTTGCGTTGCACGACGACCGTGGATCCCAGGCTGATCGCCAGCATCGTGTGGATGAATCCCCACGAGTGAAAGCTCGGCGCCGCGACAAAGGTGGACTCCCGGACCCGGAACGGGACCTTCCAGAGGAGCCCGCCCGCGTTCGTCATCGAGCGAGGCTGGTCGCGCGGAGCGCCCTTCGGCGTGCCCGTGGTGCCGCTGGTGAGCAGCACCACCTTGGACGGCGAGGGGGGCGGCGGCGGGTCGAGCGGTGAGCCGCGCCGGATCAGGTCCTCGATCAGTGGCGCAGGATGCTCGGCCTCGAGGTCGTCCACCCAAGCGAGCAACCGCTCGTGCCCGCCGCCGAGCTCCTCGACGAGGCCCCAGAACTCCTCATCGGCCACGATCGCGTCGATGCCCTCACGAGCGACGACGTCGCGCAACTGCGGGGCGGCGAAGTCGGTGTTCAGGTAGACGATGCGAGCGCCGAGCTTCCCGCACGCGTAGCTGACGTCGAGGAACCAGCGGTGGCCACGGGCGAGGATCCCCACCGTCGAGCCGGAGTCCATGCCCCGTCGGCGCAGCTCGTGGGCAAGCGCATTCGAGCGCGTCTGCAGTTCCGTGTAGGTGAGAGAGCCGCGCTCGTCGACGAGGGCCACGGCCTCGCCGAAACGCACATGCGGTGGCGGCGGGGATCCCGCCCACACTGCCGTAGCGGGCGATAGCGGAGACGATCCGCGCGACCCGGCCGGGGCGCTGCAGGGCGAGCAGGCCGGACCGGCGCATTCCGGCGAGCTCCGTGGCCGTTCCGGCGATTCGCTGAAGAACTGGCTCGAGCAAGCGGCCCATGGTAACAACTTACAGGCTGGTTTGTTTGTTAGACCATTTTGTACAGCTAGGCGTGATGCTGCTACGGTCGATTGGTCCAAAGTCGAGCCCAGGCTCGGCCAATCCGTGCAAGCGCCCGTAGTCGTTGCTCCAGCATCCTCCGCGAACGCCGCACGAAACATCAGTGGAGGTACATCAATGGCCACCGGAACCGTGAAGTGGTTCAGTGACGAGAAGGGCTTCGGCTTCGTCACGCCCGACGAGGCAGGCAAGGACCTGTTCGTCCATCACAGCGCCATCGTCGGCGACGGCTTCAAGTCGCTCGCCGAGGGCGCCAAGGTCGAGTTCGACGCAGAGAGCGACACGAAGGGTCCGCGCGCGGTCAACGTCCGCCAGCTCTCCTAGGAGCGGTTGCACTTTGCTCCCCTACGGGTAGGAGTAGAGTGCACCCGCGTCCCGGGTCCTGCCCGGCGGCTCCCAGGTCCAGTCCTCTGCCTGTCGCGCCGACAAACGAAAGAGGCGAGGAGTGGGCCGAGCGATCTTCGCGCGTCCGCCTGATTTGGCAATCCCGATGCCGAGAGGCCGCGCTCGCACGGTCCTGACCATCACGCTCTCCGTGCTGGCCAGCCTGGCCCTCGTGGCCCTGCTGGTGGGGAAGTGGGATGAGCTCTCCGTAGGAATCACGGGCGCCTCGGCGCTCGTGGTGATCGCGGCGATCGCGCTCCAGGTGGTCGCCCTGGTCTCGCGCAGCGAGGCCTGGCTCGTCTGCGTCCGCGCGTCCGGGGGGACCGTCGACACGGCGCCGCCTCTACCGGGCGTCGAGCATGGGCTTCGTCGGCGGCCTGCTCAACGGGCAGCTCAGCTCGGCAGCGCGCATCGCCGCCCTGCGTCGCTGGGCCCCCGAGGAGACGCCGCGCGTACCGACCCTCATCGCCGCCGAGCTTCCGATCCTGACGGTCGAGGCCATGCTCGCCGCGCTCACCTCTTTCACCCTCGTCGGGCCGCTCGGCCTGCCGTGGTGGCTGCCGTTCGTCTGCGTGGCGGTGATCGCCGGCCTGAGCCTCGCACTGCGCACCCTCGCGCTGGCGAACGGGCGCTGGCTCAAGGAGGGGCTCGCGGTGATGCAGAGCCTCCACGGGCGCCACCGCCTGGTGGGTTTCGTGCTCATCGCGGTGTTCGCGCAGATCGCCCGCAACTGGCTGCTGCTCCATGCGGTCGGGGTCAACGCATCGGTGTTCGACGCGGTCGCCGTGCTGATCGCCGTGGTGAGCCTCGGCCAGCTGCCGTTCGGGCTCAGCGTCGGCGCCGCCGCGAGCGTGCTGATCCTCGGTCCCGAGGGCGTGGCGGCCGCGGCCGCGGCCGGGGTGCTGCTCACGGCCACCGGCAGCGTCGGCGGGCTCACCTTCGCCGCATGGGCGGTTGTCGACGCCGGCGATGTGCGACCGCCGGACGAGGCGCCTGGCCGGAAGGCTGGGGTCGGCGCTCGCCCATCTCGGCGCTCCTGCCCAGACTCCCTGGACGGCCCTCGTGGCCCTGCCGGCGCAGCTCCGGCGCAATGTCGAGCGATCCTGCTTCGACGTCCTCGGCCACCTGAGGCCCGAGGCCCGTGCTGGCGACGGCAGCGGACGAGCCCGACCTGGCGATTGCGCCAGGCGGCTCTGCCAAGCCCTGATGGCGACCACCAAGCTCCTGCTCGCGACCGGCGATCAGCTCGAGGTCGAAGGCTCGATCGACGAGGTGATCAAGGAGCTCGAGAACGCGGCGCGCAGCAGCTCCGGCACGCTTGCCCGGCTGACGTTGTCCGAGACGGGCGAGCCGCTGGCGATCAACGGCGCGCACGTCGTCGTGATTCGCGCTGGCGACGAGTAGCCCGCCGAGCGTGGATTCAGGCTAAGCCTTCCGGCGAGGTCCGGTCAGCGACGCGTGCCTGCGCGCCTCCTCGGCCTTCCGGGCGGCCGTGCGCTCGCGCGTGTACTCGTCGCGCTCCAGCTTGCCGGCCTTCTGCGCCGCGTCGTTGCGCGTGGCCACCTGGTCGCGCTCTTCCTTCCACGCCGACTCGCCGCGCGCCGCCGACTTCCAGCCGCCGCCGTCGTCCTGTCCGCTCATCTGCACTTCCTGACTGCTCCCGAGGGACACGACCCACTGGGGGCGCAGGAGCGCGACACCCGACGGTGGATACCTCCCTAGAGCCTACTCCCGCCGGGTACCCGGTCCTTTAACAATCACCCGAGCGCGACAGGCGTAGGCTCCCCGCCCGAACGACGGGTTGGACGATTCAGGAGGGCGTGGGAGATGACGAAGGTCGTGTCGAGGCGAGCCGAGAACCGCCGCGTGCGGGCGAGAGCGGTGGGTGTCCTGGCCGCGGTCACTGCACTGGCGGCGACCGGCGCCGGTGCGGCCTGGTCGTTCTCGGACTCCGGCCGGCAAGGCGGCGGCCGGCGACGGCGGCCGCGACGACAAGCTCCTCTTCTTCGCCTCCGACGGCCTTCGCCAGGACGCGGTGGCGAAGTACGCCGACCAGGGCGTCGTGCCCGGCTTCCGCGAGCTCCTGCGCAGGGGCGCCCGGGCCTCCGGCAACGGCCTGCTGACCCAGGCGCCGCCGAACACGGGCGCCGGCTGGTTCACGCTCGCCACGGGCGCCTGGCCGGGGGTGACGGGCTCGACCAACAACACCTTCCACGTGAACGGCCAGCCGTTCGGCAACAGGACGGCCGCGTTCGATCCGGGCGTGCTCCAGGCCGAGACGATCGCCCAGGCGGCCGAGCGCGGCGGCAAGAAGGTCGCCCAGATCGAATGGGCCGGCGGCCGCGGGGGAGCCATCGACGGCCCGACGCTCGACTTCCGCAACTTCCGCTCCGGCCGCGGCGTCGCGACCAACTACATCGCGCCGACCGACTCCGCGTCGTTCACCCAGTCGTTCGGCCTCCAGTTCGACCACCCCGCCGGGTTCGCGGGGAACGCGCCCTTCGCGCAGGCTGAGCCCTCCCCCGCCGTCGGCTGGACCGACGTCCCGACGTCGTACAGCACCGCGCAGGAGATGCGCATGCGGGTGCTCGACGAGAGCATCGACAAGTACGGCCTCAACGCCTACATCTACGACAGCCGCGACGACGGCCGCAGCCGCTACGACCGCGTGCTCTTCTCGACGACGAAGGACGGCGACGACTCCGTCGGCGACCTCCGGGAAGGCGAGTGGGCCGACGTCAAGGTCACGATCCAGCGCGGCGACCTGGACGGCAAGACGGGCGCGATGCTCGTCAAGGTCGAGCGGCTCGCCACCGACCTGTCGCAGGTGCGGCTGTTCCACACGTCCGTGACGCGGGCGATCGCGTCCTGGCCGAGCTGGCCGGGCGAGCCGGGCTTCAGCGGCAGCTTCGAGGACTTCGTGGCCGAGCGCTTCCCGTCCTCGCAGGCAGGCGACTTCGCCGTCCTCGAGGCGGGCATCGTCAGCGAGGAGACCTACGTGGAGCAGGGCCTCTACTGGGAGAAGGCCTACAGGCCGCTGATCAGGTACGTGCTCGACACCTACCGCCCCGACCTCGCGCTCGTCGGCTACCCGGTGACCGACGAGTTCCAGCACCAGTTCCTCGGCCTCGTCACGAGGCGGCTGCCGAACGGGGCGCGCAACCCCGCCTACGACGACGTCGAGGTCGACGGCACGCCCGACGGCCGCGTCGAGGAGCGCGAGCGCTTCATCCGCCGCGCCTACCAGGGCTCGGACGCGACGATGCGGCTGGCGCAGGAGCGTCTGCGCGACCGCGAGCTCACGACCTTCGTCTCGTCCGACCACGGCTTCGCGCCGCAGTTCGCGGCGATCGACGCCAGCCAGGTGCTCGTCGACCTCGGGCTGCTGTCGCGGCCGCAGACCTCGAACTGCCGTCCGGCGACCGGCGAGACGATCGGCAAGGCGAAGGCCTGCTGGGCCGGCGGCGCGGTGCAGATCTACCTCAACCTCGCCGGCCGCGACCCGGTGAATCCGGCGCTTCCAGCAGGTCGCCGCAGCCGACGAGGCGAGCGACCGTCGCGCAGATCAAGGAGGCGTTCCTCGCGCTCGAGGACGAGAACGACTGGACGGGCGACGGCGAGCCCGAGGGCTGGCAGGTGATCGACCGCGCCTTCACCAAGGCCGAGGCGCGCCACATCCCGAACGGCGCGGGCAGCACGGCCGACATGGCGCACCCGACGCGCACGGGCGACCTCGTGGTGTTCTCGGCGCCGCCGTACCAGTTCGACGCGGCGACGCCCGGCACGCTGATCGCGCGCTCGGCGTTCTTCGGGCAGCACGGCTACGTCCCCGACGTGCAGGACCTGGCCACCAACACGAACATGCGCGCGACCTTCCTCGCCGGCGGCAAGCGCCATCGAGCGCGGCGTGCGTCCGCAACGTGCGCAGCATCGACCTCGCGCCGACGGCGGCCTTCCTGCTCGACGTGCCCGTCGCCGCAGCACAGCCAGGGCGTCGTGCGGCGCGACCTGCTGAAGAAGGGGCGGCCGCTACACGCCGCTGTCGATCATCGGGCTGAACGACTTCCACGGGCAGCTCGAGCCGACGCACGCAGCTGATCGACGGCCTGAACGTCGACGGTCGGCGGCGCCGCCGCAGCTCGCGACGATGTTCGACGAGGAGAGCGACGCGCTGCCGGGCCGGACGCTGCTGCTCGCGGCCGGCGACAACGTCGGGGCGTCGCCGCCGAACTCGGCGCTGCTCGACGACATGCCCGCGATCGACGTGGAGAACGCGTGGGGGCTCGACGCCACCAGCTTCGGCAACCACGAGTTCGACTTCGGCGTGGAGCGCATCCTCGCAGCACCAGGAGCGCGCCGACTTCCCGTTCCTGTCGACCAACATCGTCGAGGAGGACACGGGCCGCGCGCCCGACTGGATGGAGACCTCGACGGTGTTCCGCGTCAACGGCGTGCGCGTCGGCGTGATCGGCTCGACGGTCAGGACGACGCCCGAGCTCGTGCGCGCCGACGCGACCGCCGGCCTCGTCTTCCTCGACGAGGCCGAGCGGATCCGAGCGCGAGTCGCGCACGGCTGCGCCGGCACGGCGTGAAGGTGCAGATCGTGGTGATCCACGAGGGCGCCGCGCTCGGCGCCAACGCGATCGACGGCCAGCCGGCGGCGCCCTGGGAGGGCCCGATCATCGGCATCGTCGAGGCGCTCCAGGACACGACGATCGACCTCGTGATCGCCGGCCACACCCACCGGGCCGCGAACACGGTCGTCGGCCGGATCCCGGTGGTCGAGGGCGTTCAACGCCGGCGCGCAGCTACTCGGTGGCCCAGCTGATGGTGAAGGGCAGCGACGTCGCGTGGGCGGGGACCGTCGACGCGCATCGCCAAGAACCTCGGCGTGGCGGCGCGGGCCGACGTGCAGGCGATCGTCGACGCGGCGAACGCCGAGACGGCGGAGCTGCGCAACGAGGTGATCGGGACGCAGTCGATCGACATCCGGCGCGACCCGACCCGGCTGAACGAGTCGGCGATGGGCAACCTGGTCGCCGACGCGATGCGCGACAAGTACCCGGGCGTGGACGCCGCGCTGACCAACTCGGGCGGCCTGCGCCAGGACCTGCTGCTCGACGCCGCCGTCGGCGGGCGAGCAGCCGGGCGAGATCACCTGGGGCGAGGTGTTCGCCGTGCTGCCGTTCGGCAACCGGACGGTGATCGAGACGCTGACCGGCGCACAGCTCCGCGAGGCGCTCCTGAACGGGTTCAGCCCGGTGTGCAACAGCAGCATCGCCACCGGCCGCTTCCCGCAGGTGTCCGGGCTCAAGCTCACGTTCCACTGCAGCGGCACGACGCCGGTGATCGACGAGGTGTCGCGCGCGCCGGAGGGCCCGGCCGGCCCGCTGACGCCGATCGGGCCCGCCGACAGCGTCCGCATCGTCACCAACGACTTCATGTTCGACCGGTGGTGACGGCTACACGGTCCTGGCGAGCGGCACCGACGTGCTGCAGCCGGGAGACGGCCTGCTCGAGGTGACGATCGAGTACATCGGCGCCAACTCACCGGTGGCGCCGACGGTGGACGGCCGCATAACGAGAGGGACGCCCTGATGCTGATCAGCACCATGAACGACCTTCCGGGCTACCGGATCGACGAGGTTCTGGGCGAGGTCTTCGGCCTCACCGTCCGCTCCCGCAACGTGGGCTCCCAGATCGGCGCGTCGATGAAGTCGCTGGTGGGCGGCGAGCTCAAGGGGATGACGAAGATGCTCGCCGAGGGGCGTGAGCACGCCACCGACCGGCTGGTCGAGGAGGCCGAGGGCAAGGGCGCCAACGCGGTGCTCGCGTTCCGCTTCGACACCTCCGAGCTGGGCAGCACGTGGACGGAGATCTGCGCCTACGGGACGGCCGTGAAGGTGTCGCGAGCGGAGTAGCTCAGCCCGCCGCCGCGCGCCGGTAGCGCTCCGCCAGCGTACGCATGTGCTCGCGCAGCTCGGGCGGCTCGTGGACCTCGAAGTCGACCCGGAACATCGCGATGCGCACGGCGAGCCAGTCGAGGTCGTCGTCACCCGTGCGGTATTCGCAGCGCTCATCGTCGATCGGCTCGACGCTCGCCCAGTGCGCGGGGACGTCCCTGCGGATCTCCTCGGCGGACGCGTGCAACGTGACCCTCGCCTCGTAGCGGCTCGGCGCCGCCGACATGCGCTGGGCGACGTACGTCGCGGAGTCCTTCGCCGGCAGCTCGCGCGGCGCGAAGCGCACTCCGGTCGTGGCGGGCCCCGACAGCCGGTCGACGCGGAAGGTCCGCCAGTCGCGGCGCCCGGTGTCCCATGCGACGAGGTACCAGCGCCGCCCGAGGTTGACGAGCGAGTGCGGCTCGACCTCGCGGCGGCTCGCGGCGCCGTCTCGGCCGCTGTAGGCGAAGCGGACGCGCTCGGAGTCGCGACAGGCGGCCGCGAGGACGCTGAGCGACTGCGCGTCGACGACCGGGCCCTCAGCCGGGAGCGTCATCGTCGCCGCGCCGAGCGCCCGCACCCGCCGGCGCAGGTGCGCGGGCAGGACCTGCTCGAGCTTCACGAGCGCCCGCACCGAGGTCTCCTCGATCCCCTTCACGGACGCGCGCGCCGCCGTCCGCAGGCCGACGGCGATCGCGATCGCCTCGTCGTCGTCGAGCAGCAGCGGCGGCATGGCGGTGCCGGCCTGCAGGCGGTAGCCGCCCGCGGGCCCGGTGAGCGACTCGACCGGATACCCGAGGCCCCGCAGCCGCTCGATGTCGCGGCGCACGGTCCGGCCCGACACCTCGAGCCGCTCGGCGAGCTCGGCGCCGGGCCACTCGCGGCGCTCTTGGAGGAGCGACAGGAGCGTCAGCAGACGGCTCGAGGTCTCGGTCATGGCCTTTACATCTTCGTCGAAATTGAGGACAGATCCTGACCTAAACCTTTCGTAGCCTGCGCCCCATGGAGAACTCAGAGCAGACAAGCACGCCGATGCTGGAGCGCGACGGGTATCCGGAAGGCGTCCCGTGCTGGGTGGACACCGAGCAGCCGGACCCGGAGGCCGCGGCGGTGTTCTACGCGGGCCTCTTCGGATGGGAGCTCGAGGACCGCATGCCGGCAGACGCGCCCGGGAACTACTTCGTCGCGACGATCCGCGGCAAGGATGTCGCGGCGATCGGCTCGCAGACGGAGGGCGCGCCGAGCCCGCCGGCATGGAACACCTACGTCTGGGCCGACAGCGCCGACGAGACCGCCGACCGGGCGAAGGCGGCGGGCGGCAGCGTCCTCGCCGAGCCCTTCGACGTCATGGAGGCGGGCCGCATGGCGGTGATCGCCGATCCGCAGGGCGCGGCGATCCGCGTCTGGCAGGCGGGGAACCACCGTGGCGCGCAGCTCGTCAACGAGCCCGGCACCTGGAACTTCAGCGAGCTGAGCACCTCAGACACCGGCGCCGCGGAGTCCTTCTACAGGGAGGTCTTCGGCTGGGAGGCCGACCGCTTCGACATGGACGGCCACGAGACCTCGCTGTGGCGCCGTCCCGGCTACGCCGACCACCTTGAGCAGCGCGATCCCGATCTGCGTCGCCGGATGGCCGACCAGGGGGCGCCGCCCGGCTTCGAGGACTGCATCGCGTGGCTGCTTCCGCTCGACGCCACCCAACCGGACGCCCGCCCCCACTGGAGCATCACCTTCGCGGTCGACGACGCGGACGCCGCCGCCGCGAAGGCCGAGGAGCTGGGCGGCAAGGTACTGCTCCCTCCCATGGATGCGCCCTACGTCCGAATGACGGTCCTGAGCGATCCGCAGGGAGCGGTGTTCACCGCGAGCAAGTACGTGCCGCCCAGCTCGACATGATCGTGCTCTGCGTCAGGCTCGCGAGAGCTCACACCCCCACCGGTGCGGGGGCGGCGGTTGGCCGCCGCCCCCGCATGGCCGCCAGGCCGACGAGCGCGAGTCCGCCCAGCGCCCAGGCCAGCAGCACGGCCGTCGGCACGCCGGCGGCGGCGCCGTCGAAGAACCCGGTGCTGCGGAGCAGGTTCGCTCCCGCTCCGGGCGGCAGCAGCTGACCGATCCCTCCGACGGGCTCCGGCAGCATCTCCGGCGCCGAGCCGGCTCCGGAGAACGGGTTCCCGATAAACACCATCAGGGCCGCCGCCACTCCGATGCCCGCTCCTCCGAGCCAGGCGTAGAGGCCGGTCACGGTCGCACCGATGGCGAGCACGGTAAGGCCGAGCACGCCGGCGTTGACGATCCAGTCGCCCTCGACGACGTCGAGCCAGCTCTGGACGATGCCCGCCGCGACCAGCCCGATGATCGCCGAGCCGGCCACGAGCAGGCCGATGCGACCGGCAGCGCTCGAGGTGAGCAGCGAGGCGGCCAGGCCGATGAGGAGCCCGGCGATCACGAGCGGCAGCACCGACGACGGCAGTGCCGCGCCGTGCTCGGCCGTGACGACGTCCTCGGTGGGTGCGCCCGTCTCAGCCGCGGCGTGACCGAGTAGCTGAGCCACCACGGGGCTCGCGGCGCTGGAGCTCAGCACCTTTGGTCCCGCGGGCGTCGCGACGAAAGCGCCGTAGACCTCGCGGTCCTCGATCGCCGCGCGCGCCTCGGCCTCGTTCGCGTAGCGGTGCAAGTCGAACGCGCCGGGGTTCGCGCCGAGCTGCTGCTCGAGCTGACCCACGGCTGCGGGCGGCCCGGCCACGCCGACCGGCAGATCACGCGGCTCGAGCCTGGCGGTCGGCCAGGCGAACAGGGTCAGCACGATTGCCACCACGACCGGCACGATCACCAGCGCCGCGAGCGGCGAAGGATGGCGGTGTCCGGATGTCTGCTGCGTTGTCATTGCTCACTCCTTCACTGCGGTCGAGGACGACAACTCGGCGACGTCGCGCCGAAACAGTGTGGCCGCTGTCCAGTCCGCCAGCACGCGGGCGCGGCGGGCGGCGAACGGCAGCTGCAGGACGTGATAGCCGCGAGCGATGAGCCAGCCGAGCACGCCCTTCACCCGCAGGCCGCCCACAAGGGCGATCCCGTGCCGGCTGCCAAGCGTGAGCATCTGGCCGCGAGTGCGGTAGCTGTAGGCGCGCGGGGTGTCGCGCAGGTTGCGGGCGAGCCGGCGCGCCTGGCGGAGCGCATGCTGACAGGTTGCCGGATCGGTCTCGCCCGGCGTCGCCTCGTTGGGCACCGCGGCGCAGTCTCCGAGCGCCCAGATGCGTGGGGAGCCGATTACTCGCAGCGTCTCGTCGACGGGCACGCGCCCGTGCTTGTCGAGCGGGAGGCGCTGGCGGTCGGCGTGCTGGCCGCGGCCGGTCCCGCAGGGGCCGGCCGGCACGGGCAGTTCTTGATTGACTTGCGCCCCGTGCCCGCCACCGCCTACGTCGTCGCCGCGTCGGTCGCACTGGAGGACGGCGTCGACCCCGCGAGCGTCGGCGCCGCCGTGACGGTCGAGCTCTGCGGCCACTGGGACCATCCGGGTCCCTGCCGCTGGCCGCACAACAACGAGATCGAGGCAGGCCCCGAGGCGGCCGTGTTCCGCACGCTCTTCATCGCGGGCGAGGAAGAGGAGCCGGCGATCCGCACACGGATAGAGGACGCCCTCCGAGGCGGGTCCGGCTGGAGCGTGCTGTCTGTGACCTCGCGGCCGGTCGGGGGCGACGAGCGGCGGCTCGCTGAGAGCCTGCTCGCCGGCCCGCGTCGCGTGGCCTAGTCCCTCGCCACCGCCGCCGTTCATGACCTCGGGCATCTCCACGCCACAGCAGTCGAGGATGGTGGGGACGATGTCGGTGCAGTGGTGATACTGCTCGCGTACCTCACCCTTCGCGGCGAAGCCCGCAGGCCAGTGGATCACGAGCGGGTCGCACACGCCGCCCTGGTACGAGTAGCGCTTGAACATCCTGTACGGCGTGGAGAACGCGACCGCCCAACCGTGGTGTGCCACTGCGAGTAGGTGACGCCGTTCTCGGCGAGCCGGTCCAGGGTCGGCATCTCGATGCGGCCGCCGTACGGCGACCAGGCCGCGCACCCGGTGTCGTCGTAGAGCACGACGAGCACGTTCGGCGCGCCCTCCGGCGCCTTGTCCGGCAGGAACGCGTCCCAGTCCGGTGTCGAGTCGCGGATGTCGAGCTTGATTTCGCCCTTGAACGGCTTCGCCATCCGAGTCTCCTTGTGTGGCTGGCCGCGCGGCCGTCCGGGCCGCGCGGCCCGAGAGTCCTAGGCCTTCGCCTTGTCGAGCGCCTCGCGCAGCGCCGTCTCGTCCTCGTTCGAGAGCGAGGTCTGGATGATGGTGCCCGGGATCTCGATCTTGGGGATGATCTTGTCGGGCGAGACCTTGCTGATCAGCAGGATCAGCGCGGCGCTGCCGGGTGTGAGCTCCTCGCCGAGCTTCTTCATGAAGTTGTCGTCCACGCCGCGGTCCGACATCGCGCCTCCGGCCGCGCCCGCCGCCGCGCCGATCGCCATGCCGAACAGCGGCATGAAGAAGATGAGGCCGATGAGGCCGCCCCAGAGCGCGCCGCCGGCGGCGCCGAGGCCGGCCATCGAGGGCTGGTGGAGCTTGATCTTGCCGTCGTCCTTGTGCTCGACGATCACGAGATCCTCGAGCTCGATCTCGTGGGCCTTGACGGCCTCGCCGAGGTTGCCTGCCACCTGCTGCGCTGTCGGAACGTCCTTGTAGGCGATCGCTACGAGATCACTCACTGCGAGTCCTTCCTGTCGGAGATTGGGCCGACACAAGCTACGGCATGATGTGCGCATGCCCGGCCTCGAGTCCTGGAACGACACGCCGACCACGGAGGCGATCGTCGCGTTCGCCGAGCAGGCGGCGGAGCGCATTCCCGCCGAGGAGCGCGTCGCGGTGTTCGACAACGACGGCACGCTCTGGTGCGAGAAGCCGATCCCGATCCAGCTCGACTTCATCCTGCGCCGCTTCGCCGAGCAGGCCGAGCAGGACGAGTCGCTGCGCACGCGCCAGCCGTGGAAGGCCGCCTACGAGCACGACATGGACTGGCTCGGGGAAGCGATGGTCAAGCACTACAGGGGCGACGACGCCGACGTGAAGCTCCTGCTCGACGCCGTCGCGAGCGCGTTCGCCGAGCTGACGGTCGAGGAGTACCAGCGCTCGGCGGTGGACTTCCTGGCCGACGCGCAGCACCCGACGCTCGGGCTCCCCTACCGCGAGTGCGCGTTCACTCCGATGGTCGAGCTGCTGCGCTACTTGGAGGGGGCGGGCTTCACGACCTACATCGCCTCGGGCGGAGATCGTGACTTCATGCGGCCGATCGCCGCGGACCTCTACGACCTCCCGCCCGAGCGAGTGATCGGGTCGAGCCTCATGCTCGACTACCGCTCCGACGACGAGGGCAACGGGCTCGTCGTCAAGAAGGGGCTCGACGTGTTCGACGACGGGCCGGTCAAGCCGGTGAGGATCTGGAGCCGGATCGGCAGGCGCCCCGCCCTGGCGGGCGGCAACTCGAACGGGGACATCCCGATGCTGCGCTTCGCGGGCGTTCGTGACGTGCCCGCGCTGCGGCTGCTCGTGCGCCACGACGACGCGGAGCGAGCGATCGCCTACGACGCCGGCGCCGAGGAAGCGCTCGCCGCGGGCTTCACGGTCATCTCGGTGAAGGACGACTGGAGAACGGTGTTCGGCGAGTGATCGCGCCCGCCTGGGCGCGCGGCTACCGGCGCGAATGGCTGCGGCCGGACCTGGTCGCGGGTGTCGTGATCTGGTCGGTGGTCACGCCGCAGGCGCTCGCCTATGCGCAGATCGCCGGGCTCCCGCCCGAGGCCGGGCTGATGGCGGCGCCCGTCGCGATGCTCGGCTACGCGCTGATCGGCACCTCGCGCCAGCTCGTGGTGAGCGCGACCACCGCCACGTCGGCGGTCTCGGCGGCCGCGGTCGGGCCGCTCGCCGACGGCGATCCCGTCCGCTTCGCGGCGCTGTCCGCCGCGCTCGCGCTCGTCACCGCGGCCGTGCTCGTCGCCGCCGGGCTGCTGCGCCTGGGCGCCATCGCGGACCTCGTCTCCAAGCCGGTGATGACCGGCTTCCTGTTCGGCCTCGGGCTCACGATCATGATCGGCCAGCTGCCGAGCGTGCTCGGGATCCCCGCCGGGGAGGGCAACTTCTTCCCGCGGCTGTGGGACCTGCTCGGAGACCTCGGCGACGTCGACGGCGACGACGCTCGCGGTCGGCCTGGGCAGCCTCGCCGTGCTGCTTGGGAGGCGCGGCGGCTCGCTGCCCGCGATCCCGTCGACGCTGATCGTGCTCGTGCTGTCGATCGCCGCGACGGCGCTGTTCGATCTCGGTGACCACGGCGTCGCGCTCGTGGGCGAGGTGCCGAACGCGCTCCCCGACCCGGCGATCCCGGACGTGAGCGCGGACGACATCGTGAACCTGATCGCGCCCGCGCTCGGCGTGCTGGTCGTGAGCGCCGAGGCGGTCGGCGTCGCACGTTCGCTCGCGACCGAGCACGGCTACCGCGTCGACGCGAACCGCGACCTCGTCGGGCTCGGCGACGGCCAACCTGCTCGCGGGGCTGTCGTCGGGCTTCGTCCAGTCGGGCGGCGCGAGCCAGACCGCGGCGGCCGACGGCGCGGGCGGAAGATCGCAGCTCGCGGCGATCGCCGCCGCCGGGCTGATCCTGCTCACGGGCGCGTTCCTCGCGCCGCTCTTCGAGGACCTGCCGCAGGCGACGCTCGGCGCGATCGTGGTGGTGGCCGTCGCCGGGCTTCTTCCGCGTCGCCGAGCTGCGCCGCTTCTTCCGCATCCGGCGCAGCGCGGTGGTGTGGGCCGGGCTGGCGCTGCTCGGGGTCCTCGCTGCTCGGCGTGCTGCAGGGCCTCGTGGTCACCGCCGGGCTCACGCTCGTCTATGTCATCAAGCGGCTCGCGCGGCCCTCGGTCGGGCGGCTCGCTCGCGATCCCGCGACCGGCACCTGGGGGCACGTCGAGCGCCATCCGGACTGGGAGCTCGCCGACGGGCGTGCTCGTCGTCCGCAGCGACGGCCCGCTCTTCTACGCGAACACCGACGCGGTCAAGGAGCGCATCCTGGCGCTGGCGCGCGCCGAGCCGCGACCGGCGGCGGTCGTGTTCGACCTCGGCCCAGAGCACGGAGCTCGACGTCCAGACGCGCCGACACGCTCGGTGAGCTCGTCGACGCGCTCGCCGCGGACGGGATCGAGCTGCGGCTCGCGAACGTCCGCGCGCCGGCGCTCGCGATCCTGCGCCGGGCGGGCATTGCCGATCGGGTGCGCATCGCGCCGAGCCTCGACGACGCTACGACGTAGGCGACCCGTATTGTTCGCGCGCGATGGCCGAGGCGATCGGACAGGTCCTCTCCCTCGGCGTCGGCGTTGCGCTCAGCCCCGTGCCGATCATCGCCGTCGTCCTGATGCTCGGCACCCCGCGGGCGCGCTCGAACGGCCCGGCCTTCATCGGCGGCTGGCTGCTCGGCCTGACCGTCGTGGGGACGATCGTGCTGCTGGCGTCGAGCGGCGCCGACGCGAGCGAGTCGGACGGGCCGGCGACATGGGTGAGCGTGCTCGAGATCGTGCTCGGCGCCCTGCTGCTGCTCGTGGCGCTGAAGCAGTGGCGCGGTCGTCCGCGGGGCGACGCCGACGCCCCGCTGCCCGGGTGGATGCGGACGATCGACCGCTTCACGCCGCAGCGGGCGGTGGCGATGGGCGTGGCGCTCTCGGCGATCAATCCGAAGAACCTGATCCTCACCGTCGGGGCCGCCGCCGCGATCGCCAAGACCGACATCCCCGCCGGCCAGCAGGCCATCTCGCTGGCCGTGTTCATCCTGATAGGCACGCTGGGGCCGGCGCTGCCGGTGGCGATCTACTTCCTGATGGGCGACCGCGCCGAGCGCATCCTCGCGGGCCTGAAGAACTGGATGGGCCACAACAACGGCGCGATCATGGCGGTCCTGTGCCTCGTCATCGGCGCGAAGCTGATCGGCGAGGGCATCTCCGGCCTCTGACGCCGTGAACCCGGCACGCTGGCTGTTCCCCTCTCTGCAGGGGTACCGGGGCGAATGGCTGCGCGGCGATGTCGTCGCCGGCCTCACGGTGTGGGCGGTGCTCATCCCCGAGGCGCTCGCGTACGCGACGATCGCCGGCGTCTCGCCGGTGGTCGGGCTCTATGCCGCCCCCGGCGCGCTGCTCCTCTACGCCGCCCTCGGCAGCTCGCGCCACCTCGTCACGGGCCCGATGTCGGCCACCGCGGCGCTGTCCGCGGCGACGGTCGGCGACCTGGTGTCGGGCGGCGGCGCCGACTTCGCCGCCATGAGCGCCGCGCTCGCGATCGCCACCGGGGTCGCGGCGCTCTTGGCGGGCCTGCTGCGGCTCGGCTTCCTCGCGAGCTTCATCTCCGAGCCGGTGATCAAGGGCTTCATCATCGGGCTGGCGCTGACGATCCTGATCGGCCAGGTGCCGAAGCTGCTCGGAGTCGAGAAGGAGGCGGGCGACTTCTTCGAGCAGCTCTGGGGCGTGATCACGGAGCTCGGCGACATCGACGGACTGACCCTGCTCGTCGGCCTCGCGTCGCTCGCCGTCGTGCTCGGCCTGCGCCGGGTTGCTCCCGCCGTACCCGGCTCGCTCGTCGCGGTGGCGCTCGGCATCGCCGCGGTCGAGCTGTTCGGCCTCGACGACCACGGGCTCGAGATCGTCGGCACGATCGAGAGCGGGCTGCCGTCGCTCGGCGCACCGGACGTGAGCCTCGAGGACTACGGCGACCTGGCCGCAGGCGCGATCGGCCTGATGCTCGTCGGCTTCGCGGAGGGGCTCGGGGCCGCCAAGACCTACGCCGCGCGCGACCACTACGAGATCGACGCGAACCGCGAGCTGCTCGGCCTCGGCGGCGCCAACCTCGCGTCCGGCCTGTCGAGCGGGATGGTCGTGAACGGCAGCCTCTCGAAGACGGCCGTCAACGGCTCCGCGGGCGCGCGCACGCAGCTCTCGGGGCTCGTGGTGGCCGTGCTCACGATCGTCACCCTGCTCGTCCTCACCGGCCTCTTCGAGAGCCTGCCCGAGGCGACGCTCGCGGCGATCGTGATCGCCGCGGTGATCGAGCTCGTGGACATCCCGGCGCTCGTCCGCCTGTACCGCGTCTATGCGGGGCGGCGACGGGGCCTTTCGCGCTCGCGGCGCGGGCCGACTTCCTCGCGGCGCTGGCGGCGATGCTCGGCGTGCTCATCTTCGACACCCTCCCGGGGCTCTTCATCGGAATCGGGATGTCGCTGCTGCTGCTCCTCTACCGCGCCTCGCGCCCGCACGTGGCGGAGCTCGGGGAGGTGCCCGGCGCCGAGGGGCAGTGGGGCGACCTCGCGCGCCGTCCCGAGAACCGGCCGGCGCCGGGCATCGTCGTCCTGCGCGTCGACGGCGGGCTCTTCTTCGCCAACGCCGACGCGATCCGCCGGCGCGTGCGCAGAGGCGGCCGCGCGCGACGACGTCCACGCGGTGGTGCTCGACGCCGAGACCGTCCCGTACGTCGACGTGACCGCCGCCGAGATGCTGTCGGCGCTCGCAGAGGACCTCGAGCGAGCCGGGGTCGAGCTCGTGCTGGCCCGCGACATCGGCTCGGTGCGGGACGTGCTGCGACGCGCCGACGTCGAGGTGGAGCGGGTGTATCCGAGCGTGTCCGCGGCGGTGGCCGCGGTGCGGAGGCGCGGTTAGCCCGTGTTGCGCAGCCCCGCCGCGATGCCGTTGACGCTCAGGAGCAGCGCCCGCTCCACGTCGGGGTCCGGCTCGTGCCCGGCGCGCCGATCGGCGCGCCAGCGCTCGATCAGCTCGACCTGGAGGATGTGGAGCGGTGCGAGGTACGCGTCGCGCACCTCGAGCGTGCGGCGCAGCACGGGGTTCGCGCCGAGGAGCTCGTCCTCGCCGGTCACCGCAGGCAGCTCCGCGATGGTCAGCTCGTACTCGGCCCTGATCTCGTCGTAGACGCCGCGCAGGTCCTCCGGCACCAGCCGGTCGACGTAGTGGCCGGCCAGCTCGATATCCGTCTTCGTGAGCGTCATCGCCACGTTCGAGAGGAAGTTGTGGAAGAAGCGCCAGTCGGCGTACATCTCGGCGAGCAGGTCGCCCATCCCGGCTGCGCGGGCCGCGGCGAGCCCTCTGCCGACGCCGTACCAGCCCGGCACGATCTGGCGCGACTGGGTCCAGCCGAACACCCATGGGATCGCACGCAGGCCGTCGAGGCCCGCGTTCGAGTCGGGTCGCCGCGACGGCCGCGAGCCCAGGTGCAGCTCGGCGAGCAGCTCCGCCGGGGTCGAGCTGAAGTAGTAGTCCGGCAGCCGCGGGTCCGCCGTCAGCGCCCGGTAGCGCTCGAATGCCGCCTCCGAGACCGTCTCCATCACCTCGGTCCACACCGCGAGCCGCTCGCGCGTCATGCGCGGGCGCCGGTGGAGCACGGTCGACTCGAGCGCCGCGGCGAGCATCAGCTCCAGGTTCTCGCGCGCGAGCCGCGGCACGAGGTACTTGTCCGAGATCACCTCCCCCTGCTCGGTCAGCTTGATCTCGCCGTCGAGGGTGCCGGGAGGCTGGGCGAGGATCGCCTCATGGGTGGGCCCGCCGCCGCGCCCGACCGTCCCGCCGCGGCCGTGGAAGAGCCGTAGCCGCACCCCGAAGCGCGCCGCGGTGTCGCGCAGGCGCTGCTGGGCGCGGTGGATCTCCCACTGGCTCGTCGCGATGCCCGCCGCCTTGTTCGAGTCCGAGTAGCCGAGCATCACCTCCTGCACGTCGCCGCGCAGCTCGACGACGCGCCTGTAGCCGGGATCGTCGAGCAGCTCCGAGAGCACCCCGTCGGCGCGGCGCAGCTCCTCGATCGTCTCCAGCAGCGGCACGAAGCCGATGCTCGCCACGCCCGCCTGCAGGTCGACCAGCCCGGCCTCCCGGGCGAGCAGGAGCGCGGCGAAGATGTCGTCCGCGCCCCGGCACATCGAGACGATGTACGACTCGACGACGTCGTCGCCGTAGCGCTCGCGCGCCGCGCGGACGGCGGCGAACGTCTCGAAGGTGCGCGCGCCCGCCGCGTCCAGCGGCGGCGGGCTCTGCGCCAGCGGCCGCCGCGAGCCGAGCTCGCGCGAGAGCAGCTCGCGGCGCTCGTCCCGCGAGAGCTCCGCGTAGGGCCGCTCGTCCTCGCCGAGCCGGTCGATCAGCTGACCCAGCGCGTGGTGATGGGCGTCCGCGTGCTCGCGCACGTCGAGGGTGGCGAGCTGCAGCCCGAAGGCCGCGATGGTGCGCGTCGCGCGCTCGAGCCGGCCGTGCGCGATCAGCTCACCGCGGTGCTTGAGGAGCGACTCGCGCACGAGCGCGAGCTCCGCCAGCAGCTCACCCGAGCCCGCGTAGTCGCGACCGGGCTCGTGAGGCCGGCTGTCGGTCAGGCGGCGGCGCGTGTTGAGGAGCTTCTGGCGGACGCAGGTGAGCTTGAGCCGGTAGGGCTCCTCCGCGTTCAGGCGCCGGTAGCGCGGCTCGATCTCGGGGAGCGCCGCCAGGTCGGCGGCGAGCGAGGCCTCGAGCTCCGACGTCGCGCCTGCGATCCGGACCGAGGACGAGAGGTCCGAGCGCAGCTCGTCGACGAGCGCCAGCGCTCCGCGGATGGCGTGGTCGTGCTGGAGCGCGAGCACCTGGTCGGTGCTCTCGGGGCCGACGTTGGGATTGCCGTCGCGGTCGCCCCCGATCCAGCTGCCGAAGGCGAGCGGCCGCGCAGCCACAGGCAGCTCGTAGCCGAGCCGCGCCAGCTCCTCGGCGAGCGCCTCGAGCACGCCCGGGAGCGCGTCGCGGTAGAGGCCGTCGAAGTAGTAGACGGCGTTGCGGGCCTCGTCGATCACGTCCGGGCGCGCGACGCGCAGCTCGTCCGTCTGCCAGATCAGGTCGATCAGCTCCTCGAGGCGGCCGTGCACGTGGCGCTCGGCGCCCGGCGCCGCGAGCGTCTGGTCGCGCTCGTCGAGCAGGCTCGCGACCTGGCGCAGCTTCGCGAGCACGGTGCGGCGCGCGGCCTCGGTCGGGTGGGCCGTGAAGACGGGCCGGACGGCAAGCCGTTCGAGCTCCCCCATGAGCTCCGCCTCGGGCACGCCGGCGGCCTCGATGCGCTCCACCGCCTGGGACAGCCAGGTGCCGTCGCTGACCCGGAGCGCGGCGAGCTCGCGACCGCGGTGGACCTGCTCGGCGACGTTCGCCAGGTGGAAGTAGGTGCTGAACGCCCGCACGAGCCGCCGCGCGGTGGCGGGCTCGACCTCGGACAGCTGAGCCACGGCCGCGTCGCGGTCCTCGCGGATGAGCTGGCGCACGCTCTCCACGAGGTCGAACAGCTGCCGGCCCTCCTGGCGCACGAGCGTCCGGCCGAGAAGGGTTCCCAGCTCACGGATGTCGCGCCTGAGCTCCGCCTGCGTGTCCACACGCTGAAGACAATCACGCCGCGCCTGCGACCCTTGACGCGCCCATGGCCCGCCGCACCGACATCCGCAACGTCGCGATCATCGCCCACGTCGATCACGGCAAGACGACGCTCGTCGACGCGATGCTCCGCCAGTCCGGGATCTTCGCCGCGCACGAGGAGCTGACCGACCGGGTGCTCGACTCGATGGATCAGGAGCGCGAGCGCGGCATCACGATCCTCGCGAAGAACGCGGCGGTGCGCCACGGCGACGTGAAGCTGAACCTCGTCGACACCCCCGGGCACGCCGATTTCGGCGGCGAGGTCGAGCGCGGGCTCACGATGGTCGACGGCGTGATGCTGCTCGTCGACGCGTCCGAGGGCCCGCTCCCGCAGACGCGCTTCGTCCTCCGCAAGGCGCTCGAGGCCGGCCTGCCCGTGATCCTCTGCGTGAACAAGGTCGACCGCCCCGACGCGCGCATCGCCGAGGTGGTCGACGAGGTCTACGCGCTCTTCATCGACCTCGACGCGAACGAGGAGCAGATCGAGTTCCCGATCGTCTACACGAACGCGAGGGCGGGCTGGGCCTCGCACGAGGAGGGCGTCGAAGGGACGGACCTGCGGCCGTTGCTCGACCTGCTCGTCGAGCGCATCCCGGCGCCCGAGCACGACGAGTCGCACCCGCTGCAGGCGCGCGTGACGAACCTCGACGCCGACCCCTACGTCGGGCGGCTCGCCCTCTGCCGCGTGCACCAGGGCCGGATCGCGAAGGGGCAGGCCGTGGCCTGGTGCCGCCGCGACGGCGGGGTCGAGAGCGTGCGCGTCGCGGAGCTCTATGTGACGGAGGGACTCCAGCGTTTGGCCGCCGATGAGGCCGCCGCGGGCGAGATCATCGCCCTGGCGGGCATCCCCGGGATCACGATCGGGGAGACGATCGCCGACCTGGAAGACCCGCGCCCACTGCCTGTGATCGCGGTCGAGGAGCCTGCCCTCGGCGTGACCATCGGGATCAACAGCTCGCCGCTCGCCGGGCAGTCGGGGTCGAAGCTGACCGCGCGCCAGGTGAGCGACCGGCTCCAGCAGGAGCTCGTCGGAAACGTCGCGCTGCGTGTGCTCGACACAGAGCGCCCCGACACCTGGGAGGTGCAGGGCCGCGGAGAGCTCCAGCTCGCCGTGCTCGTCGAGGCGATGCGGCGCGAGGGCTTCGAGCTCACGGTCGGGAAGCCGCAGGTCGTGACGCGCGAGGTCGAGGGGATCGTCCACGAGCCGATCGAGCGCCTGTCGATCGACGTGCCCGAGGACTTCCTCGGAGTGGTCACGCAGCTGCTCGCGCTGCGCAAGGGCCGGATGGCGAACATGGTCAACCACGGCACCGGCTGGGTCCGGCTCGAGTTCCTCGTGCCTACGCGCGGCCTGATCGGCTTCCGCACCGAGTTCCTCACGGAGACACGTGGCTCGGGCATCCTTCACTCGCTTTTCGAGCGCTACGAGCCGTGGCAGGGCGAGATCCGCACGCGCCCGACCGGCTCGCTCGTGGCCGACCGGCGCGGCCCGAGCGCGGCCTTCGCGCTGCTCAAGCTGCAGGAGCGCGGACAGCTGTTCGTGGCGCCGGGCGAGGAGGTCTACGAGGGGATGGTGGTTGGCGAGAACGCCCGCGCCGACGACCTCGACGTGAACGCCGTGCGCGAGAAGAAGCTCACCAACGTGCGCGCCGCGGGGTCGGACGAGACCATCAAGCTCGTCCCCCACCACCAGCTCTCGCTCGACCAGGCGCTCGAGTTCATTCGCGAGGACGAATGCGTCGAGGTCACGCCCGACGGCGTGCGGCTGCGCAAGCTCGTGCTCGACGCCGTGGCGCGCCAGAAGGCGGCGCGGGCGCGGCGGGCGCCGGCTTAGGCCGGCGTTGCTCGACCGGGTCGCGCCGGGCCGGGCTCGCGTATGGCTGGGGAAGGGGTACTCCGTCGGCTGGCGCGCTCTCAGGAACCCGCACCTTGGTCGATTGACCACCCATACGGTGGTCAATGCGACCAAGGTGATCCACGATCCCTTCCCCAGCCGCCGTTACGGCAGGCCGGAAACCACCCCGTCGGACGTGAAGTGGCCGCCAGGATCGGTTACGGTGTCGCCGTGCTCGCGCGAGGGCTAAGAGGGCCCGCCCGCCTGGTCGTGGTAGCGGCGCTTGTGTCGGCGACGACACTCGCCACGGCCGCCTCCGCCGACGCCAGGTCGTTCGTGCTCCGGGCGACCGGCAGCCAGACCAGCCTCGGCGAGGTGCGCGCGATCGGCGACTTCAAGCCCTCGGTCAATCCGAGGCTGCGCGCGGCGGTGCGCGCGTTCGGGCAACCGACGAGCCGGCGCGGCGGCGGGGACCTGTGCCGGGTGCGCTGGAGCCAGTTCGGCCTGCTGATCCGCTTCCAGAACTTCGGCGGGTTCAACTCCTGCGGACCGCGCGGGCTCGCTCAGAAGGCGGTCGTCGAGGGAGGCCGGCCCTGGCGGACCACGAAGGGGCTGCGGCTCGGCGACAGCGTCAGCCGGATCACCCAGCTCCATCCGCAGGCGCGCCGCACGCCGCGCGGCTTCCGGATCATCTCCGGGATCCTGCCGTTCGGCACCCCCGTGCCCTACGCGGTGATCGGCGCCCGGGTGTCGGGCGGCAGCGTGAGCGCCTTCACCCTCTTCATCGGCGCAGCCGGCGACTGAGCGTCACTCCGCGCGGGTCACCTGCACCTGCCCGGACCAGCTGAACGCCTGCCGGCAGGGCTCGGCGTGGTCGCCGATGAAGCCGGAGCAGCTCTCCGGGAACGGCTGGCCGGGCCCGACCGTCATCCCCAGCGGCCCGGCTCCGAGGCCGGCGGGATCCACGTCCACCGTCGCCTGCACGGACGGCTCTGTTCCTGACATGGCGAAGGTCGCGTACGGCGCGCTCGACAGTCCGCTGCAGGCAGTCGCCGCCGCGTCGGGCTGGGTGAGGAAGAACGGCCACGCGGTGACCCGGAAGCCGTCGGCGGTTCGGTCGACCTTGGCCAGCGAGAACTCGCCGTTGTGGTCGAGCACCGGCCCGGAGCAGCGGAAGCTCCCCGGGCCAGAGTCGCCGAAGCGGCCGTCGTCCGACCACTGCCCGGACACCTGGCTGGAGCTCGCCATGGTCGTCGCTCCGCTCGCGGACAGCTCGACGCCGCGGTACACCGTCGTCCAGTCGAAGCTCGAATGGACGTGATGCTGGCTCGAGGTCTCCGCACTGCCCTCGGTTCGGTCATACGTCCCGCTTCCGGTGAAGGTCACGTCCACCTTGACCGTGCAGAGGCCGTTCATCAGGTCGGCGACGAGAGCGTTCATGAGCTCGAAGAACTGTTCCTCGGGACCCTCGACGCGGGCCGTTGCGAGCTGCTCGAACGAGTCGAGATCGACGATCCGCACCGCCATCGAGAAGCGGCCGCCCGCGAAGCGCCCGGAGCCCCGGACCATTTGGCGGGGGTTGACCAGCCTCGCCCGGACCGCCCGGCTCTTGTCGAAGTATGGGCTGTCGGCCAGCTCGAGCTCTTTGATGATCTCGACACGCCGCTCGAGCTCCACCATCTTGAAGGGAGTGATGTCCTGGCACTCCCGCTCGAACATCAGCGCGGCCACGAAACTGTCGAGCGGAAGCCCGTTTGGGTACCCGTCGGCCCCGGTGACCATCAGCTTCGGGTCGACGCCGAAGAGGTAGGGCTGGCGCGCCGCGGCTGTGCGGGCCCGGCGGCTGGACGAGGCGGAAGCGCTCGGCTTGGCCCGGCGCCGCTTGCCCCTGCGCATCTCGAGCGAGCGGCGCGTGAGCCGGCCGCGCTTGACAAGGAGCGGGCGGCTCGCCTCGAAGACGCCGCGGCCGGGGAGGTCGAACGATCGGGCGACCAGCAGATAGGGACCCGGCGCCAGCTTCAGGCGGAAGCTCGGCCGGCGCAGCCTGGACGTGGCGGCCGTGGTTCCGTTCCGCATGTCCACGGCGCGGAGGACGAGCGTGCGCTTCGCACCCTTGGCGGTTCCCGGAAGGTGGGTGAGCTTCCCGGCGACGGTTCCCGCGCGCGGCGTGGCGGCATGCGCAGGCGTCGCCGCCGCGACTAGGAAGGTGAGGGCGAGGAGCAGGAGCGGGATGCGCACCGCGCCACACTAGGTGCGACCACAGGAGCGCGCCAGGGGCCGCTCGCCCGATGGGCCTTACCTGGTCCTACTCGCAGAACGGAATACGCGGGACCGCGATGAGAATCGTGCGCTTTGTGTCCGTGTCGACCGCGAACTGAATCCGGCCGCCCCCGTTCGGCGGGATCTTCACGCGCGTGAACCCGAACTGCTGATCGGTCGAGTGGTCGACCCGGGCGCGCGGGAACGCCTCTCTGATTCGCCGGATGCGAGCGCCGATCCCGACTCCGCGCGCACGCGCGCCGCCGCGCACGATGATGACCCGCGCGCGCCGTGGCGAGCCCAGGGTGAAGTCGACGCTGCCCTTGAGCGGGGCGAGCAGCCGCGCCGAGCGCGTGTTCGGCCCGCCGAGCGGACAACCCCGGCGCAGGCGGCCCACGAGGCCGCGCTCACGCAGCGTCGAGGCCCTCATGCCGAGCTTGATTCCGTCCACCCCGCTCGGCGTGATCCTCTTGGCGGCCGCGAACCCCTGCGGGCTCCGGTCCGCCTGTCCCGCGACCGGCAGGAGCAGGCACACCGGCAGGATGAGCACGGCTGCGATCAACCAGTGGAGACGACGCCTCGGCAACATGGGCGGCATCGTAACGCCGGGCGCGGCTAGCCCGCGAGCGCCAGCTGCCGCGCCTGCGCGAGCAACTCGCCGTCGCGCGAGAAGAGCTCCGCGTCCTCCTCGAGAAAGCCGTCGCGCGCCAGGCGCGTGCGATAGCGGCCGAGCGTCCAGTCGTGCGGTCGCGGCAGTGCCCCGCGCAGGTGGACCGTCAGCTCGAGCGTCGGCACCGCCACGGGCTCGGTCGTCACGGCGAAGACCGCGGGGATCCACGAGTCGGTCAGCGCGACGATCGCAGCCGCGTCCAGGGCGCGCTCGTCCCTGTAGCGAAGCCAACCGCCTGTCAGCGCCACGTCACCACCGCCGAGCGCGCGCGTCCCGATGGCGGGGCGGTAGTCGAACTGCCGGCTGAAGGGCGGCCCCTCGGGAGCTTCCGGAGTCTCCGGGCTCTCCTCCGGCGGCCTCACCCGCGGCACGTCGACCTGGTCGAGCTCGAGGCCGCCGCGGTCGTCCGCGAATACGGCGGCCGCCGTCGCCGTCACGCGGTCGTTCTGCACGAGCCGGGCCCGCATGAAGCTCACCGTGCGCCCGTGGCGCTCGGCCTCCACCTGCACTTCGGCGGCGCCCTCGCGCGGCGGCGCGAGGTAGTGGAAGGTGATCGAGCGCAGAGGACGCGAGCCGAGCTCGGGAGCGGTGCTGAGCGAGCGCACGACGATCGCGCCGATGTAGCCCCCGTTCGGGCCCGCGATCACCCACCAGTCGGGGCGGATGTCGCAGTCGAAGATGCCGTCGCCGCGTGCGACGACGGCCGTGTCGCGCTCGAAGTCTCCCATCGAGGGCGGCAAGCCTAGTCACGCCCGTCGCTCGTGTCCATACTGCCGCCGATGGAGGCCGCGAGCCGCACCGGACGGATGACGCTTCGCACCGAGGAGGCGGTCAAGCCGCTCGAGCTCTTCTTCGACCTCGTCTTCGTGCTCGCTCTCACCCAGTGCACGCAGCTGATGGCGGACGACCCGACCTGGGAAGGGCTCGCCCGCGGTCTGCTCGTGCTCGGGGTGCTGTGGTGGGCGTGGGTGGGCTACTCGTGGCTGACGAGCGTGGTGGACCCCGAGGAGGGGCTCGTGCGCTTCGCGATCTTCGGCGCGATGGCCGCCCTGCTCGTGGTGGCGCTGTGCGTCCCGGAGGCCTTCGGCGATCTCGGGCTGCTGTTCGCGTGCGCTTACGGGGTGGTCAGGATCGGGCAGATCATCCTGCTGTACGCGGCGGGCCGCGACGACCCCGGGATGCGCCGCTCGGTCGGCGGGCTCGCGCTCGGCACGGTGATCGGGGTGAGCATCCTGATCGCGGCCTCCTTCACCGACGGCGCCCTCCAGGGCGGGCTCTGGGCGCTCGCGCTGGCGCTCGACGTCGGCGAGCCATACGTGTTCGGCTCCGAGGGCTGGAAGCTCGCGCCCAGGCACTTCGTGGAGCGGCACGGGCTGATCATCATCATCGCCCTCGGCGAGTCGATCGTCGCGATCGGGGCGGGCGTCGAGGGTGAGGTCGATGCGGGGGTGGTCGTGGCGGCGGTGCTCGGCGTCGGCGTGGCGGCGGCGCTGTGGTGGCTCTACTTCGACGTGGTCGCGCTGGTGGCCGAGCGCCGGCTCGCGCACGCGAAACCCGGGCGCGAGCAGAACGAGATCGCGCGCGACTCGTTCTCCTACCTCCACTTTCCGATGATCGCGGGGATCGTGCTCGTCGCGCTCGGCCTGAAGAAGACACTCGGGCACGTCGAGGACCCGCTCGAAGATCGAGGCGGCCGTCGCGATGCTCGGCGGGACGGCGCTGTACCTGCTCGCCCACGTGGCCTTTCGCTGGCGGAACGTCCACCGCTTCAGCATCCAGCGGCTCATCTGCGCGCTCGCGATGCTCGCGCTGATCCCGCTCGCGGTCGAGATCGCCTCGCTCGCGACGCTCGCGATCGTGATGGCTGTGCTGGCGGTGCTGATCGCCTACGAGACGGCGCACTTCGCCGAGCTGCGCGACCGGCTGCGGCATCAGGTCGCGGCCGAGTAGCGGCGAACACGCCAAGTCGGCGCGCCCGCGTTCTCGTGGCGAGGTCACCGGGTAGGGCCACCTCATGCTCCGAAAGTCGCTCCCCATCACCCTGCTCGTCCTCGCCCTGCTCGTTCCCGCCGCCCCGGCCGGATCCGGCGCGCAGAGCTCGATCCCGCTGCCGGACGAGTTCAGGCCGGAGGGCATCGCCAGCGGCAAGGGGGACCGCTTCTACGTCGGCTCGATCCCGCTCGGGGCCGTCTACAGCGGCTCCTACCGCACGGGCGAGGGCGCCGTGCTCGTGCCGCCTCACGCCGGGCGCAACCACACCGGGCTGAAGGTCGACACGGACTTCGGCCGGTTGTTCGTGGCCGGCGGGGCGTCCAAGGGCATCTATGTATATGACGCGCGCACGGGTGCCGACGTCGCGAGCTTCACGCTGCCCGACGCCGGCTTCGTCAACGACGTCATCCTCACTCACAACGCGGCCTACTTCACGGACTCGCTCGTGCCGCAGCTCTACCGCGTCGGCATCCGCCGCAACGGCGAGCTGACGCCGCCCCAGCGCGTGACCTACTCCGGCGAGCTCCAGTTCACGCCCGGTTTCAACGTCAACGGCATCGAGACGCTCCGCGGCGGCCGGCGGCTCGTCGTGGTCCAGAGCAACACCGGCAAGCTCTTCCGGGTGAACGGCCGCACAGGCGCTGACGCGCGAGATCACCCTCGACCAGCCGGTCACGATGGGCGACGGCCTGCTGCGCCGCGGCAGCACGCTCTACGTGGTCCGGAACCGCCTCAACCAGATCGCCGCGGTCAAGCTCGACGACCGCGAGCGCAGCGGGGTCGTGCGCCGCGTCATCACCGATCCGCGCTTCGCCGTGCCGACGACGATCGCCCCGTTCAAGGACTTCATCTACGCCGTGAACGCGCGCTTCGACCTGCCCGACGACTCGGACGACGACGTCGTGCGGGTGCGCGATTCGCATTAGGATCGCCGGCATGGGCCGCCGCAGCCGGCGCCGGGACGGCAAGGGGGCCGCGCCGCGCGCCACGACCGACTACACGGACGCCGAGGGCAACGTGCTCACCCTGCGGGACGAGCTGAGCGCGGGGACGCTCGCCAAGCTCGACGCGCTCGACGCGAAGCCGGCCGCCAGCGCCGAGGACCGCTGGCAGCGCCGCGGAGAGTTCCTGTTCGAGCGCTTCGCGGTGCGCTGGGAGATCAGCGGACTGCCGCTCGAAGGCCAGCGTGAGCTGCTCGGCCGCTACCGGATGGCGAGCCAGAACGAGCGGCGCTGGGTGCGCGAGGTGCTCGACGAGCACCTGCGCACCCATGCACCTGAGTGACTACGAGACGGGCTTCACGCGGAAGCCGACCGAGCTGCCGGAGCCGCGCGAGAAGGTCGCGGTCTTGGTGTTGAGGACCCACGGGGACGGGAGGTCACCGGTCGTGTCGTCAAGGAAGGACGCGAACAGCGTCGTCGAGCGTGGGCACGTGAGCCCGCCGCGCACCCACACGTTGTAGTTCCCCTTCTTCAGGGACAGCTTGCCGATCGTGTCGTTGTTCAGGACCCGGAATGTCGGGCAGGGCGTCTCGCCGCTGACCGGGTGGCGTCCCTTCGAGCTGCCGCCGCCACCGACGTAGGGCTTGATGCGGAAGCCGATGTGACGGCTTCCCTTCATGAAGCTGCCGGTGCTCGGGTCTATGAACCAGGGCGAGGGCAGGATGCCGTCGTAGTCCTGCAGGAAGCGGGCCAGATAGGACGAGGCCTGCGAGCAGCTGACGCCCGAGTAGCCGAGCAGCGTGATGCGGTAGCGCCCCCTCGGGATCGAGAAGCTCGCCGATGTGATCGTTGTGCAGCACCGTGAAGTAGCCCGCGCAGACGAGTCTCGACGGCGGGTGCGGAGGATTCGGAGGAGTCGGTGGCGTCGGAGCGCCGGGGGTCACCCTGAACCCGATGTCGCTGCCGCTGCCGGCGGTGAACGTGCGGGTCGAGTTGTTCGCCACCCACGGGCGCGGCAGCCGGCCGTCGAAGTCCTCGAGGAACTGCGAGAAGTAGCGCGAGGCGTCGGTGCAGCCCATGGTCGCCGAGTCGAGCACGGTGATCGTGTAGGGGCCGGCCGGCAGCTGCATGCTGCCGATGCGGTCGGCGTGGAGCACCTGGAAGCTCCCGGGGCAGGTCGCCGGGGCGGCGGAGGCCGAGGGAGCGAGGGCAGCGACCAGCGCCGCCGCCACGACGAGTCCGGTAATGGTCCGTCTCATTGGAGTCATGCGCCGAGCGTAGTTGCGACCGCGGCCGCAGGGCAAGCTATTCGGACCCGAGCACCGGCTCGGGCGGCCCCATGCCCGCCGCCTGCCGCGCATCGCGGCCGGCCGCCGAGACGAGCGACGCAGCGTGCCGGACCGCCCCGGCGATGGCGACGAGTGGCGCCGGCGGCTCGATCTGCACGTCGACCTCGGGCGCCGGTTCGGGCTCCGGCTCGGGCTCCGGCACCACGACCCGCCTCGACGGGGCCGGTAGCTCGCTCGCTCCGCCGGTCGCCCCGCCGCAGCTCCGGACCGCGTCCGCGATCAGCTGCCCGCGCAGCGCGTAGCCCTCGGGCCGAGCGTGGACACCGTCCTCGTACAGGATCCCGGGGGTGCTCGTGGCCACGCCGTACCAGTCGACGAGCTGGACGCCCGGGTTGTCGAGCGCGAAGCGCTCCACGGCGGCGTTCATCCCCTCCACGGTGATGCCCCTGTAGGGCGGCCGCAGCAGGGTCGCGACGACGAGGCAGCGATCGCCGCTCGCGGCGCGCGCAGCCTGGAGGTTCGCGTAGAGGGCGTCGGGGTTGCTCGGGTCGTCGTTCGTGCCCAGGTCGAAGACGACGACGGTGTGCTCGGGACGCAGCCGCGTCCGCAGCGCTCTGGAGGCCCTCGCCGCTTCCTCGGCTCTGGCGGTCGTCGGATTCGACCGGGCATCGCGCCGAGCTGCTGCTCCAGATAGGGGCCCGTTCCGACCTGCAGGCTGTCCCCCACCACGAGCACGCTTTCGGTTCCCTGCTGCGCCGCGGCGGGGCCGCCTGTGAAAAGCACGGCCGCCGCGCCAGCCAGAATCAGCGCCGTGAGTTTCCCGACAATCGAGTTCGCGGCGTTCTTCGTCGTCGTGTTCATCCTCTCGTGGGCGCTCATGCCTCACCCCAGAGCATGGCGACCGTTCATCCTGATCGCGTCATACGTGTTCTACGGCTGGGTGGACTGGCGCTGGGTCCTGCTCCTGATGGGCTCGAGCGTCGTCAACACGTTCGCCGCCCAGGTGATCGCGCGCACGGACTCACAGGTCACGCGCAAGCGCGCGCTCGTGCTCGCCGTGACATTCGACCTGGCGCTGCTGGGCACCTTCAAGTACTTCGGCTTCTTCGTCGACGAGTTCAACTCGCTTCTCGACGGCGTCGGCCTCGGCTCACCGCTTCCGATCGTCCAGATCGTCCTGCCGATCGGCATCTCGTTCTTCACGTTCCAGGCGATCTCGTACGTGGTGGACGTCTATCGCGGCGAGACGCGCGCGGCCTCGCTCGGGGACGTCGCGATCCTGCAGGCCTTCTTCCCGCACCTCGTCGCCGGACCGATCGTGCGCGCGAACGAGCTGCTGCCGCAGCTCCGCACGCCGCGCGACCCGCGCGCGGTGCTGGCCGGGCCCGGCCTCTTCCTGATCGCCGGCGGGCTGATCAAGAAGACGGTCGTGGCGGACGAGCTCGCGCGGAGCGTCGTCGATCCCGTCTACAACGATCCCGTCGCCCACTCGGGTGGCGAGATCCTGCTCGCGTTCTACGCGTTCGCCGCGCAGATCTACTGCGACTTCTCCGGCTACACGGACATGGCGATCGGGCTCGCCCTGCTGCTCGGCTTCCAGCTCCCGCAGAACTTCGACCGGCCCTACGCGGCGCTCTCGCTCCAGGACTTCTGGCGGCGCTGGCACATGACGCTCTCGCGCTGGCTGCGCGACTACCTCTACATCCCGCTCGGCGGCAATCGCGGAGGCCCGCGCAAGACGTATCGCAACGTGATGATCACGATGCTGCTGGGCGGGTTCTGGCACGGAGCGTCGTTCACCTTCTTGATCTGGGGCGGGATTCACGGCACCGCGCTGTCGGTGGAGCGCTGGGGTCGGGAGCGCCACCCGAGCTTCCGGATGCCGGCCTTCGTCGCGTGGTTCGTGACCTTCAACGTGGTGTGCATCGCCTGGGTCTTCTTCCGCGCCCCCAACCTCGGCACGGCGTTCGACATCCTCGGCGGGATCGGGTTCTCCGGCCCATCGCCGCTCGTGACGCTCCCTATGGTGTTCCTGGTGGTGGCCGCGGTCGCCGTGCAGTTCCTGCCTCAGGACGGGTGGCGGCGAGCGGAGGCCTGGCTCGTTGCGCGACCCGTGGCCTTCCAGGGTGTTGCAATCGGCGCACTGATCGTCGCCGCCGACGCCGCTGTCGGCCAGCAGGGCGTCGCGCCGTTCATCTACTTCCAGTTCTGATCCATGGACCCCAAGCGAAACCGAGACCTCCTCATGCCCGCGGGCCGCGTGCTCGCGGTCATGCTGATCGCGCTCGGAATCGCCGCGCTCTTCAACTCGGAGGCGATCGTGCGCGCCGGCGAGGGCATGCAGCAGGGGACGACCCGCGACATCGTGCTCTCGGTGGCCCGCCCGCTCGACGACGTGGCCGGGACGATCGGGCTCCATCTCCCGCGCGAGGGCCTCGACCTCGCCTTCGGGCAGGAGGACAAGACCGCCTCGGGCACGGAGCTCGAGGAGGGCTCCGCGGCGATCCTGCGCCGACGGCGCGGCCACGCAGGAGCGGCGGCAGGCGCCCGCCTTCCGGCAACCCACCCAGGCAGATCCCATCGAGGTGCTCGTGACCGGTGACTCCGAGGCGGAGTTCCTCGGCCAGCGCATCACAGACCAGGCCAAGCCCGGCATGCTCGAGGTCGAGACCGTGGCGCAGAACGCGACCGGCCTCACGAACCCCGACTTCTTCAACTGGGAGATCAACGCGCAGCAGGAGGTCGACGCGCGCGACCCGGACGCCGTCGTCATGGCGATCGGCGGCAACGACGGCTTCAACGTCGAGGCGGGCGGGCAGCTCTACGGGCCGAGCGACCCGGAGTGGCAGACCGAGTTCGCCCGCCGCGTGGCGGTCGTGGCGAAGACCCTCAGCGGCGACGGCAAGCGGCCCGTCTACTGGGTGCCGCCGCCGACCGCGCGCGACGGCGACCTGAACGAGATCTACGCGACGCAGAACAGGGCGGTCGAGCAGGCCGTCGCCGCCGTGCCCGGCCTGCGCTACGTCGATGTCTACTCCACGCTCTCGGGCGGCAAGTACTCGGACAGCCTGCGGATCGACGGCCAGAAGGTGCTCGCCCGCCAGTCGGACGGCGTCCACTTCAGCCGCGAGGGGGCAGTCGCGCCCGCCCGGCTCGTGCTCGAGTCGATGGAGAAGGACTACCCGGCGCTCGCCGAGGACAGCGGCCCGTGAGGAGGAGTCGGAGGCTCGCCTGCGCCGCCGCGGCGCTCGCGCTGCTGCTCGTCCCGGCCGCGCCGTCGGCCGAGGTCGGGGTCGAGGCGTCGCGCGCCCGCAACCTGCTGGTCAACGGCGACTCGCTCGCGGTGGGTACCGCGCCCTACCTCCCGCGCGCGCTGCGGCGGTGGCGGGTCACGCAGTCGACCGCCATCAGCCGCCACGCCTTCGAGGGCGCCGCGGTGATGCGCGCCTACGGGCGCGGCCTGCCGCGCGTGATCCACGTGAGCCTCGGCACGAACGACGACCCGCGCAACGTCTCGAGCTTCCGGGCGGCGATACGCGAGGTGATGGCGGTGGCCGGGCCGCGGCGCTGCGTCGTCTGGGCCAACATCGTGCGGCCGCCGGTCGCGGGCGCGAGCTATGCCGGGTACAACCGGGCGCTCGCGGAGGAGTCGGGGCCGCGCCGCAACCTGCGGGTCGTCGACTGGGCCCGGATGGTGCGCGAGAACCCGCACTGGCTGGCGGACGACGGCGTTCACGTGTCGGCCGACGGCTATCAGTACCGGGCGAGCAGAATCGCGCGCTCGGTGCGCCGCTGCCGCGGCTGAGCGTCGCGCTCAGTTCTGGGACGGGTCGGTCGGCATCGTGGCGAGCAGACGGTACTTGCCGCCCTTGCGTGCCAGCGCGTCCGACCACAGGTCGCCGTCGGCGAAGGGATCGTCGACCGCGGCGTCGGTGAGGATCCAGGCCTCCTCCTCGAGCTCGCCGTCGAGCTGCCCGGGCGCCCAGCCCGCGTAGCCGGCGTAAACCCGCACGCGCCGTAGCGACGTGTTGGCGCCCTCCGGATCGAGCGTGCCGAGCGTCCCGACCACCTTCGTTCCCGCCTCCTCGGGCTGCTCGAAGTCACCGAGCGCGACGACCGACTGCGGGGACACCGGCCCGCCGAGCCGAAGCACCTCGTCCGCCCCCGCGAGATCGGCGAGGCCCGGCACCGCGTCCGACACGCGCGTCTCGGTGAGGCGATTGAGCACCACGCCCATCGCGCCGTCTGGGGTGTGCTCGAGCACGAGGATCACCGTGCGCCTGAAGTAGTCGAAGAGCGAGGGCGCCGCGATCAGGAGTTGTCCGCGCTTGCTGTCCGCCACAGCACTAGATTCTGCGGCATGGACGCCAAACTCGACATCGGCCGCGTTTTCGAGCAGATCTTCCGGATCTACCGGCAGCAGTTCGGCCTGCTGATCGGCGGCGCGCTCGCCGTGTTCGTTCCGGTGGCGATCGTCAACGGCATCCTGTACGACGCCGGCGGGTTCTTCCCGACCGTGATCGCGAACGCGGTCGCCCTGGTCGCGAGCTACCTGTACCAGGGCATGGTGGTCGAGGCGGCTCGCGACATCCTCGACGGCCGGCGTGACCAGACGATCGGCGGGCTGTTCAGGAGCGCCGGCGCCGTGGTCGCGACCCTGATCGTCGTCGGCATCCTGGCCGGCATCGCGATCGCGATCGGCTTCGTGCTCCTGATCATCCCGGGCCTGTTCCTGCTCACGATCTGGGCGGTGATCATCCCGGTCGTGGTGATCGAGCGCACCGGGGTCTTCGACGCCTTCGGCCGCAGCCGGGAGCTCGTCAAGGGAAGCGGATGGCAGGTCTTCGGCGTCCTCGTGCTGCTCGTCCTGGGCGCCTTCGTCGTGCAGGTCCTGATCGCCGCCATTCTCGGAGAGGTCTTCGACTCGATCTTCGGGTTCGCGCTCGGCGTGCTGATCACGAGCCTGCTGATCATGCCGCTGACGGCCCTCGCCGCCTCGGTGATCTTCTTCGAGCTGAAGGCGATCAAGGGCGAGCCGGTGCTGGGCACCGGCCCGGGTGGGGTGCCGGCCGAGGCGCCGCGGGCGGCTGCTTCAGAGGCGGCGGCACCCGAGGCGCCGGCACCGTCCTCGCCCCCGCCCCCCGCGGCGCCGCCGCCGGAAGCGCCACCCCCACCGGAGCGCTGACGGTCAGGCGCGGCGCCTGCGCGCCTCCTCCACGAAGCGCGCAGCCAGGCCGCGCCCGAGCTCGTTCTGCGCGTCGATCCGTTGCTCGATCTCCGCGCCGGATCGCCTCCGGGTCGAGGCCGGTGGCCACGGCGGCCTCGTCCTCCGCGAACTCGTCGAGCCAGGAGCCGATGTCGCGCCCCGTGACCTCGGCGTGGAACTGCACCCCCCACGCCGGCCGGTCCCCCACCCGGAACGCCTGCAGGCAGGCCGGGTTGCGGGCGAGCGCCAGGCCGCCGGGCGGCAGAGGCGCCTCGTAGGAGTGCCACTGGAAGACCTCGAACGACGGGGCGAGCGGGCCGAGCAGCGGGTCGGCGCGGCCATCGCCGGTCACGTCGATGCGATACCAGCCGATCTCGGGCGTCGCCGCGCGGTGCGGCCGCGCACCGGCCACCTCTGCCACGAGCTGGGAGCCGAGGCAGACGCCGAGCAGCGGCGTGCCGCGCTCGAGCGCCTCGCGGAGCAGCGCCTTCTCCGTGCGAAGCCAGGGGTGCCCCTTCTCCTGGTCGACGTGCATCGCGCCGCCGAAGATCATCACGGCCTCGAACTCGTCGAGTGGCGGCGGAGCGCCGTCCGAGGGCGGCGTCCACTCGACGAGCTCGGCGCCGGGCACCTCGCCGAACACACCCGCTCCGGCGTTGTCGTGATGGACGATCGAGAGAACTCTCACTCGGGCGTGAGGTAGGCGCCCGACAGGCCGCCGTCGACCATGAACGCTGTGGCGTTGACGTAGGTCGACTCGTCGCTCGCCAGGAAGAGGGCACCGTTCGCTATCTCACGCGGCTCGGCGAAGCGGCCGGGTGGAAGGTGGACATAGCGCCGCTGCGCCTTGGCCGGGTCGTCCGCGAACAGCTCCTGGAGGAGCGGCGTGTTGACCGGCCCCGGGCAGAGCGCGTTCACGCGGATGCCCTGGCGCGCGAACTCGACGCCGAGCTCGCGCGACAGCGACAGCACGCCTCCCTTGGACGCGGAGTACGAGATCTGGGAGACGGCTGCGCCCATCAGCGCGACGAACGACGCCGTGTTGATCACCGAGCCGCCGCCTCCCTCGATCAGGTGCGGGATGCCGTACTTGCAGCAGAAGAAGACCGAGGTGAGGTTGACGTCCTGCACGCGCCGCCAGGCCTCGTAGGTCGTGTCGAGGATCGACGTGTCGTCGTCGGGCGAGATGCCCGCGTTGTTGAAGAGCACGTCGACGCGCCCGAACTCGTCGCGCACGCGCGTGTATAGATCGCGGACCTGCTCCTCGTCGGTCACGTCGGCCTGGATCGAGAGATCGCCCGCGGCATCCTCGCTCAGGTCCACCCCCGCCACGCGCGCCCCCTCCGACATGAACAGCTCGGCTGACTCACGGCCGATGCCGCTCGCCGTCCCGGTGATGACGCAGACCTTGCCCTCGAGCCTTCCCGCCACCTCAGCCCTCCGTCGCGTAGTAGACGTTCTTGACCTCGGTGTAGTGCTCGAGCGCGTGCGGACCGAGCTCGCGGCCGAAGCCCGACTGCTTGAAGCCGCCGAAGGGAGTGGACACCCGCACCGACGTGTTCGAGTTGATCGAGATGACGCCGCTGTCGATCGCGCGCGCCACGCGGAACGCCTTCGCGCCGTCGCGTGTCCAGATCGAGCCGGAGAGCCCGTAGATCGTGTCGTTCGCGAGCCGGATCGCCTCCTCCTCGTTGCGGAAGGGGATCACGCACGCAACCGGGCCGAAGATCTCCTCGCGAGCGGCGCGGTCGTCGTTGGAGACCGGTGCGAGGACCGTCGGCGCGAACCAGAATCCCCGGCCCTCGGGAGCGCTGCCGCGGATCGCGACGGGCGCGTCGTCGCCCACGAAGGACGCCACCGCCTCGCGCTGGTCCGCCGAGATCAGCGGGCCCATCTCGGTCGCGTCGTCGAGCGGGTCGCCCACCTTCACCGCCTCGACGGCCTCCTCGAGCGCGTCCATGAAGCGGTCGAGCGCCGACGCCTCGACGAGGATGCGCGAGCGCGCGCAGCAGTCCTGGCCCGCGTTGCCGAACACCGCGCCCGGCGCCGCCTGGGCGGCGCGCTCGAGGTCGGCGTCGGCGAAGATCACGTTCGCCGACTTGCCGCCGAGCTCGAGCGTCACGCGCTTGATCGTCTCGGCCGCCTGCGCCTGGATCCGGCGGCCCACCGCCGTCGAGCCGGTGAAGGCCACCTTCGCGACGTCCGGGTGCTCGACGATGCGCTCGCCGACGGTGCGCCCCGGCCCGACCACCACGTTGAGGACCCCCTCGGGCAGCCCCGCGTCGAGCGCGATCCGCTCGAGCTCGACCGCCGTGAGCGGCGTGAGCTCGGCGGGCTTGAGCACGATCGTGTTCCCGGCGGCGAGCGCGGGGCCGAGCTTCCACGAGGCGATCGCGAGCGGGAAGTTCCACGGCGTGATCAGCCCCACGACGCCGAGCGGCTCGCGGAACGTCACGTCGATGCCGCCGGCCACGGGGATGCTCGACCCGAGCAGCCGCTCGGGCGCGCCCGCGTAGTAGTCGAACACGTCGGCCACCATGCCGACCTCGCCGCGGGCGTCCGAGATCGGCTTGCCGACGTTGCGCGACTCGAGCCGGGCGAGCCCGTCGGCGCGCTCCGCGGACGGCGGCGGCGAGCGCGTCTCAGAAGCAGGGCGCGGTCGGCCGGCGCCACGGCGCGCCAGGCCGGGAACGCGCCCTTCGCGCGCGCGACCGCGGCATCGGCGTCCTGCGGGCCGGCCTTGGGGAGCTCGGCCATCACCTCCTCGGTGGCGGGCTCTAGAACCTGCACTGTCGACTCGGCGGTGACCGACACTGGGTACCCTCCAACCAAATGGCTTGCCCGAAAGACCTTTGCAGCGCCGAGCGCCCCGTGTCAAGGTCGCGCGCGTGAACGGCGACCCGGTGATCGGCATCTGCGCGGTCCGCGAGAGCGCGCGCTGGGCCTTCTGGGAGCAGACCGCGCATCTCGTCGCGGACACGTATGTCGCGGCGATCCAGTCCGCCGGCGCGATCGCCGTGCTGCTGCCGGTCGACCCGCGCGTCGTGCGCGAGGGGCCGGGCTCGGCCCGGACCGGAGCGATGGGGATCCCCGTGGCGCTCCTCGACCGCATCGACGGGCTCCTCCTGATCGGCGGCGCCGACGTCGACCCGCGAACCTACGGCGAGGAGCCCAGGTCCGAGAGTCGAGGACAGCTACCGGGAGCGCGACGACTTCGAGATGGCGCTCACGCGCGCCGCCGTCGAGCGCGGGATGCCGCTGCCTGGGCATCTGCCGCGGTATGCAGGTCCTCAACGTCGCGCTCGGCGGCAGCCTCGACCAGCACCTCGCGCTCGAGGACGGGACCACGCCGCACCGGCGCATCGTCGGGCGTTTCGAGGGCAACGAGCACCACATCCGGCTCGAGCCGGGATCGCTCGCGGCCCGCGCGGTCGAGGAGGAGGAGCACGAGGGACGCTGCCACCACCACCAGGCGGTCGAACGCCTCGGCGACGGGCTCGTGGTGACGGGGCGCGCCGAGGACGGCGTGCCCGAGGCGATCGAGCTGCGCGACGGCGGCTGGGTCCTCGGCGTCCAGTGGCATCCCGAGGCCGCGGACAAGCTGCACCTGTTCCACTCGTTCGTCGACGCCGCCCGCGACTGGGCTGCGGAGCCGGCGGTCGGGTAGCAGCCCGGTCCGGGTCGAGCATTGCCGACTCTTGTGGCTCCTGGCCTAAGAAGTCAGGAATGCTCCGGCTTTGCGGCCGCCGCGCCGACAAGCGCCTCGATCACCCTCCCCAGCTGCTCCTCCTCCGGGTGCCAGAGCACCCCCAACGCAAAGCGGCGTCCGGGCAGCTCGATCGCCTCGATCACGTCGTCCTCCGACGACCAGCCGCTCGCCTCTACGCCCTCGCCGAGCTCGCCGGCGCCCTGGTGGTGGTGTGACAGGACGGAGGCGCTCCCGCTGCCGACTACGCGCGCCGCCAGCGTGCCCGGAGCGATCCGGACGGGGTGGTCGGAGAACGCTCCGGGCGTGTGCGTGCATCGTCGCCGAGCCGGTCGGGCAAGTGCTGCTCGATCGTGCCGCCGCTGACCACGTTCAGCATCTGCATGCCGCGGCCGATGCCGAGCAGCGGCAGGTCGCGCTCGAGCGCCCCGTGGCCGAGCGCGAGCTCGAAGCGGTCGCGCTCCGGGCGCGTGCCGACCGTCGCGGCGTGCGGGCGCGCGCCGTATGAGCCGGGGTCCACGTCCGAGCCGCCCGCGAGGACCAGCCCGTCGAGCAGATCGAGCAGCTCGTCGGGCGCCTCCGCGGTGGCGTCGTCCGGCGGAACCAACAAAGCCAGCCCGCCTGCGCGCTGCACCGCCAGCGAGTAGCTGCGCGGCACGAGGTCGCAACTCGCCTCCCACGCCCCCCAGCGCGCCGTCTCGATCGCGCTGCAGATCCCGATGACGGGGCGAGCCACTACAGGCGCTCGAAGCCCCGGAACTTCTCCCAGTCGGTGACGGCGGCCTCGAAGCTGTCGAGCTCGATGTGCGCCCGGTTCAGGTAGTGGTCGACGACGTCCTCCCCGAAGGCCTCGCGCGCGACCGCCGAGTCCGCGAACAGGTCGCGCGCTGCGTAGAGCGTGTGCGGCACTCGCGGCTTGTCGGAGTCGTAGGCGTTGCCCTCGAAGGCGGGCTCGAGCTCCAGCTCGTTGTCGATGCCGTGCAGGCCGGCGGCGATCATCGCCGCGAGCGCGAGGTACGGGTTGACGTCCGCGCCGGGCAGCCGGTTCTCCACCCGCAGCCCCGCACCGTGCCCGACGACCCGCATCGAGCAGGTCCGGTTGTCCTTCCCCCAGGCGACCGCGGTCGGAGCGAACGACCCGTGCACGAAGCGCTTGTACGAGTTGATGTGCGGCGCGAAGAACAGGGTCAGCTCCTGCAGGCACGCGAGCTGACCCGCGACGAAGCGGTGGAACGCGGTCTCGTCGCCGGCGAAGACGTTGTCGCCGTCGTCGTTCTGCAGCGAGCAGTGGATGTGGCAGGAGTTGCCCTCGCGCTCATCGAGCTTCGCCATGAAGGTCATCGACATGCCCTCCTGGGCCGCGATCTCCTTGGCGCCGTTCTTGTAGATGGCGTGGGCGTCGGCGGTGGCGAGTGCCTCGTCGTAGCGGAAGTTGATCTCGTGCTGGCCGAAGTTGCACTCGCCCTTCGAGTTCTCGACCTGCAGCCCGGCGCCCGTCATCGAGTTGCGGATGCGCCGGATCAGCGGCTCGACCCGCGCGGTGCCGAGCATCGAGTAGTCGACGTTGTAGAGGTTCGCCGGGTTGAGATCGCGGTAGCCCTTGAGCCAGGCTTCCTCGTAGGTGTCCTTGAAGACGATGAACTCGAGCTCCGTGCCGGCCGTCGCCTTCCAGCCGCGCTCGGCGAGCCGGGCGAGCTGCCGCCGGAGGATCTGGCGCGGCGAGGCCACCACGTCGCTGCCGTCCTCCCAGACGAGGTCGGCCATCAGGAGCACGGTGCCCTCGTGCCACGGGACCGGGCGCAGGGTGTCGAAGTCGGGCTTCATCACGAAGTCCCCGTAGCCCCGCTCCCAGCTCGACATCTCGTAGCCGGAGACCGTGTTCATGTCGACGTCGACCGCCAGCAGGTAGTTGCAGCCCTCGGCGTGGTGCTCCACGACGGAGTCGAAGAAGTGCGTCGTGGTGAGGCGCTTGCCCTGGAGGCGCCCCTCCATGTCGGCGATGCACAGGAGGACGGTGTCGACCGTCCCGTCCGCGGCCGCCTTTCTCAGCTCGTCGAGTGTCACTGGTTCGCCGTGACCTCGTCCTCTTCGAGCGTCCGAATCGGTCCCTGGTACTTGTTCTTGGCGGAGACCAGGTACCAGACGCCGAAGATGAGCGGGACGACCAAGGCGAGCGGAGTGTAATTCACAAGGCTCGCGTCGAAGTCGTCGTTCCATGGCAGCCCGGCAGGCGTGTACGGCAGGTTCAGCGCGTACACCACGAGGATCACGAAGATGATCGCCAGCACGTTGACGATCTTGTACTTCCGGCCCAGCGTCCACGGGCCGGCCTCGAACGCGTCGCCCTTGCGCAGCCGCAGGTACACCGGGATCACGTAGGCGAGATAGAGGCCGACGGTGCAGATGCCGGTCAGCGCGAAGAACGCGAACGGGATGTTGTTCTTGCCGAAGAGCGCCGGGATCGCGATGACGAGCGAGAAGAACGAGATCGCCATCACCGCGTTGAACGGCACCTTGTCGCGGTTTACTCGCCGGAAGATCGCCCAGCCGGGCATGCCGCGGTCGCGCGAGAACGCGTACCAGGTGCGCGACGCACTCGTGAGGCCGGCCGCGCCGCAGAACAGCTGGCCGACGGTCGCGACGATCAGGATGAACTTGGCCGCCCAGCTGTCGAGTGCGCTCGTGAAGATCGCGCCGACGAAGCCGGCGCCGTCATTGACCGCCTGGACGTCGTTCGCCGCGAACAGGAACGCAAGCAGCACGAACCAGCCGATCAGCGCCGAGAAGAACACAGACCGCCACACGCCCTGGGCTGCCGTGATCGCGGCGCCCTTGGTCTCCTCGGCGGTGTGCGCGGAGGCGTCGTAGCCCGTCTGCGTGTACATCGCGAGCAGGAAGCCGATCGGCAGCACCAGGAACCAGAAGCCGAGGTTGGACGTCGAGCCGTCATGCAGACCCGAGTTGTTGATGCGCTCGCCGAAGACGAAGCTCGCGCTCTGGTGCTCGTCCGGCACGAAGACGAGCAGCCCAATGATGATCAGCACGCCGATCACGTGCCAGCCGACCGAGATGTTGTTCATCATCGCCAGCCCGCGGTCGCCGAAGATGTTGACGAGCGTGTAGAGGACGAGGACCAGGAAGAAGAGCAGCCAGGTCTCGCTCAGGATGTGCGCGCTGTCCGCGAAGTCGACGCCGAAGATGCTGACGCCGTAGATCCCGAGCGTGGCGTTCAGGAAGGTCGCGGCGCCGTAGCCGACCGACGCGACGATGCCGACCAGGCCGACGATGTTGAACCAGCCGGTCATCCAGCTCCAGCCCTTGCCGCCCAGGTCGTGGGCCCACCAGTAGGGCCCGCCGGCCGTCGGATAGCGCGAGGTCAGCTCGGCCATCGAGAAGGCCACCATCAGCACGAAGAAGCAGAGCACCGGCCAGCCGATCGAGGCGGCGATCGGACCGCCGTTCTGCCAGGCGAAGGCGAACGTCGTGAAGGTCCCCGCGAGGACCGAGATGATGGTGAAGGAGATCGCGAAGTTCGTGAATCCCGACCACGCGCGGGAGAGCTCCTGCTTGTAGCCGAGCTCCTCCAGCCGCTGCTCGTCCGAGCCCGGGGCGTCCCGGCCGGTGCTCGCGATCTCGTCGCCGCCCTCGCTAGTTGCCACCCCGCAACCTCCCTCGCTCTTGGCCATGCCGAATGGTGCGATCATCCGACCTATGGCTGACGCCGCGACGTTAACCCGAGCCAACAGCCGAGTCAATACGTGAGCAAACTCCTGCTGGGGATCGACGAGGGGACGTCGGCGGTCAAGGCCGTGCTCTACGACGAGGACCTGCGCACGCTGGCCGAGGCGCGCCGCGAGAAGCCGCTCACCCACCCGCGCGCCGGCTGGGTCGAGCAGGACCCGGAGGCTGTGCTGGTGGCCGTGGTGGACGCCGTGGCCGAGCTGCTGCGCGACGCCGACGGCGAGATCGTGGCCTGTGGGCTCGACCACCAGGGCGAGTCGGTGCTCGCCTGGGACGCGGAGAGCGGCGATCCGCTCACGCCGATCGTGACGTGGCAGGACAAGCGCTCCCAGGAGGTGCTCGACGAGCTCGAGGCCGACGGCCGCGCCGAGCAGGTGCGCGAGCGCAGCCGGCTGCCGCTCGACCCTTATTTCTCCGCCGGCAAGCTCGCCTGGCTGCTGCGCAACGACGACCGGGTCGCCGCGGCGGTCGAGGCCGGCACGGCGCGGCTCGGCACCGTCGACGCGTGGCTCTGCGACATGCTCGGCGCCGGCTACGCGACGGACCTGTCGACCTCATCGCGCACCCAGCTCGCGGTTCCGGGCGAGCCGGACTGGGATCCCGAGCTGCTCGACGTGTTCGGGGTGCCGCGGGCGGCCCTTCCGCCGCTGGTGGACACGGCGGGCGAGCTCGGCGAGCTGCGCCACCCCGACTGGCCGCGGCCGCTGCCGCTGCGCGCGCGGGTGGTCGACCAGCAGGCCGCGCTCGCCGGCGCCGGCTGCGTCGAGCCCGGTCGCGTGAAGGCGACCTACGGGACCGGCGTCTTCGTGCTCGCGAACGTCGGGGATGCGCTCCCGGACGGCGGCGCGGAGGGCCTCTTCCCCACCGTCGCCTGGCGCATCGCGGGCAAGGTCGAGTTCGCGCTCGACGGTGGCGTCTTCACCGCCGGCGCGCTGCTCGACTGGCTCTCGCGCGACCTGGGCCTCGCGCCCGACGCCCCCGGCCTGGCCGCGCTCGCGGCCGGGGTCGAGGACAGCGGCGGCGTCCGGCTCCTGCCGGCGCTCGCAGGGCTCGGAGCGCCCTGGTGGCGCCCGGACGCCCACGCGGTCGTGGCGGGGCTGTCGGCGGCGGCGCGGCCCGGACACATCGCGCGGGCGGCGCTCGAGGCGATCGCGTGGCGCGTCGCGGACATCCTCGCCGTGGTGTCCGAGCACACCTCGCTCGACGTGCTGCGGGTGGACGGCGGCCTCACCCGCGATCCGCTGCTCCTCCAGCTGCAGGCGGACACGGGCGGCGTTCCGGTCCAGCGCGGCGCCGTCGACGCCACGGCCGCGGGCTCCGCCGCGCTCGCGGCCGTGGGCGCGGGGCTGTGGGGATCGACCGCGGAGATCGCGGAGCACCTTCCGGTGGGCGACCGCGTCGAGCCCGTTCGCGACGACGCGTGGCGTGAGCGCGAGCACGCAGCCTGGCGCACGTTCGTCGCCGCAGCTACCTCTCTCTAGAGGGCGGCACGATAGGGTGCCGGATCCCTGATGAAGCGCCTCAGCCTGCTCGCAATGCTCCTCGTGACGCTCGTCCTGATACCGGGGTCGAGCGCTCCCGCCGACACCGGCGGCCCCTCGGCGCAGGCCCTGGCCGCCAAGTGCCAGTCGGTCAGCTACGGCGGGAACAGGTACATCCTGGACTACCAGGGCATCGGTTGCAGGTCGGCTCGGCGCAAGGTGCGCTACGTGCACGAGCACAAGCGCCTGCCCGGCTGGAAGTGCCAATCCGGCACGAACTTCCGGACCGGCGGCGGTTGCGTGCGCGGGAGCAAGGTAGTCGGCTGGTATCCAGCCGACTGAGCGAGCCTCATCGCTGAAAGAGGCCCTCGATGAGCGATGAGCAATTCATCCTCGTCGCCGGGCTCCTGCTGACCGCCGGGCTTGCCGCCTCCCTGATGGCCGGGCGCATCCGGCTGCCCGGGCTCGTCCTGTTCCTCGGCCTCGGCATGCTCATCGGGACGGACGGGCTCGGCTGGCTCGACTTCAGCGACTACCACCTTGCGGAGACGATCGGCGTCATCGCGCTCGCCCTGATCCTGTTCGAGGGCGGGCTCACCGCGGGCTGGGACGACATCCGGCCTGTGCTGCGCCCCGCGCTCAGCCTTGCGCTCGTGGGCACGCTGCTGACGGCCGCGATCGGTGGCGTGGCCGCCATGGTGCTCTTCGACCTGACGCTCGCCGAGGGGCTCCTGCTCGGGTCGATCATCGCGGCCACGGACGGCGCCGCGATCTTCGCGGTGCTGCGGACGTCCTCGCTCGAGAGACGGCTCTCGCGCACGCTCGAGGGCGAGTCCGGCTTCAACGACCCGGTGGCCGTGCTGCTCGTGCTCGGCTTCATCGAGTACATCCGGGCTCCGGACTACGGCGTGCTCGACATGCTGTGGCTGTTCGTGCGCCAGCTCGGCATCGGCGCGGTGGTCGGCTTCGGGGTCGGCTGGCTTGCGGTGCAGGCGTTCCGGCGCGCCAGGCTCGACACGCCCGGTCTCTACCCGGTCGCGTCGCTGGCGGCGGCCGCGCTCGCCTACGGGGCCGCGGCGTCGATCGAGGGCTCGGGCTTCCTCGCGGTCTACCTCACCGGTCTCGCGCTGGGCAGCGCGAACATCCCGGCGAAGCAGACGATCACGACGTTCCACGTCGGGCTCGCCTGGGTCGCGCAGCTGACGATGTTCCTCGCGCTCGGCCTGCTGATCTTCCCGAGCGACGTGCTCGACACGGCCGTCGAGGGCACACTGCTCGCGCTCGTCGTCACTTTCATCGCCCGCCCGATCGCAACGTTCGCCGCCACCGCGTTCGAGCGCTTCACATTCGCGGAGAAGGCGGTGCTCGGCTGGGCCGGACTGCGCGGCGCCGTGCCGATCGTCCTCGCGCTGTTCCCGGTCAACGCGCAGATCCCGGGCAGTGTCGACTTCCTCAACGAGGTCTTCTTCGCGGTGCTGCTCTCGACCCTCCTCCAGGGGACGACCTTCGAGCCGCTGGCCCGCAAGCTCGGCCTCACGACCGACGAACCCGCGCTGCCCAGCCCGATCGCCGAGACGGGGACGATCCGGCGTCTGGGCGCCGAGGTGGTCGAGTACCCGGTGCACGAGGACGACGCCATCGTCGGCCTGCGCACGCGCGAGCTCGAGCTGCCGCGCGAGGCGCTCGTCAACGTGATCGTGCGCGACAGCGAGGCGATCCTGCCGCGCGGCTCGACCCGCATCGTGGGCGGCGACCGGCTGCACCTGCTCGTTCGCCAGGAGGCTGCGCCCGAGGTGCGCGACCTGATCGCGCGCTGGCGGCGCGGCCCGATCGGGCCGGAGGCCGCGCCGCCGCGCCCGCGCCTGGCGGGCGCGTCGCGCGTATTCCACGTCCGCCCCTGGTCCGACGAGGACGGTGACGCGAGCCGGCCCGAGTCGATCGATGGCCTCCAGGTGATCGACCGGCTGCGCTCGCGGCGTGATGTGCCGGGCTCGCTTGTGCTGCTGGAGGACGGCCGCTACGCGGTCGCCGGGCCGGTGGTGGCGCTCGGCTCACGCCAGGCGCTCAACGACTGGGTGCGCCGCCGCATGCGCCCCGGCGTGGCAGACAGCGAACGCGTGTGGTGGGAGGAGGTGCTGGGCGCGCTCGCGCTCTAGATTGCGCTCATGCACGACGAGATCACCATCCCCGAGTTGACCGAGGTGGTGGCGCGCCTCGCCGCCCTGCTGGGTAAGCGTCAGGGAGCGGTCGTGCGGCTGGAGGGCGGGATCACGAACCGCAACTTCCACATCAACTTCGGCGGCACCGACTACGTGGTTCGGCTGCCCGGCAAGAAGACGAACGTGCTCGGCATCGACCGCGAGGCGGAACGCATGGCCGCCAAGGCGGCAGCCGGACTCGGCATCGCGCCACCGGTGGCGGCCATGCTCGAGGACCCTCCCTGCCTGGTCACCCACTTCGTCCACGGGCGCCTGCTGAGCGCCGAGGAGCTCCGAGGTCCCGAGCTCGTCGGGCTCGTGGCCAAGGACCTGCGCGCGTTCCACGACTCGGGCACCGAGCTGCCGGCGAGCTTCGACACGGTCGAGTTGGCCGAGGCGTATGCGCGCATCGCGGCGGAGCACGACGTCGAGCTGCCGCCGGGATATGCGGAGGCCCACCACCGCGCCAGGCAGATCCAACGCGCGGTCGCGAAACACCCCGAGCACGCGCCCGTGCCGTGCCACAACGACCTGCTGACGGCGAACTTCCTCCATGACGGCGAGAACGTGCGGATCATCGACTGGGAATACGCGGGCATGGGTGATCGCTATTTCGACCTCGGCAACTTCGCGGTCAACAACGAGCTCGGCGACGAGGACGAGGAGCGCCTGCTCGCCGCCTACTTCGGAGAGCCGCCCGGTGCCCGCCGCACCGCCGCGCTCAAGCTCTTCCGCTTCATGTCCGATCTGCGCGAGTCGATGTGGGGCGTCGTCCAGAGCGGGCTCTCGGACCTCGAATTCGACTTCGACGACTACGCGGCCAAGCACTTCGAGCGGCTCGAGAAGACCGCCTCCGATCCGCGCTTCGACACCTGGGTCAAGGACGCCCGCCGTTGAGCCCACGCCGTGAGCTCCCGGGCGCCGCGCGCTGCGTCGTCATCGGGGGCGGAGTCGGAGGGGCGTCGGTCGCCTACCACCTCACCCGGCTCGGCTGGGACGACGTGCTGCTCGTCGAGCGCAATCAGCTCACGTCGGGCTCGACCTTCCACTCGGCCGGGCTCGTCGGCCAGCTGCGCGGCTCGGTCTCGCTCACGCGCATGATGATGTACTCGGTCGAGCTCTACCGCGAGCTCGGCGAGGAATGCGGCTGGATCGAGTGCGGAGGGATCCGGCTCGCGTCGAGCGAGGAGCGCATGGAGGAGCTCCGCCGCCAGGCGGGCTGGGCGAAGACGTTCGGCCTGCCGCTCGAGCTGATCTCGGCAGACGAGGCGCGCGAGCTCTTCCCGCTGATGTCGACCGACGGTGTCCTCGGCGCCGCCCTGCTCCCCACCGACGGCTACCTCGACCCGTCACAGCTCACGCTCGCGCTCGCCGAGCGCGCCCGGGAGGGCGGCGCGGACATCCACACGAGCACGCGCGTGACCGGGATCGAGTCCGAGCGCGGGCGCGTCACGCGCGTGCGAACCGAGCACGGCGACGTCGAGGCCGAGGCGGTCGTGATCGCCGGGCGGGATGTTCGCCGCGGAGCTCGGCCGGCTGGCGGGCGTGCGCATCCCGGTCATCCCGATGTCGCACGAGTACATCGTGACCCAGCCGTTTCGCGAGCGCGATCCCGAGCGCCCCCTCCCCACGCTGCGCGACCCCGACCTGCTGATCTACTTCCGCGAGGACGGCGGCGGGCTCGTGATGGGCGGCTACGAGCGTCGCTCCGCCCCCGCATTCCTCGACGGCGACCCACCCGGGTTCGATCGCATCCCGCCCGACTTCAACGGCCGGCTGCTCGAGGACGACTGGGACCGCTTCGAGGAGATCGTCGAGAACTCGCGCCGGCGCGTGCCGCAGATGGAGGACGTGAAGGTCACGCGCATGATCAACGGGCCGGAGGCGTTCACGCCCGACAACGAGTTCTGCCTCGGCGAGACCGAGCTTCGCGGCCTGTACGTGGCCGCGGGCTTCTGCGCCCACGGGCTCGCCGGAGCGGGCGGGATCGGCAAGGTCATGGCCGAGTGGATCGATGCGGGCGAGCCGTCGCTCGACCTCTGGGGCATGGACGTGCGCCGCTTCGGGCCGCATTACCGCTCGCCCTCGTACACCCTCGCGCGCGTGCGCGAGACGTATGAGACGTACTACGACATCCCCTATCCGGGTCATGAGCGCGAGGCGGGCCGGCCGCTACGGCTCCCGCCCGCCTACTCCTGGCACCGCGAGCACGGCGCCGCGTTCGGCGAGAAGTCGGGCTGGGAGCGCGTCAACTGGTACGAACCAAACGCCTCCGCCGGCGACGAGTCGCTGCGCCCGCGGGGCTGGGCGGGGCGTCACTGGTCGCCCGCAATCGGCGCGGAGCACCGCGCCTGCCGCGAGGCCGTCGCGCTCTTCGACGAGAGCTCCTTCGCAAAGCTCGAGATCACCGGGCCCGGCGCAGCCGCGCTGCTCGAGCGCCTGTGCGCAAACGAGGTGGCGCGCGCGGTCGGGCGGATCACCTACACGCAGATGCTGAACCGGCGCGGCGGCATCGAGTCCGACCTGACCGTCTCCCGCCTGGCGGAGGACCGCTTCGGGATCGTGACCGGCACGGCGTTCGGCAATCACGACCGCGAGTGGGTGCGCCGCCACCTGCCCGATGACGGCTCCGCGCAGGTGCACGACGTGACCTCTCAGCTGGCGTGCTTCGGCATCTGGGGCCCGCGTGCCCGCGACGTGCTCGAGCCGCTCACCCCGCAGTCACTCGCGAACGAGGACTTCCCCTACATGAGCCTGCGCGAGACGACCGTCGCCGGCGCCCCCGTGCGCGCGCTGCGCGTGACCTACGTCGGTGAGCTCGGCTGGGAGCTCTACTGCCCGAGCGAGTACGGGCTCGGGCTGTGGCAGGCGCTCTGGGAGGCCGGCGAGCCGCACGGGATCGTGGCCGGCGGCTACCGGGCGATCGACTCGCTCCGCCTCGAGAAGGGCTACCGGGTCTGGGGCGCCGACATCACTCCGGACACGACGCCCTACGAGGGTGGCGTCGGGTTCGCGGTCAAGCGGGACAAGCAGACGGATTTCATCGGCCGCGAGGCGCTGGCCGCGGCCTCCGAGAACGGGGACCGGAGCCGGCTCTGCTGCCTCACGCTCGAGGACCCGCGGTCGGTCGCGCTCGGCAACGAGCCCGTGCGCCTCGACGGCGAGGTGGCCGGCCGGGTCACGAGCGCGGGCTACGGCTACACGGTCGGCCGCTCCATTGCGTACGCGCACCTGCCCCCCGACCGCGCGGCACCCGGAACCGACGTGGAGGTCGAGATCTTCGGGCAGTGGGTCCGAGGGCAGGTCGCGAGCGAGCCGCTCTTCGATCCGGACGGCGAGCGGGTGCGGGCCTAGGGCCGGATGTTCTGGTTGAGCGCGAAGACGTTCTGGGGATCCCAGCGCCGCTTGACGGCGACGAGCCGCTCGTAGGTCGACCCGCCGTAGAAGCCGCGGACCCGGTCGCCCGCATCGTCCGACGCGTAGTTCGGGTGGGCCGCGCCGTGGCCGTACGGGGCCAGCGCCGTGGCGAAGGCCTCGGTCCAAGCACGGTTGACGGATGTATCGGCCGGGTCCGGCCACGCCGAGAGCGCGTGGTAGGCCCAACCCGCGTCGCGGTGAGAGAGCGCCGTAGCGTGCTCGTCGACGCGCGCGTAGGCACCGCCGAGCGGCTGCAGCAGAACGACGGTGAGCGGCGAGGGAATCGCGACCGCCGTCCGGAGCGCGGCCTCGATCGCCTCGTCCGGAAGCTCGTCCAGGAAGGCCGCCTTCCAGTGGTTCTGCATGCCGGGCTGGTTGCCCTCGTCCTGCATCGACTGCAGGGCCACGTAGGGCAGCGGGCCGACCATGTCGGCCGCCGGCCCGAGTGCGCGGAGCGGCGCGATCAGGCCCTCGGCGGCGGCCGGGTCGCCGAACGCAGCGACGACGATCGTCACCACCGGCCTGCCGACGAGCGCGGCCGGCACGAACGGCGCGGGCGGCGCGAGCTGGAGCACCGCGCAGCCGCCGAAGTCGTCCGGCGCCGCGCGCATGAGCTCCCGGTAGGCGGCGAGCACCTCGGCGCCACGAGCCCACTCGAACATGAGCGGCCCGCCGGTGATGAGCGGCCCGACGGGATGAAGCGCGAGCTCGAGCTCGGTGACGACGCCGAAGTTGCCCCCGCCGCCGCGCAGCCCCCAGAAGAGGTCCGGATGCTCGTGCTCGCTCGCCCGCACGATGTTGCCCTCGGCGGTCACGACCGTGGCGGAGAGCAGGTTGTCGGCGGTCAGGCCGTGCATGCGCTCGAGCCAGCCGGAGCCCGAGCCGAGCGTGAGCCCGGCCACGCCGGTGTGTGACACGCGGCCTCCGGTCACGGCGAGCCCGTGCGCCTGCGTCGCAGCGTCGAGCTGAGCCCATGTGAGGCCGGCACCCGCCCGCACGGTGCGGGTGGTCAGATCGACCTCGACGCGCTGCAGGGGCCGGACGTCGACGACGAGCCCGTCGTCGACGACGCCGTAGCCGGCGCCGGAGTGGCCGCCGGCGCGCACGGCGAGCGACAGCCCGATCTCGCGCGCATGCCCGATGGCGGCGGCCACGTCACGCGCGTCGGTCGCCTCTGCGATCAGGGCAGGGCGACGGTCGATGGAGCCGTTGTAGACGGCGCGGGCTACGTCGTAGCGGTCGTCGCCGGGTGTCAGGACGTTGCCCGCGAAGCTCTCGATATGTGTGGTTGCGATCGACATACGCCCCAGCCTGCCTCCGCCGCTGCATCGATGCAACTGAAGCTGTCGTATCTAATATCGTGTCTATCGATGCACGATCTTCGGCGCCTGCGCGCATTCCACGCCGTCGCGGAGCGTGGCTCCTTCTCCGAGGCGGCGCTGGCGCTCGGCTATGCGCAGTCGGTGGTCTCCCATCACGTGGCGGCGCTCGAGCAGGAATTCGGGCTCACGCTCATCGATCGCGCCACGCGGCCGGTGCGGCCGACCGAGGCCGGCGAGCGGCTGCTCGAGCACGCTTCGCTCCTGCTCGGACAGGTGGCGGCGGCCGAGGAGGAGCTGCGTGCGCTCGCCGGCCTGCTCACCGGCAGGGTGCGCGTCGGAGCCTTTCTCACGGCCTGCACCTCGTTCGTGCCGGCCGCGCTGGCGCGCTTCGAGGACTCGCACCCGGGCGTGAAGGTCGAGCTCGAGCAGCTGCAGCCGGCCGCTGCCTTGCCGCGCGTGCGGGCCGGCGAGCTCGACGTGGCCGTGACCTGGGACACGGGCGAGGAGGTGCCGGAGGGCTTCGAGCGCCTGTTCCTCGGCCACGATCCGTACCGGATCGTCGTGCCGGCCGGCCACCGGCTCGCGCGGCGGCGCGAGCTGCGAATGGCCGACCTGGCCGGCGAGCGCTTCAACGGGCCCGCGGAGGACCCGTCCGGCTCGTATCGCGCGATGCTCGACCGCCTCTGCGCCGAGGCCGGGTTCACCCCGGACGTCGCATACCTTGTCCAGGACGTGACCGTCGGGCGGGCGTTCGTGGCGGCCGGCGTGAGCGTTGCGCTGATGCCCGAGCTCGCGCTTCCCGAGCCCCGTCCGGATGTCGCGGTGCGGCCGGTGCCCGGCCTCGAGCCCGCGCGCTTCGTGTATGCGACGTGGCTTCGCGGCCGGCGCGTGCCGGCCATTCCGGCTATGACGCGGGCGCTGGCCGACGCCGCGGCGGCGCGGCTCGGCAGCCCGGACGGCTGACCTACTCCGGCATCAGGCCGGCGAGGATGTGCTCGGTCCCCTCGATGTGCTCGCGCATGAGGGTCACCGCCCGCCCGTTGTCGCCCTTGCGGAGCAGGGCGATCAGCCGGCGGTGCTGCTTGTTGGAGCTCGTGAGCACCTCGTCCGGGTGGGCGATGCGAGCGATCAGGTCGCTCATCTGGCCCTGGACCTCGGTCATCGCGGTCACGAGCCGGGGCGAGTGCGAAGCCTCGGCGAGCCCGATGTGGAAGCGCACGTCGGCGCGGCGGTACTCGTCGAACGGGCCGGTCGTCTCGGCCATGCGATCGGTCAGCGCCTCGAGGTCGGCGAGGTCGTCCGCGCCGGCGCGCTCGGCGGCGAGCACCGTCGCGCCGGTCTCCACCGCCACGCGGTAGTCGAGCACTGCGCGAGCCTCCTCGCCGAGCACGATCCCTTCACGCTTCTGCCCCATCGGAGGCTCGGCTGCGACGAAGGTGCCTCCCGCGCGCCCGCGCTGGGAGACGAGATGGCCGCTCTGCACGAGCGTCGTAAGGGCCTGGCGCAGGGTCGAGCGTGAGATGTTGAGCTGGTCGGCGAGCTCGCGCTCCGACGGGAGCCGGGTCCCGGGCGCGAGGACGCCGAGGCGGATCGCCGTCCCGAGCCGCTCGACGGTCTCCTCGAAGGTGGTGGGCGGCTGGACCGGCTTGAAGACCGCCTCGAGCGCCGATCCGCGCTCCACGGTCGTCGCGGAATGCACGTGCCCAAACCTACCGGGCGGCCGCCCGGGGCGGCCGGTCAGGCGGTGCGGTCTTGGAGCAGACCCGAGAAGTACTCGAGCGCCTTCTTCGTCTTCGTCTCCTGCACGGCCGCCGGCTCGAGCGCGCGTGAGGCCAGGAACGCGTGCATCTGCGCGGCGACGTCGAATGTCTCCGCCGGCGGGCACTTGGTCGACAGCTCGACGATCCGGGACCCGTCCGGGTACAGCCAGACCTCGCCGACCAGACGGCGGCCGAGCTCCTTCGGCGTGACCCGGGCCTTGAGCACGAAGATCGGCCCGAGGATCGAGAGGTCGTCGAGCTCGAGGCCGTCCGGCGCGTGCTTTGCGAAGAAGGCGCGCTGGTCCTTCGAGAACAGCGAGCTGAGACGCCCTCCGCTCAGCATGGTCTTCCTCACGCGGGGCTTCTCGAGCCGCTGCTTCATCGAGCCCGAGCACACATAGCCGCCCGGCATGGCATCGACCTCCACCCCGAACTCCGGCGATTTCCGCAGCTTCTTCGGGAGCGTGTCCGGCTCCACCGGGCGCAGCTTCACGACCGAGTCGTCGCCCCTCCCCTGGACACGCCGGGCGCGCGCCACCACCCCGGCGGCATTGAGCCTCAGGTCGGGCGTGTCGAAGAAGAACACCTGGCGGACCTGCCCTTCGAGCGGGTCCATGTCGAGCGCGACCGCCGCGGCGGACATGGTCGTGTCCGGCACGGTCAGCTTCAGCTCGACGCTGTCGGAGTCGGCGATTAGACCGAGCAGCTCGATGAGCTGCTCGTCCGAGAACTGCGCTCGGGCGGTGGACGTTGTCATTTGCGAGTCCTCCTCGTATTGGGCCAAGCCCACCATATCCAGAGCCGGTACGAGTGGCGTGCGCGTCGGCGCCCTTTGCCCGCAGGGGCCGGTCACCGCCGGCGCCGCGACAGGCGGCGCCCCCAGTCACGTGCGAACAGAAGGCGAGTGAGGCGCAGGAAGAGCTTGCCCTTGAGGGCGGTGTACGGGTACCAAAGGAGCTCCGACCTGGGGGTCAGCCGCGTCGCGGTGACCGACTGCGGGCGGCAGTACTTGCGAATCCCGTGTGCGCCACCGAGCCGCGCGCCAACGCCGGACTCCTTCCAGCCACCCTGAGGAATCCTGATAGCGGAGACGTTCACGAACATGTCGTTGACGTTGACGGCGCCGACCTCCAGACGCCTGGCGATCTGCTCGCCGCGGGCGCGGTCACGAGTCCAGACGCTGGCCGACAACCCGTAGCTCGAGTCGTTCGCGAACCGAATCGCCTCCTCCACGTCTTTGACCTTCATCACCGGCAGCGTCGGGCCGAAGGTCTCCTCGCGCATGCAGCTCATCGACTGAGCGACGTCCACGAGCACCGTGGGTTCGAAGAACGCCCCCGGCGCGTCCGCGCGCTTGCCGCCGACGAGCGCGCGTGCGCCGCTCGCCAGCGCTTCGGACACGTGGCGCTCAACGATGGCGAGCTGCGCCTGGCTGGATAGCGACCCGATGTCGGCGTCGAAACGCTTGCCGGCGGCGCGCTGGCGCAGGCCGCGCACGCGTCCGGCCACGAACTCGACGAACTCGTCGTAGACCTGCTCCTCGACGAATACGCGCTCAACCGAGGTGCATGCCTGGCCGCTGTTGAACATGCCGCCCCAGACCGCGGCGTTCGCCGCGCGCTCGAGATCGGCGTCGGCGAGCACGATCATCGCGTCCTTGCCCCCGAGCTCGAGGCTGTACGGGATCAGCCGCTCGGCGGCGCGCTGGGCGATCTTCCTGCCGGTGCGCGTGGACCCGGTGAACTGGATGAAGTCGGCTTCGTCCACCAGCGCGGAACCGGTCTCTCCGGCGCCGGTCAGGCACTCCAGCACTCCGGGAGCGCCCACGTCCTCGCGCCAGCCCCGCACGATCTCGCCAGTGGCCAGCGGGGTGAGCTCGGACGGCTTGATGGCGACCGCCGCGCCGGCCAACAGCGCGGGCACCGCATCGGCCAGGGCGAGCAGGACAGGGTTGTTCCAGGGGCAGATGACCCCGACGATCGGGTACGGCCTGTAGGCGATCGTGAGCTTCTTGCTGGCGGTCAGCAGGTTGTGCGGTCGCGGATGCGAATCGGCCAAGAACTTCTCGGCGCGCCTTCGGTAGTACTCGAGCAAGTCGATGGCGAAGGGAACCTCCAGGGTGGCCTCGTGCCACGGCTTTCCCGTCTCGCGCTGGAGCAGCTCCGCAACGCGCTCATCGTTGTCGAACAGCCAGTCACGCAGGCACCCGAGCCAGTGGCCTCGGCCGGTCGGTCCGAGCGCCTCCCACGCGGGCTGGTTGCCCCGCAGCCGCCCGACGGCGGCGCGCACGTCCTCGGCGCCCTGATCGGGCAAGGAGGCGATCACGGAGCCATCCGCGGGCGACCTCACCTCGAAGCCCGTGGACGTCCTCTCGGGGTCGCTCGCCCCCATCACTCATTCGATGATCCCACCGCACGATCGGCATTGCCAATCGACACCAAGTTGCGAACGATCGACACGGTCCGGGCACTTCTGCGCAGTCTGACCGCGTACTTGTCCACAGTGGCAGCCCGTCTGTGGCCATCGTCTCACCAAGACGTTTCAAGGCGGGTTAGAAGACCTTCGTTCGCTTATACGGCCTCGCCACCGCGGACTCGCGGCCCGGGACTCGCACCAAGGTCGAGCCCCGGGGCAGGCCTCAACAGGAGGTTCGTCCATGCAATACGCAGAGCGCCTGCCCACCCCCAAGTCGATGGTCGCGCCGGTCGTGGCGCTCGCCATCGGTGCCGCGGCTGCCACCGGGGCCTACGCGCTGATCGACAGCGACCGGGTCACATTCCCCGAGCCGAAGGTCATCGTCTCCGAGACCCCCGCGCCCACAAGCCCGAGTCTCGCGGCAAAGCATGAGGCGACGACCGCCGCGGCGATCAGTCAGGCCCCCGCCAACTCATTCGGCAAGGACGAGGCCGGCACCGCCGCGGCGATCGCCCGCCAGACGGGCGTCGTCGGGTCGACCGGCACGGGCGCCGCGGTCGGCATCCCCTCACCGGCCGCCGCCGCCAAGATGAACAGCGAGGCCGGCAGCGCCGGGTCGACCGGCACGGGCGCCGCGGTGGGCATCCCCTCACCGGCCGCCGCCGCCAAGATGAACGGCGCGGCCGGCAGCGGCACCGCGAGCACGGACGAGGACCCGTTCTCGGGCCGTACCGCCGGTCCGTAGCCATATCGGAAGATCAGGCGAGCACGTCGCTCGCCCCGTAGAGGTGGGATGAAATCCCACCCTCTCCGCTTCGGGACGCCCGCCTGGCAAGGAAGAGCCCGGCGACGCGTGCTCAGCACGCGAGCCGGGCGATGACACAGCCAGGCGATGCGGACCCGAAGCGGAGAGGGTGGGATTCGAACCCACGAGGCAGTGTGACCCGCCCACACGATTTCCAGTCGTGCACCTTCAGCCGCTCGGTCACCTCTCCTGAGCGGTCTTAGACTAGCCGCCGGCTACAGGCCGAGCTCGCGCACGCCGTGCTCGCCCCAGCCGAGATGGTGCGCCAGCTCGTGGCGCAGCGTCCGCACCACCTGGGCGCGCAGCAGGTCCGGGTCGTGGCCGAAGTCGCGCTCGAGCGTGTCCTGGTAGAGCACGATGCGGTCGGGGTAGTTGTCGCGCGCCACGGTGTCGCCGAAGTAGTGGCCGTAGGCGCGGTTCTCGGCGCCGTGGCGGGACACGACCACGGGCGTGTCGTCGAGCAGGCGCTGGAAGTCGAGCGGCAGCTCGTCGATCGCCTCGGCCACCATCAGGTCGAACTCCGTCGTCTCGAAGCGCAGCCCCGGCTGCGCGGCCAGCTCCTCGCTGCGGCGCACGAGCCGCTCGAACTCCGGCTCGGTCATCGAGTCGCGGCCGGTGAGCGCGACGGTCGCCCACGCCGTGCCGAGCAGCAGCAGCAGGCCGCCGCCGATGAAGACCGCGAGACCCTCGGCGCCCGACAGCGACGGCGGGTTCAGGAGCAGCAGCAGGACGCCCACCGCGAACAGCGCGGCGAACGCCGCCTTGATGGGTCCGCGGACGGCGTCGGTCATCCCTACGAGAGTAGGGATGGCTTCTATTCGTCGGAGCCCGCCGCGTCGGGGTTGCCGGTGGCGGTGCCCTCCTCGCCGGGCACGCCCGGGTCGTCGTCGGCCTTGTCGCGGGCGGGCTGGCGCGCGTCGTCGGGAACCTGCTCGCTGCGGGCCCTCCTCGGGCAGCTGGTCCGACTCGTCGGGGCGTCTCCATCACGGGCCTCCCTCCTCGCTCACCGTCTCCTCGTCCGCGGCGACTCCGGGGATCGACTCCTCCTCCTCAGCGCGGTCGGGCTGCGCACCCGGGACCGAGGGGTCCTGCTCCTTGGCCTCCCAGTCCTGGCGCGTCTCGTCGATGCGCTCGCCGAGCTTGTCGGAATGCTCCTGCATCTCCTCGGCGTCGCGCTCCATCTCGCGAGCCTGCTCTTCGTGCTCCATGGCGCGCTGCTACCCGCGCGCGGATGCGACGAAAACGGTGACCGGGCCGCCCCCGGGGTCGGCGCGCGCCGTCCACTCGTCCGCCAGCCGCCCCGAGCGGCCCGGGCACGAGCCGGGCGAGGCGCCCGCTCCAGAGGGCACGGCCGTCCTGGGCGATCTCGATGCGGGGATGGGTGAGGAACTCGCGCGAGCGCACCACGAAGCGGCCGCGCGGCGGCGGGCCGGCGTCCGGGGTGAGCGCATTCGGGCTCGACCCAGGCGAGCGGCGGCCTGCACTCGAACCGGGACGCGTGCGCTGGGGCCAGCCGCCGCCCGCCAGGAAGCGAGCGACGGACCGCGCGGCGTGGCGCCCGCTCGAGCGCGGCCACGTCGGCCTGCTCCGCGCCGTGCAGGAGGTTGCCGGCCGCGAACACGCCGGGCCGCGATCGTGCGCAGCGCCGCGTCGACCGGCGGGCCCGCGCGTGCCCGGGATCGAGCTCGAGCCCTCCCATGACGCGCCAGCTCGTTGTCCGGGATCCAGTCCGCGCGTGAACACCACGGTCTCGCAGGCGATGCGTGCGGGTGCGCGCCCGTGTCGAGGTCCGTGAGCTCGACCTCCTCGACGCGCGGGCGGCCGTGGATCGCGCTGACGCGCGTGCGCGTCCAGAGCGGCGTGCGGAAGCGAAGCGCCGCGCCGGCCCGGAACGCGGCCAGCGACTGGTGGCGCGGCGAGCTCGGTGGTCATCCCGACCGGCGCGGGCGCCGCCGTGCGTGAGCGTGAGGAGCGCCGAGAAGCTCACGTGCTCGGCGCCGACGACGAGCGCGCCTGCCGCCGAGCGCGCTCGCCCTTGCAGGTAGACGAGCTGCTGGAGCGTGCCCGTCGTCAGCACGCCCGCGGGCCGCGAGCCCGGAACGAGCCGCGCCGAGCGCGGCCGCTCGCGGCAGCCGCTCGCGAGGATCACCGCGTCGGGCTCGAGCAGCTCGCGCCCGCCCGGGCCGGTCAGCTCGAGCGGGCCGCCGGGCGACCAGCCCGTGACCATCGTCTCGGTCCGCAGCTCGGCGCCCGCCGCGCGCGCGAGCGAGCCGAGCCGGCGCGCGTAGGCGGGCCCGCGACAGCGGCCGGCGCAGGTCGCGCAGCCCGAAGCCCTGATGCGCGGCGTGGCGCGGGATGCCGCCCGCGTCGCGCTCGCGCTCGATCACGACGACGTCGCGCACGCCGAGCCGGCCGAGCTCGGCTGCCGCGGCCAGCCCGGCCGGGCCGCCGCCGACGACCACGACGCTCATCGCCTCGCGGCCCTCCGGCTCGAGCAGCGACGCGAGCTCGCGCCCCGCAGAAGAAGCCCTGGCAGCGGCCCATGTGCGCGCGCGTGCGGCGGCGCAGGCCGTCGAGGTCGACCGGCGGGACGGGCGAGGCGAGGGCGTCGCGGATCTCGCCGCGCGTGACGCGCTCGCAGAAGCAGACGATGCGCCCGTAGTCCGGGTCGCGCGGCGATCCGCTCGGCGTCGGCGTACGGGCCGCGCGAACGCCTCGCCGATGTTCGGCATCGCGCAGCTCGCCGGCCGGGTCGCGCCGCGGCGAGAGCGCGCAGCCCGGCGTCGGCCAGCAGCCCGCGCGACGTGCTCGGCGATCGCCATCGAGCCCGACAGCCCGGTCGAGCGGATGCCGCCGACGCAGGCGTAGCCCTCGTCCGCGTGGATCGACACCTGGTAGTCGGCGTGCTCGGTCGCCGCGCGCAGCCCGACGTAGACCGCCGTCACCTCCTGCTCGAGCAGCTCGGGCATGATGCGCCGCGCCCTCGGCGCGCAGGTACGTCGAGGCCCGTCGGCCGTCGAGCTGGTGTCGTCCTTGCGCTCGACGTCCTCGGCGGTCGGCCCGAGCATCACGTTGCCGAACACGGTCGGGGCGATCAGCACGCCCTTCGTGACCTTCGTCGGCACCGCGAGGACGATGTGCGAGACGAGCGGGCGCGCGAGCTTGTCGAAGACGATCAGCTCGCCGCGCCGCGGGCGTGACCGTGAAGCCGTCGTGGCCGAGCATGCGGTCGAGCTCGTCCGAGCGGAGCCCGGCGGCGTTGACGAGGAAGCGCGTGCGCCACTCGCGCGCGCCCGCGCGCACGAGCGAGACCGCCGCCCTCCAGGCGCTCGACGGCCGTGACCGCCGTCCCGCGCCGCAGCTCGCAGCCGGCCAGCACCGCCTCGGTGGCGAACGCGAGCGGCGTCGTGAACGGGCAGATGATGCCCTCGTCGGGGACCTCGAGCGCGCCGAGCGCGCCCGGCGCCGAGGTGCGGCTCGCGCCGGTAGAGCTCCTCGGCGGCGAGCTCGCGGATCGCCTCGTAGCCGTTGGCGCGCGACTGCTCGACGATGCCCGGCAGCGAGGCGAGCTGCTCCTCGTCCCAGGCCACGAGCAGCGCCCCGGTCCGCTCGACCGGGATCCCGACGCGCTCGCGCGTAGCGGCCGAGCAGCTCGTAGCCGCGCACGACGAGCTCGGCCTCGAGCGTCCCCGGCTTCGCGTCGAAGCCGGTGTGCAGCAGCGCCGTGTTCGCCTTGCTCGTGCCCGCGCCGACGTCGGGGCCCGCCTCGAGCAGCGTCACGCGCAGGTCGAAGAGCGAGCAGCTCGCGGGCGATCGCGCAGCCCACGACCCCGCCGCCGGCTATCAGGACATCGCAGTCGAACCCGCGCGCCACGCGCGGGAGTATCCCGTCAGGCGGCCTGGGCGCCGACCCGCGCGCGCATCTCGCCGATCGACTCGTCGCTGCAGCTCGTCAGGAAGCCGCCCACGACCTCGCGGACCTCGTCGAGCGACTCGGCCCTGTAGAGCACCGGCTGGTACTGCGTGATGTCGTAGTCCGCCGTGCCCATCTCGACGATGTCGATCGGGCGGTGCTCCATCGTCCGGAACTCGTCGATCTCGCCGTACGAGGAGAGGATGCCCGCGCCGTAGGCGCGCAGCTCGCCGTCCTCCACGACCACGCCGAACTCGACCGTGAACCAGAAGACGCGCGAGAGGAAGCGCAGGTTCTCCTCGTCGCGCAGGCGGTGGGTCGCCTCGCCGGTCAGGCGGTGGAGCTCCGAGAAGGTGGGCGTCGCGAGCAGGTGCCCGTGCCCGATCACCTCGTGGATGATGTCCGGCTCGGGGGTGTAGAGCGGCTCGGCCGGGTGGCGCACGTACTGCGTCGAGTGGAAGGTCAGCTCGGAGAGCGAGCCGTAGAACTCGCGCAGCGGCACGAGCCCGGCGGCAGGCGCGTAGTGCCAGCCCGTGAGCGGCCGCAGGCGGTCGCTCACCAGGTCGAGGCTCGGCACCGCGCCGGTCGGAAGGTCGACCGCCGCCTTGGCCTCGAGGAACTCGCGGATGGCGAGCCGCTCGTGCTTGGGCGCGAGCTCGCGGCAGACCGTGCGCCACACGTCCTGCTCCGCGTCGTCGTACTCGACGGGCGGAGCGGGCTCCCCCGGCTTCCAGGCGAGCGCCAGCGAGGCGATCTCGTTGCGCCTCTCCCGGTACACCGGGTCATTCGCCCCCGGGTGGTCGTGCGCGAGGTGAACCTCCACCTCGCCGTGCTCGCTCTGGGTGACCGGTGAGTAGAGCTGTCCCTCCTCGAACATGGCGCGAGTGCAGCAGCTTTAGGCTCCGACTTTCAAGTCTGTACAGCGGAGCTGGTCAATCTGACCATTTCAGCATGTGCAAGCCGCTACTATCTGTGCACTTTGACCAGCCCGATCGACGAGCTCGACTCGCGCCTGATCGCCGAGCTGCGCGAGAACCCACGCCTGGGACTGCTCGAGATCAGCCGCCGGCTGGGGGTCGCGCGCGGCACGGTGCAGGCTCGGCTCGCCAAGCTCGAGGCGCGCGGCGTGATCACGGGCTTCGGCCCCGAGGTCGACCCGCACGAGCTCGGTCACCGGCTCGAGGCCTTCGTGCTGCTCGAGCTGACGCAGGGGCGCCTCGCCGAGGCGGTCGCGGCACTCGAGGCGGTGCCCGAGGTGCTCGAGGCCGACGCCGTGAGCGGGCCCCAGGATCTGATCTGCCGCGTGGCCGCGCGCGACACCGAGCACCTTCAGGAGATCGTCAACCGCCTCCTGGCCACGGACTCGATCCGCCACACGACGAGCTACGTGGTCCTGTCGCGGCCGATCCGCCCGCGGGTGCAGCCGCTCGTCGACGCGGTCGGCCGCTCAGGCGTGTAGGTGGAGCCGCTCGCCCTGGGGCCCGAAGATCATGATGAGCTCGACCGGGCCGTCGAGCGCGCCGAACCAGTGCGGCGTCCAGGTGCTGAACTCGACCGCGTCGCCCGGGCTCGATGGTGAGGTCCTGCTCGCCGAGCAGCAGCCGCAGCCGGCCGCTCAGCACGTAGAGCCAGTCGCTGCCCTCGTGCACGGGGAGCGTCCTCGGCGGGACGCGCCGCTTCTCGCTGATGTGGATCTTGTAGGCGCGCACCCCGCCGGCCGCCTCGCGGTGGGTGAGCGGCCACATCGTCAGGCCCTGGTGGGTTCGCGGCCGGCTGCGGATGCGCGGGTCCTCGGAGGCGGGGTGCCGAGCAGCTCGTCGGTGCTGACGCCGAGCGCCGCCGCCAGGGCCGGGATGTGGTCGAGCGCCAGGCGGCGCTTGCCCGACTCGAGCCGGCTGAGCGTCGAGACGTCGATGCTCGCGCCGTCGGCCACCTGCTGCGAGCGTCAGTCCGCGTTCGGTGCGCAGCTCGCGCAGCCGGCGGCGGACGCGCGCGTCGATCGGCTCCTCGGCTGTCTTTGCCTGCATGGCAAAGAAGCTTGGCAAATGCCGAGGCGCGTCGCCACCCTCTGGGCATGGACACGAACTGGGACTGCATCGTCGTCGGCGCCGGCGCCGCCGGGCTGAGCGCCGCGCTCGTGCTCGGCCGCGCCCGGCGAGCGGACGCTCGTCGATCGACGCCGGCGGAGCAGAGCAACCGCGCCGCCCACGGCATCGGCGGCCTGCTCGGCCAGGACGGCCGCCCGCCGGACGCGTTCTACGCCGCCGGGCGCGAGGAGCTCGCGGCCTACCCGACGCGTGGAGCTCCGGTCGGGCGAGGTCGTGGGCGGCGCAGCGTCACGACGGCGGCTTCGTGCTCGAGCTGGCCGACGGCGCGCGCGAGTCGGCGCGGCGCGTGCTGCTCGCCACCGGGATGGACTACCGGCGCCCGTCGCTCCCGGGCGTCGAGGAGCGCTGGGGCCGCTCGGTGTTCCACTGCCCGTTCTGCCACGGCTGGGAGGTCCGCGACCGGCCGCTCGGAGTGCTCGACCGCGGCGCCACCGGCGCTGCAGCGGGCGCTGCTGCTGCGGATGTGGAGCGACGACGTGACGCTGTTCGCCGACGGGCCCGCCGAGCTCGAGCCGGACGACGCGGAGCGCCTGCGCCGCCGCGCGGGGTCGACGTCGACGAGCGCCCGGTCGCCGGGCTGCGCGGTCCCGGCGACGACGCTCGACGGCCGTCGTCTTCGCCGACGGCGGCGAGCGGCGCGTGCGGCGGCCTGCTCGTGCCGGTGACGCTGCACCAGCGCTCGCGCGCTCGCCGAGCAGCTCGGCGCGGTCCTGGCGGAGCCCGGCCCCGTCGTCGCCGACGCCGTCGAGGTCGACCCGAGTGTACCTGACCGGCGTGCCGGCCTCTCCGCAGCGGGCGACACCAGCGTGCAGATGCCGTCCGTGGCGAACGCGATCTCCGCCGGCTCGACTGCGGCGGCCGATGATCGTCCATGGCCTGATGGCCGAGGCCCATGACCTCGCGCGGCGTGAGGCCCTATTCGCCCAGCGCCGCCCGGGCAGCGCCGCGGCCCGTGCGCACGGCGCCCTCCATGTAGCCGCACACCCACTGGTCCGAGCCGCACACGTAGAAGGGCGGCTCGTGCGTGCCGTGGAGCGGCCCGACGGCCATCACGTCGCCCGGGCGCCAGGACGTGATGTAGCCCTCGGTCCAGGGATCGACCCCCCAGCGCCGGAACCAGACGCCGAGCGGGCTGCGTGCCCGCTCGCCGAACGCCTGCGCCATCTCCTCGACCATCTCGTCCTCGATCCGGGCCGGCGAGGTGGCGAGGAAGGCCGCGAGCCGCTCGGGCGGCACGAGCGCGGACATGATCCCCTCGCGCTGCACCCAGGTCCCGCCGAGCACGCCGGTCTCCCAGTACGCGTCGCCGTTCTGGCCCTGCTCCTCCCAGAAGGACGACTCGTAGGCGAACACCACCTTCGCGGCGAGCGCGTGGCGCTGGCGGTCGAGCGAGGCACGGCGCGCGTCGGACACGCCCTCGATCGCGACCCGCCGCAACGGCCCGACCGGGATCGCGCTGACCACGGCCTCGCAGTCGAAGCGCTCGCCCGTGGCGGTGGTGACCGCGCAGCCGCCCCGGGCGATCCTCACGTGGGTGACCGGCGTGGCGTAGTGGATCCGGTGGCCGAGCGCCTCGGCCATGCGCAGCGCAACCGTGGCCGAGCCCTCGGCCACCCGCTCGCACTCCCACACGTCGTAGGAGTAGAAGCCGGGCGCGCCGGCCGCCGCCTCCTTGCGCAGGTCCGAGAGGAGCGAGGTGCGCTCGACCGACTCGGCCGAGAGGGCGAGCATCGACAGGTCGCGAGCGCGCACGACGTTGGGCGGCGCGCCGCGCTCGCGCAGCCAGTCACCGACCGAGAGCCGGTCGAGGCGCTCCGCCTCGGGATGCGACCAGGGGTCGTCGGGATCGACGCTCGCGGCGAGCGCGGCGAACTCGCGGTCGAGGCGCTCGTACGCCTCGCGCTCCGACGTCGGTCATCCACGGGTGCTCGTCGCCGACCGACGTGCCGTTCGCGAGCACCCACGTCGCCTCGCCCGGCAGGTCCGGGAAGGCGGGGACGAGCGTGAGCCCGAGCTCCTCGACGAGGCCGTAGTAGGCCGTCTGGTGAGGGCCGACGACCTCGCCGCCGAGCTGCACGAGCCGGCCGTCCGCGAGCGTCGTCTGCTCGACGCGGCCGCCGGGCCTGCCGCGCGCCTCGAGCACCACCACGTCCGCCCCGCCCGCGGCCAGGTCGCGCGCGGCGCTGAGACCCGCGAGCCCGGCGCCGAGGACCACGACGTCGTGTCTCATTGGCGCAGCCTATCCACGGCGCGCCGGGGCGCTACACCGGCAGCAACGCTCCCTCGAGGACGAGCAGCTCGCGCTTGCGCTCGAGGCCGCCGCCGTAGCCGGTGAGCTTGCCGCCCGCGCCGATCACCCGGTGGCAGGGCACGACGATCGCGATCGGGTTGCGCCCGTTGGCCGCGCCGACCGCGCGCGCGTGCCCCGGCTTGCCGATGCGCCCGGCGATCTCCCCGTAGGTGGTCGTGGTCCCGTACGGGATCTCCTCGAGCGCCCGCCAGACGCTTCGGTCGAACGTGCGCCCCATCGAGCCGCATCGGGAAGTCGAAGCTCGTGCGCTCGCCCGCGAAGTACTCGCCGAGCTGGGCCCGCTCGGCGGCGAAGCGATCGTCGTCGCGCACCCACCCCGCGGGCACGCGGCCGCGCTTGAAGCCGAGCCCGGTGAGCACATCCGCTTCCCCGCTGAGGAGCAGCGGCCCGACGGGCGAATCGATCTCGTTGAAGAGCGTGGTCATGTGGATGAAACGCCCGGCTCGTCCCCGCTGTGAGATGGCGCGGCTGCGACCAGCGTGTCGAAGAGATGGTCGAGCGTGGCCCGGGGGTCGGCCGTGAGGCCGGTGTGCACCTCCGAGGGCTGAATCATCGTGGACGACGGGGCGACGAGCCAGCCGAAGCGCTCCGAGGGCTCGAGCGCCGCGAGCGCTCCCGCGGCGGGATCGCCCCCCGCCACCCGGCCGAGCGCCGCGAGGTGCGCCCGCAGCGGCTGGGCGTCGAGACCGGGCGCGAGGGCGGCGAGGCGGCGCTCGTCGACCTCGGCCCGCACGGCGAGGTAGTCGTACTCGCGGCAGAACAGCACGACGCCCGCGTTCACCCGCTCACCGCGCTCGACGCGCGGGACGATCCGCAGCAGCGCGTACGCGAACGGCCGCGGGCCGAGCTCAGCGGCGGGCACGCTCCGCCTCCTCGACGAAGCTGCGCGGCGCCGCGAGCCGCCGCTCGAGGAACGCCCGCAACTCGCCGCGGCGCGTGTCCGGCTGCGGCCCGAGCCAGTCGTCCGGCACCAGGGCGGCGGCGCCGTCAACTGCGCCGAGGGCCCGCTCGGCGAGCCGCTCGTCCGCGTCCGCGATCGGCCCCGCGACGGGCAGCAGCACGTGGTCGCCCAGCATCGGGACTTGCTCGTCCGCCGTCTCCGCGAGCGGGCGGTCGCCGTGCTGGCGGAAGAACGCGGCGCCGTGGTCGATCAGCCAGGTTCGCCCGTGCCAGACGAGCAGGTTGGGGTTGCGGTGGGTCCGGTCGATGTTCGTCACGAGCGCGTCGAACCACACCACATCCGCGGCCAGCGCGGGATCGAAGGACGGCTCGGCGGGCAGCGAGAACGAGAGCGCGCCGGGCAGGAAGTCCATGCCGAGGTTCGCGCCGGGGCTGGCCGCGAGCAGCTCCTGGATCTCCGGATCGGGCTCGGCGTGGCCGACCTCGGGCGCCACCTCGATCACGACCAGCTCGGGCACTCGCAGGCCGAGCGCACGCGCCAGCTCGCCCGCGAGCACCTCCGACACGAGCGCCGCCTCGCCCTGGCCGGCGCCGCGGAACTTCGTCACGTACAGGCCGTCGTCGTCGGCCTCCATCAGCCCCGGAAGCGAGCCGCCCTCGCGGAGCGCCTCGACGTAACGAGTTGCGACGACCCTGCGCAGGCTCATCCAGCCGGCCGCGCGTCGATCGCTTCCTCGACCTCGCGCCGAGTCGGCTGTGAGCCGAAGCCCGTGAGGCACCAGGTGGCGCCCGCCTCGATCCACGGGCCGGGATCCGTTCCGGGCGGGTTCGTGACGACCACCTCGTACGCGCCCGCGTCCGGCTCGCGCAGCTCGTTCACCGCGTCGAGCACCTCGGGGAGCGCCTCGGGGCCCGGCATGTCGATCGGGAAGACCCCGTCCCAGCGCGCCGCGCGCCGCAGCGGGCGGCGGTTGGGCCAGACCGACGCGACCCAGACCGGGATGCGCGGCCGCCGGACCGGGCGCGGCTCGAACTCGCCCTCCCAGTAGCCCGTCAGGCGCTCGAGCCCGTCGTCGAGCAGGCGGGCGCGCTCGCGCGCATCGCCCTCCTCGCCGAAGCGCTCGGGGTCGAACTCGCCGGTCCGGCCGCTGCCGATTCCCACGCCGAGCACGAGCCTCCCGCCCGAGAGGCGGTCGAGCGTCGTCGTCTCGCGCGCGAGCTGATGCATCCGGCGCCGCGGCAGAGGGGTGACGAGCGGCCCGATCGTCAGGCGCTCCGTGACCATCGCGACCGCCGCGAGCGTGACCCATGGATCGGCGAGCGCGCGCACGGGCGGCGAGTAGGCGACGTGATCCCAGACGAAGAAGCCGTCCCAGCCGCGCTCCTCGGCCCGCGCCGCCAGCTCGCTCGTCACGCGGGGCTCCGAGAGCTCCTCGAAGGGAGCGACGAAGACGCCGTGCCGCGCGCTCAGCCCGCGGCCCTCGCGCGCGTCCACTGCGTGCGCGGACGTTCACGGCGCTCGCCGTCGAGCACCACGTCGACCTGCTCGTCGTAGAAGGCGACGAGTCCCTCGATCTGTCCCGCGTCGACGAGCGGCTCGTCGTAGGTCCAGGCAACGTCGGCGCCGTCAGGAAGGTCGAACGACCAGTGGCTCGCCTCGCCCTTGTATGCGCAGACCGTGCGCTTGGCGCTCGGCACGGGCTCCAGGGAGAGGTCCGCGCGAGGCAGGTAGAAGCGCACGGGCAGGTGGGTCTCGAAGAGGAGCGTCGGCTCGCGGCTCTCGGCGAGCAGCGTTCCGTCGAGCTCGATGCGGACATGGCGGGAGCTCTTGCGGATGTCGATTCGGTGGAAGGGATCCCGCGGGTGGCCGACGATCTGCTCGTCCTCCTCGAACCAGCGCTCGAAGGCGCCGTGCTCGATGACCACGTGGCCGCCGAGGTCCGGATCCGCCGGGCGGAAGGCAGCGGCCGAGAGGCGCTTCCCGTCGACCACGACGTCGAGGCTCTCACCGTCCGCCGCGTGGTCCAGCCGGCGCGTCGGCCGGCACGAAGCTCCGCCTCCAGCTCGTCGACCGGAACGGCGTAGGCCGGGACGATCCGCCCGGGCTCCCACACGAGCAGGGCCCTCGTCGTGTCCACCACGTCGCGGCCGCCGGCCACGGCCCGCACGCGCTTCTCGGTGGGCTCGTGGCGCAGCTCGCCGAGCGCCCCCATGAGCCGGTCGCGTACGCGTGTGCTCATGGGGGCGAGTGTGTCAGACGATCTCGGTCAGGCCGCCTCGGAGAGGACCGGCTCCGCGTCCGGCGCCTCGGAGTGCTCCACCGCCGCGGCGCCCGGCCTCTGCGAGCGCAGCACGACGAACGCCACGACGATCGCGACGAGCGTCAGCGCGGCGCCGATCAGGTAGGCGAGGTGGTAGCCGGAGTTGAGCGCCGCCGCGGCCGACTCGCCGTCCGCCACGAGGCCCGTCGGTGCGCTCGGTCGCGAGCGTGGCGAGCACTGCGAGGCCGACCGCGCCGCCGACCTGCACGGTCGTGTTGATGAAGCCCGACGCGAGACCGGAGTCCTCCGGCGTGGCGCCCGACATCGCGAGCGTCATCAGCGCGGGGAAGCAGAGGCCGGCGCCACCGCCGAGCAGCAGCATCACGGGGAAGACGTCGACGAAGTAGTCGCCGTCGACCGGGGTGCGCGCGAACAGCAGCAGGCCGGACAGGATCAGCGCCAGGCCGGCGAGCAGCGCGGAGCGGGGGCCGATGCCCATCATCAGCCGCTCGGCGAGGCCGAGCGACAGGCCGCCCATCACGATGCACGAGGGCAGGAACGCGAGGCCGACCTCGAGCGGGCTGTAGCCGAGGATTCCCTGCATGTAGAGCGCGCCCAGGAAGAACATCCCGAAGAAGCCGACCACGAGCAGGCCCATCACGAGGTTCGCGCCGGTGACGTTGCGCGAGCGGAACAGGCGCAGCGGCATCAGCGGGTTGGCGATGCGCGCCTGGCGCACCACGAAGGCAGTCACGCAGCGCGAGCGCGACGGCGCCGAGGCCGAGCGTCTGCGCCGAGCCCCAGCCCTGCTCGCCCGTCTCGAGCAGCGTGTAGACACCGAGCATCAGGCCGCCCGTCAGCAGCAGCGCGCCGGGGATGTCCGCGCCCTTGTCGAGACCGATGCCGTCGCGGTTCTCGACCAGCCGGAGCGCGAGCAGGCCCACGGCCACGCCGACGGGCACGTTCACGAAGAAGATCCAGTGCCAGTTGATGGCCTCGGTGAGCACGCCGCCGGCGAGCAGCCCGATCGAGGCGCCGGCCGAGGCGACGAAGCTGTAGACGCCGATCGCCTTGGCCTGGTCCCGCGGCTCGGGGAACATCGTCACGATCATGCCGAGGATCACGGCCGACGCAACCGCGCCGCCGGCGCCCTGGACGAAGCGCGCCCCGATCAGCACGCCCTGGCTCTGAGCCACGGCGCACAGGAGCGAGGCGACCGTGAAGACGGCCAGCCCGGCGATGAACACGCGCCGCTGGCCGACCAGGTCGCCGATCCGCCCGGCGAGCAGCAGCAGGCCTCCGAAGGCGATCAGATAAGCGTTCACGACCCATGCCAGGTTGCTCTGGGAGAAGCCCAGGTCGTCCTGAATCGAGGGCAGAGCGACGTTCACGATCGTCGCGTCGAGGACGATCATGAGCATGCCGCCGCACAGCACGTAGAGCGCCAGCCAGCGGTTCGTCTCTTTGCTCGTATCAACAGTCACGTTCTCTCGGTCTCCTGGAAAGTCGGGTCTCGGAACGTACGACTGGGATACCCAGCGCTTCTCATCGCTCGTGTGACTGTCCTCACACGCCGGCGTGAGCGGCCATCCGCTTCCAGGCCTCCTGCCCGGCGATCGAGGGTGACCGCAGGGCCGCCGGATCCGGCACCTGCTGCGTGCAGGCGGCGCCCGGCGGCGGCAGGGTTCCATCCTCGATGTAGGACAGGAAGGCGACCCCCACGCAGGGGCTGAGGTCGGTGATCGCACCGTGGCCGTCCGCGCGGTAGGTCAGTAGGCGTGCGTTGCCGAGGTCGGCCACGTAGCGCTTGGCCCAGGTGTAGGGCGTGGCGGGATCGTGGGTCCCGGCGATGACGAGCGGCGTCGGTGCTCCGGCCGAGTGCCGGAAGGGGCCGCGGTGGGCACCGCGCGGCTCGAAGGGCCATAGGGAGAGGCCCATCCACTCGTAGCCGCGCGCCCACCAGAAGTGATCGGTGATCGCCTGGTTGTGCTCCATCTGCTCCAGGTAGCGGTCCGGCCGCCGCGGGAAGCGCGCCTCGTTGGCGAGATAGGCGAACAGCGCGCCGGTGGGCTCGCCTCCGCTCGAGAAGCTCTCGAGCAGCGCGCGAACTGCGCTCCCGTCGCCCGCCTTTGCCTGCGAGATGGCCGCCGCCAGCGGAGCCCAGAAGAACTTCGAGTACATGGAGCTGTCCGCCGCGACCAGGAGCTCGTCGCCGCTGACCGGTTCCGCACCGGGGTCGGCCGGCACGGGCAGGGGCGCCTCGTTCATCTGAGCCGTCAGGGCGTCGAAGTCGTCCCCGGGATCCTCGGGGTCAAGCGCGCAGACCGCCGGACGGCGGCTGCACCAGTGCAGAAAGCGGCTGAACGACCGCTCGAAGCTCACGTTCTGCTCACGCTGTGCCTGGAACGGCCGGTTCAGCCAAACGTCGCCGTCGACGGGCGAGTCGAAGACGAGCGCGCCCGTACGGCCCGGGAAGAGCGTCGTGTAGGTCTCGCCGATCAGCGTGCCGTAGGAGATGCCCACGTAATTCAGCTTCTCGTCGCCCACGGCCGCCCGCAGCAGGTCGAGGTCACGGGCGACGTTGGCCGTCGTCAGGGACGGCAGGATGCGGCCGCTCCGCGCCTCGCAGTCGCGCAGCTGCGCTCGCGCGTTCCCCAGCAATAGGCCGACATCGAGCGATCTCCGGGCGCATGAAGCGGCTCTCGTCACTCCGGACCGAGCAGCCGCGGACCGGTGGGCTGCTGGCGCCGACGCCGCGGGGATCGAAGCCGACGACGTCGTAGAGCCTGCCGAAGGCCTCGAGCGCGAACGGGGGCGCCGTGCGCACGAACTCGACTCCGGAACCACCGGGCCCGCCCGGGTTGAAGAACAGGGATCCGATGCGGTTCTCGGTGTCGGAGGCAGGCCGGCGGATCAGCGCCAGCTCGATCGTCGGGCCGTGCGGGCGCGAGTGGTCCAGCGGCACCTCCGCGGTCGCGCACTGGAAGCCGGGGTCGCAGGCCTCCCAGTCGAGCTTCGGCACGGGCGGCGTTGCGCCCGCGGCCGTGGGAGCCACGGCGAGCACGAGCGCGACCATGAGCAGGAAGGGGGCGAGCCGGGCCAAGGAAAACCTCCGAGGGGCGAGTGGGTGAGCCTCCCTTAGACGGGCGCCGGCACGCCCCTATTCCGTGCTCAGACGCTGCGCGTGCGGTACAGGTGCGTCGTCAGCGGCATGAACACCGCCGTCAGCGCCGCGGCCGTCCCCAGCACGATCCCGACGTCACCCATGTCGACGTCGCCCGCCATCAGGCCGCGCGAGGCATCCGCGAGGATCGAGATCGGGTTGACGTTCACGAACCACTCGAGCGCCGCCGGCAGGGTTTCGGGCTCGACGAAGACGTTGCTCAGGAACGTCAGCGGGAAGATCCCCATGAAGCCGGCGTTCATGACGGCGTTCGGCGAGCGCATCACGAGACCGATCGTCTGGAAGACCCACGAGAGCGCGAACGCGAACACGATTACGAGCAGCAGCGCGAGCAGGACGCCGCCCACCCCACCGTCGGGGCGGTAGCCGAGGATCACGCCGACCACCACGATCACCGTGCCGGCCACGAGATAGCGAACGCTGTCGCCGAGCAGAGCGCCGACGAGCGGAGCCGGGCGCCAGATCGGCAGCGTCCGGAAGCGGTCGACGACCCCCTTGGTCAGGTCGGTGTTGAGCGCCACGCCCGAGTAGACGGTCGTGAACAGCACCGACATCACGAGGATGCCGGGAAGGATGTAGTCGAGGTACTCGCCCGTCGACCCGGCGATGGCGCCGCCGAAGATGTAGGTGAACATCAGGACGAACATCACCGGGGTGATCGTCACGTCGAGCAGCTGCTCGGGCACGTGCTTGACCTTGAGCATGCCGCGCCAGCCGAAGGTGAGCGAGGCGGACAGCGCGCTCGCGCGGCGCGGGCGCTCGGTCGCCGCGATCGCCTTCTGGAGCGCCGCGGCGTCCGCGGGCGGGGTTGCCTGGGGCCTGGTGGTCGGGGTGCTCATGCTGCGTGCTCCTCCATCTCGATCGCGTCCTCGGCGGACTCCTCCGCGGTGTGGCCGGTGAGCGCCAGGAACACCTCGTCGAGGCTCGGCTGGCCGAGCGAGAAGTCGGCGATGCGCACTCCCGTGGCGCGCCAGCTCGGCCACGGCCTCGGCCGCGCGGTCGCCGTCGGCGCAGGGCGCCGTGAGGGCGGCCGGGTCGGGCTCGAGGTGAACCGAGTCGAGCTCCCCGGCGAGCAGCCGCTCGGCCTCGGGGCGCTGCTCGGGATCGAGCAGCCGGACGTGCAGCCGGCCGGAGCCGACCGACGCCTTGAGCTGGCTCGGCGTCCCCTCGGCGATCACCTTGCCGTGGTCGATCACGGCGATGCCCTCGGCCAGCTGGTCGGCCTCGTCGAGGTACTGGGTGCAGAGCAGGATCGTCGTCCCGCCGGCCGACAGCGCGCGGATGATGTCCCAGACCTGGTTGCGCGAGCGCGGGTCGAGCCCCGTCGTCGGCTCGTCGAGGAACATGACCTCCGGCGTCACGACGATGCTCGCCGCGATGTCGAGCCGCCGCCGCATGCCGCCGGAGTAGTTCTTGACGAGCTTGGCGGACGCCTCGGCGAGCCCGAAGGCATCGAGCAGCTCGGCGGCGCGCGCCTTGGACTGCGTCGCGCTTGAGGCCGAGCAGCCGGCCCAGCAGGACGAGGTTCTCGCGCCCGGTCAGGTCCTCGTCGACCGAGGCCAGCTGGCCGGTGAGGCTGATCAGCCCGCGCACCGTGTCGGCCTCCTTGACGATGTCGTGCCCGAGCACGCGGGCCGAGCCCGCGTCGGGGCTGAGCAGGGTGGCGAGCATGCGGATCGTCGTCGTCTTTCCGGCGCCGTTCGGGCCGAGCACGCCGTAGACCGATCCCGTTCGCACGGCGAGGTCGACGCCGTCGACGGCGCGCGTGTCGCCGAACGATTTCACGAGGCCGGTGGCCTCTATGGCGAGTGGGGGGTTAGTGGACATCAGGCTCCCTGGGGATGGCGGTTTCGTCGGAGGTTGTGACTCGAGGTCGCGTCGAAACTCATCGGGGTCCGTGTCTCAACACGTTACGCATCGGTCGGAAGAGCGTCTCGACGATGAAGGCCGCGGTCAAAGCGACAAGGTGGCCGCGAGGGCTCCGGCGCGGAGGCGCGATCCACCGCAGCAGAGCGACTGAGTCGTCGTCACCTTGCGGCCCTGACCACCTATACGGTGGTCGAAGCCGAGAGGTGGCGTTTCCACAACCGCCCCACCCCGCCTTGCCGTAGACGCTGCGACCGCACACCCGAACGGAGGTTCATCGTGCATCGCAAGCTCATCGCTCTACTCGCCGTCGTCGCGGCGCTGCTCGTGGTCGCCCCGGCGGCCTCGGCCGGCCAGGCGAAGGCGAAGGCGTCGTGGGGCTGGTACTACGGCGCCACGACCCTCGAGGTCGATCCAGGCACCCTCGGAGCCCTCGGCAGCCTCGGCGTCGCTCCGGGCGCCGTCGCACCCGCCACTCTGGAAGGCGCCACATACTCCTTCCCGATCACGAACTCGCTGGGCAGCACGGTGCGCAGCGGCGTGGTCAGGCACAAGGGCGGGATCTCGCTCACGGCCGGGTCCACCACCGTCAAGCTGACGGACTTCGACATCAAGCTGCTCGAGCGCAAGCTCTACGGCAAGGTCAACGGCGCGGGCCCGGTGGCCCTGCTTGACCTCGACTACTCGGGTCTCGGGATCAGGTTCCGCGGCGGGCGCGTCAACATCGGCCCCGTGGGGACGACGCTGACCCAGGGCGCTGCGGATGCGCTCAACAGCGCCTTCGGCGTTTCGGCGCTTTCGGACGACACGGTGGTCGGAGACGCCACGATCCGCTACCGCTTGTTCCCGTTCTGAGCGAAACGCGCGCACTCGTCACCGGAGCCACCGGCTTCATCGGGGGCCGGCTCGCCCGCCGGCTGCCTGTCCGACGGTGCGCGCGTTCGCTGCCTCGTGCGAGACCGGCGCCGGGCGCGAGGACCTGTCCGAGCTCGGCGCCGAGCTCCACGAGGGCGACGTCCTCGACCCGGCCTCGCTCGCCGGAGCGGGCCGGGACGTCGACGTCGCCTACTACCTGATCCACTCGATGGGCCGCGGCGGCAAGGGCGACTTCGTCGAGCGCGAGCGGCGCGCCGCGCGCGCCTTCGCCGAGATGGCGCGCGACGAGGGGGTCGAGCGAGCCGTCTACCTGGGCGGTCTCGGCGAGGCCTCGACGAGCTCGCGCCACCTGCGCGCACGCCACGAGACCGCCACCATCCTCGCCCAGCACGGCCCGCCGCTCACCTACTTCCGGGCCGGGATGGTCGTCGGCAGCGGCAGCGAGTCCTACCGCACGCTGCGCTACCTCGTCGAACGGCTGCCGGTGATGATCGCCCCGTCCTGGCTGTCGACGGAGACGCAGCCGATCGGGCTCGAGGACGTGCTCTCCTACCTCGCGCTGGCGCCGGAGGTCGAGGAGTCGAGGGGGCGCGAGGTCGAGATCGGCGGCCCGGACGTGCTCTCGTACGCCGAGATGCTGGACGCGATGGCGGACGCGCTCGGCAAGCCGCCACCGGCCGCGCCTGAACGTCCCGCTGCTGACGCCGTGGCTGTCCTCGCTCTGGATCGGGCTCGTCACGCCCGGTCGACGCGGGCGTCGTCCGGCCGCTGATCGAGGGGCTGCGCACGCGGACAGTCGTGAACGACCCGACAGCGGCGCGGCCTCTTCCCGGTCCGGCCGCAGCCGTTCGCGCGAGTCGCTGCGCGCGGCGCTCGCCGACGAGGAGTTAGTTCCCGGCAGCGCTCGAGCGCCGCCGCGACGGCGGCCGTGATCAGCGCGGAGCCGCCCGCCACCACCGCGGTGGCCCGGGCGGAGCCGTCCGGCAGCCCCTTGCGCTCGGCCACGGTCGAGGCGATGTCGGCGAGGTCGCCGCCTGCGCTCACCGCGAGCCACGGCAGCGCCGAGCCGCCCCCGAGCGACGCGCGCAGGGCACCCGCATGCAGGAGCACCTCACGCGCGCCGAGGGCGCGCAGGGCGACGCGGCCGCCCGCGCCTTCCGCCGTGTCCCCGAGCCAGCTGCGCGTGAGCCGCTCGGGGGCCGCGATCAACGCAACGCCGTAGGCGATGCGCAAACCCATGACCGCGGCAGCGGAGGCGCGGGCGGCCTGCATCAGCGGGCCCTGGCCGCGACGGTCGCGGTCCCTAGCAGGAGGCCCTCCGTGAAGGCGCTCGTCGAGAACGCCCCGTTGAGGGCCTGCGCGGCCGCCGGCCGTCAGCGTGGCCCGGACACCGCCGAGCGTGATCCGGCGACCCTTGACCTGCGCATCGAGCTGCGACAGGTCGAGGTTCAGGATCGACACCCGCTGGCCTCCCACCAGTGCGGTCAGGTCGGGATCGGAGTCGATGTTGATGGTGAACGAGGTCAGCTCGACCACGGTGGAGCCCTTGGACAGGCTGATGCCGCCCGAGTGCGGCACGCTACCCGCGAAGGTCTTCGCGTTCAGCTTGCCACCCGTGATCGGGAAGCTGAGCCCGCCGGACCCGGCGCTCGCCGGATCGACCGGCGCCGCCGTGACGCCGAGCGACGTGAGGGCCGCCGCTGCGCCCGAGTCGAGCGCGAGCGTCGTCGCGCCGCCGGCCAGCTCCACCTGCGCCGGGACGGCCCTGACCGTCACCGAGCCGATCGGCAGGCCCTTGGAGAACAGGTGCGTGTCGAACGCCGCGTTGAGCGCCTTGGCGGCCTGGCCGCTGAGGAGCGCCCGCACGCCGCGTACCGTCGTGCCGAGCCCGTTGCGAACGACCTTCGCGTTCGCGAGCGACAGCGAGAGCGCGGTCAGCCGATCGCTTCCCGACCTGCGCGGTGAGGATGGCCCGCTTGGCGCCGACGTGCACGCGGAAGTTCCGCAGCGCAACGCGGGTGCCGCCGGCGCGCAGCGCCGAGCCCGCCGCTGTGGTCGATCCTGCCGGCCGCACTGGCCGGGTCGATCGAGCCGCCGGTGATCGGGAACGCCACCCCGCCGCCGCGTACGCGGGCGGGCTTCAGGGGCGTGACCGCGACGCCGTTTGACTGGAGCGCCTCGGCCGTGCCGGGCGCGAGCTTGAGGGTGGTCGAGCCACCCGCCAGCTGCTACCTTGGCGCTCGCTGCGGGCGCGACTGCAAGCAGCGCAGCTACGATCGCGGCGAGGGCCAGCGTGCTGATCCGTCTCACTTCATACCTCCGGAATCGATTGCCCTTCCGTGGCGTATTCGGAGCCCGGCAGGGCGGCGGTTGGGCAACCGCCCGGATCGCGGCCTCTCGTACTCCTCGCGATGGCCGTCGCGACTCTGTCCATGCCCTTGATGGGGCGGGCGCGGGCGGGGCGGCGTTTCGCCCGCGCCCTGCACGGTCGCGATCGCAAGGCGCTCGAGGACGTGCACGAGGAGTACGCGCCGACCGTGCTCGGCTATCTCATCAACGTGCATCGGCGACCGCGGCAGGGCCGAGGACGTCCACCAGCAGGTGTTCCTCGAGGTGTGGCAGCGCGCGCCGGACTACGACCCCGGGCGCGCCAGCGTCCTCACCTGGATCATGACCATCGCGCGCAGCCGCGCCATCGACGAGCTGCGCCGGCGCGTTCCCGAGCCGCGCGACCCGGACGCCAGCACGACGCTCGCGCTCACGGCCGACGAGGACCCGGAGCTCTCGCCCGACGCGCTCGTCGAGCGCTGGCGGGTGGCGCACATGCTCGTCGCGGCTGCGGCCCGAGGAGGCCGAGCTGCTGCGGCTGCGCTTCTACGAGGGGCTGAGCCAGCCCGAGGTCGCCGAGCGCACGGACATCCCGCTCGGCACCGTCAAGATGCGCATGGTCTCGGCGCTCGAGCGGCTGCGCGAGCTGATCGAGGCGGAGGAGGTGTGACCGGCATGCCGCTGGACGACCTCGAGCGCCACCTCGAACGCCTCCCGAAGGAGGCCTGGGACCGTCCCACGCCGCCGCCGCCCCCGTGGCCGGCGGAGGAGGAGGCTCCCCCCGCGCGGCGACGGCGGCTCGTGCTGCGCCCCGTGGCGGCCGCGCTCGCTTCGCTCGTGCTGCTCGCCGTCGGCGTCGGCGCGGGACTGCTGCTCTCCGGCGACGACGACACGACAGCCCCCGGCGGCGGAGACCTGCGAGCAGGTCCAGCTCGCCCCGGTCGTGAGCGCCGCCGAGAGCGCCGGCGGGACGGCAGAGCTGAAACCGGAGGCGGGCGGCCGCGCGACCGTCGAGCTGCGCGGCCTCGAGCCGAGCGGGGACCGCGACTTCTACGAGCTGTGGCTGCTCGGCGACGACGGCGAGCTCGTCTCGCTCGGCTCGGTGCGGGTGCCCGCCTCGGGCGACGCGACGCTCGACGTCGAGCTGCCGGTGGACCCGAAGGACTTCCGCTACCTCGACCTCTCGCGCGAGCCCGACGACGGCGACCCCGGCCACTCGACGATCTCGATCCTGCGCGGGCCGGTTACCGCTCTAGGCCGCCTCCCAGCGGCCGTCCGCCTTCGCCCGCTCCACCTCGGCCAACCCTGCGGGGCGCATGCGGCCCTCGGCGGTCATCCGCTCGACCTTGTCGCGGTTGATCCTCGACCAGTTGCTGCGCGCCCTGCGCGGCGTGAAGCGCTGGAGGAAGTGGGTGCCGTCGAGCGCCTCGCGGCGCCCGTCGATCCAGCCGAAGCAGAGGGCAACGTCGACCGCCTCCGGGTGGCGCACGCTCTCGATGCCGCTGGCCTTCTTGGCCATCTTGATCCAGATCCCCGCGGCGTCGGCGTGGTTCCGCTCGAGCCAGTCCTCCCAGTCGGCGGCGGAGGCGCAGAAGATCGTCGGCAGCCCGTCGTCCGCGCCCATGCGGGCGAGGCTACCCGGCTCAGGCCGCGGCCGGCGCGGGCACGGCGCGGAGAGCCGCGAGCAGCTCGCGGAGCGTCTCGTCGCCGGTGTCGGGCGCCGTGATCACGAGCCGCAGGTTGCGCTCGCCGTTGATCGTCGTCGAGCCGATGTGCAGCCGCCCGCCGTCGAGCAGGCGGTCACGGAGCTCGAGCTGATCGCCGTCGCCGATGCGGAAGCAGACGATGTTGCTCTCGGGCACGTACGCGCAGGTCACGTCGGGCTCGCGCGAGAGCAGCTCGTGGAAGCGGCGCGCCGTGTCGAAGCGCGACGCCACGTACTCGCCGAGCCCGCGCTCGCCCGCCCAGGCGAGCGACAGGAAGAGCTTGAGGCCCATCGTCGTCTTCGTCGTCTCGACCGCGCGGTCGAGCAGGTCGAAGCCGACCCGCTCGGTGTCGTTGAAGAGGTAGTCGCCGCTCTGGCGGAATGCGGCGGGCAGGTCCGGGCCGTGCCGGACGAGCACGGCGGCGCACAGGCCCGACGTGCTCAGCAGCTTGTGGGCGTCCCAGACGACCGAGTCGCCGAGCTCGATGCCGTCGAGCAGGCCGCGGTGACGCTCGGACAGGAGCGCCGAGGCGCCGTGCGCCGCGTCGACGTGGAACCAGATCCCGTGCTCGGCGCAGAAGGAGCCGAGCGCACGCAGGTCGTCGAAGAGGCCCGTGCTGGTGGCGCACGCGGGGGCGACCAGGGCGAGCGGCCTGCGTCCGGCCCGCTCGCAGCGCTCGAGCGCCTCCCCGAGCCGGTCGGGGCGGATCCGCTCGAGCTCGTCGACGTCGAGCTCGATCACCGCGTCCTCACCGAGCCCGAGGATGGCCGCCGCGCGCCGGATCGAGTAGTGCGCCGAGGGCGGGGCGAGCAGGGCGAGGTCGCCCGGCGTCCCCTCGCGCCAGGCCTCCGGCGCGACCCGGGCGCGGGCGGCGAGCAGCGCCGTGAGGTTCGCGAGCGACCCGCCGCTGGTGAGCACCCCGCCGGCCGAGTCGCGATCGAAGCCGACCTTGCCGAGCATCCAGCGCACCACCTCGCGCTCGATCGTCGCGCCCGCGGCCCCCATCTCGTAGATCGCCATCGGGTTGTTCGTGGCGCCGTGGATCAGGTCGGCGACCGCCGCGCCCGTCGAGGGCACGGCCACCTGGTGGGCCATCGAGCCGGGGTGGTGAAGGCGCACGGTCGCGTCGAGGTAGCGCGGCAGCCATTCCTCGAGGGCGGCCGCGTCCATCCCTCCCTCGCTCGATCCAGCGCGCCAGCTCGAGCTCCGCGGCGAGCGCGTCCGGGTCCGGCTGGACGTTGACCGGGCCGCGCCCGCTGCGCGCCTCGGCGACGTGACCCGCCAGGAGCTCGACGGCGGCGTGGGCAGCATCGGCGTAGTCGTCCACGGCACGCAAGTATGCGCCCTCGGCGCAACGCCTTTGGTGACGGATCGCACACAGGTGCGATCACGCAGACCGGGGTCAGCCCACGAAGCAGAGCGCCGGGCGGCCGCCCGCGTAGGAAAGCCGCTCGGCGCGCTCGACCGCGGCCGGCGAGGGGCCGGCACGAGGGGCCGACGCGAGCGAGGGCTCCTCCTCCTGCAGGTCCTGCATGCGCGAGATCTCGATGCCCTGGTCCGCCTCCACGTGGCGCGTGAACGCGCCTATCTCGGGCTCGGCCCCGCCGCCGTCGGCGGCGAGCCGATCGACCATCGTGAGGGCGCCCTGGTGGTGGCGGATCATGTAGTCGAGGAACAGGGCGTCGAACCCCCGGCCCTCGGCGGCCGCGAGCCGCGCGAGCCTGTGGGCGCTCACCATGCCCGGCATGAGGCTCGCGCCCGGGCCGTGCCCGGTCCGGTGGCTGGCGGCGTCCGGGGGCTTCACGCCGCGATCGGTCAGCCAGCGCTCCATCGTCTCGATCTCGCTCTCCTGGGAGATCTCCGTGCGCCGCGCGAGCAGCGGAATGTCCTCGCTCGCGCTCCGCTCGCGCACGAGGCTCGTCATGAGGAGCGCCTGCGCGTGGTGGTGGATCATGCCGCGCATGAAGTCGACGTCGGCCTGCGTGTGCGGCGTCTCCTCGAGCTGCGCGGCCTCCTCCTTGGACAGGCTGCGGGACGGCTCTCCGGGCGCGCCCGCCTGCACGACGCTCGGCTCTCCCGCATCCCGCTCGCGTATCGTCGGAGTCACCTCCGCAGCCCCCGAGCAGGGCGGCGGCTGCGACGACTGCGATCACCGCCCCGCGCACCCGTTTCTCGGGGTTGCCCTCCCCCATCAGAGGGGAGTAGGATCGCACACCGGACTGGCCGGGTTCAGTGTTGGGGAGGAGTGGGATGAGGAAGTCTCTGGCGGGTGCGGCCCTCTGCGGGATCCTTCTGCTGACCGGGGTGGTGACGCCGGCGGCGTTCGCCCAGCTGCCCGACCCGACCGATCCACGCGTGGGCCTCGCGCCCGGCCTGGACAACCCAGGAGTGGCCAAAGAGGGCATCGACCTCAGCGCCCACCTGAACAAGCCGCCGGGCTGGTTCGACCCGGCGAACCCGGGCAATTTCGGGTTCGTCAACTCCGACCTCGCCTTCCAGGGCGATAACGCATTCGTCGGCAACTTCAACGGCTTCAACATCTACGACATCTCGAACCCGTCCGTCCCCACGCTGCGGACCTCCGTGGTCTGCCCGGGCGGCCAGGGCGACGTGTCGGTCTACCGCGACCTGCTGTTCATGTCGGTCGAGGAGACGCGCGCCAAGATCGACTGCACGCTGACGCCGGCGGCCGACGCCACCACGCGTTTCCGGGGCGTCCGCATCTTCGACATCAGCGACCTCGACAACCCGGTGCAGGTCGCAGGCGTCCAGACCTGCCGCGGCTCGCACACGCACACGCTCGTCACCGACAAGCAGGACCGGGACAACGTCTACATCTACGTCCAGGGCACGGCGGGCGTTCGCGGCCGCGACGGAGCTCGCAGGCTGCGACGCCGGGCCCGCGACAAACCCGAATCCGTCGCAGTGGCGGATCGAGGTCATCAAGGTTCCGCTCGCGGCACCGCAGACCGCCGCGATCGTGAACGAGCCGAGGCTGTTCCGCGACGAGACGACGGGCGCGCTCAACGGTCTTCAGAACGCGCCACAGACCCCGCTCCACCCCTCCGGGATGAACTGGGGGCCGACGCCGGACACCAACTCCTGCCACGACATCACCGTGTACCCGAAGCGCGAGATCGCCGCGGGCGCATGCGAGGGGAACGGCCTGCTGATCGACATCAGCGACCCGGCGAACCCGCGGCGGATCGACGCCGTCGCCGACCCGCTCTATGCCTACTGGCACGGCGCGACCTTCAGCAACGACGGCAAGACGGTGGTGTTCACCGACGAGTGGGGCGGCGGCACCAACGCGCGCTGCCGCGCGACCGACCAGCTCAGCTGGGGCGGCAACTCGATCTACGACATCGTCGGCGGGAAGCTCGTCTTCCGGAGCTACTACAAGATCCCGCCGGTCCAGACACGTTCAGGAGAACTGCGTCAGCCATATCCCGTCGCTGGTGCCGGTCCCGGGCCGTGACATCTTCGTGCAGGCCTGGTACCAGGGCGGCGCGTCGCTCGTGGACTTCAGCGACTCGTCCGACCCGGTCGAGATCGGCTACTACGACCGCGGCCCGATCAGCTCCACCGCGCTCGTGCTCGGCGGCCTGTGGTCGACCTACTGGTACAACGGCGAGACCTACGGATCGGAGATCGCACGCGGCTTCGACGTCTTCTCGCTGACCCCGACCGACTACCTGTCCGAGAACGAGATCGAGGCTGCGCGCGAGGTTCAGGTGAAGCGCCTGAACGTCCAGCATCAGGACAAGCTCAAGTGGGAGCCGAGCTTCGCGGTCGTCCGCTCGTACACCGATCAGCTCGAGCGGTCGGGTGACGCCGACTGGAGAACGCTGAGGCGTGTCAACCGGACTGTCGACCTCGCCGAGCACCTGGCCGACCGCGGGCACAAGGTCGCGGCGGGCGTGACGCTGCGCGCGCTCGCGTTCTCGCTGCGCCGCCACGACGAGTTCGACGACGTGAGCGACGCGCTGCACGATCTGGCTGACGAGCTGGTCAGGCGCCGCCACTGAGGTAGCGGGGGAAGCGGCCCGTGCCAGAGTGAGCGCATGGCACGGACCGCTCTCCTCGTCGTCGACCTGCAGAAGGGCACCGAGGACCCCTCCTGGGGTCCTCGCAACAACCCGTCGTGCGAGGCCAACGTCGGCGCGCTGCTCGAGGCGTGGCGCGCTTGCGGTCAACCGGTCGTGTACGTGCGCCACGACTCTGTCGAGCCCGGCTCGACGCTCCGTCCCGGGGAGCCGGGCAACGACCTACAGGAGGTGCTGACGGGCGAGCCGGACCTGTTCGTGACGAAGCACGTGAGCTCGGCCTTCCACGGCGAGCCGGACCTCGCCGGCTGGCTGCGCTCGAACGGCATCGAGCGGGTCGTGATGTGCGGCGTCCAGACCAATATGTGCTGCGAGACGACGGCGCGCGTCGGCGCGGTCCTCGGCTTCGACGTCCGGTTCGTGCTCGACGCCACCTACACGCACGACCGCGTCACGCGCGACGGCGAGCTGATCGAGGCGGACGCGCTCGCCCAGGTGACCGCGGTGAATCTCGAGCCCGAGTTCTGCCGCGTGGTCACGACGAACGAGGCGATCGAGGAGCTCGTCGCGCAGCGCCCGGCCGGTGTCTAGACCCGACCCGCGCCCGCACGCGGGCGTCATGGCGGCCGGCGGCCGCTACGAGCTACTGCCTCATGGCCGCGCTGGTGCGGCGAGTGGCATGATCGCGTGGTGATCGACGAGGCCACCGAGTTCGGCGCGCGCGTCGCGCGCCACCTGCGCGAGGAGGTCGTCGTGTGGCTGACGACGGTCACGCCGGAGGGATCGCCCCTTCCCCGCCCGGTGTGGTTCATCTGGGACGGCGCCGAATCGGTCGTCATGTACAGCCGGCCGGGCACCCGGGTGCGCAACATCGAGGCGAACACGCGCGTGACGCTGAACTTCGACGGCGACGGTGGCGGCGGCGACATCGTCGTGCTCTCGGGCACCGCGGCGGTCGACCCGGACGCTCCACCCGTCGACCGTGCGGACGAGTACGTCGAGAAGTACGCGGAGCGCATTGCCGGCCTCGGCATGACCCCCGAGTCGTTCGCGGAGCGCTACAGCGTGCCGCTGCGCATCCGCTTCACCCGAGTCGACGGTCACTGACCGGGCTCGCCCGGCGCCCTGCACGCCACGTTGTCCGCGCCGGGGACGTCGAAGGTCACGGCGCGGGCGTCCCCGTAGGGCCAGTCAACCTGAGCCGCGTCGCAGAGGCGCTCGGCCTCGCCGGAGTCCTCGGCCTTCACCGCCGGCCGCCCGTCCACGACGCCCTTTGCCGGCGGCAGCTGCTCGTCGCTGCCAGGCCCGCCGTCGTTCTCTCCGCAGCCGGCGAGCGCGATGGCGGCGAGGGCGAGGGCTATTGAGATGCGGCGGTTCACTCGCCCGGCGTCAGCCGCCCCTCCCTGATGCGCGCGGCGAGCTCGTCCGACTCCTCCCTCAGGTAGGTCCCGTCCTCGAACTCGATCGCCGGGAGGGCCTTCTGCCCGGTGTGCCGCTCGAGCTCGGAGCGGCTCCAGCGGAACAGCGGCTCCTTCACGACCTCGTATTCGATCCCGGCCTCGTCGAGGGCCGACTGGACCTTCCAGCATGGATGCCCTTTCGTCTTGACGAAGAGGGCCGGGCAGCGGTGCAGTTTGACGGGCATGGGCGGGAACCTAACTTGGCGGCTTTTTTCGAGCAGGCAGGCCATGAAACCGGTACGGTCACAAAACCCCTCATCGCTCCAGGCCCAGACGAGAGGAAGAGATCGTGCGATTCCTTGCGCTGCTGTTCGCGACTGTCATGGCGACCCTTGCCCTTGCTGCCTCCGCCGCAGCCACCAAGGGCGTCGACGTGGATGTGATCGCCGAAGGACTCGACAACCCGCGCCATGTCGCGGTGTCCCCGTTCGGCGACATCTACGTCGCGGAGGCAGGCACGGGCGGCAGTCCCGCCACCTCCGAGTCGTGCTTCGACAGCGCAGAGGGCGCCGGCGTGCACCGGCGACACGGGCGCGGTCACGCGCATCTCGCGCCACTGGTGGCACAGGGGCCAGCAGCGCATCGTCGAGGGCCTGGCGTCGTTCGCGCCAGCAAGCGGCGACAGCGCCATCGGCCCGCACGGGATCTTCGCCACGGCATTCGACGTGTTCGTGACGAACGGTGGCCCGACGGCCCCGACCCGTCGACCCCCCCGGTGACCCGAGGTCGTCCTGCGCGACCCGACGCTGGTAGCGGAGGAGCCCGTGTCCGCGCTCTACGGGAAGCTCCTCGAGATCCATTCTCGCGGCCGCTTCAGCGAGGTCGCCGACCTCTGGGAGTTCGAGAACGAGAACAACCCGGACGAGGATCTCGGCAACGAGCTTGTCGACAGCAATCCGGTCGACGTCCTCGCGCTGCCCGGCGGGCGCTTCGTCGTCGCCGATGCGGGCGGCAACACGGTCCTGAAGGTGTCGCGCCGCGGCGAGGTCAGCGTGCTGAGCATCTTCCCGAACATCCCGACGCCGAGCCCGTTCGGAGACGATCGACATGAACGCGGTCCCGACCGGGGTCGTGTCCGGGCCCGACGGGGCCTACTACGTGAGCCAGCTCACCGGCTTCCCGTTCCCACTGGGCGGGGCGAAGATCTTCCGCGTGGATCCGAGGACCGGCAAGTACACGATCTACGCCGAGGGCTTCACGAACGTGATGGACCTCGACTTCGGGCGCGACGGCACGCTTTACGTGCTCGAGATCGACAGCGACTCGCTGCTATCCCGCCCGGTCCGCCCGAGTAACGAGGGCGGGCTCTGGACCGTTCCGCGCCGTGGCGGCACGCCGAAGAAGGTCGACCTGCCCGCCGGGACGCTCACCAACCCGGGCGGGATCGCCGTCGGCCGCCACGGCGAGCTCTACGTGTCGAACCGCTCAACCTCGGCGGGCACCGGCCAGGTGCTCGAGATCGAGCTGGGCCGCCGGCACCACTGAGCGTCCCCAACGGATTCGGATACGCGGCGACCAACCGACGGGTCGTCGCGTTCCGCCCCGCCGCCGCAGCGGCGAAGATGGGCGCATGCGAGTCCTCTGTGCCGCGCCAGCGGTGAGGCCGTGACGCCGAGGGGCAGGGTCGTCGGGCGGCGGGTGGTTGTCGTGACCGTCGTCGCCCTGCAGCTCTTCCTCGTGGCCCGCGGCTACTGGGCCGACCACAAGGAGTTCGCGTTCCAGATGTTCCCCGAGTCGAGCACCTGGCGCGCGGACGTGGTCCGGGTCACGGCCGACGGGCGGCGCGTCCCGGTCGAGCAGTCCGTGGTCGGGCTACCGCTGGGACGAGCTGGTCCGGGATCGGGGGCTGCGCTACCCCTCGGTGCGCCACCACGCGGACGCCGGGCTCGACAACCAGCTGGCGTTCCTCGACTCCGCGCTCGACTGGGTGGCGGCGAACACGCCCCGCGACCGTGAGACGCGGTTCCTGGAGGCGAGGGTCACGTCCTGGCACAACGACGATCCGGCTCGGGCCGCCGTGCTCCGCAGCCCGGCTCGCGAGCGCGAGCCATGAGCGCGGCCACGACCGCGCCGCCGCCCCGGCTCCGCGGCCTCACCGCCCGGCTCGACGACCTGCTCGGCCGGCCGGTGAGCATGCGCGCGCTCGCGCTGCTGAGGGTGCTCGCGGGCGCGGTCGTGCTCCTCCACCTGCGGCCGTTCCTCACCGATGCGTGGGACGGGCGGATCTACTCGGACGCCTTCTACGAGCCCTACGCCGCCTGGTACCCCGAGCTGCCCGGGGCCCTCTACGTCGGGCTGCTCTGGCTTGCGGTGGTGGCGGCCGTCGCCATGTCGCTCGGCTTGCTCACCCGCGTGGCCACGGCCACGACGTTCGCGATCGTGACCTACAACCTCTTCCTGTCGACCACCCACTTCCACAACAACCGGGCCTATCTGGTCATCGTTCTCGGGCTGCTGGCCGTGGCGCCGTGCGGGCGTGAGCTGTCCCTGGATGCCTGGCTCCGCCGCCGCCGCGGCCGGCCGCCACTCGACCCCACCGCCCCAGGCTGGCCGCTGTGGCTGCTGCGCTTCGAGTGCGCCGCCGTCTACGGCGCGTCCGGGCTCAGCAAGCTCGTCGATCCCGACTGGTTCGGCGGCACCGTCACCTGGCAGCGTGTCACGCGCGCGCGAGCCGACCTCGAGGCATGGTCCGTGCCGGACTGGGCGGTGTCCGTGCTGACCGACCGCGGCTTCCACACCGGAGCGGCGAAGTTCGTCGTGCTGACGGAGCTGTTCATCGCGGTCGGGCTGTGGCGGCGCGGCACGCGCTACGCGGCGGTGTGGGTCGCCGTCGTCTTTCACCTCGCCATCCAGGGATCCGCGTCGGTGCAGGTCTTCTCGTTCCTCGCGATCGCCGTGCTCGTGATCTGGGCGGTGCCGTCCACCCGGGACCGGGTGCTCCGCGTCGACCTTGCCGCACCGCGCCAGCGACGCCTGGCCTCCGCCGTCCGCGCGCTCGACTGGCTGGCCCGCTTCCGGGTCGAGGCGGCCCCGCCCGGGGCGCGGCTCGAGGTCGTGGACCGCGACGGCACGACGATCACGCGGCGCGCCGGCCGCGGCGTTCGCGCTGAGCCGCCTTCCGCTGACGGCGTGGTTCGCGCTGCCGGCGCTGCTCCTCCCTGCCGTCCGGAGCGCGCGCCGCGACGGCGCGATGAGCACGCGGTGAGGGCCGGAGGATCGCGGCCCGCCGCGCGCGTGTGGCGGGCCGGCCTCACGCTTGCGCTGATCCTCGTCCTCGTGTTCGCGGCCGGTGCCCCGCCCGAGCGCTGCCCCACCGTCAGCGCCGACGAGCTGCGGCGCTCCTCCCAGGCCGCCGTCGACTGGTTCGTCCGCAATCAGGAGGCCGACGGCGCCTGGCTGTATCTCTACGACGCCGACGACAACGCGATCCCCTCCGAGTACAACGAGGTCCGCCACGCCGGCGTCACGATGGGCCTCTACCAGGCCGCCGCGGCGGGCCTGCCCGGCGCGCTGCGCTCGGCCGACCGCGGCACCGAGTGGGCGCTCGACCGGCTGGTTCGGCGCGACGACTGGGCTGCGCTCGGCGGTGAGGGGAGGGTCACGACAGGTGCGACCGCGCTGCTCGCCGCCGGGCTCGACATCCGGCGCGCGGCCACGGGTGACACGCGCTACGACGAGGAGCTGCGCGAGCTCGGTCGCTTCCTGCTCGCCCAGGCGGAGCCGTCGGGAGCGGTGCTCGCCGAATACGACGCCGCGCGCGGGGCCCCCGTCGCCGGGGAGTACTCGAAGTACTACACGGGCGAGGCCTACTGGGCGCTCGCGCGCCTCCACCGGACTTTCCCGGACGAGGGATGGGGCGAGGCCGCGGACCGGATCGGCGCGTACCTCGCGACGTCACGGGACGAGGTCGAGGATCACTGGCCGCCGATCCCCGACCACTGGGCCGCCTACGGCATGTCCGAGACCGTGGAGTTCCCCGACCGCGGCCGGCCCGCCGCTCACGGGCGACGAGCTGAGCTACGCGCGCCGGCAGGCCGAGCTGTTCGGCGCCCAGGCCCGCTGGCTCGCGCCAGCGCAACGGCCCGTGGGGCGCGCTCGTGCGGGGCAGCTACGTGCCGCGCGGCGGCTGGTACGGCGTGATCGACGAGGCGCATCACCGGGCTGGTGGCTGACCGCGGGCGCGGAGCCACGGCTCGCCGACCTGCGCGCGCCGATCGCCGAGCGCGCAACCTGCATCGCGGGGCTCGCGGTGCAGCATGCAGTCCGACGCGCAGGACGCCGCGGGCTCCGCGCGGCCGGAGGCCGTTGAGGGCGCGTGGTTCGCCGAGGGCGAGACGCGCATGGACGACCAGCAGCACGCCCTGGCGGGCCTCCTGCGAACCATCCCGATCGTCGAGGCGGGCGAGGCGGACTCGTCCGGCCCCGACGGGCCGTCGGGATGGCTCTGGGCCGCCGTCCTCCTGCTTGCGCTCAACCCTGCCCGGGCCGTGTTCGGGATCCCCCGCAGCGGGCGGCCGGCGCGGACGGCGGTTCGCCTGGCCGCCGGCGGTGGGGCGATCGGCGCGCTCGCCGTGTGCGTCGCCGCGATGCTGGGCGACCCGCTGCTCGACGCGCTCGACGTGAGCGAGCCCTCGTTCCGGCTCGCCGCCGGAATCCTGGCCGCAGTGGCCGGCGCCATCGACCTGTTCCGGCGCCCGCCGCCGCCCGAGCCCGCCCTCGATGGCTGGAGGGCCGCGCTCGTCCCGGTCGCGATCCCGGTCGTGGCCCGCCCCGCGCTGCTCGTGCTGGCGCTGGGCGCGGGCGCCGACGAGAGGGTGCTCGTCACCGTCGGCGCGATGGCGCTCGGCATCGGGCTCCTCACCGCCTTGACGGCCGTGTCGGCTCCCGAGGGCACGCGGGCCCGCGTCCTACGGTGGGCGGGCCGCCTGCTGGCCGCGGGGCTCGTGGCCTGCGGGGTCGTGCTCGCCATCGACGGGCTGCTCGACGTGTAGGCGGTCCCATGCCTCGAACGCGAGCAGCACGAACGCGACCGGCACCGTTCCCGGCAGCGAGTCGACCACGAGGAAGAGCTGGTTGAAGGCCTCCGCGGCGACGAGCGTCGCCAGCGCCGCGAGCGCCTGGGGGCGCCGCTCGGCGGCGAAGATCGCCTCCGACGAGCCCGGCCACGAAGTAGTCGCCGTAGTCGGTCGAGACGTCCCCGACGTCCGCGACCTGCAGCCGCGGCAGGCCCGCCGCCGGGGCGGCCGCGTTGAAGGTGGCGTTCTGATCCCCGAAGAAGTCGCCGAAGATGAACACGGCGTCGATCACGGCCATCGCTACGACGCCCGCCTTCAGCCAGCGGAGCGGCGTCCCGCCCGCGAGCAGCCTGCCGAGCGTCACGCACGAGCCGACGATCATCGCGAGCCGGGCGGCCCGGCCGAGCGGATCGTCGGGCGCCGCGAGCGCGGCCGCGAGCAGCGGCACGATCGCGAGGGCGAGCCAGGGACGGGCGCCGTGCGCCGCCCAGCCGAGCGCGAGCGCGCACCCGGGCGGCACGAGCAGGAGGGCGATCCAGGTCAGGACGTCCGCGCTTGCGGTGGCAACGCCGATCGCCGCGACGCTCAGCGCCACCGACACAGGTGCGACGAGCGCCCAGCCGCGGCCGGTCAGCCGCAGCAGGAAGGCCGGAAGCCCCGCCGCAGGCAGCGCCACGCAGAGCGCCTGCGCCGCGTCGAGCACGAACGTGTCCAGCTCGAAGTACATCCGCACGGCAGGGTGGCGGATCGGACCTGTGGGAGGCTCACGCCTCCGTGCTGGTGCTCGCGCTCAAGCTGTTCCTCGCACCCGCGTGCGTCGTGGCGGTCTCGCTGGCTGGCCGGCGCTGGGGCCCCACCGTGGCGGGCATGCTGGGCGGGTTCCCCGTCGTCGCCGGCCCGATTCTGCTCGTGGTCACGCTCGTGCACGGGCGCGACTTCGGCGCCGACGCTGCCGGCGGCTCGCTGCTCGGCCTGGCCGCGGTCGCGGCGTGTGTCGTCGTCTACGCCCGGGTCGCGCCGCGGCTGTCGCCGCCGGCGGCTCTCGTCACGGCCTGGGCCGCCTTCTTCGCGGGCGTCGCCCTGCTCGGCTGGCTGCGGGTGCCCGCCGTCGTGGCGTTCCTGATCGCGGCGGCGAGCTTCGAGCTGGGCCGCGCCCTCGTGCCCGTGCCGGACGACGTCGAGCCTCCGGTCGTCGCACTGCCCTGGTGGGACCTGCCGGCGCGCGCCCTGGCGGCCCTGCTGCTCGTCCTCGCGGTCACCATCGCCTCGGACGCGCTCGGCGCAACGCTCAGCGGCCAGCTCGCCTCGTTCCCGGTGTTGACGAGCGTCCTCATCGTCTTCGCGCACTTCACGAGCGGCGCGGTCGAGGCGCAGCACCTGATCCGCGCGTTCCTGCTCGGCTTCTACGGGTTCGCGGTCTTCAGCCTCGTGCTCGCGATCAGCCTGCGAGATCTCGAGACGGGCTGGTCGTTCGCGCTGGCGACGGCGGTGGCGATGGTTGTCCAGCTCGCGATGACGACGCGCGCTCGGGGTAGGCCAGCTTCTCCGCCTCCTCGTAGGTCGCGCACGTCTGGTGGGACACGATCAACCCGTCGCGCACGCCGATGACCCAGGTGCAGTCGGGTTGGGTCTCGGCCCCGCTCGCCCGGCCGCGAACCCGGCAGCTGCCGACGACGAGAACGCGGTCACCGAGGTCCTCGTAGTGGTGACCGTCCGGCTCGAGCACGTCCCAGAGGTCGCGGGCCTCGGCGAGGTACGTCCTGACGCCGTCGTGGCCGTGATATCCCCCGGTCTCGACGCGTGTCCCGGTGAGCGGAAGGAACTCGACGTCGGGGTCATAGACGCGTAGCAGCGCGTCGATGTCCCAGGCGCTGATCGCCTCGAAGCTCCTCCTGACGAGTTCCACGTTGCCGGACACTTCCGTTGAGCGTAATGCCGCAGCGGGGTGCATGATGCGCCGATGCGCTTCTACCCCGAACTCAGCGGCCCCCGCGCCCGGACCATCCTCTTCGACGTCGGCGTGCTCGTCCTGATCCTGCTGTTCGCATGGACGGGCAAGCAGGTGCACGACACGGTCATCGAGATCAACAGCCTCTCGCGCGGCGTGATCGACGCGGGCAGCTCGGTGCAGAACGGCTTCGACAACGCGGCCGGGGCCGTCGATGGGGTGCCGGTCGTGGGAGGGTCGCTCGCGGACAGCCTGCGATCGGCCGGCGGCGCGTCGGGCGGGAACGTTGCGGCCGCCGGAGAGGCGGGCGAGGAAGCCGTCGAGGACACCGCAAACGTGCTCGGCCTCGCCATCTTCGGCCTGCCGACACTGGTTCTGCTCGCGTTCTTCATCCCCCTGCGCGGGCTCCAGATCCGGCGCCTCACCACGGGGGCGCAGGTGCTCGGGGCCGCTCCATCCGCCGAGCGACGCCGCCTGCTCGCCCAGCGAGCCGCCTTCGGCCTGCCCTGGGCGGATCTCCGTCCCTTCACCCGTGACCCGCTCGGCGACCTCGAGGCCGGCCACTACGAGCCGCTGCTGGCGGCCCTGTACGCCGACGCGGGGATGAGCCCGCCAGGCGGGGGACTTGGCTGAGCGAGGCAGGCGCCCGCCGGCCTCGCGAGTCGACCCGTGACCTCGGCCCTCACCGCTCTCGCCGGCGTCTTCAGGGTCCCCGACCTCCGCCGTCTTCAGCTCGGCTACTTCGCCTCGCTGGTCGGCCTCTGGGGTCACTCGGTCGCGGTGGCCGTCTATGCATTCAACGAGGGCGGCGCGACCCTGGTCGGGATCGCCGCGCTGGTACGGCTGGTCCCGGCCGCGATCGTGGCCCCATTTGCCGCCGTCTTGGCCGACCGCCACTCGCGCCGCCTGGTGCTGATAGCGGCGAACGTCGTCCGCGCGCTGCTGATCGGCGCCGCCGCCGCCGCGGTGGCGCTGGCAGCGCCGGTCGCGGTCGTGCTCGTCCTGGTCGCTTTCGTCGGGATCGTGAGCACGGTCTTCGAGCCGGCCAAGAACGCGCTGCTGCCCTCGCTGGTCGACGACCCGGAGCAACTGACCGCGGCGAACGTCGCGGCCACCACCTTCGAGAGCGCCGGCATGTTCGTGGGGCCGGCGGTGGGCGGCATCCTCGTCGGGGTGGCGAGCATCGAGGTCGCGCTCGCCGTCTGCCGCGGGCCTGCTGGCCGTCTCGAGCCTGCTGATCGCACGGATCGGCGCCCGGGACGAGCCTGGCGAGGACGAGGCCCGCGGACCGGAGGGACTGCTCGCCGAGACGCTCGCGGGTGTGCGCGTGATCGCGCATGACTGGAAGCTGCGCCTGATCATCGGGCTGACGGCCGCGCAGGTGGTGGTCGACGGGGCGCTCGGAGTGCTGATCGTGGTGGTCTCGATCGAGCTCCTCGGGCTCGGGGACGCGGGGGTCGGCTTCCTCAACGCCGCCGCCGGCATCGGCGGGCTGCTCGGGGCGACCGTGGCGGTGTCGCTGGCGGGCAGCAGGGGCCTCGGCAGCACGTTCGGGATCGGCGTGGCCGTCTGGAGCGTTCCGCTCGCGCTGATCCCCCTGTTCCCGGAGGCGGCCTTCGTCCTGGTGCTGATGGGCGTGATCGGCGCGGCCAACACGGTGCTCGACTCCGCGGTCTACACGCTGTTGCAGCGTGCGACGCCCGACGAGGTCCGGGGCCGCGTATTCGGAGCGCTGGAGACCCTCATCATCGCCGGGGTAGCGGTCGGCTCCGTGGCCGCCTCCGCGGCGATCGAGTGGGCGGGCATCGAGGCGACGCTCGTCGGGTTCGGTCTCTTTCTCCCGGTGCTCGCGCTGGCTGCCGCGCCACGCCTGCGCCGGATCGACGCGGAGATTGCGGCGCCAGCCGGCCGGGTGGCACTGCTGCGGCGGGTGCCGATGTTCGCCCCGCTGGGGGCCGCGCCGCTCGAGCAGCTCGCCTCCCAGCTCGAGCGCCTGCGCGTGGATCAGGGCGAGGAGGTGGTCCGCCAGGGCGAGCCGGGCGAGCTCTTCTACGTGATCGAGGAGGGGGAGGTCGAGGTGCACGAGGACGGCGCCCTCGCTCGCGTCGAGGGTCCCGGTGACCACTTCGGCGAGATCGCCTTGCTTCGCGACGTTCCGCGTACGGCGACCGTCAGGGCGCGCAGCCCGGTGATGTTGCTGACACTCGAGCGCGAGCACTTCATAGCCGCGGTCACGGGCCACGCCCGCAGCGCCGAGGCGGCCGACGCGGTGATCGCCGATCGCCTGGGGTCCGTGAAGGCGGGCGCTGGGGCCGTGTAGCCACACGACCCCGGCCCTGCCACCCTGCCCTGCCCTGCCTTACCCCTGCCACCCCTGCGGTGCAATTACCAACAAGACGGCGAGCGGCCCAACAATCTTCCCCTCGCCCGAGATGAATGCCGAGGAGCGATGCCCCGCGGTACCTTCCAGCCGTGGGAGACGCCGCTCCGCTCTCCGATGCCGAGCTGGTGGCACGCTGCCGGGCGGGCGAGACGGCGGCCTGGCACGAGCTCGTCGAGCGCTTCTCGTCCTACGTGTGCGCCATCGCCCTGCGCGGCTTCGGGCTGTCCGAGCCCGACGCCGAGGACGTCTTCCAGGAGGTGTTCGCCCGCACCTACGAGCGCCTCGACAACCTCCGCGACGACTCCGCGATCCGTCCCTGGCTAGCTCAGCTGACTCGCCGCCTGTGCATCGACCGGCTTCGGGCCGGCGGCCGCGAGCAGGCAACCGAGCAGCTGCCCGAGCCGGGCCCCGGTGACGAGTGGATCGCGCGCCTCGACGAGGCGATCACCGTGCAGCAGGCGATGAACGAGCTGCCGGGCAACTGCCGCGAGGTGCTCGACCGCTTCTTCTGCCGCGACGAGAGCTACCGGGCAATCGGAGCCGCGCTCGACCTGCCCTACGGGACGATCGCGAGCCGCATCTCGCGCTGCCTCTCGCGCATGCGCGCTCTGCTCGAGGGAAGAACATCCGGCGCTCACGCGTCTGGTGAGAGATAGCAATGGACGAGCTCACGATCGCACGCCTGCTGCAGGACCTCCCCCGCCCGCCTGAGGGCTGGGTCCGGGCGGCCCAGGAGCTACCCGCGGCACGGGCGGCCCTGGACGGGCTCGTCGCGCGTGCGCAGGCCGACGTCCGCATGCGCGAGGAGATCCTCGCCGACATCGAGGCGGCGCTGCGGCGTGAAGGATTCGAGCCGAGCAGACGCAACGCAGCCGCGCTGCGAGCCGGTCTCAGCGTCTAAGCCGCAGAGCCGAGGCTTTCCCAGGAGTCCTTGGCAGCCTGCGCCAGCCGGCGCGCCTCGTCGAGCCAGGGGTCGCCCTCGGTGACCGTGAGGTTGACCTCGACCAGATGAGCCGCGGCCTCGGTTGCCCCGGCGGCCAGCGCGCAGGCCGCCACCGCGTCAGGCCGGATGGATGCGTCGCCGCGCGTGGCGACCTCGGCGGCGAGAGCGGCCACGTCGGCCCCCGTGCGCGCGATCACGAGCGGCACCTCCGCCGCCCGTCCGAGCTTGGCGCCGAGCGTCCCGTCGCCGGCGTCCCCGGCCCGCAGGACGGTCGACGCCTCCTGAAATGCGGCGATGTCGGCCTCCACCAGCGGCGCCGCTCGCGCCTGCAGGGCCTCGGCCTGGGCGATCGCCCCTCCGGCGAGCTGCCAGCCCTCGAGTGACGCGCGCCCGCAGGCGGCGACGACACCGGCGGCCACGGCCACCACAGCGGCCGAGGCGGCGCCGGCCGCGGGGCCGGGCTCGTTCGCCTCCGCTCCCTCGAGCAGCCGGCTCAGCGAAGGCGTAAGCGCGTCGAGGCCGGGCATCCCGCGAACCCTCCCACCTGCGTGGAATGGCTGCAAGCAGGGAGCCCGGCCCGCTCCTACGCGCGCGGTCTAACGGCGGCGGTGCCCCTCGACGTCCTCGCCGTTCAACATGACGCGGAAGACGGGCTCGCCGTTCTCCTCGCCCGCCGGCTCGATCTCGAAGCACGGGGCTATACGCTTGTGCCCCTCGGCGTCGTCGCCCTCGGTGTCGATGGTCGTCCTCCGCATGTGCCCCTCGGCGTCGTCGCCCTCAGCGTCGATGGTCGTCCTCCGCATGTGCCCCTCGGCGTCGTCGCCCTCAGCGTCGATGGTCGTCCTCCGCATGTGCCCCTCGGTGTCGCCGCCCTCGGCGTCAAGCCACCTATGCAGGTGCCCCTCGACGTCGCCACCCTCGGCCTTCACGCGCCAGCGCTTCCCGTCGCCGACCGGCTCCAGCACGATCCGCTCTGCGTCCACGATGATGCTCCCTTCGTCTTGACGGCGGCCCGGCGCCACCGCAACTCCCCTCAGGACGGCGACCGGTGCCCCGATCTTCCCTCGGTGCCCGCTTAGGGTACGCCCAGCAGGTCGGCGAGCGCCTCGAGCAGCCGTCGCGCGGCCGCGCGGCGCTCGCCCTCGAGCGCGTCGAGCGCCTCGGCCACCCGGGCGACGAGCGCGGCATCGGGGTCCGTCTCGAGCAGCGCGCCCGCGGCGCGCGCGCCTTCGACGATGTCCAGGGCGATTGCCGCCTGCCCGGCGAACAGGCCGAGCAGCTGCATCTCGACTGCGGTGAACCGCTCGTCGGCCGGCCGGTCCAGCACCGACAGCACTCCCAGCACGCGCTCGTCGCGCACCAGCGGCACCGCCATCAGCCCTCGCGGGACGTAGCCGGTGCTCTCCGCCACGTCGCGCGAGAAACGCGGGTCGGCGCCGACGTCGTCGATGACGAGCGCCTCGCCGGAGCGCACCACCCAGCCCGCCACCCCCTCGCCGGCAGCGAAGCGCCGCCCGACGAGCTCGCCCGCCCCCGCCCCGGCCACGGCGCGGAACTCGAGCTCGTCCGCCTGCTCGTCGTACAGGGTGATCGATGCCGCCTGCGCCCGGAAGATGGCCCGCGCGGTCTCCACCACCGACTGCAGCAGCTCACCGTGCGCCGCCTCGCCCGCGAGCGACGAGGCCGCCACCGCCGCGCGCAGCTGCTCGCCGCTCACGCTGCGCGCCCCTCCGCGTTGCCGGCGATGCGCAGCAGCACGCTCTTGACCTCGAACGGCGTCAGCGTCGGGTGCTTTGCCCGGATGAGCGCGCAGATGCCGCTCATGTTCGCCGTGGCGAAGCTGTTGCCGGAGGCGCGGATCCGCCCACCGTCGAGCCACGGCATGTCGAGGTCCATCCCGCGCGCGAAGAACTCCACGGGCGGCGAGCGGTTGTAGAAGACCTCGGCCGAGTCGAGCCCGTCGTGGCTGCCGACGGAGATCACCGACGAGAAGCGCCACGGCCAGCTCTCGACCGCCATGTTGTGCGACGACGCGACGATCAGCGAGCCCTTGAAGTACGCGCTGTCGGTGATGTCGAGCATCGTGTCGACGAAGTCGCGCTTGGTGGTGGACAGGCTCATGTTGATCACGTCGTAGCCCTCGTCCACGGCCCAGTCGAGTCCCGCCAGCATGGCGCCACCGCTGCCGCGGTTCTCCTTGCCCAGGACCCGTACGCTGGCGATGGCAACGTCGGGCGCGAGGGCCCGGATCAGCCCGGCGCAGGCCGTGCCATGGCCGTAGACGTCCCCGCTGTCGTCGTCGACGACGCTCGCGTAGCCCTCCTCGTCCGGCTCGACGGCGACGGCGCGCTCCACCGGCCCGACGTCCGGGTGGTCGGGCTGGACGCCGCTGTCGATCACGCACACGCGGACCCCGGAGCCGGTCGAGCCGCCGAGCGCCCAGTCGCGTGTCACCGACGCCGGCCAGTCGGGCCCGAGCTCGATCGGCTCGACCGCGTCCACGGCGACCGCGTTGGCCTGAAGGGGCTCAGCGTCGGGAGCCACGCGCGGCAAGTTACTGCCGGAGAGGCTTGCGGGCGATGTAGACGTGGCGCCCGCGGCCCGGCGAGACCTCGCCATAGCCACGCCTGGTGCGCGCGCGGAAGCCCGCGGCGCGCAGCAGCGCGAGGATCTCGGCCGGGCGATACAGGCGCTGGCGGTGGACCTCCTCGCTGCGCCGGTAGCCCGTCCCGCGTGCGCGGAAGCTCGTGATCTGGCGGGTGAGGAGCTCCTCCTGCTCGTGGCTCTCGACCAGCACGGCCCAGTCGGGGCCGGCGGTCCAGGTGCGACTGCGACCTCCGGGCACGACACCCGGAGCGGCGAGGTCGAAGATCAGCAGCCCGTCGGGGCGGAGCGCGGCATGGATGCGGGCGAAGAGCGATGGCAGCGCCGCGCGCGTGTTGTGCTCGTCGAACAGGTAGTTGAAGACCTCGCCGACGGCGAGCACGGCGTCGCACTCGGGAATCGGCTCGTTGACGAACGAGCCGACCGGAAGCGGGCCCGCGGCGCCCGGCGGCGGGCGAGTGCGATCAGCGCCGCCGACTGGTCGATGCCGAGCGACCTCGTGGCCGGCGTCGGTGAGGCGTCGCGCAGTGACGCCGCTGCCGCAGCCGAGCTCGACGATCGACGCCGGCCGCGGCAGCAGCTCGAGGACGCTCGCGGCCGCGCCCTCCGCGACCCGCGTGAAGCCCTGGTCGTGGATGTAGGCGAGATCCTCGTCGTAGGCAGCCAATAACACGTCAATCGTCGAACACGACCTCGCCGTTGAGCAGGACGTCGTCGCCCGGCGCCGCCGAGCAGGACGTCGTCGCCGGCGCCGCCGTCGAGGACGTCGTCGCCCTCCTCGCCGCGCAGCACGTCGTCGCCGTTGCCCCCGAACGCGACGTTGTCGCCGCTGCCGGCGAAGAGCACATCGGCGCCGTCGCCGCCGATGAAGACGTCGTCGCCGGCGCCGCCGAGCGACACGTCGTCGCCTGCGCCCGCGTCGGCCAGGATCCTCATCTCGGCTGGGGACAGCCCCGTGCTGTCGATGGTGTCGGCTCCGGCGAAGCCGTTGATCTCCAGCCGGTCGCCCGGCCCGCCGTTCCCGGTGATCCGGATCGTGGCGGCAAGTCCCGTGACGCTGACGACGCCGGAGGCGTCCGACGCCGTGATCCTGTCGTCCGCGGCCGTGGCGCCGACGACAACCACATCCTGTGCCCCGCCGGGAACCCCGAAATCGAAGAGGCTCGCATCGACGAGCGTCACGCCCGTTCCGGACAGGTCGCTCACGCTCACGGTGTCCGCGCCGCCGAACGAGAGGACGCAGAGCGTCTCGAAATCGGCGGCATCGACGAGGTCGGTGGCGCTGCCGGCCTCGCGGCTGATGCGGACGCGCTCCCCGACGGCCGCCAGCCTGAAGAGCTCGTTGGCGGAGCAGCCGCTGAGCCGCACGTTGTCCGTGCCGCCCGCCGCCCTCGAGCACGTCGCTGCCGTCGCCGGCTTCCGAGGCGACGGTGTCGTCGCCGGCGCCGAGGAGCATGACGTCGTTGCCGCGCTGGCCGTCGACGAAGTCGTTGCCGTCCCCGCCGATCAGCACGTCGTCGCCGTTGGTCCCGAAGAGCGTGTCGTTGCCGCCGCCGCCCTGCTGGACGAGCTCGAACGGCAACGTCACGGAGCCGGCCTCGATCCGGTCGTTACCGGCCAGCGTGTCGACGGTCAGGTGGTCGCGGAGCGGGTCGGCGTGCCGGATCGTGACGAAGGCCGGGAGCCCGAGGACGAACGTCGGGCCGGCGCCGAGGATGTTGGTGAAGTCGTTGCCGCTCGTGCCGTTCAGGACGAGGCGATCCGAGCCGTTGTCGGGCGCAGTGCCGCCGGGCACGGCCGCCAGATTCTCGATCACCTCCTGCACGCCGGTCCCGGTCACGTCGTCGACCGTCAGGGCATCGTCTCCACCGAGCGCGGCCACGCCTACCTGCTCGAGCGAGGCGAGGCTCATGCTGACCGCTCCGACGTCACGCGTGAGGCGGGCGCGCGCGCCGTCGGCCGCGAGGCGAACCTGCTCGTTCGCGTTGCTGCCGTTGAAGGTCAGCGCGTCGAAGCCCTCGCCGCCGTCGACCTCGTCGCTGCCGTCGGCCGGGTCCCAGACGAACCGATCGTTGCCGGCGCCGAGCGCCGCGACGTCATTGCCGCCGTTGCCGTCAACGACGTCCTCGCCGGCTGCGCCGATCAGCTCGTCGGGGCCCCGTCCCCCCAGGAGCTGATCGGCGCCGTCCTGCCCGTCGATGCTCGTCGGAGTCGTGGAGGGCAGCTTGATCCCGGAGTCGTCGACGCGCACGCGGTCGTCGCCGGCGCCCGCGAGGACGCGGATGCGGTCGAACCGAGCGCGGGAGATCCTGAAGTCGGCCGACCCGTCGTCGCCGACGTCGATCTCGAGCGCCGTCGGGGTCGTTCGCGGGCACGCGCAGGGCGAGCTGGTCGGCGGCCGCGTCGCCGGTCACGATCAGCGCCCGGTCCTGGATCGTGGGTGTGACGGCGGCGTCGGCACGGCTCGGCGGTCAGGGCGAGGGCGCCGAGCAGCATCGCCGCGACGAGCGCGAGCCGAGGTCTTATGTCGATCGAGTTGAGCATCCGTGTCCTGGGTGGGGTGTCCGAGGCAGACGGCGCACGGATGGGATTTATTCCTCTAGCCTGGCGCCGTGGTCGCCGTGCGGGTCGTTGCGCTTGTCGCTCTCGTCGCAGTCGCCGCTGCCAGTGCCGCGCTCGCAGCCGGTTCCGGCGGGTCGACGCAGACCGACGCCCATTCCGCGGTCGAGCGGACCGTCAGGGCAGCGGTGTACGCCGCGGTCAAGCACGGCAATTACCGCCGCGCGTGTCGGTTCGGGACCCCCCGCGGCAGGGAGCGTCTGCTCGCGGGGTTCAACTCCTCGTCAGGCCCAGACTTCCCCGACTGTCCAGCCGTCATCGCGGATGAGGTGCGGCGCCTACCCGCGACCGTCAGGAGATTGCGGCGCAACCTTCAGGTCGAGGTTCTGCGCGTGAGCGCGACACGCGCCAGGGTGAGGGTCGCCGAGGGGACCCGGCCCGTTCGCCGGCAGCGGGCACCTGGCAATGGTCAAGGTCGACGGACGCTGGCGAATCGACAACAGCGACCTCATTCCCTACGGGGACTGAGCACTCAGCGCCGGCGCCCGACGACGAGCAGGTACTCGTAGCGGTATTCGGCAGGCCCGCCCGGCGGTCCCTGATTCGAGCGCGTCGCGAACTCCAGGAAGTCGCGATCGAGCGCCGCGAGCCGGTCCGGCTGGCCGGTGAGGCCGGCGTACAGCCCGACCACGGGCCCGAAGGTCTCCTTGAAGAAGTCGCAGTAGGCGACGGGGTCGCCGGGGCTGCGCTCGACGTAGCTCCGGCGGGTCAGCTCGAGCGAGGCGAGCCGGTCGCCGAACAGCTCGCGCACGTGCTCCTCGTCGCCCCAGAGGACGGGCGGCAGCGCTCCCGCCGGTGGAGGCGGCGCGTAGCGGCCGAAGAGCTCGAAGAACTCGCCCGCCAGGCCCTCGGGCGTGAAGTTGGCCATCCCGATCGTGCCGCCCGGCCGGCACACGCGCAGCAACTCGTCGGCGACCGCCTGGTGGTCTGAGGCGAAGATCGCGCCGACCGACGAGGTCACGACGTCGAACTCCCCGTCCTGGAACGGCAGCGACTCGGCATCGGCCTCCACCCACTCCAGTTCCACGCCGCGGGCGCGGGCTTCGCGGCGGCCCGCCTCGAAGTTCTCCGGCGTCAGGTCCGACGCCACGACCCGGGCTCCGGCCTCCGCTGCCCGGATGGCGACGTTGCCGCTGCCGGCGGCGACGTCGAGCACCCGCTGACCGGGCTGGATTCCGCACGCGTCCACCAGCACCGGTCCGAGCTCCCAGACAGTCTGGGTCGCGAAGCTGTGGTAGTCGCCGAGCGCCCACATGGCGCGCTGCTGCGCCTTGACGTCCAGATCGGGTCCCGAGGCGGTCCGGCGCTGCATTACCCCGACCGTAGGCTCGGCGCGCCGCCGCGGCTTCGCCACTACGGGCCATCTGCGCGGCGCGGTGAATAGCCGATTCTGGCTATCTCTGGGGTACGGTCCCGATCGTGACGCGCAGAGTTCTGCTGGTCGACGTGGCCCGCCGCGCCGGGGTCTCGCCTACCACGGCCTCGTTCGTGCTCGCGGGCCGCGAGGACATGCGCATCTCGGAGGCCGCCCAGCAGCGGGTGCGCGCCGTGGCGGCGGAGCTCGGCTACCGGCCGAACCAAACGGCACGCAGCCTGCGCACGCAGGTCACCAGAACGATCGGGTTCGTCTCGGACACGATCGCGACCGACCCGTTCGCGGGCCACATCGTCCGCGGCGCCACCAACGCCGCGGTCGAGCGCGGCCACCTGCTGTTCATCGGCGAGACCGAGGGCGATGCCGAGCTCGAGCGGCGCCTCGTCGACGAGATGCTCGACCGGCAGGTCGACGGCCTCATCTACGCCTCGATGTTCACGCGCGAGGTGACCGTGCCGGATGCGGTCGCCGGGCACCGCTTCGTGCTGCTGAACGCGATCGCGGCGGGCGTCGAGGCGTCGGCCGTGGTGCCGGACGAGCTCACCGCCGGACGGGCAGCCGCGGAGGTCCTGCTCGAGGCCGGCCACCACGATGGCATCCACCTGGTCGGCGAGGAGCTGGACGAGGTATTCGCCGCGCGTGAGCGTGTCGCAGGCATCGAGGCGGCGCTCGGCGCCGCCGGCGCCGCCCTCGAGAGCGTCATCGGGTGCCCGTGGGCGCCCGAGCCCGCCTGCGAGGCGGTCGCCGGCTTCCTCGCTGCCGGTGGCGCACCCAAGGCGCTGATCTGCCTCAACGACCGCGTGGCGTTCGGCGCACTCCAGGCGCTGCAGGATGCCGGGCTCCGTGTGCCGGCGGGCGTATCGATCGTGTCGTTCGACGACTCCGACCTCGCCAGGTGGTCGCGGCCCGGATTCACCTCGCGTCGCGCTACCGCACGAGGAGATGGGCCGGACCGCGGTGGAGCTGCTGCTCGAGCCGCCAGAGCAGCCGGTCGTGCGGCGCCTGCCGATGCCGCTGCGCCGGCGCGAGTCCGTCGGACCACCCGCGGGCCGCTAGCCGAACGACCCGCACGTCAGGCTCGGAGTCGCGACGGCGAGCCGGCCGTCGGTTCCCACGCTGACCGGCATCGGGTCACTGAGGCTTCCGAAGAGCTCGCCACCGTGCGCACGGTCGAGCCAGGCGAGGAACTGCGGGCCGTCGTCGGTCTCGACGAGCCGCCCGGCGTAGTAGCGGGCGTCCTCGCCGCCGACGAGGAAGTCGTCGCCGTCGAGCTCGAAGGGGCCCAGGGGCGCGTCGGCCGAGAGGAGGTGCGTGCCGCTCTCGGCCACCACCCCCGCTCGTCCCAGGCGTACCGCGCTGTGCTCGTGGGACTGGGCGCTGAAGAGCAGCCGCCAGCGCTCTCCGACGGAGGCGAGCTGCGTGACCTCGTACGTCCAGAAGTCGCCGGGCCCGGCAACCGGCGGCCCGACCTCCCAGGTCGAGAGGTCCTCGGTCCACGCATGAGCGACCACCCCGCGGCCGTCCGGCGGCCCGTCGTTCGCACGCGCTGTGACGAACATGTGGAGGCGGCCGTCGTGCTCGAACAGGAACGGGTCGCGCCAGGCTTCGTGCGCCACGTCCGGGCCGCGCTTCTCATACCAGCGGCCGTCCGCCTCGAGCACGGGTCCGCCGCGGGTCCAGCTCATGAGGTCGCTCGAGTAGGCGAACCCGATGCGCTGCACGGTCCAGTCGTCGGCGTCCGCGATCCCCGTGTACGCCATCACCCATCGGTCGCGGAAGCGGTGAACGCTCCCGGTCCAGGTCGCCCGGTCGTCGAAGCTCCCCACGCGCCCGCGCCCGAGCGCATTCGGGAGCAGCTCCCAGCGGCGCAGGTCGGACGACACCGCGTGCCCGATGACGGCGCGGTGGTGGCGCAGCTCGGGGTCGCGCAGGTTGCGCGGCGCGCGCAGGTAGAAGAGGTGGAAGGCGTCACCGTCGCGCGCGGTCCAGAAGTCCCACAGCCAGTCGTCCTCGAGACGCAGGGTCATTGATTTAAACCGATTTAGCGGGTCGGCGCGGCCGCGTCAAGGAGTCCGGTGGTAGAACCCCTCGCCTGGCCCCCTACGAAAGGACTCGAGAATGTCTGATAGGCCCGTGTTTCTGTACGCCGCGATCTATGACGAGATCGCGGACGCGGAGGCCGATTACGAGGCGGTCTTCGATCTCCACGCGATCGGTGCGATCGGGACGTTCGACTCGGCTGTGATCCGCAAGGAGGACGACGGCAAGGTCCGCGTCACGAAGACCGAGAAGCCGACCCAGCACGGCGCCTGGACCGGCGCCGCGGTCGGCGCGCTCGTGGGGATCATCTTCCCGCCCGCGATCCTCGGCAGCGCGATCGTCGGCGCCGGCGCGGGCGGCCTCACAGGCCACCTCACGCGCGGCATCTCGCGCGGAGACCTCAAGGAGCTCGGCGAGGAGCTCGACGCCGGCAGCGCCGCCGTGATCGTGCTCGGCGAGTCGAAGCTCGAGGAACAACTCGAGAAGGCGACCAAGCGCGCGAACAAGCTGATCGAGAAGCAGATCGACGCCGACGCCGACGAGCTCGAACGCGAAATCAAGGCGGCGGCCAAGGAAGGGACCTAGGGGCGCGCGCTGGGGAGCGGGCCGGTTGAGGCTCAGCCGGCCCGCGACGGCGCGACCCGATGACCTGACGGCGCCTCGTCGTAGCCGATCTCGAACCACACACACGTGCCGGTCGACGTGGGCCTCACCGCCCAGCAATCGGCGATGCGATCGACGAGCAGCAGCCCCCACCCGCCGTCGTCGTCCCGCCTCATGGTTGCGACGGGCGCGGCGAAGCCCGGGCCATCGTCGTGGACCTCAACCCTGACGGTCCGCGACCAGTGCCGGAACTCGACTCGCACTGTCGGGTCGGGCCCCGCGTCGGCGTGGCGGACGGCGTTGTTCACCAGCTCCGTCAGGAGCAGGACGACCTTCTCGCGCACGTTGGCCGGCAGCGCCTCGTTACCGGCGAGCAGCAGTCGCCGGGCCGTTGCGCTGGCCGCGGGCGTCCCGAACAGCTCGAAGACCTCGTGCTCCTCCAGGTCGGGCGCGACCGGCCTTGGAGAGCCGTTTGGAGCTGGTTGACTCATGGCGCGTGCACGTCTCGTCCCGGCCCACCGAGGGGGTTCCTCCAGTCGCCGGAGGCCGCGCGCGGTCGACATGCGGCGGCCCGGGCCCAGCGAGCGCGCTTCGCTTGGTACGCAGGGGGCAGCCCGTCGTTGAGCGCCGCCGCCCGATCCAGCCATTCGAGCGCCCGCTCGAAATCGCCGAGACGCTCGTACGCCTCCGCCCGCTCGAGGCTTGCCTCGACGAACTCGTGCCCCTCCCGCCAGGCGCGGCCGTTTCGAGCCCCGTTCGCTGCAATGCGTGCTGCCTGCTGCGCTGAGGAGTTCGGCATGCTCCGGTCCTTGGATGACAGTCCGGGTCCGGTGCGGTCGGCACGGACCCCGGCCACAGGCTGGAGCCGGAGTGAGCGCCCGCCTGAGGGTCGGAGCGGGACGCCGCGCAAGCCTACCACCGGTCCCCCGTTGGGGTTACCCTCTTGATCGCTACACGATGAGCTATCGCGAGACCGACCATTTGCGTGTGCTGATCGCCAACGAGCGGAGAGATCGGCTGGCCATAGTGGCCCCGATCGTCGCGGGGCTGGGACACGAGGTGATCGCCCGCGAGATCGAGGTCGGCGATGTGGGAGCGGTCACGGCCAGGGAGCGACCCGACGTCGCGCTGGTGGGTCTCGGCGACAGCTCCGACCACGCGCTCCAGCTGATCGAACAGATCGTGCAGGAGGCCGCCTGCCCGGTCATCGTGCTCATTCACGCGCCCGACCCTCGCTTCATCAAGGAGGCGTCGAAGCGAGGCATCTTCGCCTACATCTCCGACGCCGACGCGGAGGACTGGCAGAGCTCGATCGACATCGTCCTGCGCCGCTTCGCCGAGTACCACGACCTCGAGGGCGCATTCGGACGACGGGCCATCACCGAGAGGGCGAAGGGCATCCTGATGGAACGCCATTCGGTGGACGAAGCCACTGCCTTTGAGATGCTGCGAGACCACGCGCGGGCCGGCAATCGCAAGCTGATCGACATCGCCGCCGCCGTCGTCGACGGCCACCGCCTGCTGCCAACGAACCCCCAGGCGCCGACCTAGTCGCTCGAGCCGGTGATGTCGCAGGAGAACCTGGACCTGATCCGGCGCCTCTTCGACGAGGCGCCGTCCGACCCGGAGGTCTTCTTCGCGAGCCTCGACGACGAGGTGGAATGGGACGCGGGCAACGTCGACATTCCCGACGCGGGAGCTTCGCGCTGGCGCGGGCCGGCGGGGGTCCGAGAGTTCTTCCGCCGTTGGGTCGGCCCCTTCGACGAGTGGGGCTTCGAGCTCGTCGAGACGATGGACGTGGGGGATTCCGTCGTGGCTCACGTCCACCAGTGGGGTCGCGGAAAGGGCAGCGGGGCCACGGTCGAGACAAGCCACTGGCACGTGTGGACCGTGCGCCACGGGAAGGTCGTACGCGTGACGCTCCACGTCGACAGGGAAGCGGCCCTTGAAGCCGCGGGCGCGGGGAAGCGGACCGCGGCTGACTATCCGCGTGCGCCGGATTCGTGCGCGGCGGGCAGGGTCTCCTCGGCGCGAGACCATAGACCGCGAAGGGATGCGGCCAGCCGTTCCGGCTCGGTCCGGTGCGGCGGGTCGAAGTGGTGGCGGTCCTCGAACCTCTCGAGCGTGAAGTCCGGAAACACACGGGCCAGGCGCACGGCCATCTTCGAGTAGTAGTCCGCGTGACTGAGGCCGCCGAGCGCGAAGTAGACCGGCCGCCGAAAGCGGCGAAGCGCATCCAGGTCCAGCTCGCCGGCACCGAAGGCGGCCACGATGGCCTTCACACCGGCCGGGCGTCTCGCCATCCACGGCGGAATCGGTCCGGGCGGATGCGGGGGCGGCTCGACCCCCGGTCGCAGCTGGGCGCGCACGAACGCAGGCATCAGCTGCGCGGGCGGCAGGGTGATGATCCGGTCGAGCTCTCGCCGCACGGCGCCCTCGGCCGGGTCGAGCCCTGCGTTCCCCGCCCACGCGGGCTCGAGCAACGCGAGGCTCAGCAATCGCTCCGGATGGCTTGCGGCGAAGGCGATGCTCGACGCGCCGCCGGCCGAGTAGCCCACGAGGTGGAAGCGGTCGAAACCCGCAGCCTCGGCGGTCCGCAGGATTCCCTCGACCTCGACGGCAAGCGTGTAGCCGGGCGTGGGTTCGCCGTCGGCATAGACCTCCAGCTCCTTGGCCACCGGCGCGACCGCATCACCGAGCGTCTCCAGCAGCGCCCCGTAGGCCGGCTCGGCCGGTAGCACGGCTCCGGGGAGGAGGATCACCTCTTGCCGGGCATCGGACAGCACGTTGCGACCTTAAGCGCGCGCCCGGCCCATGGCATCGGGAGAACGCCCCATCTTCCGTCTGCGTGTTCGCTGCGGGTTACCGCGCTGTGAAGCGGAGGGGCAGGGAGCTGCTCGTGCGAAGCGGTGCTCTGAGGGTCGCCAACGAGTAGCGGCCGTCGTGAACTCGGGCGCCACTCGGATACGGTCGCCGCTGCGAGTCCAGACAGGAACCAACGGGGGAGCGAATGTCCGAGCAAGTCGACCCTTCACACATCATGCAGGTCGGTATGGGGTTCTGGGCGTCGAAGACGCTGCTGTCGGCGGTCGAGCTCGAGCTGTTCACCAAGCTGGGCGGCGACGCGATGACGGCTGCGCGAGATCGCCGAGGCGCTCGGCCTCCACCCGCGCGCGATCCCCGATTTCCCCGATGCGCTCGTCGCCCTCGGGCTGCTCGATCGCGAGGGTGATGGGAGCGATGCGCGTCTACCGCAATACCGAGGCGGGCGCGGCCTTTCTCGACAAGGCGAGCCCGGCCTACGTCGGCGGGATCCTCGAGATGGCCAACGCGCGGCTGTACGATTCTGGGGCGATCTCACCGAGGCCTTGCAGACCGGAAAGCCCCAGAACGAGATCAAGCACACCGGCAAGCCGATGTTCGAGGAGCTCTACAGCGACGAGGCCAGGCTCGAGCAGTTCATGAACGCGATGGCCGGGATCTCCGCGGGGCCGTTCCATGGCGCTGGCGGAGAAGTTCGACTTCTCGAAGTACGAGACGCTCTGCGACGTGGGCGGCGCCACCGGTCAGCTCTCGATCATCGTCGCCAACCGCCACCCCCACATGCGCTGCACCAGCTTCGACCTGCCGGTTGTCGAGCCGATCGCCACGCGCACGATCGAAGCCGCCGGGCTGAGCGATCGCGTCGAGGCGGTCGGCGGTGACTTCTTCGCCGATCCCCTACCCGAGGCCGACGTCATCACGATGGGCATGATCCTCCACGACTGGAACCTCGAGAAGAAGAAGCAGCTGGTCAAGGCCGCCTACGACGCGCTGCCGGAGGGCGGCGCCTTCATCGTCATCGAGAACATCATCGACGACGCCCGCCGCGAGAACGCGTTCGGCCTGCTGATGTCGCTCAACATGCTGATCGAGTTCGGCGACGCCTTCGACTTCACGGGCGCCGACTTTGCCGGCTGGTGCAAGGAGGCCGGCTTCAAGGAGATAGACGTCCTTCCGCTCGCCGGTCCCACGAGCGCCGGCATCGCGTACAAGTAGCGCGGGCATCACGTTCCGGTTGCTGTCGCTTCGGGCGAAGGGCGAGCGTTTTGAGCGGACAAGACCCGAAGGTCTGCAGATTCGAATCCTGGCCCGCCACTCCTCGGAACGCCCGCTCAGGCGGCGTTTTCGGTTCACGCTTCTTCCGCGGTCGTGTGCCGGGGACCCCTGTTTTTCCGAATCCTCCGCTGCGCGATGAATCCAAGCGACGGGGTAGGTCTCTACCGACATGAGCGATAGAAAAGTAGTTCTGAAAATGGTCATGTCCCTCGACGGTTTTGCCACCAGCCCCGACGGGACCCATGAATGGATGTTCGAGTGGTTCGGTGACGACTCGGGTGAGTGGAACCGCCGCGCGCTCGAGGAGGCCGGCGTCCACGCGATGGGGCGCCGCAGCTACGAGATCATGGGGCCGCACTGGGCCGCGTCCGAGGGGCCGATCGCAACCGCGATGAACGAGAAGCCGAAGGCTGTCTTCTCCCACACTCTGGAGAAGGCGGAATGGGGACCGGCCGAGATCTTCGGCGGGGACCTGGGCGCGGAGATCGCGGAACTGAAGGCTCGGGACGACGAAGGGACGGTCCTGGTCCACGGTGGCCCCGACTTCGCCAAGTCGCTGACCCGCCTGGGCCTCGTCGACGAATACCAGCTGACGACGGTCCCGATTGCGATCGGCGCGGGGCACAGCCCATTCGCCGAGCTGGGAGAGCACCTGAAGCTGGACGTCGTCGACGAGGAGCGCTTCCAGAGCGGAGCCCTCGCGCAGATCCTCGTGCCGAAGCGATGAGCGACAGCCCAAACTGAATCAGCTGCCACGGCTCGAAGCCCGAGGGTCGCCGGTTCGAATCCCGCCCCCATTACTCACAGAAAGACCCGCGCAGACCGCGCCCCGGCCCGGTGGTTCCACTGAGGTCACATTTCCTGCATACGGCCGCGCTCTTGAGCGATGGTCGCGGCCGGAATCGAGCGAGAGAGCGGTAGCGCGGCACGCGCGAGAGCCGGGCCGGAAGCCCAGCGATCGGGTCAGGATGAGCTGAGGGGCCGCGCGCGATTCCTCGACTACCCGTGCTCTCGTTCATCTCGCCGCCCTAGCTTGCCGTGCGCTTTAGCGGCAGGCGCCCAGCGGAACCGCCGAGCCGGGAGCCGCTCGCCGCCCTCGCCGCCCTCGCCGAGCGGGTTCTCCTCGCTCTGGTTCGGACCGCGCTCGGCGGAATGGTCATCGCCCCGCCGTCCGACGCGCCATGGTCGACGCCGACCTACAGAATCCGGATCGCCGTCCTCGCCGACCCGCATGGCGCGACGTTCAGCGCGAGCACGTTCGTTGCCCTGCCGGGCTGATCGGATCGTCGACCGCTCGGTTTCCGCGATGGATGGGGTCTCAACGGGTAGACCGGAAGAAGCGAACCTGAAGGAGGAACGGGCCGCAATGCAACTGCCGCCGATCGTCTCACCGCAGGAGTGGAAGTCCGCCCGCGAGGAACTGCTCGTCAAGGAGAAGGAGCTGACCCACGCCCACGACGCCCTCGCCGCGGAGCGGCGGCGGATGCCGCGGATGGCCATCGAGAAGGACTACACGTTCACTGGCCCGGACGGTCCCGTGAGCTTGCTCGACCTGTTCGAGGGGCGCCGTCAGCTGATCATCTACCGGTTCTTCTTCGAACCGGGAGTGCACGGCTGGCCGGAGGGTGGCTGCACCGGCTGCTCGCGGCTCGCCGACCAGATGACCCACCAGGCGCACCTGAACGCCCGCGACACCACGCTCGCGCTCGTCTCGCGCGCCCCGCAACCCGACATCCAGCGCTACAGGGCACGGATGGGCTGGGCAGACCGGCCCTGGTACACGATCACGGACAACTTCGACGCCGACTTCAATGCCGACGAATGGCACGCGACACTCGTCTTCTACCGCGACGACGAGGACCGGACCTTCCTCACGTACCTCCTCGACGGCAGGGGCGACGAGATGGTGGGAGGCATCTACTCGTACCTCGACATCACCCCGCTCGGACGCCAGGAGGAGTGGGAGGACTCGCCCGAGGGCTACCCGCAGGGCGAAGCTCACTCCTGGGTCAAGCTGCACGACGAGTACGACGGATCGGGCACGTGATCGCTACGTCGGCCTCGTGCTGCTGGAGGGGCTCGCGCCGGCGCTCGCTCGATCGGAGGGGCCGAGAAGTGAGGGTGCGCTGCACAAATCGAACGTCTTGTGGGGTCGAGAGGGGCCGCCCGGGGCGATCAGATGCGGCCGAATCGGCACACAAATATCCTGCAAATCACCGACTTCAGCGGAGGGGGAGGGATTCGAACCCTCGGTGGACCGTAAGGCCCACAACGGTTTTCGAGACCGTTCCGTTCAGCCCGGAAAGCCAGTCGTAGAGCGGAGTCCGCAGGCGGGGGGAATGTCAGGGGGAATGAAAGCTGTCGTTGCCCCTCCAACTACCGGAAGACGCGAGTTGGCTTGGGCTGACTCGCGTTGGCGCCAGTGGACTGGCCGGCGTGCGGGTTTCCGAGCCGGATGGTCCTGCCGTCGAGACAAGGTTGAGGGTCTTGTGACCTTTACGGGTCGTGGGAGTTCGAATCTCCCTGGGCGCATGGGAAAGCCCGCTAAACGCGGGCTTTCCTCGTTGCTCGTGGACTCACCGCCCAAAGATGGCGGCGGCGCGCCCGGGAGCGAGCGCGCCGCCGCCTGCGGTGGGAGGAGCTATGCGCTCGCGCCTGCCTTGGGTCGACGGAGCTTCGCCTTCATCTCCTCGACCTTGGCGTGTGCGTCTGCCTTGGTCTTCTCGACGCGAGCCTTCTGCAGCTCCTTGCGAGCCTCGTGCTTGGCCTTCCGCTGCGCCTCCTCGGCCGCGGCGATCTCCTCCTCGACGTCGACCGCCGGCCGGCGCAGGACCTCGCCGCCCAGCCGCGCCATCGCGGCGTCGATCACCTCGGGGCTCTGCTCGGTGACCTGCGCCAGGACCGCGGTCCTCGTCGGCTGGACCTGCTTCGAGATCTCGCCGAGGACCGATTCCGTCGTATCGACCTCATCGATGTCGAACAGCGATCCGACGAGCATTCCGTACGCGCCGCCGATCAGCATGCCGAGCGGGCCGCCGATGATCCCGACGAGCAGGCCGATGAGGCCGCCGCTCGCGGTGCCGACGTAGGGGTCCTCGCCGACGTCGCTCTTGACGTCGACGCGACCCTCGCTGTCACGCGTGACGACCGCAGCGCCCGCGATCTTGATCTGGTCCTGCGAATCGAGCTGCTTGAGGTCGGTGAGCGCCTGGTAGGCGTTCTTGTCGTTCTCCGGGTCCTCGCCGAAGGTGACGACCAGCACGTTGTCCGGTGAGAAGTAGTCGGCGGTCATTGGGACCAACCTTTCTTTGAGTGTGTTTGAGGGACGGCGCAAGGCTCCCGCCGACGTGTGTGAGCGGTCATCACAAACTTCGTGTGATTGTGGGAGAGTCTCCATTGGGCATTGGCCGAGACCCACCAGCAGACTCGATCGCCAGCCGATCGGTTCGTTTCGCGACCCGTTCTCTTCGAGCGGCTGTCAGCCGCCGCTCCGGGCACGGTCACGCTCGTCTGCGCACCTGCGGGAAGCGGGAAGACCGTTCTCCTGCGGTCATGGGCCGCGGAGACGGACGAGGCCGTCGCGTGGGTCACCGTCGAGCGCGGCGAGCGTGACGCGCAACGGTTCTGGCTTCACGTGATCGACGCGCTCGCCGACGCGGCCGGCGACGAGGTCGATCGAGCGGGTCAGCCCGGCGCCGGGCTTCGCGGGCGCGGTGGTGGTCGAGCGGCTCCTGGCCCAGCTCGAGCGGCTCGAGGAGCCGCTCCGACTGGTGATCGACGACCTGCACGAGCTCGACTCGGAAGACGCGCTCGCCTGGCTGGAGATGCTGCTCACGCGGCTGCCGGCACAGCTGCGGGTCGTGCTCGCGACACGCGAGGAGCCGACGCTCGGCCTGCATCGCCTGAGGCTCGCGGGCGAGCTGACCGAGCTGCGCGGGCCCGACCTGCGCTTCTCGCTCGACGAAACCCGCGCCCTGCTCCGTGCCAGCGGGATCACTCTGTCGGATTCCGGTCTCGCCTCGCTGCACGAACGCACCGAGGGATGGCCGGCCGGTTTGCGCCTGGCGGCGATCTCGCTGACCGCGCACCCGGACCCGGAGCGCTTCGTGTCCGAGTTCTCCGGCAGCGAGCGGACCGTGGCGGGCTACCTCCTCGCCGAGGTGCTGGAGCGCCAGCCGCCGGAGGTGCGCGACCTGCTCTTGCGCACGTCGATCCTCGAGCGCGTCAGCGGCCCGCTGGCCGATGTGCTCACCGGCGGCACGGGGGCCGAGGCGATCCTCCAGCGGCTCGAAGACCAGAACGCCTTCGTCACCGCGCTCGACGCCGCCCGTACCTGGTTCCGCTACCACCACCTGTTCGCCGATCTGCTGCGCCTCGAGTTGCGGCGCGTCGCGCCGGCGACGATCCCGTCGCTGCACCGCGCCGCGGCCGCCTGGCACGAGCAGGAGGGCGACGTCGTCGAAGCCGTCCGCCACTATCAGGCGGCCGGTGACTGGGCACCGGCTGCGCGCCTGCTCGTGGACAACTACCTCACGCTGACGATGGCCGGCCGGGGCGAGACGCTCCACGCGCTGCTTGGGGTGTTCCCGGCCGATGCCCATCTGGGCGACGGAAATCTCGCGGCCGCGCTCGCGATCGACAACATCCTCCACGGCCTGCTCGACGAGGCCGCCGCCCAATTGGACGTCGCTCGGCGACTCGCGGCGGCAGCTCCGGCAGAGCAGACGGCGCGTCTTCGACGTGTACCTGGCCGTCATCGAGGTCGAGCTCGCCCGCCGGCGCAGCGATCTGCCCAAGGCTCAGGAAGCAATGCGCGGCACTGGAGGCAGCGCTCGGCGCTACGGCAGAGACGCAAACGAGCTGCCCGTGCGGCCCGATTACTGGGCACTCGCGCTCATGAACCTGGGCATCGCGGAACTGTGGGCCGGCCGTCCCGACGACGCACGGCAGCACCTCGAGGACGCCCTCAGCCGCACGCGCCGGATCTCACGGCCGTTCATCGAGGTCGGCTGCCTCGCGCACCTCGCAATCGCGGCGCCGCTCACCGGGCAGCCGCTGCCGCTCGCGCTCGAGCTGAGCGAGCGGGCACTCGCGATTGCCGAGGAGCACGGCTGGACCAGCCAGTCGATGACGACCGGCGCGTTCGCGATGGCCGGCATGGCGCTCGTGCGGATGGGGCGCTTCGCCGAAGCCGAGCGCCATCTCGCTCGCGCGGAGGAGTCGCTACGCGCGGCAGCCGACCCGGGGACCGAGGTCGTGCTCCAACACGCCCGCGGCATGCTGCGCTTCGGCGAGGGCCGCTTCGACGAAGCCCTGGCGGAGTTCGCGCGCGCGCAGGCGCTCGAACGGCTGCTCGCCAGCGAGCACGTGTTCACGGTCGACGTGCACGGCCGCGCTCTCCAGGTACGGGTGCGAATGGGCGACACGGAGTCCGCGCAGCTCGCGCTCGCCGGTTTGAGCCCGGAACAGCGCAACCGCGCCGGGATGCGCATCGCGCTCGCGGCTCTGGAGCTCGAAAAGGACAACCCGGAAGAGGCGGTCGAGGCGCTGGCGCCGGTGATCGACGGTTCTGCGCCGGCGCTGTACGAGCGCTGGGCGCGCGTCGAGGCACTGCTGCTCGACGCCACGGCCCGCGATCGGCTCGGCGACCGGCGCGCGGCGGAGGAGTCGCTCGAGGCGACGCTCGAGCTCGCCGAGCCCGACGGCCTGATCCTGCCCTTCATGCTCTGGCCGAGCCGCGAGCTGCTCGAGCGCCACCCGAAACATCGGACCGCCCACGCGACGCTGATCTCGACGATCCTCGACACGCTGGCCGGGCGCGCCGCTCCTCAGCGTGGATCGGCTGCGCCGCTGCGCGATGAGTTGAGCGAGGCCGAGCTGCGCGTGGTCAGGTACCTGCCGAGCAACCTGACCGCGTCGGAGATCGCGTCCGAGCTCGTCGTGTCCACCAACACCGTCCGGACGCACATGCGCCACATCTACGCGAAGCTCGACGCTCACACGCGCAGCGAGGCCGTCGCTCGCGCGCGCGAGCTCGGGCTGGTTGCACCTGGAGCGGTGCGGCGCTGAGGCTCACCCTTCGGCGGCCGACCAGCTCAGCTCGAGCTCGAGCTCGATCCGGTCGCCGTTCGACCTCAGCCACCGCTCCAAGCGGAGCTCTTTATCGACCGGAACCGTGATCCGGCGGCCCGCTGCGATCAGCTCGAGCGGGCCGCCGGCGGTCAGTGCGTACGCGATGTCGATCAGCCGCTCAGCGGCCTGCTGACGTGACAGCCGTTCGTCTTGCTTGAACTCCGTCACCGTTGAGCTCCGTCACAGCTCCTCGCGCAGCGCGCGGATCTGGAATGCCCGCACGATGTTCGTGATGCCCTGCATCAGCGCCCAGATCCCGGCGAAGACCAGGAGCACGTACGCCTTGTGGATGAAGAACTGGCCCGAGGTCCAGAAGGCAAGCGCCGTCATCAGGATCCCCGAGATCAGTCCCAGCCACCAGAGCGGGTTGATCGCGCGCTCGAGAAAAGCGCGGATCATCCACCACACGCCGACGATCAGGAACAGAAAGCCCAGGATGTCGGCGATGCCGGCGAACGTGTCCTCCGGGTTGGCGAAGCAGACGATGGCGGACACGAGAAAGAGCCCGCCGAACAGCGCCCAGGCCCAGCGCGCCGGCACGTCCAACGTCGACAGCGCGATGTTCTCGATGCCGAGCGCCAGGAACATCAGCCCGACGAGGATGCCGACAGTGGTCACGGACGCCTGGTCGAACTGAAGAATGACCAGCGCGACGGCGACCCACGCGATGCCCGCGACCAGCAGGACCCACCAGTAGCCGGTGGCAGTGCGGACGCTGTCGCGCAGGGCGTGGATGGAAGGTGTTGCGAATTGTGGTGTTGCGGCGTGTTCGCTCACGATTACCTCCAGGGTGTGGTTGGTTGTCGCGACCGATGATCCGGCCGACATGTGTGAGCCGTCGTCACACGCTTTGCGTGATTGACGGCAGTCAGGCCGGCTGCTGCTGCTGAGCGAGCGTCGGCGGCCGCGATCCGAGCCCTTCTCGCCGGCGGTGAGCTCCTCCACGAGAATCTGGAGCCCCGCTGCGATCGGCACGCCGATGATCGCCCCTATGATTCCGAAGAGCGCTCCGAACGCCAGCACGCTGACGAGCACGGTGAAGCCCGAGACGCGGGCGGCCCTCCCGATGATCGTCGGCTGCAGGACGTAGTTCTCGATCTGCTGGTAGACCACCATCACGATCGCGAAGACGACCAGCGCCTCGACGCTGACCGACAGCGCGACGACCCCGATGATGATGCCGGCGATCGTGGCCCCGACCGTGGGGATGAGGTCGAGGAGCCCCGCGATCAGCGCCAGGGCGAGCGGGTACGGCAGGTCGAGAATCACCGCGGTAACGCCGTAAACGGTCCCGCAGATCACCGAGATCGCGAGGTTGCCGAGCATGTAGCGCGAGGTCGTGTTGACGATTCGATTCGTCACGTCCAGGTAGCGCTCCCGCTTGTCGCGGTACATCAGGCCCCCGATCCAGTCGCGCACGCGCGGCTCGTCGATCAGGCCGAACAGCGTCAGGAAGATGACCGAGAAGAACAGCGTGACGGCCCCGAAGGCCGACACCCCGACATCGGCGACGCCGCCCGACACCGTGGCCACGCCCGCTGGTGATGTCGGTCGCGTGCTCCCGCAACGTGTCGAGCGAGCCGCTGCCGCCGTTGATGAAGTCGCCCACATCGCTGTGCCTCACCTGGTCCACGATCTGCGGCAGGTCGTGGCTGAACCCGCGCACCGCGTCGCTGATCGCCTGCGCCAGCACCAGCACGACGACGGCGAGGGCGATCACGATCGCCCAGCACGAGCACCGTCGAGCACAGCGCCCTGCTCCAGCGCAGGCGCCGCTCCATCGCCGTCGCCACCGGCGAGAGGACGGCCACGCTGAAGACGGACACGAGGATGATCAGCAGCGCGCTCCCGATCGACGCCAGCGCTCCGGCGACCGCGACGATGCCGGCGGCCACGAGCAGCGTCCGGATCGAAATCGACACCACGACATCGGGGCGCCCGGTGTCGCTCACAGCGGAACCTGCCAGCCCATCGTGATCGGCCGCTCGTGGGGAAGCCGGAAGTCGACCGGACTGGCCGCGTTGCGCGCGACGGCGACGAACAGCCGCTTGCGCCATCGATGCATTCTGGGGGCGTCGGTCACGCGGATCGTGATGCGCGAGAGGAAGCAGGTCGCGCTGTCGAGGTCGATGTCGCACTCGGGGCGCTTCTCGGTGGCGAGGCGGAGCGCCTCGGGGTGTGTCGACCTCGTCCTGGAAGCCGAACCGCGCCGCGTCAGCCCCGCCGGCGCCGACCGCCGCGCGATGTGTGGGCGAGGCGCCGGTCTGGCCAGGGACTGAACGTCACTCGCGACCGCGGTAGCGGGGGGTGTCATCGGACGAGGGTCCCCGCTCCGCGGGTGAGCCGTCGTCACACACTTCTGACGATTCAGGAGCGAGCGCGCCGGTCGAGCCTTGTACGTCAACCACGCGCCGAGCGTCGCCGCTCGCAGGGCGGCTACCGCCACGGGCGCCAGCGCCACGCCACTGGCCGTTCCTGCGATCGTGTCGGACGGGTAATGCACGCCCGTGTGGACACGCGAGTAGGCGACCAGCGACGCAACGACGCTCAGCGGGATCCCGGCCTGCGGCCACGCGGCACTGACACCGCTGGCGAAGGCGAAGGCGGACGCGGAATGGCCCGAGGGCCACGACGTGGAGCGCGGCATCGCGACCTGGCGGGTGACCGGGACGTCGTACATCTGCCTGTCGGGCCGGCGCCGGTTGCCGAGCGGCTTCAGCACCAGGTTCACGACGGCCGACGTGAGGGCGATGGAAGCCAGGCCGTTCTCCGCGGCGCGCCGGCCGCGCTCGCCGCCGCATGCGGCGAGCAGGGCGGAGCACCCGAGCCACAGCCGCGAATGGTTCGCGGCTCGGGAGAGCCGGCGGAGCGCCACGTCCATGGCCGGCGTCGACGTGGCCGCGATCGCCGCGTAGACCGCCGCGTCGAGCCTGCCGAGCTCATCGGCCCAAGGCGGCGGGCGGAGCGCAGCGTGGCTGTCGGCCGGGGGCGTCATGATCTGAGGATGGGATGGGCTCGCGCTGCCGCCTCGCGGCAGCCCGTGCTGTTCATCAATCCGAAGTCCGGCGGCGGCCGGGCTGGACGGGCCGGGCTTGTCGAGGCGGCTCGTGAACGGGGGATCGAGCCTATCGTCCTGGGGCCGGGCGACGACCTCCGCGCCCTTGCAGCCGAGGCTGCGGCGGGCGGGGCCGACGTGCTGGGTATGGCGGGCGGAGACGGATCGCTGTCCGTCGTGGCGGCCGCCGCAACCGCCCATGGAGTCCCGTTCATATGCGTTCCTGCCGGGACCCGGAACCACTTCGCCCGCGACCTGGGCCTGGACCCGAATCACCTCGTTGGGGCGCTCGACGCGTTCACCGATGCGCTCGAAGGGTCCATCGACCTCGGCGACGTGAACGGGCGCCCGTTTCTCAACAACGTGTCGCTCGGCGTGTACGGGGCGGCCGTGCAGCGGGAGAGCTATCGCGATGCGAAGGCGCGCACGCTCCTCGAGACCGCGGCCGAGGTGCTGGGTCCGAGCGCGGAACTGCCCGGCGTGCGCCTCGTCGACGACCTCGGTGTCGTCCACACCAGCCCCGCCGTCGTCCTGGTGTCGAACAACCCCTACGCACGCCGCCGTCGGCGCAGGGGCGGACTTCGCCCGGCGCTCGACAGCGGCCGGCTCGGAGTCCTCGTTCTCTACAGGCCGGGCGGTCCCCCCGGGCCTCCCGGCCGCGGATGGACCGCGCGCTCCCTGGACGTGACCGCCGGCGATGCGGTTGCCGCGGGCCTGGACGGAGAGGCGATTCAGCTCGAGCCCACCATTCACTTCAGCATGCGGCCGGGAGCGCTGCGCGTGCGCATCCCGATCAGCCGATGACCCGCGGGACGATCACGCGACCTGTGACGGCGCTCAGCCCGGTTGCGCCAGGCTGTCGCTCGTGTTCCCCTGCGACGAAGCGCGCACCTCCATCACGCAAAACGTGTGATGACAAGTCGTCCGGCTCGCACCGATCGTCCAGGCCATGGAAACCGCACTTTGGACAACACAGCTGCTCCTCGCAGCAATCTTTTTCGCCACCGGCTTGACCAAGCTCACGCAGCCGCGCGCGCAGCTCGCGGCGGGCCCGATGGGCTGGGCCGCCGACGTGACCGATGTGGAGTTCCGCACCGTCGGCCTCCTCGAGGTGCTGGGCGCGCTCGGGTTGGTCCTGCCGGGCGCATTGGGCGTCGCGCCGCTTCTCACCCCGCTCGCAGCGGTGGGTCTCGCGCTGACCATGATCGGGGCGATCGTCACGCACGTGCGCATGGGCGAGACCGACCGCCTGGCCGTGCCGATCGTCCTCCTCGCCCTCACCTTGTTCGTCGCCATCGAGCGCTTCGGCGCGCACAGCCTGGGATGACGATGAGCTCCCACCTCGCTGTGGAGGTCTACGCGGAGGTGCAGGCCGCGAAGCGGCGTCAGCGCTCGTCACCTATGACGAAGCGGCGCACGAGGAGACGCCACGACAGCGCGGCGGTGGCGGCGGGAACCACGAAGCCCAGCAGCCAGAAGGCGACCTGCGTGTCGATGCTGTCGACCATCCACCCGAAGTTCATGCCGAAGAACCCGGTGATGAACGTGAGCGGGACGAAGATCGTCGCCACGACGCTCACCAGATAGGCGCGCTCGTTGAGCTGGAGATCGAGCACCATCCCCATCGCGTTCGCGGCCGCGTCGATCGACGCCAGCAGGCGATCGGCCTGCTCGTCCAGCCGGTCCAGGTAGGGCTCCTCCGGCTCGTCGAAGCCGCTCAGCGCGCCGATGTCCAACCCGACCCGCTGGAAGACTGCCTGCTCGGCCCGGACCCAGCGCCTCATCGTCGCGAGCCTGGCAACGGGCGCCTGCAGCGTCGCCCTCGGCACGCTTCCACCGCCTCCGCCCGCCAAGCTCGCGGCAAGGCTGTCGAGGCTGTCCTCGACCTCCTCGAGCGCGTCGGAGGCGCTCACGAGCATCGCGTCGAGGACGGAGTAGACGACGTATCCCCTGCTCCGTCCCTGCGGAAGATCGATAGCCAGAACCGCCGGAAGCGAGACCCGCTCGTCGTGAAGCGTCAACAGGTAGTCACTGGTCACGACGACCTGGACTTCGAATGGGTCTGAGTCGGTACGCGGCCTTCTCGGCCGGACGCTCCGTCGCGACATAGCAGCGAAGCACAAAGTCGACGGACTCCTCGTCGGCGTGGACGCGCGACCGACCTTCGAAGCGCCCGCTCGGGAACCCCGAGCGCGTCGACCAGCTCGTCGCGGCTGGTCTCGCTGAGCGAGGCGTCGAGCCAGAAGAAGCGCCCCTCAGCGCGCAGGGCGGCAACCCGTTCTCTGTCGCCGGCGGCAAGCCCGGTCAGGACCTCCGTCACGACTCCTCAGAGTAGGGTCGCCGCAGGACGGTCGCGCCGTCAGATCACATGAGATGTGTGACGACCGCTCACCCAGCTCGCGCTCACACTGCGGGCATGGATACGGCGACAACCACGGCACCGCTGGCCGTCGCGCGGCTCACGCGCGCGATGACGTACGACTCGCCCACGCGGCTGATCGAGTGGCTCACCGATCGAATCGCGGAGATGGGTTACGCGGGATGAGCGCCAAGGCGAACGCGCGCGCCTCGAAACGCTCCACCGACGGAGGCAGCGCCGAAGCTGCCATCCCGCAGAGCGCTGCGATGCCGGAGAGCGCGGCAGCTCCGTCCCCGTTCACCCCGATCGCCAACTACGGCTTCCTGTCCAACTGCCACACGGGCGCGCTCGTGGCCCCGGACGGCACGGTCGACTGGCTGTGCGTCCCGCGGTTCGACTCGCCGAGCGTGTTCGGTGCCCTGCTCGACCGCGGCGCGGGCGGCTTCAGGTTCGCCCCATTCGGGATCAACGTCCCCAGCGACAGGATCTACGAGCCCGGGACCAACACGCTGGTGACGTCGTGGAAGACGCCGACGGGCTGGGTCGTCGTGCGCGACGCGCTGACGATGGGACCGCGCCGTGGCGAGGACACGGTCACACCGCACACGAGACCGCCATCGGACGAGGATGCCGATCACGCGCTCGTGCGGACCGCCCAATGCATCGACGGCAGTGTCGAGATCGATCTCGTGTGCGAGCCCGCGTTCGACTATGGGCGCGTTCCCGGCGAGTGGACGCTGAGCCCGGATCGGCATCGAGCCGACGCGACCGGCGGCGACCAGGCACTCCGGCTCCAGACCGACATGCTCGTGGGCATCGAGGCCGGCCGGGCTCGGGCCCGCCACGTCCTGCGCGCCGGCGAGACGGTCTACTGCGCACTGGCCTGGAGCGACGAAGCGCTCGTCCCGACCACCGCCGACGAGGCCGCCGATCAGCTCGCGGCGACGACGCGCTTCTGGCGCGACTGGCTCGCCCGCGCGGCGATCCCCGACCACGAGCTCGGGCCGATGATCCAGCGGTCGGCGCTGACGATCAAGGGCCTCACGTACATGCCGACGGGGGCGACGGTCGCGGCGCTCACCACGTCGCTGCCCGAGACACCCGCCGGCGAGCGGAACTGGGACTACCGCTACACCTGGATCCGCGACTCGACCTTCCTTCTACGTGCGCTGCACTTCCTGCTCCTGGATTGGGAGGCCGACGAGTTCATGCAGTTCATGGCCGACCTCGACCGCAACGACGACGGCGGTCTCCAGATCATGTACGGGATCGACGGTCGCCGCGATCTGACCGAGTCGGTGCGCGAGGACCTATCCGGCTACGGCGGCGCACACCCCGTCCGGATCGGCAACGGCGCCTTCGACCAGCGGCAGAACGACGTCTTCGGTGCCGCCCTCGACTCCGTCCTGCTCCACAGCCGCCGAAGCCAGCGCATTCCGCGGCCGCCTGTGGCCGCTCGTGCAGGCGCAGGCCGAGTGCGCGACAGCGGTGTGGCGTCAACCGGACCAGGGCATCTGGGAGGCGCGCGGCGAGCCGCAGCACTACGTCTCATCGAAGCTGATGTGCTGGGTCGCGCTCGACCGCGCAGCGCGTCTCGCGAACATCCGCGGAGAAGCTGCGCTCTCGGCCGGCTGGGCAGAGACTGCCGCGGAGATCAAGTCGGACATCCTCGAGCACGGGGTCGACAGTCGCGGGGTGCTGCGCCAGCACTACGACACCGACGCGCTCGACGCCTCCACGCTGCTCGCAGGGATCTTCGGGTTCCTGCCGCCCGACGACGCACGACTGCGTGCCACCGTGCTGGCCGTCGAAGACGAGCTGAGCGAGCAGGGCTACGTGCTGCGCTACCGCACCGAACAGACCGACGACGGACTATCCGGCAAGGAGGGGAGCTTTCTCATCTGCTCCTTCTGGCTGGTATCGGCGCTGGCGATCATCGGCGAGACGCAGCGGGCAAGACACCTGATGGAGCGCCTCGTGAAGGCCGCATCCCCGCTCGGGCTGTATGCGGAGGAGTTCGACGCCGAGACCGGCAGACACCTCGGGAACTTCCCGCAGGCCTTCTCGCACCTCGCACTGGTCGAGGCCGCCGCGCGACTCATCGTCGCAGAGGGCCTGAAGGAGGTGGTCGGCTGAGAGCATCAGGAAAGCAGCACCCGCTCGCCCTCTCGGTGAAGCCCCAGGCGACCAGCACGCCCTCCTTGGGACCGTGAGGGCGGACGGAGAGGAAGACCGCGTCGAGGAACAGCGCCGCCAGCTGGACCTCGTAGAGGTCGCGGCGCTTGAACTGCTCGAAGCGCTCCCTGAGCTCGCTGCAGATCCGTTGGGCGGTCGTCTTCGACAGCTTCCCGAGCCCGGCCTTCTCGCATAGCGATTCGATGTCGCGCATCGACAGCCCCCTGACGAACGCGCCGATCACCATCGCCCGCAGCGGCTCGTTGCGCAACACCTTCGTGCTGCACGCCACGTCGGATGACGTGACGGCTGAAGCCGTGCGCGCCTAACGCGACGCGCTCGAGCGCGCGGGTCGATCACCGCCACGGTGGCACGGCGATGGACCAGATCACCTAAAGCGTGTGACGACGCGTCACGCAACCGGCGTCCAGCATGAAGTCCATGGCCCAACCAGTATCCCGTGAGGTGTCAGGTCCCGTGGCCCTGCAGGGCCGTCGGCTGTGGCTCGTCCTCGCCGCGCTGATGCTCGGGATGCTGCTCGCCGCGCTCGACCAGACGATCGTGGCGACGGCGCTGCCCACGATCGTCGGCGACCTCGGCGGCGCCTCGAACCTGTCGTGGATCGTGACCGCGTATCTGCTGGCGTCCACGGCCTCGACGCCGCTGTGGGGCAAGCTCGGGGACATGTACGGCCGGAAGCGGTTCTTCCAGGCCGCCATCGTGATCTTTCTCGTCGGCTCCGCCCTGTCGGGACTGAGCCAGTCGATGGGCCAGCTGATCGCCTTCCGCGCGCTGCAGGGGATCGGCGGTGGAGGGTTGATGATCGGCGCCCAGACGATCGTCGGCGACGTGGTCGCGCCGGCCAACCGCGGTCGCTACCAGGGCCTGTTCGGCGCCGTGTTCGGCGTGGCCAGCGTACTGGGGCCGTTGGTCGGCGGGCTGCTCGTCGACAACGCCTCGTGGCGCTGGGTCTTCTACATCAACCTCCCGGTCGGCGTTGTCGCGCTGCTGGTCACGAGCGCGTTCCTCCCGACGCCACAGCGCCGTGTCTCGCACGTGATCGACTACCTGGGCGCGGCGCTGGTGACGGCCGGCACCACCTGCCTGGTGCTGATGACCAGCCTCGGCGGGACGACCTACGTGTGGGCCTCGGCGCAGATCGTGAGCCTCGGTGTGGCCGGCGTCGCTCTCCTCGCGCTGTTCGTGGCAGCCGAGCGGCACGCCGAAGAGCCGATCCTGCCGATGCGGCTGTTCAAGAACCGCGTCTTCGGGGTGAGCAGCGCGTTGGGCTTCGTCGTCGGCTTCGCGATGTTCGGCACGATCACGTTTCTGCCGCTCTACCTTCAGATCGTGAAGGGGGTCAACCCGACCGTCTCCGGGCTGTGGCTGTTGCCGCTGATGATCGGGCTGCTGCTCACCTCAGTCAGCTCCGGGCAGCTGATCAGCCGCACCGGGCGCTACAAGATCTTCCCGATCATCGGCACGGCGCTGATCACGATCGGACTGCTGTTGCTGTCGCGCCTCGGACCAGACACCAGCTGGCTCGACGCCTCGCTGTCCATGTTCGTGTTCGGCGCCGGGCTGGGCTCGGTGATGCAGGTCACCGTCATCGCCGTCCAGAACGTCGTCGACTACAAGGACCTCGGCGCCGCCACCTCCGGGGTGACCTACTTCCGCCAGATCGGGGGGTCGTTCGGCGCGGCGGTGTTCGGCTCGATCTTCTCCAATCGCTTGGAGGCGAACATCGCGCACTATCTCGGCGGGGTGGCGCTGCCGGTCGGCGTGAGCAGCGAGACGCTGAGCCCCGACGCGCTGAGCAAACTCTCCCCCGCGGCCCACAGCGCCTTCATCCACGCGTACGCCGACTCGCTGGAGACCGTATTCCTGGCCGCTGTGCCGGTGGCCGCCGTCGCCTTCCTGATCTCCTGGCTGCTGCCGCAGGTCCCGTTGCGAAAGACGGTGGCCGCCACCGATCCCGGGCAGACGTTCGGCATGCCGACCGACCGCAGCTCCGCGCAGGAGCTCGAACGCGGCCTCGGAGTGCTCGCGGGGCGCCAGGACCGGGTGGCGCTCTACCGCCGCATCGCCGCGGAGGCAGGCTTAAGCGGCCTGCGCCCGGCCGCCTCCTGCCTACTCGCCCGCATCGCAGACCACCGCGGCGTCACGCGCGCGGACCTCGCCGAGCAGATCGGCACTTCCACCGCGAACCTCGCACCCAGCCTCGACCAACTAGCCAGCCGCGAGCTCGTGACGATCGAACCGAGCACCCACGTGCTCAACCTGACCCCGAACGGCCGATCCGCACTCGAGCGGCTGCGGCGTGCGCGCGAGGACGGCCTCCGTGAGCTGCTCGACGACTGGTCGCCCGAGCAAGAGGCCGAGCTCGACGTGCTCCTGAAGACGCTCGCCCGCGACTGCATCGACCAGGACGCGGCCAGACTGCGCCATGACGAAGGCTTGCGCGAAGCGGCCTGACGCGCCGACTCCAGTCCTGGAGGCGTCGCACATGGAGCGTCACATCCCGTAGCGGGTCGCGTCCCCTTGGCGCTGTAATTCGCCGCGGCCTCGTTCACCAATGCCGTAGCGTTCAGCCCTACCGATGTGATGTCGCTGACCAGACGGGTGAAGATGATGATGCTGGCTGAGGCCGCGCTCTCGGCGATGACCACCCTGTTGGTTGCTGCGCGGGCCGTGAACATCCTCCGCTAACGCCGATGGCAGCGAGAGCCGCACAACCGATGAGGTTCGACGCTTCGCGCTTCGCGGCGGTCTATCGAGTTCCGGGAAGGCAGCGTCGGCCGGCAATCTGGTTTACGCATCTGGCCGACGCCGGGCCGCCGGCAGGCTCGGGGGAGGGGTCGTTCTCCTCGCAGTCCTGGCGCGAGCAGTGACAGCCTCTCGCGTCCGGCGCTTCGCGCGTGAGCTGGTCGGTCTGTATTGGGACTCGGGAGTGGCCAACGACGTCCCAGCGCTCGCCTGGTTCCTGCTCGCGTCACTGGTGCCGCTGGCACTCGGTGTCACGGCTCTGGCAGCGGTCGCGCTAGGCGACTACGCCGAGGCCCAAGCGCTGTCGGTACGGATCTCCAAGGTGCTACCCAAGGACGTCCAGGATCAGCTCGTCACTCTGATCCTGCGGACCAAGGAGCAATCACCGCTGCTGATCGCCGCATCGATCATCGGGATGGTGTGGGTCAGCTCGGGAGCGGTGGGAGTGATCGAGCGCTGTCTGGTACGCCTGCTCGCCCAGCCGAGCTTAGGAGTCGTGCGCGGCAAGCTCCGCAACCTCGCGGTCGCCGCGGTGGTGACCGTGGTGGTCATGCTGATGGTTGCCGTGGCCACGGCCGGCACCGACCTCGTAGGACGCCTGAAGATCAACCCGACGGCGATCCGCCTGGCTGCTCCGCTGACCTCGCTCGCGTTGAGCACCCTGCTGTGCGGCGCCGTCTTCCGCGCGCTTGCCGGCGAGTCCCTGCGGTGGCGCGCGGCGTGGGCAGGCGCAGCAGTCAGCGCCGTGATCCTCAACATCACGCCGACCGCTGCCGGTTACTACATCAGCCTCGTGGCCGGGCGGACTCCCGTCGAGGTGTTTCTGGTGCTCGCCGGTGTTCTGATCACCTGCTACCTCGCCGCATTCGGGCTGCTGCTCGGCGTCGGCGTCGCCGCCCGTGTGCAGCTAGGCCAGCAGCTGCACGGCTGACTCCGCTCCCGGTCGACCGAGCCGAGAAAGGGGTCGCTGCTCCACGGGCTACTGCGGAAACCGCGCTGACCGCGACGTCGCTGCTGAAGAACCAGCGCCCGAGGAAGGAGAACCATCCGGAGCTAGGCAGGGGCCGTACCTGCGCAAGCAACGATGCAGGTCTCCGGTCGTGGTCGGGGTCGCGTCCCTGGTTCTCGCGACAACGCGCATTTCGGCGCTTGGCCTAGGGTCTGGGTCGACCGCCGGATCGAGCCAGCCCGAGGCGCGCGGGTGCCAACCGGCTTCGCGCGAACTGCAAGCGGCTGAGCGGCGACTCGGCGCCGGCGCCTGCGCTCCCGAACTTGCAGCGAAGCGGCCACCAGACCGCCGTGACCCCCTGAGGCGTCACCGCGTCACGCGTGATCGGGGAGTTCGCCCCGAAGTCCGGACTCCCCAGAGCTGGTAACTGCCCGTCGACAGGCTGGTCGCGAGCATCCCATACGATCGGTCCGTGAGCGGACGGTCGGTCGTCGCAGCCACCGAGGTTCGTTATCGCCAGCGCAGAGCCACGTTCGCGCAGTCAGTTATGAGACGCGGAATTGTCCGTTCGGCGGCGACTACCCGCCCTTCGCGAAAGGCCGGCTTCGGCAATCGGGGACGTGGCCGAGCGGATGAGTGCTTCATTTGAGGGCCGCCGGGCGAAGTTGGTAAGGCGCTGACGCCGTGAGCGCGGGATTTGACTACAGGCAGGTCGCCGACCGGCTCTGGCCGGTGCTCAGGCCGTCGATAAAAGGGACACACCGTCGTCTACCGCGCCACGCATGGCCTCGTCGGCCACCGATTCCCCGGTGCCCCGCCGATGCTGCTGCTGGACCACCTTTGGTTGCGTGCACGGCGGTGACGGCCGTGTGCTGATCCGCGACGAGCGCCGCGACCTGGGCGGAGCCGAGCAGCTCGTCGGCGCCCGCGCGGTCGTCGGTGCCGAAGACCGCGGCGCCGTGGTACCGGCGATAGGTCGGGTTGTCGTGCGAGACGCCGGGCGGTGGAATGCACGAACCGCGACCATGGCAGAAAGGTGTAGGTGCGCAGGTCCCGGGCGCCCGCCTCGAACAGCGCTGGCCCAATTCGCTCGTGCACGAACCGGCGGAACGTGCCGCCGCGGACCCCGCGTCGCCGGCGCAGCAACAGTGCCACGCGATGCCCCACCACGTAGTCGAAACCCTCTGCGGGACGCTCGCGGCTTCGTGTCTCGTCAGGTCCGGGCTGATGCGGTGGGCGTTCGGTCAGGCCGCATCGCGTACGGCGGCCGGCCGGCGGTCGGCTTCACCAGCGGGAAGCCGGTGAGGATGAACCGCACGGGCGGCGGCCCGCCCCACTGGTTGATCGGCTTCAGACCGCCCGGCCACCTGCGCGGCTGGTAGTCGCCCATCTGGGCGATGTCGGAGCAGAGCTCGATCATCGCGCCGTCGTGGTCGTGGAAGTACATGAACTGGTTGTTGCCGGGGCCATGCCGGGACGGGCCCCAGATCAGCCGCGCGTCGCGGTGGAGCTTGAGGCGATCGGCGACGCGGCCCATGGCGTTCAGGTCCTCGACCGTGAAGGCGTAATGCGAGAGCTCGCTGCGCGGCGCGCGCACGATCGCCATGCCGTGGTGATCCTCGTCGCAGTGCCACCAGCTGGCGGTCGTGCCCAAGCGATCGCTGAAGCGGAAGCCCAGCCCCTGCTGCAGGAAGCGTTCGAGCGGCCTCATCTTGAGCACCTTCACGGACGCGTGCTCGAACTTCTCGGGACGGTCGCCGGGTCGCGGAGCGGCGACCGTCTCCATGCCGCAGAAGAGCTTGAAGACGTGACCGCCGGGCGCGAGCACGCGCACCGCGCGGTCGATGCCCGGCTCGCCGTCGTAGACGTCGCCGATGATCTGACCGCCCGCGACCTCCGCGGAGCGCATCACTGCCGCGAGCGCCGCTGCATCCGCGACCTCGAGAGCGACGTGGTCGTAGCCGCGCCGCACCGGGTCCTGGATCAGCATCAGCTCGTGGTGGCGCTCGTTGCAGGTGAGGTAGCTCACGCCTGCGCTGCGCTCGGTCTCGACCATCCCGAGCACGTCCTGCTGGAACGCGACGGAGGCGTCCAGATCCGGGACGCGTAAAGCGATGTGGCCCATCCGTGTGACCATCGGTGTCATGTGCCTTTCTCGTCTTTGAAGAACTGCTCGAGCGACCGCGGCGGGCGGCCGGTCAGCCGGCGGACGTCGTTCGTCGGGGCGCCGTCGGCGCCCGAGGCCAGATATGCCGCCATGCCGATGGCGTGCTCGACCTCGAACGGCGGCGCTCCGCGCCTGCGCATGGCTGTCGCCGCGACCTTCCTCGGGAGGTTCAGGTAGCGCCGCGCCCCAAGATGCGGCGCGACATCGGCGAACGTCACCCCCGCGGGTCCCGTAAGGTGCCAGGCGCCGTCGCCGTCGCTCCCCGTCAGGGCCGCGACCGCACAGGCGGCGACGTCGCGCGCGTCGACCATGGCGACCGGCGCATGGCCCATCGGCGCGAGAAGCAGGCCGCCGGTCAGCGGCAGCGACAGCAGGTTCTGCATCAGGAAGCTCGGCCGCAGGAACGTCCAGCGCAGGCCCGACGCCTCGATCAGCCGCTCGGTGCGCCAGTGGCCGACCGCCGTCGGCGACGGACCGTTCGGCCCGAGCGAGGGGGCCCCGCCGGACATCTTCACGATCCGCTGCACCCCGGCGGCGACCGCGGCCTCGACCGCCGCCGCCTCGTGCAGATCCTGATCGGGACCGTGCGGTGTCAGGAGCAGCAGCCGCTCGGCTCCGTCGAACGCCGCGCGCAGCGTCTGCGGCCGCGTCAGGTCGCCGTGCACCATCGGCAGCGGCACATCGCTTCGGCTCGAGTCGCGCACGACCGCGCGCGCATCGGCGCCGCGCTCGGCGAGGTCAGCGGCGACGTGCCGCCCGATCGTGCCCGTCGCGCCGAGCAGCGCGATCACGCCGCCACCGCCCCGCGCGAGGCAATCGCTGCGCTTCGCAGCCCATCCCCAACCAGCCGCCGGGCGGCGGCTGCCGCGGCTCCGGCCTCCGCCGCGGCCCCGCACGCGAAGACGTACCGGTCGGGGCGCAGGAGCGCGAAGTCGAGCGAGTGGCGGCGAAGCCAGGCGTCGTCCGGGACGTCGAGCACGGTGAGTCCCGCCGCGCGCAGGCGCGCACTGGCTTCGGGGGAGGCCGACACAGCGCCCCATCCCGTCCCAAGCCGGTCGTCGAGGCGGACGCCGTCGATCACGGGCTGCGGGAACAGCGCGCCGACCGTGCGCTTGGGCGGAAACGGATGGGGACGGTTCGCAAACGCGCCGGCGGCCGCGGTCGGCAGCGGCTTTGCGCGCGACTGGAGCCAGTCGAGCACGCCGCTGCTCTCGAGCCCGCCGATCGCCGAGTCGCGCAGCCGGGCCAGCCCGGGCCGCCGCGTCTGCACCGCCGCGCCCCAGCGGATTGCGAAGTTCTGCATCTTCGTCACGTGCCGGCATCGCTCGACCTGGTAGCTGTCCAGCAGCCGCTCCGGTGCGCCGCGCAGGACCGCGTCGAGCTTCCACGCCAGGTTCCCCGCGTCGCGCGCCCCCGAGCTGAAGCCTTGGCCGACGAACGGCGGCATGGTGTGAGCGGCGTCGCCCGCGAGCAGCACCCGCCCGGCACGCCACCGCTCCGCCCGGCGCGCATGGAACGTGTAGACCACCGCGCGCTCGATCTCGACCCGTTCGTCCGTGATCCACGGCTCCATCAGCTCGCGGATCCGCCCCGGCGCGAGAAAGCGCTCCGCGTCCTCGCCCGGGTGGATCATCCACTCCCAGCGGTGCCTGCCGGGCGACATCGGCAGACAGACGGCCGGCCGCGCCGGATCGCCGACGAAATGGGGGTGCGGCGCGCGCGCGAGCGGCCGGTCGAGCGTGCCGTCCACGACGAGCCAGCGCTGAGCGAACGTCGACCCGCCGAACGCGACGCCCAGCCGGGCGCGCACGGCGCTGCGGGCGCCGTCGCAACCGACGAGGTAGCGCGCGCGCAGCTCGGTGGCGGGCCCGCCGCCCGAGGGCCGCACCCAGGCGCTGACATCGCGGCCGCGGCGGTCCAGCGAGTCGAGCCGTCGCTCCCAGCGCAGGTCGACGCCACGCCGTTCGAGCGCCGCGACCATCACGCGCTCGAACGACGGCTGGTGGATCGAGACGAGCGGCGGGTGCCCGAGCTCGCCGTCGCCGAAGCGGAACACCTCCGTCGCCCGCCCCCTGCGATCGACGAGGCTCACCACCGGCGCGACCTGCGCGGCTCGCATGACCTCCCGGTCCACGCCGGCGGCCTGGAAGATGCGCATGACCTCGTCGTCGACGACGGCCGCGCGCGGCAGGTCGTAGGGCTCGCTCGCCTTATCGAAGGCGATGACCGACACCCCGAGGTCGTCGAGCAGCAGCGCGAGCAGCTGGCCGACCGGGCCGAGGCCGCAGATCAGCACGTCGCAGTCGGCCATCACACGGGCACCGCGGTCGGGCTGATCCGGTTGGTGAGCGTGCCGATCCCGTCGATCTCGAGCTCGACGGTCTGTCCCGGCTGGATCCAGCGGTCGAGCTCGAGGCCGCAGCAGCCGGGCATCGTGCCCGTCGAGATCACGTCACCCGCGTCGAGCTTCTCGCCGGCGGACGCGTAGGCGAGCATCGCGCCGAGCGTGTGCTGCGGATTCGCCGTCGTTCCCTCGCACCAGAGCTCGCCGTCGACGCGCACGCGGCCGCGCATCGCGGTCCAGTCCGGCACCGCGTCCGCGGTCACGACGTCGAAGCCGATCGAATTGGCGAACGTCTTCGACTTGACGACGGGGCCGAAGATGTTGCGCCGCGCGTCGTCCGCCTGAACGTCGCGCGCGCTCCAGTCGTTCAGGATGAACCAGCCGCCCACCGCGTCGATCGCCTCCTCCGGCGTCGCGTCGACGAGCGGCTTCGCGAGCACGCAGGCGAGCTCGAGCTCGAAGTCGAGGTACTTCGTGTGCGACGGCCACCACATGTCCTCGCCGTCGGCGAGCACCGACGTGTGGTTCGCGACGTAGAAGGTCGGCGCCTCTCGGAAGCGGTCGTTCGGCTTGAGCTTCGGGAACGTCCTGCCGGTGAGCCGCTCGTACCCCAGGATGACCTTCGCGGCGGGCGCCGGGAAGAACTTCTTCACGAGCATCCGGCTCGAGTCGATCACGTGCTGCTCCCACAGCATGAACGCCCGGATCGAGCGCGGGTGGAAGGGCAGCAAGGCGGTGCTCGGATCGGCCTGCGGCGCGCTTGCCATCGCGGCCTCGGCCCGCGCGCACGCCTCGTTGCCGCCCGCCAGGAAAGACAGCAGGTCCTCAGAGCCCGGAAGGCGTACCCAGCGCCCTCGCTCGGCGTCCTCGCCGATCAGTCCTTGGGCTGTCACGCGGAGCTTCACGGGCGTTCTCCCTCGATCACAGCTTCCTTCCTGAGCGCCGGCTTGTCGATCTTGCCGACGTGATTCTTCGGGAGCTCGTCGAGGAGCTCGATCGCCACCGGGCGCTTGTACTTGGCGAGCCGCTCGGCGCACAGCGCCTCGAGCTCCTCGACCGTGACAGTCGCCCCGGGCCGCACCGAGACGTAGGCGACGACGACCTCACCGAGCACGTCGTCCGCGCGTCCGACGACCGCGGCCTCGAGCACGCCATCGTTGCTGTAGAGGACCGTCTCGATCTCCTTGGGGTAGATGTTCTCGCCGCCGCGGATGATCATGTCCTTGATGCGGTCGACGATCCGCAGGTAGCCGTCCTCGTCGAAGATGCCGACGTCGCCGGTGTGGAGCCAGCCATCGACGATCGTCTTGGCGGTGTCCTCGGGCCGGTTGAGGTAGCCGCGCATCACGTTGGCGCCGCGGATGACGATCTCGCCCGCGCTCTCCCTGCGGGACAGAATTGCCGAGCTGGTCGACGACGCGCACCTCCTGGCCGGGCAGCGGGAGGCCGACCGTGCCGGGCTTGCGGACGCCGTCGTAGGGGTTGAGCGTCGAGGCGCACGAACCCTCGGAGAGCCCGTAGCCTTCGACGAGCGCGACGCCGAGGACGTCCTCGACGCGGGCGATCAGCTCGGCGGGCATCGGGGCCGCGCCGCACACGACGAGCCGCAGCGATGACGTGTCGGCCGTCTCGGCCTCGGCATCGAGGTCAGCATCGCGTAGATCGCCGGCACGGCCGAGAAGTACGTCGGGCGGATCCGCTCGACGAGCCCGAAGAAGGTCTTCGGGCTGAAGCGGCCCGCGACCGTCACGCGGCCACCGGCGAGCAGCGGCGTCAGCGTCCCGACGACGATGCCGTTGACGTGGAAGAGCGGAAGGATCAGCAGGCTGTGGTCGACAGCCGTGATGCCGAGACCCGCGCGCGTCATGTCGCACATCGCGGCGATGTTGGCGTGGTCGAGCATCACGCCCTTCGGCTTGCCGGTCGTCCCGCTGGTGTAGATCAGCAGCGCCAGCGAGTCGGGTCGGATGTCGGCGGCCGCCCGGTAGGCGGACGGCTCCGCCGCGAGCGCGTCGACGTCGACGACTGTGGCGTCGAGCTCGAGGCCGTCGCCGATCACGACCTTGGCGCCTGCGTCATCCACCTGGTACTGCATCTCGGTCGGAGTGAGCGCGGGGTTTACGGGCGTCGCCGCTGCGCCCAGACGCCAGGCCGCGAAGAGGGCGATGATCAGCTCGACCCGGTTCGGCATGGCGATCGCGACGACATCGCCGGCGCGGACGCCGAGGCGGTCGAACAGCGCGGCCGCGCGGGCGACGCGGTCGGCGAACGCGGCGTTGTCGAGTGTGACCGCGTCGTCGGCGAGCGCGGGCGCGTGCGGCTCGGCGCCGGCGCGCGCCTCCGGGAGGTCGGCCAGGGGGACGTTCACGATCTGGGTGGCGGACATCGGTGCTCCTCGTCTCGATTGCTGGTTCGCACATGGGAACCTACGGACGCCCGGCGCCGCCGCCTATGGGCGCAGGCGACGAAGTTCCGCGGCGCGTTGTGATCGCGCCACAAGGCGCTGGGATGGCTCAGCGAGAGGCGACCTCGTCGGCCAGCACGGCGGCTCCAAGGGCGGCGGCCAGCGTGAGCGCGCACACCAGCTCGACCGGGTTGTGGTTGACCCGCCGGCCCATCAGCTCCTCCGCCCGCTTGACGCGATAGGTCACGGTGTTCTGGTGCACGTAGAGCTCCTTGGCGGCGCGGGTGCCGCTGCCCCCGGCGACGAGGAACGCGAGAACGGTCTCGCGCAGCCGCTCCGCGGGCTCGGATGTCGACGCGAGCGGGCCGAGCTGCGCCGCGACGAACCTGCGCGCCCTCGGCAGGTCGCTCGCCAGCAGCGACACGAGCTCGACGCGCTGGTAGCTCGTCACCGCCGTAGCCGAATCGCCGGCGAGTGCCGCCACGCGCGCAGCCTGCATGGCCTCGGCATGAGTCCGGCGGAATCCGGCGACGTCCCGGCCGGACCCGCCGAACGCAACGCGCACCCCATCGGGCGGCTCGTAGCCCTCGAGGGCCGCGGTCGTAGGAGGCTCGTACGAGCCGCACCACACATCCAGGCTCGCCACGCCGGACGGAATCACGAGCGGCTCACCCGGTCCCAGTGCGGCCGCGGCCTCGCGCGCGGCCCGCTCCAGCCCGCGGACCTCACTCGCACTGCTCGACACCCGCAGCGCCACGTGGTGCCGGCGCAGCTCGTAGCCGAGCCTCTGTACGGCGAGCTCCTCGTCGATCGGCTCGCCGGCGAGGATCGAGCGGACGGTGTCTCCGCGCAGCTGCGCAGCGCCGCGTGCCATTCGCTCGCGCTCGCTGCCGTAGTCCTCCACGAGGATGTCGGAGATCCGGTCCACGTAGGCGAACATGAACGCCGAGCTCTGCTCCTGCGCCGCGAGGAGGTCCTCGAGGCTGTCGATGCGGTCGTGCAGCGCCTGCGACCAGCGGTCCCAGAACCACGCGTGCCCGAGGCGATAGGAGCGCAGCAGCACCGGCAGCGTGACCCCGCGGCGTACGAGGCCGCGGACGTACTGCGCCACCTCGATCGGCACGACAAGCGCGTCGGCATCCGCGCCCGCGCGCAGCAGTCGCAGCACCTGGTCGATGTTCGCCTCGCCGCTGGCGAGCATCTCTTCGCGCAGCTCCTCGTCCTCGCTCGGCCGCCAGCTCGGGGAGCGCGGCGGCGAGATGGTCCACGAGGCCTTGCGAGATCTCTCGCGTCGAAGGCAGCAGGTCCGCGGCGAGCTCTCTCACCGCACGCGCGGCGGCGTCCTTGGGGAGGGCGTCGCGCTCGGCTGACGCCGGCGTGGCCATCTCAGTGCCGATCGTACTCCCGCACGCGGGGTTCGCGCGCGAGCGCGCGTCTATGCGAACGCGCCGACGCCGGTGATGTCGCGCCCGACGATCAGCGCCTGCATCGTCTCGGTGCCCTCGTAGGTGTGGATGACCTCGATGTCGCCCATGTGGCGGATCACGTGGTTCTCCAGCAGGACGCCGTTGCCGCCCAGCATGTCGCGCGCGTCGGCGATCACCGCGCGCGCCTTGCGGGTGTTGTTGAGCTTGGCCAGCCCGGCGATCGTGTCCGTGAGCTGCCCGGCCTCCTCGAGGCGGGCGAGCTGCATGCAGTAGAGCTGCATGCCGGTGATCTCGGCGAGCATCCGGACGAGCCGCTCCTGGACGATCTGGAAGCTGCAGAGCGGCTTGCCGAACTGGACGCGCTGCTTGCTGTAGGTCAGCGCCGCGTCGTACGCCGCCACGGCGTGGCCGAGCGCGGCCCACGCGCACGTCGAGCGGGTCGTCACGAGCACGCGGCCGGCGTCCTTGAACGTGTTCGCCCCCGGCAGCCGGGCGCTGTCGGGGACGCGCACGCCGTCGAGCTCGATCTCCGCCTGCCAGATCGCGCGCGCGGCGCCCTTCCCCGTCATCGTCTCGGCCTCGAACCCCGGCGTGTCGGTCTCGACGAGGAAGCCCTTGACCTGGCCGTCCTCGTCCGAGCGGGCCCAGACGACGACGACGTCGGCGATCGAGCCGTTGCCGATCCAGCGCTTGGCGCCGTCGAGCACCCAGTCGTCGCCGTCGCGGCGCGCGGTCGTCTCGAGCGCGACCGAGTCGGAGCCGTGGGCGGGCTCGGTCAGCGCGAACGCGCCGATCGCGTCGAGGCGGGCCATGGCGGGCAGCCAGCGCTCCTTCTGCTCCTCGGTGCCGAGCAGATCGATCGACTTCATCGCGAGCCCCGACTGGACGCCGAGGAACGTGCCGAGGCTGCCGTCGCCGCGGTGCAGCTCCATGTTGACGAGGCCGCGCGCGAGCGGGCTCATGCCCGGGCAGCCGTAGCCGGCGATGTCCTCGCCGTAGAGGCCGAGGTCGGCGAGGCGGCGCATCAGCGGCCAGGGCAGCTCGGCGGCCTCCCAGTAGTCGTTGATCGCCGGCAGCACCTCCTCGTCGACGAAGCGGCGCGTGGCGATGAAGTGCTCCCACTGCTCGTCGGTGAACTGCTCGCGGACCTGGAAGTAGTCGGTGGCGAGCGCCTCGCCGAGGTGGGCATAGGGCAGGGACTGGGTCGTCATCGGGCTCCTCTCAGCCGGCGTGGACGTAGGTGCCCGGCGCCTTCGCGAGCGCCTTGAAGCCGCCGCCGCCGAGTCGCTTCGGGGCGGGCTTGAGCTCGCCGGAGCGCGCGGCGAGCCACTCGTCGTAGTCGGGCCACCAGCTCCCGGGCTGCGTCGGCGCCGACTCGCGCCCATCGCCTCGGCGTCGGCGGGCGGGTCGTCGGCGACGCGGTAGCTCGCGCGGCTATCCGGCGGCGGGCGGGTTGACGAGCGCCTGGATGTGGCCGCTCGTCGAGAGCACGAACCGCGACGCGCCGCCGAGCAGCTGCGTGCTGCGGTAGGCGTTCTCCCACGGGATGATGTGGTCGGTCAGGCCGGCGACGACGTAGCTGTCGAGGTCGACGGCGCCGAGGTCGACCGGCGTGCCGAGCACCTCGAGCGCGCCGGGCTCGCGCGAGGGCGTTCTCGAGCCCGATCCGGATGAAGTCGCGGTGCAGGCCGGCGGCGAGCCGGACGCGTGTCCTGGTTCCAGTACAGGACGTCGAACGCCGGCGGCGCCTTGCCCAGCAGGTAGTTGTTGACGACGTAGTTCCACACCAGGTCGTTCGGGCGCAGCCAGGTGAACACGCCGGCGAGCGCCTGGCCGTCGAGGTAGCCGCGGCGCGCGGACTCGGCGACCGCCGCGGCCGCGACCTCGCGGCCGGCGAACGCGGCGGCCGTCCCGGCGCGCTCGTTGTCGAGCGCCACGACCATCAGCGTCAGGCTCGCGATCTCGCCGAGCCGGCCCTCGGCGGCCAGATGGCCGAGCGCGCCGGCCGCGATCATGCCGCCGGAGCACGCGCCGTTGACGTGGACCGCGGGCTGCCCGGTGATCGCGGCGACCGCGTCGCGCGCCTCGAGCACCGCGGCGGCGTAGGTGTCGAGGTCGAAGTGGCCCTGCTCGGCGTCCGGGTTGCGCCACGAGATGGCGAACACCTGCTGGCCCTGCCGCACCAGCCACTCGACCATGCTGCGCCCGGGCGCGAGGTCGAGCACGTAGAACTTGTTGATCGTCGGCGGCGCGAAGAGCAGCGGGACCTCGCGCACCTCCTTCGGTCTGCGGCGCGTACTGGATGAGCTCGAAGACCTCGGTGCGCAGCACGACCGACCCCTGCGTCAGCGCGAGGTTCTCGCCGACGGCGAACTTCGTGGTGTCGACCGTGGCCGGCAGGTGCGGGAAGTCGCTCCGCGAAGCGGCGCGCGCCGCGCACCAGGTTCACGCCGCCCTGGTCGACGGTCTCCTTGATCACGGCCGGGTTCGACCAGGGGAAGTTGCTCGGCGCGAGCGCGTCGAGGACGTTGCTCGCCGCGAAGCCGCGCCTGGCGCTCGCGCGCGCCAGTCGAGCGCGGCGTCGGAGATCAGGCCGTCGACCGTCTCCTCGACGGCGAGATGGCTCTGCAGCAGCCGCCGGAACAGCCAGCTCGACTCCCACGCCGGGTCGGCGAAGCGCCGGTCGCGCGCGGCTCGGGCGCAGCTCGCGAGCGCCCGCGCGCCACCCGGGCCAGCTCGGCGCCGAGCGCCGCGACGCGGCGCGCCGTCCGCGACGGGCCGCCGCGCGAGGCCGGCGGCGACGCGACGGCCGGCGCCCGGGCGTGACGAACGGGACGCGCCGGTCGAGAGCGGCGTCGGCCAGCAGCACGTCCAGGGCCGCGCTCGCCGCCTCGGACGGGCCGCGGGCCGTGCGGCTGCCGTCGCCGTGCGGCGTGTCGGTCCCGACCGCGGGCGGTGCCTCGACTGAGCTAACTGTGTCGGCTGAGGTCATGCGTTGACCTTCGCCCAGCGCGGCGGCCGTGTCATCCCCTTGGGAGAACAACCTTGCGCACGCGCGTTGTGGGCCGCCCACAATCCCCGGACAGGGCGCAGTCAGGCGGCGTCGAGAAACGCGCGGATCGCGGCGCGCGACGCTCTCGGGCTCGTCGAGCAGGAAGAGGTGACCGCCGCCCTCGACGACGTGCAGGCGGCGTCCGGGATGCGTGCGGCGAGCATCCGGCCGTTGCGCAGCGGCACGCTCGGGTCGTCCTCGCCCGCGACGACCAGCGTCGGCTGCGATATCCGGTGCAGCCACGGCAGGCTCGACCAGCCGGCGGCCGCGTACAGCTGGTAGGCGTAACCGAGCGGCGACGGGCGGATGCAGCAGGCGCTCCCCCGCGTGCGCGGCCAGCACGCCCGGCTCGCGCGCGCGTGCGTCCGCCGGCGATGTGCGCGAGGCTCAGCTCGAGCAGTCGCGGGTGGTAGTAGCGCGCGGGCGTGGCGAGCATGAGCGCCGCCATCGGCTTGGGTGGCACACCGCCGAGGCCCGGGGCCGTGGCGCACAGCACCAGGCGTCGGACGCGCTCGGGCGCGCGGTAGGCCAGCTCCTGCGCGAGCGCCGCCGCCGAACGAGTAGCCGAGCACGTCGACGCGCTCGAGCCCGAGGCGCGTCCAGCAGCTCGCGCGACCACGCGCGCAAGGCCTCGCATCCGCAGCGGGCGACGCGGCCGCTGCGAGAGCCCGGCGCCGGGCGGGTCGAACGCGATCAGCTCGCGCTCGCCGGCGTGCCGCGCGAACGGCGCCCACATGTCCAGGTGGGCGCCGATTCCGGTGATGAGGAGCAGCGGCGGCCCGGATCCATGGCGCCCGACGCGGAGGCGCAGGCCGGCGGCGTCCACGTACGCGTGCTCGAAAGGGCCGCCGGAGGGCGTCATCCCGGCGCCAGTGTAAGCCGGGCGCGTGATGCCTGGGCCAGGGATCAGAAGCTCTGCGGGCCGAAGCGCTCGAGCGCGGTGAGCAGCGCCAGCGCGAGCAGCACGACCGGCGCCGCCAGGCGCTCGGTCTCGCCGAGCCGGGCGTGGGTGAGGAAGGCGCCGACCATGGTCAGCGCCAGCCCCGCGGCGGCCAGCGGCGTGATGACGCCGGCGATCCCCAGCACGCCGGGCAGGATCAGGCCGGCGGCGCCGAGCAGCTCGAGCACGCCGATGCCGCGGAACTGAGCGGGGGGAATGAATCTCAGCCGCCGCGGTTGTGCGACGCATCCGCAGGGGCCTGACCCAAGAACGCGTCTAGCTGCTCGCGGGCGCGTTCCATGGCGTCCGGCAGCGTATGCGTGTAGCGCGCCGAGCGTGATCGGCGCGGCACCGGGCTGCAGGTCGGGCGTGGCGTGCCCCATCAACACGGACGCGACCTTGGGGCTCACACCGGCAGCGTCGAGCCAGGTGGCCGCGGTATGACGGCACTCGTGCAGGCCGATCGGCTTGAGCCCGGCGTCCTTCCAGCGGCGCCGCGCACGCTGGGCGAGGCTGCCAGTGCTCATGACCCCACGACGGTTGCGCTTTCGCTGTGGGCATACGAGCTGGTCTGGACCGGGCTTGCCTTGCTCGAGGTAAGCCTGCTTCACGAGGATGCGGAGGGGCCGTACCGCGGGAACCACACGCCGCGCAGCACGCGACTTGCGTGCGGCCTCCGTTACTCCCCACTCGATCGCACCGACGTCCAGGTCGACATCCCGCCACCGCAACCGCACGATTTGGGCCCGCCGGCCCATCGCATAACCCGCGAGCGCATACGGCAAAGCGTCATCCAATGGTAGGGCGGCGAGGAGGCGTGCGAACTCTGCCGGCGTCGCAACTCGGTCGCGCGGTGTTGCGTTCATAGCGGGCAAACGCACGAGCGCCGCGGGGTCGTGGCCGACCATCTCGCGATCCTGCGCCCACCGGTAGAGCGAGCGAATGGCGTTGACGACCGACCGCACACGGCTGCCGGACATCGTCGGCGCAAGGTCGTCGACGAGTCGCTGCACGTCAGAGCGACGCACGTCGGTCAGGCGCCGGGGACCGAGACGGGGTATCACGTGCACCCGCAGGCACTCGTCGATGTCCTTGATTGCCGAAAGCTTGTAGCGGCGACCGTGCTTGTTGAGCGCACGTCCCTCGCGGGCGGCGTCGACGAACCGCGTATGCGCATCGCGCAGCCGGACTGGCGCGGCCTGCGGAAGCTCGCCACCTCCATCAGCTCAATTAGCTTCTGCCGTGCCGCCTTCGCCGCAGTGACCGTCGCGAAGCGCTTAGTGCTGATGTACCGGCGGCTGGCGCGGTCGTAGACCTTTCCGTAGTACATGGGCGAACAGTCGCACTCGCCGCCCCGGTCGAGCGCACATGCCTTGCGGTGCCGCGCGAACACCCCCTGGTAACGGGTGCGCTCGTCCCTTCCGGCCATCGCGTCAGCGTACGCGCTTTCTGCCGCGACCCCCGAGGGTCGCCTCTTCGTCGGCCCAGCGCTCGATGTTCACGAAGGGGATAGAGCGTCAACTGGCCGCTATGAACGCACCGTAGGCGTGGTTGGACATGCCGTTCGAAATGGCGGAGGCTCATCCCCAACGCTTGGGCGGCCTCTCGCTTCGTCAGCAGCACGCGGATCGCCGCGCCCGGAGTCCAGCGGCGTTGCCCCCTGGCGGCCCCATTGTTTGCCGGACTGGCGTCGGCCGATCCGCGGCGGTTGCCACGTGGTGTTGCGGCCGTGTGGGCGAAGGCTTCACCGGTATCTGCCATCACGCCCCATCTCCCACGATTGCATCGTCCAGTTCGGCAAGCAGGTCGACCAGGAAGCTGCGAGTCTCCTCGAGGGCGGCGCTCCAAGTGGGTCGGAGGAGCGCGTTAGCGAGATCACGTCGCTCGGCCGGAGTAAGGACACCGAGCTTGATGGCAGCCGCGGCGCCGCCTCGGTCTTGATGGCGGTCGCTCCAGTCACGCTGTCCCCTCCCTCTCCAGCGCATGTACCGACATCGCTGTGTCCCTTGGATGGACCTTCGGTCCGAGCCCGAGCGAAGCGAGCGGCTTGCGCGCAGCCCCGCGGGCCCCGACACTGCCGCCGAAGGCAGACACCCAGCGGGGCGGGAGCAGAACCGTTGCCCGACATATGTGAGCCCCACCGGCCGGCATTCGCCTACCACGAGCGCGGCGGGCCGCGGCGGTGCTTGTGAGCTGCCGGTGCTGGGACGGGCGGGGTCGGTGCATCTGCCTCTACCCCTAGGGGCGGAGAACGGCCCGGTTTGGCCCCCCAATCCAGGGCCGAGATCGCTCGGGCGATGCGCCCGTTCGACTGGGCGGAGGTCCGCGTCCGGTGCCAGGGGCCCGCGGTCGCGGCGGTGTGCCGACGGGCGAGCCGCGCAGCCAACGGGGCGCTGGGGCCGGCCCGCTGGCCGTTCAGCGCGCGACCCCCACTCCGAGACGGCGACCACGTCCCCGAGCAACGATCACCCGCACCCCCACCCCGAGCACCCGGCCCGTCGAGTCGACTTCCCCGCTTGCCCCGCCGCCCCGACCATCCACCTCCGCCCTAACCCCGCCCCGCGCCCCCACCCGCCCCACCCCGACCTCGACGTCTTGATCGAACACCTCCCTGAATTCCACTCTTTAGTCCACTTGTCTTGTCGCTGATCTGCTCTCTGCCGCTGCCCCGCCAAGGGCCTCACTTCACTCTTGTCCTGGGCTGGCCTGACAGGTTTACCTGGCAGGTCGAGGAAGGGGGGTCCAGCGCGTTGCGCTGGACCCCCGTTCCTCGAAAGCGCAGGCGCAGAGCGAAAGACGACCGTAGGGCGGGGCGGCGGCCGGTTCGCGCTTAAGGCGAACCCCTAGAGACGAACCCCCAGAGACGAACCCCTAGAGACGAACAGCGAGAGATGAACAAAGCGCGCGGCCGGCTAGCGACCGCGTATCGTGGTCGTTTGCTTGTCGCCGCTGCCAATTTGGGTGGGCGAGCCGCCGGAAGGACGACAGCCGAGGCAGGGTTCCTGTTAGCCCGAGCAGATCACTCAGGTCGGCCGCGATGCCGCCCTCTGCTCCAACGACACCGCGATCTCCGCGAACTGCGCCAGCGCCGCTTCCAGGTCTTCAACGATCTCTGCGGCGATCACCTCGGGAGGCGGCAGGTTGTCCGTGTCCTCGAGGGACTCATCACGAAGCCAGAAGATGTCAAGCGAGGCCTTGTCCCGAGCCACCAGCTCGTCATACGAGAACGGCCGAAAGCGCTCCGTCTCCGTGCGCTCATGCCGAGGCATGAGATTGCGCCTTAGCACTTAGCGCGCCCGACAGGATTCGAACCTGTGACCTTCGGTTCCGTAGTCCGCCAGTAGCGCGTTCCTCCGCGATAAGTAGGCGTTCTCGTACCTGTGAGACGCCGGTGTGTGTGCTCCGTGCATACGCGGACTGAGTGTGCGCCCTGTGTAGTTGTGGAATGACGGCTACTTTGACGGCAACTCCGGCGCTGACCGTGTGGTTGGGCGTCGCATGGGACACCGGATCCAGTCTCTGTCGCGTTTTCGCGAAGGAGCAGGGCCAGACGTCGGGTGCCGGTGGCTACGGCGCTGCTCCGCTTCGTCCGAAGCGACAGCGGCCCGGGAGCCCCCTACGCCGTCACGGATGGCACGGCAAAACTGACGGTTCCTTCCGCGCGACCAGCATTGTTGTCAATGCACGGCCGACCGACGTGGCGGTTTCTCACGTCGAGCAGTGCGTCGGGTCGAAGCTCTCATACGGCCGACCACTGACCGGCAGCTCATCGCGCCCGACCGCGCGAATCGACAGGCGCGCCGACCCCTTCGCGGGTTTGCGCGCTCGCGTTGCTTTTGCGTTCTCTCCTCGTAGCGTCCGAGATCTGTGCCGACCTCGGCGCACAGCCCAACGTGCCGTTCAGGCGGTAGCGCCCGACTGTGGTGACAGCTCGTCAGCGTGCTTCCTCGCAAGGGCCGCGTCGAGCACCGCGTACTCGGCTTCCTCGATCGCTGCATACGCGTACTCAACCGCAAACGTGGCGTCGTCTTCGGCGTTCTCGGCGTTCCGCTGCGCCCTGTCCACGTCGTGCTCCGCTCGCTTGGCATCGATGTCCTCGCGAATCTTTGCGACGTGTTCGTTCCACGAGCGCTGCACGTCATTCCACCAGACGGAGAGCTTTCCCTTGCTTGCGTCCGCGGACTGGCGCAGCTTCTCAGCCTGGGCCTGAGCCGATGCGCGCGCTGTCGCAACGTCCTGCTCGAGGTCCGCCTTGGCCTTCCCCTGTGCGGCCGCGGCCCGATCCTCAGCTTCCTTCGCCCTGGCCGCCAACGTCGTCAGCTGGTCCGATGCAGCCATGTCAACCTCCCTCAAGGGTGACCGTCGCAGCGACGGTCTTGGGTACCGTGACGGTGCCGGGCGCGCTGGAGCGGAGCCTGAGCGCCCGACGCTTGGACGAGCCTAGCTAATGACTCCATGCGTGGCCAGGCCATCCGCGCTGATCGCCCAGGAGTCCTAACGAACCGGAAGGCCGCAGAGCCGCATCTCGCCCGTAGCCTCGCAGCCGGACGTCGGACGTCGGAGCGACCCGCCTACGGCAATGGACGAACCGGAGCAGTTCCGTCGCGGCAGCTGGCCACGGCCGCCGCACTGTCGCAATGCGCGCGAAAGGGCAGCGCCAGTGAGGCACTGGCGTCGACAATGGCCGAGCTGTAGAGCGTGTCGCCTCGCTCGGCGGCGGCGGAAGCCGCGAGCTAACCAGCCGACGGGTGCGTGAACGACGCCTTGCCTTCGGCGTCGGTCGGAACGAGCCACCAGCCGGCGACTTGCGCAAGTCGGATGCGAAGCAGCGGCACTTCGTAGCGCGGCGACCCCGGAGGAAACACGGTCGCGTCGGCCAGTGTCACGGTCGTGTCGCCGTCCTCGATCGCCTTGCGAATTTCCTGATCCGACCAGCTCTCGGCACCGTGTGCGCGACCGCGCGCGATCATCTTCGCGTTCTCCTCGTTGATCCGCGCGAACAAATCTACGGGCGAGGTCGTGCGTCCATAGACCGTCATACCGCTCACCAGCATGCCGAGCATGTAGGCGTCGCCTATGGACGCGCGACCCGCGAGCGCGGCGAGGGTTCCATCCAGCCGCACCGCAGCGGCAAGTTCGGCGAGGTCACGATCCAACGACGAGATAGGCATGCGGTATCGATACCACAGGTGGCACGAAACGGCTCCTGCTTTCGCCTGGGAGCAGCGGTGTCCGCACCGACCATGCCCGAGGTCGGGCGCGTGATCGCCCACGTGCCGGACGACGACCTCGGGAGGGTCGAGCGGGTCATCTTCCTGACCGCCGCCGTCACCGGATGCCGACAGGGCGAATTGCTCGCGCTCCGCTGGGAGGACGTCGATCTCGACGCGGGCACGTTGAAGGTGCGCCTGTCGTACACGCGCGGAGGCTGTGCAAGCCGAAAAGCAGGAACAGCGAGAGGACTGTCCCGCTCACCGGTCGCCTCGTCCAGGCGTTGCGTGCGCATCGCCTCGCGTCGGCGTACAGCACCGACGAGGACCTCGCGTTTGCCCACCCTCATAGCGGGCGCTACCTCACCGCCTCGACGCTGCTCGATCGCTTCAAAGACGCCGCGAAGCGTGCCGGTGTCCTCCGACCTGGGATCAACTTCCATTCGCTCCGTCACCTACGCGACGACCATGGCGTCGTCGGGCGCCCCGCTCGTCGCGCTACAACGCTGGCTCGGGCACGCGGACATCGCGACGACGATTGTGTACGCCGCGTGGGCGAACGAGGCGTCCGCCGGACGCGAATACGCCGACCGCGCGTTCAGCACCAAAAACGATGGGAAACGATGGAGGTGAGGATCAGAAGGATGCCGCGTGAGTGCAGATTCCCGGCAAGTGCAGGGTTCCTGGAGCGCGCCCGACAGGATTCGAACCTGTGACCTTGGTTCCGTAGACCGACGCACTCCCCAGGGCTGAGGCAAGTGGTTGGGGAACCCGCCACCCGGTCCGGGGGGAATGGCGGGGGAATGGACCTCGGCCAGAGGAGGCGTTCGCTGACGTTCGTTGACGAGAGCGCGCACCCTGGCGAGCGGTCACCCGGCTAGCAAAGTGCCAGCAAATCAGGGGAAAGTTCGCTCTGTAGCGGAGGGGGAGGGATTCGAACCCTCGGTGGACCGTAAGGCCCACAACGGTTTTCGAGACCGCCCCGTTCAACCGCTCCGGCACCCCTCCGGGCGCTTGATTGTAGGCGGCGGCTTGGCTGGGGGCGAGCGTAATCGTGGCTCCCTTGTGGCGCTGCACGTGCCGGCGGCGCTGGCCCTCTGGCGGGCCTGAAACGCCGAAATGCGCCGGTGTTGCCCCAGGCGGGCCCCCGCGCGGTGCTGGACGCGACCCTGCGAGCGGCAGATACTGGACGGGCAATGTCGCATCAGAACGTGGAGCTGGCTCGCCGAGTGGTGGACGCCGTGAATCGGCGGGACCTGGGCGCTTTGTTGGCACTGATGGACCCTGACGTCGAGGCGGGTTCGCTGCTCGTCGCAGTGGAGGGGGGTTATCACGGCCACGATGGGATGCGCCGCTGGTGGGGCAACCTGCTCGGCGCGTTCCCCGACTACTCCATCGAAGTCCTCGAAGTGCGTGCCGTTGATGACTGGACGCTCGCGAACGTGAACATTCACGGCCACGGCGCGGGTAGCCATATGCCCATCGAGCTGACGGTCTGGCTCGCGGCTCAATGGCAACGAACGCAGTGCGTCACTTGGCGCGCGTTCGATACACGCGACGAAGCCCTCGAAGCCGTGGGGCTGCGGGAGTAGGCGCTCGGCAGGCCGCAGGCGCCCCGAGCAGGTGGGGGGCCACTCGCAGGCGACGACTGCCGTGCGCCTGTACGGGCACCTGATCGGCGATGCCGAGCAGCGCGCCGCGGACGCGCCGGCGTGCGCACCAAAATGCGAATGGGCCGGGCAGATTTCTCCCCCCGGCCCAAGCTACTTAGTAAGCCTCCGCCTTGAGGACCGGTGAGCGCGCCCCCGCACACTTGTCGGTGGCCTTGACCTCCGCGTAGTACTTCTCCGACGACTTCACGGCGAAGCCCTCCTTCTCGAAGGCCCAGTGATAACCGAGCACGCCGGTCACCGGCTTGGCCTTCACCGAGCCGATCTTCTGATCCGCGCCGGGGCGCTGCTTGAAGATCAGGACGAGGCGCTTGTTGGCGCAGTTGGCCTTCGGCGAGACAACCTCGCCCGACCACATCGACGCGCCGTTCGTGAGAAACGCGCCGTCGAACTTCACGGTGGTCTTCGTGGCAGCCGAGGCCGTCGGAACGAACGCCACGAGCGCGATCACGGCCATTGCAGTGATGCTGAGGAGCTTCCTCATTCCCTCTCCTTCGGGTTGGTAACAAAGTCAAAGGGCCGAGCAGATTTCTCCGCCCGGCCCCTCTCATTGGAGAAGAGGATCAGCCCCAGACCTTCACGGCTTCGGCCCGTTGTCCCTCGGGTCGTCGCAGTGGAACGGCCCCTCGTCCATCCTGATCCCTCCATCCGGTTGCGAGCTAACGCCCGGGCTAGCGAAGTGCTTCTGCGCGCCCCGGCGCTCTGCCCGTTTTCCGTCCTACTCGTCGTCGCGCTCGACGGTCACTGACTGGGCCGCTGAGCCGTGGCCGTGCGCTTCATGACGAATCCGAACAGCGGCACCAGGATGATCGCTCCGACGATGCCGCCGAGGTCGAAGACCTCGTCGTCGCCGATCCCCACCTACTCGGTGAATCCCCTGGCTCAGGCCGTACGGGTCCCGAGCTCATACCCGCAGGTCGGCGCGGAGCCCCTCGAACTCGGCGTCGGTGAGTACGCCGCGCTCGTGCAGGTCCGTCAGCTCCCGGAGCCTCTCGGCGGGGTCCGTGGACGGGGGGGCCGTGCAGGCCGCGCGGCCGCACGACCCGCCTGTAAGGCCCAGCGCCCACCCTGACGCCCGGCGAACCAGGCGTCGACGCCGTCGGTACGTCCCGTGAGGGCGTCGGTGCGCATCATCGTGCTGAGGAGGACCACAGCGGCGACGGTATCGCAGCGCGCCCGCTAGCGCAGGATCTCCACCAGCAGGACCCAGGCGTTGGCGACCGCTCCGGTGATGGCGAGAACCACTCCGGCCGCCACCCAGTAGAGGCCGCCGCCGACCTCCGCCAACAGGCTCACGGCGCCGATGACGGGCGGGACGGCTCCGGCCGACATCAGTAGCCAGTGGGTCAGGTCGTGGATGCGGCTGTGACCGTGGCCGGCCACGCTCCGGGTGAGGCGCAGGATCACGGCCGCGAACACCAGGCCGACGACGAGCAGCTCGACCGCCAGCGCGGTTCGGCTCTGGCCGGGAATCAGGCCGATCAACGTGATCAGCACCACGCTCAGCAGCAGTAGCACGGTTGCCAGCGCGCGTTGCGGGAGGCCCTCGTAGCGAAGGATGCTCTCGACGTTGATCGACACCGCCACGAAGACGAGACCCGCCAGCGCCGCGGACGCCCCCGCGCTCGCCACGAAGAAGTCGGTCCACTCGCCGGCGTCGTAGGCGGTCACGATCGGCGAGCAGCGAAGAACGCGCGCAGGAGGCCCGACGCCTCCTCGGCCAGCAGCCCGCCGGCCGCCTCGGGGCGGTGGTTGAGGCGCGGCTCGGCGAGCACGTTCATGACGCTCCCGGCAGCGCCCGCCTTGGGGTCGTCGGCCGCCCAAACGACCCTCGGGACCCGCGCCAGCACGATCGCTCCCGCGCACATCGCGCAGGGCTCGAGCGTCACGTAGAGCACGGTGTCGAGGAGGCGCCAGCCGGCCAGCGCGGTCGATGCCTCGCGCAGCGCGAGGATCTCCGCGTGGGCAGTGGGATCGCCGCGCAGCTCGCGCTCGTTGCGCGCCGCGGCGATCACCTCGCCGCCGTGGACGACGACGGCGCCGATCGGCACGTCGTCGTGCTCGAGCGCGCGCTCGGCCTCGCGCAGGGCGAGCCTCATGAAGTACTCGTCGCGCGGGAAGAAGCTCACGGCGCCACCAGCCTGCGGCCGACCCGCCGCTCCGCGGCGCGCAGCGGGGCGAGCATTCCCACGCGACCCGCCAGCACGGAGCCCGAGCGCGGCCACCGACAGCGGCGACGGGGGGCCGCCGCCGAGCCGTCCGCTGTCGATCAACTCGCGGTACCAGTCGATCGTGTCGCGCAGCGTGTCGTCGAGCGGCCGCGCCTGGTAGCCGAGCTCGCGGCGCGCCTTGCTCGACGAGTAGCGCCAGTTCGTCCCCATCAGCACCACCCCCTCGGCCCGCACCAGCGCCGGCAGGCCGAGCGCCTCCGCCGCACGCGCCACGCCGCCCGCCTCGGGCGGCAGGACGACGAGCGGGTGGCGCACGCCCGACAGCTCCGCCACCCGCTCGAACAGCTCGACCCAGCGGAGGTCGTGTCCACCGAGCACGTAGCGCTCGCCCGGCTGCCCGCGCTCCGCTGCGAGCACGTGGCCCTTCGCCACGTCGCGGACGTCCACGACGTTCGTCTCCCCGTCGACCACCGCCGGCAGCCGGCCGCGCAGGTAGTTGCCGATCATGCGCGTGGACGTCTCGCCGGGAATGTCCCTGTCGAGCGCGGCCCCGAACACGTAGGCCGGGTTCACCACGACCACCTCGATCCCGTGGCGCGCGCCCGCGGCGAGCGCCTCCGCCTCGCCCTCGTGCTTTGCGTCCGGATACGTGAGCCCCAGGCCACCGCCGCGGTAGAGCCCCTCCTCGTTGCCGGCGCGGCCGGGCGGCGCGGGGCCGATGCCGGACACGCTCGAGGTCACGACGACGCGGCGGACCTTCTCGGCGGCGGCGGCCTCGACAACCAGGCGCGGAGCGAGCGCGTTCAGCTTCCACACGAGCTCCACCGGCCGCGACGCCACGAAGCCCGCGCAGTGGATGACCGTGGTGCAACCTCGGAAGGCGCGGCGGAGGGCGGCCCGGTCGAGGACATCCGCCCGGACCGGCTCGGCGTCGGTGCCGGCGAGGCGGTCGAGACGGCGCTCGTCGCGGTAGGTCACGCGCAGCGGCCCGAGCCGCTCGGAAGCCTCTCTTGCGACGTGCGCGCCGATGTAGCCGGTCGCGCCCGTTACGCAGACACTCACAACTTCCGCCTCCGGCGGTTGTTCCTGCGTTCGTACACTCCGAAGCGCACCGTAACCCAATGCCGCCCCGCCTCCTCCTCATTGCACTCGCCCTGGCCGCGCTCGTGCTGCCCGCATCCGCGGCGGCCGACGGCTACGTGCCCGGCGAGGTGATCGTGCGCTACGAGGACGGCACCACCGCGGGCGTCGCCGCCGGCGCCCAGGAGGACACCGGCACCGCGGTCGAGCAGGCGCTCCCCGGCGGGTCCGAGCAACTCTCGATCGAGGACGGCGACTCGGTGCAGGAGACGATCGCGGAGCTCGAGGACGACCCGAACGTCGAGTACGCGGTCCCGAACTGGCGGGCGCGCGCCGCGCAGGCGCCGACCAGCGACCCGGGCTCGGTGCGCCAGTGGGATCTCTTCAGGCCCTGGGGCATCAACGTCGTGGAGGCCTGGACCCACGCGCGGAGCCTGGGCGCGCCGGGCGGCCTGGGCGCGGTCGTGGCCGTCCTCGACAGCGGCGTCGCCTTCGAGAACCGCTGGCCCTTCCGGCGGGCGCCCGACCTGCGCCGCTCCACATTCGTCCACCCCTTCGACTTCATCGACAACGACCGTCACCCGAACGACTCCTACGGCCACGGCACCCATGTGGCCGGCACGATCGCGCAGACCACGAACAACGACCTGGCCACGGCCGGCATCGCGTACAACGCGAAGATCATGCCGCTGAAGGTGCTGGACAACGAGGGCACGGGCGACTCCGCGGCGATCGCGCGGGCGATCCGGTTTGCCGCCCGTTACGGCGCCGACGTGATCAACCTCTCGCTCGAGTTTCCCGCGGAGGTTCGCGCGGCGGAGATCCCCGACGTGATCGGCGCGCTTCGCTACGCGCGTCGCCACGGGTCGCTCGTGATCGGCGCCGCGGGCAACCAGGCGGACTTCGCGGTGGCCTACCCGGCCCGCGCCGAGTCCGTGATGTCAGTGGGAGCGACGACGATCACCGGCTGCCAGGCCGAGTATTCGAACTCGGGCGCCGATCTCGACATCGTCGCCCCCGGCGGCGGCGCCGACGCGCCCAACAACGACAGCGTGTGGGACGCCGAGCACTGCAACCCGGACTCGATCGGCAGGCCGATCTTCCAGCAGACGTTCCTGACACGCCGCATCCGCCACTTCGGCCTTCCGGGCGGCTACGAGGGAACCTCGATGGCCGCCCCACACGTCTCCGCGGTCGCGGCGCTCGTGATCGCCGCGAACCGCCTCGGGCCGAACCCGTCCCCGAGCACCGTCGAGGCCCACCTCAAGGCGACCGCCCGGCCGACGGACCGTCCCGACCGCTACGGCGCGGGGCTGGTGGACGCGGGCGCTGCGTTGCGCTAGCTGCCGGGCGCCCACCGGCCAGTTGCGGTCGATCTAGGTCGTCCGGATGATCATCACGCTGCACGGAGCGTGATGCGACACCTTGTTCGGCACGCTCCCGAGCAGGAAGCGCTTGGCGCCCGTCATGCCCTTGTTCCCGACCACGATCAGGTCGGCCTCCTGCTCCTCGGCGACGTCGAGGATCGCGTCGGCCGGGTCGCCCTCGCGGGCGTGCGTCTCGACCTCGACGCCGGCGGCCCGCAGGCCCTCGGCGGCGCCCTCGAGCGTCTGGCTCACGTCCTCACGCGGGTTGACCATCCACTGGAGGTCGCCCGGCACCTGCTGGCGCTCCTCGCGCAACCGGCCCTCCGAGACGGGCTCGTACGCGCTCACCAGGTGGACCTTCGCTCCCAGCCTGCCGGCGAGCTCGGTCGCCTGGCGCACGGCCTCGCTCGCGGTGTCCGAGCCGTCCGTCCCAACCACTATCGAACCGAACAAGAATCCTCCTCACGCGCAGGTCCCAAAAACGCATGGTGATCATAGGTCGTTGGCCGCTCGGCCAAAATTGCCATTATGTTGGGCCAAGATGTCCACCACCACTCGGTGCTTGGCCGTGGACGATCATCCGACCGTGAGGCAAGGACTCGGCCTCATGTTCGGGCAGACACCCGACCTGGAACTCGTCGGGACGGTCGAAAACGGCGAAGGCGTCATCGACGCCGTCAAGAAGCTGCGCCCGCAGGTTGTGATCATGGACGTCCGCCTGCCGGGGATCGACGGCATCTCCGCGCTCAAGCGAATCGCCGAATCGTGCCCGGACGTCCAGACCGTCATGTTCTCCGCCTACGGGGACAAGCGGCTGCTGTCCGACGCGATCGCCGCAGGGGCGCGCGGCTACGTGATGAAGGGCTCCCCGCCCGAGGACCTGCTGCGCGCCGTGCGCACGGTCACCACCGGCAAGCCGTTCGTCGACCCCTCGCTGTCACCCGCGCTGCTGATGTCCGCGGTCGGACCCGACGCTCCGCTCTCCGAGCGTGAGCGGGAGATCCTGCAGCTGCTGGCCGAGGGGCTCCACACCGAGGAGGTCGCCCGCCGGATCGGCCTCTCGATCGAAACGGTCAAGTCGGACACCAAGCGCGCGATCCTCAAGCTCGAGGCCGATACGCGCGTGCACGCCGTGGCGATAGCGCTTCGCCAGGCGATGATCGAGTAGAACCCCGCGGGTGCAGGAGATACCGCGCTTCTGGATCGTCGTTCAGGTCCTGATCGTGATCTTCGTGTTGATCGGCGCGGTCATCGCGATCACGAAGCTGGTCTGAGCGGCTTCGCCTCGCTGTCGCCGGGAGCGAGCTCCTTCTCGAGCGTTTCGGGCAGATCGATGTCCGCCCGTTTCTGCTCCGCGTGCGCCTCCTCGACCGGCTTGACCCAGAACTCCTCGACGCTGATCACGACGAGCGACAGGATCGGCACCGCCACGAACAGGCCCACGAAGCCGAACAGCTGGCCGACGACGACCACGCCGATCGCCACCACCGCGGGATGCAGGCGCACGCGCTGCGCCATCACGACCGGGATCGTGACGTTGCTCTCGATCTGCTGGACCAGGATGTACGCGCCGAGCACGACGAGCGCCTTGCCGGGCGAGTCGGTCAGGGCGAACAGCGTCGGCGGGATGGCGCCCGCGATCGCGCCGAAGTAGGGAACCACCACGAGCAGGGCCGACAGGACGGCGAAGAAGATCGCGAAGTCGAGCCCGATGATCGTGAGCGCGATGAGGAGCAATACGAACGTGAGGACCATGTCGATCGCGACGCCCTCCATCCAGCCGATCCACGCGGCGCGCAGGCGGTCGAGGACGTGCCGGAGGTGCGCACGGCGGTTGGGCGGGACGAGGCTCACGATGCCGTCGATGAGAGGTCCGGGACGCACCGCCATGTAGTAGGCCGTGATCAGGATCAGCACGAGCGCCGCCGCGATGCCGGCGAGGCTCAGGCCGATCGAGGTGATCGGGCCGATCAGGCGGTCCGGATCGTCGGTCAGACGCTCGGCGAACTGCTCGACCTGGTTCCCGACCTCGCTCGAGTCCTGGCCCGACAGGTCCGCGTACATCTCCTCGAGGTTCGTGGTGATGCCCGGAACGTCGTCCACGAACTCCTCCGTCTGGTCGACGAAGGGCGGGATCAGCAGGTAGACGATGAGCGCGATGGTCCCGAGGCCCCCGAGCAGCGCAACGAGGGTGCCGACCGGTCGCGGGACCCGGTAGCGCTCGAGCCGGGTGGCGACCGCGGCCAGCGGGATGGCCACGATCACCGTGATCAGGATCGCCAGCAGCAGCGTGACGAGCTGGCGGAAGAGGAGGCCGACGAGCAGCAGCCCGGCGGCAAGCAGGACCGCGCGGTAGACGACGTGCGGTGATGCTGTCCGATCCCCGTCCATCCCGTCCTACGGTACGTCAGCCAGGGGGAACCATCCAGGGGGCTCACGCCCCCGGACCCCCCGGCGGCGCGTGACTGGTCGCTGTGGGTCAGGTGCGCCGCTCGAGGTCCGCGACGTCCTGGGACTTCTCCTCGACCCGCTCCTGGGCCTCGGCGAGCTTCTCCTTCTCCTCGCCCTTGCGCTCCTCCCGCCGGCCCTGCTGACGCAGGCTCGCGTCGCCCGTCAGGTCGCCGGCGGCCTTCTTGCCGCGGCCCATGATCTTGTCGAGAATGCTCATTGCGGTCCGCTCCTTGGGTCGATGGGGGTCCCCGGGGGCGCCTACCCGCCGATCGAACGCCGGAAACGCGTCACGCCGCAGCGCTGTCCGGGCGCCGCTCTAAGTTCCGGCTGGTGCGCCTGATCGTCGCCCGCTGCGAGGTCGTCTACACCGGCCGTCTCACCGCCGTCCTGCCCGAGGCGCTGCGGCTCGTGATGGTCAAGTCGGACGGGTCGGTGATGGTCCACGCAGACACGGGCGGATACAAGCCGTCCAACTGGATGACGGCTCCCACGATCGTCGAGGAGGAGCCCGGCTCGATGGTCGTCCGCAAGCCGGGCGCCGAGGACCGGCTCGAGATCCGCATCGCCGAGGTGATCTCGGACACTGCCCACGACATGGGCGAGGCAGCCGCGCTCGAGAAGGAGGGCGTCGAGCGCGAGCTTCAGGAGCTGCTCGCCGGATCGCCCGCCTGGTGCGGCGAGGGGCTGCGACTCGTCCGCCGCGAGTGGCCGACGGACATCGGCCCGGTCGACCTCATGTGCCTCGACCACTCGGACGAGTACGTGGCGGTCGAGATCAAGCGGGTCGGCACGATCGACGCGGTCGAGCAGCTGACCCGCTACCTGGACCGGATCCGCACGGCGCCCGGCCTCGGGCGCTGCCGCGGCGTGCTCGCCGCCCAGGTCGTCAAGCCGCAGGCGCGCGTGCTCGCCGAGGCGCGCGGCATCGGCTGCGTCGAGGTCGACCTCGCGGTGCTGAAGGGCGAGCGCGAGCCCGACCTCACGCTGTTCGCGGCCTAGCCGCCGGCCAGCAGGGCGGCGTGATCGTCGAGCTGGCGCTCGACCGCATCCGGCTCCTGCGGCTTCAGGTACAGGTAGGCGCGATCGACGCCCACCCCCGCGAGCCGCTCGAGAAATCCGGGGTCGGGCTTTGCGCCGAACACCGATACCGGGAAGCGCCGCCCGGCACGGTCGCGCAGCTCCTCGATCCGTGGCACGAGCTCGTCCGGATCGGTCACGCGGTTCGGCATCCACTCGTCGCCGTAGCGGAGCACGCGGTCGATCACCTTCTCGCCCCGGCCGCCGACGAGCACCGGCGGATGAGGCTTCTGGGCCGGCTTGGGCCAGCACCAGATCGGGTCGAAGTCCACGTGCTCGCCGTGGTACTCGGCCTCGTCCTCGGTCCAGATGGCCTTCATCGCCTCGATCCGCTCGCGCATGATCGAGAAGCGCCTCCCCGGGTCGGTGCCGTGGTTCGCCATCTCCTCGCGGTTCCAGCCGGCGCCCACGCCGAACAGGAAGCGCCCGCCCGAGAGCGCGTCTATGGACGCGACGGCGTTCGCGGTGATGATCGGGTCGCGCTGGATGACGAGGCAGACGCCCGGGCCGACCTTGATCCGCTCGGTGACCGCGGCGGCCATGGCGAGCGCGACGAAGAGATCGTGCGTGTGGCTGTACTCGGGCGGCAGCTCACCGCCGCCGGGATAGGGCGTCTCGCGGCTCACCGGTATGTGGGTGTGCTCGGGGAACAGGAGCGCGCTGAAGCCGCGCTCCTCGGCGAGCTTCGCAACGCGTGCGGGCTGAATCGTGTAGTCCGTGGGGAACAGCGCAAGACCTATCTCCATCTGAGCGGCAGCCTTTCCAGTCCGTAGATTCCGTGGATCGAGCCGAGCTCCGGCTCGCCGTCGAGCGCCAGGCCCGGCATCCGCGCGGGCAGGAAGGCGAGCGCCTCCTGCAGCTCGGCGCGTGCGAGGTTCGCGCCCAGGCAGTAGTGGATGCCGGCGCCGAAGGTGAGCGGCTTGGCCTCTCCGCGCTCGGCCGTGATGTCGAAGGCCTCGGGATCGCCCTCGACGCCGTCGCGGTTGCCGGTGAACGAGCAGACCATCACGATCGTGTCGGCGCGGGAAGACGACGTCGCGGTACTCGACCTCCTCGTGGAGGATGCGCGCGGTGAACGGCGTGATCGGCTCGTAGCGCAGCAGCTCCTCGACGGCGCGCCTGGCGCGAGCTCGGGCTGCGCGGCGAGCAGCTCCCACTGGTCGGGGTGCGCGGCGAACAGGCGCAGTGCCGTGCGCGAGCTGGCGACTGGGTCGTGTCGACGCCGCCGACGAGCACGTTGAGGACGAGGTTCACGCACTCGACCTCGGACAGGCGGTCGCCGTCCTGCTCGGCCGCGATCAGGGTCGAGATGAGGTCGTCGCCCGGGTCGTCGCGGCGGCTTCTCGATCAGCGCGCCCGCCCACTCGTAGAACTCCTCGCAGGCGCTGCTCGATCCGCTCGCGCTCGTTCATCAGGCTGGCCGGGTCGAACTGGCGCTGGATCACGTTCGACCACTCGTGCAGCCGCGGCGCGTCCTCGAGCGGCGCGCCCATCACCGTCGCGATCGTCAGCGACGGGTACGGCTTCGCGAACGCCTCGACGAACTCGCACGAGCCCGCGCCCGCGAGCGGCGTCCCAGAGCCGCTCGAGGAACTCCTGCATCGCCGGGCGCCAGCGGTCGGCCGCGCGCGGCGTGAAGGCGGGGTTGACGAGGTTGCGCAGGCGCCGGTGCGCGGTCGCCGTTGATGTGCAGGATGTTGCGCCGCATCTCGCTCGAGCAGCGCGCCCTCCTGGCACCTCGAACATCTCCGCGATCTGCATTCCGGGGAAGGTCGCGCTGCGGGTGCGCAGGAAGAAGGCGGCCGCCTCGCGGTCGAGCACGATGAAGCCGATCGGCGAGCTCGCGATCCAGCTGCGCTCGCGCAGGTCGCGCATCGTGTCGTGGAAGACCTCGCCCTTCAGCTCTGGCCCGAGGTAGTCGAGCACCGGGAGCTCGAGGTCCGTAACGAGGGGCATTGACGCGGGACACTAACCTCAATGGATATGGCCTTCCTCTTCCGCCACAAGACCGAGATGCCCGAGCCGGCCGACGCCCTGCCGGGCCGCGACACGCGCCCCTTCAGCGTCCCGGAGACCCACTTCGTGCTCGGCACGCCGCTCGAGCCGCCCTTCCCCGAGGGCGTCGAGACGGCCGTGTTCGGGCTCGGCTGCTTCTGGGGCGCCGAGCGCACCTTCTGGCAGGCGCCGGGCGTCTACACGACCGCAGTGGGCTACGCGGGCGGGTCCACCCCCAACCCCACGTACGAGGAGGTCTGCAGCGGGCGCACCGGCCACAACGAGGTAGTGCTCGTGGCCTACCGCCCCGAGGAGATCTCCTTCGACGAGCTCCTGCGCCTCTTCTGGGAGGGCCACAACCCGACCCAGGGCATGCGCCAGGGCAACGACGTCGGCACCCAGTACCGCTCGGGGATCTACGTGACCTCGGACGCCCAGCGCGAGGCCGCGCTCGCGTCGCGCGAGCTGTACGAGCTGAAGCTGCGCGAGGCCGGCTACGACGAGATCACGACGGAGATCACCGACGCGCCCGAGTTCTTCTACGCCGAGGACTACCACCAGCAGTACCTGGCGAAGAACCCGAACGGCTACTGCGGGCTGGGCGGCACGGGCGTGTCGTGCCCGGTCGGCGTCAGCCGGGCCTAGCGACCCGCGCCCAGCATCCGCGCCGTCATCACCAGGCGCTCGTCCGCCTCGGCGGGCCAGTCGTCGACGTCGGCGGGCCACCAGGCCCAGTCGTCGTGCTCGGCGTCCGGCACGGGCTCGGCGGCGTCGGAGACGATCGCGAGCCCGACCAGCATCGTCATGCCGTTCGGCAAGCCGAGCAGCGCCTCGACGGATAGCTGCTCCGGCTCGAGCCTCCATTCCTCCTCGAGCTCGCGCGAGAGCGTGAGCGCCGGGCTCTCGCCGAGGTCGACCGCTCCGCCGGCACCGAGCGCCCAGCGGTTCGCCCAGACGGACACCCACCCGGCCCGCCGGCCTGCGAGCCAGCGCCCGTCGGCCGAGCGCACGACGCAGAGGGCGGTCAGGCTGTCGGCCGCCCCACCGTCGAGCAGCCGCAGGGCCCAGCGCACCGGCTGAAGCTCGAGCTGCAGCCGGTCCCCGTCCTCGCGCCAGTCGACGAGCCGCGTGGCCATGCCGTCATGGGCCGGCGAGCCGCGCTCACGCAGCTCGTCGACGGCGGCGTCCGCCATCCGCTCCAGCTCCGCGGGCGGCTCGTAGGCGTCGTCGCGCCAGCGCGCGTCGACCTGCTCCGGCCGCCAGGGGCCGACCGCGAGCAGACCGGAGTGCAAACGCGTCACGCCTTCCAATCTAGCCCGCGTTCATCGAGGAGGACCGGGCCGCTCACGAGCCGAGCTCGCGCCGGAGCGCGGCGAGACCCTCGCGCAGCTCGGCGAGCTCGCGCTCGAGCCGCTCCACGCGCTCGGTCAGGTCGTCTGCGGGCGGGGCGGCGACGGCCGCCGGCGGCGTGACCGGGGCCGGGGCCGCCGGCGGCGGCGTGACCGGGGCCGGGAGCGGCGCAGCCGGCGCCGGCTCGGCGACGGGCGGCGCCGCGCTCGCCTCCGCCCCGTCCCCCAGCAGCTGCCGGTAGCGCTCCTCGCGCTGCCCCGGCTGCCGCGTGAGCCGCTCGACGAGCTCGCGCCCCATCAGCCGCTCGAGCGTCTGCTCGAGCTCGGCGGCGTCGGTGAAGCGGTGCAGGCGGTCGCTGCGCGCCCGCAGCTCGCCAGGAGTCTGGGGGCCGCGCAGCATCAGCACGCACAGCAGGCTGATCTCCGCGTCGTCCAGCCCCAACGCCCTGTCGAGCGTGTGCCGGTACTTCATCGCGCGCCGGTTCGACCAGCTCGCGAGCGTCGTCCACTTGCGCTGCACGAGGCGATCGAGCCCGGCGCGCACGGTGCCGTCGTCGTAGTCCACCACCGGGTCGCGGTTCGTGGACTGGTTGCACGCGATGCGCAGCGAGTTGAGCGTCAGCGGGTACACGTCCGGCGTGGTGCGCTGCTTCTCGATGAGGCAGCCGATTACGCGGATCTCGACGGCGTCGGGCTCCATGTCATCCGCACCCGGCCGGGACGCGCTCCTTGCTCAGCACGCGCTCGAGCGCGGCGGGCCGTGCGGTCATGATCCCGTCCACGCACATGTCGAGGAGGCGCCGCCAGCTGGGCGGGTAGTCGCGGTCGTCGCTCGAGAACCAGTTCTGCCACGCGTAGCCCTGCGCGTGCGCGCGCGCGACGTTCTCCTTCGTCGTGATCTGCAGCAGCTGCCCTGTCAGGGCGAAGGTGATCGGCACCTGGAAGGCCACCACGCCCGGGCCGGGCGAGCCCCCGCCCAGCACCCAGACCGAGGCGCCGCCGATGCCCGGCGCCAGGTCGATGCGCGGCGCAAGCTCGTGGAAGCGGTCGACGGCCGCCTGCTGGAACGAGACGACGATCAGGTCCCTGCGCTTCGTGTTCTTCAGCAGCCGTGCGAGCACCTCGGCGTTCCGCACGTACTCGGCCGTCTCCTCTGCGGGGGTGCGGCCCTTGATCTCCACGTTGATCGGAGTCCGGGGGAAGGCCTTCATCACCTCCGACAGGGTCGGCACGCGGAAGTCCTCCGCGCCGTAGCCCTTCGGCGGCTTCGCGCTTGCCCGTGGCGATGCCGCGGAAGCTGTAGGCCCGGCGCTTCAGGTCGTGGCTGTAGTGATCGCTCGCGCGGGGGGCGAACCAGTACGCGGCATCGAGCTTCCTGATCCGGCGCAGGGTCAGCGAGGAGACGTTGCCGTGACCGTTCGTCTTGCCGTCGACGGTCGTGTCGTGCATGACGACGACCTTGCCGTCCTTCGTGACGCCGACGTCGAGCTCGAGCATGTCGGCGCCCGCCTTCACGGCCTCGCGGAAGGCGTACATCGTGTTCGAGGGGAACTCGTCCTCGCCGCCCTGGTGGGCGATGTTGATCGCCTTCGGCGCGAGCCAGCGGTTCTCCGCCCTGGCGGCCGTGACCGGCAGCAGCGCCGCCACCACCACGGCCGGGATAAGTGCTCGCATCAGCGTCCTCGTCACGCCGGATCAAGCTAACACGGGCGACGTGCGATGCTCAGCGGGTGGGTGTCTACGGGAACATCCTGCGGGTGCCGGGCGTGGCCGCGGTCGTTCTCGCGACCATCATCGGACGGCTCCCGATCGGCATCACGGGCCTCGCGATCCTGCTGTACGTCGAGGACGTGAGCGGCTCGTTCGCCTCCGCCGGGGTGTGCGCGGGCGCGCTCGCGCTCGGGAGCGCCGCGGGCGCGCCGTTCCAGGGGCGGTTCGTCGACCGGCGCGGCGAGGGCGTCCTCATCCCGCTGGCGCTGATCCACGCCGGCGGGCTCCTGCTGATCTGGGGGCTCGGCGCGGCGAGCGCGCCCGTGGCGCTGCTCGCGCTCGCCTCGCTCGTGACCGGTGCGGCGCTGCCGCCGCTGTCGTCGGTGCTGCGCTCGCGCTGGCCCTACCTGCTCGAGGAGAAGCCCGAGCTGGTGGCGAGCGCCTACGCGCTCGACTCCGTGATGATCGAGCTGATCTTCGTGCTCGGCCCGCTGCTCACCACGGTCGCGGTGGCGCTCGTGGGCGCCCAGTACGCGCTCGTGGTATCGGCGGCCTGTGTCCTCGTCGGCACGTTCGCGATGCTGGCCGGGCTGCGCCGCCACCGCCACCCGGAGCTGACCGCGGAGGGCACGCGGGCGCTCGGCCTCGGAGCGCTCGCGGCGCCCGGGGCTGCGGACGCTCGTGCTGGCGTCGCTGCCGGTGGGCTTCGCCCTCGGCACGATCGAGGTGGTGCTCCCGGCCTTCAGCGCGGCCGAGGGCTCCAAGGAGCTGGCCGGGCTGCTGCTGGCCGTCTGGTCGCTCGCGAGCGGCGCGGCCGGCCTCGCCTACGGCGCCCGCCCGGCGCGCGAGCGGCTCACGCGGGTGCACATGCGCTTCGCGCTGCTGCTGCCGGCCGGCTGCGCCCTGCTGTTCGCGGCGAGCTCGCCGGCGACGATGGCGCTGCTGGTGATCCTGGCCGGGCTGCCGATCGCCCCTCTGATCGCCTCGCGCAACCAGCTCGTCGAGCGGGTGGCCCCGCGCGGGACCGTCACCGAGGCCTTCACGTGGCCGCTCACCGCCCTGGTCGCCGGCGTGTCACTCGGCGCGGCCACCGCGGGCTCGCTCGTCGAGGCCTACTCGTGGAGCGCCGGGGTGGTCGCGGCCGTAGTGGGCTCGTCGCTGGGCGCGGTCGTCCTGCTGGCGCGCCGGAGCACGCTGAGCGCGCGGCCGCTCGCCGCCTGACATAGGCTCGCCTCCATGGGAAACATCAGTGGTGAGCGCATCGTCGAGATCGACGCCCCGATCGAGCGCTGCTTCGAGATCGCGTCGGACATCGACAAGGCGCCCGAGTGGCAGGGATCGCTGAAGGACGTGGAGGTCCTCGAGCGAGACGCGGACAAGCGCGCGGCGCTCGTCGAGACCGAGGCCGACGCGAAGGTGAAGACGGTCAAGTCGCTGCTCCGCTTCAGCTACGAGGAGCCGACAGGCATCCGCTGGGTCCAGGAGAAGGGCGACACCAAGTCGCTCGTCGGCTCGTGGACGCTTCGAGGACCTCGGCGAGGGGCGCACCCGCGCGACCTATGCGCTCGACGCGGACCCGGGCCGGATGCTCGGCCTGCTGCTGCGCGGCCCGGCCGAGGGCAAGGTGCGCGACTTCCTCCTCGGCGACGCGGCGGCGGGCCTCAAGAAGCGAGCGGAGGGCGCGGGCTAGGCGCCGCCCGGCAGATGGCCGACTACACCGTCGTCAACCTCAAGCGCGATGTCGAGGACATGGCCCCGAAGTTCGAGCTGGCGCCGGGACTCGAGTCGCGCTTCGCGCGCGTCCCGCTCGGGCTGGCGAACTCCGGGGCCAGCTACTTCAAGATCGCCCCCGGCTTCCGGGTTCCGTTCGGACACCGCCACGGCGTGCAGGAGGAGGTCTACGTCGTGGTCTCGGGCGGTGCCCGCCTCAAGCTCGACGTGGACGTGGTGGAGCTCCGTCAGTGGGACATGGTGCGCATCGCTCCCGGCGTCTGGCGCGGGATCGAGGGCGGGCCCGAGGGCACGGAGCTGATCGCCTTCGGCGCTCCCAACACGGAGAACAAGGACGCCGAGATGAAGCCCGGCTGGTGGAGCGACTAGGGCCGGTTCGCGAGCGTCGCGGGGTACTCCCCGCGCGCCAACAGCCTCGCGGCGGCCTCGCCGAGTGAGGCGTAGGCCACGCCCATCGGGCCGGGGCCGAAGCTGACCCGCGCCACGCCGGCCGCGGCCAGCTCGGCGAGCGGCGGAGAGACCGGCAGCGCCAGCACGTTGACCGGCGCGCGGCCGAGCTCGTCGACGAGCCTGCGCGTGCCGTCGAGTGCGACCAGGCCCGGGATGAAGAAGCTGTCCGCTCCCGCGTCGAGATATGCGCGGCCGCGCGCGATCGCCTCGTCGAGCCGGCGCTCGCCGAGCAGGAACTCGTCCGAGCGGCCGTTGATGACGAGCGGCACTCCCTCGCGCTCGCCGCGCTCCCGGACGGCCGCGAGGATGGCGGCGTGCTCGGCGGTGGGGCGCAGCCGGTCCTCGAGGTTGACGCCCACGGCGCCCGCCGCGATCACCGCGGCCGCCGTCTCCGAGACGGCCGCGGGCGTATCGCCGAAGCCCGCCTCGATGTCCGCGGTCACCGGCAGCTCCACAGCGGCGGCGATCCGCTCGATCGCCGCGAGCATCAGCTCGAGCGGGATCTCCTGGCCGTCGGCGTAGCCGTGCGCCGCGGCGATCGACCAGCTGGCCGTGGCGATCGCCCGGCAGCCCTCCGCGGCCGCCACGGTGCGGGCACTGGCGGCGTCCCACACGTTGACGAGGATGAGCGGGTCGCCCGGCCGGTGCAGGTCCCGCAACACGTTCGCCCGCTCCGCGGTCATCGGCGCCTCACCCTATCCCCGCGGCGGTGCGCTAGGCTTCCTGCTCGTGGCCGCCACCCGACTCCGCGTGCTCCTGCTCGTCACGCTCGTGCTCGGCCTGATCGCCGCCCCCGCTCGCGCGGCCGCGCCCGAATCGATCGCCGAGGTGCCCGTTCGCACGGTCGATACCGCCCGGGGCGAGGTCGGCTATCGCTCGTTCGGCAAGGGCCCGCCGCTCGTGATGGTCATGGGCCTCTCGGGGACGATGGACGCCTGGCCGCCGAGCTTCGCCGACGCGCTCGCGCGCGAGCGCCGCGTGATCACGTTCGACAACGCGGGCATCGGCCGTAGCGCGCTCGGCGCCGCGCCGCTCACGATCGCCGGCATGGCCGACAACACGGCCGCCCTGATCCGGGCCCTGCGGCTGAGGCGGGCCGACGTGCTCGGCTGGTCGATGGGCGGCATGATCGCCCAGTCGCTCGTGAGCAGGCACCCGCGGCTCGTGCGCAGGCTCGTGCTGTGCGCCACCGCTCCGGGCGACGGCGGCGCGACGCCGCCAGACCCGACCGCCCTCGGGCAGCTCGGCGACAGCTCCGGAGCGGGCGGCCTCGGGCTGCTCTTCCCGCCCGGGCGCGATTCGCTCGCGGCGGCCTACGTGCGCGACATCTCGGCCTACCCGAACTTCAACCCGCAGGGCGCCGGCAGAGGTCATCCGGCAGCAGCTCCGCGCGTCCGGCACGTGGCTCACGGGCGGCTACCCCTCCGGCCGCGAGCCGGGCCGCCTCGGGCTCCCGGTGCTGATCGGCGCGGGCGCCCACGACCGCGCCCTCCCGGTGGCGAACCAGCGTCACCTCGCCCGCGTCCTCCCGAACGCGAGGCTCAAGGTCTACGCGGACGCCGCGCATGGGTTCTTCATCCAGCACAGGCGCGACTTCGTGCGCCGGGTCCAGCGCTTCCTGGCGATGCGCCGCGCCGCTAGGCGGCCCGGCCCGTGTCAGGCCGCCTCGGAGTACGCGGGCTGCGGCTCCTCGACTCGCTCCGCCACGACCGCCGCCGGCGCCCGCAGCACGGTGACCGCGATCGACGCAGCGCCGCGAGCACGAGGCCCGCGCCGACGCAGGAAGGCGAGCTGGTAGCCGTCGGTGAGCGCCGACGCGCGTGGAGTCGCCGCCGGCCAGCAGGTCGTCCGTGCGCGTGCGTCGACGAGCGTGGCCAGCACGGCCAGGCCGAGCGCGCCGCCGACCTGCTGCGTCGTGTTGACCAGGCCGGAGGCGAGCCCGGCGTCGCTCGGCGTGGCGCCCGACATCGCGAGCGTCATCAGCGCCGGGAACGAGAGGCCGGCGCCGACGCCGAGCAGGAGCATCGACGGGCAGCACGTCGGTGACGTAGCTCGCCATCGACGGGCACCCGCGAGAACAGCAGCAGGCCGGCCGCGATCAGCGCGAGGCCCGGGCAGCAGCGATCGCCCGCGCGCCGAAGCGCGTGATCAGCCGCGCGGAGAAGCCGAGCGACAGCACGCCGATGCCGACCGACACCGGCAGGAAGGCGAGGCCGGTCTCGATCGCGTCGTAGCCGAGCACGCGCTGCAGGTAGAGCGCGCCGAGGAAGAACATCCCGAACAGGCCGGCGACCATCAGCACCTGGACCAGGTTGGCGCCCGGCGACGTTGCGCGAGCGGAAGATCCGCAGCGGCACGAGCGGCGTTGCGCGCGGTCGCCTCGCGCGCGACGAAGCCGCCGAGCAGCGCCAGCGAGACCGCGCCCGAGGCCGAGCGTGCGCAGCCGAGCCCCAGCCGTGCTCGCCCGCCTGCACGATCGTGTAGACGCCGAGCATCAGCGCGCCGGTGATCAGCACCGCGCCCGAGCACGTCGGCGCCCGCGACGCAGCCCGATGCCCGCGCTCGCGGTCGAGCAGCCGCAGCGGCGAAGACGCGCGGTGGCGATCGCCGATCGGCAGGTTGACGAAGAAGATCCAGTGCCAGCTGATGCGCCTGGGTGAGCACGCCGCCGGCGAGCAGGCCGATCGAGGCGCCGGCCGAGGCGACGAAGCTGTAGACGCCGATCGCCTTCGCCTGCTCCCGCGGCTCGGGGAACATCGTCACGATCATGCCGAGGATCACGGCCGAGGTCAGCGCGCCGCCGACGCCCTGCACGAAGCGCGCGCCGATCAGCATCTCCTGGCTCTGCGCGATGCCGCACAGCAGCGAGGCGAGCGGTGAAGACGGCGAGGCCCGATCAGGAAGACGCGCTTGCGGCCGACCAGGTCGCCGAGCCGGCCGGCCAGGAGCAGCAGGCCGCCGAAGGCGATCAGGTAGGCGTTCACGACCCAGGCGAGGTCCGACTGCGAGAAGCCGAGGTCGCCCTGGATCGCCGGCAGCGCCACGTTCACGATCGTCGCGTCGAGGATGATCATGAGCATCCCGACGCAGAGGACGTACAGCGCGATCCAGCGCCTCCGGTCGGTGGCTTCCGTCTGTCCGCTGAGCACTGCCGCGATCTCGGTCATTGCCGGACCGTAGCAGATCGTCTTGTCCTAGATCATCCTGAGTCGGATGATCTGCGTAGGCCGCTACTCGCAGCCCCGCGGCGGGCCCGTCCGAGGCCAGCCGCGCCAGACCGCTCAGCAGCGCCGTCGCGCTCACGCGCGGGAAGGCGCGCCGAGCACGTCGGCCTGGACCTGGTCGATCACCTTGCGCGCCTCGCTCACCTTCGCCTCGCCGGCCTTCGTCACGGCGATCACGCGCACCCGCCGGTCGGCAGCTGGAGGGCCGGCGCTCGGCCAGGCCCGCCTCCTCGAGCGCGTCGACGGTGCGACCATGGTCGTCTTGTCGAGCCCGATCAGGTTGGCGAGCTCGATCTGCGTGTGGTCCTCTCCGAGGGCGGTGGCAAGCACGCAGTAGCGCCGCGACGACGAGCCCGAGCGGCTCGAGCGCCAGCGCCAGCTCGGCGGCCAGCGCGTGCTCGGCGCGACCGAGGAGCCAGCCGAGGTTGTTGCTGAGGCATTCGGTCGAAACGGCCGGAGCCGTGTCCTCCGCGGCGCTTCTCAGCTTGGTCGCCACGCCACTGATGCTAGCCGCCGCTCAGGCCGACGGCTCGAAGCGCACCCGCCGCTCGCTCGCGTCGGGCGCCACGAACTCGAGTAGGCCGGCGGCCTCGGCGCGGATCTCGTCGGTCGCGTCGGGCGCGTCGGAGGGCGCCGGGGTGAAGCGGTCGACCGTCAGCGTGGCCACCCCGTCATCCCGCAGGATCTCCCAGTAGGCGCGGAAGAAGCCGTCGTAGAGCAGCTGCCCGATCCACTTGCCGGTCGGGTACGGGCAGCCCCGGGCCGAGGCCGCAGAGCACCCGCGAGCGGTCGGCGTGCGAGAGCAGCAGGTTGTCGTACTCGGGGAGGAAGCGGACGGGCGCCGGGGTGTCCGGATCGGCGAAGGCGCCATCGGGCACGTCGAGCAGCTCCTTGCCGTTCTCGTCCCGGAAGCTGCGCAGCTGCGGACGCAGCCGCGCGACCACCTCGCGCAGCCCCGTAATGCCGCACCAGGTGCGGATGTCCGCGACGCTCGCCGGCCCGAAGGCCGCCAGGTAGCGCAGCACGAGCGCGTCGACCGACGGGCGGGGGTCGAGCCGGCCCCCGAGCCACTGCTCCGCGGGCGCCCAGGTGGCCTGGCCGGTCTGCCGCCACAGGCCCCGCGGAGTCGTCTGGACGAGCGGCGCGTTCAGCGTCGCCGCGTACGCGAGCGTGGCCGGCTCCGCCTCGGGCCAGCGCGGCGCCAGGAGCTCGGACGAGCTGCGCCCGCGTGCGCGGCGCCTCGCGCGAGCAGCGCGAGCTCCCGCGGCCACCACCTCGTCGAGGTCCGCGCCGTTCAGCCCGGGCGCGAACGGGCTGCGGAAGGTCTTGGCCAGCACCGGCAGCGTGAGCGGGTGGATCGCGAGGCAATCGCGCGCCGAGACCAGGTGAAGCGTCGACCGCATCAGCCCGGCGCGCACCGCCTCGCGCTCCGCGATCAGCTCGCTCAGCTCCTCCGGGCGGAAGCCCTCGATCCGCGACCACAGGGCCACGTAGGGGTTCTCGGGCACCTGCGCCTGCATCCCGACGAGCCGCTCGATCATCTCGATCGCCGGGGATGCGCGAGCGCTCGAGCAGGCCCTGGCGCACGAAGCAGCGCGCGATTCAGCTCGCGCGGGCTGAGGACCCGGTCGGCCACCGGCTACGAGCGAAGCGCCGCCGCGGTCTCGCCGAGCACCGCGATGTAGCTGAGCGAGTCCTCGTCCGGAAGCGAGTCGATCAGCACGTCGAAGCGAAGCCGGCCCGGCCAGGTCGGCCGCGCGCTCCGGGTCGAGCCGGCCGCCCGAGCCCCCGACCCCGACGTTCAGCGCACGGACGATGTCCGCGGGATCGCGGCCGGCCCTGCGCGCGGCCTCGTCGATCAGCCTCGTGGCGCGCGGGGATCTCGTCTTCGGGGAGGTTGCCGAGGCTCGGCAGCCAGCCGTCCGCGAGCCGCCCGGTGAGCCGCAGCATCCGCGGCCCGTAGGCGCCCACCCAGAGGCCGACCCGGTGGAGCGGCGCCGGCCCGGGCCTGGCGCCGGCGGCCCGGTAGTGCTCGCCGTCGAGGCGGACCGATGGCTCCATGTCGAGGAAGGCCCGGATGATCCGCATCGCCTCTTCGAGCGCCTCCACCGACTCGCCCGGGCTGCGGCGCGGCCCGCCCATCGCCTCGACGCCCTCCCAGAAGGCGCCCGCCCCGAGGCCGAGCTCGACCCGCCCGCCGCTCAGCACGTCGAGCGACGCGGCCGCCTTCGCGAGCACGGCCGGCTGGCGCAGCGGCAGGTTGATGACGTCCGGCAGCAGCGTGATCCGCTCGGTGCGCGCCGCGACGTACGAGAGCAGCGTCCAGGTGTCGAGGAAGCGGCGCTGGTAGGGGTGGTCCTGTATGCCGACGAGGTCGAGCCCCGCCCGGTCGGCGGCAACGATCTGCTCGACCGTCAGCTCCGGGTCGCCTGCGTCGGGAACGACGAAGACACCGAGCTTCGTCACCTCGATCCCACCGGGTTCGCGACCGGGCACGCGTCCCGCCGCCGCACTCCGGCGGGAGCCGGGAGCAGCCGAGCGCTCGCCATCAGGCGCGCGGAGAACATGCCGAGCTCGTACCCCATCACCGCGCCCACGAGCACGTCGGTCGGGAAGTGGGCGCCGAAGAGCACACGGGTGAGCCCGATCATGACGACATACGCGAGCAATGGCTTGCGCAGCGCCGGGAGGGCGGCGGCGGCCGCCGCGGCCATCGCGGACGTCACGATCAGATGGCCGGACGGGTAGGAGGCGAGATGGGCCCAGCTGCGGCCGTGCGAGAGCTGGACCTGGGCGCCGAGCACCTCCTCGGGCCGCGCCCGCTCGACGAACAGCTTGACGACCTCGATCGCGGCTCCGGCCAGGTACGCGGCCAGCACCACGCCGAGCGCGGCGCCCAGCACGTAGCGCGGGCGGCGCAGGAAGACGGCGCCCGCCACGATCGTGGTGGTGAGGAGCAGGATGTAGTTGCGCGTGTGCGGGTCGAGCGCCTGGTAGAGCCACTCGGGCCCGTCGCCCAGCCCGTTCGCCGCGAGGAAGAGGCCGTTGTCGATGGGCTGGAAGAGCGGCAGGGCGAGCCCGAGCGCGATGGCGGCGAGCAGCAAGGCGGCGAGCCGCGGGCCCCACGCGCGCAGGACGGCGAGCGCGTCCGCCGCGCTGCCCACTCCGGCCGCACGGGCGGCCCGGCGGGCGCCGCCGTGAGCGCCCTTGCGACCCGAGCCGTATCCGCCAGCGGCCGGAAGCCGCTCGGCTCGCCCTCGTAGATCGTCGGTATCTCGACCGAGCTCACCTGCCGGCCCGACGCGAGCAGCGCGCGCAGGTGCCGGCTCTCCGCCTCGTAGCCGCCCGCCGGGAGCGGCACCGCGCGCAGCGCGGCCGTGCGGAAGAGGCGCATGCCGTTCTGCGTGTCGGGGATCCACGGCGCGCGATACGACGGCCAGCAGCAGGCTCGGCCGCGCGGTTCGCGAGCCGGCGCTCGAACGGCATCGAGCGGCGCTCGCGGCGGTGGCCGATGACGACGTCGCTCGTGCGCGCCGCGTCGACGAAGGCGGGGATGCGCTCGGGGTCGTGCTGACCGTCGGAGTCGAGCACGACGATCGCCTCGGGTGGGGCAGGCTCGTCGAGCAGGAGCGAGACGCCCGCGCTCACCGCGCTGCCCTTGCCGCCGTTCGCTGCCCAGGCGCAGCAGGCGCACGCGCTCGTCCGCGGCGACCGGCTCGAGCGAGCGGGCGATCTCCGGCGGCGCGCCGTCGTCGACGAGCACGAGCTCGGTCCACGTGGCGCAGCGCCGCGCGCGCGACCTCCGCCGCGCGGCCGGAGGCGAACACGGGGACGACGGCCGCCACCGTCGACGGCCTCGGCAGCGCAGCGGGTCGCCGCGTCCGCCGCGCCGGCGGCGCTCGGCGAGCGTGAGCGGGACGAGCGCGACGAGCGCGGCGCCGCCGAGCCACAGCACCGCGTCGTAGCCGCCGCTCGCCTCGGCGGCGAGCCCGGCCAGCGGCAGCGCGGCGGCGGCGGCGACCGCGCGCCCGGCGAAGAACAGGCCGCTGTAGCGCCCGGCCTCGCCCGTCCGGCACGAAGCGCGCGAAGTAGGGGAAGCCGAGCGCGGTCACGAGCCCGGCGCCGAGCGCGGCGACGGCGAAGGCGGGCGCGGCGGCCCGGATGCCCGTCGGCCGGGGCGGCGGCCAGCAGGCCGGCGCCCGAGCATGGCCGCGCCGGCGAGCAGCAGCGGGTGCACGCGCTCGGGACGCGCCCGTGCGCCGAGCGAGCATCCCGAGCGCGGTGAGCGCGCCGAAGCCGAGCGGGAGCAGCGCCCGGCGGCGGCGACGCCCGAGCCCGAGGCTGTCCTCCGCGTAGAGCACGAAGAACGCGGGCAGCGAGGCGTAGGCGAAGACCCAGAGCGTCTGTGCCAGCAGCACCTCGCGCGCGCCGCTCGCGCCGCAGCGCCTCGCGGAAGAGCGCCCGCTCCGGCCGGCGAGCGGGCGCCTCGCGGCGCTCGCCGAGCGCGAGCCGGCGGCCGACGGTGAGCGTCGGCAGCGCCGCCAGCCCGACCACCAGCGGCGGCCAGCGCGAAGGCCGCCGCCGGGGCGGGCTCTATCAGGGCGCCGCCGATGGCGACCGCGACGACCGCTCCGATCAGCCCGGCGCCCTCCTGCGCGCTCGTGGCGGCGGGGCGGCGGGCGTCCTCGACGTCGTCGGCCACGATCGCGCGGTGCGCCGTGGTGAGCGCGTTCAGGCCGGTGTAGGCGAGCGCCGCGGCGGCCGCGAGGGCGAGGTAGGAGGTGCCGCTGCCGAGCCCGATCGCGACGAGCCCGCCCGCGGTCACGACCGCGCCGCCGGCGATGAACGGGCAGCCGCCGCCCGCGGCGATCCGACCAGACGCCGATGGCGATCGGGATCGCGAAGCCCGCGATCGCGTTGACCGCCATCACCGCGCCGATCAGCGTCGGAGCGTCGTCGATCCGCTCGAGCAGGACGGGCAGGTAGGTGGTCGTCAGCGCGCGGCCCGCGCCCGCCCCGACCGCGGCGAGCGAGAACACGAAGAGGACCCGGGTGCTCATGGCGCCGCCACCCGCAGGCGCCCGGGCGCCACCGTGACCGTCGCGGTCGTGATCCCGAGCGGCACCGAGTCGACCACCAGCGGCAGCGGCTCGACCACGCGGGCGAAGCGCGCGCGTGAGCCGGCGCACGCCGCGCCTGCCGATGTGGCGCCCGCGCCGGGCGGCCGCCAGCAGCCACAGCAGCCGCCGGCGGCTTCTCGCCTCGATCGCGATCGCCTCGAAGCGGCCGTCGCCCGGGTCCGCGCCGGGATCGACCTCGAAGCCGAAGCCGAAGTAGGGCAGGTTCGAGAAGAAGAGCTGGGCGGCGGCCGGCGTGCGCAGCTCCCCTCCGGTGAGCCGCACGACCGCCGCGTAGGGCCGGTAGCGGACGAGCGCGCGCGCGAAGGCGCGGAGGCCCTGACGCAGGTCCGACGAGTTGTCCGCGTCGTAGCCCGCGCGCGCCTGCGCCTGGAAGCCGGCGCTCACGGCCTCGAGGGCGTAGATGAGGCGGTCGGGCGTCACCACGCGCAGCGCGTCGAGCGGGCGCGCCGGCCGGCCCGCGGCCACCGACAGCGCACCGGCCCGGTCGACCGGGATGCCGAGCGCCCGGGCGATGTTGTTGGCACGGCCGGCGGGCACCAGGGCGAGCTCGGGCAGGCGCCGCAGCGGCGCGTTGGCCGCCGCGTGCAGGGAGCCGTCGCCGCCGACGAGCACCACGCGGGCGCCGCGCGCCTCCGCCCGCCGCAGCTCTGACCAGAGCTCCTGCTCGCTGCCGGTCACCACCGCCTCGGCGTCCGTGCCGAGCTCGTGCAGCAGGCCCGCGAGCTCACCTGCGGTGCGCTGCGGATCCGCAATCCCGCTCGCGCGGCCGTTCACCACGATCAGGAGCGGAGCCGTCTTGCTAGCGTCCCTCGCTCTCGAGCGATGGCTTTCCTGCTCGACTTCGACCGCGCCCTGATCGAGGCCGCTCCGGCCTTCGAGCATCCCTGGCTGACCGCGCTCTTCGTGCTGCTCTCCGCCTGGTGGGTCAAGGGGCCGCTGCTCGTGGGCCTGGCGCTGTGCTCCGACCTGCGCTGCCGGCGGCTGCCGCTCGCCTTCGCGGCCGCCGTTGTCGCCGTGGGCGCCGCCTCGCTCCTCTCGGACCTGCTCAAGCGGGCCTTCGACCGCGCCCGCCCGCCTGAGCTCGACCCGTCGCTCGGCTCGCTCACGGCGCTGCCGGACAACGCCTCGTTCCCGTCCGGCCACAGCGCGACCGCCTTCGCGGCCGCCACCGCCGTGGCGATCCTCAGCCCGCGCCTGCGGCCCTGGGCGCTCGGGATCGCGGCCGCCGTTGCGCTGTCGCGGCTCTACCTGCGCGTGCACTTCCCGCTCGACGTGGCGGCCGGGGCCCTGCTCGGCGCCGGTCTCGGCGCGCTTTGCGGGCTCGTCGCCCTGCGGCTCATCCGCCCGCCCGCCGCGGCCTGACCTCAGCCTCCTCTCGGAGAGGCGCTGGGGGCTTTGGCGTATCCGTTCCATCGTTCGAGCGTCATCGAAGTGTTATCCCACGAAGGGTACGCCCCACCTTCACGTAGCTTGTGTGCGCTGTGTCACTCAGCTTCGGCGTCACCGTCCTCCCCGATCCGCCCTACCAGCGCTTGATCGAGCTGCTCCAGCTCGCCGAGCGAGCACGGCTTCGAGTACGGCTGGACCTACGACTCGCACGTGCTCTGGCAGGACTCGTTCCCGACGCTCGCGCTCGCCGCGCAGGCGACCGAGCGGATCAAGCTCGGGCACATGGTCACCAACCCCGGCACGCGCGAGCCGACGGTCGTGGCGAGCGCCTACGCGACGCTCCAGGACATCTCCGACGGCCGCATGGTGATGGGCATCGGCCGCGGCGACTCGGCGCGCCGCTACATCGGCCAGAAGCCCGTGCCGGTCGGGCGCTTCGAGGAGCGCTGCGAGATGATCAAGCCGTTCATGAACGGCGAGAAGGTGCACTGGAACGACACCGACATCGAGCTCGCCTGGGTGCGCCCCGAGCTGCCGCCGATCGAGATGCACGTCGCCGGCTACGGGCCGAAGGTGCTCGCGATCGCCGGCCGCCTCGGCGACGGCGTGATCATCCAGCTCGCCGACCCGGACATCATCCAGTGGACGATGGACACGGCCCGCAAGGCGGCCGAGGAGGCGGGCCGCGACCCCGCGGCGCTCAAGTGCATCGTCTGCGCGCCGAGCCACATCTCGGACGACCTGGCGGCCGCGCGCGAGCAGGTGCGCTGGTTCCCGGCGATGGTCTCCAACCACGTCCGGGACCTGATCGCCCGCTACGGCGCCGACGGCCCGGTGGTGCCGCGGGCGCTGACCGACTACGTGCCCGCCGAGACCCACTACGACTACGACGAGCACTCGCGCGTCGGCGCCAAGCACGGCGCGTTCGTGAGCGACGAGATCTGCGACCGCTTCTGCGTGCTCGGCACGCCCGAGCAGGCGAGCGAGAAGCTGGCCGAGCTCGAGTCGATCGGCGTCGACCAGTTCAACGTCTACCTGATGACCGAGGGCCAGGAGCACACGCTCGAGACCTACGGGCGGGAGATCATCCCGCGCTTCGCCGGCGTGAGGGGAGGTGCAGCATGAGAACGCTCATCCGCGGCGGCACGGTTGTCGCGCCAGCCACGCGTCGGTCGCCGACGTGCTGGTCGACGGCGAGGAGATCGTCGCCGTCGGCTCGTTCGGGGACGTGGACGCCGAGGTCGTCGACGCGAGCGGCTGCTACGTGCTGCCGGGCCTGATCGACAACCACACGCACATGGCGATGCCGTTCGGCGGCACGCGCTCGATCGACGACTACGACACCGGCACGCGCGCGGCCGCCGCCGGCGGCACCACCTGCATCGTCGACTTCGTGATCCAGCAGGAGGGCGGCGGCCTGCACTCCTCGCTCGACGAGTGGCAGGAGCGCGCGGCCGGCGCCGCGCACGTCGACTACGGCTTCCACGTGGCGATCACGAAGGCCGACGAGGGCACGTTCGCCGACATGGCGCCGATGGTCGAGCGAGGGCATCTGCACCTTCAAGGTCTTCCTCGCCTACAAGGGCGTGCTGATGGTCACCGACGACCTGTTCTTCCGCGTGCTCGAGACCACGCGCGACCTCGACGCGCTGACGATGGTGCACTGCGAGAACGGCTGGGCGATCGACGTGCTCGTCGAGCGCGCGCTCGCCGCCGGCCAGACCGACCCGATCCACCACGCGCACACGCGCCCGGAGATGCTCGAGGCCGAGGCGACGCACCGCTCGGTGCGGCTCGCCGAGCTCGCCGGCGCGGGCGTCTTCATCGTCCACGTGACCTGCGGGCTCGCCGCCGACGAGATCGCCGCCGGGCAGGCGCGCGGCGTGGAGGTGTCGGGCGAGACCTGCCTGCAGTACCTGACCAACACGGTCGACGACCTCGCGCGGCCCGGACTTCGAGGGCGCGCGCTACGTCTGCTCGCCGCCGCTGCGCGAGCAGCGCAACCAGGAGCTGCTCTGGAGCGCGCTGCGGCGCGGCGTGCTCGAGAGCGTCTCGACCGACCACTGCCCGTTCAACAGCGAGCAGAAGGCGCTCGGCCGCGACGACTTCTCGAAGATCCCCAACGGCCTGGCGATGATCCAGCACCGGCTCGTGAAGCTGTGGGACCTCGGCGTGGCGGGCGGGCGGATCACGCCGTCGCGAGCTCGTCGACCTGACCTCGACGACGATCGCGCGCCGCTTCGGCCTGCCGCGCAAGGGCACGATCGCGCCGGGGATGGACGCCGACCTCGTCATCTTCGACCCGTCCACGCCGTTCGAGTTCTCGACGCGCACCTCGCACATGAACGTCGACTACGACCTGTTCGAGGGCGAGTCGCTCGACCGGCAGCGTGCGCCAGACGTACTGCCGCGGCGACGCTGGTCTACGACCGCGGCGAGATCCGCACCCAGCCGGGCCACGGCCGCTTCGTGCCGCGCTCGCTCGGCGCCGCCGCGCGCCGTCGCCTCGTGAGATGGACGCCGACCGCGTCCTCGCGGACCTGCGCGAGCTGGCCCGAGCTGACCGGCGGGCCGGACGGCGCGCGGCGCGTGTGCTGGACCGACGAGTGGGTGCAAGGCGCGCGAGTTCCTGCGCTCGCGGCTCGAGGAGCTGCCGGTCGAGATCGAGGTCGACGCCGGCGGGCAACGTCTGGGCCGACCTGCGCGGGCGAGCAGGACGGCTTCGTGATCGTCGGCTCGCACGTCGACTCGGTGCCCGCCGGCGGCTGGCTCGACGGCGCGCTCGGGATCTTCGCCGCGCTCGAGGCGCTGCGCGCGCACGCCGAGCGGGCACCCGGCCGGTCGGGCTGCGGCTCGTCGACTGGGCCGACGAGGAGGGCGCGCGCTTCGGGCGCAGCCTGTTCGGCTCGTCCGCCTGCGCGGGCACGCTCGAGGTCGACGAGGTCCGCGACCTGCGCGACCGCGACGGCGAGCGGCTCGAGGACGTGCGTCGCCCGCCACGACGTCGACCTCGCCAGGGTGCACGAGTCGGGCGCGCAGCTGCGCGGCGCGCGCGCCTACCTCGAGCTGCACATCGAGCAGGGCCCGGTGCTCGAGAGCCGCGACGAGCCGGCGGCGACCGTGCTCGGCACGTTCGGCGTCGAGCGCCACGTGGCGGTGTTCACCGGCCAGGCGGCGCACGCCGGCGCGACGCCGATGGAGCTGCGGCGCGACTCGCTTCCTGGCCACGGCCCGGGCGGCGCTCGCGATCCGCGAGGTCGGGCTCGCGCCACGAGGGCGGCGTCTGCACCATCGGCGGCGCGACCAGCGAGCCCGGGCGTGGTGACGGCGGTCGCCGGCCGCACCGAGATGCTGCTCGACCAGCGCCACCTCGACGCCGACGAGCTCGCCGCGATGCTCGACGAGGCCGACGAGGCCTGCGAGCAGGCGGCGGCCGAGCAGGGCTGCACGGTCGAGCTGCAGCACCTCTGGTCGATCCCGCCGATCCCGTTCGACGACCGGCTGATCGGCTTCGCGCAGGAGGCGGTCGGCGAGCGGCGGCAAGGACACCGCGATCCCGAGCGGCCCGCTCCACGACGCCGCCGAGATGGCGCGGCTGATCCCGACCGTGATGATCTTCTCGTCGTCCTCGCCGCCGGTCTCGCACACGAAGGAGGAGGACACGCCCGGAGGCCGACCTGCGCGTGGCGATCGAGGCCTACGGCCGCACCGTCGACGCCACGCTCGGGCTCGCGGCCGCGGGCGAGCTCCGCCGCACGAGTGAGCGCGCTCGGCGAGCAGCTCGAGTACCTCGAGGCGGCGAGCCCGTTCTACCGCGAGCGCCTGCGCGGCGTCCGCGAGCACGTGCGCGAGCCCGCGGACCTGCCGCGGCTGCCGTTCACCACCAAGGAGGAGCTGCGCGAGGGCCAGCGCGCGCAGCCGCCGTTCGGCCCGCACCTGTGCGCGCCGCCCGAGCGGCTCGTGCGCATGCACGTGACCTCGGGCACGACCGGCGAGCCGGTGGCGGTGGGCTTCACGCGCGCGCGACCACGAGGCCAACAGCGCGGTCGGCGGCGAGGCGTTCCGGATCGCGGGCCTGCGCCCCGACGACGTGGTCGCCCACTGCCTCAACTACGCGCTCTACGCGGGCGGCATCGCCGACCACATGGCGCTCGAGGCGAGCGGCGCGACCGTCGTGCCGGTCGGCACCGGCCAGTCGCGGCGGCTGCTCGAGCTGATCCCGCGGCTCGGCATCACGGCGCTCTTCGGCACGCTCTCGTTCCCCGCCTACCTCGCCGCGCGCGCCCGCGAGGCGGGCATCGAGCCGGGCGAGCTCGGGCTGCGCCACATCGTCACCGCCGGCGAGCCGGGCGCCGGCCTCGCCGCGGTGCGCGCCGAGATCGAGGAGGCCTGGGGCGCGAGCGTGGCCGACACGTTCGGCATGAGCGACGTCTGGTCGACGATGGGCGGCGCGTGCGGCGAGGGCGACGGGCTGCACCTGACGACCGGCGAGCACGCCGTGCTCGAGCTGGTCGACCCCGACAGCGGCGAGCCGCTCGCCGCTCGAGGACGGCGCGAGCGGCGAGCTCGTCTGGACCCACCTGCGGCGCGAGGCGTCGCCGCTGCTGCGCTACCGCTCGGGCGACCTCGCCCGCGTCTGGACCGCGCCCTGCGCGTGCGGCCGCGACTCCGCCGCGCATCCGCATCGACGGCCGCCGCGACGACATGCTGCGCGTCCAGGCCGTGAACGTCTACCCGCAGGCGATCGGCGCGCTGCTCGCGGCCGACGCGCGCCTCGGGCGCCACTGCGTCGTGGCCGACGGGCGACCCGATCGTGCCGCCGCTCGACGTCTACGTCGAGGCGGCTCCGGAGGTCGAGCTCGACGCGCGTGGCCGCACGGCTCAGCGACGCCCTGCGCGCGCGCTTCGCGCGTCACCCGGCTCGAGCCCGGCTCGCTGCCGGTGGCCGAGCACAAGACCCGCATCGTCCACCGGACCGCGCGCGGCGACGCGCTGCCGCCGGCGGTCGAGAACCTGAGGAGAGGAGGCCGCCCGATGACCGTGACCACCGCCGACCAGGGCGCCGCCCGGCTCGTCAGCTGGGACCGCCAGGAGCGCCGCAACGCCTGGGACCTCGGACACGATGACCGCGATCGCCGACGCGATCGAGGCGGCGGGCGCCGACCCGGCGGTGCGCTGCGTCGTCCTGCGCGGCGCGGGCGACCACTTCTCGGCCGGCGACGACCTGCAGGCCGCGATCGAGGCCGACGCGACCGCCTGGGCGGCCACGATCGAGGCGCTTCCAGCGCCTGACGCGCGTGGTGCTCGCCGGCCCCGTGCCGGCGATCGCGGCGATCGACGGCGTGTGCGTCGGCGGCGCGCTCGAGTTCGCCGCGAGCTGCGACCTGCGCCTGTGCACCGACCGCATCCGGCTGCTCACGCCCGAGGTCGGCATCGGCCTCGTCGCGAGCAACGCCGGCACGCTGCTGCTGCCCGAGGTGCTCGGCGAGACCGCCGCGCGCGAGCTGCTGCTGAGCGGCGAGCGAGCGCGACGCCGCCTGGGCGCGCGAGCACGGCTTCGCCACCGAGATGGTGGCGCCGGCGGACCTCGACGCGCGCATCGACCACTGGACCGAGGTCTTCTCGCGCAGCTCGCGCGCCGCGGTGGCGGCCACCAAGGCGATGCTCAACGAGCGCTTCGGCGACCTGCTGCCCGCGGCGATGGAGCGCGAGACCCACCACTGCGTCCGGCTCTTCGACGAGCCCGACGCGCAGGCGGCGCTGCGGCGAGTTCGCGGAGCGCAGGCGCGGCTGAGCCGGGCGACCCGCGGATGGACGCCGATCAGGTCCTCGCGTTCCGGCTGGCCCGCTCAGGGCTCGCCGCCCGTGGCGCGCGCGGCCTCGCCGAGGCGGCGGCCTGTCCAGCCTCCGACTTCGCGCGCGACGCGGCGCTGCTCGCGCTGGCGGCGCGCACCGAGGCCTTCTCCCGACGACGGCTACGACCGCGCGGTCGACGACGGCGATCTCGTCGTCGCCCACGTCGTGCGGGGCGCGATCCACGCGCTCGCGCCCGGCGACCTCGCGCTCTACGGACGCGCCCTGATCGCGCGCGACGACGACGAGCTCGCCGCGCAGCTCGGCCGGCAGGTCGAGCGGCTCGCCGCCGAGAAGGGGTTCGCCCCGACCGACGCGCTCGACGAGGTCGCCGACGGCCACGAAGGACGCGCTGGCGCGAGGCCGGAGCGCTCGACAGGACACGAGCTGCACGAGCAGCTGCGAGCAACGTGTCCACGCCGACCTGATGCCCTGGTGCAAGGGCTGCAAGAGCCACCACGTCGCTCCGATGCTGTGGCGCTACGCGACGGTGAAGGCGGGCGTCCGGCTCGACTCGGAGCGGCGCTACACGATGGCGAAGCCTGGCCGGACGCCGGCCGCGAGCGAGGCCGTCCGCCGCTTCCTCGGCTTCTACGGGCCCGGCCAAGCCGGGCGACTTCGCCGACTGGGCCGGGCTCGCGAGGCCCCATGCCGAGCGTCTGTGGGACGAGGTCGAGGGCGACCTCGAGGAGGTGCGGGTCGGCAAGGGGAAGGGCTGGCTCATGAGCGAGGACATGGACGCGCTCGAGTCGCCACCCGAGGCCGAGGGCGTCCGCCTTCTTCCACCCGGCGACCCATATCTCCAGAAGCCCAACCGGGCGCTGCTCACTCCGGACGCCGAGCTACGCAAGCGCCTCTTCCGGCCCGTGGCGAGCCCCGGCGCGGTGCTTCGCGACGGGCGCCTCGTCGGCCTGTGGCGGGTCAAGGCCAAGGGAAGGAAGGCCGAGGTCACGGTCGAGAAGCTCGGCCGCATCGCGCGCGCCGACCTCTAGGAGCAGGCGGAGCGCGTGGCGGAGCTGCGCGGAGCCGACGAGGCCGAGCTCGTTATCGCCTGAGCCGCACCGCCTCGCCGTCCAGGTCGCCCTCGTCGTAGCCGATGCCCATCGTCTCGAGGATCGTCGGCAGGACGTCGACGAGCCGGATCTCCCTGCGCGAGTCCCTCGAGCCCACGCCGGGCCCGGAGAAGATCATCGGGATGTTCTGGATCAGGCGGTTGTGGCCGCCGTGGTCGCCCATCACGCCGTAGGTCACGTCGGTCTCGAGCAGCGCGACGGCGTCGGGGCCGTACGGCGCCGCCATCGTGTCGACGAGCCGCTCGCCGTGGGTCCAGAACCAGAGCAGCTCCCTGAAGCCCATGCGGTTCGTCCCGACGAGCCGGTAGTCGTCCGCGGCGTCGTTCAGGCGGAAGCTGGCGATGGCGCCCGGGAGGTCGAGCATCGCGTTCGCCGCCTCGAGCTTCCGCTCGCGTGAGCTGTCGTTCAGCCACGCGCCGACGTGCCCGTCCTGGTAGGAGAAGCGCAGGTTCGTGGGGCCTCCGGCGGGCGTCAGGGCGTCGCGGAGCCGCGCGATCGCGGGACTCGGGTCGAGGTAGATCTCGTCCGCGTCCCGGCCGTAGTACCAGTTGCAGTCGGAGCGCAGGGCGGCGGCGGTGGAGCCGCTGGCGGGATCGCAGAGGTTGCTGTCAGGCATCCCGGGTGGGGGCGGGCCGGCGGGAACGTGTCGAAGCGGCCGTTGAACTCGACGACCGGTCTGGGCCGCGTGGTCGGCGGTGATCACGACCAGCGTCTCGTCGAGGATGCCGCGGGCCTTCAGCGCGTCGATCAGCTTGCCGACCTGCGCGTCGGCCGTCTTGGCGATGAACGGCAGGTGGCGCATCTCCTGGTCGGAGCCGGGCGGGCCGGTCTCCTCGTCCTCCGGACCCCACATGTGGCCGAGCTTGTCGATGCCGCCGAGGGTCACGAGCATGCCGCGCCAGGCCGGATCGTTCTGGATCACGCGAATGGCGGCGTCGGCCGACCAGGCGTCGCCGCCGATGTGAACCGGGTCGACGCCCTGGCACGAAGCGGTCGCCCTCGAGCGGGTAGATCCGCCCGGGCAGGATCGAGCCCGTGCCGTATGCCGGCGAGCCCTGCCAGGTCCACCAGCGGTTGCAGTGGGACGAGGCCGAGGTACGCGGGCGCCGTGCCGTTGGCGTCCTCGGGCTCGCGCCATCCGGAGGCGCCGTCGCACGGGTCGACGCCGCCGAGCTGCCGCGGATCTGGAGGATGATGTCCTCGGCGTCGGTGGCGGTGCCGTCGCCCGCGAGCGAGCTGGTGTGCCCGGCCGGGCAGACCGCCGAGCGCTTCTGGCCGATCGAGACGAACTTGGAGGTCTCACCGAAGCGGTCGTCGAGGTAGTCCGGCAGCTTCCTGTAGCCGCCGCGCGTCGATCAGCGCCTTGTACTGCGCGCAGGACATGCTCGAGGTCACGTAGTACTCGCCGGCCGGGCCGAGCACGCCGTCCACGTCGCGGTAGACCTCGTTCGACCAGCCCATGTGCTTCGGGAACTGGCCGCTCGTGATCACGTTGTGGCTGATCACCGTCTCGGCGGCCATGTGGCCGACGAGGGCGTTCGGGAAGCTCATGCCCTTCCTCATCAGCGCCTGGACGTTCTTCATCCCGTAGCGCTCGATCGTGTCGGGCCGCGCCTGGTCGAGCATCACGATCAGCACCCTCGACGGGCGGTCGTGATGGCCGCCGGCCTGGGCGCTCGGCGCCGTGAGCAGCGCCGTCGCAATCACGACCGCAACGGTGATCCAGCGCCGACGCCTCATCTGAGCTCCTCCGTTCGGGCAAAAAGCCGAGCAGGTGCTTGTACCGCAGGCGGGCCGGGCGAGTCAAGCAGGGCTTGACCCGGCGCCTCGCGACGGATATAGCTCGCGGGTCAGAAGCGCGGAACGGGTCCCGCGCCACCGGGCTGCCGCCGCGCCCCCAGATCGGAGGCCGGAATGACCGATGCCTTCCAGTCGCTCGAGCAAGCGCTGGCCGGGCCGATGGACCGCCGCCGTTTCCTTCAGTTCACCGGGGCACTCGCCGGGGCCGCCGCGTTCTGCCAGGTGCGCGGCGATCTCGCGCACGCGGCCCCGCGGCTGAGCGGCTACCCGTTCACGCTCGGCGTCGCGTCCGGGGACCCCTCGCCGACGCGGGTGGTGCTCTGGACCCGGCTCGCGCCCGCGCCGCTCGAGCCGGACGGCGGCATGCCGCACCGCTGGGCGCCCGTGATCTGGCGCGTGGCGAAGGACCCGGGCATGCGCCGCGTCGTGCGCGCCGGCATCACGCTCGCGGTCCCCGAGCTGGCGCACTCGGTCCACGTCGAGGTAAACGGCCTCGAGCCGCGGCCGCGAGTACTACTTCCAGTTCCACTACCGCGACGAGCACAGCCCGGTCGGCCGGACGCTCACGGCCCCGTCGCGCTGGTCCTCGGTCAGCTCGCTGGACTTCGCGTTCGCCTCCTGCCAGCGCTGGGACGAGGGCTACTACTCGGCCTACCGGCGCCTCGCCGAGGAGGATCTCGACGTTCGTCGTCCATCTCGGCGACTACTTCTACGAGTACGGCATCGACGAGCACGGCGGCTTCCGCAACGTGCCGGTGCCCGACCAGTTCCGTCCCGAGTGCGAGACGCTCGAGCGCTACCGGCTCCAGCACGGCCTCTACAAGAGCGACCCCGACCTACAGCGCGCGCACCAGCGCTTCCCCTGGGTGATCGCGTGGGACGACCACGAGGTGCAGAACGACTACGCCGGGCTGGCTCCGGTGGGCGGCGAGCCGAACCCGGCGTTCACCGCCCGGCGCGCCGCCGCCTACCAGGCGTTCTACGAGCACATCCCGCTGCGCGCGGCGCCCGCCCGCGCGACGGTGACTCGCTCCTCTACCGGCGCATGACCTGGGGCGACCTCGCCGAGTTCAGCGTGCTGGACGCGCGCCAGTACCGCACCGACCAGCCCTGCGGGGACGGCGAGTTCCCGCGTTGCGAGGCGTCGCTCGACCCCGACGTGACGATGCTCGGGTTCGAGCAGGAGGCCTGGCTGCGCGACGGGCTCGAGGACTCCCGCGCGCGCTGGAACGTGATCGCCAACCAGGTGATGATGGGCGAGCTTGTCCACGACCACGACGGCGACGGCGATCCGGGCAATCCGCCGATCTTCTGGCACGACGCCTGGGACGGCTACCCGGTGGCGCGCCAGCGGATCATCGACCACCTCATGAGGGCCCGGATCCGCAACCCGATGATCATCACGGGCGACTGGCACTCGACCTTCGTCAACGACATCAAGGCCGACTTCTCCGACCCCGGGTCGGCCACCGTCGCAACCGAGTTCGTCGGGACCTCGATCTCGTCGAACGGCGACGGCCCCGTCTACGGGCCCTACTACGGGCCGATGATCGGGGTCAACACGCACATCAAGTTCTTCGACGGGGACCGGCGTGGCTACGTGCGCTGCCGGGTCGACCGCGGCCTGTGGCGCACCGACCTGCGGATGGTCAGCACGGTGAGCCGAAGCGACGCTCCGGTGGCGACCTTCAAGTCCTTCGCGGTTGAGAGCGGGAGGCCGGGGGCCGTGGAGGTCTGACCGGGCGTTTCACGCCCGCGTGAGCAGGTAATGCCACTCGTTCTCGAGCCGGTAGCCGCCGTCCGGCCGCCGGTGGGGGGCGAGCGCGCGCACGATCGCGCCCGCGACGGCCGCCTCGCCGGAGTGGCGGATCGCCTCGGTCACGCCGCCGGGTGACAGCAGCCGGTCGATCAGCGTGCGCTCGTCGGGGAACTCGAAGGCCGTGCGCAGGTCGAAGGCCTCCTGCGGGACGAGGCCGGCGTCCGCGGCGATCTCCTCGAGGACGCCGGGCTCCCAGAGCGGAGGCGAGGGCGTCCGCGGCTCGGGCTGCGGCGGCCTCAGGCTCCCCACGGCCGCGAGCATCGGCATGAGGTCGCAGCGCTCGGGGCGGCCCCAGACCTGCACGAGGACCGGTGCGCCGGGCTTCGCGACGCGCGCCGCCTCGCGAAGCGCGGCGACCATGTCATCGGCGAAGAAGAAGGAGTTGAAGCCGGTGACGAGGTCGAACGAGTCGTCCTCGTGGGGCAGGGACTCGGCGTCGCCGACCCTGAGGTCGGCCTCCGGCACGCGCGCTCGGGCGACTCGGAGCAGCGCGCGGGACGCGTCGAGCCCGTAGGCGCGCCCACCCATGTCCGTGACGGCGCGCAGGAACACCCCGGTGCCGCAGCCCACGTCGAGCACCCGGTCGCCCGCCTTGAGGCCCGCGCGGCGGATTCCCTCCTCGTAGGTCGGGCGCTGCTGCTCCTCGATCGCACCCCAGGCCTGGGGCGCTGTCCCCAGAGGTCGCCCTGCCGCCCGGCGCTGCCGCGTCGCGGCGATTGACGTCGCCATTGCCGTCTCCTTCTCACAGTAGCCTACGGATCATAGTCATAGTAAGCTACGAAACATAGTATGTCCAGAGAAGAGCTCAGCCTGTTCTCGTACGAGATCCTCGGCCTGGTCGGACGCACCGGCGAGGGCGCGCACGACCTGCTGCGGCTCGCGCGGCGCGGCCGGATCCTCGCCTGGGCGGGCGAGAGCCAGTACTACGTCGAGCCCAAGCGGCTCGCCAAGCTCGGCTACCTCGACGCGCAGCCGCGAGCCGGGCAAGACGCGCGAGCGAACGGTCTACTCGTTGACCGAGAAGGGACTCGACGCGCTGCGCGCGTGGGCGGAGACACCCGCGCACGTGACTCCGTTAAAGAGCGAGGCGCTGCTGCGGATGCTCGCCGCCGACCTGGTCGGCGAGGGGCCCACGCGCGCGAGCATCTCGGCGCTGCGCGAGGACATCGCCGACCTCGAGGCCCGGCTCGATGCGAGCACGGAGAGCGCCGAGGCGCTGCCGCACCGGAGCAAGTACCTGCTGCTCGCGATCGATTTCCTGCGCGGCCTGCTCGCGCTCCACCTCGACTGGGTGGAGCGGGTCGAGGCAGAGCTCGACCCGTCCACCTAGTCGACGACGAGATCGACGATGCCGGGCGGCAGCCCCGTGCTGTCGATGCTGTCGTTCCCTCCTCCGGTCTGGAGCGCGAGCCGTGTCGGTCGGGTCGAGCAGGGTCAGCTCGACGAGGGCCGACAGGCCGCTCACGTCGACGGCGCGCCCGACGCCGGTGACCGCGATCGAGTCGGCGGCGCGGGGTGCCGGTGACCTCGATCGTGTCGGCGGCGCCGTCGCCCGTCGAGCCGCCCGCCGCCATGTTCGCGTGCACGAGGTCCACCGGAGTGCGGCTCAGGTCACCGATGCGGAGCGTGTCGGCGCCGCCGCGCGGGACCGTGTTGACCTCCTCGACGCTGCCGAGGTCGGTGACGCTCGAGTCGACGTCGCGCGTGATCCGAAGCCGGCGGCCGTCCGCGCTCAGCGCCACGCCTCCGGCACGTCCGCGCCGTTGAAGCTGATCGAGTCGTGGCTCGCGCCGCCGTCGACCACGTCGTTGCCGTCGCCCGGGTGCCAGGTGAAGCGGTCGAAGTAGTTGCCGAGGTCGGCGCGTGTCGTCACCGCCGCGCCCCGCGACGTCGTCGAAGTCGTCGCCGCCCTCGAGCACGTCGTCGCCGGGCCCGCCGAACAGCGTGTCGCTCTCCGCGCCGCCCCGCAGGGTCATCTTCATCGCCGCGGACGAGGTGCTGACGAGGTCGCTGTTCCCGCGCCCGTCCAGCACGAGCTCGTCGTGCGGCTCCGGGTTCTCGATCTGGACGAAGACGAACAGGCCGATCACGAACAGCGTCTGGGCGAAGCCGAGGCGGAGATCTGCTCCTGCTCGTCAGACCCGTCGACGGCCACGCGGTCGACCTGACCGTCGCCGAGATCGGTGTGGACCTCCTGCAGCTCGGTGCCGGTCAGGTCGCGCACCTGGAGCTCGTCCCGGCCGCCGCCCGCGGGCAGGTCCGCCCGCTCGAGCGCGCTCGTCAGGAGCCGCACCCGGCCGTCGTCGCGGGTCAGCCGCACGCTCGACCCGGCGGCGCCGCGCGCAGGTCCTCCGAGCTGTCCGAGCCGGCGAGCGTCGCGCCGTCGAAGCCCTCGCCGCCGTCGATGCGAACCGGCTCGAGGGTGAGGCGGGCGGGCGCCTCGACTCGCACGCTGTCGTCCCCCTCGCCGCCCTCGACCACGATGCGCTCGAAGTGCCTGCGGGGCAGCTCGAACTGAGGGCAGTCCGTCGCCGTCGAGGTCGATACGCAGCATTGGTCGGCGACGACGCGGGCACGGCGAGGCCCACGCTGTCGGCCTCGGGGCCGCCGCGCACGAGCAGCGTCTTGCCCTTGATCTCGACGGACGGGGCCGCCAGGGCGGGATCCCGGAACGGCGAGCAGGGCGGTGAGAGCAACGGCCGGCAGGAGGGTCTTCGTGAGGAGGCGCATGGGTTCGTTGACGGGTGAGGCGGCGCTCCTATTCCGCCCGCCGATGAGTTCGCGCCCTGCCGCGTGGTCCTAGGGACAGACTCGCCAACCCGAGAGGAGACCCGTGAGCACAGTACGTTCGAGCGACGGCACCGGCATCGGCTTCGACCGCCACGGCGCGGGACCGCCGCTCGTCCTGGTGGGCGGCGCGTTCCAGTACCGCGCGATCGACGAGTCGACGGCGAAGCTGGCGCAGCGCCTCGCCTCGTCGTTCAGCGTCTTCCACTACGACCGCCGCGGCCGCGGCGAGAGCGGCGACGGCGCGGCCTACTCCGGTCGAGCGCGAGGTCGAGGACCTGGACGCGCTGATCGGCGCGGCGGGCGGGTCGGCGTTCGTGTTCGGCATGTCCTCGGGCGGGGCGCTCGCACTGGAGGCCGCCGCGCGCGGGGTCGCGATCACGAAGCTCGCCCTCTACGAGCCGCCCTTCGCGGCGGGCGAGAGCAGCTTCGAGGCCCCGGACGACTTCCTCGAGCGGCTCACCTGGCTCAACTCCGCGGGCCGTCCGGGCGATGCGGTCGAGTACTTCCTCACTGCCGGGCTGGGGATGCCGGGCGAGATGGTCGCCGAGATGCGTCGGACGCCCGTATGGCCCGGCTTCGAGGCCGTGGCCCACACGCTCGTCTACGACACCGTGCTCATGGACGGCCAGGACGCTCTGCTCGCCGAGCGCGCCCCGACGGTCACGGCTCCGGTGCTCCTGCTCGACGGCGGGAGCGAGCCCGCCGTGGGCGGCCGCGGCGGTGGATGCGCTGGCCGCGATCCTCCCGCATGCCGAGCGCCGCACGCTGGCGGGCCAGACGCACGACGTGGACTCCGGCGCACTGGCACCGGCTCTCGAGGAGTTCTTCGGCGCGCGGGTGCACGTGTAGCGGTAGGGCCCGCCTCTGGCGGGAACAGGCGCGATGCACCACACTGACGGACGTGAGGGACTCGCCAGTCTCACGACGGCGCCGCAGCCGGCGGCTGCGATTGCTCATGTTCGTCGGCACCGCCTTGGTGCTGACGGGCTTCGTGCTCGCCGCGTACGGCCTCGACGTGCTCAAGGACTCCGAGCTCGACACAGTCGATGCGCGCTTCGCCATTCGCGGCGACCTCGACCCACCCGAGGACATCGTGATCGTCGGCATAGACGAGGAGAGCTTCGACCAGCTCGCCGAGCGCTGGCCCTTCCCGCGAACCCTCCACGCCGAGGCGATCAAGCAGCTGCGAGGCCGACGGGGCGCGCGTGATCGGCTACGACGTCCAGTTCACCGAGCCCTCTGAGAACCCTTCGGACGACCAGGCGCTGGCGGAGGCGATCGCCCAGGCGGGCAACGTCGTGCTCGCCACCACCACGGTCAACGACCAAGGCGAGACGAACGTCTTCGGGGGTGACGACGTCCTGCGCACACTGCAGTCACGCGCGGGCCACGCCGGCTACGCGACGGACTCAGGCCGCGTCGTTCGCCGCATGGCGCACGACCTGGAGAAGCTCGACACGCTCGCGGTGGCGATCGTCGAACGCGACCGGCAGGAGCAGGTCCCCGAGGAGCGACTTCCCGGAAGAAGCGGGCGTGGATCGACTACCACGGCAAGGCGAACGTCGAGACGATCCCGTTCTACCGCGTGGTTCGCGGCGACTTCCCGAAGGGCACGTTCGAGGACAAGATCGTTGTGGTCGGCGCGACCGCCCCGCTTCTACAGGACGTCCACCCGACGTCGGTGAGCGGCGAGGACTACATGTACGGCGTCGAGGTCCTCGCCAACTCGGTCTCCACGCTGCTGCGCGACTTCCCGCTGCGCGAGGCGCCGGCCTGGACCACCGTCGCCCTGATCCTGCTCTTCGGCGCGGTCGGCCCGCTGATCGCGATGCGCTTCGGACCGGTGCGGGCCGCCCTGATCGGGCTCGCCCTCGCGATCCTGTACGCGGTCGCCGTGCAGCTCGCCTTCGACGCCGGGCTGATCATCGGCTTCCTCTATCCGCTCGCGTCGCTCGCGCTCGGCGTGGTCGGGGCGCTCGCCGTGGCCCTCGTCGTCAACGCCTTCGAGCGCCAGCGCGTGCGCGACCTGTTCTCGCGCTTCGTGCCCGAGCCGGTGGTGGACGACGTGCTCCGCAACGTCGACGAGGACCTCCGCCTGGGCGGGCAGCGCGAGCTCGTGACGGTGCTCTTCAGCGACATCCGCGGCTTCACGAGCTTCTCGGAGACGCGCGAGCCGGAGGACGTGATCGATGTCCTGAACCACTATCTCACGAGCATGACCGACGTGATCCTCGACCACGGCGGCACGCTCGTGGCGTTCATGGGCGACGGCATCATGGCCGTCTTCGGCGCGCCGATCGAGATGGACGACCACGCGGACCGCGCCTACGCCGCCGCCGCGCGAGATGGCCGGCCCGGCGCTCGACGAGTTCAACGGATGGATGCGCTCGACCGGCCGCGACGAGAGCTTCCGCATCGGGGTCGGGGCTCAACAGCGGCGTGGTGATGGCCGGGAACGTCGGCTCCGAGAAGCGCCTCGAGTACACGGCGATCGGGGACACGACCAACACCGCCTCGCGCATCGAGTCGCTCACGAAGGGGACGCCGCACATGATCATGCTCGCCGAGTCGACGCGGATGATGATGCTGCACGAGAAGCCCGAGCTCGAGCGGATCGACTCCGTCAGCGTCAAGGGCCGGCGCGAGGAGGTCGTGATCTATGCGCCCGCCTCGGCCAACGGCGGCGGCGTTGCGCAGCAGGCGAGCCGGTGAACGACGGCGACCGCACGGACCTCCCCGGCCTCGGCCCGCGTCACATGCTCCGCGGCGAGCAGACCCGAGGGCGCTTCGCCCTCATCGAGCACACGATCCCGCCGCACGCCCTCGCCGCGCCCGTGCACACCCACTTGAACGAGGACGAGTACTCGTTCGTGCTCAGCGGGCGCATGGGCGCGATGGTCCGCGACGAGGTCATCGAAGCCGGCGCCTGACGGCGCCGGGCGCAGGCCAGGTCGGCGGCAGCCCGAACTGCGGGAACAGGCTCGCGCCGAAGGTCGTGACCTCCGCGACCAGCCCGTCCTCCACGCGGATCACGTCCAGCTTGAAGGCGCGGTACTCCGAGTCGCCGTGCGCCCGCAGGTAGTTGCCGGCGGCCGGCTGGCGGTTGGCGCGTGTCGGGACGAGCAGCCAGTCGCCGGGCGACTCCGCGCCGAAGGCGCGCTCGAGCAGCGGCGCTATCGCGTCGCGGCCCTCGTAGAGGAGCGGGTGCGGGGGCATCGCGATGCGGATGTCCTCTCGCATGCTCGCGACGGCGGCCTCGGCGTCGCCGCGCTCGTGCGCGTCGATGAAGGCGTCGAGGAGCCGGCGCTCGTCGTCGGTCAGTTCGGCGGCCGAGCGCCGACGGTGGTCGCCCGGCAGCAGCTCCCGCACCGTCGCCCGAGCGCGCTGGAGGGCGCTGTTCGCCGCCGCCACCGTCATGTCGAGCAGCTCGGCGGTGGCGCGCGCGCTCCACTCGAGCACGTCGCGCAGGATGAGCACTGCCCGCTGCCGGGGCGGCAGCGCCTGGATCACGGCGATGAAGGTGAGCTCGATCGTCTCGCGCGCCACGACCACGGCCTCGGGCCCGGCCTCCGGCGACGCCAGCTCGTCGAGCAGGCGATCCGGGTAGGGCTGGAGCCACGGCACGTCGCGGTGCGACTGCACCGACGGCGCCCGCCGCGAGCTGCGCCGGAGCTCGTCGAGGCAGGCGTTCGTGGCGATCCGGTAGAGCCACGCCCTGAAGAGCGGACCGCCCTCGAAGCCCTCGCGGTGGCGCCACGCGCGCAGGAACGTCTCCTGCACGAGATCCTCCGCGGCCTCGAACGAGCCGAGCATCCGGTAGCAGTGGACGTGCAGCTCACGGCGGTGCGGCTCGGCCAGCTCCGCGAACGCCGCCTCGTTCACGGCGCCGTCACCAGCCCACAGGTCACGTTGGCGATCGAGGCCGTGATGCCGGACGCGCGGTCGGAGGCGAGGAAGGCCGCCGTCTCGGCGACCTCGGCAAGGCGCGGAGCGCGCTTCAGAAGAGCCATCCCCGCGATCATCTGGATGATCTGCTCCGGGTCCGGAGCGTCCGTGTCCACCGCCTCGAGCTTGGCGCGCGAGAGCGTCTCTTGCACGCCCGCCGTGTGGATCGTGACCGTCCGGACTCCCTGCGACCCGGTCTCGGCGGCCAGGTAGCGCAGGAACGTCTCGATCGCCGCGTCGGCGGGGCCGGTCCCGCCCATGCCCGGGTGCAGGCCCTTGGAGGACCCGCTCGTGACGGTGAGGATCACGCCCTGGCCCTGCGCCGCCATCACCCGCGCGGCCGCCGTCGCCGTGTTGAAGTTCGCGCGCAGGCCGGCCGCGACGGGCGCGTCGAAGTCCTCCCAGGTCATGTCCACGAGCGGGATGCCCTGGACGTCGCCGCGCGTGACCAGGTTGAACGACACGTCGACGCTCCCCGCACTCGAGGCCACGGCGCGCACGTGCTCGTCGACCGCTCGGCCGTCGAGCGCGTCGAGCACCTCGACCTCCGCCGCTCCGTCCAGCTCGCCCGCGACGGCCTCGAGCGGCTCACGGGTGCGCCCGGCGAGGAAGAGCCTCGCTCCCTCGCGCGCGAAGGTCCGGGCGACTCCCGCCCCGATGCTGCCGCCTCCGCCGTAGATGATGCAGTTCTTGCCTTCGAGCAACATGCTTGTCCTCCTTGTTGGTCTCGTCGGCGGTCTAACGCACGGGCTCCCGAGAACTAATCGGTGGTGCGCTCACCCCATCCACACCGGAGTGTCCGCGGTGGATTCGGGTAGCGCGCTCATCATGCCTTCAACCCAGCTGAAAGTCCCATCCGACACCGTCAGCAGCATCGGCCGCGCCGCCCACGACGCCGGCCTCGCCGCACTTCTGGGCGGGAACCTCTACGGCCGCGTTGCGCTCCATCCCGCGCTCTCAGATGTGAGCAAGCCCTCCGAGCGCGGACGCGTCGTCAACCGGGCCTGGCGCCGCTACGGCTGGGTGAACTCGGCCGGCCTGATCGCGGTCGTCGCGGGCTGGGCGGGAGCCCGCGTGAACGAGGCCAAGCCCGCGAGCCTGTCCGCGCGCGAGCGCCGGCTCGCGATCGCCAAGGACGCCGCGGTCGCCGCGGTGGCCGTGACCGGTGTCGCGACCGCGGTGACCGGCATGCGCTTCGCCAATTCCGCCCCGAACGGCGCCGTGCCGCTCGCCGACGGAAACCACCCGGCCCCGGAGACGCCGCGCGACGCCGCGCGGCTGAAGCGTCAGGTCAACATGCTCGGCACCGCGAGCCTCATTTCCGAGCTGGCGCTCGTCACGGTCAACGCCGGGCTCGGGCAGACGAACTTTCGCCGTCCGCCCGTGCGGCGGCTGCTGAGACGGTCGTACTGAGGTCAGCGGCCGGCCGACACGTCGACGCGGACCTCGCCCCGGTCCGCGCCCGCGATCTCGATCCGCTCGTCACGGGTCTGGACCGCTCCGCCCGAGATCACGATCTCGAGCAGGCCGTCCTCCACCGTGGCCGCGACCTGCTCGCGCTCGATCCCCGGCGGCAGGGCGATCGTGCGCCTGAAGTGCCCGTAGGGGCGCTCGCGCACGTAGTCGGTCACATCGGCGCCCTCGGGAGCATCGCCTCGGTCACCCGAGATCCACAGCTGGCCGCTGCAGAGCGCGATCTCCATGTCCTCTTTGGGGATGCCCGCCAGCTCGCAGCGGATCACGAGGTCCTCGCCCCGGGCGAAGATGTCGACCGCCGGGATCCAGGCCCCGCCGCCCGAGGCTCTCGCCTCGGAGGGGTGATCGCCCTGGGTGAGGTGCTCTCGCATCCGCCCCATCTCGGCGAACATGTCGTAGAGGCCGCGGAATGCGTTGTGGGAATGGTCAGCCATCTGCGCTCCAGTCTTCAGGCTACGAGCCGCCGGCCACCGTCGGCGGCACCGACACCGGCGCCGTTGAGGCAGCCTCGGCGGCGCCCGGGGGCGGCTCGGCCTGGATCGCCGTGCCGACCTCGCTCGCCAGCCCCTTGAACAGTGAGATGCACAATCCGATCATCACGAGAGTGAACGGCGCGGCGGCGATGATCGCCGCCTGCTGAAGCGCGGACAGCCCGTTCGCGAGCAGCAGAATCGCCGCCGCTGCGCCCGTCGAGACGCCCCAGACCACCGTGACCGCACGCGCCGGGTTGAGGTTGCCGCGCGAGGACAGCATGCCCATGACGAGCGAGGCCGCGTCCGCTCCGCTGATGAAGAAGAGCGCGACCAGAATGATCACCACGAACGACGTGACTCCCGAGAGCGGGAACTCCTCGAGCGTCGTGAACAGGGCGATCTCCGGCGTGCCCGTGATGGCGCTGAGGTCTGCGGCGCCGCTGAGCTGCAGGTCGATTGCGGCGCCTCCGAAGACGGCGAACCAGATGAAGCTCACGCCGCTCGGCACGAGCAGGACGCCCACCACGAACTCGCGGATCGTCCGGCCCTTCGAGATGCGCGCGATGAACGTGCCCACGAAGGGCGCCCACGAGATCCACCAGGCCCAGTAGAAGATCGTCCAAGCGGACAGCCACTCCTGATCGCCGAACGCCCCGGTCTGGAAGCTCGCGGGAACGATCGTCGTGAGGTAGCCCCCGATCGACTCGACGAGCGTCTCGAGCTGGAAGACGGTCGGGCCGACCACGAGCAGGAAGAGGACGAGGGCGATCGCCAGCAGCATGTTGATGTTGCTGAGCCACTGGATGCCCTTGTGCACGCCCGACACCGCCGACAGCACGAAGGCCGCGGTGAGCACCGCGATGATCGCCACGGCGATGCCGTCCGCCGGCTCGACGCCCCAGAGGAAGTCGAGCCCGCTGTTGATCTGGAGCGCGCCGAGCCCGAGCGAGGTCGCGCTGCCGAACAGCGTCGCGAAGATCGCCAGGATGTCGATCGACTTGCCGATCGGGCCGTGGATGCGGTCGCCGAGCAGCGGATGGAAGGCCGAGCTGATCAGGTTGGGGAGGCCGCGCCGGTAGGTGAAGAAGGCGAGCGCGAGACCCACGATCGCGTAGATCGCCCAGGGGTGCAGCGCCCAGTGGAAGTAGGACAGCGACATGGCCTGCTGGGCCGCCTCTTCGGTGCCCGCGCGCGCCGTGCCCGCCGGCGGCGCCGTCAGGTGCGAGATGGGCTCCGCGACCGCGAAGAACATCAGGCCGATGCCCATGCCGGCGCTGAACATCATCGCGATCCAGGACACCGTCCGGAACTCCGGCCGGTCGTCGTCCTTGCCGAGCCGGATGTGCCCGAAGCGGCTGAAGGCGAGGACGCCCGCGAACACGAGGAAGACCACGGTGGACAGGACGAAGAACCAGCCGAAGGTCTCGATGATCCAGCTGAGGACGTCGTCGGCCACCGAGGCGACGCCGTCGGAGTCGAGCACTCCCCACAGCACGAAGGCCGTCGAGATCGCCGCCGCTATGCCGAAGACCCAAGGATCGATCCCGCCGGCGGATTGCTTGGCGGGCGCGCCGTCCCCCGAAGGCGGTGATATATCAGCCATGGGGCTGGGGTCTACCACTTGTGGGGGTGACTGGTCAAGCGACGGTCGCACCCCAGCCCGAAACAAACGGGGGCGGCCCCCAGGCCGCCCCCGTTGCCCTTCAATGAGCGACGCGTCTAGTTCGCGCCGCCACCCCCAAACTGATCGGCCCACTTCGTCTTGAAGAAGGTCACGAAGTCGTTCGCCGGCGCCCGGTACTCACCCTCCGGAGGCAGGTTGTCCTTCGTGATCACCTCATAGTCGTAGACCGTGCCGATACCCGGATAGGTCGGCTGAGCCTCCTTGCTGAACGGCGTGTCGAGGCCCCAGAACTGGAGCAGCTGGTCGACCCCGATCCACGGGGCGGCGTCGTAGGGCACGTCCAGCGCCACGTCCACGGCGCCCGCCTTCATCAGCTCCAGCGTGCCGAGGTCACCGTGGAAGGTGGCCACGAGCGGCTTGTCCGGGAACTGCTTGCCCGCGTACTTCGCCTGAACGGCCTGGCCGCCGACCTGGCCCGCCGAGTCGAACGAGAACCAGAACATGTTCGTGTCCGGGTTCGCCGTGATCTGGTCGGTCACGCTCTTGCGCGTGCCGTTGACCAGGTTGGCCGGATCGGTCTGCGTGGTCGCGGTGATCTCGTAGTCGTCCGGCGAGGCCTTGACCAGCTTCTCGAGCTCGTCCGTGCGCGACGTGGCCCACGGGGCCGGGTAGTCGTGCACGATGATCTGAGCCGGCTTCTCCGGAACCGTGTCCATCTCCTTGAGCGTGTACTCCGCCAGGATCTTGCCCGCCTCGGGCTCGTCCGGGTAGTAGGAGCCGTCGTAGCCGGGCGACACGAGGCCGCCGGTCTGGATGAACGGGACGCCCTGCGCCTTGGCCTTCTTCAGCTGAGGCGCGACCGCCGACGGCTCGATGCCCGTGGTGATGATGGCGTCCACGCCACGGCCGAGGAGGCTGTCCGCGCAGGTCGCCCACTTGGTGGGATCACCCGCCCCGTCGCAGAGCACCATCTTGTAGCCCACTTCGGCGAGAGCGGTCTTGGCCGCGTTGGCCGTCCGGTCGGCGGACTCGATGCCGCCCAGGATCTGCAGGAAGCCGACGGTCTTGCCCGCCTCGAGCTTGGCCGTCCCGTCCGCCTTCGCCGCCTCGGCGCCGGCCTTCTCGGCCTTCGCCTTGGCGGAACCGGTGCCTGCGCCGATGCCGCCGCCGCCGCTCGTACCGCCGCCGCCATCGTCATCATCATCGCCGCAGCCTGCGGCGATGAGGCCAATCGCCAACAGAGCACAGATAAGCGCCAGAAGGCGTCTGTTCATCTCGATACTCCTCCTCATGTGAACCAGCCGACCAATCGGTAGGTCAAAACGTCAGGCGACTCTAGTTCCTGCCTCGGGTGAGTGTCAACCACCTTGACGCGTCCACATCAAGCCTTAAAACAGGGAACGCGCCCGTTCAGGCGGGGCCGTGCAGGTCGTCGGCGCTCGTCGCGATCGCCAGCAGGAAGTCATCGACCGAGCGCGGCTCGGTGAGGACGGTCAGCGGTCCTCCGCTCGAACGCGCGAACCAGGAAGACGGGCATCACGGGCAGGTGCACCGCCTCGGCCACGGACACCGTGGCGTCCATCTCGGTCTGCCATCTCGCGAGCGCCCGGTCCCTTCGCCAGCGCGCCAAATCCATTCCCAGAGCGGCCGCCCAGGCGCTCGGCCGCTCCGCCTGGCCCCGGCGGGTGGAGCGCAGGAACGCGAGCTGGAGGTAATCCCAGAAGCGGCCCTGCCGGGAGGCGGACAGCGCCGCGCGAGCGAGCGTCTCGGACCTGCCGCCGTACAGCGGCCAGGGCCGGAAGCTGAACGAGGCCCGTCCCGTGGCCACGTAGCGGCGGATCACCTCGGGGAGCACGTCACGGTGGATGACGGCGCACTCGAGACAGCGCGGGTCCCCGTATTCGGTGATCGAAATTGGCGCATCCGGATCACCGAGGACGAGGCCCGACTGCGGTACGCCGCGGAGCTCGCGCCGCACGCGCCGGACGGTCGGGCCGAGCCCATCGGGTACCGGAGCGCGGGCCTCACGGGGGCCCGAGCCGTCGAGGACGCGCGGGCCGCCCGTGGCGGGGCGCGGCCGCGGGCCGGGCTCCTGGGCGGCGCGCGGAGCGCTCGGCGGCCCCGGGCCGGGGTCGCTCAGGGCCACGAGCAGCACCGCCGGCAGCGCGAGCGCGAGCAGGGCGCCCAGCGCCAGCCAGGCCGGCTTTCTCACGCGCCGCTCCGCGCCGCGAGCCGCACTCGCCGGATCCCGTCGTCGCCCACCTCGGCCACGACGTCCCCATGCCGCTCGAAGTGAGCGAGCACCGTCGCGGTGAGCGCGAGGCCCTCCTGGCGGAGGTTCGTGTTGGTCTCGCCGCCGAGCCGGGCGATGGCGATCTCGTAGGCGCTGCGGGGCTCGTCGGACAGCTGGTTGCGCACCCGCGAGCAAGCGGCGAGCGTGGCGTTGCGAGCACGGGCGAGGACGCGCAGCGGCGTCTGCGCCGGCCGCCCGTGCCCGGGCAGGAGCAGCTCAGGGCCGAGGCGCTCGACGCGCTCTAGCGACTCGAGATGCTCGACGACCGGATCGGGGCTGTGCCCGTACTCGAGGAAGGGCGTGCCGCGCCCGTAGGCGAGGTCCGCGGAGATCACCCAGCGCCGCCGCTCCTCGAACAGCGCGATCTGCGTCGGCGAGTGACCGGTCGTGGGGACGACCAGCCAGCGCCCCGAGCGGGTGTCCACCCCGTCGCCCTCCGCAAGCAGCCGGTCCGGCTTCACGTGCGGGTGGCGACCGTCGTCAGCGAGGTTCGTGTCGGCCCAGGCGGGCAGCTCGTCCGCGGGCACGCCCGCGCTCAGGCAGGCCTGCTCGCGTGCGCGTAGCGGAGCCCGGACGTCCCGGAAGGCATCGTTCGCCGTGTCCGGCCCCGGCAGGCGCACCACCTCGCAGCCGGTCCGCTCCACGAGCACGGCCGCGCCGCCGGCGTGGTCGGAATGCATGTGGGTCAGTACCAGCGTGCGGATCTCGCGGGGCTCGGCTCCCGCCTTCGCAAGCCCGAGCTCGAGCGCCTCCCAGCCCGGAGCGAGGCTCGTCCCGGCATCCACGAGCGTGTAGCCGTCGCTGCCGGCCAACAGGTACGAGTTGACCGACGCGGGCATGGGATACGGGAGCGGCAGGCGCAGGCAGAAGATGCCCTCCGCGATCTCGTTGACCCGCACGTCGGTCGCCTTGCGCGGGACCGCCCGGACGTCCTCGGGCAACTGCCTTCCCGCTTCGGATTCCACCAATCGCATGGTTGAAGTGCACCGAGTATGTCGAGCCTGGGCCGCCGGTGCTAGCGTCGCCGCGTGGAGCCCAGGCTGCACCCGGAGGCCGAGGCGCGCATGTACGTCTTGCGCCGCCCGTCCCGCAACCGCGTGATCGTGACCCGCGGCGGCCCGGGCGAGTCCGAGCTCACGCTGCTCGACCAGGCCCGGCTCGGGACGGTCAGGTGGGCGGAGGTCGCGCGCGTGATCCTCGCGGACGCTCTCGAGGAGCCGCCGGTTCGGAAGCTCACGGAGGACTACGGGCGCTTTCTCTTCATACCGGCCGGCGAGACGCGAACTGTCACCGGTTCCGACATCGGCCGCTGGATCTCGAGCTGGTCGCTGCCGAGGTTCCCCGGCGAGGCCGCCGCGCGCTCCCGAGGAGGCTGAGCCCGGGCGAGAATCGCCACCTCCAGACCTCGCTGCTCGTGTTCAGCAGCGCCGACCCCGACTACTTCATCTCGCACGTCGACTTGACCCGGGTCGCCGAGTACCGGGCAGAGGCCGCCAAGCTGACGGCGAAGCGTCGATCGCCCTCCTGTTCCACCACCTCAGGGCGTGCCCGCTCGGCACTATCGCCCGGACCGAGGGTCGCGTGCGTGGCGCGGGCAGCGAGTTCGTGCTGGCGTGCGACATGCGCTTCGTCGCGCGAGAGACGGCGATCTTCGCGCAGTTCGAGCCTGCATTCGGCGTGCTGCACGGCGGCGGCGCCGCGCAACGCCTCACACGGCTCATGGGCCGTGGGCGGGCGCTCGAGGTCATGTTGAGCGCCGAGGATTACGCCGTGGAGCTGGCTGATATACGGCTGGATCAATCGAGCGCTGCCCGCCGACGAGCTCGGCGAGTTTCGTCAGATCGCTCGCTCATCGGATCGCCGGGTTCCCGGCCACCGGCCAGAAGTGCGGTCAAGGATCGGGTCAATCCGATCGCGCTCGCGCCGGCCGAGGACTTCCGGCGCGACTCCGATCTCTTCGCGCTCTCTCAACAGTGTTCCGGCAAGGGTGGATAGCTCCTACCGAGGTCGAAGGCTACCTCTCACTCCTCGTGGTCTTCGCTCCAGGTGCTTGCGCCGCACGTTTTCCCTTCCGCCGGCAGACGCGGCAGACCTTGTACCCACGCGGGTCAATGTAGGTGTTCTCCGGCGTGTAAGGGTGGCCTCGTGCGCAGCGCGTCGGCTTCGGCCTGCGCGTGTTGCGCACGACCGCCTCCATGTGGCTCGGGTTCACGCAGAGTCTTTCCCCGCACAGGTGGTCAATCGTCCGCTCCTTCGGGATCGGTCCCCGGTGCATCTCGTAGACAAGGCGGTGCACGAGCCGCACCCTGCCCTCCACCTTGATCTGGCCGTAGCCGTCGCGCTGGTTCACGGGGCCGACCCAAATCCAACAGCCATGCTGGTGGACCCTGACCCTTGGCCAGAGCCGCAGCCACCAATCCGATCCCCGGTCCTCACTCATCTGCCGCGTCATCTCAGTCGCCGGGAACAACCCACCAGTAGACGTACTTGCGGCTGCTCCCCTCCTGGCGGCAACGCACGCGGAAGGTGGGGTATCCCGTTCCGAAGGTGCGCGTTGATGAGCGCCCTCGGCACCGGAAGGTTCGCCCACCGGCCGACCGGGCTGCACACAGGCGATGGACATTCCCGCAGTCGATGAAGCGGCGGATGTACGACCGGGTCACGCTACGAGCCGTGCCACAGCTGACATTGACTGTGTGGACATCCACGTAGTAGCTGAGGACGTCGCCGCACTTTGCCGTACCGGCGTGGGCCGCCGGCACCCCGATTGCTGTGGCGGCGATCACGGCGATGGCGATCACCGGGATGAGCATGAGCTTCTTCATGTCCGCCCGGCCACGCCGGCGATGACCTTCGTCACTTCAATCCCCTGTGTTAGGTCGGTTGGGTCCCAGTCGGTCGACTGGCGGCAACGACCAGATTCCCGTGGTCGCTCCCGTCAATCAGCCGAAAAAATGAGACCCCGCCACGATGCGTATCTCCCCGTGAAAAAGGGCGACGTTGTTGACGCCATGCTAATACAGTTCTTGACGAAGCGCCAACAACATTTAGGGTCGCCTTAGGACACGCACGCCGAAGTACAGCCGCACTAAGCGATGGGCACCCTCAGGAGCGGCAATCTCAGCGGGCGTGTCTCGGCGCTAAAGGAAGGTGAACCACCAGCCGGGGCGTGGGCGCTTTTCGACCTGATGTTTGGTTGGTGATACGCTCGCCGAACGATGGAGGACGCTGCCGATCGTCTCGCGGTGCAGCCCCGCGTGACCGGTGGGCCGGGGCTCGAGACGCTCGTCGGCATGCCCCTCGCCCCCTCCGGCTGGCTCACTCTCGGGCGCCACGAGATGACCCTCTTCGACGAGGCCACCTTCCATGGCCCGTCGACGAACTACGAGGGTGCGGACAGCGCCGGGGCCACGCACGGCACGCACACGCTCGCGCTGCTGCCACCGCTCTTCGAGCAGGCGGTCGCCATCGAGGGATTCGAGGCGGTGGTGCTGGCGGGCTTCGATCGGGTGCGCTTCCTCGCTCCCGTGCCGGTGGGCTCACGCCTGCGGGTGCGCTTCGAGGTCACGGATGTGTCCGAGGCGCGCGGCGGCTACGAGTGCCGCGTGGCCGTCAGCGGCGAGCGCGAGGGCGAGGAGCGCCCGGTCTGCACCTGCCAGATGGTCCTGCGCCTGTTCGAATGAGCCTGCCGCTCTCGTTCGACGGTCAGGCGGCGGTGGTGACCGGGTCGGGACAAGGGCTCGGTCGCGCCTACGCCCTCGAGCTCGCGCGCCGGGGCGCGGCGGTCGTCGTCAACGACGTCTCGGGCGAGCACGCCGAGGAGGTGGTCCGCGAGATCGAGGCCGCCGGCGGCGTCGCGGCCGTGTCCGCCGACTCGGTCTCGACGGAGGAGGGCGCGGATGCGATCGCCGCCGTGGCGCTCGAGCGCTTCGGGCGCCTCGACGCGCTCGTCAACAACGCGGGCTTCATGCGCAACGGGTACGTCGAGGACCTCGCGCCGGAGGACTTCGACGCCGTGCTCGAGGTCCACCTGCGCGGGAGCTTCCTCGTGACCCGCGCAGCCTGGCCGGCGCTGCGGCGCTCGGGCGAGGGGCGCGTCGTGATGACGAGCTCGGCCGGCGGCCTCTTTGCGATGCAGGCAGAGAGCAACTACGCGGCGGCCAAGGCAGGCGTGTACGGGCTCGCGAAGGCGCTCTCCTTCGAGGGGCGGGAGCACGGCATCCGGGTGAACGCGCTGCTGCCGATGGCCGGCACCCGGCTCGAGACCGCCCAGCCCGTGCCCGACTACGAGCGCCACTACCCGGCGGAGGTCCGCGACGCGCTCGCCCCGCGGCGCCACGTGCGCTCGGTGACCCCGTTCGTCGTCTACCTGGCGAGCCGCGCCTGCGCGGTGAGCGGTGAGGCGTTCTCGGTCGGCTTCGGCCGCTACGCGCGGGTGTTCGTCGGCGAGACGCCCGGCTGGGTCGCGCCCGACGAGTCCGCGGTCGAGGCCGAGGAGCTCGCGGGTCGCATCGACGAGATTCGCGCCCTCGAGAGCTTCGCCGTTCCCACCGACATCTACGACGAGGTCCGCTTCATCGCCGCGTCGCTCGGCCTCGTGGAGGCAGGATGAGCGCCCCCGGCCGGACGGAGCTGTCGCTCGACGACGAGCTGGCGCTCGTCTTCGCCTCCGATCCGGCGACGATGGCGAACCCGAACCCGCTCTGGCGCCGGCTTCGCGAGCAGCACCGGGCCTATCGCCACGAACACACGCTGCTGCTGACGAACTACGACGACATCAAGGAGCTCCACCGCGACAACGTCCACGGCAGCCGCCGCGGCTTCTTCGAGGGCAGCCGGGCCGAGGCCATCCGCTCCGCGCTGCCCCCGGATGCACAGGACGCCTTCGACCGCATCGCCGCCTTCCAGGGCCTGCAGATCAGCCGGACCGAGGGCGAGACGCACGAGCGCCTGCGGCGGATCGCGCACCGCGCGTTCACCCCGCGCCGCATCGCGGACATGCGCACGATGATCCAGGGCTACTGCGACGAGCTGCTCGATCCGCTGGACGGCCAGGGCGAGTGCGACCTGATGACGTTCGGCTACCGCTTCCCGCTGATGGTGATCGCGGACATCCTGAGCGTGCCGGACGAGGAGGGCCGCGACGAGATCCGCAGCTGGGGCAACCGCATCGCCCGTCACCTCGGCTCGACCGATCCGGCGCTCGTGATCGACGCCCATCACGCGATCGAGGAATTCCGCGCGTACGTGGGCGGAGTGATCGCGCGCCACCGCGAGAACCCCACCGCCGGTTCGGACCTCGTCGAGGCGCTGCTCGGCGCGGAGGGCGAGGAGCGCCTCTCAGAGGACGAGCTCGCGGCGATGTTCGTGGTGCTGCTGTTCGCAGGCCACGAGACCACGACCAACCTGATCAGCATCGGCCTCGTCGAGCTGCTGCGCAGCCGCGGCCAGTGGGAGCTCCTGTGCTCCGACCGCACCCTCGTGCCCGGCGCGGTCGAGGAGCTCCTGCGCTGGGTCACACCCGTGCAGTGGGAGCAGCGCGTCGTCGTCGAGGACGTGGAGATCGGCGGGACGCCCCTCCCGCGCGGCCAGACGGTCTTGACGATGCTGGCCGGCGCCAATCGCGATCCCGAGGTGTTCGAGCGCCCCGAGGAGCTCGACATCACGCGCGAGGACGCGCGCAGGCACCTGAGCTTCGGCTTCGGCCCGCACTTCTGCCTGGGCTCCTCGCTCGCCCGCCTGGAGGGTGAGATCGCGTTCACCGAGCTCACCCGCCGCTTTCCCCAGATCGAGCTTGCCGGCGACCCCGATGAGCTCGTGTTCCGGGGTCCCGCGATGATGCGCCAGCTGCGCGCCCTGCCCGTTCACCTGAGAGGAGCCGGATGATCCCCCTGTCGGAGCTCACCTCGCTGGCCGGCCGCGTGGCCGTGATCACCGGCGGCGCCCGCGGCCTCGGGTTCGCGATCGCGGAGCGTTACGCCGAGGCCGGCGCCACCCTGCTGCTCGCCGATCTCGACGAGACGTCGGCGCGCAGCTCCGCCGGCCGGCTCGCAGGCGCACGCGGGGTCACCGCGCTCGGCGTGGGCGCCGACGTTCGCGACTCGGCCCAGGTCGAAGCGGTGGCCGACCGCGCCGTCGCCGAGCTGGGCGGGGTCGACATCTGGGTGAACAACGCAGGCGTCTTCCCGCGCAGTCCGGGGATACAAATGACCGACGAGGAATGGGACTTCGTCCTCGACCTCAACCTGCGCGCGACCTTCTACGGCTGCCGCGCGGCGGGCAGGCGGATGGTCGAGCGCGGGGAGGGCGGCGTGATCGTGAACCTCGCCTCGACCGCGGGCCACCGCGGCTACGGCCCGGGGCTCGCGCATTACGTGAGCTCGAAGCACGGCGTGCGTGGGCTCACCAAGAGCTTCGCGGTCGAGCTCGGCCCCCACCGCGTGCGCGTCATCTCGCTGTCGCCGAGCTCGTTCCCGACCGAGGGCCTGGCCGAGGCGCGCGCCGAGGTCGGCGCCGAGGTGACCACGAGCGAGGCGCCCGACTTCCACCCGCTCGCCGGCGAGCGTGTGCCCGACCAGCTCGCCCGGGTCGCGCTCTTCTGCGCGAGCGACCTCGCCGCGATGTGCACGGGCTGCGACATACCGGTGGATGCCGGGGTGCTCGCCGCCGGCCTCCAGGACCGGCGCTACGACAACCGATGACGGGCGACGGCTTCGAGCGCCTCTGGGCCGTTCACGAGATCCGCCAGCTCGCCTACCGCTACGCGTTCGCGCAGGACTCGCGCGACCGCGACCTGTTGCTGTCGCTCTGGGCCGAGACGGACGAGCCCGCGAGTCCCCCGGTGATCGACATCCACACCGTCCGGAGCGAGGCGGCGCGCTGGTTCCGCAAGGGCACCACCATCCACTTCGTCGGCAACCACCTGGTCGACCTCGAAGGCTCGGACGAGGCGACCGGCAGCGTCTACTGCTGGGCCGCGCTCGACTTCGGCGAGCAGTTCGTCGACCAGGCGATCCTCTACCAGGACCGCTACGTGCGCCGCGACGGGCGCTGGCTCTTCCTCAACCGCCGTCACCTGCTCTGGTACGGGCAGGAGCGCGAGCGCAACCCGATACGCCAGGAGCCGGCCGGCTGGCCCGGCGGCTACACCGGGCGCGGCACCCTCCCGGGCGACCTGCCGAGCTACCGGGCGTGGCGAGCCCAGGAGCAGCGCGGCGAGGGTGGCGAGTGACCAACCAATCGTTCGTCTGATGGGTTAGGCTGCGGGCCGTGAGCGCCGAGGCTCCCAGCCAAGTGGCCGGCCTCGACCGGGTTCTGCGGCCGGGTTCCGTCGCCGTGCTCGGGGCCTCGTCGCGCCCCGGCGCTCTCTCCAGCCGCTTCATCACCGGCCTTCAGCGCCACGGCTTCGGCGGCCGGATCGTGCCCGTCAACCCGGCCCGCGACGTGATCGACGGGCTGCCGTGCGCGCCCAGCATCGCGGCGGCGGCGGAGGACGGGCCGGTCGACCTCGCGGTCATCTCGCTCCCCCATAACAAGGTCCTGACCGGCATCGAGGAGTGCGCCGAGGCGGGCGTGGGCGGCGCGGTCATCTTCTCGTCCGGCTTCTCCGAGGTGAGCGAGGAGGGCGCGCAGGAGGAGCGGCGCATCACGGAGCTGGCCCGAAGCACCGGCCTTCGCGTGGTCGGCCCCAACAGCCCCGGGCTGATCAACATGGCCGACTCGACCTGCGTGATCGCCTCCGGGGTCGGCTTCCGGCCGAGCTTCGCGCGCGGCGGCATCTCGCTGCTCGCGCAGTCGGGCGGAGTCGCCGGACTGCTCGTCGAGCGCTCGCAGGACGCGGGGGCCGGGCTCAGCGTGGCGGTCTGCACCGGCAACGAGGCCGACCTCAAGGTGGGCGAGCTGCTCTGGTGGCTCGCGGACCACGAGCCCACCTCGGTCGTCGGGATCTTCCTCGAGGGGATCCGCGAGCCCGAGACCTTCGCGGGCGGCCTCGACGCGCTGCGCGCCGCCGGCAAGCCGGTCGTGGTGCTGAAGGCGGGCGCGACCGCGGCGGCGGCGCGTGCCAGCGCGGCGCATACGGGGGCACTCGCCACCGAGGACGATGTCGTCGACGCCTTCCTTGCGCGTCACGGCGCGGTCCGCGTGCACGGCTTCGACGACCTGATCGACACCTGCGTGGCGCTCGAGCGGCTCGGCCCCGCCTCGACGCGCGGGGTCGGGATCCTCACGACCTCGGGCGGAGCGGGCGTGATCTCGACCGAGGCCGCCGAGCGCGCGGGCCTCGAGCTGCCCGACCTGCGCCCCGCCACGCGCGAGCGGCTCGCCGCCGTCATGCCGGACTTCGCGGCCCTCTCGAACCCCGCCGACATGAGCGGGATGTTCTCCGAGAAGCCGGAGATCTTCCACGAGTCGCTGCGCGCCTTCACGGAGGCCGAGGAGTTCGGCACGGCCGTGCTCGTGCTCACCGTCCACCGGCCCGAGGACTCCGAGCGCCTGGCCGACCTGGTGCTCGGCGCCGACCCGGCCAACCTCGCCGTCCTCTGGACGGCGGGCGAGATGAGCCGGCCCTCGCGGCTGCGCCTGAGCGAGGCCGGGCTGGCCGTGTTCGAGGACGCGGCGCGCTGCATGCGCGCCCTGGCGGCGCGAGCGGTCGTCGGGGCCGCCCGACCGGAGGAGCCGGCCTCCGCGGCGCTCGCCCTCGAGCTGCCCGCGGAGCGCACGGCGACCGAGGCCGAGACGCTCGCGCTGCTCGGGAGCTGCGGGGTGCCGACCGCGCGAACCCTGCTCTGCGGCAGCGCCGATGACGCGCGCGCGGCCGCCGCCGAGCTCGGCGCGGGTCCGCTCGTCGTGAAGGCCTCCGCACGCGACCTGCTCCACAAGAGCGACGCCGGCGCCGTCGTGGTCGGCGTGTCCGGGCCGGACGAGGCGGCCGCCGCCCACGAGCGCGTGGTCGAGGCGGCGCGCGAGCCGCGGGCGCCGACCCCGAGGGCTCGGTCGTGCAGGCCATGGCGCCCGCGGGCGTCGAGCTGATCATCGGCGCGCGCCGCGATCCCGTGCTGGGGCCGGTGCTGGTCGTGGGGCCGGGCGGCCTCCTCGCCGAGCTGGCGCCGCAGGTGTCGCGCCGCATGCTGCCGCTGCGCGCGGGCGAGGCGCGCGCGATGCTCGAGGAGCTCTCGGTGACGCCGCTCCTACACGGCTACCGCGGCGCTCCCGAGGCGGACCTCGACGCCGCCGTGGCGGCGATCGAGGGCGTGGCCGCCGCGGCCGTGGCCGCGGGCGAGCGGCTCGAGGCCGTCGAGGTCAACCCGCTGCTCGTGCATCCGCGCGGGCAGGGGGCGACGGCGGTCGACGCGCTGCTGCTTCAGGCCGACATCGGCCAGTAGAAGTCGCCCTGCGGGTTCGCCATGTGGCCCCAGATCGGGGGCAGCTCGACCTCGAGCATCTCGTCCACCATCCGGTCGGCGGTGCCCTGGCAGGCGTCCATCAGCCGCTGCGCCGCGTCCTCGCCCAGGCCGGCGGCGTCGAGGAACGGCTTGAGGTGGTTGGCGAACATCGGCGCGCCGTACTCGATCTTGTAGCGCGCGTCCCACTCGACCGCCTTGAGGAAGAGCTCCTCCTGGGCGTCGGCGGCGGCCTCCTGGATGGCCACGACCTCGTCGATGTCGACCTCGCGCAGCGTGCCGTCCTCGTTCGTGAGGACCACGATGCGCTCGAGGCGATCGTCGATCTCGTGCGGGTGGACCGTCATCGAGCCGAACATGTCGCAGCTGACCTCGACGTCGCGCGCCACCTGGATCACCGCGACGTTCGCCACCGGCACGCGCGTGGCGGTGCTCGCCCACGGCATGTAGTCGTTGCGGAGGTCGTTGAACTCCTTGGCGAGCAGCAGCGAGCCGCCGCCGAGGTCGTACGGGCCGTGCCCGAAGATGCCGTCGCGCTGCTCGCCGTGCAGGACGAAGTTGAAGAGCTCGAGCGTGGCCGCCATCCGCCGGATCGCTGTCCGGTCGTCCTCCGACGCGGGCTGGGCGCGCTCGCCGAGCTCCGCGACCAGGTCGTCGTCGAGGATCGGCAGGCTGCCCCCCGCCTGGCGCGGCAACAGCGCGTCGTCGGAGCGGTACGCGCTCATGATCCGCGCCCAGAAGTCCATGATGAACGCGAGGTCCTCGGGACGCTCGTCCGGGAACGGGTCGCCCTGCGAGAGCCCGAGCTCCAGCATCCGCATCTGGCGCGCGCCCAGGTAGCTGCACACGAAGATGAACGGCTGCAGCGCGTACGGACGCGAGCCGACGCGTGCGCATCCCGGCGCCGATCTCCTCCGGCGTGGCGCTGCTCGCCGGCCTCGCGCAGGAAGGCGGGGGCGTGCTCGTAGAGGCACTGCCAGCCGAGCGGGGAGCGGCGCGGCAGGTCGAACAGCACCGAGCGCATCGCCTCGCGCCGCTCGACGCGCATGTCCTTGTACTGGTGGTCGCCGAAGAGCCGGATCAGCTCGTTGGTCCGCTCGACGTCGACCGCGGCCACGCTCAGGCCACCGCCTCGAACGGCTCGATCGCCTCGGCGTACATCTCGCGCAGCCACGGCACCAGGTCGCGGGCCATCGGGGATCGCCACGAACTTGGTCGCGCCGGCGGCGCGGAAGCGCTCGAAGCAGCGCGCGCAGCTCGTCGGTCCCGTAGGCGATGTGGTCCTCGCGCGCGAGCTCGGCGCGGCGGTCGAGCAGCCGGCGCGCGGCGTCCGGCAGCTCGTCCTCGCTCGGGCGCGGCGAAGATCGTGGCGCCGTAGTGGTCCTCGTCGATCGAGCGGCCGGCCTCGGCGGCGCTCGCGCGGATCACGTCGACCATGCCGCCGAACTCGTCGGGGCCGACGAACGAGGCGAGCCAGCCGTCGGCGATGCGGCCGATCCGCCGCAGCGCCGGCGGCGCCGAGCCGCCGAGCCAGAACTCGAGCTTGCGGCGCACCGGCCGCGGCTCGAGCCGCACGTCGGTGAGCGACCAGAAGCGCCCGCGCATCGTCACGGGCTCGCCCGGCCAGAGCGCCTTGATGATCTCGACCGACTCCTCGAGCCGCCCCACGCGCTCGTCGCGCGTGACGCCCATCGCCTCGAGCTCGGCGGGATGTTGATGCCGAGCCCGCCGGCCGGAAGCAGCCGGCCGCCCGAGATCACGTCGACGGTGGCGAGCTCGCGCGCGAGCAGCACCGGGTTGCGCGGCGGCAGCACGAGCACGCCGATGCCGAGCTTCAGCCGCTCGGTGCGCGCCGCCACCGCGGCGAGCATCGGCAGCGGCGCGGCGCCGGGGAGCGCCGCGGTGTCGCGCGAGCCAGAGCGAGTCGTAGCCGATCTCCTCCATCGTCTCGACCGCCTCCCAGAAGCGGCCGTCGCCCAGCCCGTCGCCGCCGAACGGGTTCCACCCGACGCCGACCCGGACGCTGAGCCGCGGGCCGGGGCTTGCCTCGGCGGCCGCCGCCGCGGCGGCTGTGCTAGCCACCGCCGTCCTTGAACGCCGGGATCACGTCGCGCCCGAAGCGGCGCACGCACTCGAGCTCCTCCTCGAAGCTCGGGCCGAGGGCGACGCGGAAGGACATGATCAGGTAGTCCATGTCGAGCACTTCCTGGAACTTGCGGATCTTCTCGATGCACTCCTCGGGGCTGCCGACGATCAGGCGATCGATGTGATGCTGTTCGAACTTGAAGTCGTCCTCGGTCTTCACGTCGGCGAGGAACGGCTCACGCTCGGCGACCCAGCGCGGCACGCGCTCGAAGTAGAACCAGTGCTCGCTGCGGATGCACGGCCACCAGACCTTCTCGACCTCCTCGAGCGAGTCGGCCACCCAGCCGTCGCGCAGGAGCACCACGCCGAGCTTGTCGGAGGTGCCGTACTCGACGCCGGCCTCGCGGTAGAGGTCGGTCCAGTACTTCATGACGTCGATGTTGTGGAGCGGGTCGGTCGGCCAGCGGGTGCCGAAGCGCGCGGCGCGGCGCACGCCCGGCTCTGACATCGCCCCGATCCAGAGCTCGGCGCCGACGGGCTTCGGGGTGATGTGACCCTTGGCCTTGAAGTGCTTGCCCTCGAAGTCGAGCTCCTCCCCGGCCCAGGCGCGCTGGACGATCTCGATCGCCCTCCTCGAAGCGCGAGACCTGGCGCTTGTGCTCGAGGCCGAAGAGGTCGAACTCCTCGGGGAAGTTGGCCATGCCCACGCCGAGCCGCAGCCTGCCGTTCGAGAGCGTGTCCACCATCGCGCCGTGCTCGGCGGTGTGGATCGGGTGCTCGAACGGGAGCAGGTGCACTGTCGTCCCAAGATCGACGCGCTCCGTGACGGCGGCGAGCGCGCCGAGCACCGGCCACTGAGAGGGCAGGTACGCGTCCGGCATCATGTGATGCTCGGGCAGGAAAAGCCCGTCGAAGCCGGCCTCCTCCGCCACCTTCGCCGTCTCGAGCGCCTCCTGCCAGCGGCCCACGATGTTCTCGGCATTCGGCGGGTCCTGGACGCGGAACAGCAGACCGAATTTCATGCACCTCTCCTCAGGTCGCAGAGTTGGCGGCAGTCTAAGGCAAACGGTTGGTCGGTTGGTACTGCGCAAAGGCGGCGGTGTGGCCGACACGCGCACGGCGCCAGCGGGATCGTCGTAACGAGCGCCGCCAGCCCGCCGAGCGCCGCGACGGCGAACGCGATCGTGTAGCCCTTCTCCGCGAGCACGCCGTCGGGGAGCACGAAGCCGGCGGCGATCACCGCGCTCGCCTGAGCGGCCACCGCCCCGCCGACGGTGCGCATGAGCGTGTTGATGCCGCCGGCGATGCCGGTCTGGTCCGGCCGCACGGCCTCGACCGCCAGCCGGCCGAGCACCGCGAGGACGATGCCGGTGCCCACTCCGAGGACGGCGAGCCACAGGTAGAGCAGCCAGCGATCGTCGTGGACGAACGCGATCAGCCCGAGCGACACCGTGAGCGCGACGATCCCCAGGCGCAGCACGTTGATGGGCGCCATGTTGCGCGCGCCGCCGGCCGGCGGCCCGCTCACGAGCATCGCGACGGCCACGGGCAGCAGGAAGACGCCGATCTCGATCGGCGACGCCTGGAAGCCATGGCCCGACTCGGCCGGGTCGGCGGCCACGAAGCTCGGCAGGATCGTGTAGACGGCGAACATGGCGTAGCCGATCAGGAAGGTGCAGACGCTGAGCAGCGCGATCGGAGGTCGCGCGAAGCACGTCCAGGTCCACCATCGGGTACTTGACGCGCCGCTCGACGGCGGTCCAGATCGCCAGCATCAGGAGCCCGCCGGCGAACAGCCCGAGCACGGCGGGGCTCGTCCAGCCCCAGTCCTTGCCCTCGGTGAGGCCCACGAGCAGGCAGAGCAGCGACAGCGAGAGCAGCAGGCCGCCGAGCCAGTCGGGCCTGCCCGGCGCGAGCTCGCGCGACTCCGGCAGGCGCGGCACCAGCGCGATCGCAACGGCCACCGGCACCAGTGCGACGATGAACAGCCAGCGCCAGCTCAGCAGCTCGAGCAGGACCCCGCTCATCACGTAGCCGAAGCCGCTGCCGATCCCGAAGATCGCGCTGACGACGCCGATCCCGAAGCCCACCCGGTCGGTCGGCAGCTGGTCCCGGACGATGCCGAAGCTGAGCGGGAACACGGCTCCCGCGACCCCCTGCAGCACCCGGAACCCGATCAGGACCTCGAGGCTCGGAGCGAGCGCGCAGCCCACCGTCGCGATCGCGAGGACGATCAGCACGGCCGTCAGCACGCGCACCTTGCCGAGCGAGTCCCCGAGCCGCCCGAAGATCGGGATGTTGATCGACGACGACAGGAAGAAGCCGGACACGATCCAGGCGGCGGCCGTGGGCGATGCGTCGAACTCGCGCTCGAACTCGGGCAACGCCGGAAGCACCAGCGTCTGCATGAACGAGTAGGCGAGCGCGGCGGTGGCGACCGTCGCGAGTATCGCCCGCGGCGGCGGCACGTGGCGAACGGCCGGCTCGGACACCGCCGCAATATTAACCAAACGTTGGGTTGACGACCAATCGTGATGCGGATACCTTGCCGCCGGGGGATTCCAGACAGGAGGGACGCGAATGGCCTCGCAGGCGCCAGAGGTGAACTTCTTCGATTCGGCCGTCAACGACTGCCCGTATCACGCGTACGAGCGGCTCCGCGAGGACGCGCCGGTCTGGAAGGACCCCGCCACGGGCATGTTCGTCCTCACCCGCTACGAGGACGTGCGCATGGCGCTCCTCGACACCGACCGCTTCTCCAACGGTGTCGGCAACGCCGCCGGCGACACCGTCAAGGCCATCAAGCCCGAGAACGAGGAGCACGCCCGCCAGCTCGCAGAGGCGGCCCGGACCCAGGAGCGCCTGCAGAAGCTCTACGAGGAGAAGGGCTGGGTGCCCGTGCCCACGCTCGACGCCCACGACGAGCCGCGCCACATGCAGCTGCGGCGGCTCTTCAACCACGCCTTCCGGCCCGAGCGCATCAAGGAGCTCGACCCGTTCCTGGAGGCGCTCGTCAAGCGGCTGATCGACGACTTCATCGACGATGGGCAATGCGAGTTCGTGCGCGCCTTCGCCGTGCCGCTGCCGCTCGTCGCGATCGGCAGGCAGGTGGGCGTGCCCGAGGAGGACATGCCCAAGATCAAGACCTGGACGGACGCCTGGATCCGCCGCCTCGGGCTCTCGCTGAACGAGGAGGAGCAGGTCTGGTCGGCGGAGCTCGAGATCGAGGCCCAGCATTACTTCCAGCCGATCATCGAGCGCCTCCGCGAGGAGCCGGACGGCACGCTGCTGAGCGACCTCGTCAACAACGAGATCCCCGAGTGGGGCCGCACCCTCACCGACGCCGAGCTGCACTCGGAGCTCATGGCCGATCTGTTCGTCGGCGGCTCGGAGACCACCACCAACGCCCTCTCCGCGGGCATCATGCTGCTCATCCAGAAGCCCGAGATCTGGAAGCGCCTCAAGGCCGACCCGGACGCCTACCTCGAGCGCTTCATCGAGGAGGTGCTGCGCGTGGAGTCGCCGGTCCAGGGCCTCCTGCGCGAGGCGGCGGTCGACATCGAGCTTCACGGCGTGACGATCCCCGCCGGCTCGGTGATCAACATTCGCTTCGCCTCCGCGAACCGCGACGACCGCCGCTTCGAGTGCCCCGCCGACGTCGACCTCGGACGCGAGCGGCCCAAGACGCATCTGGCCTTCGGCGTCGGGACGCATCACTGCCTGGGCGCCCCGCTCGCCCGGCGCGAGCTGTACTTCGGCTTCAAGGGCATCGTCGAGCGCATCGACGAGCTGTGGTTCATCGAGGGCGCAAACGAATTCAGCTATGAGCCGAGCTACTTCCTGCGCGCGCTCAAGGAGCTGCACATCGGCTTCAAGCCGCGAGCGGGGTGACGCCCGGCGCGCTGCGGGTGCTGATCGCCGGCGCCGGCGCGCTCGGCACGGTTTACGGCGCGCACATCGCGCGGGCCGGCGCGGACGTCCAGCTGCTCGCGCGGCGGCCTCACGCCGAGGCCGTCCAACGGGCGGGCGCGGTCGAGATCGAGGGGCCGGACGGCCGCTGGAGCGCGTCGCTGCGGGCCGACTGGCGGCCCGAGCGAATCGAGCCGGTCGACACCCTGGTGCTGCTCACGAAGTCGCACGACACGGAGGCCGTGCTGGCCGGCCTCGGCCATCTGCTCGGCTCGCTCGAGCTCGCCGTGTCTCTTCAGAACGGCGTCGAGAAGGACGATCTCCTGAGCGGCTGGTGCGGCCGCGAGCGCGTGATCGGCGGCATGAGCATGGTCGGGGCGACCCAGGAGGGGCCGGGCCTCGTCCGCCACACGCTCCCGGGCACGACCTACCTCGGTGAGCTCCCGACCGGCGTCAGCGCGCGCGTGCGGCGGCTCGCCGCGCTGCTCGAGGCGGGCGGCATGCAGGTGGTGGCGAGCGAGCGGATCGCGTCCGCCGAATGGTCGAAGCTCGTGCACGCCTCGCCCGTGATGTCGCTGTGCGCGCTGTCGCGCGAGCCCTTCCACCGCGTGCTGCTCGACCCCCGGCTGTCCGAGCTCTACGTGCGGCTGCTCTGCGAGGGGGCGGCCGTGGCGAGCGCCGCGGGGGTCGAGCTCGACGACCTCCCCGGGATGTTCCCCGTGCGCACGCTCGCGTCGGCCCCGCAGGACGAGGCGGTGGAGGAGATCCGCGAGCGCGGGCGCGCGATGGAAGCCGCTGGCAACACGCAGATCCGAATCTCGATGCTCACCGACATCGAGCGCGGGCGCCGGCTCGAGCTCGACGCCGTGCAGGGCTTCCTCGTGTCCGAGGCGGCCCGCCGCGACGTTGCGGCGCCGCTCACCGACACGTGCCTCGAGCTGCTCTGCGCGGTCGACCGGACCCGCACGAGCGAGGTTGCCGCGTGAGCTTCGTCGTCCCCGACCGCGAGCGCTGGGCGCTGCCGCCGCTCCTCCGCGAGCGTGCTGCCGAGCACGGCGACCGGCCCTTCCTCTCGTTCGCGGCGGACGGCGCGGAGATCAGCTTCGCCGAGGCCGACGAGCGCAGCGACCGGCTGGCGGCGGGCCTGGCGGCGCTCGGCGTGCGGCGCGGCGATGGCGTGCTGCTGATGCTGGGCAACAGGCTCGAGTTCGTGCTCGCGTGGTTCGCCCTGAGCAAGCTCGGCGCCCCGCACGTGCCCGTGAACGTGGAGTACCGCGGCGAGTTCCTCGAGCACCTGGCGAACACGGCGCAGGCGCGCGTGATCGTGCTCGAGAGCCGCTTCCTGGACACGCTGGCGGCGTCGCTGCCGCAGCTGCCGGAGCTGCGCTCGGTGATCGTCGTCGGCGAGCCCGCGGACCCGCTGCCGGGCGTGGAGCTGCGGTCATTCGGCGAGCTGCCCCTCGACGCGGCGCCGCCGGCGGAGGAGATCGGCCCGGCCGACACCGGCTCGATCATGTTCACCTCGGGCACGACCGGGCGCTCGAAGGGGGCGCTCATGCCGCACGCCAGCATGCATCTGCTCTGCGAGCGGAACGGCGAGCTGCTCGGCATGGACGGGGACTCGGTCTACAGCACCGAGCTCCCGCTCTTCCACATCAACGCGCAGATGACGGTGTACGGGGCGCTGATCTCGGGCGCGCGCGCCCGGCTCGAGGAGCGCTTCTCGGCCTCGCGCTGGCTCGACCGGATCCGCGCATGCGGAGCGACGCACACGTCGATGCTCGGCGTGATGCTCGAGTTCGTGCTGGCGCAGCCCCGGGCCGCGGAGGACCGGGACCACGAGCTGCGCTCGGCGTGGACGGTGCCATGCGTGCCCGGAACGGTCGAGCGGTTCCGCGAGCGCTTCGGCATCGAGCGGCTCGTGACCTCCTACGGCACCACCGAGGTCGGCATGGTCGCCAACCGGATCGTCGAGCCCTCCGCGCCGGCCTCCGCCGGGCCGGTCGGGGACGAGTACTACGACGTGACGATCGCGAACCCGGAGACCGACGAGCCGGTCCCGCCCGGCGAGAGCGGCGAGATCCTGGTGCGGCCGCGGCTCCCGTGGACGGTCACGAGCGGCTACTTCGGCATGCCCGAGCGCAGCGCAGCGGCGATGCGCAACCTCTGGTTCCACACGGGCGACCTCGGCCGCTTCGACGAGCACGGCAACCTGTGCTTCCTCGACCGCCTGCAGGACCGCATCCGCCGGCGCGGGGAGAACGTGGCCTCGGCGGACGTCGAGCAGGTGCTCGGCACGCACGCCGCGGTCGCCGAGGCCGCGGTCGTGGCGGTGGCGGCCGACGAGGGCGGCGAGGACGAGATCAAGGCGTGCCTCGTGCTCGACCCGGCCGCCCCGGGCTTCGACCCCGAGGAGTTCTGGGCCTGGTGCGACGGGCGGCTGCCGTACTTCGCGGTGCCCGCGCTTCCTCGACCTGCGCGACGAGCTGCCGAAGACGCCCACCGAGAAGGTCCTCAAGCACGAGCTGCGCGACAGCTCCGGCGCGCGGCTCTTCGACCGCGGCCCGGGCGGGCGGGAGCGGCGCCGGTGAGGATCGCCGTGCTGGGCGCGGGCGCGGTCGGCTCGACGTACGGCGCCCTGCTCGCGCGCGGCGGCCATGCGGTGACGCTGATCGACATCGACGAGGAGCACGTCGAGGCGATCGCCCGCGACGGGCTCGTGCTCGACGCGGCGGGTGCGGAGCCGCTGACGGTCGCGCTGGACTGCCACCACCGACCCGGCGGCGGCGACCGATGCCGAGGCGGTGCTCGTGCTCGTCAAGTCTCCCGCCACAGAGGCCGCCGCCGCGGCGCTCGTGCCGCATCTCGGGGACGGCGCGATCGCGGTCACGCTCCAGAACGGGCTCGGCAACGACCGTGCGCTGGCGGCCGCGCTCGGGCCGGAGCGAGTGGTGGCCGGCTCGACCACCGTGGGCGCCGAGCTCGCCGGGCCCGGGCGCGTCAGCCCGTCACCGTCGGCGCTCTCGGGCAGCTCGCTCACCTCGCTTGGGACGCCGCCGCCGGGCCCCGCCGCGCGTGCGGCGCTCGACCTGGTGGCGGCGCTGCGTGGCTCCGGGCTCCCCGCCGAGCTGCTCGACGACGTCGACTACGTCGTGTGGCGCAAGCTCGCGCTCACGGCGTCGATGGGGCCGTTCTGCGCGCTGCTCCGCTGCACCGTCGCCGAGGCGCTCGAGGGCGAGCCGCGGCGGCGCGCCCTGCGGCGCATGTTCGACGAGGTGATCGCGGTCGGGCGTCGCGAGCGGCGTGCGGCTGAACGGGGAGGAGATCTGGGTGCACGCGCTCGAGACGTGGGGCGGCATCGGCCCCCATCGGCCCTCGATCGCGGTGGACCTCGAGGCGGGCCGGCCGACCGAGATCGAGGCGCTGTCGGGCGCCGTCGCCGCGCGCGGCGCGGAGGCGGGCGTGCCCACGCCTGCGGCCGAGCTCGCCGCGGCGCTCCTCGGCCTGGCTCAGAGCTCGCCGGTGAGCGCTTGAGCCGCCACCGGCCAGGCCGCGATCCCGACGACGGGGATCGCGCACAGGGCGGCCTCGACGATCTCCTCCTCGGACGCGCCGGCCCGGCGCGCGCCCGCCATGTGGATCGCGGTGAAGGCGGGCTGCATCGCGGCGGCGTTCAGCGCCAGCATCAGGAGCTCGGCGAGCTTCGCGCGTCCCGGCTCGGCGCCGAGCACGCGCCGGTGGAGGCGGAAGTAGCCCTGGTAGACGTCCGGGGCGCGCTCCGCCAGGAGCGCCTGGCGCGGCGGGATGGCGCCGAAGTGGCTCGCGGAAGTAGGCGTCGGCCTCGTCCGGAGTGGGCGGCTCGGGCTCCGGCGCGTCCTCCTCGCCCTCCGGCGCGCTGCGTGCGAGCGCGTCGGTGAAGCGCCGGTAGGCAGGCTCGCCGCGCGCCAGCAGCAGCGCCGGGGCCGCCCGGCGCGCCTCCGCCGGGTCGAGGCCGCGCTCGAAGCCGCGCGCCAGCTCGCGCTCGGCCATCGCCTCGTCCCCCTGCACCGCGGCCACGGCCGCCACGAGCAGCGCCTTGTGGGCGCCTGACATGGCGCCGTCGGCCTCGACCGAGGCGCGCACGGCGGCCCAGCCCTCCGCGGCGTCCGGCGTGAGGCCCGGAGGAGGGTCAGTCGCGCCCGGGATGCCCGGCATACCAGTCCCTCGGGATGTCGTCGCGGTGCGGGACCGAGTCGACTCCGAGCAGCACGTGCTCGACCACCACCCAGCTCCCCTCCCTGCGCTCGAAGCGGTCCCGGATGCGCGCCCACAGGTGCCAGGGCTCGCCGGTGTCCGCCATGCGGTGGTAGGCGTAGACGTACGCGACCGACTCGGCCGAGTCGCCGTCGATCGAGGTGCGCACGTTCGTGAGGTGGTGACTCGTGCGCTCGTAGAGGTCGAGCACGCGTCCGACGGCGCGCGCGAAGCGCTCGCGGCCCTGGTAGCGCTTGCCGGTCATGATCTCGACCTCGACGTCCGGCGCGAACAGCTCGGAGGCGCCCACCGGGTCGTTCGCGTCGATGCGATCGAAGTAGCTCACGAGCACCTGCTCGATCGCGCGCGCGTCGACGAGCTCGGACAGCGCCCGCTGATCCGGTTCGCTCACGGCGCTAGGATATCCAAACGGTTGGTAGGTAGTTGATGGCCGCCATCGCGACGCTCGAGGATGTCCGGGAGGCAGCGCGGCGGCGCCTGCCGAGGGTGGCGTTCGACTTCATCGACGGCGGCGCGGGCTCGGAGGTCACGCTGCGCCGCAACACGAGCGCGTTCGACCGCCTGACACTGCGGCCGAGGCAGCTCGTCGACGTGAGCGAGCGCAGCCAGCGGACTCGGGTGCTCGGCACCGAGATCGACACGCCGGTCATGATCGCCCCCACCGGGATGGCCCGGATCGCCGGCTTCGGGGGCGAGATCGAGGGAGCGCGCGCGGCCGCGCGGGCCGGAACGGTGTTCACGCTCAGCACGATGTCGAGCGACTCGATCGAGGCGGTCGCGCGAGCCGCCCCGGGCGGGACGCTGTGGTTCCAGCTCTACCTCTGGCGGCGCCCGGAGATCACCGACAACCTGCTGAGACGCGCGCGCGACGCGGGCTACCGGGCGCTCGTCGTGACGGTCGACGTGGCGGTGGTGGCGCGCCGCGCGCGCGACGTCCGCAACGGCTTCGTCATGCCGCCGCGCCTTCGCCCGGTCACCGCCGCCGACGCTCTGCGCCACCCGCGCTGGCTGCGCGCGATGTATCCGCCGCTCCGCTTCGGCAACCTCGCCGACGCGGGCGTGACGACGCCCGGCCGCCCGATGGCGCTTGCGCGGCTCGTGAGCAGCTCTGCTCTCGAACCCCGGCGCGAGCTGGAACGACCTGCGTGGCCTGCGCGAGCAGTGGGACGGGCCGCTCGTCGTCAAGGGCACGCTCACGGCGGAGGATGCCCGGCTCGCGCTCGACTGCGGCGTCGACGGGCTGATCGTGTCCAACCACGGCGGGCGCCAGCTCGACGGCGCCCCCGCGGCGATCGATGCGCTGCCGGAGGTCGTGGCCGCCGTGGGCGACAGGGCCGAGGTGTTCCTCGACGGCGGCGTGCGGCGCGGCGGCGACGTGGCGAAGGCGCTGGCGCTCGGCGCCCGTGCCTGCTTCGTGGGAAGGCCGTGGCTGTACGGGCTCGCGATGGCGGGCGAGCACGGCGTCACGCAGGTGCTCGAGCTGCTGCGCGACGAGCTTGACGAGACGCTTGCGCTCACCGGCCGGCCCACGATCGCGCAGCTCGACGAGTCGCTGCTGGGGCGGGCATGAAGCTCGGCGTGACGATCCCGGTCGAGGAGGGGCTGACGCTCCCCCAGCTGATCGAGCTCGCGCGGGCCGCCGAGGACGGCGGTTACCACACGGTCCTGGCCGGCGAGGTCTCCGGGCCCGACGTGTTCGCGCTGCTCGCCGCGGTCGGCGCCTCACTCACACGCGCGCGCGTGGGAACGGGCATCGTCCCGATGACGACGCGCTCGCTGCCGCTGCTCGCGATGGGCTTCGCAAGCGTCGCCTCGCTCGCCCCCGGGCGCGTCCTCGCGGGGCTCGGCCTCGGCAGCCGCACCATCGTCGAGGAGTGGCACGGCCGCACGCTGCCGCCGGCGGTGGCATTCACACGCGAGTTCGTCCCGGCCTTCAGGAGCGTGCTGGCGGGCGAGCGCGTCGACCTCGACGGCGAGCACATCACGATCCGCGGCTTCCGGCTGGGCCTGCCGCCGCCCGCCCCGGTCCCCGTGATGCTCGCCGCGATGAACCCGCGCATGCTGCGGCTGGCGGGCGCGCTCGCCGACGCCGTGCAGCTCACCTGGTGCCCGCCCGCCGAGGTCCCGGCGCTGATCGAGAAGGTCCACGCGGGAGCCCGCGAGGCCGGGCGCGACCCGGGCGAGATCGAGGTCGTGGCGTCGTTCTTCGGGTACGGCGGGCCGCACACCGACGAGGCGCGCGAGCGCTACCGCCGCTACGTGCTCGCCTACTCGCAGCAGCCGACCCACCGCGCGGCATTCACGCGCTCGCTCACGCGGCTCGACGAGATCGACACGCTATGGGCCGCGGGCGACCGCGCCGCCGCGCTGGCGCTCGTCGACGACGCAGCCCTCGACCGGCTCGTCGCGGTGGGGCCTGATGCCGTCGCGGAGCGCGCCCGCCTCTTGAACGAGGCCGGCGTTGACGTACCGGTCGTGCTGCCGGCGGGAGCGGCTCCAGGCGATTACGAGGGGGCGCTGGCGACCGTGCGGCGGCTGGCGGAGCGCGCTACTTGGTGATCAGCCCGGCGTCCACCGGGATGATCGAGCCGGTCACTCGCACCCCGTCGTCCGACGCCAGCCAGACGCACGCGCGCGAGATGTCGCGTGCCTCGAGCAGGGTCGGCAGCAGGTGGTACTCGGCGAAGACCTCCTCATACCCGTCGAGCGGCACCTCCCAGTCCACCGCCACCCCCCTGAGCATCTGGCTGTCCAGGTCGGGGTCGTCGCGCACCGAGCCCGGGCAGATCACGTTGACGCGCACGCCGTGCTCCGCCAGGTCGACGGCCATCGAGCGGGTCAGCCCGATGACGCCGTGCTTCGACGCCACGTAGGCCGCGTTGGTCCCGAACGCCTTCAGCCCCGCCGCGGACGCGATGTTGATGATCGCCCCGCCTCCACCTCGCTCGACCATGTGGCGGGCGACCGCTCGCCCGGCGTGAAACGGGCCGTCGAGGTTGATGCCCACGACGAGCCGCCAACCCTCGAGCGAGACCTCGTGGGCCGAGCCGACCGGGCTCGAGATGCCGGCGTTGTTGATCAGCACGTCGATCCTGCCCAGCTCCTCGACGCCAGCGCTCACCGCGGCCTCCACGGCGTCGTAGTCACGCACGTCGCACACGACCGTGTGCACGCGGCGACCGAGATCGCGGCAGCGCCCCGCGGTCGTCTCGAGCTGCTCGACGGTTCCCATCGTGTAGTCGGTGCCCGCCACGTCGTGCCCGATGTCGAGCAGGACGAGGTCCGCTCCCTCCTCCGCGAAGTTGATCGCATGCGAGCGGCCCTGCCCGCGCGCGGCTCCCGTGATCAGCGCGACCTTGTCGTCAAGTCTCCCCATTGAGCTTCTCCCCTCAGACGGCCAGCCGCGCCCGCTCGGCCGCGTGGTGCTCGGTCCATTGGCGCATCACGTCGCGGCGCAGGAAGCGCCAGCGGCCGTCGAGCTTCACGTAGCGGTCGCGGTAGCGGATCACCATCAGCGTGTTGTCAGCGGTCGCGCCCTCCTCTTCGGTGAGGTGGTGCGCCAGGCAGTAGACCTCGCCGGTCGCGGAGTCGTCGCCCTCGAGCTCGCAGGCGTGGTTGGCCATCAGGTGGAACGTCGTGCTGTAGGAGGAGAGCAGCTTCATCACCTCGCGGAGCTCGTCCGGGCCCCGCCACGAGATGGAGGGATCGTCCTCGTCGGGCTCGAACACCACCAGCTCGCCGTCGGGCGCGAACAGACCCGAGAAGCGGTCCGCGTCCCGCGCGTCGACGGCCAGCGCGTACTCGTCCACGAAAGCCCGCAGGGCGAACCGCTCGGAAGCCTCGTCGGCCACCGTCAGGCCACCGGCTTCGCGAAGTCGAACACCTGCAGCTCCTCGCTGTCGGGCGCGATGTTGAGCGCCACGTTGATCTTGGCGAACCCGCTGATCGTGCCCGTGAGGATCGAGAGCTCGATGATCTCCGCCTCCGAGAAGTGACGGCGCAGCTCCTCGACCATGTCGTCGGTGATCATCGCCGCGTTCACGCAGAAGGCCTCGACGTAGTTGAGGGCCGCGCGCTCGGCATCCGTGTAGGAGCCGCCGTCGACGTTGTCGATCTCCGCATAGTCGCCTTCGACCGTGTGGCCCTCGGCCACCTTGAAGCGCGTGTTCTGGCAGATGCGGCAGCCGACGGTGCGCGCGATCTTCATGCGCGCCAGGTCCTTGATGCGCATGTCGAGAACGCCCTCGGTCCACAACTGGGCGTAGAAGGTGAAGAAGGCCCCCATCAGCTCGGGACGCCAGGCCATCACGCCGTTGAACTTGCCGTCCACGCCGGCCACGGGATCGAGCCGCGGCTCTCCCTCCGGCCCGATGATCGGCAGGCGGACGCTCTCGGTGGTCATGCGTTTCCTCCCACGGTCGCCGGCTTCTGCCGGCCGACCTGCTCGTAGTAGTGCTCGGGCCAGGCGTCGGGGTCCTTCCAGTGCACGTGCACCGTCTCGCCGTCGGGGTCGTCGAGCGGATGCGTCTCGACCCACAGCGGCCGCCCGATCTGATCGATCGGGTAGATCTCGTGAAGCATGTGGCAGTGGCACGAGTAGATCGGGTAGCCGACCTTCCCGTGCGTGATCCCGCGCGGCTCGCGCATCAGGTGGAACGAGGCAGGCGCCTGGAACGACCCGAACGTCGGGTAGCGCACGCGGCTCTCGGAGATCCGCTCCACCTCGGGCTGGTAGGCCGAGGCCCACATGCGGGCGCAGGCGCCGAGCGGGCGGCCGCGGAAGATCATGTACTCGTCGTGCTCCTCGATCCAGAAGGTGGAGCCGTGTGAGCGCCACGCGACCGCCCAGGCGGGCACGGACTCGGTGATGTCGAGGTCGCGCACGCCGGCCAGGAAGGGCGCCATCACGACGTCGGCCGTGCGGGCGAGCACCTCCTCCCCCGCCGCCTCGCCGTAGCGGCGGGCGATCCACGACAGCAGGCCCGCGATCGCGACCCCGTACGGGTCCTTTGCGCCCACGAGCTCGCGGTCCATGCCGGCCGACACCTCGAGCACGCGCTCCCAGTCGCCGGCCGCGGCTGCGCGGCGCACCTGGATCGACAGCGGCGTGCCCGCGCGCTCGGCCTCCTCGGGCGACAGCGTCGCCTCGGTGTCGTCGGCGTCGACGCCCGACTCGGGGCGCGCGAAGCCGACACGCTCGTAGACCTCGGCCGGCACGTCGGCGGGATCGGCGTGCAGGTCGAGGGTCACGACGCCGTCGGCGTCGTCCGGCAGCCCGAGCACGGCCAGCGGGCGGCCCCACATCTCGATCGGGAGGATCTCGAGGAACTGGATCTCGGACACGAGGATGCACGGCAGCGAGTCGCGGCCCTGCGTGAGCGCGCGGGCCCCGCTGAGTGTGGGGAAGCGCCCGCGCGGATCCTCGCCTCCGCCGTAGTTCGGGTAGATGATGCGGTCGCCCTCGTACTGGCGAGGCTCCGTGTCCTCCCAGCCCGAGCGGGCCCGCCACCAGCGCTGCGGGCCCCAGGGGTCGCAGACGAAGCGCACGTGCCCGGGCTCCGCCTCGACCGAGAAGGTCGAGCCGGCGGCCCGCAGGCGCTCGGCGAGCAGCAGCGCGCGCCCGCGCAGGTCGAGGCCCTCGTAGGGCCGCAGGAAGGGCCGCTCCGCGTGCTCGGCGACCCAGCGCATCGCCTCGTCGTGCGCCTCCTCGCCGCCGCGTTCCACCACGTAGGTCTGGAGCACGCCCATCCAGTTGAGGTAGGCGTCGTAGATGCCGAGCGTCTCGCTGTCCATCTCGTCCGCGATCCCCTGGGCGGCCTCGGCATCCTGCGCCTTGGCGGCCCGCTCGAGGCGAATCGAGAGCGGCGTGGCGAGCAGGTCCAGCTGCTCGTCGTCGAAGAGCCGGTCGAAGCCCACGGCTACCACCGGCAGACCTCCGGGATGGCGGGGTGGTCGGGCGCCGCCGTACTTCTTGTGGATCGGCTGCACCACCTCCTCGCCGAAGCGCCGGATCTGCTCGGCCGCCATCTCGAGCGACGGCCCCTCGACCATCCGGAAGCGCATCGTGAAGTAGTCCACGCCGAACTCCTCGTGGTAGCGCTCGAGCGCCTCGATGCACTGCTCCGCGTTGCCGATGATCAGATGGGGACGCAGCTTCTCCATCGTGATGTCGGCCTCGGTGTTGAACTCGGGGTGGTGCGTGTAGATGCCCTGCCGGAAGTAGAACATCGTCTCGTTCACGTAGTGCGTCCCGAACTCCTCCGCCGCCTGCTCGTAGCTGTCGGACACCCAGCCGTCGCGCATCAGCACGATGAAGGGCTTCTTGCCGAGCTCGTCGGCGTACTCCTTGTAGGCGGTGGTGCGCTCGTCCCAGACCGCCTTGTCGAGCGGTGACGGGTCACAGGTCCACGCCTCGCCGTATGCGGCCGAGCGCTTGATGGCGGCGGGGTTGGCGTTGCCGCCGCCCCAGAGCGGCCAGCCGCCCTCCTGGTATGGCTGAGGCGCCAGGAGGCCCTGCTCCACCTGCCAGTACTTGCCGTCGAAGTCGAAGCGCTCGCCCTTGAAGGCCTCCCGCCAGATCGCGATCTGCTCCTGGAAGCGGCCGAGCAGGTGCTCCTGCGGGATGCCGTACTGCATCCAGTAGCCGGGATGGAAGCCGCGTGAGACGGTCGTGTAGACGCGGCCCTTCGAGAGGTTGTCGATCACCGCGAACTGCTCGGCGCCCTTCATCGGGTGGTAGAGGGTCCCGACGTACGTGAAGCTGCCGAGCGCGACCTTCTCGGTCTCGCGGGCGAGCACGGTCAGGATCTGCTCGGGGCCGGGCATGTAGCACTCGGTGCGCCCGTGGCGGTGCGGCACCTGGAGCGAGTGGAAGCCCGACTCCTCGGCGATGATCCCTTCCTGGATCATCGCCTCCATCGTGTCGTGAGCGTCCTGTGGGGTGGGCATCGGCTGGTCGTAGCCGCCCTTGTTCAGGTCGATCAGGTAGCCGATCCTCATTCCAACCCTCGCCTCCTTGACACCGCGCCGCCGGCTGGCGACGCCCCTCGTTTTCTATCAAACGTTTGGCAGTCAGTGGTATGTTTCGCCGCCATCGGGCGGAGCCGCGCCCGCCGCGTGAGGAGGGCAGTTGAGCACTATCGGAAGCGGGCAGGTGGTATCTGGCAAGGGCGCGGAGGGCATCCTCTGCAGCGCCGATCAGATCGAGCAGGTGCTCGAGCTGATGAAGCGCCCCGACCTCGACCAGGTGATCCTCCTGACCGAGTCCGCCGCGGCGACCGCCGTCATCCCGCTGCTGGCAAAGGTGCGCGGCATCGTCTGCCGCTCGGGCGGGATGACCTCGCACCTCGCCATCGTCTCGCGCGAGTTCGGGCTGCCGTGCATCGTCGGCGCGGAGATCGACGACCCGGCGGCGGCCGACGGCAAGCGCGTCGAGCTGATGGAGGATGGGAGCATCCGGCTGGCCGGATGACCCTCCGGGCTCAGGTCAGGACGCGGCGAGCGCGGGCGTCTGAGCGCACTCGAGGGTGAGACGGCGAGCGGCGTCGCAGGCCGCCAGCGCCGCGTCGCTCGCGCCGAGCTGCGCGAGCGCAAGGGCTCCGTGGAGCAGTGCGAGCAGCTCTCGCGCGCTGTCCTCCGGGCTCTGGCTCCCGGCGGCCCGAAGCTGAGCCTCGAGCAGGCTCTCCGCGTGATCGCGGTAGCGCCTGGCGATCGTCGCCACCGCCGGATCGCCCGGGAACTCGACGGCCGCGTTCGTGATGAAGCAGCCGCGATAGTCATCGCTCTCGACCCAGCGCCTGTGGCCGGCCACGACCCCGAGCAATGCCGCAGCCGGGTCTCGGGCCTCGGCGGCGAGCGCATCGAGCCAGGTCTGGCGGTGCGCCAGCTCGAGCGCCAGATAAGCGTCCCGCATGGCCTCCTTGGACTCGAAGTGGTAGTAGAGCGAGCCCTTCAGGATTCCGCAGCGCTCTGCCACGTCTTCCATGCTGGTTGCCCTGATCCCTCGCGTGTAGAAGAGATCGGAGGCTTCGGCGAGCACCCGCTCGCGGGTGCCCCCGCGCGGGGTGCGGCCGGATTCGGCTGCATTGAGATGTTGAGAGCGGGCCATGGACAGGCCATGATGGCAACCGCCCCCGGGCCTGTCATTGGACCATCGGCCAGGAACCGCCGGCCCGGCTTCGACCGGCGGTATAGCCGCGCTCCGCGGGTCACTCGCCCGGCTTGAACTCCTCCTCGACCTCGAAGACGTCGATCTCGAGGCCGGCGACGGAGGGCATGAAGCCGTCGTCGGCGATCGTCTGCCATTCGGGCGACGCGATCGCGGCGTCGAAGTCCTCGCGATTGTCGAACCAGATCTCCGCCGCCCGCCAGGTCCGCACGAGACCCCCCTCGGGGGTGGGGACGGCCTTCAGCACCACGTGCCGGCGGAGCTTTGGCAGCGCCCGCACGTTCGGCACGTGCACGTCGAAGTAGTGCTTGTCGATCTCCTCCGTCGGGACGTCGGGCGGGATGTGCCAGGTGCCGACCAGCTTGATCATCTGACCGTTGCCTCCTCTTGTCGTATTTCCTTTGCGATCCGCTCCTGTAGGCGGAATTTCTGAATCTTGGTCGCCGACATCGGCCACTCCTCGCTCGTCACGAAACGCACGTGACGCGGGACCTTGAAGCTGGCGATCTGTCCCTTGCAGTACTCGACCGCCTCTCCGGCCGACAGCTCCTGCCCCGGGACCAGCTCGATGAAGGCGGCGGGCACCTCGTCGAGCCGCTCGTCGGGCGCCGCCACGACCTGCACGAGCTTGACCGCCGGGTGGGTGGACAGGTGCGACTCGATCTCCGACGGCGCGACGTTCTCCCCGCCGACCTTGAGCATGTCCTTCAGGCGGCCGAGGTAGATCACCCGCCCGTCCTCGTCCATGCGCCCCTGGTCGCCCGAGCGCAGCCAGCCCTCGGGGTCGAACATCTCGGCGGTCTGCTCGGGCTGCCGGTAGTAGCCCTCGAACAGGCCACAGCCGCGGATCTGGAGCTCGCCGGTTTGGTGCGGGCCGAGCGGCGCGCCGGTCTCCGGGTCGACGACCCGGACCTCGACGCCCGGGAGCGCCGGCCCGCAGGTCTCGGCCTGGTGCTCCTCGCTCGCCTCCCACTCGTTGCAGGTGATCGCGCCCGCGCACTCGGTCATGCCGAAGTGGCCGCCCACCTGCACGGCCGGCCGGAATGCCTCCTGCATCAGCCGCAGCGTGTCGGGCGGGGCGACGTTCAACAGGCCGCGCACCGACGACAGGTCTCGCGAGTCCATGTCGGGGTGGCGGATCAGCGCCATCGCGATCGGCGGGAAGACCGTGTAGAGCCAGGTGGCGCGCTCCTTCTCCATCTGCTCCAGCGCGGCGCCCGGCTCGAAGTGGAGCATGGAGATCAGCGTGGCGCCCATGTTGAAGCAGAACACGAGGGGCCCGAGGCATGACATGTGGAACATCGGCAGGGCGTCCCAGACGCGGTCCTCCGGGGTGATGCGGAGCTTCCAAGCGGCGCTGCACCAGGCGCGCACGACGGCCTCGTGTGTGAGCAGGCAGCCCTTCGGATTCGCCGTCGTGCCCGACGTGAAGAGCATCAGAGCCACGTCGCGGACGCGCGCCATCGCCCGCTCCGTCATTACGTAGGACTCCTCGATCGCTTCCGCCTTCGCGTCGAAGTCGCGCTGCGAGAGGAAGCCGGGCGGAGTCTTCTCCCCCAGCAGCACCACGGCGCGCAGCTTCGGCGCTCCGGCGAGCTCGAGAGCCGCCGGGTCGTCCGAGCCCGGGAGGTCCTCGAAGGTCTCGCCCAGGCGCTCGACGAAGTCGACCGCGTCGTCGACGATGTCGCTCGTCAAGATCACGACCAGGTCGGCGTTCTCGACCACGAAGGCGAGCTCGCGCGACCGGAAGCGTGTGTTGATCGGAACGGCGACGGCGCCCAGCAGCTGGACGCCGAAGAAGCCGAAGACGAAGTCCGGGCAGTTCGGCATCAGCAGGCCGACGTGATCGCCCCGGCCGACGCCGAGCGCGGCGAGCGAGCGCGCGGCGCGCACGGCCCGGTCGGCCACCTCGCGGTAGGTGAAGCGGGCGTGAGGGAAGACGATCGCCTCGTGATCGGGGCGATTCGCCGCCGAGCGGATCAGCAGGTCCCCGATCGTGGTTGCCTCGGCCCACTGGCTCATCAGTCGCTCCTCTCTCTCATACGACCTCCTCCCCGGCGAGCGTAGCCGCCAACCGGTCGAGGTGAACCGGCAGCTGGAGCCGCAGCGCGGCGAGGCGCAGATCGTCCGATCGCCTCGAGTCGAAGGCGCGCGTGCCGGCCAGCGCGTAGTAGGCGAGCCGCACGTAGCCCAGGACCCGGTGCCAGTGAAAGCGCTCCTCGTCGACGGCGTCGCCCGTGTGCTTCTCGTACAGCCGTATCAGCGCCGGCTCGTCCACGCCGGGCGGCGCCCACAGGGGGATGAAGCACCATGCGAGGTCCGCCAGCGGGTCGCCCGGCGCCGCCATCTCCCAGTCGAGCACGCCGGTGATCCGGTCGCCCTGGACGATGAGGTTGCCCATCCGGTAGTCGCCGTGGACGAGCACGGACCTGCTCGGGGGAGGCGGCTCGTGGCGCTCGAGCCACCACAGCGCTCCGGTGAGCACCGATGGCAGCGGCTCGAGCCGCTCGAGGCGTCGCCGGTACCAGCCGAGCTCGGTGGGAGAGGCGGAGGGCTTGTCGTTCGGCGAGCTCATCGCCGAGCTGTCGACCTCGTGCAGGGCGGCGAGCACCTCCATCGCGTGCTCTCCGACCCGGGCGCGGCGCGGCTCGGGCAGCTCGTGCCAGCCCACCGGCACCTCGCCCGCGATGCGCTCCATTACGAGGAACGGCCGGGAGAAGGGGTTGTCCTCGCCGTCGTCGGACCAGAGCAGGGCCGGAGCGGGAATCCGGCCGGCCACCGCCTCGAGCGCCGCGCGCTGGACGAGGATCGCCCGTGTGCCGGAGGCAGGCGTCGGCAGGCGCACCACGGCGTCCACGGGGCCGTCGCCGGTGTCGATCTTCACGAACCAGGTGTCCTGCGAGAGGCCGACCGTGGCTCGCCCGCTGATCTCGACTCCGGCCGGAACATCGCGCGCGCGGAGCCATTCCTCCAGACCCGCCGCGATCTGCTGGGGCGACTCAGCCACTGGAGGCTGCCGACCAGTCCACCGCCCTGACCGCCGCACGGTCGAGCGCGGCGAGCTCGCGCATCGCCGCGATCGCACCCGCCTCGTCGTCCGACTCGAGCGCGGCGCCGATGCGGTCCTCGAGCGGGGCCCGCTCGGACGGATCGGGGTCCCCGGAATCGATGTTCTCCAAGAGCGAGACGAGCGCGTGGAGCTGGGCCCGCACGGAGGCCTCGTCCACCCGAGCGGCCAGCTCCGCCACGCTCTCGGCCAGACGCGCGGGGGTGACCTCAGGCGAGGCGGACGCGTTCAACGGCTCCCGCCACGAGCTTGCTGGATGCGATGCACCTGTCTCCTCTATCCAAACGGACGGTCGATTGGGAATCTACCCGTTCTCACTAGGAGACGGGGGCCACCGGTGGGGCTACGTACCAACCGAATGGTCGTTTGACAACCGGCAGAGCGTGGACTAATCTCGCCGCCCTCTCGCGGCTCGCGTCCAGATCCGGTGGGTCGAAACCGAAGCACCAGGGGTGAGTGATGAAGGAACGGTTCAGGGCAGTGTTCGCCATCGGCCTTGCGGTGGCGGCGTTCGGCTTCGTGGCCTGCGGCGACGACGACGATGACGACGGGGGCGGAGGCGGAGGCAGCACGGCCGCCGAGACCACCGCCGAGAGCGGCGGGTCCGAGACCCGCGGCTCCGGGACCCTGGCCGACATCACCGGTCTCGGCCCTGAGACCGGGGAGCCGCGCGAGGCAGCCATGGCCGCGGGCAAGGAGGCGGCCGAGGCCGCGGGCGGGCCGACGGATCTTCCTCCCGATAAGACCATCGGCTTCCTGAACATCGTCGGCGGGATCGAGTCGGCGGACCGGGTGGTGAATGCCACCGAACAAGCCCTCAAGCTGGTCGGCTACAAGATGGTCCTGTGCGACGGCCAGGGCGATCCGCGCAAGTGGGTCACCTGCGGCAACTCCCTGCTCAACCAGGGCGTGGACGGGATCATCACGACCGGCGTCGATCCTCCGGCCGTGGCCGAGCCGCTGCGCAAGGCGAAGGCGGAGGGCATTCCGTGGATCTCCGTCGCGGGCGAGACGCTTCCCGGCTATGACGGGACCTACGGCCCCGACGACCGGCACACGGGCGCCGTCCTGTCGGAGTACCTGATCGAGCAGATGAACAGCATCGGCGGGGACGTCGACATCGCGGTCCACGACTTCCCGATCCCCTCCATCACGGTCCGCACCGAGGAGCTCAAGTCGCAGCTCAAGGACCACCCGAACATCAAGATCGCGGCCGAGACGACGAGCGACGCGGCGAACCTGATCGAGGGCACGCGCAAGGCGGTCACGGACCAGATAACCGCTGACCCGAACCTGAAGGGGTTCTGGTTCGCGTTCGACACCGCCGGGCAGGCCGGTGCGCAGGCCGTCTCCGCGAAGTTCCCCGGCGAGCAGTTCCCGGATCGCCCCCTGGTCACGACCTTCCATGCGGACCCGGCCACGCAGGAGCTGATCCGCGGCGGCCAGATCGACGCGGTTGCGGACGTCGCGTACGACATCGGGTCGTGGGTCGGGGTCGACCAGATGCTCGAGTTCTTCGCGCGCGACCAGAAGCCGAGCTCCAACCCCAGGCCTGAGTACCCCGGGGTCGGCGACCTCTACACGACGATCATCGTCAACAAGGACAACCTCCCGCCGGAGGGCAAGTACGTGGCTGCCGAGACCGACGTCCCGTCCTTCTTCGAGAGCAAGTGGGACACCGAGTTCGGCACGGGCGGCGGGGGGTGACGGCGGCCCACATGGACGACAACCGCCTCGACCGCCTGTGGGCGGCGCACGAGATCCAGCAGCTCGCCTACAAGTACGCGTACGCGTTCGACTCGCGTGACGTCGAAGCGCTCGGCTCGCTCTGGGCGGAGACCGATTCGCCCGCCGGCCCGCCCGAGATCGACATCCACTCGGTTCGCAACGACTTCGATCAGTGGCTCTACGGCCTCGGCCCGACGGTCCTCGCCGTCTGCAACCACATCATCGAGTTCGATGACGACGAGAACGCCCACGGCAGCGTCTACTGCCTCGCGCAGATCGACATGGGCGACAGCTTCATCGACCAGTCGATCCTGTATCAGGACCGCTATGTGCTCCGGGACGGCCGCTGGCTGTTCCTGATTCGCCGCCACATGCTGTGGTTCGGCCAGCCGCGTGAGCGCCACCCCTTCGAGCAGGAGCCGGCCAACTGGCCGGCGAGCCCGGTCGGCCGGGGGACGCTGCCCGACGAGCTGGCGAGCTACCAGCGCTTCAAGGAGAGCGCGCCCGCGGGCTGACCTAGACGGTCGCTACGCCATGTAGCCGGCGTCGACGGTCAGCGCCAGGCCGGTGATGTAACGGCTCTCGTCGGACGCCAGGAACAGGTAGGCGTTGCTCACGTCCTTCGTCTCGACCCACGGGATCGGCAGCAGGTTCATCGCGGAGAAGGCCTCCTTGGCCGCCTCGTACGTCGGGTCCTCACCCCCGGTCATGAGCGAGTACGTGGCCTCGTTGAGGATCATCGGGGTCTCGACGCTGAAGGGACAGACGACGTTGGCCCGGATGCTGTGGGGCGCGAGCTCCTTGGCGAGGCCGCGCACCATTCCCACGACGCCGTGCTTGGCGGCCGTGTACGCGCTCGCGTAGGCGAAGGCGCGCAGGCCGGCGCACGAGGACGTGACGATGATGGAGCCGCCCTGGTCGCGCTCGATCATGGGCGGGACCGCCGCCCTGAGCGTCTGCCAGACGCCCGTGAGGTTCACCGCGAGCGCCTCGTCCCACTCCTCCTGCGAGGTCTCCCACAACGAGCCGTAGGTGGAGATGCCCGCGTTCGCGCCGACGATGTCGATCTGGCCGAAGGCCTCGAGCCCCTGCTCGACGGCGCCGGACATCGTCCCGCCGTCGCGGACGTCGCCGACGACCGACACGGCGCGGCGGCCGGCCTCCTCGACCATGCGCTGTGTCTCGGCCAGGTCGTCCTCGGTCGACATGTCGTATTGGACGGTGTCGAGCTGGCGACAGACGTCGACCAGGATGAGGTCGGCGCCCTCCTCCGCGAACGCGACCGCGTGCGAGCGGCCCTGGCCGCGTGCGGCGCCTGTCATCAGCGCGACCTTGCCCTCGAGTCTGCCCATCGCCGTGCTCCTCCTTGCTGGCCGCGACCTAGCCGCCGGCGCGGTCGCCGCCGAACAGGGCGGCGACGGCCTCGTACTCGTCGCGGATCTTGTCGGGTACGAGGAAGCCCTCGTCGATGCGGGTGATCTCGTCGATTCGGTCAGCGATGTCGCCGGGCGTGATCGCGGCGTCCTGTGGGCTGAACCAGCCCTCCGTGACCCCGTAGAAGACTCGCGCGTAGCGGCCGCCGAGGGCGGAGAACCCCTCGCCGGTGAGCGTGCAGGCGGGGCTCGCGAGGAACGCGACCAGGGGTGCGACGAGATCCGTCTCGTAGCGTCCGGCGACCGCCATGTAGGCGTCGACGAAGCGGGTGTCCTCCTCGAAGCCCGGGATCGGGTCGTTCTCCATCGCGGGCGTCGTCGCGTTCGGCAGCACGCAGTTGACGAGGATCCCGTCGCCCGCGCCCTCGAGCGCCAGCGACTTCGTGAGCCCGATGACCCCGGCCTTCGCCGCCGCGTAGTGAGCCAGACCGGCCATGCCGAACGCGGTGTTCGAGCTCGTGTTGACCACCCGGCCGTAGCCGTTCTCGCGGAGCACCGGGAACGCCGCCTGGGTCACGTAGAACGGGGCCTTGAGATGAATGTCGAAGATCGCGTCGATCTCGCGGTCGGCCAGATCCTCGAAGAAGCCCGTGCGCAGGATGCCCGCGTTGTTGACGACGATGTCCAGCCGGCCGAAGTGCTCGACGGCCTTGTCGACGAGGGCCTGCCCGCCGTCGCGCGTGGCGACGTCGCTCTCGCACGCCACCGCGCTGCCGCCGACCTGCTCGATCTCGGCGACCAGCTCGTCGAGCCCCTCGGACCCGGGCCTGCCGTTCACGACGACCGAGGCGCCCCAGCGCCCCAGCTCGAGCGCGTAGGACCGCCCCAGGCCGCGCCTGGTGCCGGTGACGACGGCGACCTGGTCCTTCAACGAGATGTCAGCCATGACGCACCTCTCCGTTGCGAAGGCGTGCACTCTACGTCTCGGCTACGCGCCAGTCAACCAATCGGAAGTTTGACGCCCGTGGGCTTCCTGCAGAGGCCCGGCTGAGGTAGATTGCGGCATCTCCCAAACGGACGGTAGATTGAGTCAGCAGATCGCTCTCAGCGCGCAGGACGAGTCGTTTCGCCACCAGCTGGTGGCTCCCGCGGGGGTCACCAAGCACACGGACCCGGCCTGGGCCGAGCGCTGCTACCACCTGCTGTTCGTGGACGAGGAGCTGATGCTCGACACCGGCCGGGCGCTCAACCCGCACGCCGGGCGCCGCAAGGCGTTCGCGGGCATCTCGACGGGCGCCGAGGAGCACTTCATCCGCGTCTTCGAGGGGGTCGCGCCGGGCGACGATCCGGACCGGCCGGACACCGGCCCGCTGCGCATCGAGGTGGTCAGGCCGCTCGAGGAGGTCCGCCTCGTCCTGGACGAGCCCGGCTACCCGGTCGCCTTCGACCTCACCTACCGCGCGCGCTTTGCGCCCGTCGCGACCGAGCCGAACCGGATCGAGCTGCGCGGCGAGGTCGTGACCGACTACATGAACTTCTTCCAGTCCGGCCTCTACTCGGGCACCGTCGTGATCGACGGGCGCGAGCGCACGGTCACCGACCGGGCCGGCTTCCGCGACCGCGGCTGGGGGCTTCGCAAGCACGAGGGCGCGCCGCGCCGCGGCCTCGTGCTGGCCTGCTTCTGCGAGCTGCCCGGCGAGGCGCTCTACCTGCTGCTGTACGAGACGGCCTCGGGCCGGCGCGTGTTCACGAACGGCTGGCTGATCGGCGAGGAGGGCGTGCGCGACACCGTCGCCGCGGCCGAGCACGACCTGGAGCTCGACGGAACCCTGCTCAGGAGCGGACGCGTCGAGCTCGAGCTGGCGTCGGGAGACACGCGCACGCTCGAGATCGAGGCCCGCAACCGCCTCTTCCTGAGCGCGGTCGGCTACAGCGCGGACCCCGCCGCGGCGGCACCCGGACGGGGACGGCACGACCTGACGGATCCCGCCGTCGTGGCGGAGCTCGACGGCCAGGTGGACCACGGCTGCAGCTTCCGGCTGGACGGCGTCGAGGGCCACGGGTACGTGGAGACGGGCGTGGGCGTGCACACGCGCTACCGGCCCGAGGAACAGGCCATCACCACAAGCGAGGGACAATGAGCACACCGGAGTTCGACGGCCGCACCTATCCCTACGTCCCTCCGGACGAGCCGCCCGAGAGCGTCGCGGCGCTGCTCCACCGCGAGGCGGCCGAGGTCGACCCGACCGACTTCGAGGTGCTCCGGCACGCGCTCTTCAACGTGAACATCGAGCACGGCAACACGATCATCCGCACGTCCGGCTCGCCGGTCGTGGTCTACGCGCACGACTTCAACCCCGTGATCCTCGACGAGTGGGGCGACTACGTGTACTTCGGCCCCTGGCTGCAGTACCTGGTCGCCGCGTCGAGCCCGGCGGTCAAGTGGATCCTCGAGAAGCGCCACCCCCGCCCCGGCGTCGAGCCCGGCTCGATGTTCATGACGAACGACCCGTGGATCGGCGCGACCCACCAGTCCGACCTCGCGGTGCTCGCCCCGGTCTTCTGGGACGACCGCGTCTTCGCCTGGGTCGGCTCGAGCCTCCACCACCAGGACCTCGGCGGCACCGCGCCGGGCGGCTTCAACCCGGTCGCGGACGACATCTTCTCCGAGTCGGGCGTGCATCCCGCCCGTGCGGATCGTGGAGGACGGCGAGCTGCGCAACGACCTCGAGGAGGAGTACATGCGCCGGTCGCGCATGCCCGAGCTCGTGGCCGTGGACCTGCGCGCCCAGATCGCCGGCTGCCGGGTCGCGGTCGACCGCATGGAGTCGCTCCTCGAACGCTACGGCGGGGACACGCTCAAGGGCGTGATGCGCAAGATCCAGGACGACTCGGAGCGGGCGTTCGTGAGCCGGCTCGAGACGATCCCCGACGGCGAGTGGCGCGCCGAGGCCTTCCTCGAGATGGCCTCGCCGGGCGATCGCAACCTGTACCGGAACTCGCTCGTGCTGCGCAAGCGCGGCGAGCGGCTCGAGTTCTCGAACGAGGGCACCGACCCTCAGATCGGCGCGCTCAGCTGCACGCTCGCCGCCTGGTCGGGAGCCATCTCGGCGATGGTCAACTCGCAGCTCATGTTCGATCAGCTCTTCGCGATCGGCGGGGCGCTCCGGCGCATCGACTTCAAGGCGGAGCCGGGCACGCTGACCTCGGCCCTGCACCCCTCGGCGCTGTCGCTCGCGGTGCTGACGCTCGACCAGTGCATCGCGCTCGCGGCGCTGTGCGTCTCGAAGATGCTCTCCTGCAGCGAGGACCGCGAGCTGCACAAGGAGATCCAGTCCTCGATGGGCGTCGCGACCTTCCCGATCGCGGCGTTCTCGGGCGCGGACCCCTCCGGGCGCATCTTCGCGAGCCTCTTCCTCGACCCGGTCGCCGCAGGGATGGCCGGCTGGTCGTGGCGCGACGGGCTCGACGTCGGCGGCTGGCCCTGGGACCCGCAGGTCGCGATGCCGAACGTCGAGGAGACCGAGGCCTTCTACCCCTTCCTGCACCTGTGGCGGCGCGTCGTGCCCGACTCGGGCGGCGCCGGGCGCTACCGCGGCGGCAACTCGATGGAGCTGGCCGTGATCCCGCACGGGGTCGACCAGGTCCTCCACCACACCGCCTCGGCCGCCCACCACGCGGTGCCGATGTCGTCGCTGTTCGGCGGCTACCCGGGCAACGTCAACCGCTTCATCCTGCAGCGCGAGACCGAACGCAATGGACCTGATCGAGAGCGGGCGCATGCCCGCGCCCGACCAGGCCGAGGTCGGCAACGAGGAGGAGCTCGAGCCGAAGGCGTTCGGGGTGCCGCAGAACCGCGGTGACATCTACGTGCTGCGCTGGTGCGGCGCCGGCGGCTACGGCGATCCGCTCGAGCGCGATCCCGAGGCCGTCGCGAGCGACGTGGCCTCCGGCTCCGTGAGCGCGGAGGCGGCCGAGCGGTTCTACGCCGTGGTGCTCTCGGACGGCGCGGTCGACGCCGACGCCACCGCCACGCGCCGCGTCCGAGGCGATCGAGGCGACGCCGCGGCTGGAGCGGCCCGGGCGACGCCCGCGTCGCGGAGAGCACGAACGGCGGCAGCGCGGCTCCGCCCGTGGGCCCCGGCCTCGAGCTCCGCGACGTCGACGGCGCCTCAGCGCTCACCTGCGGGAGCTGCGGCACGGTTCTGGCGGCCGCCGACGGGAACTGGAAGGACGGTGCGCTCGTGAACGAGCTCCCGATCCAGGAGGGCAACCTGCTCTGCCCGGACCCGAACCGATTCGTCGACGACGACGTGGTGTTCCGGCAGTTCGCCTGCCCGACCTGCGTGCGGCTGCTCGACACCGAGGTGCGGCGGCGCGAGGAGCCACCGCTATGGGACATCCGGCTGGGGGAGGCGAACTGATGGCGTATCTCGGCGTAGACATCGGCGGCACGTTCACCGACATCGTCCACCTGGACGACGACGGCAGCGTCGTCTCGACCAAGTCGTCCTCCACCCCGCCCGAGTTCGAGCGCGGCTTCCTGGCCGCGGTCGACAAGGTGGCCGGGATGCGCGGCATCAGCTCCTCGGACCTGCTCGGCGGCTGCGAGCTCGTGCTGCACGGGACGACCGTCGCCACGAACGCGCTCGTGCAGCTGCGCGGGGCGAAGGTCGGCGTCATCACCACCCGGGGGCACCGCGACACGTTGCCGGTGATGAGGGCGAGCGGCCGGGCGAAGGGCCTCCCGGTCGACCAGCTCCTGCATGCCTCGGTGCAGTACCGCCCCGAGCCGATCGTGACCTCGGACCTGATCGCGGAGGTCGACGAGCGCGTGGACTCGGCCGGCCAGGTCGTGGTCCCGCTCGACGAGGAGGGCGTCGCGCAGGCCACGCGCGAGCTGGTCGACGCCGGCGCCGAGGCGATCGCGGTGTGCTTCCTCTGGTCGGTGGCGAACTCCGACCACGAGCTGCGCGCGCGCGAGGTCGTCCAGGAGGCCGCGCCCGACCTGTACGTGACCTGCTCGCACCTGGCCTCGGCGCGCTCGGGCGAGTACGAGCGCTTCGCGGCCGCGGCCATCAACGCCTTCCTCGGCCCGGAGACCGAGGGCTACCTCACGCGCCTGAAGCGAGACCTGGTGGACACCGGGCTCGGCGGGCGCCTCCTGATCATGCAGGCGGCGGGCGGCGTGGCACCCGACGAGCTGGCGGCCTCGCTGCCCGTGCTCACGATCGGCTCCGGCCCGTCGGCCGGCGTCGCGGCCAGCTCGGTGCTGGCCGGCCGCCGCGACGAGCCCGACGTGATCGCCACCGACATGGGCGGGACGAGCTTCGACGTCGCGCTCATCTCGGGCGGGCAGCCGGTGCGCTCGCAGTCCACCGTCGTCAACCAGTACGAGTTCTACCTCCCGCGCGCCGACATCCGCTCGATCGGGAGCGGCGGCGGCAGCATCCTGTGGCGCGACCCCGCCTCGGGAACGCTGCGGGTGGGCCCCGAGAGCGCGGGCGCCTACCCGGGGCCGGTCTGCTACCGCCGCGGCGGCGAGCGCCCGACCGTCACCGACGCGAACCTCGTGCTCGACTACCTCGATCCGGACGCGTTCCTCGGCGGCGAGCTGCAGCTCGACCGCGACGCCGCGGTGGCGGCGCTCGAGGAGCTCGGCTCGACGCTCGACATGGACGCGGTCGAGACCGCGCTGGCCGCGCGGCACATCGTCGAGGCGCAGATGGCGGACCTGATCCGCCAGATGACGGTCGAGCGCGGCATGGACCCGCGCGACTTCGCGCTCTACGCCTACGGCGGCGCGGCGGGCCTGCATGTGGAGGGCTACCTGCGCGAGCTCGGATCGGAGCGGGCGATCATCCCGCTGGGCACGCTGTCCACCACCTGGTCCGCGTACGGCTGCGCCACCTCCGACGTCATCCACGTGCACGAGCGCAACCTGCATCTGAGCTCGCCGTTCGACGCCGGCGCGCTGCGCTCGGTGCTCGCCGAGCTCGAGCAGGACGCTCGCGACGAGCTGACGAGCGAGGGCATCCCCGCGGAGCGCCAGGCGATCGAGCGCTTCGTCGAGATGAAGTACCCGCTCCAGATCCACCGCGTCGAGGTCCCGGTCGCGGAGGGCGAGATCGACGACCGTGCGGCGGCGGAGATCGGCGTGCGCTTCGCCGAGCGCTACGACCAGCTCTACGGCAAGGGCTCGGCCTTCGAGGGCGCGGGCAGCGAGATCGTCGGCGCTCGCGTCGTGGGACGAGGCCGGCTGCCCCAGCCCGAGGCGCGCTCGACCGAGGAGGGCGCGGAGGAGCGCGAGTCCGAGCGCACGGTGGTCTGGGCAGGCGAGGACGGCCCCGAGCAGCTGGCGACGCGCGTGGTGCCGGCAGCGCTGATCGGCGCCGAGACCGGATCCATCAGCGGGCCGGCGATCGTGACCGCGGCCACCACGACGATCGTGATCCCGCCGGGGGCGAGCGCGTCGGCCGACCCCGACGGGAACCTCGTGCTCGAGTCCGCCGGCTCCCGGGAGACCGCGGGCGCGGGCGCGGAGGGCAGCGCCTCCGCGTGAGGGTCGGCATATACACCGACCTGCGGAACCCGCCCGAGTGGCGGCGGCCGTGGCCGGACCACTACGAGCGGATCCTCGAGCGCATCGCCGAGGCCGAGCGGCTCGGCGCCGGCTCGGCCTGGGTGAGCGAGCACCACGGCTTCGAGGACGGCTACTCGCCCCAGCCGCTCACGTTCGCCGCCGCCATCGCCGCCCGCACGAGCCGGGTGCGGATCGGCACCGCGATCATGCTGGGCCCGCTGCGGCCGGCGCTCGACACGGCCGAGCAGGCGGCGATCGTCGACATCCTGAGCAACGGGCGCGTCGACCTCGGCCTCGGCACGGGCTACCGGGCGAGCGAGTACCGGGCCTTCGAGAGGGAGATCGAGGGCCGCTACCCGAAGCTCGAGGCGACCGTGAGGGAGATCCGGCGGGTGTGGGACGAGGGCATCTGCATGCCGCCGCCCGTCCAGGACCCTCCGCCGATCTGGATCGGGGCGATCGGCCCTCGCGCCGCGCGCATGGCCGGGCGGCTCGGCGAGGGCCTCCTGTGGCTCTCCTCGGCCCTGCTCGAGCCCTACACGAAGGGCCTCGAGGAGGGCGGGCACGACCCACAGGTCGCGCGCATGGCCGGCCTCGCGAACCTGATCCTGGCCGACGACCCGGAGGAGGCCTGGCCGCGGATCGCCCCGCACCTGGCCTACCAGCGCGAGTCGTACAACCGCTACGGCGCCGAGGGGGACCTCTCGCCCGGGACCCTGGACGCGAGCGGGGAGCCCGTCGACCCCGAGACGCTGCGCCGCGCCCAGCCCGAGGCGCTGCCGCCTGCGCTCGACGTCGTGACCGCGGAGGATGCGATCGAGCGCCTCACGAGCTGGCTCGCACCGCTGCCCGTGGCCGACGTGTACTTCTGGGACAGCATCGCGGGCATGCCCGACGACATCTCCGAGCGCCATGTCGAGCTGGTGGCGAGCCGGCTCGCGCCCGCGCTCGCCGGGCTCGGCCTGAGCTAGGCGTCGGTCGAGCAGCGCGTCGCGGAACGCGCTCAGCTCGTCCTCGCTCACGCCGCGCGCCTCGACCCATCCCCGCACCCCGCCGTGGCGCTCGTCGAGCGCGTCGAGGAACGCGATCAGCGTCTCCTCCTCGGCCGAGCGCACCACGTCGGAGAGGCCGCTGAGCCGGTCGCGGTAGGTGTCGAGCGCCGACAGCCGGCGGAAGACGCTGTCGACCCGCGGCCCGGTGAGCGCGTAGTCCTGGGCGTTCACCTCGCGCGGCACGCCGAGCAGCTCCAGGAGGACGGCGCTGAGCGCCCCGGTGCGATCCTTGCCCGCGGCGCAGTGGAAGAGCGCCGGGTGGTTCGCGGGGTCGAGCAGGGTCCGGAGCGCGTTCAGCATCGGCTCCGGGTCGGCCTCGAGGAAGCCGAGGTAGGTCACGAGCAGGTCCTCGTCGGCGCCCGGCAGCGGCTCGTGCGAGACGACCGGCAGCGGGCACGAGACGACGGCGACGTCGTGGCTCGCGAACGCGCCCGGAGCGTCGCGGATCTCGGAGCGGGTGCGGAGGTCGACGACGGTGCGCAGGCCCATGCGGCGCACGAGCAGCTCTATGTCGTCCTCGGTCAGCCCGGGGGTGAACTCGCCGCGGAGCAGGCGCCCTCGTCGCGTCCGGCGGCCGTCCGCCGCGGGCAGGTCGCCGAGATCGCGAACGTTGTCGGCTCCGGCGAGCGGGATGAAGCGGTCGCCGTGCTCGGCCATCGGAGCGGGGCGGTCTATTCGAGCCCGTACGGGTGGTAGGGGCGGTAGACCATGTGCTCGAACTGGGCGATGCCCGACTGCCCCTTGCCGTCGCTGATCTCGATCGGGTACTCGCAGGCGCCCAGGCGCTTCTCGACCGGCACGTGCGGCGGCCCGGCGATCTCAGCGGGGTCGTTCACGACGAAGCGGTCGCTCTCGATGTGCGACTCGCCGCGCCAGGTCCCCGGGGCCTGGCCGTCCTGCCAGCCGCGCACGTAGCCGAGCCCCTGCGCCGACCAGGGATCGCCGGCGACCTCGAACTCGTAGTCGTGCTCCTCGCCGTCCTCGGTGATGAGCGTGAGCTCTCCGGCGACGAGGCGCCGCGTGCCCTCGAGGTAGCGGAACGAGTGACGCGCGTCGACGAGATGCACGAGGCGCCCGTCGCGGTGATAGAGGCGGCCGTCGAAGTCGATCCGGTTGCCGTCCGAGTCCTCGTGGAGCGAGAACATCCCGCAGTGGTCGTCGAGCTCGAACGGGAGCCACATGCGGATGGCGCGCGGATCGCCGCGCGAGGGCTCGACCCCGCGGATCGGGATCTGCGGGCCCATCGAGGAGCGGATCCCCCAGGAGTGGTCGCGGTCGCAGTACCAGCGCTCGACCGGCTCCTCGCTTCCCGTCGACGGTCAGCGTCCCCTCGGCGCGGCACAGCTGCGTGTAGCGCAGCACGTGGTTGATGAGGCGGCCGCGCCGGTGGTGGATGTCCGGGCTCTCGAAGAAGGCGGGGCTCGCGGCCGAGATCGTCACGTCGAACTCGACGCCCGAAGGGTTCTCCGCCAGCTCGAGCCGCTGGCGGCGCATCGGCTCGAGGATGGTCAGGCGCAGCGGGCCGACCTCGAGCGCCTCGACCCGCGGCCGGAGCGCCCGCGAGGCCCTGACCATGCGCTGCTCGCCCCCCACCACCGCGCCGGCGAAGCCGTCCATCACGTTGGTGTTCGGGTAGAGCCGCATCCCGAAGAGGCAGAAGCGCCCGCGCGTGAAGAAGCCCCAGTAGTAGCCGTCGTTGAAGTGCGAGTCCGAGGTTGCGGGCAGCGGCAGCGGCGCCGCCGTCTGGTGCCACGGGTACTCGTCGAGGACGGTGAGCCGGAGCTCCTCGTCCGCCGGGACGTCGAGCGGCTCGTCCCCTATGGGGTCAGACCTGACCGGGTCGTACATCCCACTGAGGCGCGGCCCCGTCCACGCAGATCTCGGTCTGGATCAGGCGCCCGGTCTCGGGGCAGATCACCTGCCGGAACTTCAGGTCGTGATCGGTGTGGACCTGCGGGTCGGGGATGTGCGGATTCGCCTCCGCGATCGGCAGGTCGCGGATCAGCGCGCCGAGCTTGTAGTTGCGCTGCGCCGGCCCGAGCGACACGTCGCCGCACTTGATCTCGCCGCCCTCGACGCGCAGGTACTCGGTGAGGCGCCCGTCGGGCGGCGCGGGCCCGTCGGCCTCGTCGCCGTCGGCGTCCCCCTCCCACGGCTTGCCCTCGGCGAGCCGCTCCTCGACGAGCTTGCTGCGCGCCGTCTCGGTGGCGTGTGCGTCCACGGAGCCGTCGTCCTCGAGGACCACTCCGTACGCGCGTTCCGCCCATTCACGGGTCACGCGGCCGGCCCGCACGTCCTCGAGCACGAGCTCCGGGTCGCGCTCCACCGGGTCGCCGTAGCCGCCGGCCCCCGACCAGGCGAACACCCAGACGTCGTCGGGCGTCGGCGCCCGGTCGAACGACTTGGCGGGCACGATGTCGTGCTCGCCCTCGAGCTCGTCGAGCGAGGAGGGCATGCGCCCGGACTCGCCGGCGCGCTCCTTGACCTTCGCGCCCTTCACCTGGACGTAGCTGTTGGTCGAGGTCGGATAGCCGCCGAACAGGCTCGGGCCCGGCACGGCGACCTCGCCCGTGATGGTGCCGAGCGCGATCGAGTCGGTCCTGTGCGGCACGATCGCTCCCTCGCAGCCGTTGCCGCCGCGGTACTTGCCGGCGCCGCCCGAGTCGGGCAGCTCCTTGCGCCACAGGTAGAGGAGCGGGTAGAAGAGCTCGTTGTCCTCGACGTTCGGCATCGTCGACTGGAGGTCCCAGGAGAAGCCGCCGGTGTCCTGCCCGTCACGCCAGGAGAGGGCGGGCAGCGCCGCCCCGACCGGGTCGAGCAGGAACGACGAGTACGGGTTGCCGCGCTGGTCGATCCCCGAGGTCGCGTTGATCGGGAAGCAGAGCTCGCCCATGCAGCTCTGCACCTCGGAGAGCATGGCCTCGTCGGTCGACGTGGCGAGCATCTTCGAGATCACGAGGCCGCCGAGCCCGATCGAGTGCAGCAGCGTCAGCGCGGTTCCGCCCGAGACCGCCGCGGGATGCAGGGCGCACGTGATGGTGCCGGGCTCGACGTCGAAGTCGCAGTGCCGCAGCGCGCCCTCGATGCAGAACATCTGGTCGTAGAGCATCGTGCAGTTGAGCATCGACACGACCGCGCCCTTCCACGCCGGGAAGGCGGCGTTGAGAGTGCCCTCCTGGGGCGCCGAGCCGGAGTTCGAGAAGGTCAGCCGCTTGCCCTTCTTCGTCAGGGTCACGCGGTTCTTGTAGAGGCCGCGGTCGCCCGGCAGCGAGACCTCGAGCCAGCCCTCCTCCGTCCAGGTGCCGTCCGGGATCGACTCGAGCCGCCGCGAGAAGGCGGCCTCGGAGTCGTCCTGCAGCTTGCGCATCGTGGCCTTGACGCTGCCGGCGCCGTAGCGCTCGACGAGGCCCGAGATCCGCTCCGACGGACATCTTGCAGCCCGTGACCTCGGCCCGCAGGTCGAGCGCGACGAGCTGCGGCATCCGCGAGAGGCGCGTGTACTGCTCCTCGATGTCGCGGCGGATGCGGCCCGCCTCGACGATCTTCACCGGCGGGATGCAGGGCGACTCCCAGAACACGTCGGGCGCCATCGGGTTGAAGCCGCCGGGCGCCGTTCCGCCGGTGTCCCACTGGTGGAGCGTGTTGGCGACCCAGCAGAAGATCTTGCCGTCGACGAAGACCGGCGCCGCCACGCCGACGTCGCTCTGGTGCGTTGCGCCGACCCAGGGGTCGTTGAACATGAAGATGTCGCCCGGGCCGATGCCCGGGTTCTCGGAGCGGTTCTCGAGCGTCCACTTGACCGCCGAGCTCGTGGCGGCGGCGAGGTACTGGAGGAACGGCCCGAAGAAGACGAAGTCGCCGCCCTCGTCCAGGATCACCGGGTTGAAGTCGTGGCCGTAGGCGCAGATCGGGGACCCGGAGATCCGCATGATCATGTTGCCGTGCTCGACGTTGATGTTCCAGAGCGCGTGGCGCAGGACCTCGTGCGTGACGGGGTCGACGCGCTCGTCGGTCTCGGTGTGGAGCTGGACGGACTCGTGGATCGTCAGCTCGTCCGGCGGGATGTACGGGTAGACCTTCCCGTCCCAGGAGATCTCGGTTGCGTCGGCGGTGGCCATGGTTCTCTCCTCCGTTCAGCCCTGCGTCGCGGCCGCGGCGGGCTCGCTCGCGTGCTGGTCGGCCGGCTGGCCGACGTCGATGACGATGCTGCCGAGCCGGTCGACCCGCCCGCTCGCTCCCGGCGGCACCACGACGGTGGTGTCGGGCAGGTCGAGGATGCAGGGCCCCTCGAACTCGAAGCCGGCGCCGAGGGCGTGCCCGGGGAAGACGTCGGTGGCGTGGAAGCCGCCCAGGTCGCGCCAGTAGACCTCGCGCGAGCCTGGCCTCGGGGGCCTCGCGCTCCTCGATCGGAGGCAGCGCCGGGGTGCGCAGGCGGCCGCGGGCGAAGACCCGGAACACGCCGATCTGCGTGCCGGCCTCCGGAGAAGGCGGAGCCCTCGCCGTAGGTCTGCTCGTAGCGCTCGATGAAGCGGTCGATCTGCGCGGCGGCGTCCTCCTCGGTGAGCGTTCCGCCCGGCACCGGCACCTCGACCTGATGGATCTGCATCGAGAACTTCATGTCGGCGAAGCGGGTCAGCTCGATCTGGTCGCCCGAGAAGCCCTCGCTCTCGAGCTGCTCGCGCGCCTCGCGCTCGAGCTCGGCGTAGATCTCGTTGAGCTTGTCGGGCGGGAAGGGCGCCGGGATGAGCTCGGAGTACTCGTGCACGTGGAGCACGTCCGAGGACATCACGCCGAGCGCCGACCAGGTGGAGGCGAGGTCGCCGAGCGGGATCGACGACCTGGCTGCAGCCGAGCTCGCGCGCGAACTCGACCGCTCGCGCGCCGCCTCCGCCGCCGAACGCGTAGACGACGAAGTCGCGCGGGTCGCGTCCGCGCTCGACCGTCATCTGACGCATCAGGTCGGCCATCTGCGTCTCGACGATGCGCAGCGCGCCGTCGGCCGCCTGCGACCGGGTCCATGCCCGAGCTCCGCCGGACACCGTCTCGATCGCGTGGCGCGAGGCCGCCACGTCGAGCTTGCAGCTCGCCGCCGAGGAAGGTGTCCGGGTTGTAGCGGCCGAGCACGAGATCGCAGTCGGTGACCGTCGGGCGCGTCGCCTCCGCGGCCGTAGCAGGCCGGCCCGGGGAGCGCCCCGGCGCTCTCGGGCCCCACGCGCAGGGTCGCGCTGTGCTCGTCCACCCACACGATCGAGCCGCCGCCCGAGCCGATCGACTCGATGTCGAGCCGCGGCATGAAGAAGGTGTACTGGTTGATGACCGTCTCGGAGGCGGCGAGCGGCTCGCCGTCGGCGATGATCCCGACGTCGTAGGAGGTGCCGCCCACGTCGCCCGCGATCACGTTCTCGTGGCCCATGAGGTCGGCGAGATAGGCGGCGCCGGTAACGCCGCCGACCGGCCCGGAGCCGATCGTGAAGAGCGGCTTGCCGGCCGCGGCCGAGGCGGGCACGACCCCGCCGGCCGCCTGCATGATGAGCAGCGGCTGGTCGTAGCCGCGCTCGGTCGTCGCGCGGTCGACCTCCTCGACGTAGCTCGCGGTGCTCGGGCCGATGAACGCGTTGATCGCGGTCGCGGCGGTGCGCTCGTACTCGCCCGGCTTGGCGATCAGCTCGTGCGCGCAGCTGATGAACACGTCCGGCGCGAGCTCTTGGACGAGCTCCTTCACGCGCAGCTCGTGGACGGGGTTGACGAAGCCCCACAGGAACGCGATCGCGATCGCCTCGACGCCCTCGTCGACCAGCTCGAGGATCGCCTGGCGCGCCTCGTCCTCGTTCAGCGGAAGGAACACGTCGCCGGCCCAGTCGAGCCGCTCGGAGACCTCCTTGATGCGCTCCGGGGGGACGATCGGGTCCGGCTTGCGGTGCCGCGAGACGTGCAGCAGGCGCTCGATCGGCAGGCCGGCGGAGCGGCCGTAGGAGCGCATGATGAGGAGCGCGTCGCCGTGCCCGCGGGTGGTGATCAGGCCGGTCTTGGCGCCGCGCATCTGGACGAGCACGTTGGTGCCGACGGTGGTCCCGTGCAGGAGCAGGCTCGGTCTGGCCGAGGAAGTCCTCGAGCGGCATCTCGAGCCGGTCCGCGGCGAGCTGCAGCACGTCGAGGAAGCCCTGCGAGAAGTTCGGAGGGGTCGAGGAGGCCTTCGTGTTGAAGACGTTGCCCTCCTCGTCCAGCACGACGCAGTCGGTGAAGGTGCCGCCGATGTCGACACCGCAGTAGTAGCTCATGCCCCTCTCCTCTGATTCCTGCTTCGGCGCGAGTCCCGATTTCTACCAAACGATTGGCGCGCGTCGGGTCCAGCATCAGGATCGGCGCATGTCGGGCATCCCGCCGTGCACCTCGAGCACCTGGCCGGTGACGAAGCCCGGCGTCGGGCGAGCAGAAGAACGCCACCGCCGCCGCGACGTCCTCCGGTGTACCCGCGCGGCCTACCGGTATGCGCGCGGCGATCGCACGCCGCGTCTCCTCGGGGATCCCCTCGCTCAGGCCCACCTCGATGAACCCGGGGGCCACCTCGTTGACGGTCACCCCGAAGGCCGCCCATTCGTCCGCCATCGCCTTGGTCAGGCCGACGAGGCCCGCCTTGGCGGCCGAGTAGTTGGCGCCGCCGATCCCGCCGTGGTGGGCGACCGAGCCGATGTTCACGACGCGCCGCGGCGTGCGCCGCTCGCTGTCGCGAAACCAGGGCGCCACGGCCCGGAAGCCGTTGAAGGCGCCGCGCATGACCACGTCGCAGCACGAGGTCCCACTCGGCGTCGGTCATGCGGTGGACGAAGGCGGGTCGGGTGATGCCCGCGTTGTTGACGAGGATCGTCAGGTCGCCGAAGCGCTCGACGGTCGCCTCGGCCGCGGCGCTGAACGAGCGAGCTCGGTCACGTCCATCGCGACGCCGGCAGCCTGCGCTCCGTCCTTCTCGAGCTCGGCCGCCAGCGCGGCTCGAGGGCGCCTCGTCGAGGTCGCCGATCATCACCGCCGCGCCGGAGGCGGCAGAGCCTGCGCGCGATCGACGCGCCGATGCCGCGTGCCGCCCCCGTGACGAGCGCCACGTGGCCGGCGAGCGGCGCTGCCGGATGTGACCCGGAGGCTGACGACACCGTGCGCCGCGACCTTAGCCGATAGACGGTATGTTGGCCAAACGGATGTTTGGACGGTTTGAACATGGCTGAGACCCGATCCAGCACCCGTCGACCTGTCCGAGGCGGAGGACGAACGGCTGCTCGGCGGCAAGGCGGTCCAGCTCGGCGCGGCGCTCCGCGCGCGGCCTGCCGGTGCCGCCCGGGTTCGCGCTGTCGGCCGACTTCGTCGACGCGGTCGGCGCGGGCGACCCGGCCGCCGCCGACGCAGCTCGCCGCGCCGCTACGCGGAGCTCGCCGTGCCGGTCTCGGTGCGGTCGTCGGGGATCGGCGAGGACAGCGAGCAGACGAGCTTCGCCGGCCAGCACCTCACCGTCCTCAACGTGCGCAGCGGCGAGGGCGTCGTCGACGGCGGTCGAGGAGGTCTGGGAGTCGGGCCGCTCGGAGGCGGTGATGATGTACCGCCAGCACTTCGGCCTCGAGGGCGAGCCGCAGATCGGCGGTGGTCGTGCAGCAGCTCGTGATGCCCGGACACGGCGGGGGTCATGTTCACCCGGCACCCGCTGACCGGCGCGGACGAGCGCGTGATCGACGCGAGCTGGGGAATCGGCGAGGCGGTGGTCGGCAGCCTCGTCGCACCCGACCACTACCGCCTGAGCCGCGACGGCGAGGTGCTCGAGCGCACGCCGGGCCGCAAGGACAAGCGCCTGCGGATCCTGCCCGGACGGCGGCACCGTCGAGGAGCCGGTGAGCGAGGAGCAGCGTCCGCGCGCTCTGCCTCGGCGAGCGAGCGAGCTCGGCGCGCTGCACGACCTCGCGCTGCGCTGCGAGGCCGTCTACGAGGGCGCCCACGACATCGAGTGGGCGATCGAGTCGGGCATCGGTCTACCTGCTGCAGCGCCGGCCCGTGACCGCCGGCGCCTGATGGCCTCACCGCCGCGGCTGGCGGGGAAGGTGGCGCTCGTGACCGGCGCGGCGTCGGGTCTCGGGCTCGCCTCGGCCGGCGCTTCGGGGAGGAGGGCGCGCGGGTGGGCGTGGACGTCGATGCTCGAGCGAGGTGGCCGCGCGACGGGCGCGGAGGCAGCTCTCGCTCGCCGCCGACGTGACCGACGCGGCCGCGCTCGAGCGCGCCGTCGGGCGGCGCTCGAGCGCTTCGGGCAGCTCGACGTCGTGCTGGCCAACGCCGGCATCGCCGGCGCGAGCATGGCTCACGCCACCGCTGCCCGAGCAGTGGGAGCGCGTGATCGGCGTGAACCTGACCGGCGTCTTCCTGACGATCCGCGCCGCGCTGCCGCACCTGATGGAGCGCCGCTCCGGCGTCGGTCGTCGCCATGGCCAGCCTCGCCGCCGTGTCCGGCGTGCCGAGCCAGGCCGCCTACGCGGCGGCGAAGGGCGGCGTGGTCGCGCTCGCGCGCCAGCTCGCCGTCGACTACGCCGGCTACGGCATCCGGGTGAACGCGATCTGCCCCGCCACGGTCGTCACGCCGCTCGTGATCGACGTCTACGAGCAGATCGGCGGCGACGTGCAGCGAGTTGCTGCGACGAGCGCGCGCTGCGACGTCCCGCTCGGGCGGCTCGGCGAGCCGCTCGACGTGGCCAACCTGGCGCTGTTCCTGGCGAGCGACGAGTCCGCCTGGATGACCGGACGGTGCTGCCCTCGACGGCGGCCTGAGCGCCGCGATGGTGCCCGGCTTCCACCCGCCGGAGGGCTGACCGCGCCGCTCAGGCGGCGGGCACGACCGAGCAGGAGTCCTGCTCGAGGTCGAGCACCTGGACGAAGCGCCCCCAGGCCATGTACTTCGCGATCGCCGCCGTGAGCAGGACGATCACGGAGTCGGAGAAGTGGGCGTGCAGCCGTGCGAAGAGAGCGGCGTCGATGCCCGGCGAGTCCAGCATGAAGCGCTCGGTGTACTCGAGCGCCGCCCGCTCGGCCTCGGTGAACGTGGGGCTCATCCGCCAGTCGGCGACGAGCGCGAGCAGCTCCTCGGTCACCCCCGCGTCGACCGCGGCCTGCTCGCGGAACGCCTGGCAGTAGAGGCACTCGTTGATCTGCGCGATCCGCATGCGCACGATCTCGTGGAGACGCGGATCGAGCTCCGCGTGGCGGACCGCGTCGGAGAGGCCTCGGAAGGCCGTCGCCAGTGTCGGGTCGTAGGAAAGCGCCCTCGCGATCTCGTTGCCCTCCACCTGCGGCAGCTCGACGTTCGGCATCCTCGCTCCTTTCTGACGTCCGGGTGACCCTCTTGCCCTGCCCGCTAATTCAACCATACGTTTGATTTGGAGGCGCCCGCTGCGGTGGAGCCTTCCTAGATCACCCACACATATGGTGGGCGAAGCAGGACGGCTCCCGGCGAGGGATAGGCTGGCGCGACCATGGAGCTCGAGCTCGCAGGCGCCGCCTGCATCGTGACCGGGGCGGGCGGCGCGATCGGCCAGGCCGCGGCGCGGGCGCTGGCGGCCGAGGGCGCCGACGTCCTGCTCGTGGGACGGCGCGCCGAGTCGCTCACGGGCCCGGGCGAGCCCTTCGCCTGTGACCTCACCCGCCCCGGGCGCGGCGCAGCAGGTCGTGGAGCGCTGCCTCGAGCGCTTCGGCCGCATCGACGTGCTGGTGCAACTGCGCGGGGACCGCGCGCTACCGGCGCGCTGGACGAGCTCGAGGAGCACGACCTCGAGGAGCAGTGGGAGATCAACGTGCTGGCGCTCTTCCGCCTGCTGCGCCTCGTGGCCCCGCACATGGCGGAGCGCGGCTCCGGGCGCATCGTGTCGGTGGGCTCCGTCTCGGCGAAGCAGCCGTCGGCCGCGAACGTCGCCTACGGCGCCACGAAGAGCGCGCAGCTCGCGCTGGTGCGCGGTTACGCCGAGGCCTACGCGGCGCGCGGCGTGATCGTCGAACTCGGTCCTTCCCGGGCCGGTCGACACCGGCGATGTGGCGCAGCGTGAACGCCGGCATGGCGGACGCCCGCGGTGTGGAGCCCGACGCGGTCGCCGCGCAGATCGGCGCGGGCCTTCCCCGCGGCCGCGTGGCCTCACCGGAGGAGATCGCGACCGTGATCGCGTTCCTCGCCTCGCCGCTCGCCGCCAACGTCGTCGGCTCCGCTTGGAGCGTCGACGGCGGCGCCGCGCGCCACCTCTTCTGAACGGCCTCGGCGCTCAGACCCGCTGGATCAGCGTGCCCGTCCCGAGTCCGCCGCCGCAGCACATCGTCACGAAGCCGATCTCCTTGTCGTCGTCCTCGAGCTCGTGCAGGAGCGTCGTGATCAGGCGCGCGCCGGTGGAGCCGAGCGGGTGCCCGAGCGCCATCGCGCCGCCGCGCGGGTTGACCCGGTCCATGTCCGGGTGGTGCTCGCGCTGCCAGGCGGCCACGACGGGCGCGAACGCCTCGTTGATCTCGACGTAGTCGATGTCGTCGATCGACATCTTGTTGCGCGCGAGGATCTTCGTCGTGGCCGGGATCGGGCCCTCGAGCATCTTGACCGGGTCGCAGCCGACCGTGGTCTGGTCGAGGATCCGCGCCCGCGGCTTGAGACCGAGCGCGTCCGCCTTCTCGCGCGACATCAGCAGGACCGCGGCCGCGCCGTCGGAGATCTGCGACGCGTTGCCGGCGGTGACCTTGCCGTCGGGCTTGAAGGCGGGCTTCAGCTCGGCGAGCGTCTCGAGCGTCGTGTCCGGGCGGATGCCCTGGTCCTTCACGTAGCGTGTCGCCGTTGACCTTCATCGGGACCATCTCGCGCTCGAAGGCGCCCGGAGTCGGTCGCGCGGGCGGCGCGCTCGTGCGAGCGCAGCGCGAGCTCGTCGAGCTCGGAGCGCGGGATCTCCCACTGGTCGGCGATCAGCTCCGCGCCGAGGCCCTGACCGCGCACGTCGTGGACGGTCCTGGAACTTGTCCGTGAACGGGCTGCCGTAGCGCTCGGCGATCTCCTCGCCGACCGCGAAGGAGACGTGGCCCATGTGCTCGACCCCGGAGCCGATCAACCACGTCGTGGATGCCGGTGCCGATCAGCGCGGCGCCGAAGTTGACGGCGGTCTGGGCCGATCCGCACTGGCGGTCGAGCGTCGTCGCGGCGGCCTCGATCGGGAAGCCCTCCTGCAGCCAGGCGTTGCGGGCGATGTTCTGGCCTGCTCGCCCATCTGCTGGGCGCAGCCAGCGATCACCTCCTCGACCTCGGCGGCGTCGACGCCGGAGCGCTCGATCAGCTCGGTGTAGGTGGCGCCGAGCAGGTCCGCCGGATGGAGTGTCCCTGTAGTAGCCCTTCTCGGGATGACCGCGGCCGATCGGCGTCCTGAACCGCCTCGACGATGACCACTTCACGACCTAGCTGTCCGCTCACGTTCTCCGCCTGCTGATCGGGGTTCTAAAGGGTACCAACCAAGCGGTTGGTCAACCGCCACCGCCGGCCTTCGTGACCCGCGGCCCGCTGCCCCACGCGTAGTCGATCCCGCGCACGATCATGTCGCGCGTCTCCTCGGGCTGGATGACGTCGTCGAGGATGATGTTCGCCGCCGCCTCCCACGGCTCGGACTCCGCCGCCCACTCGGCCTCGAGCGTCGGCCACGAGCTCGTCGTGCGCCTCGCGGCCCTCGTCCGCGAGCACCTGGTCGAGCCGGCGGCGATAGACGGTCTGCACGCCCGTGTCGGGCGCCATGAAGCCCATCTCCGCGGTCGGCCAGGCGAGCAGCAGGTCCGGATGCACGGGCCGGCCGCCCATCGCGATGTGCCCGCCGCCGTAGGCCTTGCGGACGATGATCGCGATCTTCGGCACGGTCGCGCGGGCGAGCCGGACGACCACGCCCTCGTAGCCGGCGAGGATGCCCTCGCGCTCGGCGTCGGTGCCGATCATCAGCCCGGGCACGTCCTGCAGGAAGACGAGCGGGACGTTGAACGTGTCGCAGAGGTCGATGAACGCCGCGTCCTTCTTCAGCGCGGGCACGTCGAGGACGCCGGCGCGCTGCATCGGCTGGCTCGCCACCACGCCCACCGACTGGCCCTCGAGCCGCGCGAAGCCGGTGATCAGGCTGCGGCCGTAGCGCTCGCCCCACTGGAAGAGCGAGTCGTCGTCGACGATGCAGTCGAGCACCTTGCGCATGTCGTAGCCGCGGCGCGGCTCGCGCGGCACGATCTCGCCAGCCGCTCGGCGTCGCGCTTCGGCTCCGCCGGCGCGCGCCAGCGGCGCGGGCAGCGCGGCCGTGTCGGGCAGGTAGGAGAGGAAGCGCTTGACGGCGTCGAAGGCGGCGTCCTCGTCGTCGACGACGGCGTGGACGCTGCCGCTCGTCTCGTGCGCGACCTGCGGGCCGCCGAGCTCGTCGGCGTCGACGTCCTCGCCGATCGCCGCCCGGATCACCGGCGGGCCGGAGAGCGCGACCGCCGCGTCCTTCTGCATCACGACGAGGTGGCCCATCGCGCAGTGCAGCGCGGCGTCGCCGAACGACGGCCCGAGGACCGCGGTCATGCGCGGGATCGCCGGATAGCCCGGCGGCGACTGCAGGAATGTCGGCGAAGTCGAACGGCACCCCGGAGAAGCGCCAGCCGAGCAGGTCCGGGCAGCCGGCCGCCGTCGTTGTCGCTCAGGCAGATGAGCGGCAGGCCGCGCCTGCCGGCCCACTCGGCGATCCGGGTCTGCTTGCGCATGTTGACCGGCGCCGGTCGTGCCGGTCAGCACCGTCGCGTCGACGGCGATGATCGCGACCTTCCGGCCGTCCAGGCGAGCGAGCCCGGTGATGATCCCGTCGCCCGTCGTGATCCGCTCCGGGCGCCGCAGCTCCGGCTCGGCGAGCATGCCGAGCTCGTACCAGGAGCCGGGGTCGATGAGCTGCTCGATCCGCTCGCGCCCGGTGAGCCGGCCCGAGTCGTGGATCTTGGCCACCTTGTCCGGGCCGCCGCCGCCCATCGCCTCCTCGCGGCGGCGCGTGAGCTCGGCGTAGGGATCGGCCGGATCGGCGATCTTGGTGGGCTCCTCAGTTGCCAACTTCTACCGTCCTTCGAATCGTGGCTCGCGCCGTTCCTTGAATGCGGCAATGCCCTCGGCGAAGTCCTCGGTGCCCTGCAGGTAGGCCACACCGTCGACCGCGTGCTCGAACGCCTGCGACGCCTGGCGGTTCAGGATCTGCTTCCCGACCTCGAGGGCGAGTGGGGCACGCTGGGCGATCTTGCGACCGAGCTCCTCGGCCAGCGGCAACGTGCTCGCCCGCGGGCGTGACGCGGTTGACGATCCCCGCGAGCCGCGCCTCCTCGGCGTCGAGGAACTCGCCCGTGAAGATCATGTACTTCAGCCAGTGGAGGTTCAGGTGCGCCAAGCCGCGCGCCACGCCCGGCCCGGGCACGAGGCCGACCTGGGCCTCGGGGGTGCCGAAGCGGGCGGTCTCGTCGGCGATCACGATGTCGCACACGTATGTCAGCTCGCAGCCACCGCCGAGCGCGTGGCCGTGCACCGCCGCGATCGTCGGCTTCGAGAAATCGTCCGACGGCGCGCATCGCGCCGATCGCCTCCTGCAGGTAGGCGCGCTTGTCGGCGGCGCCGGAGAGCTCGCCGAATCCCTCGATGTCGCCGCCCACCGAGAAGCAGCGGCCGGCGCCGTGGAAGATGACGACGCGGACCTCGTCGTCCTGCTCGGCCCGGTCGAGAACGTCGCGGAGCTCCTGCCAGAACCCGCGGGTCATCGCGTTCAGCTTGTCCGGCCGATCCAGGGTTGCCCAGCCGATCGGCCCATCCGTGCGATAGGCCAGCATTGCGCCCGACTCTAACGTTTTTCGCGCCGATCTTCTACCGAGCGATTGGTTGGGAGAAGTGGCGCCGCGCCGGGGAACATTCGGATCGCCTCCTCGGCTATGACCTCGACCGGCGCGTCGAGCAGCTCGATCGTGTTGCCGTCGGGATCCGCGACGTACACGACACGCGCGCGGCCCCAGCGCTCCACCCGCTCGAAGAGCCGGCGCCCACCCGCGCGCTCTATCCGCTCGAGCGCGGCTTCGACATCGTCCACCTGAAGGCCGAAGTGCGGGAGGCGGCCCTTCGGCGCGCGCGCCCAGATCGGGCGGACATCGCCGTGGAAGCTGAACAGCTCGACGGTGGCGGCGCCGATCCGGATCAGGCACATCGAGTAGCGCGCGCCCGGCGGCGCGTCCATGACCATCTCCGCGGCACCGCCCTCGAGCACGACCGGACGCGTGAGCGGCATGCCGTCGAAGGCCTCCGTGTAGAACCGGATGGCCCGCTCGAGGTCCTCGACCATGAGGCCCTGATGATGTTGCGTCACGCTCGTCAGCTTCGGCCTGCCAATCAAATGGTCGTTCGGTAGGATACGGCCGGATGCGAGTCACGCTCGGCGCCCCGGGGCGCATCATGCCCCCGGCCTCCAAGGCCATCGAGTTCGCCCAGCAGGCCGAGGCCGACGGCTTCGACGCGATCTGGTGGCCCTGGCACCTCATGGGCTGGGTCCCCGACGCCGTGTGGACCGAGGACATGACGGAGCTGGCGAAGTACCAGTCGAACCCGCATCTCTTCTTCGACCCGCTGATCATGATGGGCGCGGCCGGCGCCGCCACGGAGCGGATCCGGGTGGGCGTCTGCGTGACCGACACGATCCACCGCCATCCGGGGATGCTCGCGCAGGAGTCGCTCACGGTCGACCACCTCGCGCGCGGGCGCTCGATCCTCGGGCTCGGCTCGGGCGAGCGCATGAACGTCACGCCCTATGGGCTCGAGTGGGAGAAGCCGGTCGGCCGCCTCGAGGAGGCCATCAAGGTGCTGCGCCTCCTCTGGGAGTCCGACGGCCCGGTCAGCTTCGAGGGCAAGTTCTTCCGGCTCGAGGACGCCGTGATCGGCCTCGACCCCTACGAGGGCAAGACGCCGCCGATCTGGCTCGCCGCCCACGGCCCGCGGATGCTTCGCATCACCGGCCGGCTGGGGGACGGCTGGCTGCCCACGAACATGCCGCCCGAGACCTACGCCGAGAAGCTCGGCGCGATCCGCGAGAGCGCCGAGGGGGCGGGCCGGGACCCCGACGCGATCACGCCGTCGATGCTCGCCTACGTGATCTGCGGGCCCGACGAGGAGGCGCTCGCAAGGATGTACGAGGCGCCGCTCGCGCGGCTGCTCTTCGCGGCGGTCGACATGGCGCCCGAGCTCTACGAGCGGCACGGCTCGACCTCGCCGTTCGAGGGGAGCGCCGGGTTCCACTCGTTCCTGCCGACGACCGTCAGCCTCGCCGAGTGCGAGCGGATCATCTCCCACATCCCCGGCAGCATCGTCCGCGAGCTCACCCTGTCTGGGACGCCGGACCAGATCGCGGACCAGATTCGCGCCTTCCAGCAGGCGGGCCTGCGCGACGTGGTGCTCTGGAACATCACGCCGTTCGCCGACCCGGCCCAGTCGGTCTACTCCTTCAAGGCCATGAAGCAAGTGCGCGAGCTGCTCGAGACCGAGCCCGCCCCCACGGGCTGAACAGCGCTCAGCGGCACGCCGCCGGGATCGCCGGGTGGTCGGGCGCCGGATAGCGCGCGTGCAGGGGCTGGACCACCTGCTCGCCCATGCGCAGGATCTGCTCGCGCGTGGCCTCGAAGGAGGGGCCGGTGGTCAACCGGCAGCAGAGCATCACGTAGTCGACGCCGCGCTCCTCGTGCAGGCGCTCGAGCCGCTCGCGGCACTGCTCCGGCGTTCCCATCACAAGGTGGGGTGCCAGGCGCTCGGGCGTGATGTCGGCCTCCGAGGCGAACTCGGGATGCCCGGCGAGCTGGCCCTTGCGGAAGTAGAAGCGGGCGACGGTCGCGAAGTGCTCGCCGAACTCGCGCGCGGCCTTCTCGAAGCTGTCCGCCACCCAACCGTCGCGCATCACGACGACGTACGGGCGCTTGCCCAGCTCCCGCGCACGCTCGCGGTAGGCGCCGGCCCGCTCGTTCCAGACCGCGTCGGTCAGCGGGAGCGGGTCGCAGGTCCACGACTCGGCGTAGTCGGCGCTCCTCCGCGCCGCCGCGGGCGAGGCGTTGCCACCGCCCCAGATCGGCCAGCCGCCGCGCTGGTGCGGCGCGGGCGCCAGCATGCCCTCGCGCACCTGCCAGTGCTTCCCGTCGAAGTCGAAGCGCTCGCCCTCGAAGGCGCGCCGCCAGATCCGTAGGGTCTCCTGGAAGCGGCCGAGCATGCGCTCCTCCGGGATGCCGAACTGGCCCCAGAAGGCGGGCAGGAAGCCGCGCGAGACCGTCGTGAAGAGCCGGCCGCGCGAGAGGTTGTCGATCACGGCGAACTGCTCGGCGGCCTTCATCGGGTGCACGAGCGTGCCCACGAAGGTGAACGTCCCGAGCGCCACGCGCTCGGTCTCGCGCGCGATCAGCGTGAGCAGCTGCTCGGGGCCGGGGAAGCGGCATTCGAGTGCCCGGTGGCGGTCCGGCGCGGTCACCGAGTGGAAGCCCGCGCGCTCGGCGAGCGCGGCCTCCTCGATCAGGGCGTCCATCGAGTCTGCGACCTGCGCCGGGCTCGGCGGTGCGCCGCCCGGCTCGCGGTGATTGGCGTCGAGGAGGTAGCCGACCCTCACGCCGGCTGGCGGCGCGCGGGCACGAACTCGCGCACCTCCGGACGTTCGACGCCCTCCGTCATCAGCTTGTACTTCTCGATGCGCTCGCTGGGTGTCTTCGGGAACGACGCCCGCAGCTCTATGTAGCGCGGGACCATGTAGCGCGGCAGGCGCTCCTCGAGCCAGGCGTGGTATCCGGCGAGGTCGAGCTCGCGGCCCTCCGCCGCGACCACGTCGAGCTTGATCTCGTGCTCGCCGAGCTCGCCCGGAACGCCGAAGGCGGCCGCCTCGAGCACGTCCGCGTGCCCGAGCGCGATGAACTCGAGCTCCGCGGCCGACACGTTCTCGCCGCGGCGCCGGATGCGGTCCTGGCGGCGGCCGGCGTAGTGCAGGCGCCCCTCCTCGTCGTGGTAGCCGAGGTCGCCCGTGTGGAACATGAAGTTCCGGAAGGCCGTCATGGTGGCCTCGGGGTCCTTGTAGTACTCACGCGCCATCGAGTCAGGCAGCCGCGGGCGGTAGACGAGCTCGCCCACCTCACCCGGCGGCAGCATGCGGTCGTGCTCGTCGACCACGCCGTAGTCGAACCAGCTGGCCGGATGCCCGATCGTGTCCTTGGGAAGACCCTCCTCGAGCACGGCCGGCATCGGATGCGGGTAGACCTCGGTCATGCCGTAGCCCTGCCACAGCAGCTTCACGTTGAAGCGGCGCTCGAACTCCTCGCCGTCGGGCGGGAACGGGACGCAGAACATCGCCTTGAGGCGATGGTCCGGCGCACTCTCGGCGGTCTTCAGCAGAATCGCCGCGATCGGCCCGAGCAGGATCGTCCAGGTTGCCCCGTCCTCGGCGATCTCGTCCCAGTAGTTACGCGCCGCGAAGCGGCTCTTCAGATGGGCGAGGCAGCCGGCGTGAAGCGCGGCGTTGGCGATGATGTGCAGGGCGGCCACGTGGAACGCGGGCAGCGGCGAGGAGAGGACGTCATCGGGCGTGTGCCCCTGCTCGTCGGCGATGTTGGCCGAGTAGAGGAAGAGGAAGAGGTGCGGGTACACGACCCCCTTCGCCGAGCCTGTCGTCCCGGAGGTGAACTGGATCAGCGCCGTGTCCGAGCTGTCCGGCAGCTCCGCCGGGCGCTCGCTGCTGCGGCCCTCGAGCCAGCGGGAGAGGGGGACGACACGCACTCCGCAGACCGTTTCCGGGAGCTCGTCCGCCGGCCCCGCCACGAGCACGAGCTCGACCTGCCCGAGCGTCTCGAGCGCCTCCAGGTTCGGCAGCAGGTCCGCGCGCGCCACGAGCACACGGGCGTCGGACTTGACGATCACGCGCTCGAGCAGGAGGCCGCGCGCGTCCGCGTTCAGCGGCACGGCCACTCCGCCGGCCGCGAGGGCGCCGTAGAACACGGGGAAGAACTCGACCTGGTTGCGCAGGTAGAGAGCCACGTGGCAGGCGCCGCCGAGCTCCTCGATCAGTGCGTTGCCGAAGCGATGGGCGAGCACCTGCGCCTCGCCGAAAGCGAGTCGCTCGGCGCCGTCGAACACAAGCCAGGTGTCGTCGGGGCGCTCGCGCGCCTGCTTGTCGAGCACGTGCAGCATGGTCCGCTGCCGGAAGCGGAAAGCGCGTGACGAGCGGGCCGAGGCGCGCCCCCTTGCCCTGGAGCAGCCCCTCCATGGTCAGTGCGCTCCGGCCTCGGCGCCCGCGCCGGCCGCGGCCGAGGGCGCCATGAACGGCCAGTCGCCCAGGCGCCAGCCGCCGTCGACCACGATCGAGCTTCCCGTGATGTACGCCCCCTGGCGGCTCACGAGGAAGAGCGTGGCCGCCACCACCTCGTCGATCGTGCCGAAGCGCCCGAGCGGGATCGCGTTCTGCGCCCGCTCGCGAATCGTTTCGTCGGACCACATGCCCTCGTCCGCGCCCTCGGTGGACACGGCCCCCGGCGCGACGATGTTGATGCGCAGGCCGTAGCGGCCCCACTCCACGGCGAGCGAGCGGCTGAGCGCCTCGAGCCCCGCCTTGGCCGCGCTCGAGTGCGCGGCGCCCGGGACCTCGCGCGCGCCGAGCGCGCTCGAGACGCAGGTGGCCACGCCCGGGCTGCCCGCGTCGATCAGCGGACGGGCCCAGCGGCGCAGGATGAGGAAGGCGCCGTTCAGGCCGGTGTCGACGACGGCGCGGAAGCCGTTCGGCGAGATGTCCTCCGCGTAGGAGAGGAAGGCGCCGGCCGCCGCGTGCACCAGCATCGGCACCGGGCCGTCGCGCTCCGCGGCGGAGAAGACACGGTCCACGTCCTCCTCGTCGCGCACGCTGCCGGGCTCCACGGTGACCGTGCCCGGCAGCCCGGACGCCAGCTCGCGCGTCTCCTCGAGCAGCTCGGCGCGCCGGCCCATCACGACGACGTCGACGCCGGCGCCGGCCAGCGCCAGCGTTATGCCGCGGCCCAGCCCGGTCCCGGCGCCGGTGACGAGGGCGCGGTCGAAGGCGGGCTGCAGGCGCAGCATGTCGGGGGCGTCATTCACGTCGGTGCTCCTCTCCTGGTCAGGATCTCGTGACGAGCTTCGGGGCCTCGCTGATCCCGCGCTCCTTGAGCTCGGACTCGATCTGCCCGCGCAGCACGAACTTCTGGATCTTGGCGGTCGCCGTGGCGGGGAACTCGTCGAGGAAGCGGATGTAGCGCGGCACCTTGAAGGTCGCGATCTGACCCACGCAGTACCCGATCAGCTCCTGCTCCTCGATCCGCGCCCCGGGCTTCAGCTGCACGAACGCGGCCGGCACCTCTCCGTAGCGGGCGTCCGGCGCGCCCACGACCGCGGCCACCGATACGTCCGGGTGCGTGATGAGGTAGCCCTCGATCTCGGCGGCCGAGACGTTCTCGCCGCCCACCTTGAGCATGTCCTTGAGCCGGCTGACGAAGGAGATCGTGCCGTCCTCCTCGCGCCGCACGAGGTCGCCGGTGTGAACCCAGCCGTCCTCGTCGACGACCGAGGCGGTCGTCTCCGGGTCGCGGTAGTAGCCGGCGAACTTGGTGACGCCGCGGAACAGCATCTCGCCGGGCTCGCCCGGTGGCCGCTCCTCCCCCGTCTCGGGATCGATCACGCGCACCTCCATCCCGGGCAGCAGGTGGCCGGAGGTGTGGGTGCGCGAGTGCAGCGAGTCGGTGCCGCGGCCGATGCAGAGCGACCCGCACGACTCGGTCATGCCGAGGCACGACACCTGCGAGGCGTGCGGGAGCATCTCCTGCATGCGCCGCATGCGCTCGGGCACGCCCACGTTGATGACGACGCGCAGCGCGCTCAGGTCGGCCTCCGGGAAGCGCGGATGGTCGAGCACGCCCATCCAGATCAGCTCGAAGGCGGGGAAGGCCGCGACGCAGCGCTCGCGCTCGAGCTGGTCGAGCGCAACCTCGGCGTCGAAGAAGCCGACGTGGCTCGCGCACGCGCCGCGCGTCAGGGCGCTCATCAGCACCTGCCAGCCGCCCACGTGGAACATCGCGAGCGGGGTCCAGAAGCGCTCGCCGGCCTCGAGGCCGATGCGGCCGGAGCAGTTCTCGCCCTCGGCCAGGAGGCTCGCGTGGTTGTGGAGGCAGCCCTTGGGGTTCGCGGTCGTGCCCGAGGTGTAGAGGAGCAGGGCCGGGTCGTCACGGCCCACGCGAGCCTCGAGCTCGGCGACCTCCTCGGGCTCGACCTCCTCCCCGCCCGCCTCGAACTCCGCGTCCCCGGCCACCACCGAGCGGCAGCCCTCCGGGAGGCCGGCCTCCTCCACGAGCCCCGCGAACGACGGCTCGGTCAGCAGCACCTTCGGCTGGGCATGGCCGAGCACGTAGGCGAGCTCGTGCGTCTTGTTGCGGGCGTTGACAGGAACGCAGATCGCTCCGAGGCGCAGCGCGCCGAGACCGTAGGCCACGTAGGGCTCGCTCGCCTCGCGCAGGAGGATCGCGACCCGGTCGCCCGGCCCGACGCCCGCCGCACGCAGGCGGCGGGCGGCCTCAACCGAGGAGTCCCTCAGCCCGGCGTACGACGACTCGGACGCCGGGAGGGAGAAGACCGCCACGTCCGGCGTCTCCTCGGCCCAGCGGTCGAGCAGGCTGCACACGCTTCGCCGTGACGACGAGGCGTGGCCGGCGAACGGGTCATGGGCGGTGGCCCGGCTCGCTGACATGACCCGGTCCGGTCAGTCGCCGGAGTTGTACTTGAACGAGATCCCGAGGCGCACGCGGAAGCTGCTGACCCCGCCGTTCTCGATCGTCACGTCCTGCCGAATCACCTCGGCGATGCGCAGGTCGCGCACGGTCTTGCCCGCGGTGTCGACGGCGTTCTTCGCCGCCGCCTCCCACGACTCGGTACTGGTGCCGATCACCTCGGTCACTCGGTAAACGCCGTCGGACATCTGTCCCTCCCATGCCGATTGCCTACCACCAAACGATCGGTTGACTATAGGACTCCGGAGCGGCCGGTTCAAGTGAAATCGGGCGCGCGGCGCAGAGGCCGGCGGGGTCGAGTCAGCGCTTGCTGTTGCCGCGCACGCCGCTCAGGGCGAAGTTCGCGCAGGTCTCGGCGACGTCGGTGCGGCGGTCGCGACCGGGCCGGAACCACTGATACGGCCAGATGATCGTCGCGAAGATGCACCTGCTGGCGACCTTCGGGTCCACGTCCGGGTCGGCGAGCTTCTGCTCGCTGCGCCTCGGAGATCAGGTCCACGACCCAGCGCTCGTGCTCGCGGCGGCGGCCGTAGATCTCCGCGCGGCGCTCGTCGCTGAGCCGCTCGACGTCGTGGTAGTAGACGGACATCCTCGTGAGGTTGTCGACGTTGAACTCGACCTGCCTGCGCACGTAGAGATGGAGTCGCTCGAGCGGATCGAGGCCCGTCCTCGCCGGCCACCTCGTCCAGGATCCCGTGGACGTCGTCGTGCGTCTCCGACAGGAGCCGGAAGAGCAGGTCTTCCTTCGTGTCGATGTAGTGATAGAGGCTGCCCTTGAGGATGCCGAGCTCGTCGGCGATGTCCTGCACCGAGGCGTCCGCGTACCCGCGCTCGATAGAAGACCTTGGCGGCCGCATCGAGCACCTCGCGGTCACGCCGCTTCGGCGTGCGGGCGTTCCCGTCGTTCGCCACGCCGCGCCTGACCCGCGCGCGCGGGGCGCGGCTAGCCATTCTGGTACCTGTTCGAGGCACCCGGCAAGGGTGACACACGGGGCGGCGAGAAGGCGCAGGTTGCGCCCGCAGGACGACATAGCCGGAGCGCCTGTCCCCCAAGTTTTGCGCGAGCCCTGTCCACGAGACCCCTTCCCCGCGGCATGCCCGCCGCGCCCGAAGGACGATAGCCTACCAATCGCTTGGTTTTTTCCTCTAGCGCACCGAAGGTGACGTAGGGCGTGGCTACGGACCCGTCCAAGCCGACCGCGGGCAGATCCACGATCTGGACGCGCGTGGCCTGGGGCCAGGCGCAGATGCGCCCCGAGCCCCTGGTCCAGCCCGAGGCCCTCGAGGAGGAGCGCGTGGATCGCCGACCAGCCGGGCGTGGCCTTCGACGCCGCGCTGCTGTCGACGGCGTTCGGATGGGCCCGCCGGCCGCTGGCGCTGCGTGAGAGCCTGCGCCTCGCCGCAGGCAATCGCCCGCCGGCCGCAGACCGCGGCCGGCCCGATCGCCGAGCTCGTCGGCGAGACGGCGCGCGATCCTGCGCGGCGGCTCGCAGCTCGAGCCCTGGAAGTCGGACCGGCGCTACGGCGACCGCGCCTGGAGCGGAAACCCGGCTTTCCGCTCTCTCGCCCAGGCGCACGCGGCCTCGGCGACCGCGGTCGACGATCTGCTCGACGGCGCCAAGCTCGACCCGCGCACCGACTACCGGCTGCGGCTCATGTCCAGCAACCTGGTGGCGGCCCTCGCGCCCGCCAACTTCCCGCTGCTGAACCCGGCGTGCGATCAAGGCGATGATCGACACGGGCGGCAGCAGCATGGTCACCGGCACGCGCCGGCTCGTGGACGACATGAGATCCCCGCCGCGGCTGCCGGCCCGCTCCGAGCCCGTCCGAGTTCGAGCTCGGCAAGGACCTCGCCGCGACCCCGGGGACCGTCGTGCTGCGCACGCCGGTGATGGAGCTGATCCAGTACCGCGCGCGGACGCCGCGGGTCCGGTCGGAGCCGATCGCTGATCGTCCCCTCGCTCGTCAACAAGTACTACCTGACCGACCTCTCCCCGGGACGCAGCCTCGTCGAGTACCTGGTCGACGGCGGCTACGAGGTGTTCCATCTCTCGTGGATCAACCCAGGCCAGGAGCACGACCGCTTCGACCTCGACACCTACATCGCGGCGATCGTGCGAGGGGATCGAGACGAGCCGGGCGATCAGCCGGGCGGAGCGCGTCCACACGATCGGGGTGTGCGCCGGCGGGCAGATGCTGACGATCGCGCTCGCCCACCTCGCCGGGCGCGGGCGAGCAGGAGCAGGTCGCCAGCATGATGCTGACGGTCGCGATCCTCGATCACAGCGATCCCGCCAGCCCCACCGGGCTGCTGAACCGCGAGACGGCCGAGGCCGCCGTCAAGCGGGTCGAGCGCGCCGGGCTCGTGGACGGCCGCGAGATGGCCGAGTCGCTCGCCTGGCTGCGGCCGATCGACAGCATCTGGTGGGCCTGGGTGCAGCGCTACCTGCTGGCGGCGGACATCCCGAAGATGGACCTCTTCCACTGGTCGGAGGACACGACGAACCTGCCGGCCGCGCTGGTGCGCGACCTGCTCGAGCTGACGCTCGACAACAAGCTGACGAACCCGGGGCGCTCGAGACGCTCGGCGCGCCCGTGGACCTCGGCGAGGTGAAGGTCCCCGCCTACCTGCTCGCCGGGCGCACCGACAACCTCACGCCCTGGCGCGGCTGCTACCGCACCGCGGCGATGCTCGGCTCGAAGTCCCGCTTCGTGCTCGTGAACGGCGGCCACCTCCAGGCGATCCTGCGCCCGCCGGGCGGCCGCCAGGCGGGCTTCCGCACCGGCGGCGTGCACGCCGCGCGACCCCGGCGCGCTGGCTGGAGCGCTCGAAGGAGCAGGGCGGGAGCTGGTGGGAGCACTACCTCAAGTGGCTCGACCGCCGCTCGAGCGGCACGCGCAGCGCGCCGCGGAGCGCCGGCGACGCGGACCACCCGGAGCTCGAGCCCGCCCCGGGGAGCTACGCGCGGCGCCGGCTGGACGACTGACCCACTAGGCCTGGCGCGCCGCGGCCTCCGCGTACTGGTCGCGCAGCAGCCGCTTGTAGAGCTTGCCGGTCGGGTGGCGCGGCAGCTCGTCGGTGAAGTCGATCGAGCGCGGGCACTTGTACTTCGCGAGGCGCTCGTGGCAGTACGCGATCAGCTCGGCCTCGAGCTCGTCGCCCGGGCTCGCGCCCGGCAGCGCAGCTGGACGACCCCCTTGACCTCCTCGCCGAGCTCGGCGTGCGGGATCCCGAACACGGCCGCGTCGGCCACCGCGGGGTGCGTCGACCAGCACGTTCTCGGCCTCCTGCGGGTAGATGTTCACGCCGCCGGAGATGATCATGTCCGCCTTGCGGTCGGTGAGGTAGAGGTAGCCCGTCCTCGTCGAGGTAGCCGATGTCGCCGACGCGTCGTCCAGCCGCGCTCGTTGCGCGAGTCGGCGGTCTTCTCCGGGTCGTTGTGGTACTCGAACTGCGGCCCGCCCTCGGACCAGACCGTGCCCGACCTCGCCGACCGGCAGCTCGTTGCCGTCGTCGTCGAGGATGTGCGGCGTCCCGACCAGCGCGCGCCCGACCGAGCCGGGGTGCGCGAGCCAGTCCTCGGAGTCGATCGCGGTCAGCAGGTAGACCTCGGTCGCCGAGTAGTACTCGTCGACGATCGGGCCGAGCCACTCGATCATCTGGCGCTTGACGTCGGGCGGGCACGGCGCGGCGGCGTGGATCACCGCGCGCAGCGACGACAGGTCGTGAGCGGCGCGCTCCTCCTCGCGCAGGCGCAGCAGCCGGATGAACATCGTCGGGACCATCTGCACGTGGGTCACGCGGTGGCGCTCGATCAGCTCGAGCGCCCACTCCGGGTCGAACCTGTCCATCACGACCGTGGTCCCGCCCAGCCGGTGCACCGCCATGTTGAAGCGCAGCGGCGCCGAGTGGTAGAGCGGCGCCGGCGACAGGTAGACGGTGTCCGCCCCGAAGCCGTAGAGGCGCTCGAACAGCGGCACGATCGCCGGCGGCGTGCCGATCGGGTCGAGCGGCGAGCTCGGCCTTGATCGCCTTCGGCCGCCCGGTGGTGCCGGACGAGTAGAGGAACTCGAGCGCCCTCGCCCTCGTCCTCGAGCGGCGTCGGCGGGCTGCCCGGCGACGAGCTCGTCATAGCTCTCGAAGCCGTCGAGCGGGCCGTCGACGGAGATCGAGGCGCTCACGCCCGGGGTCCGCGGCCGCCGCCTCGCGCGCCACGTCCGCGGTCGCCGCGCTCGCGATCAGCGATCCGTGCGCCCGAGTCCTCGAGGATGTAGGCGACCTCGTCGGCGGTCAGGCGCGGCGAGATCGCGGTGTAGCGCAGCCCCGCCCGCTGCGCGGCCCAGGCCAGCTCGAGGTAGCGCGGGTGGTTCTCGAGCATGAACGCGACCGCGCGAGCCCCTGCTCCGCGCCGGCCTGCCGCAGCAGCTGCGCGACGCGGCGCGAGCGCTCGGTCAGCTCGCGATACGTGACCACCTCACCGCTGCGGGCGAGCACGTACGCCGGATGATCCGGGTGCTCCTCGGCGTGCCCGTCGGGGAAGAAGGCAGGTGTCACGGATCCCTCCTACTAATCGAACGTTTGGTTAGGGTTTCGACCATGCTAGCTCCATCGGGCCCGCCCGAGCCGTTCGCCGTCGCGGTCCCCGACGAGGTGCTCGACGACCTGCGCCGCCGGCTCGAGCACACGCGCTGGCCGATCGACTTCGCCAACGAGGGCTGGGACTACGGGTCCGAGCGCGGCTACCTGCAGGAGCTCGTCGAGCACTGGCTCGGCGAGTACGACTGGCGTGCCCACGAGCGGGAGATCAACTCGTTCGCCAACTACCGGACGAGCATCGACGACATCCCGATCCACTTCATCCACGAGCGCGGGAAGGGGCCGGCGCCGGTCCCGCTGATCCTGTCGCACGGCTGGCCCTGGACGTTCTGGGACTTCCACAAGGTGATCCGGCCGCTGACCGACCCGGCTGCGTTCGGCGGCGACCCGGCCGACGCGTTCGACGTCGTCGTCCCGTCGCTGCCCGGCTTCGGCTTCTCGGTCCCGCTCACGCAGACCGGCGTGAACGTATGGCGCACCGCCGACCTGTGGGTCAAGCTGATGCGCGACGTCCTCGGCTACGACAGGTTCGGAGCCCAGGGAGGCGACTGGGGCCATCTGGCCAGCGCGCAGCTCGGCCACAAGTACGCCGAGCACATGATCGGCGTGCACCTGAGCCTCGCCATGCCGCTCACGTTCTTCTCGGAGCCGCTGCCGGGCGAGGCGGACTACGCCCCCCACGAGCGCGCGCACTACGAGGCGACCCAGGCCCGGATGAAGACGGCCACCACGCACGTCGTCGTCCAGAGCACCGACCCTCAGACGATCGCGTACGCGCTCCACGACTCGCCGGTCGGGCTGCTCGCCTGGCTCGTCGAGCGCAGGCGCAACTGGAGCGACTGCGGCGGGGACGTGGAGCGCCGCTTCTCGAAGGACGACCTGCTCACGACGACGATGATCTACTGGGTGAGCGAGAGCTACGTGAGCTCGGCGCGCTTCTACTACGAGGCCAAGAACAACCTCTGGTCGCCGTCGCACGACCGCACGCCCGTGGTCGAGGCGCCGACCGGCATCGCGATCTTCCCGGGCGAGCTGGCGATCATGCCCGAGCGCTGGATCCGCAGCTACTACGACGTGCGCCGGCTGAGCCACATGCCCGCCGGGGGGCACTTCGCGCCGATGGAGGAGCCCGAGGCGCTCGTCGAGGACGTGCGCGCCTTCTTCCGGCCGCTGCGGAGCGGCGCTCAGTAGCGCCAGCCGAAGCCGCCGTCGAGCCGCCGGCCGAGGTAGTCCTCGACGACGGTGAGGCCGGCGCGGGCCGCGCGGTCGACGCCGATGCCGCGCGACTGCGGAACGTCTCCGACGCGAAGTAGAGGCCCTCGACGTTCGGGCGCCCGCCAGTGCGGCCGGAACTTGCCGACCAGGCCCGGGCTTCTGGATCACGCCGAACGACGGGTCGTGGACGAGGTGGCGGCGGCGCCAGTAGGCCTCGCTCGAGCCCCGGGTACATCGTCCTTCAGGTCGTCCTCGAAGAGCTCGAACATGCGCTGGAGGTAGCCGGCGTCGCGCGCCTTCGAGCCCGGGATGATGCCGCCCGCGACACGTAGAGGTTGACGCCCTCCGGCGCGGTGCGCGGATCCATCGCCGACTGGTTGAAGAAGAAGCCCGAGAGGCGGCTCGTCGGCGCGTGCAGCCAGGTGCGAGATCTCGCGCGGGTCGATCGCGTGGACCGGCTCCTTGCGTCGCCAGGTAGAGGCCGAGCCAGGAGATCCGCAGGTGGTCCTGGGCGAGGAACCTGATCTGCGCCGTGTACCAGTCCGGCAGCTCGGACTCGGGCACCACGCGCAGCACGTTCCAGACCGGCAGCGTGGAGATGACGGCAGTCGGCCTCGAGCACCTCGCCCTCGAGGAACTCGTTGGGCAGGATCTTGTCGCGGCCGAGCATCACGCCCTTGACCGTCGCCGTTCTCGATCAGCACCGTCTCGACCGGCGTGCCCATCAGCACCTCGCCGCCGTTCTCGATCGACGGCGTCGCGCAGGTCGTCGAACATCCCGTCCCAGCCCTGCCCGGGCCAGAACGAGTAGCCGGCCATGCGCGTCTCGGCGTAGTGCATCTTGCGGCACGTAGAGGTTGTCCGAGGCCGAGTGGTCGTACCAGTCGTCGGTCATGCACTCGAGCACCGAGATGAACTCCCACAGGTCGATCACGCCCTGGTCGCTCGTGTGCTGGAGCATCCACTCGCGCAGCGGCCTGTCGTCCCAGTCGTCGAGCTCCTCGTACGGGCGTGTCCGCCAGCGCCCCGATGACCTTCTTGAGCTCGGACTTGTCGCCCGAGTAGCGGTCGCGGATCGAGCCCCAGCGGCTCTTCTCGTGGTCCCAGACCGGCATGTCGCTCGACACGTTGCCGTGCTCGAGCTTCTTGCCGACGTACTCGAAGACCTTGGTGATGCCGCTGCCCGAGTCCTCGAGCAGATGGCCGCCGAGGTTGAGCTTGAAGCCCTCGTCGGGCACGGCCATGCCGCGCCCGCCGAGGTGCTTGCCGGCCTCGACGACGGTGACCTTCTTGCCCTCCTTCGCGAGCAGCGCGGCGGCGGAGAGGCCCGCGCCTCCCGCGCCGATGACGACGACGTCGACCTTGGCCATCTCAGGCGTCCGGCGCGTCGTAGGCGATGCGGAGCTCCTGCAGGGCTCGCGAGGCGAGGCTCGGCGCGTAGCGAAGCGTGGGCTCCTCCTCCGCGAAGCGGAGATCCGGCATGCGCTTCACGATCGACGCGAGCGCGACCCTCATCTCGATCGCGCGACAGCTGCGCTCCGATGCAGGCGTGGATGCCCTTGCCGAAGGCGACGTGCGGATTCGGGTTGCGGGTCACGTCCACGCGCTCGGGGTCCTCGAAGCGCTCGGGATCGCGGTTCGCCGCGGCGGGCAGGATGAAGACCCGCTGGCCCGCCTTGATCTCGCGGCCGCGCAGCTCGAAGTCCTCGTTGACGAAGCGGATGCAGGACCTTGATCGCGCCCGTCGAAGCGGAGCGCCTCCTCCACGGCGGGGCCCGCGACCTCGTCGGGGTCCGCGCGCAGCAGCTCGAGCTGGTCCGGGTTGCGCAGCAGCATCAGCACCGCCGAGGTGATCGTCGTGGTCGTGGTCTCGTGCCCGGCGAAGAGCATGAGCGCGCACATCGACTTGATCTCCTCGTCGGTCGAGCCGGTCGCCCTTGCCGTCGCCCGCCATCAGGTCGCTGATCATGTCCTCCCCGGGGTTGTCGCGCACGTACTCCATGCGCTCCTCGAAGTAGGCGAACAGCTCCTCGATCCCGCGCATCGCGCGGACGTAGCGGTCGTTGCGCTCGTCGCCGCCCGCTCCGAACGCCACCTGGGCGAGATCGTCCGACCAGTCCTTGAAGCGCGGGGTGTCCTCGGGCGGCGCGCCGATCAGCTCGGCGATCACCGTGGCCGGCAGCGGGAACGCGAAGTCCTGGACGAGGCGGTCGCTGCCGCTCTCGATGAACTCGTCGAGCAGCTCGTCGACGAGCTCCTGGATGCGCCCCTCCTTGGCCGCCACGCGCCGCGGGTTGAACGCCTTGGCGGCGAGCATGCGGAGGCGCTTGTGCACCGGCGGGTCGGTCACGACCATCCAGCCGTTCAGCATCTCCATCACCGCGACCTGCTCGCGCGAGCTGCTGCTGTCCATCGCGGCCAGACGCGGGCCGACGCGCTCCGAGGAGAAGTGCTTCCAGTCCATGAGCACGGAGACCACGTCGTCGTAGCGCGTGATGATCCATGCCTGGTGGCGCTCGGACCAGTGCACCGGGTCGGCCTCGCGCAGCTCCGCGAAGTAGGGGTAGGGATCCGCGTTGACCTCGGCCGCGAGGAGATCATCCACCAGAGCTCGGTCCGTCCTCGTCATGGGTGCTCCTCAACTTCCTCGCGGGCTATCCGCAGCCGGTGCAGAGCTTGGCGTTCTACCAATCGAACGGTTGATCGTCAAGGAAGCCCGGCTCGGTCCGCGCTGGGCGCGATCGGCCTCGTGAGGTCGGTCTTGGCCCGGCCGGAGAGGGGTCCGCCGAGCCGCAGGATCGTCTGGGCGATCCGCACAGGGTGCCTGCCGACCCTCAGCGGCATGAACCCGATCACCTCTCCCTCCACCTCTATCGCCTGCCCGCCGCCCTCGAAGGTCCAGCCGATCGCGTCGCCCGGGGTCGGGCCGCCGGCGTAGCCCGTGCGGATCTCGTAGCGCTCGAGCCAGACCGGGGCCGCCGCGCCGGGCGCTCCAGATCACGCCGTGCGCGTCCTCGCGCCCGTCCGCGCGGTTCGCCACGGCGGCGACCCTGCGGCCGTCGTCGAGGTAGACGGTCACGAAGTCCTGGTCGGGGGCGCTCTCCCACACCCGCGGCCCCCACGAGTGGTCGCGGAAGGAGGGAGCGCCCGCGATCCGCCACTCCTCTTCCCCCAGCCGCAGCGTCCCGTCGATGCGGCCGAACTGCTCGTAGTGGTTCTTCCCGTAGGCCACATCGTCGGCGCCCGGCATCAGGTTGCCCTCGGGCGAGAGCGCGTGCAGCGGGAACTCGGCCTGCCAGTCGAGCTCGAACTCGCACTCGAGCGGCGGGCTCGCCCGCCAGATCTCGCCGGGGCGCTCGGCGAAGGCCCGCGGATCCCGTACGAGGCGTGCGGCGCCGCCGGTGTAGGCGAGCCGCCAGCGGCGCGTCGGCTCGGTGGCTTCGAGGGTGAGCGGGCCCGACTCCCAGCGCGGCGACCCCACCGGGAAGCTGCCGGCCTCGACCGGCGAGCGGGCGTACTGGAACACCACGGTCCCGTCGCCGCGGGGCATCACGACGGAGGCCTCGCTGTAGCCCTCGTTCGGGCGCATCCCGATGCGGACGACTGCCCCGGCGATCCCGGCTTCCCCGAGCGGCGTGAGGTTGAAGTAGGCGCTGTCGTTGTGCGACTCGTGAGCGCCGGGCGGCTGGAGCGCGTCGTGCTCGGCCCCGTAGCGGCACGCGCTGTAACCGGCCGGCGTGCTCATTCGGGCTCGAGCCCCGCTTCCGCGGCCTCGATGTAGTCGAGCACGTGGCGGTGGATGTGGTGAGCCTGATAGCCGAGGGCCGGGTAGCGGACGTCGTCGGTCCTCCCGCGCGCGAAGAGAGCGGCCGCGCGGTGCTCGGTGATCGCGGTATAGACCGCCTCGAAGACGCTCCAGAAGTGGAACGATTCGCGCGGCACGGCCCAGCCGCCGGCCTCCTCGTACATGGCGAGCAGGTCTGCGAGCGGCACCAGCCCGGAGGGCTGGCGCGTACGGCCCCGGAACAGGCGCAGCGCGCAGTGGGCGAGGTCCTGGACGGGGTCGCCGACGTGCGCGTCCTCGAAGTCGAGCATCGCCACGATCTCGCCGTCGCGCACGAGGTAGTTCCCGGTGCGGAGGTCCCCGTGAAGGATCGCGCGCCGGCCCGACACCCGGTCGCGGTTGCGGAAGAGCCAGGCGAAGCCCCAGTCGAGCGCCGGGACCGGCTCGAGGCAGTCCCGCCGGTAGATCTCGTGCCAGAACTCGATCACCTCGAACCCGGTCTCGCCGCTGCCGCGCAGGCCCTCCGGGGCGAGCCCGACCGGAGCGCCGTGCAGCGCCGCCGCGATGGCCATCAGCTGCCGCGCGATGGAGCGGCGCGCCTCGTCGTCGGGGAAGAACGTGTCCGAGGTCCACTGCGTCGGCACCTCGCCCGCCACCTTCTCGACCACGTAGAGCGGCCGGCCGGTCGCCTCGCCGCGCTCGTCGAGCCAGAGCGCGGCCGGGACCGGGACTCCGTGCATCCGCTCGACCGCCCTCCTCAGCTCGAAGACCGGCCGTGGGTCGTAGGGCTCGAGCAGGCCGGCGCCCGGCACGCGGTGGACGATGAACTCGGCCTCGAGCCCGGACCCGTGGCGACTGCCGCGGATGCCGACCTCGTATGTCTCCCACGAGAAGCCCTCGACGTGGCGGCGGAAGGCCGTGGGCGAGGCTTCGTCAAGCTCGAGCTTCGACGCGAGGTAGGCCACGAGCGCGTCGGCCAGCTCGGCCATCTACGAGTACATCCCTGACTTGAGCCTGCCCCGCTCTCGGTCGTTCGCGGAGCGGAGGAAGCGGGCGATGACGGCGCGCGCCTCCTCCGACTCGCCGTCCTGCGTCCAGCGGATCGCGTCCGAGAGCGCCTCGAGGAGCGCCACTCGCCGCGCGAGCGCCTCCTCGGTGGTGCCGGCAGGGCTCGGCCCGGCGGCCGAGTGCACCCGGCCAGCCGGCCGCCCGCAGCTCCGGTCAGCGCCTGCTCCATCTCCGCGAGCTCGGCCTGCAGCTCGGGCAGGGACCACTCGACCCGCCCCGCGAGGTTCCGGAGCAGCTCGCCGGTCGCCCGCAGCTGCATGCGCGCGAAGCGGTCGTCGACGTGCGGCTCGACGTGGGTCCGGAGGGCGGCGGCGACGCCCTCGAGAAGCCGCGAGACCTCGACCGGCGAGAGCATCGCCGCCAGCGTAACGCAATTTGACCCAACGGTTGGTCGGCAAGTACCCTGCGGCCACGATGACCGATCGCCAAGCCATGCAGGCCACCCTCGACGCGTACTTCGACGGACTGAATGAGGAGCGCTACGACGAGGTGGTGGCCCTGTTCGCGGACGGCGCGGAGCTGATCGCGCCCGGCATCTCTCCGCGCAGCGGCGCGGACGCGCTCGGCGAGTACTTCGGGGCGGCGCTGCGTCCCTACCCCGAGCATCGGGACCAGCCCACGCGCGTGATCCTGGCCGAGAGCACGGCCACGGTGGAGATCACCTTCACCGGCGCGCTGGAATCGGGCGAGCGCATGGAGTTCGACGCCGTCGACGTGTTCGACTTCGACGAGTCCGGCAAGATCGCCCGGCTCTCCTCCTGGTACGACTCGCACGCCGTCCGCCGCCGGCTGAAGGAGATCCGGGAGCTCACGGGCGGGTCGCCCGCCGCAACCTGAACAGACCAAGGAGGGACCAGCGCGATGGGCAACCGGATGTTCCACCACTCGGGCCTGTGGGTGTCCGACATCGAGGCGGCGAGCCGCTTCTACGTCGACGCCTTCGAGGGAAGGCTGATGCACAAGACCGTCGTGCAGGACCCCGAGACCTCCGAGATGGTGATGGGCACCGCCCCCGGCGTCGCCTTCAAGTTCGTCTACATCGCGTTCGAGAACGGCGCCGTGGAGCTGTTCGAGTTCGTGGGCGAGGGCGCGCCCGAGCGCGCTTCCGGGGCCGTGCCCGGTCGCGTGCCGCACTTCGCGATGGACTGCGACGACGTGGACCGCACCGTGGAGCGCGTGGTGGCGGCCGGCGGCAGCCACCTGTGGGACGAGGTCAAGGACTGGGGAGGGTCGAAGGTGACCTTCGTCGCCGACCCCGACGGCAACGCGATCGAGCTGCTGAGCGCGCCCCTCGAGCGCATCGCCGAGATGACGGTCGAGATGTTCCCCGAGTCGCGCGTCTGACCTTGGCCGCTCCGCGGCTCGTGCAGGTGGCGATGTGCAGCGCCGACCTGCCGCGCACGCTGCGCCTGTACACGGAGGTGTTCGGGTTCGCCGACGCGGGCGGGCGCGCGTTCTGGGGCCCCTGGCTCGGCGTGCAGGCGCTCGGGCCGGACGCCGCCGCGCTCGTCTGGTGGATGGTCGGGCGCCAGGACTTCGTCCAGCTCGAGGTCTTCCACCACACGACGCCCGCTCAGCGCCCGCTGCCCGCCGACTGGCGCCCGAGCGACCACGGCTGGGTCCGCTGGGGCCTCGCCGTGCCCGACTTCGACGCGGCGCTCGGTCGCCTGCAAGCGATGGGGATCGAGCCGCTGAGCGAGCCGCTCGAGCGAGACGGGCTGCGACGCGTCTGCTTCCGCGACCCGGACGTGGGCGTGATCGTCGAGGTGATGGAGGACGGCGCGGCGATCCCCGGCGGGATCCGGCCACGCCACTACGACCTCGTGCCGGCGCTCGTCTACGCCGCGGTCTCGGTGCCCGACCTCGATCGGGCGCGCGCGTTCTTCGTCGACACGCTCGGCCTCGCCGAGGAGCCGGCCGACCTGCTCCACGACGACGGGATGGAGGCGCTCTGGGGGCTCGCCGGCGCCGCGCGTGAGCGCTTCGTCGTGCGCGGCGGCGACGTCTACCTCGAGGTCGTTCGCTACGACGATCCGCCGGGCCGGCCGCGGCCGGCGGGGAGCTCGCTCAGCGACCAGGGCGTGATGAACGTGGCCGCCGGATTCCGCGAGCGCGCCGAGCTCGAGCGGCTCTACGAGGGCATCGTCGCGAACGGCTACCGGCCGAACGCCGAGCTGATGCCCGGGTCGGCCGGCGGCACCTACCTCGAGGACGCCGACGGCAACTCGTTCGAGGTGCTCGCCGTTCCGCGCGAGTTCGATCCGCTGTTCGGCTTCACACCGGGGGCGATCTTCGACCCCCACCCCTTCTGGCCTCAGCCGGGCGCGCCGCCGGCCGGCGCGACCGGCAGCTGATACAGCTCGACGTGGTAGCCGTCGGGGTCGATCGTGTAGACGACCTTGGCGCCCTTCCGCCGCCCGCGATCGATGTTGATCACCGGGCCGCGGGCGGAGAAGCCCGCCTCGATCAGGCGCGCATGGATCGAGTCGAGGTCGTCCACGAAGAGGCAGAAGTGCCCCGCGCCGTAGTCGCAGGGACGGGCCGATGCGGAGTGGCGCTCGATCCCGCGGTACTCGAACAGCTCGATTTTGGCCTCGCTGCCCGGCACCGTGAGGAAGACGACGAGCATCGACTCGGGCTCGAGGCCCACGATCGGGCCGCCGTAGTCGCCCTTGATCTCGTACTCGAGCTCGATCTCGAGCCCGAGCCCGTCGCGGTAGAAGCGCAGCGCCTCCTCCATGTCCTTCACCGTGACCCCCGCGTGCCAGAAGCCGGTCACGCGTCCCTCAGCCATGCTCGTCGCTCCTCAGCGGACGGAAGAACTCGCGCACGTTCTCAACGAACAGGTCCGGCTCCTCCATCGGGGCGAAATGCCCGCCCGAGGGCATCTCCGTGAGCTGCTTCAGGTTGTAGTAGCTCCGCAGAAGGGCGTCGGGCAGCAGGCAGTTGTCGCGCGGGAAGAGCGCGATCCCCGTGGGGGCCTCCACCACCGGCATCCGGTCGTGCTCCGGGACCCACGGGTTGTGCTTGGCCTCCCAGTAGTAGCGGAGCGACGTGCCGATGGTCTGTGTGACCCAGTAGAGCATCACGCCCGTGAGCAGCTCGTCCTTGGTGTAGGAGCGCTCGACGTCGCCGCCGCAGTCGCTGTAGTTGCGCCGCCGCTCGACGATCCACGAGCACAGCCCGAGCGGGGAGTCGTTCAGAGCGAAGGCGAGCGTCTGCGGCTCCGTGCTGTGCACGACCACCTGGCTCGTCGCGAGCTCGAAGGCGGACTGCGTCTGCTCGTAGCGGTGCATCTCCTCCGGCGCGTAGTCGTCCTTCTCGGGCAGCCCGGCGGTGAAGAAGTCGAGCGGGAAGGCCAGGCTCAGGTGCACCCCGATCAGATGCTCCGCGTACTTGTGGCCGAGCTGCTCCGCCACGAGCGCACCCCAGTCGCCGCCCTGCGTTGCGAAGCGGTCATAGCCCAGCACGTCGCGCATGAGCGTCAGCCACAGCTCCGCGGTGCGGCTGAAGTTGACGCCGGTGACCCCGAGCGGCTCGGAGAAGCCGAAGCCGGGAAGCGAGGGCACCACCACGTCGAAGGCGTCGGCCGGGTCGCCTCCGAACGAGGCGGGGTCGCTCAGCGGGCCGATCACCTTGTAGAAGTCCCAGAAGGTCCAGGGCCAGCCGTGGTTCAGGATCAGCGGAACGGGATCCGGCCCCTTGCCGCGCTCGTGGATGAAGTGGATCGGAATGCCGTCCACCTCGTGCCGGAAGTGTGAGACGGAGTTGATCGCGCTCTCCTCCGCGCGCCAGTCGTAGCCGTCCACCCAGTAGTCGACGAGCTCGCGCAGGTAGCCGCCCTCGGTCCCGTAGCGCCAGTCGTCGTTTGCGAAGTCGGTGCTGAAGCGCGCCCGCTCGAGCCGCCCTCTCAGGTCCTCGAGCGTCTCGTCGGGAATCGCCACCTCGAAGGGCTCCGGCATGTCGCTCCTTTCACATCTTGTCCGTGCGCCCGCCGTCGACGAGCAGCACCTGGCCGGTCACGAACGCGGCCGCGGGTGAGACGAGGTACGCGATCGTGCGCCCGATCTCCTCGGGCTCGGCGAGCCGCCCGAGGACGGCGGTGGCGGCGCGCTTGGCACGTAGCGCGTCCGGGTCCGGGAACTTGTCGAACGCATCCGTGTCGACCGCGCCGGGCGACACGGCGTTGACGGTGATCCCGTCGGGCCCGAGCTCGCGGGCCGCGGAGGTCGTGAGCCCGACCACGGCCGCCTTCGCCGCCGTGTACGCGATCAGGCCCTTCGACTCCGCGCCCTGCACGACCACGGAGGCCACGTTCACGATCCGGCCACCGCCGCCCGCGCGCATGTGCGGCACCGCCGCGCGCATGCAGAGCCAGGCGGTCGTCACGCAGCCGGCGAACACCTGCTGCCAGTCGTCGAGGGTCGTCTCCTCGACACTCCCGAAGCGCAGCGCGCCCGCGTTGTTGACGAGCACGTCCCAGCGGCCGAGCTCACCGACCGTGCGCTCCGCCAGATCGGCCACCGAGGCCTCGTCGCCGACGTCCGCGCGCACGGGCAGCACCCGCTCGCCGAGCTGCGCCGCGACGGCGTCCAGGCGATCCTGGTTGCGGTCGACCGCCGCGACCCTGTAGCCCTCCTCGATCAGCACCGCGACGGTGGCGCGGCCGATGCCCTGGCCGGCCCCGGTGACCACCGCCACAGGTGAGTCGGACATCTCAGTAGCGGACGGTGTCGGCGAAGTGCGGCAGCCGCCGTCCGAGCACGGCCTCGGCCGACGGTGATCCCCGAGCGCGCCGCCTTGTCGACGCCGATCCCGCGCGCGCGTGTGGTGTCGCCGGTGAGCCAGAGCCCGCCGAGGCCGCGGACCTCGGCGTCCGGCCGCACCGAGCCGACCAGGCCCGGCTTGCAGATCACCCCGTAGGTCGTGACGAGGTGCGGCTTCTTCCACAGCGCGCCCTTGGCCTGGGGCATCATCTCGAGGATGTCGTCCCAGAGCTCGGCGAACTTCTTGTCGATCCAGCGGCGGTCGCCGTAGTGCTCGGCCGCGTCGAAGGCCGCCCCGACGCAGGTCAGGTACTCGCCCGGCGGCGAGACGGCGGGGTCGTAGCCCGTGAAGTTGAGGGTGAAGCCGGGCATGCCCGGCGCGCGGGGTCGACAGGAACGACGCCATCTCGAGCTCGCTCGAGGCGATCACCGGCTCCTTCGCGGCGATCCAGTAGCCGATCCAGCACGCCTTGTTCTTGTTGTGCGCGAGCATCCGGATCCGCTCGAGCAGGTCGAACGGGAGCACGTCGTCCTCGAACAGGCGCGGGATGTCCCAGACGGGCGCGTTGAGCACGACGTTGTCCGCCTCGATGAGCTCGCCGGGCTTGTCCTTGTTCTCCTTGTTGCGGAGCCGGACGCCCGTGACGACGCCGTCCCGCACGACCACCTCGCTGCGACGGTCTCGGGCTGGTAGATCGTCCCGCCGAGGCCCTCGAAGGCGGCGGCCACCCGCTTCCAGAGCGCCTCCCAGCCGCCCATCGGCCAGAACGAGTAGCCGGCCGTGCGCTTCAGGTCGTAGTGGAGCTTGCGCGTGTAGAGGTTCTCCGACGCCGAGTGCTCCCAGGGCTGGAAGGTGATCTGCTCGAGCACGGAGATCGCCTCCCAGACGAGGTAGACGCCCTCGTCGCTCGTGTACTGCGCCATCCACTCGCGCAGAGAGGCGTGGTCCCACTGCTCGAAGTCCTCGAACTCGGACTCCGTGACGGCCTCGATGCAGCGCTTGAGCCCCTTCTTGGCCGCCCCGCCGTAGTACTCCTGGATCGGCTTCCAGCCGGTCTTGTCCCAGAACGGCATCGAGTCGCTTCGCTCGCTGTGCTCGAGCGGCACGTCGATGAGCTCGCAGGCTCGCGTGAGGCTGTCGCCCGGGTCCTCGACGAGATGCGAGCCCATGCCGATCTGGTGGCCGCGGAAGCGGCGCTCCATCGCGCGGCCGCCCAGGTAGCGGTGCTTCTCGACGAGCGCGACGCGCTTGCCCTCCTTGGCGAGCAGCGAGGCGCAGACGAGGCCCGCCGTGCCGGCCCCCACCACGACCGCGTCGTACTTCATGCGTTCTGCCCGCGCCAGGCCATCGCGCCGCCGTCGATCGTGAAGGTCGCCCCGGTGATGAACGACGCCTCGTCGGAGGCGAGGAAGCAGACCAGGTTGGCGACCTCCACGGGCTCGCCCAGCCGCGGCTGGATGTGCGTGCCCGACAGCACCTTGATGATCGCTTCCTTGTCCTCTGCCGCGTCGATGTACTTGGCGACCATCGGCGTGTCGACCGAGCCCGGGCAGTAGCAGTTGGCCCGCACCTCGGGGCCGAGGTCGACGGCGGTGCAGCGGGTGAGCTGCAGGACCGCGCCCTTCGTCGAGCAGTACGCAGAGCCCATCGGGTAGCCGGCCAGGCCGCCGATCGAGGCGGCGTTGACCACGTTCGGCCCGCGCTTCGACTCGCGCAGGTACGGCGCGGCGTGCTTCGTGCAGAACCAGATGCCGCGCAGGTTGATCTCGTAGACCTTGGTCCAGACGTCGAGCGGCAGCGTGTCGATCGTCGTCTCGGTCGTGAAGTCGGTCTCGTGCACGCCCGCGTTGTTGTGCATGACGTCGATCCCGCCGAAGCGATCCGCCGCGGCCTTCATCAGCGCGATCACCTCGTCCTCGTCACGGACGTCGCAGTGCACGTAGATCGCCTCGGCCCCGGTCTCCTCGACCTGGGTGACCGTCTCGGCCCCGGCGTCGTCGTTCACGTCCGATCACGACGACCTTCGCGCCGCGCTTGCCCATCTCGATTGCGGTCGACCGGCCGATGCCGCCGCTTGAGCCGGTTACGACACAGACCTTGTCCTCGAGCGTCATGAATGTCTCCTCTCTTCGCGGATCAGGCGTTCGCGCCGCGCCAGGCGAGCGAGCCTCCGTCGATCAGGTACACGGCGCCGGTGATCCACTCCGCGTCGTCCGACGCGAGGAAGCACACGAGCTTGGCCACGTCCTCGGGCTTTCCGAGGCGCGGGATCAGGTGGGTGGCCACCATGAAGCGCTCGAGCGCCTCGGGGTCCTCGGCGGCGGCGCGGAACCGCTCGACCATCGGAGTGTCCACCGATCCCGGGCAGTAGCAGTTGCAGCGAATGTCGGGAGCGAGATCGACCGCGGTGCTCTTGGTGAGCATCATGATCCCGCCCTTGGTCGAGTTGTAGACCGGGCACATGGGATAGCCCATGTGGCTGCCGGTCGAGCCGGCGTTGAGGATCGACGGCTTCTTCGTCGACTGGCGCAGGTGCGGGGTCGCGTACTTCGTGAGCAGCCAGGGCGCCCTGAGATTGATCCGGTAGACCTTCTCCCAGACCTCCTCCGGGAGCGTGTCGACGGTGAGGTCTGACGTGAAGTACGACTCCTGGACGCCCGCGTTGTTGTGCAGCACGTCCAGCCCGCCGAACGCCGCCACGGCCTTGTCGATCAGGTTCCTGCAGCCGTCGATGTCCTCGAGGTCGGCGTGGACGTACTCGGCATTGCCGCCCTCGTCACGGATCATCGAGAGTGTTTCCTCGCCGCCCTCGTCGTTCATGTCACTGACGATCACGGACGCCCCCTGCCGGGCCATCTCGATGGCGCACCCGCGGCCAATGCCGCCGGCGGAGCCGGTTACCAGGGCGATCTTGCCGTCGAGCATTGCTGCGCTCCTCTCCTCGGACCTTGGTGCCAAGCTAACACTTTCACCAACCGAACGTCCGGTAGTATCGCGGCGCCCTGAAACACGCACGAGCCGGAGGGGAGCGCAGTGGAGCGGATCGCCCTGAACGATCAGGTCGTAGTCGTCACCGGGGCCGGGAAGGGGCTCGGCCGCGCCTACGCGCTCGAGCTCGGGCGCCGCGGCGCGTCGGTCGTCGTCAACGACATCCCCGGGACCACGGACGCCGACGAGGTGGTCACCGAGATCGAGCGCGAGGGCGGGCGCGCCGCCGCCTCCTACCAGGACGTGTCCACGCGCGAGGGCGGGCAGGCGATCGTCGACGACGCCCTCGGAGCGCTTCGGCTCGCTGCACGGGCTCGTCAACAACGCGGGGATCCTCCGCAACAACCTGTTCGAGGACCTGACCGACGAGCAGATCGACTCCGTCATCGCGGTTCATCTCAAGGGCGCCTTCTACGTGACGCAGCCGGCCTACCGCGTGATGCGCGACAACGGCTACGGGCGCATCCTCAACGTCAGCTCGAACACCGCCTTCGGCCTGTACGGCCTGATCAACTACGCCGCCGCCAAGGCGGGCCTGTTCGGCCTCACCACCTCGCTCGCGCTCGAGGGCGCCGAGCACGGCGTGCTCGTCAACGCGCTCTTCCCGAACGCCAGCAGCACGATCATGGAGAACGACCCGATCCCGGGCTTCGTGGAGGACGAGCGCTTCATGGCCGCGTTCGACACCATCGCCCACAACTACGGGCCCGAGACGATCGGCCCGCTCGTGGCCTTCCTCGTCAGCCCCGCATGCACGGTCACGGGCGAGGGCTTCTCGGCGATGGCGGGCCGCTACGCGCGTGTCTTCTACGGCCACACGCAGGGCTGGCTGTGCCCGAGCGGGCACGCGTCGGTCGAGGAGATCGCCGAGCATCTCGACGAGATCCGCGACGTCGACGGCGCGCTCGTCCCGACCTCCTGCCGCGACGAGTTCGAGGCCGTCGCAGCGCTCTTCGGCTCCCGGGAGGCGGCGCAATGAGCCGCCCGGTGCCGCGGGTCGTCCAGCTCGCGTTCTGCAGCGACGACCTCCCGACCACGCTGCGCATGTACATCGAGGTCTTCGGCTTCGCCGACGCGGGCGGGCGCAAGTTCTGGGGCGAGTGGCTCGCGCACGTGCAGGACGTCGGCGACGACGCCGCCTGCCTGCTCTGGTGGATGGTCGGGCGCCAGGAGCTCGTCCAGCTCGAGTTCTTCCAGCACACGCTCCCGCCTCAGAAGCCCCTGCCGGAGGACTGGCGCCCGAGCGACCACGGCTGGGCCCGCTGGGGCATGGCGGTGCCGGACTTCGACGCGACGCTCGAGCGCATGAGCGCCTTCGGCGTCGAGACGCTCACGGAGCCGATCACCCATCGCGGCCTGCGCCGGGTCGCCTTCCGCGACCCGGGCATCGGCACCGTCGTCGAGCTGATGGAGGACGGCGCCGAGCTGCCCGGCGGCGTGCGGCCGCGCTACTACGAGCTGAGCCCGGCGGTCGTCTACGCGGCTGTGTCCGTGCCCGACCTCGCCAAGGCGCGGGACTTCTACGTGAACACGCTCGGCATGGTCGAGGAGCCGCCGGACACGCTCCACACCGAGGAGATGGAGGCGCTCTGGGAGCTCCCCGGCGCCCGGCGGGAGGTCGTGGTCGTGCGCGGCGGCGACGCGTATCTCGAGCTCCTCCAGTACGAGGACCCCGCGCCGCGGCCCAAGCCCGACGACTACGTGCTGAGCGATCAGGGCTTCATGAACGTCGCGGTCGGCTTCCGCGACCGCGGGCTCGCGCAGGAGCTGCTCGACCGGGTGGGCTCGTCCGGCGGCCGCGTGAACGCCGACCTGCCCGACTCGCCCGCGGGCGGGACCTACGTCGCGGACAACCAGGGCATCTCGCTCGAGATCGCGGCCCAGCCGCGCGAGTTCGACCCCGACTTCGGCTTCATGCCGGTCGCGCTGTTCGGCCGGCCGGCCTCGTGGCCGCAGTCGGAGGTGCCGCCGGCGGGGTAGGCGGCCAGCCGGACCCCCGCGACCCTAGAACGGAATCGGATCCCCGCTCGCGGGATGGACCTCGGTCCAGAGGATGCGCACCTCGCGTGCGGCGAACCTCCAACCGTCGCCGACCCTCGCGTAGCTGTCGCCGTAGCGGATCATCATCACGAGGTCCTCGACGCCGCCGTCGTCGGTGGGACGCAGATGGTGCGCGAGGCAGTAGGTCTCCCCGCTGGCGGAGTCGCCGTCGACCCGGGTCGTGTGGTTGGCCATCAGATGCAGGGTGGCGCGGTACTGGCTGAGCGGAGCGATCGCCCCGGGCATCGATTCGGGACCCTCGAGCGTCGCGAGCGGCTCGGTCTCGAAGGGCTGGTAGATCACGAGGCGCGCGCCCGGCGCGAACAGCGCGGCGAAGGCCTCGCCGTCGCGGTTGTCGCAGGCGCGTGGCGTAGGCGTCGACGAGCGCGCGCAGCTCGTCGCGGTCGCTCAAGCCTTCGCCTCGAAGCCGATGTGGAGCTCCTTCAGCGCACGGAAGAAGTAGTTCGGCTGGTAGGTGAAGTCGTTCGCGCCCTCCACGAACCACATCCGCTCGATCCGGTCGAGCAGCGCCTTGAAGCCGTAGTACATCTCGCGCCGCGCGAGCGGCGCGCCGAGGCAGTGGTGCGAGCCCGTGCCGAAGCCGAGGTGCGAGCGCGGCTTCTTGCGCTCGAGGTCGATGTCCGCCGGGCACTCGAAGCGGCGCTCGTCGCGGTTGGCCGACCCGTAGAGGAGCAGCACGAGCGAGCCCTCCGGGATCGTCACGCCGTGCAGCTCGACGTCCTCGGAGACCTGGCGCATGAGCGCCTGCACCGGGGCCTCGAGCCTCACGACCTCCTCGATGAAGGTCTCGAGGTATGAGTCGGGCTCGGCCTGGAGGCGCTCCCAGACCTCCGGCTCCTCGATCAGCTTGACCACCCCGGCGGCGAGCGCGTTGGTGGTGGTCTCGGAACCGCCCACGAACAGGTCGACGATCACCTCCGAGTGGAGCTCCTCGTTCGTCAGCCGGCGCCCCCACTCGGGGACCTCGCGGTTCACGATCACGCTCAGCAGCGAGTCGTCGGGCTCTTCGCGCAGCCGGTCGTAGATCGGCTGGAGGTACTGCTGCGCCTCGATCTCCATCTCGGTCGACCAGATGCGCTCCTCCGGGGTCTGCGCGAGCCCCATGCGCTGCACCCAGGCGTCCGTCCACTCCTTGATCCGCGGCATGTCCTCCTCGGGCACGCCGATCTGGCGCCCGATCACGTACAGCGGCAGCGGCACGGCGAGCTGGGAGACGAGCTCACAGCGGCCGTCGGCGAGGAAGTCGTCCACGAGCCGGTTGGCGAGCTCCTCCACGAACGGGTCGAGATCCTTGATCCTGCGCCGGCCGGAAGGCGTAGTCGAACAGCCTGCGCATCTCCATGTGGCGCGGCTCGTCGAGCGCGTCGAGGTTCGCGGCGGGCACCCAGCCCTTCTCCCGGTAGAGGCGCTGGACCTCCTCCTCGAGCGCCTGTGCCTCGAGCAGCTCGCGCGCCTTCTCGGGATCGTCCGGCTCCATGGCCGAGCCGGCGTTGCTGAGCGCCACCTGGTTCGTGAAGCGCTTGGTGTCGAGGATCGCCGCGCGGATGTCGTCGTAGCGCGAGATCACGTAGAAGTTCGTGACCGGGTCCTGCCAGACCGGGGCGCTCTGGCGGAGCTCCCCGTAGGCGGGAAACGGGCAGTCGTTGGTCTCCTTGTCGAAGAAGTTGATCTCCGGCATGCCGTCGGCTCATGGGCGGGCGCGTCAGTCCGCGTAGCAGCGCTCGATGAGCGCCGCGTCGGTGATCGCGTCGCCCTCGAGCTCGCCGACGACGCGGCCCTCGCGCATGATGACGACGCGGTTGCAGGCCCCCACGAGCTCCGAGAACTCGGACGAGATGAAGATCACGCCCTTGCCCTGCTCGGCGAGCTTCTCCATGAGGTTGTAGACCTCGTCCTTGCCCTCGACGTCGATGCCGTGGGTGGGCTCGTCGAAGATGAACACGTCCGCCCCGGACTCGAGCCACTTGGCGAGCACGATCTTCTGCTGGTTGCCGCCCGACAGGTAGCGCACCGGGTGCTCGACATGGGCGACCTTGACGTTGAGGCGGTCGATCACCTCGCGGGTGGCCTTGCGCTCCGCACGGACCTTCGGTAGCGGCAGCGGCCCCCGCCGATAGCGCTTCAGCGCCGGCAGGGTCACGTTCTTGCGCACCGAGAAGGACTGGACGGTGCCCTGATGGCGACGATCCTCGGGCAGCAGCACGATCCCCTGCCGCAGGCCGTCGCGCGGCGATTTGATGCTGGCCTCGCGGCCGTGCACGTGAATGCTCCCGCCCGAGGCCCGGTCGGCCCCGAAGATCGCCCTCACGAGCTCGGTGCGGCCCGCGCCCACGAGGCCGGCGATGCCGAGCAGGTCGCCCTTCCGGAGCGTGAAGCTCGCGTCGGTCACGGCGTCCGAGGCGGACAGGCCCTCGACGCGCAGGACCTCCTCGCCCGGGGTCTCGACCTTGCGCGGGTCCCGCCGCTCGGGCGCGGCGTCGAGCGAGCCCGTGATCTCCTCGATCAGCTTGGTCATGCTCACGTCCTTGGTGCGCGCGTTGTAGACGAGCTCGCCGTCGCGCATCACGCCGATGAAGTCGGTCAGCGCGAGGATCTCGTCGAGGCGGTGGCTCACGTAGATGATCGCCACGCCCGAGTCGCGCAGGGAGCGGACCACGGCGTGCAGGTGGTTGATCTCGTCCTCGGTGAGCGACGCGCTCGGCTCGTCGAGCACGAGCAGCCGGGCCTCCGCCGCCAGGCCGCGCGCGATCATCACGAGCCTCCGCTCGGCCAGGCTGAGCGTCCCGGCGAGCCTGCGCGGGTCGATGTCCACCTCGAGCCGCTCCATCACCTCGCGCGTCTTGCGGCGCAGCGCCCGCTGGTTGACGAGCACGCCCGCGCGGCGCGGGTATCCGAGGCCCAGCTCGATGTTCTCGGCCACCGAGAGGTTCGGCACGTCCGTCAGCTCCTGGTGCACGAAGGCGAGGCCGCGCTTGGTCGCGTCGTGGGGAGAGTGGAGCGTGACCTCCTCGCCGTCGATGAAGATCTGGCCCTCGTCGGGCTGGACGGCGCCCGCGAAGACCTTGAGGAGCGTGCTCTTGCCGGCGCCGTTCTTGCCGACGAGGCCGAGGACGACGCCGGGCATGATCGCGCCGTCCACGTCGCTGAGCGCGCGCACGCCGGGGTAGACCTTGGTGAGCCCCTTGCCGACCAGGAACGGCTTGCCCGCGGCTGGGCGCTCAGTGGGCTGCTCGGCGGTGCTCATACGGTTCGCTGACCCAGCCGGCTGAGCAGGACGGCGAAGATCAGGATCCCGCCCTGGACGAGGTTGATGACGTAGGCCTCGAGGTTCAGCTGTGTGAGCCCGGTCTGGATGGCTCCGAGGAAGAGCACGCCGATGACGGTGCCCGGGATGTTGAACTCTCCCGGTCGCAGCACAGCCGAGCCGAGGAAGACGGCTGCGAAGGCGGGCAGCAGGAACGAGGCGCCCAGGCTCGGCGAGTAGGACGCCGAGTTGCCCGTGAGCAGGATGCCGGCGATCGCCGCCATCAGCGCGACGATCACGAAGCCCGTGAGCCGCAGCCGCTTCGTCGAGATGCCCGACAGTCGCGCGGCCTCGGGGTTGCCCCCGATGGCGTACATGTAGCGGCCGGGTTCGCTCAGGTCGAGCAGCACCCATATCAGGAACGCGAGCACGGCCGCGATCCAGACCTGGTTGCTCAGCCCGAGGATCGTGTTCTGCGCGATCTCGACGTAGCTGGCCGCCACGCCGCTGAAGATCGTGTCCTGGCTCGTGATCGCGAACTCCACGCCCGTCAGGACGGTCCCCATCGCCAGCGTGATGATGAACGAGGACCCCCCTAAGTAGGCGACCAGGAAGCCGTTCGTGAAGCCCGCTGCGAGACCGAGCCCGAGCCCGGCGAGGATGGCGAGCCCCCAGCCGACGTCGTTCTTCGCCATCAGCGCGACCGCGCAGCCGCCGGCGAGGCTGATCATCGCCCCGAACGAGAGGTCGAAGTCCTGCATCACGAGCGGCACCGTCAGGCCGGCCGCCACGATCAGGGCCGGCGCCGCCGCCGTGAGGATGTTCTTCCAGTTCTCCCAGGTGGGGAACGTGTCCGGCTTGGCGAGGCTGAAGACGATCACCATGATCACGAAGGCGATGATCACGCCGTAGCGGGCGAGGAACTCGCCGGTCGCATCGCGGCTCGACCGCCGGGGCGGGGTCGGAGCCGAGCCGCCTCCTCCGGAGGCTGTTGCGGTCGCGGCCTGGGAGGCCCCGCCCGCCGGCTGTGATGGCTCGTCGGTCACCGGCTCGTCAACGGACATGTCGATCCTCTCACAGGCTCGCTGTCGTGCACACCCGAGATCCCGGCCCGGCCCCGGTGGCGATCGGGCCCCCACCACCGTGCGCGGATCGTTGACCTATCGGTTGGTTGATCGGCGATGCTAGGCGCGGGCCGCAGGCGTGTCAAGCAACGCGCTTTCCCCGAGCCCCGCCGATCATGCGAGCCCTGGGCGCACGAGCTCCCGCGGGGCGCGCAGCCCCGCTTCTCGGGCGGGCGGGTTGAGCGGCTCTTCCAGGGGAGCGGCGCCGAAGGAGCGCGCCGTCTGACCGGACGGCGGGGTGCCGTAGAGGGTCGTCCGCTGCCGGGGCCGGCGCCCCGCGGAGCTGATCACCGCCTCCATGCGCTCGGGCGGCATCTCCTGCCCGTGCTCGGAGCCGGCGGCCCGCGAGATCGACTCGTTCATCAGCGTCCCGCCCAGATCATTGACGCCCGCCGCCAGGAGGGCGCGCACGCCCTCCGGCCCGAGCTTGACCCAGGACGCCTGGATGTTCGTGATCTCGGGATGCAGGAATAGCCGGGCCACGGCGTGCACGAGCAGAGTCTCGCCGAAGGTCGGTCCGGAGCGCGCGAGCCCGCGGCGCCAGATCGGCGCCTCCATGTGCACGAACGGGAGCGGGACGAACTCCGTGAACCCGCCGCTGCGGCGCTGCTGCTCGCGGGCGCGCATCAGGTGCCGAGCCCAGTTGCGCGGGCCGTCGACGTGTCCGAACATCATCGTCACGTTCGAGCGAAGGCCCACGCGGTGCGCGGTGTCGTGGACCTCGAGCCACTGCCCCGTGTCGATCTTGTCGGGGCAGAGGACCCGGCGCACCTCGTCGTCGAGGATCTCGGCGGCCGTGCCCGGCAGCGACGACAGGCCGAGATCACGCAGACGAGCGAGGTAGTCCTCGAGGGGCACGCCGAGCGTGGCGGCGCCCTGCCAGATCTCGAGCGCCGAGAAGGCGTGCACGTGGATCCCGGGGACGCCGTCGCGGATCGCCTCGACGACCGCGGCGTAGTAGTCGCCGTCGAAGCCGGGATGGATCCCGCCCTGCAGGCACACCTCCACGGCGCCGCGATCCCAGGCCTCCTGCGCGCGGCGGACGATCTCGTCCATCGGCACCAGATAGGGCTTGCCGCGCAGGTCCGCGGCGAGCCGGCCCTTCGAGAACGCGCAGAACCCGCAGCGGAAGTAACAGACGTTCGTGTACTGGATGTTGCGCGTCACCACGTAGGTCACGTCGTCGCCGCAGACCTCGCGCCGCAGCTCGTCCGCCGCGGCAAGAACCGCCTTGCGGTCGTCCCCGCGGGCCCGCAGGAGGGCAACCGCGTCGTCCTCGTCGAGGGCCACGCCCGCGCGGGAGCGGGCGAGCGCCTCTCCGGACGAGCGGACCTTCTACTCGCGCGCGTGCGCGCGCGTGACCTGCGCCATTCGAGCTCGCACCGTTCGTGCTCGCGCCGTTCGAGCTCGCGCCGTTCGAGCCGGCCCAGGCCGGCAGCGCCGCGGTCTCGCCGGGCGCCCAGCGATCCTCGCGCGCGAGCCCCATCCCGTCCGCCGCGCGGCGCACCGCAGGCGCCACGGCGGCGTCGGCCCAGCGCTCGAGGTCGTGCACGTGCTCCGGGTAGAGCGGCAGCCTCGGGGCGAGCGTCAGCCCGCGCTCGCGCGTCGCGGCCGCCAGGCGCTCGAGCTCGGGCCAGGGCGCCTCGGGGTTCACGTGGTCGATCGTGACCGGGGACACGCCGCCCCAGTCGTCGATGCCCGCGTCGAGCAGCCGCGGGAAGTCCTCGAAGGCGAGGTTCGGCGGCGCCTGCACGTGCACGCTCGCGGGCAGCAGGATGCGCGCGGCGGCGATCGTCCAGAGGTGGTCCTCCATGTCGGGCTCCGGGTGCGCGGCCATCCGCGTGCCGGGCTTGGCCCTGAAGTTCTGGACGATCACCTCCTGGAGGTGGTGGTGCTCTTCCGCGACCCGCCCGAGCGCCCGCAGCGCGTCGAGGCGCTCCTCGCGCGTCTCGCCGATGCCGATCAGGATCCCGCTCGTGAACGGGATCGCCAGCTCGCCCGCGAGCCGGATCGTCTCGAGCCGCAGGGCCGGGTCCTTGTCGGGCGCGCCCCAGTGCGCGCCGCCCTTCTCCGACAGCCGGGCGGCCGTCGTCTCGAGCATGATCCCCATGGAGGCGGAGACCGGCCGCAGCGCGGCGAGGTCGGCGCGCGTCATGACGCCCGGGTTCAGGTGGGGCAGGAGGCCCGTCTCCTCGAGCACGGCGCCGGCCGCGTGCGCGAGGTACTCGAGCGTCGACTCGAAGCCGAGCTCGGCCAGCTCCTCGCGCGCAACGCGGTAGCGGAGCTCAGGCTTGTCGCCGAGCGTGAAGAGGGCCTCGCGACAGCCGGCGGCGGCGCCCGCGCGAGCTATCTCGAGCACCTCGTCGAGCTGCATGAAGGCCCGCTCGCCGCGCCGCGGGGGCCGCGCGAAGGTGCAGTAGCCGCAGACGTCGCGGCACAGCTTCGTCAGCGGGACGAAGACCTTCGGCGAGTAGGTGACGAGCGTCCCGGTGAGGTCCGAGCGGCGCTCGCGGGCGAGCCCGCAGAGGTCCTCGAGCGGCGCCCCGAGAAGCGTGTTGTCGTCTATGCCGTCACCTCGGCGGGCGCGTCGAAGCGCTCGCGCAGGAGCGGCAGGACATCCTCCGAGAACTGCTCCAGGAAGCGCCGCTGGTCGGCCCCCGGGCCGTGGAAGACGAGCCGCTTGAAGCCGAGCTCCACGTAGGGGCGGATGCCCTCGACGCACTCCTCGGGGTCGTCGGTGACGATGAAGCGCGTGTGGGCGCGATCCAGATTGGCGTCGGCGAGGCGCTCCATCTCGAGCGGGTCCTCGATGCCGCGCTTCTCGTCGCCCGTGAGCGCGAGCGCCGCCCACCAGTGGCAGTTCGTCTCCGCGACCTCACGGTCGCGATCGTAGGAGACCTTGATCTCGATCATGCGGTCGATGTCGTCGAAGTCGCGCCCGGCCGCGTCCGCGCCCTCGCGCACCTTGCCGAGCAGCTCCTCGTAGAGCTCGGCAGGCTTGCCGCTCGTGCAGATGAAGCCGTCGGCGGCGCGGCCGACGAGCTTTGCGGCGAGCGGGCCCGCTGCGGCCACGTAGATCGGGACCTGCTCGTCCGGGCGGTCGTAGATCGTGGCCTGGCGCGTCTGGTAGTACTCGCCCTCGAAGGTCACGCGCTCCTCGGACCACAGCTGCCGGATCAGCTTGATCGACTCTGCGAGCCGCATGCGGCGCTCCTTCGCGCCGGGCCACTCCATCATCGTCGCGGGAGTCTCGTTCATCGACTCGCCCGTACCCACCCCCAGGATCACGCGGCCGGGCTCGAGAGCGCCGAGCGTGCCGAACGCCTGGGCCACGATCGACGGGTGGTAGCGGAGCGTCGGCGTGAGCACGCTCGTGACCATCGTCGCCCGCTCGGTGGCCTCGCCCAGGGCGCCCAGCCACACGAGCGCGTTGGGGGCATGGCCGGTGTTGTGGCGCCAGGGCTGGAAGTGATCCGACACCGCGATCGTGTCGAGGCCCACCTGCTCGGCCAGGACCGAGAACTCGAGCAACTCGCGCGGTCCGAACTGCTCTGCCGACGCCTTGTATCCGAACCGCATGGACATGGGATCTCCTTGCCGGAGGTGACGATGAGCTCGCCAGCCCGGCGACTCTACCAATCGTTTGCTTTGACGAGAGCGCCCGAAGCTAACGCGCCGCCGCCGAGTCTGACGGCTCCGCGGCGACTCCGTCGTCCAGCAGCCGCCCGACCTCGTCGGGCGAGTAGCCCGCCTCGGCGAGCACCGTCGCCGTCGACTCCCCGAGCGCCTCCGCGGGCGCGCGCGGCCCGGCCCAGCGCTCCCGGAACTTGAGCGGGGTGCCGAGCTGCGGGAACGCCCCCTCCGTGGGGTGCTCCTGCTCGGTCACCATCTCGCGGTGGAGGAGCTGCGGGTCGGCGATCGCCTCGGAGAGAGTGTTGAGCGGCCCCACGCAGACGTCGCGGCCGGCGAAGGCCGCGAGCCAATCCGCCTGGGGGCGCTCCGCGAACAGGTCGCGCCAAACGGGCACGGCGTCCGGGTCGAACTGGGTCGCGAGCAGGTCGGGGCGCTCCACGGCGTCACAGAGCTCTCGCCAGAAGGGCTCCTCGAGCGGGCCGACGGTGAGGTAGCGGCCGTCCGCGCAGACGTAGAGGTTGTAACAGGGGTAGCCGCCGTTCAGGAGCTCCGTTCCGATGCCCGGGTCGCGGCGGTCCACGAAGAACGTTCCGAGCAGGACGGCCTGAAGCGCGAACGCCCCGTCGGTCATCGACACGTCGACGTGGTCGCCCTCGCCCGAGCGCTGAGCCCGCACGAGCGCCGCCAGCAGGCCGGTCAGCCCCATCAGCGACCCTCCGGCGAGGTCGCCGATCGTCAGGCCGGGGACGGCGGGCCGGCCGTCGACCCCGGTGACGCTGAGGAGCCCTGCGCGGCCGACATAGTTGATGTCGTGCCCGGCCTCGGCAACGAGCGGCCCGTCCGCGCCGAAGCCGCTGATCGAGCAGTAGACGAGCGCCGGATTGACGGCCCGAAGCGCGTCGTAGCCGAGGCCGAGGCGGTCCGCCACCCCCGGGCGGAAGCTCTCCACGAGAACGTCCGCGCCCTCCGCCAGCCGCAGGACGGCCTCGACGCCGCGCGGCTCGCGCAGGTTGAGCGCGACCGAGCGCTTGCCGCGGTCGGTGACCCAGGTGAAGGCGGACGCATCGCCGACGCGCGGCTCGTACGCGCGCATCGGGTCGCCGATCCCGGGCTGCTCGACCTTGACGACCTCGGCCCCCATGTCGGCCAGCAGCGCCGTGGCGAAGGCGCCCGGCAGCAGCCGGGTCAGGTCGATGACCCGGACTCCGTCGAGCGGGCCCGCGGCTGTCTCTCTATCAACCAAACGCTTGTCGGATTCTATGGGAGTAGGTAGATTGCCGCTCGCCGGTCCGGCTACAGGAGATGAGGGGATGGCAACTGAGCGCGCGCTCGACGGCAGGGTGGCGATCGTCACCGGAGGCAGCCGGGGGATCGGTCGCGGCATCGCGCTCGAGCTCGCGGCCTCCGGGGCCGCGGTGGCGGTCAACTTCCGCCGCGACGAGGAATCCGCGGCCGAGACGGTTCGCGAGATCGAGTCGGGCGGCGGCCGGGCCAAGGCGATCCAGGCCTCGGTGACCGAGCGCGACCAGGTCGACGCGCTGGCGGAGGCCGCGCTCGCCGAGTTCGGACACGTCGACATCGTGGTGAGCAACGCCGGCATCGCGAGCCGCGGGAACTCGATTGCGGACACCGAGCCGGCCGAGCTCGACCGGCTGATGCTCACGCACGCGTTCAGCGCGGCGCGCCTCGCGCAGCTGCTCCTGCCCCAGATGCGAGAGCGGCCGCGCGGCGACTTCGTGATGATCTCGAGCAGCGAGGTCACCTACATGCGCGCCGGCAGCGGCCCCTACAACATGGCCAAGTCGGCGCTGGAGGCGATGGCGATGACGATGGCCAAGGAGGAGGCCGAGCACGGTGTGCACGTGAACGTGGTGGCGCCCGGGCTCGTCGCGACCGACATGGGCGACCGCCTTGTCAAGGCCAAGCTCGGCGTGTCGGAGGTGTCCGAGCTCGACGCCGCACAGCCCTTCGGGCGCATCTGCCGCCCGGAGGACATCGCGCGCGTCGTTCGCTTCCTTGTCTCCGAGGACGCCGGCATGGTCACGGGCCAGCGCATCGTGGTGGACGGCGGCGCCGATGCATTTCCGGCGAGCGACGAGGGCACATGAGACGAGACATCCGAGGAAAGGGCATTTAGATGGCAGACCGGCAGGCGATCAACGACCTCTTTGTCGACTACGCGTGGGCGATGGACGCCCGGGACTTCGACCTGCTCGCGCAGGTCTTCCACGACGACGCCTCGTTCACCATCGACATCGCCGGCGCCGACACGGTGGGCCCGTTCGAGCCCGGCTCCGCGGTCGTCGAGTTCATCAGCTCGACAACCCAGGGCCAGACCGACCAGCGGCGGCACGTGATCACCAACATCCGCTTCGAGGAGGAGACGGAGAGCGACGCGAAGGTCACCGCCACGCTCACCCTGAACGTGACCGACGAGGGCAAGCTCACGGTGCAGTCGGTCGGCGTGTACACCGGCGAGTGCGTCGACAGTGGGGAGCGGTGGCAGTTCCGCAAGTTCAACCTCGCGCTCGACTCGCCGTTCTAGTGGAGAACTAGTTGGTCGGACCGCCTCCCGAGAGCTGGGCCGTCGACGCGTCGGCGGCCTCGGCCCGGGAGGTGGCCGCCGGCCTGTGGCGGCTGCGGCTGCCGACGCCCTGGCCGCAGATAAGCCACGCGAACGCCTATGCGATCGAGGCGGCGGGCGGCGGGCTCGTCCTGGTGGACGCCGGCTGCGGCGGCCATGCGAGCGGACTCGATGCTGTCGAGACGGCGCTCGCCGAGTGCGGGCACGCCCTCGCCGACGTGAGCGACCTCGTGCTCACGCACTTCCACTCCGATCACTTCGGCACGGCGGCGAGCCTCGCCGAGCGGACGGGCTGCCGGGTCTGGGCCTCAGGCGACGACGAGCACTTCCTCGGCGTCTGGCGCGACCCAGAGCGCTACCGGGCCGAGCGCGAGCGGCTTGCCCGGCGGCTCGGGGTGCCGGAGGAGATCGTGCCCGGACCTGGGCGACGTCCGCGAGGAGACGGACGGCATCGACGGCGACCTCGTGCCGACCGACCTGCTCCGCGCCGGGACGAGGATCCCGACTGCGCCCGGGGACTGGGAGGTCGTCGAGACACCCGGCCACGCCCCTTCCCAGGTCTGCCTGTATCTGGCCGGTCCCGGGCTCCTGATCGCCGGGGACGTCGTTGGCCCGGTGCTCGCCCCGTTCTTCGAGCTCGGCTTCTCGCCCGACCCGGTGGCCGAGCACGTGGCGTCGCTGCGGCGCCTCCAGTCGTACGACATCGCGCTGATCCTGCCCGGCCACGGGCGGCCGCTGGACGACGCGCCCGCCCTGCTGCAGGCGAACCTCGACGGGATCGAGGAGCGCGTCGAGCGCCTGGAGAGCGAGATCAGGGCCGGGCCCGGAACCGGCTGGGAGCTCTTCGTCCGCCTGCACGGCGGGCCGCTCGACGGTGCGCTGCGCGTGTGGCGCATCTGGGAGGCCGCCGCCTATCTCGACCATCTCGTTTGCGGCGGGCGAGTCGTTGAGGAGACGGCGGGCGCGGGCGCGTCGCGCTTCGAGGCGGTGCCGCGACCGAGCGGCGTCAGCGGTGCCTGAAGCTCGGCTCGCGCTTGGCGAGGAAGGCCTCGGCGCCCTCCTTGGCGTCCTCTGAGGCCGCCACCGCCAGGAACAGCTCACGCTCGGCGTCGAGGCCTTCGTCGAGCCCGGGCTCGAGCGCCTGGCGCAGCGCCCGCTTGGCCGACTGCACGGCCACCGCCGGCAGCGAGGCGAGCCGGCCCGCGAGCGCCTGCGCCTCCGTGAGGGCCTGACCCTCGCCCGCCACGACGTTCACGATGCCGAGCTCGTGCGCGCGCTCGGCCTTGACGAGCCGGCCGAGCAGCAGCAGCTCGGTGGCGGCCGTCCATCCGACGCGACGCGGCAGCCGCTGGGTGCCGCCGCCGCCGGGCATCAGGCCGAGGGTGACCTCGGGCAGGCCGAAGCGGGCACGCTCGTCGGCCACGATCAGGTCGCAGACGAGCATGAACTCGAAGCCGCCCCCCACCGCGCTCGCGCCCACCGCGGCGACGACCGGCTGGTCGAGCGCGCGCCAGGCGTCGAACACGGGCCTGGTGAGCGCCACGTGCGCCTCCATCTCGGGCGTGCCGAGCGCGTGCTGCAGCGAGCGCAGGTCCGCCCCCGCGAGGAAGGCGCGCTCGCCCGCGCCGGTCAGCACCACGGCGCGGACCTCGTCGTCGCCGCCGAGCTGCCGGGCGGCCTCGCCGAGCCCCTCGAGGGTCGGGTCGTCGAGCGCGTTGACCGGCGGGTTGTCCACCGTCACCGTGGCGACGGCGCCCTCGCGCTCGACCGTCACGGCCACGCTCAGCTCTCCTGCTCGTAGGCCTTGAAGCCGCTGCCGGACTTGCGCCCGAGCCGGCCCGCGTTCACGAGCGCGCGCAGGTTCTGGGGCGCGAGGAAGCGCTCGCCGTAGGTGTGGCGCATGTTGTCGGCCACCCGCAGCGTCGTGTCGAGCCCGGAGTAGTCCATCGTGTCGATCGGGCCCATCGCGTGGTTGAACGCCTTGACGCAGGCCAGGTCGACGTCATCGGGGTCGGCGATGCCCTCCTCGACGATGCGCATCGCCTCGAGCGCCAGCGTCACGATCAGGCGCGAGGTGATGAATCCGGGCGTGTCCTTCTGGCAGACGACGGTCCGCTTGCCGTAGCGCTCGGCGAGGGCGAGCGTGGCCTCGAGCGTCTCGTCGGAGGTCGCGACTCCGCGGATCACCTCGATCAGGTCCATCATCGGCGGCGGGTTGAACCAGTGCGAGCCGATCACCCGGTCGGGCCGCGAGGTGGCGGCGGCGAGCGCCGAGATCGGGAACTGCGAGGTGTTCGAGGCGAAGATGACGTCCTCGCGGCAGGCCGCGTCGAGCCTCGTGAGGACGTCGCGCTTGACGTCGAGGTCCTCGATCACGGTCTCGATCGCATGGTCGGCCGCCTCGGCCGCCGCGCCGAGGTCGGTGGACATGGCGATGCGGCCGCGGGTGGCGTCCGCGTCCTCCTGCGACAGGCGCTCGGACTTGACGAAGCGCGCGAGGCTCTTGTCGATCCGCGTGCGCGCGCGCTCGAGCGCGTCGTCGTCGATGTCCACGACCGTCACCTCGAGGCCGGACTGCGCGACCACCTGGGCGATGCCGTTGCCCATCGTCCCGCCGCCGACCACCACGACCTTGTCGATTGCCACCGCGCCGTCCCTTCTTCCTCGAGAGCGTCTAGGCGTCGGCGGGTGACGCCGACTCCCACTTGCCGTCCACGGCGCGGTACGGCCGCGCGACCTCGACGAGCGTGCCGTGAGCGCTGTCCGGGAGCACCCAGGTCCAGCGCTGCCACGGCATCGTGGGATCGCTCGAGACCTCGCCGCTCGTCGTCAGCCCCTCCTCGGCGAGCCTGCGCGCGGTCTCGTCCGGGTCGTCCGTGGTGAAGCAGATGTGGTGTACGTGCTCGCCGTGCTTGGCGAGCCGCCGGCCGAGCGGGCTGTCCGCGGCGGGCTCCATCAGCTGGATCTCGGCGCCGCCGTTCGAGACGAAGGTCGCCCAGCGCATCCGGTCCTCGCCGCCCTCGAAATCCTCGTAGCGGACGATCGGCTCCTCGACCTGGCCCGGATCGAGCACCTTCAGCAGCTTGGTCCAGTCGTCAACGGCCTTGTCGAGGTCCTCGACGAGCAGGCACACGTGGGCAAACGGTCCACTCGGCATGGGCCCCTCCTTCGCTTTTTTCAACCCAACGCTTGATTGGTGCGAGGATCCTATACGCTCGCCCGCGACAGCAGGCTCCGAAGGGAGAATCGATGGGCGCGGACAGTCAGATCGGGGTCACCGGGCTGGCGGTGATGGGGGCCAACCTGGCTCGAAACATCGCTCGTCACGACGTCCCGGTGGCCGTGCACAACCGCACCGCGGCCCGCACCCACGAGTTCATGGAGCAGTACTCGGGCGAGGGCGCCTTCCAGGCCTCGGACTCGCTCGAGGACTTCGTCGCGTCGCTCGAGCGGCCCCGCCGCATCATCGCCATGGTCAAGGCCGGCCCGCCCGTCGACGGGGTCATCGAGGACCTCACGCCGCTGCTCGACGAGGGCGACATCATCATCGACGCCGGCAACTCCCACTTCGCGGACACCAGGCGCCGCGACGAGGCATGCGCCGAGCGCGGGCTGCGCTTCCTCGGCATCGGCGTATCCGGCGGCGAGGAGGGCGCGCTGCTCGGGCCCGAGCATCATGCCCGGCGGCGCGCGCGAGGCCTACGGCGAGGTCGAGGACACGCTGACCTCGATCGCCGCCCAGGTCGACGACACGCCCTGCTGCGCCTACATCGGGTCGGACGGCGCGGGCCACTACGTGAAGATGGTCCACAACGGCATCGAGTACGCCGACATCCAGCTGATCGCCGAGGCCTACGACCTGCTGCGCCACGGCGCCGGGCTCGAGGTGCCCGAGATCGCCGGCGTCTTCGACGACTGGAACAGCGGCGACCTCGAGTCGTTCCTGATCGAGATCACCGCGAAGGTGCTCGCCAAGGAGGACGCGGAGACCGGCGGCCCGCTCGTGGACGTGATCGTCGACCAGGCGGAGCAGAAGGGCACCGGGCCGCTGGACGAGCCAGGACGCGCTCGAGCTCGGCGTGCCGCTGACGGGGATCACCGAGGCGGTCTTCGCGCGCTCGCTGTCGGCGCTGCGCGACCAGCGCCGGGCGGCCTCCGAGGCGCTCGCCGGCCCGCGCCCCGACGCGCGGCGGCGGCTCGAGCGAGGGGCTCGTCGACGACATCCAGCGCGCCCTCTACGCGAGCAAGGTCGTGGCCTACGCGCAGGGCTTCGAGCAGCTCGCCGCGGCCTCGGAGGCGTACGACTGGAAGCTCGACATGGGCTCGCTCGCCACGATCTGGCGCGGCGGCTGCATCATCCGGGCGCGCTTCCTGAACCGCATCCGCGACGCCTACGCCGAGGACCCGGACACGGTGAACCTGCTGATGGTCCCGTACTTCCGCGACGCCGTCGCGGACGCCCAGGACTCGTGGCGGCGCGTGATCGCCCGCGCGGTCGAGCTGGGCGTGGCTGTGCCGGCCTTCACGTCGTCGCTCGCCTACTACGACGGCTACCGCCGCGAGCGCGGGCCCGCATACCTGATCCAGGGCCTCCGCGACTTCTTCGGCGCGCACACCTACCGCCGGATCGACCGCGAGGGGTCGTTCCACACCCGCTGGGCGCAGGACGGCTCAGAGGTGCGGACGGATGGCTGAGGGCACCGAGAGCGGCTACGCCCACCTGGCCGGGCATCGCTTCCCCGGCGGCAGCTACACGCTCTCGCCGCACGTGAGCTGGCTCTGGGCCGACGCGATCGGCGCCGAGCCCGACGACGCCGTGGCGCATCCCTCGCTGGCCTACTTCGTCGCCATCAAGAGCTCGGGCGTCACGATCACCGACATGTTCGAGCTGTTCGGCGCCGACGCCGACAGTGGCGTGGTCTTCGGTGAGGTCGACATGGAGTTCGCGGGAACGCTGCGCCCCGGCGCGACCTACGAGGGCGAGGGCGAGATCGCGGCGGTCGAGCGCAAGCGCGGCGCGCGGGCGGGCGCGTTCGACCGCGTCCAGCTGCGCTTCAGCGTGCGCGAGGAGGGCGCCGCCGAACCGGTGCTGCTCTGCGGCGCCTCCTGGATCTTCCCCCGGGCGGAGGGCTGAGATGCCGACTCGAGCCGGGCCAGGAGCTGCCTCCATACGTCGTCGAGTCGGTCCCCACGGAGCCGATGAAGACGATGGCGGCGATCCTCGACGACCCGAACCCGATCCACTTCGACGAGGCCAGCGTGCGCGCGCTCGGGATGGGTGAGCGCCCGGTCAACCAGGGGCCGAGCAACCTCGGATACCTGATGGACATGATCAGCGACTTCGCCGGCGGGGCCGAGCGGCTGCGCCGCGTGCGCGTGCGATTTCTCGGCAACGTCTTCGCGGGTGACCGGGTCGAGTGCACGGGCTCCGTGCTGTCCGTGGACACCGAAAACGGGCTCGCGGAGCTCGAGGTGCAGGCGAGCGCAAACGGGCGTCCGGTGCTCGCCGGAACGGCGCTGATCGCGGTCAAATAAGGGACCGACCTGTATCGCATGACCGCTTTATGGGGTATACAGGAGCTGATGCTTGCGCGACCAAACGGTCGGCCCGCCATTGCCGACCCCGTCGGGCGGCCCCTCGTGGAGGCCGCCGACGGGCGCCTCGTGTCCTTCAACGGCTTCGGCCTTTTCGTCCGCGAGCGCGGCGAGGGCTACCCCCTCCTGCTGATCAACGGGCTGGGCGGCAACCTCGAGATGTGGACCCTTGCCCAGGAGCGGCTCTCGGCCCAGGCGCGCACGATCGCCTTCGACGCACCCGGCATGGGACGCTCGCGGGCGACCCCGGTGCCGCTGCCGCTGCCGACGGTGAGCTGGATGCTCTGCAAGCTGCTCGACAAGCTGGGCTGCGAGCGCGTCGACGTCGTCGGCTACTCGCTCGGCGGGGTGATCGCGCAACAGCTCGCCCGCTCGGCGCCCGAGCGCGTGCGGAGGCTCGCGCTCGTAGGCACGAGCTGCGGCTGGGGCAGCGCCCCGCCCGAGATGCTCCCCCTGGCCCTGATCAGCACGCCGCTTCGGTACATCTCGAAGAGCTTCTACCGCCGCACGAGCCACGTGCTCGACGGCGGCCGGCGCTTCAGGGACACCGAGCTCGCGAAGATTCAGGCGCACCAGCGCAACAGCCATCCGCCCAGCCCGCTCGGGTACGCCCAGCAGTTCCTTCAGGGAACGACCTGGTCGAGCCTGCATTGGGCCCGGACGCTCCAGGTCCCCACGCTCGTGCTCTCCGGCGAGCGTGACCGGCTCGTGCCCCCCGCGAACGGCATGCTGCTCGCCTCGCAACTGCCGAACAGCCGCCTCCACCTGCTTCCCGACGAGGGTCACCTGATGCTCTTCGACCCGAACAGCGGTGCCCTGCCGCTGCTCGAGGACTTCTTCGGCAGCGGGCTTCTGAACGCCTCGAGCGCCTGGAACGACGGCGAGGAGATCGAGGACGACGCGTCGGTGGAGCGCGCGCTGCAGCGCGCGCCCGGGGCGCAGCCGATGAAGGCCTTCAGCGCCGCCTACAGGAGTTGGGTGCGCACGCCGCTGGTACAGCGGGTCTTTCCCGGGGTCGGCGGGCCCTAGAGACCAAACGCTTGGTTGACAGATAAGCCCGGCTGCGTAAGCATGAGCCGCCGTGCGCCGGTCCATCTTCGAGGACGAGCATTCGGCTTTTCGGGAGTCGGCTCGAACATTCTTCAAGCGGGAGGCCGTTCCCCACACCGAGGAATGGGAGACCGCGGGGCTTGTCGACCGCAGCTTCTGGACCAAGGCGGCCGAGAGCGGCTTCGTCGGTTTCGAGGCACCTGAGCAGTACGGCGGGCTGGGGCTGAACGACTTCCGCTTCAACGCCATCCTCAACGAGGAGGTGGCGTACGCGGGCGCCGTCGGGGACAACTTCAGCCTCGAGAACGACATCATCTGCCCCTACCTGGTCGAGCTGACCAACGACGAGCAGAAGGAGCGCTGGCTGCCGCGCTTCACGCGCGGCGACGCGATCGTGGCGATCGCGATGACGGAGCCCGGCGCCGGCTCCGACCTGCAGGCGATGAGCGCCGGCGCCCAGCGCGACGGCGACGAATACATCCTGAACGGGTCCAAGACCTTCGTGACCAGCGGGATCCAGGCCGACCTCGTGATCGTGGCGGCCCGCACGGCCCGCAGCGGCGGCCGCCACGGGTTCAGCCTGCTCGATAGTCGAGGACGGCATGGAGGGCTTCGACCGCGGCCGCAAGCTCGACAAGATCGGCCGCCGCGCCCAGGACACGGCGGAGCTCTACTTCAACCAGGTCCGCGTGCCGGTGGCGAACCTGCTCGGCGAGGAGGGCATGGGCCTCTCCTACCTGAAGGAGGAGCTTCCGCGCGAGCGCCTCTCGATCGCCGTGGCGGCCGTGGCCGCCGCGGAGCACGCCCTGGAGCTGACGCTCGACTACGTCCGTGAGCGCACGGCGTTCGGCCAGCCGGTCGGAAGCTTCCAGGCGCAATCGCTTCTCCGTCGCCGAGCTGACCACGCAGATCGCGGCGGCGCGCGCCTACGTGGACCGCTGCATCCTCGCGCTGAACGCCGGCGAGCTGACCGGCGCCGAGGCGGCCGGGGTCAAGGCACTCACGACCGACCTGCAGTTCGAGGTCCTCGACCGCTGCCTGCAGCTGCACGGCGGCTACGGCTACATGGACGAGTACGCAGTGTCGAGGCTCTGGCGCGACGCCCGCGTGCAGCGCATCTACGGCGGGACCAACGAGATCATGAAGGAGATCGTGGGACGCTCGCTGGGCCTCTGAGCCCCGCGCAGCCGGCGCGGAGGCGCCTCGGGCCGTGACATGCTTGTCCGCGTGGGAAAGGAGCCCACGCTCGATCTGATCGCAGAGGCCGGCCGCCAGTGGGATCGCCACTGGGGTGAGTCCGCCACGCCATCGATGAGCGCGGTCACCTCGGTGATGCGCGTCCACCAGATCCTGATGGCCCGGCTGAACGACCTCCTGCGCCCGCACAGGCTCACGTTCCCGCGCTACGAGGCGCTGATGCTCCTCTACTACAGCCGGCGTGGGTCGCTGCCGCTCGGCAAGATGGGCGAGCGGCTCCAGGTCCACCGGACCAGCGTCACGAACACGATCGACGGCCTCGAGCGCGAGGGCTTCGTCCGGCGCCGGTCGCACGAGCAGGACCGGCGCACGACGCTGGCCGCGATCACCGGGCGCGGCCGCAGGGCCGCGGAGGAGGCGACCGCCGCGCTGAACGAGGCCAGCTTCGGCACCGCGCCGCTCGGCGAGGCTGAGCTCGAGGCGCTCACGGACACGCTCCGCCGCGTGCGGATCGACGCGGGCGACTTCGAGGACAGCCTCAGCTCATCAACGAGCGCGCGATGATCACGCGCTGGATCTCGTTCGTGCCCTCGTAGATCTGCGTGACCTTCGCGTCGCGCATCATGCGCTCGACCGGATACTCGCTCACGTAGCCGTAGCCGCCCAGGATCTGCACCGCCTCGATGGTCACGGCCATGGCCGTGTCCGAGGCGAACACCTTCGCCATCGACGAGTACTTGCCGAGCTGCGGGTCGCCCGAGTCGGCCATCCTGCACGCCCTGTGGAGCAGCTCGCGTGCGGCGGCCGTGCGGGTCTCCATGTCCGCGAGCTTGAACTGAGTCACCTGCAGCTCGATGATCGGCTTGCCGAAGGCCACGCGCTCCTTCGCATAGGCGGTGGCGTAGTCGGTGGCGCCCTGCGCGATGCCCACGGCCTGCGCCGCGGCGCCGAGGCGGGTGCGCTCGAGCGTGGCGAGCGCGACCGACAGGCCCTTGCCGACCGGGCCGATGCGGTTCTCGTCCGGCACGCGAACCTCGTCGAGCACGGGCGCGCCAGTCGGCGAGCCGTGGATTCCGAGCTTGTGCTCGAGCTTCGGTACGGAGAAGCCGGGGCGGTCCTTCTCGACGATGAACGCGGTGCTGCGGCGCGCCCCGCGGTCGGTCACGGCGAACACCACGTAGAAGTCGGCGATCGTCGCGTTCGTGATCCAGTTCTTGGCGCCGCTCAGGACCCACTCCCCGCCGTCGCGGACGGCCGTGGTGCGCATCGCGGCCGGGTCCGAGCCGGCGTCCGGCTCAGAGAGGCAGAAGGCGGGCGACCACTCTCCCGACGCGCAGCGCGGCAGCCAGCGCTCCTTCTGCTCCTCACTGCCGAACAGCTGGATCGGCAGCGTGCCGAGCTCCTGGATCATCAGGATCAGCGCGACGGCCGCCGACGCCTTGGCAAGCTCCTCGACCGCGATCTGCAGCATCAGCGTGCCCGTCCCGGTGCCGCCGTGCTCGACGGCGAACGGGAGCGCGAGGATGTCGTGTTCGCCCAGGATCCGGCGCAGGTCCCAGGGGTACTCGTCGGTCGCATCGATCTCGGACGCCCTGGGCGCAACGCGCTCCTCGGCGATTCGCCTCACGAGCGCGCGGAGCTCGAGCAGTTCCTCCGGAAGCTCTTGAACGCTTGCCGCTGCGATGTTCATGTCGGTAGTATGCGACATTCCTACTATCGGAATGCCACCCACGGGAGCAGCATTGAATACCGCCGAGCTCATGACCGATGCAGAGCGCTGGTTTCGCGAGCGCTATGCGCGTGTGCCTGAGCGGGATGCGCTGTTCACCACCCTGAGCGGCGAGCCGGTGGCGCCGCTCTACACGAGCGCCGATCTGCCCGAACCGGAAGAGATCGGGTTGCCGGGCGAGTATCCGTTCACACGCGGGGTCTATCCGTCGATGTACCGAGGCCGCCTGTGGACGATGCGCCAGTTCGCCGGCTTCGGGGGTCCGGAGGAGACGAACGAGCGTTTCCGGTATCTGCTCGACCACGGTCAGACCGGGCTCTCGACCGCGTTCGACATGCCGTCGCTCATGGGCCACGACTCGGACCACCCGCGCAGCGAGGGCGAGGTGGGGCGTGAGGGCGTGGCGGTGGACACGCTCGAGGACATGGAGCTCCTGTTCCGGGGCATCCCGCTCGGCGATGTGTCCACGTCGATGACGATCAACGCGCCGGCGGCGGTGATGCTGGCGTTCTACGTGGTGGCGGCGGAGCGCCAGGGCGTCGGGCCGGAGCGGCTCGCCGGAACCATCCAGACGGACATCCTGAAGGAGTACATCGCCCAGAAGGAGTGGTGCTTCCCGATCGATCCGGCGATGCGGCTCGTCACGGACATGATCGAGTACTGCGCGCGGCGGATGCCGCGCTGGCATCCGGTCTCGATCTCCGGCTACCACATCCGCGAGGCGGGCTCGACGGCTCAGCAGGAGCTGGCGTTCACGCTCAAGGACGGGTTCACCTACGTCGAGGAGGGGATCGCGCGCGGCCTCGACATCGACGAGTTCGCCCCCGGCTGAGCTTCTTCTTCAACGCGCACATCGACTTCTTCGAGGAGATCGCGAAGTACCGCGCGGCCCGCAGGATCTGGGCGCGCGAGCTGCGCGACACGTACGGCGCGCGTGACGAGCGCAGCCTCCTGATGCGGTTCCACACGCAGACGGCGGGCGTCTCGCTGACCGCCCAGCAGCCGCTCAACAACATCGTCCGGACGGCGACCGAGGCCCTCTCGGCCGTGCTCGGCGGGACGCAGTCGCTGCACACGAACAGCTTCGACGAGGCGCTCGCGCTGCCCACCGAAGGCGCGGTCAGGGTCGCGCTGCGGACCCAGCAGATCATCGCGCACGAGACCGGCGCGGCGAACACGATCGACCCGCTCGGCGGTTCGTACTTCGTGGAGGCGCTGACCGACCGGATGGAGGAGGCCGCGTACGACTATTTCCGCCGCATCGACGAGCTCGGCGGCATGGTCGACGCGATCAAGCAGAACTATCCGCAGCGCGAGATCGCGGACGCGAGCTTCCGGCTCCAGGAGGAGATAGAGGCCGGCGAGCGCATCATCGTCGGCGTCAACCGCTACGAGCACGCGGACGAGCACGAGACCGAGATCCTGAGGATCCCGGCCGAGCTCGAGCGCAAGCAGATCGGCCGGCTCCAGGCCACGCGTGCCGCCCGGGACGGAGCGCAGGTCGAGCGGACGCTCGCCGCGCTGCGCGAGGCCGCCGCGAACGACCGCAACCTCATGGAGCCCCTGCTCGACGCAGCCCGCGCGCACGCCACCGAAGGCGAGATCGTGGAATCCCTCCAGCAGGTCTTCGGCACCTACACGGAAACCCCGGTCTTCTAGCGATGAGCACCCACCCCCACAAGGCCTGCCGGTCCCGACCGGCGGGGAGCAGTCCCTCCTCCTCAAGGCCGGCGGGGCGCCCCATCGGGGCGTCTCGCCGGCCGGCTGCTTCTCACCGCCCGGGCTGACGCCGGATAGCCTGGCGAGGCGATGCCAGGTGCCGAGACCTTCCGCGCATCCGCGGACGCCTACGACCGCCACGTGGGCCGCTACGGCGCGCAGCTCGCCCAGGCGCTGATCGCATTCGCGGAGATACGCGCGGGAATGCGCGTGCTCGACGTGGGCTGCGGGCCGGGCGCGCTCACGGCGGCGCTCGTGGAGCGGCGTCGGCGCCGCGGGCGTTGTCCGCCGCCGAGCCGTCGGAGCCCTTCGCCCGGGCGTGCCGCGAGCGGCTTCCGGGGGTGGAGGTGGTCGAGGCGGCCGCGGAGGACGCTGCCGTTCCCGGACGCCGGCTTCGACGCGGCCCTCTCGCAGCTCGTCGTCAACTTCATGCGCGATGCCGAGGCCGGCGTGCGCGAGATGGCACGGGTGACCCGTCCGGGCGGGGTCGTCGCTTCGTGCGTGTGGGACTACGCGGGTGAGATGGAGCTCCTGCGCGCCTTCTGGGACGCCGCCCGCGAGGTCGAGCCCGAACGCGCCGCCGCCTCTGACGAGGGCGTCGTGATGCGCTGGTGCGCAGAGGGAGAGCTCGCCGGCCTGTGGCGCCTCGCGGGACTCAGCGACGTGCGCTTCGGCGAGCTCGTGGTGAGCGCGGCCTATTCCTCCTTCGACGAGCTCTGGGCGCCGCTCCCCACCGGTGTCGCGCCCTCCGGGGCGTTCTGCAAGTCGCTCGGCGAGGAGGCTCGGGCCGCCCTTCGCGACGCCTACCGACGCCGCCTCGGCGTGGGCGACGAGCCGTTCGAGCTGAGTGCGCGCGCCTGGGCGGTGGCAGGCACGGTGCCGGGCTAACCGCCGCCCGCGTACACGAAGCGGGCCTGATCGCTGAAGCTCTCGAGCCCCGCCGCGTTGGTGGCGTCGGCCCAGGCCCTGCCGCGCACCGTGCAGCCGGCGCCGCCGGCCGCGACGCGAACGCGCGCGCTGCGGCGGCGCTCCACCGGCGCGGCGGCGCCCGGTGCGAGCCGCACGCGCGCGATCTCCGACGGCGGGAAGTGGAGCGTTCTGCGGGTGACCCGGCCGTGGCAAGTCCGCGCGTAGGTGAGTGAGATCCGGATGCGGCCGGTGCCACCGTCCTCGTCTCGGGTGAGCGCGGTGAGCAGGAGGGCGGGACTTCTGAGCCGGATGGGCGCGTCGCGGTCGGCTCGCACGGGGGCGACCGAGCTGACCACCCGCCCGCCGTCCCGGAGGACGAGCGCCGCGATCGGGGGTGTGCCGTCGGTCTCGGGAACGCGCACCGGCCGCTGCCGGCCGGTGGGGCCGGGCCGCCGCGACACGACGATCTCGGTCCTCCACGGCTCGGCCGCGCCGGCCGTCGCGGTCAGCCTGAAGGTGGCCGCGCCTGACCGGGGCAGGTCCGGCAGCAGCGCGCGGAAGCCGCCGTCGCGAGCGACGTTGACCCGCGCCGTTCGCCCGCCCGACGCGTCCACGAGGCGGATCGCCGCCGTGGCGGGCTCGACCCGGCCGCTGATCAGCGCGTCGGCGCGCTCGGCCTCGAGCACGTAGCGGCCCGCGCCGCCCCGGAGCGTCAGCGACCCCTGCACCTGCCCGTCGTCGCCCTGCTCACATCCCGTCGCGACGACTGCGGCGACGAGCGCTGTCACGCACCGTCTGACCATCGCCCGGCCGCGGAGTAGCCGCGCTGAGCGGCGTCGGCGACCGACTGCGCGGCCCACATCGCCGCCAGGAAGCGGGTGGTGCGCGGCGCGAATATCCAGCCGACCGCGAAGCCGCCGCCGATCCACTGTGCGAGGCAGTAGGGGCACACGAGCAGCTCACCGAGCGCGTGACGCATGCCCTCGCCGCGCGGCTTCTCGTTCAGCTCGCCGTGCCCGTCACGGCCCTCGAAGCGGGTGAACGGTGCCCGGATGAAGCTCGTGACCCTGTCCTTGGTGATCAGCCGGCTGAGCTTCTGCGTCGCGAGGCCGGCGAGCACCACGTCGAGCGCGTCCGGGCGATCGATGTCCCGCCCCGCCGCTCGCGCCGCTCCGAGCGAGCCCGCGATCAGCGCCCCGAAGGAGCCGGTCAGCACGAGATACGAGCGGAGCGGGCGATCCTCGCCGGGTGCGTAGCCGTTGTCGAGAGCCTCGCGTTCGGTTGTTGCCATCGCCTGCCGCATCCCCGGCGCGGTCAGAGCCGAAACGGCGGCTCGCCGACGTCGGGGTCCTGAAGAACCTCACGCGAGCGCTCGAGCGTCCCGGCCCACTCGTACGCAAGCCCCTTGCAGTGGTTCAGCTCGACCCCCTCGGCGGCCATCCGCGCCAGCCCGCGATCGTGCATCTCGCCCGGCGAGAAGACGGCGTCCTCCACCACGACGACCCGCATGCCGCGCTCCCTCAGCCCGATCGCCGACTGGGCCACGCACACGTCGGTCTCGAACCCGACGAGAACGGCGGTCCCGCGTCCGCTCTCCTCGATCAGACCGACGATCTCGGGCGTGCCGGTGAGCCCGAAGGTGGGCTTGACGACGGCCGCGACCCCCGGAAAGACGCCGGCGATCTGCTCGAACGTGGCACCGTTGCGCGCCGGGTCCTCCTCCGTCAGCACAGCCGGCACCGCGAGTCGCCGCGCCACCTTTGCGAGCCAGGTCATGCGAGCCAGGGCCTCCTCGGCCCGGGCTCGCTCCTGCGGCGGGAGCCGGTCGCCGTAGAACCCCTCCTGCGCGTCGATGACGACCAGGACGCTTTCTCCGTGATCAACGAGCGGCATGCGTGCAGTTTGCCTGCGTGCGGCTACGGGCGGCGCGCGAGCTCGACGCGCGAGCGGACGCCGAGCTTCGCGTAGATGTTGCGCAGGTGCGCCTCGATCGTGCGGGTGCTGAGCACGAGCTGCTCGGCGATCTCGCGGTTGGTGCGTCCCGCGGCGACGAGGTCGGCGATCTCGCGCTCGCGCGCTGTGAGCGGGCCGTCGTCCGCCGCGCGGGCGGCGCGCGGGACGCGGTGGCCGAGCCGCCGCAGCTCGCGAACGGCTTCGTCGCGCCGTCGCAGCGCGCCGAAGCCGTCGAGCGCCGACTGCGCCGTCACGAGCGTCGCCAAGGCGGCCTGACGCTCGCCGGCCGCGGCCTGGCGCTCGGCCCTCGGCGAGCAGCGCGCGCGCCGCCAGGAAGGGCGCGCCGGCAGCGGCCTCGCGCGCGGCGGCAGCGGCGGTGACGGCTTCATCGGAGCGCTCCGACGCGAGCAGGACGGCCGTCCGGGCGATCCCTGCGATCGCCCGCGCCGTGCCCGTCCCGGCCTGGACCGCGGCGCACTCCGCCTGCGCCAGCGCGGCCTCGGCGGCGGCGAGGTCTCCCAGGGCGAGCTGCGCCTCGACGAGATCGGCGGCGGCGCCAGGCCGGTCGGCGGGCAGGACCGCCGGCAGGGCGGGACCGCCGAACGCTTCGAGCATCACCTCGACCGCCCGGTCCGGCCGGCCGGCCGCGGTCAGCGCCGCGCCCAGGCACCAGCCGGGTTGGCCGGCCGCGTGGAAGTCCGGTCGAGTCCCCTCCTCCGCGGCCTGCTCGGCGTTCCGCAGCGCGGCGGGAACGTCGCCCGCGGCCAGTCGCGCCGAGGCGAGCATGCTCTGCGCCCACAGGAGCATCCGCGGGTTGCCGGAGAGGCGGGCGCGCTCGACCCCCTCCTCGCCGGCCGCGGCGGCGTCGGCCAGGCGGCCGAGCTCGATCAGCGTCGCGACCGACTCGATCGTGACCATCAGCAGGACGCGCTCGCGTCCCGTCTGCTCGCGCCAGCGTGGCGCCGCGCTCGAGGTCGGCGAGCGACGCCTCGAACAGGCCGAGCGTGCGGCGCGCGCGGCCGTGCATCCACAACGCCGGCAGGCGCGTCGCGAGCTGCGACCCGCTCAGCCGCTCGAGCGCCGCGGTGGACTCCTCGAGGCGGCGGACCGCATCCGTGCCGCCGGCCGCCGACACGCTCGCGAGCGCGCCGCCGGCGAGCGCCGCCAGCTCGAACACGGGGTCGCCGATCGCACGGGCGTCGTCGCGGGCGTCGCTCGCCTGGGCCTGCGCGTCCTCGAGGTCGCAGGCCATCAGGGCCGTCAGCGCCGAGCGCGAGCCGCAGGCGGATGCGGTCCGGGGACGGCTCCGCGGGCAGCTCGCCGAGCGCGACGTGCAGCCGTCGGCGGGCCTCCTCGTGCCCGCCGAGCCACCACTCCTGGTTGGCCAGCGCGACCGTGAGTGCCAGCCGCTCGCCGGGCTCGGCAGCCTGCAGCGCGTCGAGCAGCGTCGCGCGCGCGGCCGCGGGATCGCCCGCCGCGGCCTGAGCTTCGGCGAGCATCCGCTGCATGCGCGTGCGGCGCTCCTGCCGGGGCGGATCCTCGGGCAGCAGCCGCAGCGCGGCGGCGCAGAAGCGCGCCGCGTTCCGCGGCGCGGGGGACTGCAGCTCCGCGGCCGCGGAGCTGAGCAGCGCGATCGCGTCCTCGTCGCCGGGGCGGGCCGCGTGCTCGACGTGGTGAGCGCGCTGGACCGGCCCCGCGCCGCTGCGCTCCAGCGCCTCCGCGCGCGCGCGTGCGCGCCGAGCCGCCACGCCGGCGGCGATCGCCACGTAGACGGCGTGGCGCACGACCGGGTGGCGGAACGCGAACCGGCGCGGCGCCGCGGCCGGCCGGCAAGCCCGCGGAGCAGCAGCTCGTCGAGCGCGTGCAGCGCCACCGGCTCGGGCAGCTCGGCCACCGCCGCGGCCAGCTCGGGCTCGAACGGGTCGCCCGCGACGGCGGCCGCGTCGAGCAGCCGGCGCGCGTCGGGCGCGAGCTCCGACAGCTCGGCGGCCAGCGCAGCCGCGACCGCCGGCGGCACCGAGTCGCCCACGCGTCGCGGCGGCGAGCGGCGGCGCGGCGCGCACGCGCGCGAGCTGCTCGAGGTAGAACGGGTTGCCGCCGGCTCTGCGGGTAGATCGGCGCCGGCCGCGTCGCCGACGAGCTCGGCCGCCTCGGCCTCGCTCAGCGGCGCGAGCGTCAGCGCGATCACGCGCCCCTCTCGGCCGGCGCCGGCGAGCGCCAGCTGCCAGGCGATCGGGCAGCTGGCCCTCGCGCGCCGCCACCGCGAGCAGCACGCGGCGCGGCGGGCGGGCGGCGCACGAGCGCCGCGATGCGCGTCGACCGACGCGGGGTCGGCCCAGTGCACGTCGTCCATCCAGAGAACGAGCGGGCGCGTCGGCGCGAGGCGCTCCAGCAGGTCGCGCAGCGCCCGGTGCGTGCGGTGCCGGTCGCCTCCCTCGACGGTCGCGCCACCCGCCACGGCCGGCAGCAGCGCCGCGAGCGCCGCGGGATCCGCGAGCCCCATCCGGGACACCCGGCGCTCGCCCATGCTCGGCGAGGTGACCGTCGAGCGCCTCGGTCCACAGCGCGTACGGAAGGTCGCTCTCGAACTCCGAGGCGCGCGCCCCGAGCACCGACGCGCCGCTCCGCCTCCGCGGACGCCGCCAGGTGCTCGAGCAGGCGCGACTTGCCGATCCCCGGCTCGCCCTCGAGCGCCACGACGGTGCCCGGCTGCGCAGGCAGGGCCCGCAGCGCCGCCGCGATCGCCTCGCGCTCGCGGGCTCGCCCGACCAGCCCGGATGGCGGGGCGTCGTCCACGGCACTCAGCCCAGGTAACGGCCGGGCAGCTCGACGCCGGGGCGCTCGTCGTCCCACGCCATCGAGCTCATCCGCCAGCCTTCGGGGGTGCGGATGAACTGGGTCGAGATCGCGCCGCGCGCGTCGATCGCGGCGCCGCCCAGGCTGCCGCGCTTCTCGTAGGTGCTGAACCGGTGCGCCACGTTGCCGAAGATCTCGGTGATCTCTGCCACCTCGACCTCCTCGAAGGCCGTCAGCTCACCGGAATCCACCGTGGCCTGCCGCGGCGCGATGAACTCGTCGACCGTTGAGATCTCCGGCGTATCGGCGCTGTTCTTGATCAGCCTCGCGCCGTCGGCGAAGAGCTCGTGCAGGTCTTCGTAGTGGGGCCGCTCCCCCTCCGCGAAGGAGACGGCGCGCAGGAACCGCCCCATCAGGTCCTCGAGCGCCGCACGGTCCTCGGTCACCGCGCGCAGGCTACTCCCGCGGCTCGGTTAGGTGGTTACACCGATGCCGGGCGACGCGGCGAGCGGGAAACTGCCTCGCATGCAGAACGAAGCCATCCATCCCGCCGTCCGCGTCGGTCACGTGCACCTGCGCGTCGCCGATCTCGACCGCGCGCTCGGCTTCTACCGCGACGCGCTCGGCCTCGGCGTGACCGCCGACGCCCGCGAGCACGGGCTCGCCATGGTCCTGCTCGCCGCCGGCGACTACCACCACCACGTCGGCCTGAACACGTTCGAGAGCGCCGGCGCCACGCCGCCCGCCGCCCGGCCACACCGGCCTCTACCACGTCGCGTTCGTGTATCCCGACCGGCGCGAGCTCGGCCGCGCCGTGCGCCGGCTGCTCGACCACGGCTGCCCGATCGACCACGCCACCGACCACGGCGGCACCGTCTCGGTCTACCTGGCCGATCCGGACGGCAACGGCGTCGAGCTCTACTACGACCGCCCGCGCGCCGACTGGTTCGACGCCGACGGCCGCCCGATCCTCAAGACCGAGCGCTTCGACCACCACGACCTCCTGTCGACCCCCGCGACCAAAGGACCCTGATCCGCATGTACGCACAGCTCATCGAAGGCGGCACCACGCCCGACCGGCGCCCCGAGATGGACCGCATCGTCACCGACGAGATGGTCCCCGCGCTCGAGCTCGAGCCCGGCTTCGCCGGCGCGCTGAACCTCGTCGACCGCGACAGCGGCAACGCGATGATGATCGTGCTCTGGGAGACGGAGGCCCAGGCGCGCCGCGCGCTCGCCGACTACGGCGGCGCGTTCCTGAAGGCGCTCGCCGGCGTCGCGGCGATCTCGACCGGCACGCGCCGGCCGATCTCGGTCTGGGAAGTCAACGCCCGCGCCTGACCGGCGCGCCCCCGCTCTTACTCAACACCTGCCGTTCCCGTCGAAGGACGCCGCTGACCGGCGGCGCGTCAACCCCTGCCCTCGTACGAGGGCGCTCAACACCGAAGGAGTCAGTCATGTCATCGATCCACCCCAGCCTGAGGTCCCGCTCGCTGCTCGCCCTGGTTGCTCTGGTGCTCGCGAGCCTCGCGTTCGCCGCCGCCACCAGCTCGGCCGGCGCGACCGGCCAGTCCGGCAAGCATCCGAGCGAGCAGCGGCTCGTCGTGCGCGGCGACGCCACCATCGTCGACGCCCCGTGCGACCCGAGCGGTCTGCCGCTCGAGCTACACCGGCGGCGCGTTCCGCGGCACCCGGTCGGGACCGGCGCCTACAGCGGCTCGTTCAAGCTCAAGGTCGCGGAGACGTTCCCCAACGGCGAGGGCGGCGTCTGCGCGCCGATCAAGGGCGCGCATCGTGCTCGGCGACGGCACGCCCGGACCGGCTCGTGCTCGCCGTCTACGGCGACTCCTGCCAGGACGGCGCCGGGCGACGTCAGGACGTCGTCGTTCACCGGCCTCGCGCAGCTTCGTCGTCAAGTACGGCACGGGCAAGTACGCCCGCACCGCGCGGCAGCGGCCTGGCGAGCTTCTCCGAGGACGCCGCCGACCACGACCGCATGACGCTCATCGGCCGGATCTCCGGCTGAGCGGACGGCCGGGCCCGCCGCCGCACCTGGCGGCGGGCCCCGGCCCCAATTGCTTCGAAAGGAACTCCCATGACCAACACGACCCTTGTGATCGGCGCCGGGCCGGCCGGGCTGGCCGCGGCGGCGGAGCTCGGCCGCGCGGGCATCCCGGCGGTCGTCCTCGAGCGCTCGGACGCGATCGGCGCCGCCTGGCGCGGCCGCTACGACCGGCTGCGGCTGAACACGAGCCGCCTGACCTCGAGCCTCCCGGGGCTTCGCTACCCGCGCGGCACGAGCCTGTTCCCGACGCGCGACGAGTTCGTGCGCTACCTGGACGACTACGCCGAGCGCAACGCCCTCGACGTCCGTCTCGGCACTCGGGTCGAGCGGCTCGATCCCGACGGCGGGGGCTGGCTCGTGCGCACGTCCGCGGGTGAGCTGCATGCGGCTCAGGTGATCGTCGCCACCGGCTACGAGCACACGCCCCGCGTTCCCGGATTGGCCCGGCCGCGACCGCTACGGGGGTCGGCTCGTGCATGCAGCCGGATACCGCAACCCCGAGCAGTTCCGTGACCTGGACGTGCTGGTCGTCGGACCGGGATGCTCCGGGGTCGAGATCGCCTACGACCTCGCCACGGGCGGAGCACGGCGAGTGCGGCTCGCGGTGCGCACGGCGCCGAACATCCTGCTGCGCGCCCAGGGCGGCCTGCCCGGCGACCTGCCCGCGCTCGCGATGCTCCGCCTGCCGCCGGCGGTCGCCGACGCGCAGGTCAGGCTGATCCGGCGCCTGGCTCTGGGTGACCTGACCGAACACGGGCTCGCGGAGCCCGAGGAGGGCGTCTTCGCCCGCCTCCGGCGCCAGGGCAAGACACCCGCGATCGTCGACCGTGAGATGGTCGATGCGATCAAGGACGGGCGCATCGAGATCGTGGCCGCCGTCGATGCGCTCGACCCGACCGGGGCGGAGCTGACCGACGGCACCCGCGTGGAGGCCGACGCGATCATCGCCGCGACCGGCTACCGCCGCGGCCTCGAGGCCCTTGCCGGACACCTGGGCGTGCTGGACGAGCGCGGCCTGCCGCGCGTCCACGGCGGCGACCCGGCTGCGCCCGGCCTGCGCTTCATCGGCTACCGGCCTCAGCCCGCGCAGATCCGCCACATGGGCAGGGAGGCGAGGCGGGCGGCGCGGTCGGTCAGGAGTGAGGCGGCGGCTGCGCGGCCGGCGGCCGATCTTGACCTAGGCGCCCGATCCGGTTAGCTTCGGCCAGCCGTCGTACCAGGAGGAGAGTGGAGCCCCATGCCGGTCGTCCCCGCCCGCGAGATCATGGATCACGCCTTCGCGGAGCGCTACGGCGTCGCGGCGATCAACGTCGTCGACGACCTGACGCTCGAGGCCGTGCTCGCGGCGGCCACCGATCTCGAGGCGCCGCTCATCGTCCAGACGTCGCTGAAGACCGTGAAGTCGATCGGCGCGCGGCGCCTTCTACGCGATGTGGCGCGCCCGGGCCGACGAGGTGCCGGTGCCGGTGACCCTGCACCTCGACCACTGCCCCGACCGCGAGTGGATCTCGACCTGCCTGCGCACCGGCTGGAACTCGGTGCTCTTCGACGGCTCCGAGCTCGACGTCGGCCGAGAACACGCGCCAGACCATCGAGGTGGTGGCCGAGGCCGACGGGCTACGGCGCGCAGGTCGAGGGCGAGATCGAGAGCGTCGTCGGCGTCGAGGACGGCGATCGGCACCGAGGAGGGCGGCGAGGTCCACCCGGTCGAGGTCTCGGCCGAGTTCATCGAGGCCACCGGCGTGTACTCGTTCGCGCCCGCGATCGGCACGGCCCACGGCCTCTACAAGGCGGCGCCGATGCTGATGCCCGAGCGCGTCACCGAGATCGTCGCGCCAGCACCCGATCCCGATGGTCCTGCACGGCGGCACCGGGCTGACCGAGGCGCAGTTCACCGACCTCATCGCGCGCGGCTGCGCCAAGGTCAACATCTCGACGGCGCTGAAGATCGCGTTCGTCGACGCCCACCGCGAGTACCTGGACGCCAACCCCGGCCAAGCACGACCCGCCGTCGCTCCTCGCGCACGTCCGCGCGGCCGTCAAGGAGATGGCCGAGCACCACATCCGGATCTTCGGGTCGGCCGGGCGGGCGTCGACCACCAGCTCGGCGGCCGTCCTAGCAGCGTGCCCGCGCTGATCTTCGACTGCGACGGCGTGCTCGCCGACACCGAGCGCGACGGCCACCGGCCCGCGTTCAACCAGACCTTCGCCGAGGCCGGGCTCGACGTGCAGTGGTCCGTGGAGGAGTACGCCGAGAAGCTGCGCATCGGCGGCGGCAAGGAGCGGATGGCCTCGCTGCTGACCGACGAGTTCGTGCGCGCGCAACGACCTGCCGGCCGACCCCGAGGGCCAGAAGGAGCTGCTCGCCGGGTGGCACCGCCGCAAGACCGAGCGATCTACAAGGAGATGGTCCGCGCCGGCCGGCTGCCCGGCCGCCCCGGCATCGCCCGCATCGTCGAGCGAGGCGCTCGCAGGCCGGCTGGACGCTCGCCGTGGCCTCGACGTCGGCCGAGGAGTCGGTCCGCGCGGTGCTCGAGCACGTCGTCGGCCAGGACGACGCGGCGCGCTTCGCCGTCTTCGCGGGCGACGTCGTGCCGGCCAAGAAGCCCGACCCGGCGATCTACCTGCTGGCCCTCGAGCAGCTCGGCGTCGACGGCCGCCGACGCGATCGTCGTCGAGGACTCGCGCAACGGCCTGCTGGCGGCGGTCGGCGCCGGCCTGCGCTGCGTCGTGACGGTGAGCGGCTACACGACACGACGAGGACATGAGCGAGGCGGTGCTCGTGGTCATCGAGCCTCGGCGACCCCGGCGAGCCCGCGCGCGGTCCTCGCCAACCGCAGCGCCGCGCGCCCCGGCGAGCAGGTGACGCTGGCCGACCTCGAGGCCTGCCTGAGAGAACCCCTGCCCCACGAGGAGGCTGTATGAGCGACACGGCGCTGAGCCGGGCGGAGCTGGTCGTCAAGACCATCGCCCAGACGGCGGTCGACAACGAGACGTACTTCTGCGAGCTCGACGCGGTCGTCGGCGACGGCGACTTCGGCTACTCGCTGGCGCGCGGCTTCGAGATCGTCCTGAGCGACTGGGACGAGCTCGGCTACGACGACGCCGGCGGCCTGCTCAAGAAGACCGCGCTCGTCCTCACCAAGCGCATCGGCGGCACGTCGGGGCCGATCTGGGGGACCGCCTTCCTGCGCGCCGGCAGCGACGTCTGTCGGCAACCCCGAGCCCAGCGGGCGACGACGTCATCGCCGCCCTGCGCGCCGCGATCGAGGGGATCAAGCAGCGCGGCAACACCGACCTCGGCGACAAGACGCTGCTCGACGCGCTCGTCCCCGCCGTCGACGAGCTCGAGAAGGCGCTCGCAGGAGGGCGCGCCGGACGCGCTGCAGCGCGCGGCCGCGACGGCGCAGGGAGACCGCCGAGGCCACCAAGGGGATGCTCGCCCAGCGCGGGCGGGCGTCAGCTACACGGGCGAGCGCAGCCGCGACTCGGTCGACGCAGGCGCGATCGGCATCGCGGTGATGCTCGAGGCTGTCAGCAAGGCCTGGCAGGAGACGGAGCTCGAACGGGCCTGAGCGGCGCCGGCCGTCGCGGCCGGGAAAACACGAGAGAGGAGACGCCGTGAAGAAGTTCGTCAATGACCCGCAGCAGTTCGTGCCCGAGATGCTCAAGGGCGTCGAGCTCGCCAATCCCGGCAAGCTGAAGTACGTGCCGGAGTACAACCTGATCATGCGCACCGACGCGCCGAGCGACGACAAGGTCTCGATCGTGCAGGGCTCGGGCTCGGGCATGAGCCGGCCCACGTGATGGCCGTCGGCAAGGGGATGCTCGACGCCGCCTGTCCCGGCGACGTGTTCGCGGCGCCCCCGTCGGACTACGTCTACGAGACGACCAAGCTGATGGCGAGCCCGAAGGGCGTCCTGCACATCATCAACAACTACACGGGCGACCGCATGGCCTTCGACATGGGCCGTGAGCTCGCCGAGGCCGAGGACATCAAGATCGCGACGATCATCGTCGACGACGACGTGGCCGTGAAGGACTCGACCTACACCGTCGGGCGCCGCGGGGTCGCCGGCAACTTCTTCGTCATCAAGGCCGTCGGCGCCGCGTCCGAGAACGGCGCGGCGCTCGAGGAGCTCGTCGAGCTGGGCAACCGCGTCAACTCCGTGACGCGCACGATGGGCATGGCCCTGACGTCGTGCACGCCGCCGGCCAAGGGCTCGCCGCTGTTCGAGCTCGGCGACGACGAGATGGAGATGGGCGTCGGCATCCACGGCGAGCCGGGCCGCCGCCGCGAGAAGCTCGCCGATGCGAACGCGATCGTCGACGAGCTGCTCGAGGCCGTCAGGTCGGACCTGCCGTACGAGTCCGGCGACGACGTGGCGCTGATGATCAACGGCCTCGGCGGCACGCCGATCTCCGAGCTCTACATCCTCTACGGGCGCGCGCACCAGCAGCTCGCCGACCAGGGCATCAACGTCACCCGCAGCTACGTCGGCGAGTACTGCACCTCGCTGGACATGGCCGGCGCCTCGGTCACGCTGGTCAAGCTCGACGACGAGCTGAACGAGCTCTTCGACGCGCCCGCGGAGGTGGCGGTCCGCATCTTCTGAGAGCTGCGTCAATCGACAGCGCTTGGAGCGACCCGGCGAGGAAGGCGCAGCCGCTCGCCGGGTCGTTCGCACGCGCGGGCGACGAGTAGCGCGCACGCGACCGCGGCCACCACCTCGACCCCGAGCAGCGCGAGCAGCACCGTCAGCTGGACGCGGGCGGCCTCGGCGGGGTCCGCGCCGCCGAGCACTAGGCCGACGAAGGTGCCCGGCAGCGTGACGAGGCCGACGTTCTTCGTCTGGTCGAGCGCCGGGATGAGGCCGCCGCGGGCCGCCTGGCGGACGACCGGGCGCAGCGCCTCCTGGACCGGCGCCCCGAGCGCGAGGCGCGTCTCGATCAGCGGGACGCTCGCGTAGACGTCGTCGAGCAGACGGCGGCCGGTGAGCGAGGTCGCGGCCATCGCCCCGCCGATGAGGATGCCGGCGACGGGAATCAGCTCACGCGGCGTCACGTCGAACGCGCCGCTTGCGAACAGCGGGATCAGGCCGGTGGCGGCGCCGAGGGCGATCGCGGCGCCCGCGGGGACGAGCGGCCTCGGGATCTCACGCAGGCGCCGGCTCGACGTGAACGCGGCGGCGGCGAACATCAGCGCGACGAATCCCGCCGCGAGGCCGACGTGCTCGAACACGACCGTCACGAGCGCGCCGACGACGGTCAGCTGGACGATCGCCCGGATCGTGGTCACCGCCAGCTCGCGCTCCAACCCGAGGGCCAGCACGTGCGAAACGATGATCGCCACCGCCACGAGCCCGATGGCGACGAGGACCCCGGTCATCGCGCGCCGGCCGTGCTGCCGCGCTCGAGCCGCACCTCTCTGTCCGCCACGCGCTCGGCCTGGGCGGCGTCGTGGGTCACGAGCACGACGCCCATGCCTCCGGACGCGAGCGACTCCACCAGCCGCTCGACCTCGGCCACCGCCTCCGCGTGCAGCGACGCGGTCGGCTCGTCCAGCAGGAGCACCCGCGGCTCGCGCGCGAGCGCCCGCGCGATGGCGACCCGCGCGCGCTCGCCGCCCGACAGCTGATCGGCCTCGCGCTCCATGAGGGCGGCATCGAGGCCCACGGCGGCGAGCGCGCCGGGAGCGTCCGCGTCCGGCTGGGCGTAGAGGAGGTTCGCCCGGACGTCGCCCGGCAGCATCACCGGGGCCTGCGCCACCAGCGCGACGCGGCGGCGGAGCTCACACGACGAGGATTGACACGCCGTGCTACTCCTCCGTCGCAGATGCCGTCCGATGAGCAGCACGTCGAGGTCGCAGTCGAGGTCCGCGCCGGTGCGGACGCCGAGGTCGTCGCGGACTGGTTGCGCGAGCACGGCCTGAGCGCGATGCCGCTCGTGGCCGGTCTCCTGGCGACCGGGGACGCCACCGTGGTGCGCTCGGCGTTCGGGGCCGAGCCCGAGGGCGCGCTCCCGGTTCCCGAGGAGCTCCGCGCGCACGTCGAGTCGGTCGCCGTCGTTCCCCCGAAGAAGCTGCACGAGGGGACGTAGGAAGGTCGGAAGGAGTCGCCGTGCCGATGCCCCCGATACTCGAGTCGGACAACACCCTGCCGGCCGTGGTCATGGGATATGTGTCGGTCCGCTCCAAGGGGGGCACGTCGTTCCTCGACGCGGGCGACCTGGCTGACCCCGAGCCGTTCCACGGAAGCCGCGCCGACGCCACGAAGGCGACACAGGCGATCGAGAAGGCCGGGCTGGAGATCGTTGCGGAGAGCGGTCTCGGCATGTCGGTCGCCGGACCGCCCGGCGCCTACGAGGAGCTGACCGGCGGCACGCTCGCCGCCGTCGAGCGGCTCATGCACACGCGGCTCGGGCGGGTCGAGTACGTGACCCACCTCGACGTCGTCGGCTCGGGCCAGCCTGAGGCGCTGGGCGTCGGGGACGGGCGCCCGGCCGCCATCGAGGGCGTCGTGCTCGAGCGCCCGCGTGCTCCGCTGCAGGTCTTCCCGGCGCCGATGCCGCCGTCCGTCCCCCGCTTCCACCTGCGCGTCCCGGACGACGTGGCGACGATCCTCGGCGCGGCCGAGGCGCACCGGCGCGGCCAGCGCGGCGCGGGCGTCACGGTCGCGATGGTCGACAGCGGCTGGTTTCGCCACCCGTTCTTCACCGCCCACGGCTACAGCGTCGAGTCGCCCGTCACCGTCGTCCCGGGCACCAATCCCGCGCGCGATCCGCACGGCCACGGCACGGGCGAGTCGGCGAACGTCTTCGCGATCGCGCCGGAAGCGGTGCTGCGGCCCTTCCGGGCGGCCAACGACAGGGGCGACCTCGTCGGCGCCGTGGCCGGCTTCGTGCGCGCGAAGCAGGGCCGGCCGGACGTTCTGACCAACTCCTGGGGCGGCGACTACGATCGACCCGGTGCCGGCCGAGCCGGACCCGGCCGACCGGGCGCTGACCCTCGAGATCCGGGACGCCGATCAGCGCAGGGCATCGTCGTCGTGTTCGCGGCCGGAAACGGCAGCTTCGGCGCGGAGGCGCAGGTGCCGGGCGTGATCGCCGCCGGCGGCGTGTTCGCGAACGCCGGGCTCGACCTGCAGGCCTCGGACTACGCGAGCGGCTACCACAGCGATTGGTTCGGCGGCGTCGACGTGCCGACCGTGTCGCGGCCTCGTCGGGATGCGACCGCGAGCCTCCTACATCATGTTGCCGATCCCGCCGGGCTGCCCGATCGACGTCGAGCGCGCCGCGCGCCGGCGGCGGCGACCCGCCCGACGGCACCGGCGCGAACGACGGCTGGGCGCTGTTCTCGGGCACCTCGGCGGCGGCCCCGCAGGTCGCCGGCGCCGCGGCGGTGCTGCGCGGGATCAGCGAGGACGCGACACCGGCGCAGGTCGCCGCGCGCTCTGTCCGGCACGGCGGAGCGACGTCCGCGTGGGGCGCTGCCACCCGCGCTTCGACAACCCCGCCGGGCCGGGCCGCGACCTGGCCACCGGCTTCGGGCTGATCGACGTGTCCGCGGCCGCGGCCGCGATCTGAGTTGACTAGTCGTCGCCCAACTCGGTTATCGCCGCCACGGCCACCATCTCCGGGGTGACGTCGACCGGGAGCCGAGCCGCGCCGACGGCTGCGAGCAGCGCGACCGCCGCCGAGTGCAGCCGCCGGGCGCTCTCCGTGCTGGCCCGGTCGACGAGTTGCTCGCGCTCGGGATCGGGCAGGCCCGCCAGGTGCGCTTCCGCCATCGCCACCCCTCCATCCGGCGATTCCTCGATGCCCTCGAACACGGCGTCCTCCGCGTTCGGCGCCATGTCCCGGAGAGCGATCTGCCGCACCATGAACTGCTCGAACGCCTCGGAAGCGTCGGAGTCGATCACCCGGCCCATCAGCTCCTTGAGGTTGGTGGGACCCGGCTTGTTGCTCTCGCTCATCAGACCTCCACCGGCCGCTTGATCGCGCCGACCAACGATATCGAGCGAACCGTGCCGCCATCGCGCGATGGTTTACGAACGTAGCGGGTGGATACCCTTTCGAGGCCATGACGGAGAAGCAGTTCTGGGAGAGCACGTTGGGCGGGCACTTCGTCCTTCCGAGGCGCACCTTCTGGCCCAGCTTCTTCTCGAAGGTCGTGGCCCGCCTGCAGTGGGACCCGGCGACCATCGACCTCACCGAGGACGCGCGAGCGTGGCCGGAGCTCCCGGCTGAGCGTCGCCGCAACCTCATGACTCTTCTCGCCGGCTTCCGCGTGGCCGAGGACGCGGTCTCCGAGCACATCGCGCCGTTCGCCGAGGTGGCCAGGAATGCGACCTTGGCCTCCCACGAGAGTCTGATGGCCTGGGTCTTCTTCCTGCAGCGCCGCGACGAGGACCGCCATGCGCTGATGTTCGACCGGATCGCCGCCGAGGTGCTCGGGTTGCCGGGAGCCACCCCCGCCGAGCGGCGCGAAGCGGCCCGGGCCCACGTCCCGCCTGCCGTGCTCGAGCTGTTCGAGGTGCGGCTGCCCGCGATGGCCGCGGAGCTCGCCGCGGGCCGCGCAGGGCTGGGCGAGGGAGTCGCCCTTTACCACATGGTGCTCGAGGGGACCATCTTCGACGCCGCGCATCACGCGTTGCACAGCTACTTGGCCGACGGCGCCCTGCCGGGGGTGCGCGAAGGCGTCGAGCGCGTCGAGCTCGACGAGCGCTGGCACATTGGCTTCGGCCTGCGCTGTCTCGCCGAGGCCGAGCCGTCCCGAGAGCTCCTGGATGATCTGCTGGCACGCGCCGCCGAGGCGGCCGAGGCCTGGGGCGACGTCCTCCCGGAAGAGACTCGCGAGGAGCGCGCGGATGCGTGTCACCATCGGCTGGTGGCCGTCGGCCTCGTCGAGCCGCACGTGGCGGAGCAAGCCGTCAGGCGCGCACCGGCCGCTTGATCGCTCGATAGACGAATTCGTCCGTCTGCGCCGACTCGCGTGCCGAGACGACGCGGTCGTGATGCGGTGAGAACCGGCACACCGGGTCCGTGGCGGCCGCGTCGCCGGTGAGTCGCAGCGCCTGGCAACGGCAACCGCCGAAGTCCACCTCCTGGCGTTCGAGCGGACAGCTGCGGCACGGCTCCTGCATCCAGTCCGTGCCCCTGAAGCGCATGAACGCGTCGGACTCGTTCCAGATCCACTCGAGCGGGTGCTCGCGGACGTTGGCGAACTCGAGCCCCGGGATCGTGGACGCCGCCTGGCAGGGCAGCACGTCGCCGTTCGGAGCGA
>CAWBHC010000007.1:0-391759 GCA_963788595.1 uncultured Thermoleophilaceae bacterium
CGAGAAGCTGAAGCCGTTCAAGGAGCAGGTGGCGAGGACATTCGCGAGTCGGAGGCCGACAGTACCGGCTGCCTGCCCGGCTCACTTCGATCACCCCAGCGTGGTCCGAGACCGTGCAGGAAGAAAACCGCCGCCTCCCCGTGCGCGGGTAGCTGCAGCCGGCCGCTTGCGCAGTGTCCGCCACGCTCGACCAGGAGCCTGCCCACGGCCCATGAGACCTCTGGCGCCCCCCGGCCCCCTCGCCGCTGTCGCGATGCAGCTCACGGCTGACGCTGATGCGCTGCGGCGCGCGCCGGCCAAGCCCGCACACACGCACCGACACATCATCCACCGCACAGCCGGTCTCGGCGACGAGCAGCTGCGCGGCGCCCGCGATACGCGAGCGTCGCGACGCCAGAAGCGGGCAGAGGGGGTCGGTGGAGTGCGCGCGTACGCGGCTTCCGCTGCCCTCCGCGTAGGCCCGCCAGGTGTGCCAGACAGAGCGCGGCCGGCCGCTCGCAGGGTCGATGAGACCGCCGAGGCCGCTGCCCTCGCAGGCCGACCGACCGATGCTGTCCAGCCAGCATGCCTTGATTGCGACGTCCACGCCCGCACGCTCGAGCTCCGCGAAGTAGCGCACCTGGGCAGCGGGCTCGAACTGGACCCACGGGCCGACGACCTCGTTCAGATGGATCTCCGAGAAGGCGAGCTCGCGGTACCTCGCCCCGCTGAGCAGCGAGCGCGTGGCGAGGACCTGCTCCGACAGCTGTTCGAGCCCGGCGGTCGACTCACGGAGGTCGTGCCAGGAGACCGCGTTGATCTCACAGCCGTGATGCACGCAGTGGTCGGCAACGCCCTTGATCCAGTCGAGCCGGAAGCGCGAGGTCGACGGAGCGACGATCCTGGCGGCGGCGCCGAGCTCCTCCTTGAGCGCACGTGCGGCGACCGCGAAGGTACGGAAGAACTGCTCGCGGCTGCCGTCCCAGAACGGGTGGAGCTCAGGCTCGTTCCAGATGTCCCAGTAGATCAGCCCACGCCCTCTGTACTCGCGGGCGAGCTCGCGTACGAACCGGTCGAAGCGATCGAGCTGCTCCCAGGGGCGGCCATTCCCTCCCCACCCGTGCATCGGGTACCCCCAGCGGTCGGACAGCACGAGCGAGTAGCGACTGCCGAGCGCCCGCGCGCGCGGAGAGTGGCGCGCCCCAGGAAGTGTCGTTGGATCGCCAGGCGCGCGGGCGCAGCGGACGAATCAGCTCGTCGGCCGGCGCGCTGGATGTCACGCCGTGCAGGAAGCCGAGCCGCAGCCGCGGGGTCTCGTGCTCGGAGAGGTCAACCGAGAATGTGGCCGCCTGTGCGCTTCCGGGGGAGCAGACGAGCGCCACCACGAGCGCGGTCAGCCATGGACGGAACGGCATGGCCCACCTCCAGAGGGTCAGGTGCTGGAGAGGCCCTTGCGACGCTAGGCGCGGCGGTTACGCTGGAGTTACGCCCGTGCGCTGCGCCCGGGCCGCGCTACGAAAGCCGCGCGCCCGGCCGTTAGTCGGGCGGGTCATGATCCGCCCCATCCTCATCGCAGCCCTCGTACTGGCCGCCGCGTTCCCGGGGGCCGCGGCCGCCGACCCCTTCACCGCCCCCGGCAACAAGGTCCTCTGGGGCGGGCAGGGCGGCTACACGGCGGGCTCGATCGCCGACTTCACGAGCCAGTCGGGCAAGCATCCCGCGGTCTTCAACTACTTCATCTCCTGGCGTGCGTCCCAACCGGACACGCATTGGCTGTCGTTCCGGCTCGCCGACGCCACGCGCATGCGCTCGCGCGCGATGCTGTCCGTGTCGACCGACGGCACCGGGCTGTCGTCGCGCGATCTGGCTCGCGGCGGCGGGGACGGGTTCCTGATCGCACTCGGGCGACTGCTCGCCGAGCACGGCGGGGTCACCTACCTTCGGCCGCTGTCCGAGATGAACAACGGCAACAACTCGTACTCGCCCTACGACCTGTCCGGGCGCTCGCGCGGGCCGCTCTCTCGAGCACTCAGTTCAAGCAGGCGTGGCGCCGGCTCGCCCTCGTCGTGCGCGGCGGGGAGGTGGCCGAGATCGACGCCCGGCTGCGCGAGCTCGGCCTCCCGCCGGTCCGCACTGCAGCGGACGAGCTGCCCTCGCCCCAGGTCGCGCTTATGTGGGTGCCACTCTCGTTCGGCAACCCCGAGATCGCGAAGAACCACCCCAAGCACTTCTGGCCAGGCGGCGCCTACGTCGACTGGGTCGGGACGACGTGGTACTCGCCCTACCGCAACTCCGGGGCGATGCACAGCCTGTACAGCAACCCGATGTGGCGAGGCAAGCCGTTCGCGTTCGCCGAGTGGGGCGTGTGGGGCGCCGACCGGTCCGACTTCGTCGGCCAGTTCTTCGGCTTCCTCAAGAGCCATCCGCGGGTGCGCATGGCCGTCTACTACCAGTCGGCGTCGCTGAAACCCGAGTTCCGGCTCTCGACGCACCCCGCCTCACGCGCGGCGCTGCGCCGCGCCGTCAGCTGGCCGCGGCTCACGGCGTTCGCGCCGGAGCTCGCTCCGTAGCCGTTCCGCCAGAATCCCGGGCGTGTGGATCCAGACCCGGATCGAGCTTCGTCCGCGGCCGCGCGGCTTCCACCTCGTGACCTCGGAGATCGTCGACGGCGTGCCCGAGCTGCGGGTCGATGTCGGTCGGCATCGCAACGGTGTTCATGCAGCACACGTCCGCCTCGCTCACCCTCAACGAGAACGCGTCACCGGACGTGCGGAGGGACTTCGCCGCCTGGTTCGACCGCGCCGTCCCGGACGGCGCCGACTACTTCGCCCACACGCTCGAGGGAGCGGACGACATGCCCGCACACATCAAGTCGTCGCTCACCGGCAGCTCGCTCGTGCTGCCTGTGTCAGGCGGGCGCCTCGCGCTCGGCACCTGGCAAGGCATCTACCTGTGCGAGCACCGCAACGACGGCGGCTCGCGCAGCGTGGTGGTCACCGCCTTCGGCGACTGATCCGCAGACTAGAGCGGCGCCTTCGCCTTCGCCCACTCGGCCTTGTGCTCGCGCTTGGCGGCCTCGTACTCGTCGAGCCCCTCCGGGGAGTCGACGTCGCCCAGCGTCGGGTGCCACGGGACGAGCTCCTGGGCCGCCTCGACGCCGAAGTGCTTCGCGAGCACGGCGCCGAGCACCTTGATCTTCATCTCCCCGAAGCCGGGCAGCGCCGCGAGGTTGGCGCGCAGCTCGGAGGCGTCCGCGGCGTCGTGTCCATACGCGCGCGGCGTCACCGTCGTAGTGGTCGCGCACGTGGACGGCGAGCTGGTGCACGCGCTCGGCCATCGACCGCGGGTAGCGGTGGATCACCGGACGCTCGCGGAACACCGGCTCGAGGTCGGCCGACGCGAGCGTCGCGGCGTCGATCGAGCCGAGCCGCTCCTTGAGCGCGAGCGGGCCGGCGAACGCCTTGCGCACGGTGACCTGCTGGTCGAGCTCGAAGCCGACGAGCAGCGCCATCGGGTCCGCGGCGATCAGCGCGCAGGCGTCGTCGGAGTCGGTGAAGTAGAGGCGGTCGGGCACGAGCCGATCGTACCGAGCCGGGCGCTCTTCCTGCAGTCGCGTCCAGCCGATTCGCTGTGCGAACATATGTTCGTGCGCTGGGACAACCTGAGCGTCGACGCCGAGGAGAGCCGAACCCTCCCCGGATACCGCGAGCCGGCGACGGTGCGGACCTTCGACGCGCCCGAGGCGCTCGACACCCGTTTCTACGAAATCCGGGCGAAGTCCGCGCTGAACCGGGTGCCGAAGGCGTCGCGGATGCCGTTTCGGTGGACGATCAATCCGTACAGGGGATGCAGCCATGCCTGCGTTTACTGCATAGCCGGAGACACGCCGATTCTGATGGCGAACGGCGCGTACGAAGCCGATGGCAGAGATCGATGTCGGCGACCGCGTCTACGGCACGCTTCGCGGCGACACATACAGGCACTACGCCACCACCGAGGTTCTCGCACACTGGTCGACGGTCAAGCCGGCGTTTCGCATTACGCTCGAGGACGGCACCGAGTTGGTCGCGAGCGGCGACCATCGCTTTCTGACCTCGCGTGGCTGGAAGCACGTGACGGGACGCGAGCAGGGCCGGCTGCGCAGGCCTCATCTCACGCAACACGACAAGCTGATGGGGACCGGGCATTTCGCGTCGGGGCCCACAGACTCGCCCGAGTATCGGCAGGGCTACCTCACAGGAATGATCCGGGGGGACGGCATGCTCGGGTTCTACTCCTATTCGCGGCCCGGTCGACGCCACGGCGACGTGGCCCGCTTTCGACTCGCGCTTGCCGATCTCGACGGGCTCCGCCGGACCCGTGAATACCTGTCCGCCCTGGAGGTTCCGACGCAGGAGTTCGAGTTCCAGCTCGCGACGAAGCATCAGCGGGAGGTCCGCGCGATTCGCACTCAGGCGTGGGACAAGGTGGCTCTGATCGAAGAGACCATTCGCTGGCCCAGGTGGCCCGGCGCCGACTGGAGCCGCGGGTTCCTGGCGGGAATCTTCGACGCCGAGGGAGGCTGCTGCGGGAGGCATCTTCCGGATCTCGAACACCGACCCTGAGATCTCGACCGGACAACGCGCGCCCTCGACAGGTTCGGATTCCGCTTCGCGATCGAGGACATCCACCGCATCCAACGGTATGAAGGTCATCCGCCTGCTGGGTGGGCTGCTGCGAGCAGCTTCGCTTCTTCCACACCACCGATCCGGCGATCGTCCGGAAGCGATCGATCCAGGAGAGAGCGCATCAAGACAGCCGCTCGATTGCGAGTTGTTGAAATCGAGCCTCTGGGCGAGATGGAGTTGTTCGACATCACGACCCGGACCGGCGACTTCATCGCCAACGGCGTCGTCAGCCACAACTGCTTCGCCCGCCCCACCCACACCTACCTCGACTTCAACGCCGGCCGCGACTTCGAGAAGGAGATCGTCGTCAAGGTCAACGTGCCGGAGGTGGCGCGCGCGGAGCTGATGCGCCCGTCCTGGAAGCGGGAGCACGTCGCGCTCGGGACCAACACCGATCCGTACCAGTGGGTCGAGGGGCGCTACCGGCTCATGCCGGGCATCTGGGAGGCGATGCGCGACTCGGGCACGCCGGCCTCGGTGCTCACGAAGTCGCCGCTGCTGCTGCGTGACATCGAGCTGATGAAGGAGATCCACGCGCGTGGCGGGCTTCGCGGCGAACCTGTCGATCCCGACGCTCGACGAGCGCGCGTGGCGTGCCAGCGAGCCGCACACGCCGCATCCGCGCAAGCGGATCGAGGCCGTCGCCGAGCTGAACCGCCAGGGCATTCCGTGCGGAGTGCTGATCGCGCCTCTGATGCCCGGTATCAACGACGCGCCCGAGCAGGTGGAGGAGATCCTCGCGCTCTGCGGCGAGGCGGGCGCGGTGAACATCGGCGGCATCTGCCTGCACCTGCGCGGCGAGGTACGTCAGATCTTCATGGACTGGCTCGCCTCCTACCGGCCCGACCTCGTTCCGCGCTACGAGCGCCTGTACGCCCGCGGCGCGTACGCCCCGAAGGCCGAGCGCGACCGGATCGCCGCCCTGACGCCACCCGCTGGCCGCGCGCGGCCCGGGCCTCCGAGGCGCGGCCGCGGACTCGACCCGGCCCGATCCCGGGCGGCGGCGAGAGCGATCCGGTGCTCACGCCGAAAGCGAGAGAGGAGGCGATCCAGGGCAGCCTGTTCTGACAGCACCGGCGCCGCGGGCCGGCGCGGCGCGCGGCCGGCGCGGCGGCGCGCCGGCTACTCCCGCGCCACCGCCTCGAACTCGCCCGTCTCGGGTGGGCGCACCGCCTCGAACTCGCCGGTCTCGACCTCGCGGCCGATCTCGGTTTCGATCTCCTCTTCGGTGAGCGCGGGCAGCTCGCCGGTCTCGACCTGGCGGCGGATCTCGCGCTCGCGGAAGCGGCGGAACTTGAGGATCTCGAGCACCACGACCAGGTAGACGCTCGCGGCCACCGCCACGGCCGCGAAGGCGACGATCACGAGCGTCCAGCCGATGTGGAGCGTGCCGTCGTCGTCCGAGTACGGGACGAAGCGCATCGCGAGCGCGAGGGCCGCGAGCGAGAGCGTCCAGCCGTAGAGGTAGAGGACGGTCCGCCGTTGCGAGAAGCCGATGTTCGCGAAGCGGTGATGGAAGTGCCAGCGGTCGGCGGAGTACACCGGCCGGCCGTACTTGATCCGCTTCGCGACGACGAACGTCGCGTCGAGGGCCGGCACGGCGAGGATCAGCAAGCGGGAAGAACAGCGCGACGACCGCGGCCGTCTTCAGCACGCCCTGGATCGCCACGCACGCGAGCAGCAGCCCGAGCAGGTTCGAGCCGGCGTCGCCCATGAAGATCGAGGCCGGATGGAAGTTGTGCCAGAGGAAGCCGATCGCGGCTCCGGCGGTGAGCGCGGCGAGGATGCCGGCGTCGATCCGGTCGAGCGACAGCGCGATGATCGCGAACGTGGCGGCGGCGATCGTGCAGACGCCCGCCGCGAGACCGTCCGCGCCGTCCGTGAAGTTCACGACGTTCATCACCGCCACGATCCCGACGAGGGTGAGCGGGTAGCTCCAGTCGCCGAGCTGGATCGGGTCGATGAAGGGCAGCGTCACGTTCTCGACCCGCACCTCGCAGAACACGGGTATGGAGGCGGCGGCGAATTGACCGATGAGCTTCAGCGCCGGGTGAAGGCCGCCCGGACGCACGTCGTCGATCGCGCCGACCAGCACGATCGCGATCGCGCCGGCCACGATGCCGCGCGTCTCCCTGCCCGCGGGCATGAAGAAGAGCGCGGCCACCAGGACCGCGGCGAGGATCGCCAGCCCGCCCAGAGCCGGGAACGGGGCGCTCGTGCAGGTCGCGCTCCCGGGGCTGATGCACCACGCCCATGCGTGTTGCGAGCCGCGCAACCGGAGGCGTGACGGCGAACGCGACTACGGCGGCGACGAGAAACGCCCATAGGGCATCGAGCTCGTCCATCGAGCTTGAGCCTAATGGCGCTCAGGCGGAAAGCTGTCCAGGGCGCACCGCGCCCGGTCTCCGCTCCGCCGCCGCTATGGCTTCAGCACGACCTTGATCGTGCCGTCCTCCTTCTTCTGGAAGCGCTCGTAGGCGGCCGGCGCCTCGGCGAGCGGAACCTGGTGGGTGGTGAGGTCGTCGGTGCCGAGAGGGTCGTCGTCACCGGTCAGCAGGGGCAGGATCTCGTCCGTCCAGCGGCGCACGTTGGCCTGCCCCATGCGCAGCTGAATCTGCTTGTCGAAGAGCTGCATCATTGGCATCGGGTCGGCCATGCCCCCGTAGACGCCGCTGATCGAGACCGTCCCGCCACGGCGGACCGAGTCGATGCAGTCGAAGAGTGCTGTCAACCGGTCGATGCCTGCCTTCTCGATCAGGGGCTGCGCCACGGCGTCGGGAAGGATCCCGGCGGCGTCCTGGAGCAGCTTCGCCACCCGCGCCCCGTGGGCCTCCATGCCGACGGCGTCGATCACGGCGTCCGCCCCGCGGCCGTCCGTCATCGAGCGGATCTTCTCGCTGATGTCGTCGTGCGCGGAGCGGTCGATCGTCTCGACGCCGTGGCGGCGCGCCATCTCGAGCCGCTCGGGCACGAGGTCGACGCCGATCACCCGTCCGGCGCCCCGGTGCAGGCCGATGCGCGCGCACATCTGGCCGATCGGCCCGAGCCCGAACACCGCCAGCGTCCCGCCCTCCGGAGTGTCGGCGTACTCGACCGCCTGCCAGGCCGTTGGCAGCACGTCCGAGAGGAAGAGGAAGCGCTCGTCGGGCGGGCCTTCGGGAACCTTGATCGGGCCGAAGTGCGCCTGCGGGACCCGCAGCAGCTCGGCCTGGCCGCCGGGCACCTGCCCGTACAGCCGCGTGTAGCCGAACAGCGCGCCGCCCTTGTCCTGGTCGCGGACCTGGGTCGTCTCGCACTGCGAGTAGAGCTGCTGGTCGCACATCCAGCAGTGCCCGCAGGAGATGTTGAAGGGGATCACGACGCGGTCGCCGGGACCTATGTGCTCTACCTCGGCTCCAACCTCCTCGACGATCCCCATGGGCTCATGGCCCAGGATGTCGCCCTCATCGAGGAACGGCCCGAGCACCTCGTACAGGTGGAGGTCGGAACCGCAGATCGCCGTCGAGGTGATCCGGACGATCGCGTCGGTGGGCTCTTCGATCCTCGGGTCGGGATGGTTGTCGACCCGCACGTCGCGCTTTCCATGGAACGTGACTGCTTTCATCCAACCGCGCTACCCGGGTCATGCCGGGCCACGCAGTGCGCTCGGCTCTCAGCCGGCGGACGGAAGCACGTAGAACGCGACCACCGCGTACTGCAGCGCCGCCGCCACGATCACGAGCGCGTGGAAGACCTCGTGGTAGCCGAACACGGTCGGCACCGGGTCGGGCAGCCTGAGCGCGTAGACGACCGCCCCGGCCGTGTAGAGCACGCCGCCGGCCACCACCAGCGCGGCGCCCGTCACCCCCAGCCCCTCGATCAGGTCCGGGAACGCCGCCACGGCAACCCAGCCGAGCGCCACGTAGACGATCGCGGTCAACAGCTTGGGCGCATCGATCCAGACGAGCTTCAGCAGGATGCCGCCGAGGGCGCCCGCCCACACGACCACCAGGATGACCGTCGCGAGCGTCCCGTCGAGCACCAGCAGGGCGAACGGCGTGTAGGTGCCGGCGATCAGCACGAAGATCGCCGAGTGGTCGAGCCGCCGCATCCAGCGCCGAGCCGCGGCCGACGCCCACGTGATCCGGTGGTAGAGCGCGCTGACGCCGAACAGCGCCGTGACGCTGACCGCGTAGATCGCCGCCGCGAGCCGCGGCGTTCCCGCCGGCGCCGCGATCACGAGCGCCGCGCCGATCGCGCAGGAGACGTAGAACGCCCACTGGTGGGAGACGCCTCGCAGCTTCGGCTTCGAGAGCCGCGGTGCGGACGGGAGCAGCGGTGGAGGAGCGGCCTCAGTCACTGAAGCCAGGGTACAACCGCCGGCCCGCTAGCTCAGCGGGCCGGCCTGATCAGGCGACCGCGGGCTCCGTGAGCTGCGGGTAGAGCGGATGGCGCTCGGCAAGGACGCGCATGCGCTCGCTCAGGTCGGCCTTCTTCGCGTCCGAGAAGTCCCCCGTCAGCGCCTCCCCGATCGCCCGGCCGACCTCGCGGAAGTCGTCCGCCTGGAAGCCGCGCGTGGCGAGCGCCGGCGTGCCGATGCGCAGCCCCGACGAGACGGCGGGCGGGCGCGGGTCGAACGGGACCGCGTTGCGGTTGACGGTGATCCCGATCTCGTGGAGCCGGTCCTCGCCCTGCTGGCCGTCGAGCTCCGAGTCGCGCAGGTCGGCGAGCACGAGGTGGACGTCGGTGCCGCCGGTCAGCACGTTGAGGCCCGCGGAGACCATCTCCTCGGCGAGGATCGCCGCTCCCTCCCGCGTGCGCCGCTGGCGCTCTCGGAAAAGCTCCGAGCGAGCGATCTTGAGCGCAACCGCCTTGCCCGCGATGGCGTGCATGAGGGGCCCGCCCTGATGTCCGGGGAACACGCGCGAGTTGATCTTCTTCGCGTACTCCTCCTTGCAGAGGATCATCCCGCCGCGCGGGCCGCCGAGCGTCTTGTGGGTTGTGGTCGTGACGACGTCGCACCATGGCACCGGGCTCGGGTGCTCCTCGGCCGCAACCAGCCCGGCGAAATGGGCCATGTCCGCGAGCAGCAGGGCGCCGACCGAGTCGGCGATCTCGCGGAAGCGCTGGAAGTCGAGCCGGCGCGGGTAGGCAGACCAGCCGGCGATGATGAGCTTCGGCCGCGCGTCCTCGGCGATCTGCTGGAGCTCGTCCATGTCGAGCAGCGAGTCCTCCTCGCGCACCCCGTAGGCGACGACGTCGAAGTAGAGCCCCGAGAAGTTGATCTTCATGCCGTGGGTCAGGTGGCCGCCGTGGTCCAGCTTCATGCCGAGGATGCGGTCGCCCGGCTCGAGCAGCGCCATGTAGGCCGCGGAGTTGGCCTGGGCGCCGGAATGCGGCTGGGCGTTCACGTGCTCCGCGCCGAACAGGTCCTTCGCGCGGTCGATCGCGAGCTGCTCGGCCACGTCGACGAACTCGCAGCCGCCGTAGTAGCGGCGGCCCGGGTAGCCCTCCGCGTACTTGTTCGTGAGGACGGAGCCCTGGCAGTCGAGGATCGACTGCGGGACGAAGTTCTCCGACGCGATCATCTCGAGCGTCCGCTCCTGACGGCCCGCCTCGTCCTTCAGCACTCCGGCGATCTCCGGATCGACGTCCGCGATGTGCTTGGTGAAGAAGTCCGGGCTCAGATCGCTCATCGCTGGCACGCTAGCAGCGGGCGGATCAGGCCAAGAGGCGCTCGATATCCGCGGCGGGGACCGCGCCCTCACGCGCGATCTCGAAGCCGCCCCCGTGCTCATATGCGCTCAGGTCGACCACCGTCGACGGCGTCCCGGGCAGCTCACCGCCGTCGAGGACCAGGTCGACTCCCGCCCGGATCCGCTCGTCGACCTGTTCGACCCTGCGAGCGTCCGGCCCGCCCGAGGCGTTGGCGCTCGACTGGAGCACCGGCCAGCTCGCGGCGGCGAGCGGCTCGAGCGCGCCCGTGAGGCTCGGCACCCTCAGCCCTAGTCGCTCCGGATCCGGGCCGCATGCGAGCGGATAGCGGCGCGCGGGGTTCGGCAGCACCAGCGTCACTCCGCCCGGGAGCAGCCGCTCGAGCGCCGCGCGGGTGCGCTCGCCGAGCTCGGGCAGAGCCGCCAGCGCGAGCTCGAGGCTGAAGAACATCACAGCGGCGGGGCGATCGGGCCGCCGTCCCTTCAGGCGGTAGAGCCGATCGACGCCCTCGCGCGAATCCGGGTCTGTCGCGAGGCCATAGACGGTGTCGGCGGGAAAGAGCGCGACGCCGCCTACGGCGATGCAGCGCTCGAAGGTGGCGACCTCGTCCGGGGTCAGGGCACGCGCCCCACCGTCATCCGCTCCCAGTTCGAGAGGTCCGGGAACGAGCGGGTGTCGTCCAGCATCCCCCGCACCGCCGCGCCCTGCTCGTTGCCGTGCTCCAGCGCCACCGCGGTGCCCGAGGGGGCGCCGGCCAGGAGCTCGCGGATCGCGTCGAGCCCGTCCGCTCCCGAGACGAATGCCTCGCGCGGCTCGTAGCGGCGGATCTCCGGCTGCAGGAGATCCCAGTTGCCATCCGGCACGTAGGGCAGGTTCGCGACGATCAGGTCGAAGTCGCCCGCGGGCAGCCCGAACTCGCCGGTCACCTCGAGCGGCAGGCCGAGGCGCTTCGCATTCTCGCGCGCCACCGCGGCGGCCGGCTCGTACGGCTCGTTTGCCGTGACCTGCAGGTCGGGGCGCTCGTCCATGAGGGCCAGGGCGATCGCCCCGGCGCCCGTGCCGACGTCGTGGACCCGGGCGCCCGCGGGTTGCTCCGCGGCCACCTCCACGAGCAGCTCCGTCTCGGGTCGCGGAATGATCGCGCGGCGGTCGATCCAGAGCTCGATGCGCCGAAACCCCTTGCGGCCGAGGATGTAGGCCACCGGCTCGCGCTCCACCCGCCTGCGCACGCTCGCGCCGATCACCCGCGCGGCAGGCGGGGGGATCTCCATGTCGGGGTCCATGAACAGCCGGGCGCGGTCGACGCGGAGGGCGTCGGCGATCAGGAGCTCGGCGTCGAGGCGCGGCGTCGAGCAGCCGGCGGCCTCGATCGCCGTGACCGCGGCGTCGAGCGCGTCGCGCGCGGTCATCATCCGCCCACCGGCTCTGCGGCCTCCAGCATGCGCCGCTTCTCCTCGGCCTCGAGTGCGGAGGTGAATCCCTCGAGGTCGCCGGCGAGGATCCCGGGCAGGTTGCCCTTCGTCAGCCCGACGCGGTGGTCGGTGACCCTGTCCTGAGGGAAGTTGTAGGTGCGGATCTTCTCGGCCCGCTCACCGGTGCCGACCTGGGCGAGCCGGGCGGCCGCCAGCTCGGCCTGTCGAGCCTGGAGCTCGCGCTCGAGCATGCGCGCGCGCAGCACGCGCATCGCCTTCTCCCGGTTCTGGAGCTGGGACTTCTCGTCCTGCATCGACACCACGAGTCCGGTCGGCTTGTGGGTGATGCGCACGGCGGAGTCGGTCGTGTTGACCGACTGGCCACCCGGCCCCGAGGAGCGATAGACGTCCACCTGCAGGTCGTTCGGGTCGATCTGCACGTCCACGTCCTCGGCCTCGGGCAGCACCGCGACCGTGGCGGTCGAGGTATGGATGCGCCCCTGCGACTCCGTCTCCGGCACGCGCTGGACGCGGTGGGTGCCGCCCTCGTACTTGAACACGCTGTAGGCGCCGCGGCCCTTGATGGCGAAGGTGAAATGGCCATGCCCGAGCTCGATCGGCTCCTGCTTGAAGCCGCGCCGCTCCGCGTAGCGCCCGAGCATGCGGAACAGGTCGGCCGCGAAGAGGCCGGCCTCCTCGCCACCCGCGCCGGGCCGGATCTCGACGATCACGTCCTTGTCGTCGTTCGGGTCGGGCTCGACCATGGCGAGCCGGATCTCCTCCTCGAGCTCCTTGCGCCGGGCCTCGGAGCTGCGCAGCAGGTCGCGCAGCTCGGGGTCCTCCCCATCCTCGGCCAGGAGCTCGCGCGCGCCCGCGGCGTCGTCGGTGGCACGCCTCCATTCGCCGGCGAGCCCGTGCGCGCGCTCGAGCTGGCGGTAGGAGCGGCCGACGTCCGCGTAGCGCCGCTGATCGGCGATCACCTCGGGATCGGACATCTGCTCCGAGAGCTCGGAGAAGCGGTCCTCGATCTGCTCCACGAGCCGCTCGATCACACGGCAGAGGGTACGCGGCCCCAGCCTGCCCGCTCCGCGAACTCCACCAGCCGGTGGAAGTACCCCTCGACGGCCGGGCCCGGGCCGAGCCGGCGGTCGTCGAAGCGCACGCGCATCGAGAAGTAGGGGAAGTACACCTCGAGCCTGCGCAGCCCCGCGTGCCTGTGGCGAAGCCACGGATGCACCACGTGGCCGTAGAGCCGCGGCGGCAGCACGGCCGGCGCCGGCCGCTTCAGATGGCCCGCGGCCATCTCGATCAGGCGCCCGACGGTGGTGGCGTTGCGACCGGCGACGAGGTGGAAGGTGCCGTCCGGGCCGTTCGTGACGAGCTCGTACGCGCGGTCGGCGACGTAGTCCACGGGCACGATGTCGACCGGCGAGGAGCGCCGCGCCGGAATCGCGGGGATGCGCCCCCGCGCGAGCGCCTTGAGCGGGCCGTAGAGGACGTTGAAGGAGGAGGTGCGGCCCGTGCGGCTGTCCCCGACGACGATGCTCGGCCGGAGGATCTGAAGCGGCAGGTCCCGGCCGCGCTCGCGGATCAGCTGCTCGGCCTCGAACTTCGACTGCTCGTAGGGATTGCGGAAACGCTGCCCGACATCGAGCTGGTCCTCCCGGAAGAGGCCGCGCGGCTCGCCGGCCACGTACGCGGTGGAGACGTACGTGAGCCGGTCGAGCCGGCGGCAGCGCGCCGCGAACTCGACGACGTTGCGGGTGCCGTCGACGTTCACGCGGCGCGACTCTTCCAGGGAAAGGTCGAAGGAGACCGAGGCGGCGCAGTGCACGACGGTCGTCACGTCCTGCGCGAGCCGCTCGCGGGTCGCGGCGGAGAGCCCGAGGCCGGGTTGCTCGATGTCGCCCGCCACCACGTTCAGGCGCGGATGGTCCGGCAGCCTTGCGGCAGCCGCCCGGTCGTCGGGTGCGCGCACGAGCGCGTGTATCCGGTGATCGCCGCGCTCGAAGAAGCGGCGCAGCAACTCCGTCCCCACAAAGCCCGTGGCGCCGGTCAGGAGCACAGCGCCCATCACTAAGAGCTTTCCGCGCAGGGCGGGGATGAAACCTAGGCGACGACCTCCATGCCGATCTTTTCCTCCTCGGACGCCGCGAGCGGGTTCTCGACGGCGAGGACGGCCTCGAGCGCCGCGATCGCGACCGCCAGCTGGGACAGATCGGGCTCCCGCGTCGTCAGGCGCTGGAGCTGGATGCCGGGCCACATGAGGATGCGCGCCCAGCGCTTCGTGCGGTTCTTTCCGAACCACTTGATCAGCTCGAAGGCGAGCCCCGCCACGATCGGGATGCCGACGATCCGGGACAGGAAGAGCCAGTGCCAGTCGAGCTTTCCGAGCGGGGCGAACACCACGATCGCGACGATCATCACGAGCAGCAGGAAGCTCGTTCCGCAGCGCGGATGGAAGCGCGAGTAGCGCTGGGCGTTCTCCGGCGTCAGCTCCTCGCCCGCCTCGTAGCACGAGATGGTCTTGTGCTCCGCGCCGTGGTACTCGAACACGCGCTGCAGATCGGGCAGGCGCGAGATCAGGACGAGATAGCCCAGGAAGATGGTGATCCGAACCAGCTTCTCGATCACCACGAACAGGATCGAGCTGGGGATCTGGTCCTGGAAGAGGTTCGTGAGGCCGGCGGGCAGGATGAAGAAGAGCCCGATCGCGAACAGCATCGCGAAGACGATCGTCCCGACCCAGGCGCTGCCGCCGATCTCGGTCTTCTCGCCCTCCTCCCCCGGCGGCATCTGCGCGTTCGCGGAGATGCCGAGCGCGCGGAAGCCGATCTTGAGCGACTCGACCAGCGCGGCCACGCCGCGAATCACGGGCACGCGCAGGATGCGGTGGCGCTTCGCCCAGGACACGAGCGGCTCCGAGGTCACCTCGATCTCGCCCTTGGCGCCCTCCTTCGCGTCGGCGCCGCCGTCGGCGAGCTGCTCGGCGGAGGGCTGTCGCACCGCGACCGCCCAGGTCGAGATCCCGCGCATCATCACGCCCTCGAGCACAGCCTGGCCGCCGATCGGGGCGTCACGGGTGGCTTCGCGCAGATGGTCCGGCGCGTTGCCGTTGGTCGACGGGGGGGCGCTCACCCCCTTCATCGTAACGGCGGTTCGCAGGCGTCCGTGAGGGTGTCGCTCACAAGCGGGCGAGATTGAGGCAGGCGAGCTCGTGGACGTTGTCGTCCTCCGAGCTCTCGACGATGGTGCCGTCAGGGTCGGCCGCGGCGGTCACGCGCTCCTCGCAGCTGGGTCCACGGAAGTTGAGCTCGCGCGATTCGAGCGCCTGCAGCGTCACGTCCGCCGTGTCGATCACGTCGCCGTCAACCGAGAGGCGAACGGGTGCCGTGACCTCGGTCAGCCCGGCGTTCGTGACGAGCACCCGGTAGCGCAGCACCCCCTGGACGTTGGTGGCTGCCGCGCCCAGCACCTGGACGCTCAGGTTCGGGAGCGCGGAGAACTGGCGGCAGGGGGGCGAGTTGCGCTGTACCTGCGCGAGCACGCTGCCGTCGGCGGCGGACCAGCGGTAGTCGACGCGCATCTTGTAGACCGCGTTCGCGGGCAGCGCCTTCACGACCTGGCGGTAGCCGAAGCTCACGACGCCCGGGTTCGCGCGGTGCCAGCGGCCGAGCCCCGGCACTTTCAGCGGCTTGAAGCCGCTCTCGCCCGTGCGCTCGAGCAGGGTGAAGCGCATGGCCATGCGCGCGCTGCCGTCGATGCGGCGCATGGTGCTGCGGAAGGTCGCCTGGTGCAGATCGAACGAGCAGGCGACGACGCGCACCGACGTCCGCAGAGACTGGGCCGAGGCAGCCGAGGGCAGCGCCGCGAGCGCGACGGCGACCAGCGTGGTGATGAGGAGCGTGCGACGCATGCCCCGTGTGAACAGGCGCCGCGCCTCAGAGTTGCGGCTGCGGCTAGCGCCGCGAGCGGGCAGCGCGGCGGCGGAAGCGCTCGACGCGGCCTCCGGTGTCGACGAGCTTCTGACGGCCCGTGTAGAACGGGTGGCAGTTCGAGCAGATCTCGACGTGCAGCTCGGGCTTCGTGGAGCGAGTCCAGAACTCGTTGCCGCAGGTGCAACGGACGTGTGACGGTCCGTACTCGGGGTGGATATCCGGCTTCATTCGGCTTTCGATTCTAGCGACGGCGACAACGCGCTCAGGTGACCTGGTAGTTCGGGCCGTCGCCACCTTCCGGAGGCGTCAGGCGGCCGCCCTTCGCGGTGATCGCACCGCACTGCACGCAGTTCGACGGCGTGATCTGGAGCCTCACCTCGTGCTTGCCGTCGAGCTTGCCGTTGCCGTCGGCGCGAGCCGCCTCGAGCTCGTCCTCGGGCACCTCGTACACGGCCGCCGGGCACATGTTCTGCCACATGAGCGCGACATCGAGGGGGACCCGCTCCTGCACCCGGATGTGGTTGGGGGCATCGTCGCGGGTGGCGTTGCCGCTCGCGAACACCGAGGACAGCTTGTCGAAGGTCGTCTTGCCGTCGGGCTTCGGGTAGTGCTTGTCGCGGTCGCCGATGAAGACGTCGACGGTCGCGTCGTCGTGCGTCTTCCAGCGCCCGCCTGGGATGCGCCCGCCGGAGATCTCCATCATGTTCGCGATCGCGCCGCCGACGAGGAAGCCCTTGGCGAACGGCTGGCGCATGTTGCGCGAGCGGCGGATGTCCTTCTCGATCTCGGAGCCCTCGACCTTGGCCTGGTAGGGCGAGAGGTCGGCGGTGCCCTCGCCGCCCGCCTTGAGGCGCTCCACGATCGCCTCGGCAGCGAACATGCCCGCGTGCATCGCGTAGTGGACTCCCTTGAGCGTGGGGATGTTGACCATTCCGGCGCCGTCGCCCGCGATCGCCATGCCAGGCGCCCAGAGCTGCTGCGGCTGGGCCCAGTAGCCACCCGAGGGGATCGTCTTCGCCCCCCAGCCGATGCGCTTGCCGCCCTCGATGATGCCGGCGACGAGTGGATGGCCCTTCAGCTGCTGGAGCGCATCGTGCACGCTGAAGGTGGCGTCGCGGTAGTCGAGCCCCACGACGAGCCCCATCGAGATCCGGTCCTCGCCCATCGGGTAGATGAACGAGCCGCCGAACTCCTGGTACTTGGCGCCCGTTCGGAGCGGCCAGGCCATCGTGTGGATCACGCGGTCGAGCGGCTTCTCGACCTCCCAGACCTCCTTGACGCCCAGCTCCCACTGCTGCGGGTCCTCGGAGCCGAGGTCGAAGTGCCGGATCGCCGCGCCGGTCAGATGCCCCTGGGTTCCCTCTGCGAGCACGGTGGCCTGCGCGATCAGGTCCGCGCCGGGCTCGAAGTTCGAGAGCTCCTGCCCGTCGCGGCCGCGGCCCTTGTCGCCCGAGCGGACCCCCACGACCCGACCGTCGTCCACGAGCAGCTTGGCGGCTGCGGTCTCGCCGAGGATGTAGACGCCCGCCTCCTCCGCCTGGTCCGACAGCCAGCGGCCGAGCTGCGCCACCGAGGTGACGTGGTTGCCGTGGTTGCGGAACGGCGGCGGGGTGGGCTTGAGCCGGATCGCGCGCTTCGAGTTCGGCAGCAGGTAGACCGCGTCCGTCTCGACCGGCCCATAGGTCGGCCAGTCGCTCTCGTCCACGTCCGGGAAGAGCTTTCGCATCGCCGACGGGTTCATCATCGCCCCCGACAGGAGGTGCGAGCCCGGCCCCTTGCCCTTCTCGACGAGCGCCACCGGAACCTCGCCGAGCGATTCCATCAGCGCTTCGTCCTCGGCGAGCAGCTGGGTGAGGCGGATGGCGCAGGCGAGGCCGGCGGGACCGCCGCCGACGATCACCACGCCCACCTCGATGCGCTCGTCCTCGGGATCGGTCGGCGCCCCGACGAACTCCTTTGCGGAGTCGACCGGCGGCGGGAACTCGATCGGCGCGGTGCTCATCGCTTGGTCAGCCCCTCTTGGCCTTAACCGCCTCGGTGAGCTTGGGCATGATCTTGTTGAGGTCGCCCACGACGCCGAGGTCGGAGAACTCGAAGATCGGCGCGTTCGGGTCCTTGTTGATCGCGACGATGTTCTCCGAGGACTGCATGCCCACCTTGTGCTGGATCGCTCCGGAGATGCCGGCCGCGACGTAGAGCTTCGGCGCGACCGTCTTGCCGGTCTGGCCGATCTGCGCGGCGTAGGGGTACCAGCCGGCGTCGACCACCGCGCGCGTGGCCGCCACGGCGCCGCCGAGCGCGTCGGCGAGCGACTCGCAGAGCTCGAAGCCCTCCGACTTGCCGAGCCCGCGGCCGCCGGCCACGAGCACGTCGGCGTCCTCGATGTTGACGTCCGCGCCGCGCTGCTCTCCGCGCTGGACCATCACGGCCTTGGTCGAGTGGTCCTCGAAGGTCACGTCGACGTCCTCGACCGTGGCGGCGCCGTCACCGGACTCCACCGTGTCGAAGGCGTTCAGGCGGCTGATGATGATGCCGGGCTCGCCGACGTAGCCGACGTCGACGACCTGCGAGTCCTGCAGGATCGGGCGCTCGGCAACGAGCTTGCCGTCCTCGACGCGGACCGCTGTGACCTCCATGGTCACGCCCGCCCCGAGGCGCGCCGTGAGGCCGGCGCCGATCTCGAAGCCGAGCAGGCCGCCCCCGAAGAGCGCGTAGTCGAAGCCGTTGTCCGAGATCACCCTGGCCATCGCGTCCACGACCGGCTGGGCGAGCCCCTCCGGCCCCTTGACGCGGTAGACCTTCGAGACGCCGTACTTGCCGAGCGAGGAGCAGAGCTCGTCGGTCAGGTCCTCGCCGCCGACGACGAGCGCGGCGGCCTCCCCGCCGAGCTCCTTGGCGAGCCTGGCGCCCTCGGAGACGGCGCCGAGCGAGTTCTTGTTGAACTCGCCCTCGTAGTGGAGTGCGTATACGAGGATGCTCATGCGAGGAGCTTCCTTTCTTCCAGCCAAGCGACGATGCGCTCGACGGTCTCGTTCGTGTCCTCGTCCTCGATGATCTCGCCCGCGGCCTTCTCGGCGGGCGGGTTGATCGCGAGGACCTCCGTGCGCGAGCCCTCCTGGCCGACCTTGCCGGGCTCGATGCCGACGTCGCCCACGGACTTGACGTCGCGCTGCTTCTTCTTCGCGCCCATGATCGCCTTGAGCGAGGGGTAGCGCGGCTCGTTGATCGCGTCGCCGACGGAGATCACGGCGGGCAACTCGACGGAGACCGTGTCGTAGCCGTACTCGGCCTGGCGCTCACAGCGAAGCTTGCCGTCCTCGACGTCGAGCTTGATCACCTGCGTCAGCGAGGGCATCTTCAGGTGGTCGGCCACCACGGCGCCGATCGTGTAGCACTCGCCGTCGGCCGACTGCTGGCCGAGCAGGACGAGGTCCGGGGACTCGGACTCGAGCACCTTGGCGAGCGCGTAGCCCGTGGCGCAGACGTCGGAGCCGACGAGCGCCTCATCGGTCAGATGCACGGAGCGGTCCGCGCCGAGCGCGACGGCCTTGTTGAGCGTGCGGCCCGCCTCGGCGGGCGCCATCGTCACGGCGATGATCTCGTCGACCTCGACAGCGCCGCCCTCGCGGATCTGCATGGCCGTCTCGATGGCGTGGGTGTCGAACTGGTTCAGCGTGGTCTCGCCCGAGCGGTCGAGGCGCTTGGAACCCGAGTCCATGCGCTTTTCGACTGCGGCGTCGGGCACCTCTTTTACGAGGACGCAGATCTTCACGGAAGCTTCTCCTTGGCTGGATACTTGGCGCGCGGGGCGGTTCCGAAGGGCCTCCGCCGCGTGCGGCGGCCCAGCATCTTACTTCACTGACTGACGAGTCAATCGCATACCCGTGAGCCGTACCGGGGTCACCCGGATGGCGCCCGCCGGGATCAGGCGGGTACGGCGCCCTCGATGTAATCGATGATCCCCTGCACCGGGGCGCCCGGGGTGAAGACCTCGGCGACGCCGAGCTCCTTGAGCTCCGGAATATCGTCGTTCGGGATCGTTCCGCCCACGACCAGCACCACGTCCTCGGCGCCCTCCTCCTTCAGGAGCGCCGCGATCCGCGGCACGAGCGTCATGTGAGCACCGGACAGGATCGACAGGCCGACCGCGTGGGCATCCTCCTGCAGGACCGTCTCGACGATCTGCTCGGGGGTTTGGTGGAGGCCCGTGTAGATGACCTCCATGCCGGCGTCGCGCAGCGCGCGGGCGATGATCTTGGCCCCGCGGTCATGACCATCGAGGCCCGGCTTGGCGACTACGACGCGGATCTTGCGGTCGGACACGGCTGCCAGATTACCCGCTGAAAGCGGCGGGGCTACCCAACTGGGCGCTCGGCGGCCCCGGTGGCGGGGCCGCGTGAGCGGCGCTGGATCGCGCATCCGAGCGCGAGCATCAGCACGCCGAGGACCGCGAGCGCCAGGGCGTCGGCCCCGGTGGGCGGGAGACCCGAGCCGGAGCTCGGGGAGGTTGTGCCGGCGTCCGTGGTCGAGCCGGTGTCCGTCGTGGTCGAGCCGGTGTCCGTCGTGGTCGAGCCGGTGTCGCCCGAGCCGGTGTCGCCGGTGCTCGACGCCTCGACCACGATCGTCCCCTCCATCTGCGGATGGGGGGTGCAGATGTACGCGAAGTTGCCGGCCTCGTCGAATGTCTCGGAGCGGCTTCCGCCCGAGGGGAAGATGCCCGTGTCGAAGCTGCCGTCCGAGGCGGTGGCCGAGTGCGCCGTCGGCCCTTCGTTGGTCCAGGTGACGGTGTCGCCCTGCTGAATCGTGATCTGAGCGGGGGTGAACTGGAAGTCGCTGATCGACACGTTCTCGGTCGCCGCGGCGACGGCCTCCGGCTTGTCCCGCTTGCCGCGCTTCTTGACACGGCTCGTGAGCTCTCGGGTGGCGACGGGTGCCTGCTCGGGGGGCGCGGCGCCGGGCGCGGGCTCGGCGGACGCGGGCTCAGCGGGCGCGGACGCGGCTGGCGCGGGCTCCGCGGGCGCGGACGCGGCGGCGCGGTCCGCGGGCGCAGACCCGGCGGGCGCCGGAGCGGCCGGGGCCGGCGTCGGAGCAGGTGCGGCCGGGGGAGCAGGCTCGGGGGCGGGAGCGGGCGCGGCCGGCGGGGGCGCGGGGACGCCGTCGGCCGGGTCCGGCTCCGCGGGAGTGCTGCCGGCCTCGACCGCGCTGCCGGCCGGCCCCTCCTCATGGGCGCCGAGCGGGCCCGGGACGATCAATGCCGCGACGAGTACATAGATCGCGGCGAGCACGAGCCAGTGCCTCATGGAACGCCGGACCCTAGCCTTGTCGCACCCTGAGTGCAATTACCCGTGCGAAACGCGGCGCGTTCGCACCGGTGGGCGCCGCTGCGTCAGCCCTCCGGGTCGTCCTCGTCGCGCACGAACCTGAACTCCGCGCGCTGAACCGAGCCGTCCTCGAGCTTCAGCACGAACTGGCGGCACCCGCCGGCCCAACCGCGCTCGGTTCGCCACGTGTACTGATACGCGCGCTGACGGAAGCGCAGGCCGGGCTGCCAGCGGACGCTCCTGGCAGGCGTGCCCGACGAGGGCTCCTCGCCCGCGCCGCACTCGACCTCGGCGACCTGCGGGTAGCCGGGCGCGAGCACGTCGAGACCCTTGAAGCCGCCGAGCGAGAAGCGCACGGGCACGGGCTCGCCCGCGACCCAGCGGTTGATCGCCGGTAGCTCCTTGACCGGCCAGAGGAAGCCTCTGAAGTCGTGCACCAGCACGACCTCGTAGGCGACCGACAGCGACGCCGTGTTGCCCGCCGAGTCGGTCGCTCTCACCGTGAACGAGCGCGTGCCGGGCGTCGAGGTGTCTATTGCGGCACCGGAGGCGACGTCACCCACGCAGGACACGATGCCCGAGCCGTCCGGCCCGTCGCGGCACTCGTAGTCGGCGAGCACCTCCTCCCCGACGGAGTAGCTCTCGCCGTCGGCGGGGGCGCGCAGATCGATCTCGGGCGCGCCATGGTCGACCACGTTGACCGTCGCGGAGACCGTCCTTTCGTTCCCGGCGCCGTCGCGCGCGGTCACCGTCACCGTCTTCGGGCCGAGGGTGGACGTGTCGAGCGGCGCGCCGTCCGCGACGCTGCCCTCGCACGCCACGAGCTGCGAGCCGCCCTCGTCGCTGCACGAGTAGTCGACCACGATCTCGGCGCCGAGCGCCACGCTGTCGCCGTCCACCGGGCTGCGCAGGTCGACGACCGGGGCGGTCGCGTCACAGCTCTTCGTCCCGGTGAGGGCGATCGTGTAGGCGCCCGAGTCGCGCGGCAGCCCTGCCCAGGCCTCGAGCGGAGCGTCCGCGCCGCGGCCGTTCGCGGGGGTCACGAAGGCCACGTTGTCGAAGATCGCGCCGTCCGCGCTCTGCGGGTCGCGGTCGGATGGGGTGATGCCGAGGAGGTATTCGCCCGCCGCGTCCGGGGTGAGGGGATCGCCGGCCGGGAGCGTCGATTGCTTGCCGGTCCCGTCGTCGTGCGCGTAGATCCCGAACCCCGTCGCGTCGAAGAGGAAGAGCTGGGTGTCAACCTCGGTGAGGCCCTCGGTCGTCGCCGAGAACTCCCCGCCGCCCGTGAGGCAGATTCGGTAGAGGTCGGCGTCGTCGCCGGTCGCGATCTGGCCGCTGATGGATTCCACCCGCTCGGCGGTCAGGTCCTGAGCGGTGGCGGGCACATCGCCGGCGTCGTCGCGCTCGTCCGCCGCGAAGGCGCTCGGCGCAAGCACAAGCGCAAGCGCGATGAGTGGAATGGCTACCCAGGTGTTGCCCCGATTCAAGTGATCCCCCGTACCGCTGTGTACTGCATCGGCCTCCGTGCCCCCAGCGTTAGCGGCCCCGCGGAAGGATGGACGTTCTTCGTCCATTCGGGAAACGTCCGGCGAGCCGGAAAACTGCCGCGGCTAGGCGGCGGCCCGGCGGGCGGACGCCTTCGCGCGGGCGCGCGCGCTCCGCAACCCGAGGGCGGCGGTCCAGGTGAAGTCCTGCGTGCCGAGCCCGCGGCCCGAGTCCGGGACGAAGTACTCGCGCATCCCGCCGCCCTCGATCGCGTCGAGCATGCGGGCGCGAAGAGTGGCCGCCGCCGCACGCTCCCCGTGCTCGTCGAGCCCGCGCGCGCAGAGCCAGGTGACGTTCGCCCACACGGGGCCGCGCCAGTAGTTGCGCGGGGAGCGCTCGGGGTCGTCGCGGGAGAGGGTGCGCACGCCGTAGGGCGAGGCGAGCCGGCCGTCGACCACCGCCTCGGCCAGCGCGCGCAGAGCCTGCCGGCGCGAGACCGGGCGTGAGCGCCGCGAGCGCGCTGCCGGCGCCCGTGGCGTCGAGCGGCGAGCCGTCGATCAGGTCGACCGCGCGGATCAGCCCGTCAGAGGATGCCCGCGCACGCAGCGACGCCGCGACGCGCTCGCCGTCCGCCTGGCTCTCCTCGGCGATCCGGCCCTCGCCGAGATCCGTGGCGAGCCGGGCCAGGTCGAGGCAGGCACGGGCGAGGATCGCCGAGAACCCCGGGTCGAGCACGCGGAACCCGCCCTCCCGCGCGAGAAGCGCCTGGTCCCAGCCGATCGCGGTGCCGTGACGGACGAGAGTGAGGAAGCGCCGATAGTGCTCGTCGCTCGGCCGCTCGGCGGCGTCGACGGAGTCCGTGTCGCGGCGGTGCAGCACCGCGACCTCGGGCAGCACGCGCCAGAGCGGCACGTCCCATTCGAGGGCGTTGTCGCGTCCCGACTCCCAGGGGTGGACGAGCACCGGCTCGCCGACGCCATTCGGGTCGCGCTCCTCGAGCAGGAAGCGGTGCCACGCGAGCAGCGGGCGAAGCAGGGCGCGGGCGCGCCGCTCGTCCGGATGCTGCTCGAACACGAGCCGGGCACAGGTCGCCGCGAGCGGCGGCTGGGTGATGCCGGAGATGCGGCGCCCGTCGGCCGCGAAGCGCCGGCCCCACCAGCGCGGCCCCGGCAGATAGCGGGCGTAGGGGCGGGCCACCGTGGTCAGCACGCTGCGCAGGCGCCCGTTCAGGCGGTCGGGCACGCGCGTGTGGAAGGCGATGTGGGGGATCATCCCGCGGCGGTCGCGCGCGCGGGCGAGCGTCTCGAGTTCGGTCCAAGCGCGGCCGGAGTCGATCTCGGCCCAGCCGAGCGCGGCCAGCGCCGAGTCCCAGTTCCACTGGTGCGGGTAGGTCGAGCGCGACGGGACCGTGTAGGCGCCGTTGTCGTTCGCGCGCAGCACGCGCTCGGCCGCCTCGGAGCTGGGAACGGGGATCACACCGGCCGCGCGGCGGGCTACGAGCCGTCGACCTCGACGATCATGGCGTCGCCCTGGCCGCCGCCCGAGCAGATCGCCGCCAGGCCGAGGCCGCCGCCGCGACGGCGCAGCTCGCTCACGAGCGTCAGCAGGATGCGCGCCCCGCTCGCGCCGATCGGGTGGCCGAGCGCGATGGCGCCGCCGTTGACGTTGACCTTCGACTCGTCGACGCCGAGCATGCGCACCGAGTTGAGCGCGACCGACGCGAATGCCTCGTTGATCTCGAACAGGTCGATGTCGTCGACCGACAGGCCGGCCTGCTCGAGCGCCTTCGCGGCCGCGTTGGCCGGGGTGCGCGCCAGGTAGGGGAAGTCGTCGGCGACCGCCGCCTGCGCGACGATCGTGGCCAGCGGGGTGCGGCCGTTGGCGCCCGCCCACTCGTCCGAGGACAGCACGAGCGCGCCCGCTCCGTCGTTGACGCCCGGGGCGTTGCCCAGCCGTGTGGGCGCCCTCCTTGTGGAAGGCGCCGCGGAGCTTCGCGAGCGACTCGAGCGAGCTCTCGCGCCGGGGCGCCTCGTCGACCTCGACGGTCGTGTCGCCCTTCCGCGAGCTGATCGTGACCGGCACGATCTCCTCCGGCAGGCGGCCCTCGTCGGTGGCGCTCGACGGCCAGCTCGTGCGAGCGCAGCGCGAAGCGGTCCATGTCCGCCCGAGTGATCTCGAGCTCCTCGCCGACCTCGTCCGCCTCCTCGCCCATGTGCTTGCCGCTGAAGGGGTTGGTGAGCCCGTCGTGCACCATCGCGTCGAGCGCCTTTGCGTCGCCCATGCGGAAGCCGAAGCGCGCCTGCTTGAGCATGTAGGGCGCGCTCGACATCGACTCCATGCCGCCGGCGACGGCCACGTCGAGATCGCCCGCGCGCACCGCCTGGTCGACGATGCCGGCCGAGCGCAGCCCGGACGCGCAGACCTTGTTGATCGTCTCCGAGGAGACGTCCTTCGGGATCCCGCCCTTGATCTGCGCCTGGCGGCTCGGGATCTGGCCCTGGCCCGCCTGGAGCACCTGGCCGAACACCACGTGCTCGACCTGCTCCGGCGCGACCTCGGCGCGCTCGAGCGCCGCCGCGATCGCGGTGCCGCCGAGCTCGGTCGCGTCGAGCGAGGCGAGACCGCCTCCCATCTTTCCGAACGGCGTGCGGGCGGCGCCGAGGATCACGGTCTTGGGCATCTGAGCTGAGTCTCCTTGCGAGTGGCGGGGCCCAGGAACGATATCGCCGGGTTATGCCTCCCGCGCCGATGCCAGGACCGACCGTCACAGCCCGCCCCGGCACGCCCGAGGAGACCGCCGCCGACACCCGCGTGATCGGCCTGTTCGAGGGCGACTCGCTCACCGACCCCGCGCTGCAGCGGCTGGTCGAGCTGGGCGAGGCGAAGCCCGGCCTGAGGAAGGTCGCGGTCGCGCACGAGGACGCGCCCGGAGGCGGCCAGCGCCGCGTGCTGATCGCCGGGCTCGGCAAGCGCGAGGAGTTCGACGCCGAGCGCGCGCGGGTGGCCGCCGCCGCCGCGGCGGGCAGGGCGAAGGAGCTCGGCGCGGTGTCGCTGTCCTGGGCCGCGCCCGACGGCGATGGCATCGCCGCGGCGCTCGTCGAGGGGACGCTGCTCAAGCTCTACTCGCTTCGACCGCTTCAAGTCCTCGAAGGACGACGACGCCGGCGTCGAGTCGCTCGAGATCAGCGGCGAGAGCGTCGACGCGCGACGATGCTCGAGCGCGCCCGGGTCGCCGCACTCGCCGCCAACGCCGCGCGCGATCTCCAGAACCTGCCGTCGAACGTCGCGACGCCCGTCTTCCTCGCCGAGCGCGCCTCGGAGATCGCCGACGAGCACGACGTCGCTCGAGGTCGAGCTGTTCGACGGCGACGGCGATCGTGGCGAACGGCATGGGCGCGTTCGCGGCCGTCGCCCAGGGCAGCGACGCCGAGCCGCGGCTGATCGTGCTGCGCTGGCGCCCGCCGTCCGCGAGCGGGCCGCACCTCGGCTTCGTCGGCAAGGCGGTGACCTTCGACACGGGCGGGATCTCGATCAAGCCCTCGGCCAAGATGCAGGAGATGAAGTTCGACATGTCGGGCGGCGCCGCGGTGATCGAGGCGATGGCCGGCATCGCCGAGCTCGGCATCCCCGTCACGATCACGGCCGTCGTGCCGTCGACCGAGAACATGCCGAGCGGCAGCGCGGTGAAGCCCGGCGACATCGTGACCGCGAAGAACGGCAAGACGATCGAGGTCAACAACACCGACGCCGAGGGCCGGCTCATCCTGGCCGACTCGCTCTGTTACGCCGTCGAGCAGGGCGCCGAGCGGATCGTCGACCTCGCGACGCTCACCGGCGCGGTCCTCGTCGCGCTCGGGCACACCTACTGCGGGCTGTTCTCGAACGACGACGACTGGTACGCGCAGGTCGAGGCCGCCTGCGCGGCGAGCGGCGAGATCGGCTGGCGCCTGCCGCTCCACCCCGAGTTCTTCGAGCTGACCAAGGGCCAGTACGCCGACCTCACGAACTCCTCCGAGCAGCGCGTCGCGATGTCGAGCTACGCGGCCGAGTTCCTGCGCCAGTTCGTGGACGAGCGGCCCTGGGTGCACATGGACATCGCCGGAACCGCCTGGGGCATGAGCCGCAACTACGTCGGCAAGGGCGCAAGCGGCTTCGGCACGCGCGCGCTCATCGAGCTGGCGCGCGCGACCGCCGCCGGCTCCCATTAGTTTCACGCGGTTTCACGTTGTGTGACATTGGTCACACTTCGTTCCGGATTCGAAAATCGGATGGCTACGGTGACCGCGTAAGCCGAACCCGGCCCTGTCCGCGTGCGGGAGAGATCTCGCGGACACGGCAAGCCCTGGCGGGCGTGAAGCGGGTCCGACGGACAGCCGGCTGAGCCGGCCTCGTCGGCCTGCACGTCAATGCCGGGCAGGCAACCCCCGGAGGTATCTCCGTTGAAGAAGCAGGCAACGCTCCTGCTGCTGTGCGCGTGCGCGCTTGTGCCCGCCGTGGCAGCCGGTATTCCGGCCGTGGCTCAGACGAGCCCGGTCGCCCCTGAGACCACGTCCACCACTTCCGGCGGCATCACGCCCGCCGTTTTCCCGCAGGCCCGGGCCGCGACTGCTCGTGAGCAGCACGCCTACCGCCGCTGGCGAAGAAAGCTCGACCGCTACGGGGTGTGGCGCGGCCGCAACCTCGTGGTGGCCGCCCGCAGCGCGGAGCGCGCCCCCAGCTCAGCCGAGCTGCGCCGCTCCGTCCGGCGCATGAAGACCCGCTTCCGCCGCTTCCTCCGCTCGGAGGAGGGGCGCAGCGTCGTCTTCCGCTACAAGGTCAAGCGCATCCCCCGCTGGGGAACGCAGCAACTGGCTTCGATCGCCGCGTGCGAGTCGCACGGCAACCCGCGCGCCATCGGTGGCGGCGGGACCTACCGCGGCATGTACCAGTTCAGCTTCGGCACCTGGCAGGTGGTCGGCGGCTCGGGCGATCCCGCCGCCGCGTCTCGTCACGAGCAGACCTGGCGCGCCTGGCTGCTGCTGAGCAAGCACGGCGCGGGCCACTGGCCCGTGTGCGGCTAGCGGAGCGACGCCGGGGCGGCGGGCGCGAGCCACTCCGTGGCCGCGCGCCGCCGCCCCGGCGCTCTACCTGGGATCGATCCGCTCCGTGCGGTGCTGCTCCTCGCGCACGACCTCGGGGTCGGCGTCGCCCTGGGTCGTGGTCCGCTCCTCGTAGGTCTCGTGGACGGCGCGGTCGGCGTCGGGGTCGGTCTCCGGCGTCCTCGTGTCCTCAACCCGCTCGTACTCGGCGTCGCGCGTCGTCGCGTCGGGATCGGCCGCGGTCGAGCGCTCAGACCCGGGCACATAGTCGCCCTTCGCGTCGGGATCGATGTCGTGCGCGCGCGGCGTGCTGCTCCTCCGCGTCGCGGCGGTGCTCGTCCGCGCGGGCAGCCTGCTGGCGCGACTCGGCCTCCTCGCGGCGGGCGCGAGCGGCGCGCTCGTCGGCCTCCGCGCTCATCTGGTCGGCCTCGGCCGTCCGCGACCTCGGCTTCGCGGCGAATCTCGCGCGCCTCATGGCGCTGGGACTCATGCTTGCGGGCGCGGCTCCTGCTGCTGAGCCAAGCCACGAGAGCCAGCACGATCAAGACAACGATCACGATCGCGATGATCGCTCCAGCGGACATTCTCGACTCCTTCGTCGGTTGCCTGAATCACCTACCCCGTCGGGGCGGGTTTATCCCTGTTTCGAGCCACGTCCGGTGGCCTTCTCGGGCTCGTCGAGCTCGCGCAGCTCGCGCTTGAGCACCTTGCCGGTCGCGTTGCGCGGCAGCTCCTCGAGGAACCAGATCTCGCGCGGGACCTTGTAGCGGGCAAGGTTCTCCTTGACGTGCGCCTTGAGGTCGTCCTCGCTCGCCTCCTGTCCCTGCTCGAGCACGACGAAAGCGCGCAGGCGCTGGCCGAAGTCGGCGTCGTCGACACCGAGCGCAGCCGCCTCGGACACCGCGCCGTGACGCGCCAGCGTGTCCTCGATCTCCTTCGGGAAGACGTTCTCGCCGCCCGACACGATCATCTCGTCGTCGCGGCCCTCGACGAACAGGCGCCCGTCCGCATCGAAGCGGCCGACGTCGCCCGGTGGCCATGAAGGCGCCGATCACGTCCTTCGAGCCGCCGCCCGTGTAGCCCTCGAACAGCATCTCGTTCGTCACGAAGATGCGGCCGGGCCGGCCGGGCGTGACCTCCTCGCCGGCCTCGTCGTAGAGCTTCACAAGCGTCCCGCGAGGCGGGCGCCCGGCCGTGCCCGGCGCGGCGCGCATGTCCTCGGGGGTCGCGATCGACGCCCACGCGACCTCGGTCGAGCCATAGAGGTTGTAGAGCGTGTCGCCGATGGCGTCCATCCAGTCGGTGGCGAGGTCGCCCGGCAGGGCGGAGCCGCTCGCCGCGACCACCTTGAGCGAGGACAGGTCGTACTTCGCGCGCGTCTCCTCGGGCAGCTCGAGGATCCGCTGCATCATCACCGGCACCACGACGAGGGCGTCGCAGCGGTGGCGTGCGACCGCGTCGAGGCAGGACTCGGGCTCGAACCGGCGCCGCAGCACGTAGGTCGTGCCGAGCATCAGCCCGAGCGTGAAGTGCGCGAGCCCCCAGGAATGGAACAGCGGCGCCGCGATGTGCGAGCTCTGGCGGGTCTTGAGCGGGATCCGGGAGAGCAGCGAGACGGCCGGGGCGAGCGACTGCGGGTTCGCGCGCGAGGCCCCCTTCGGCGTCCCCGTGGTGCCGCTCGTGAGAATCACGATCCGCCCCTCGCGCTCCGGCGGAAGGACATCGGCGTCGTCGCCGGAGCGGATCAGCTCGTCGAGCGTGGGGTCCGGGCAGCGCTCGGAGTCGTGCCACGCGACGAAGCGCTTGCGGCGCGCGCCCGCCTCCTCGAGAAGCCCTCCGAACTCCTCGTCGTAGATGAGCGCGCGCGGCTTCTCGCGCTTCGTGACCTCGGTGAGCTGCGGGCCGGCGAAGGCCGTGTTCAGGTACACGGCGTCGGCGCCCAGCTTCGACACCGCGACCGTGGCCTCGACGAAGCCGCGGTGGTTGCGGCACATGATCCCGACGCTGTCGCCCTCGACGACACCCTCGTCCGAGAGCGAGTGGGCGAGCGCGTTCGTGCGCACGTTCACCTCGGAGAAGCTGAGCGTCCCGAGCTCGTCGACGATCATCGGGTCGTCCGGGTAGCTCGCGGCCAGCGAGATCGCGCCCGAGGCGGGCGTGCGGCCCCAGCGCTGGAGCGTTCGCAGGAACTCCCAGAGCCGGTCGGGCCGCATCGGCCGGATGACGCCGGCGTCGGCGAGCACCTTGGCGGTCTCGAGCTGGTGCGTTATCTGGCCCGGCAACTTCTTGACTGACTCGCGCAACTCCTGGGTCCCCCTCATCCTTCGGCTCGAACGATCTGCATTCTGCAACCTCGGCACGGGACGCGCGCCGAGCCGCGCGCAGGGACAGCCGTTTCGGGGGACCCACCGTCACGATTCGTCGCTCTCGGGTTCGTCGTAGACGTCCTTGCGCCAGGGCGGCGCAACACCGTCGTCCCGGCGCCGGTAGCTGCTCCGGTCGTGCGTCTCGAGCGGGATGAGCCGCAGCCCGTCGGCGGTCGTGGTGCGCTCGCGGAGATCCGGGCCGGGGTAGGCGGGACGGCGCCGCCCCTCCTCGCCACGCAGCGGGATGTGGCCGGCGTGGCTCCCGTACGAGACGCGCGACCAGCCGGTGTGCGAGACCCAGCGGTTGCGGCACTCACCGCCCTTGCAGCCCTGATAGTGGCCGTGCGAGCTCGCTCGCACCCACGCGCTGCCGTCGGGGTCGAGCCGCACCTGGACGGACTCCCAGTCGTCCTCGTGATAGCCCGGCCAGTCGCCGCTGCCGCTCACCAGCTCGCGCACCTTCGGCAGCAGCCAGCTGGCCTCCCAGGCCCGGTCGGCGCCGGCAAGGGTGGTGTTCGAGTCGGGGTAGTAGAGCCAGTACTGGATGTACGTCCGCCCGCCGCGGCGCAGCAGCCGCGTGAAGACGGTCGCTCTGGCGCCACGGTCGCTGCGATGGACGTCGAGACGGCGGTCGTCCGGTGCGCTCGCGCATTCCGCCCTGCGGCAGCGGCGCCAGTCCACCGGCAGCTCACGCTCGCGCGGCTCGTACACGAGATTGGGCGCGTGCGCGCGCACGAGCGCCGCGTCGCGCGGGCCGTAGGCCTCGGCGAGGGCGCGCGCGCCGTCCTCGCACCCGCCGCGCGCGGCGCACACCAGGCGATGGGCAAGCAGCCCGCCGAAGGAACGGCCGTCCACCGAGGGGCCGAGCGCGATGAGTGCGCCCAGTGCGAGCGCGCAGGCGAGGACGAGCGCCACCCACTCGACCGTCGCCTGGCCGAGCTCCGGGTCGCCGGCGCTCCCGCCTCGGCGGAGCCGCGCGAGCGCGGGGCCCGCGCCGAGCGCCGCGCCGGCCACCCAGGCGAGCGCGACGAGCGGGCGCCCGGCGTTCATGACGTCGCGGGCGACGAAGCCGAGCCCGGCGCCGCCGATCAGCGCCAGCCACACGACCGCGGCCCAGGCGTGAACGCGCTCGAGTGCGGACACCTCCGGCCCGCTCACTCGCCCTCCACGAGGAACGCGTACGGATTGAGGCAGCCGTTCGCGATGTCGAGCGCGTCGTCGAGCGGCATCATCTCGTTCGGCGCGAGCGGGTGCTCGAGCTCGTAGCGCAAGCGGCGGTAGCCCAGGCAGACGATCCAGGCGCGCCGCACGATCTTCAGGCCCGCCCCGCGCAGGCGGCGCAGCGCGTCGATCGCGCGGCGCCGGCTCGGCCCGGCGCCGCGCCACGGGACGCTCGCGGGGGCCGGCGACGATGCCGTGGCGGCGCCGAAGCCCCCGGCCGGGCACCGCACACGAGCCGCGCGCCACGCACGCGATCCGCCCCGCGACCAGCTTGCCCATGCCGCCGCGGTCGCTCGCCGGAGCACGCGCGCCCCGAGCCCCCGCAAGCACGCCGAGCGCGCCGAGCACCAGCGCCAGCGCGAGCAGCAGTCCCACCCATTCCACGCTCGCCTGGCCCGCCTCGCCACCGATCTCAGGGCGCTCTCGTCGCATGACCGGCGACCGTACGGAGACTCGACGCACACGTGGGTTGCGTGTGTGACAACTCTGCCTCAATTAGTCCTTAACCCGAACTTAATGACCGGCTTAACGCGGTTTATTCGTCCGAGCCTTGACAGAACTGGTCTCCGCTGGGAGTGTCCCCCACGTGGCCCCGGGCTCTGGCTCACTGAGCTCGCTCCGCGAGCTCAACCGCCTCCGAATCGTGGACTTCCTGCGCGTCAACGGCACCGCCAGCCGGGCGGAGCTGGCCCGCCGAACCGGGCTCTCCCGCTCGACCGTCTCGACGCTCGTGTCGGACCTGCAGCGGCGTGGGCTCGTGGTGGAGCAGCCCGGCCAGTTCGCGGGCGAGGGCCAGCCCGGGCGCCCGGCCGCGCTGCTCCAGCTCGACCCGTCGGCGGGAGCGGCGATCGGCGTCGACTTCGACCACGACCGCCTGCGCGTGGCGATCTCGGACCTGTCGCGGATCGTCCTGGCCGAGGCCAGCGCGCGCTTCGACGTGGACCACGACGCCGCCGGCGCGCTCGACCTCGCGGCGGACCTCGTGGAGCAGCTGCTGGACGAGGTCGACATCGGCCGCGACCGGGTGCTCGGCGCGGGAATGGCGCTGGCGGGCCCGATCGACCACGACCGCGCGGCACTTCACGACTCGACGGTTCTGCCCGGCTGGGCCGACGTGGACGCGGGAGCCGAGCTCGAGCGGCGCATCGGCACGACCGTGTACGTCGACAACGACGCCAACCTGGGCGCCCTTGCCGAGGTCACGCTCGGCGCCGGGCGCAGAGCCCGCTTCGCGGCGTACATCCAGATCGGGTCGGGCGTCGGCGCCGGGCTGGTGGTGGACGGGAGCCCCTACAGGGGCGCGCGCGGGACGGCAGGCGAGATCGGCCACGTGGTCGTCGATCCGCAGGGCCCGCTCTGCCGCTGCGGCAACCGGGGCTGTCTCGAGACGGTGGCGTCAACCGGGGCGCTGCAGGCGCTCGTGAGCGCGAGCCGCGGGCGCGAGCTGACGGTGCGGGAGATGATCGCGGAGGCGCTCGCCGGCGACGCCGGCTGCAGGCGGGCGATCACGGACGCGGGCCGCGTCGTGGGAGGCGTGGTCGCGGGGCTGGTCAATCTGTTCTCACCCGAGATGGTCATGATCGGCGGCGACCTCGGGGAAGCAGGCGAGCTCCTGCTCGAGCCGCTGCGGGAGGCCGTCATGCGTGACGCCCTCCCGGAGGCGGCTGTCGGGCTCGAGATCGTGGGGGGAGAGCTGGGCGAGAGGGCGAATCTGCTCGGAGCGCTCGCCTTGGTGCTGATGCAATCCGAGCACGAAGTAGCCGCACGTGTGGCGGGAGGTGCGGCGGCGTGAAAACAAGAGGGCAAAGGCCCTACAAGGAGGAGAGACACGTGTTGAAGAGGAGCAGGCTCGTGGCGCTGGCCGCTGCGAGCGTCCTGGCCCTGAGCGGCCTGGCCGCCTGCGGCGACGACGACGATGACGGTGGAGGCGGCGGAGGCGGCGGCGGAGAAGGCGGAGGCAGCGGCGACACCCCGCGGGTCGGCGTCCTCCTGCCGGACACGAAGTCGTCGACGCGCTGGGAGACGGTCGACAGGCCGGCTCTCCAGGAGGCTCTGGAGGCCGCCGGCGTCGAGGCCGACATCCAGAACGCCGAGGGCAACAAGAACACCCAGCAGCAGCAGGCCGAGCAGATGATCACCAACGGCGCCAACGTGTTGCTGCTGGTGAACCTGGACTCGGGGTCCGGAGCCGCGATAGCGGCCAACGCCCAGTCGCAGGGCGTGAAGGTGATCGACTACGACCGCCTGACGCTCGAGACGGATGCGACGGACTACTACGTGTCGTTCGACAACGAGGAGGTCGGAAAGCTGCAGGGCCAGGGGCTCGTCGACTGCATCGGCGACAAGCAGGGCGCCCAAATCGCGGTCCTCAACGGCTCGCCGACGGACAACAACGCGACGCTGTTCAAGAACGGCTACGACTCGGTCATCAACCCGAAGTTCGAGTCGGGTGACTGGAGCGAGGTGGACGATCAGTCCGTGCCCGACTGGGACAACCAGCAGGCACTGACGATCTTCGAGCAGATCCTGCAGAAGGCCGACAACAAGGTCGACGGGGTGCTCGCGGCCAACGACGGCCTCGGCAACGCCGCCATCTCGGCCCTGAAGCAGCGCCAGCTGCCGCAGATCCCGGTCACCGGCCAGGACGCGACCCTGGAGGGCCTCCAGAACATCGTCAACGGCGATCAGTGCATGACCGTCTACAAGGCGATCCAGGGGGAGGCAGAGGCGGCCGCCGAGCTCGCGATCGCGCTCGCCAAGGGCGAGGAGCCGACCGCCAAGACCACGCCGATCGACAACGGCGTCGAAGAGGTCCCGAGCGTCCTGCTCAAGCCGGTGCCGGTGACGAAGGACAACGTCGGCGAGTACTTCGGCAACCCCGACTACCCGACGAAGGAGGACGTCTGCGCCGGGAAGGTCGCGGCGAACTGCGAGAAGCTCGGTCTCTGAGCTAGACAGACGACGCGTGTCCCACGCCCCGGAGCGCGACTGCGCTCCGGGGCAGGGCCGCGTAGAGTGCCGGGCCCGAACCCGGGGGGAGTGAGCGGAATGAGCGATACAGCGTTGCTCGAGCTGCGTGGGGTGAGCAAGCACTTCGGTGCCGTCATCGCCCTGCACGAGGTCGATTTCACGGCGCCGGCCGGATGCGTCACGGCGCTGGTGGGTGACAACGGCGCGGGCAAGTCGACGCTCATCAAGTGCGTCGCGGGCATCAACCGGATCGACGGCGGGGAAATGCTCTTCGAGGGCCAGCCGGTGAACATCCATCACCCGAAGGAGGCCTCGGATCTCGGCATCGAAATCGTCTACCAGGACCTCGCGCTGGCGGACAACCTCGACGTCGTCCAGAACATGTTCCTCGGGCGCGAGGAGCTCGAGGCGACTCGCACGCTCGACGAGATCAAGATGGAGGCGCGCTCGCTCGAGACGCTCAAGAGCCTTTCGGTCACGACGATCCGAAGCGTGCGCCAGACGGTCGCCGGGCTTTCCGGCGGGCAGCGCCAGTCGGTCGCCGTGGCCAAGGCCGTGATGTGGAACTCGAAGCTCGTCGTCCTCGACGAGCCGACCGCCGCGCTCGGCGTCGCCCAGACGCGTCAGGTGCTCGACCTCGTCAAGCGGCTCGCCGAGCAGGGCCTCGGCGTGATCCTCATCTCCCACAATCTGCACGACATCTTCGAGGTGGCCGACAACATCACCGTCCTGCGGCTCGGCCAGAACGTGGCCGAGTTCAAGCGGAAGGAGACGACCCAGCAGGAGGTCGTCCAGGCGATCACGGCAGGGAAGCTCACGAAGGTGCCCGGAGTCGTCGACCAGGAGGCCGTGGCGTGAGCACCGCCGCGCCCCCCGCCCCGACCGGCGCCGCCGCAGGCCTTGCTGGCGCCTTCCGCGACTGGTGGACCGACGTCCGCGAGGGCCAGCTCGGCTCCCTGCCGATCATCCTCGGCCTGATCATCATCGCGATCGTCTTCCAGTCGCAGAACGACCGCTTCCTCACAGCAGGGAACTTCGTCAACCTGATCGTCCAGTCGGCGGCCTACACGACCATCGCCATGGGCATCGTCTTCGTCCTGCTCCTGGGCGAGATCGACCTGTCGGTCGGCTACGTCTCGGGCGTCGCGGGCGTGATCGCGGCGGTGCTGCTGATCCCGGACGGCAACGAGGTGGCGACCTGGATCGCGATCGGCCTCGCCCTCCTGTCCGGTATCGCGATCGGCACCTTCCACGGCCTGCTCATCACGAAGATCGGCATCCCCTCGTTCGTCGTGACGCTGGCGGGGTTAATAGCGTGGAACGGGGTGGTGCTGCTGTTGATCGGCGCCCGCGGGACCGTCGTGCTCCAGGACGACTTCCTAATCGGGCTCGCCAACGACTTCCTGCCCGAGGCGACGTCGTGGATCCTGTGGCTCGTCGCGGTCCTGATCTTCGCGGGCATCGAGCTCAACGAGCTGCGCGTGCGCCGCAAGGCGAGCCTCGACCACGACCCGATCAGCCTGATCGCTCTGCGCATCGGCTTCCTCGCGCTGGCTCTCGGCTTGGTCGTCTGGGTCGCCAACGAGGACCGCGGCATCCCCTATGTGTTCCTGTTGGTCGGCTTCTTCCTCTTGTTCTGGGGCTTCGTCCTCAGTCGCACGCGCTTCGGCCGCTACGTCTACGCGGTCGGCGGCAACACCGAGGCGGCCCGGCGGGCGGGCATCGACGTCGACCGCATCAAGATCATGTGCTTCGCGATCTGCTCGTTCATGGCCGCGGTCGGCGGCCTGATCCTCGCCTCGCGGCTGCGCTCGGTGGACACGAACGCGGGCGGCGGCGAGATCCTGCTCTACTCGATCGCCGCCGCCGTGATCGGCGGCACCTCGCTGTTCGGCGGCATCGGCCACATCAAGAGCGCACTGCTCGGGGCACTCGTGATCGCCTCGATCGACAACGGGCTGGGCCTGCTCGGGCTGGGCTCGGGCGAGAAGTTCGTGATCACCGGCGGCGTGCTGCTGCTGGCCGTCACGGTCGACTCGCTGTCGCGGAAGAGGCAGGCCCAAACCGGGAGAGCCTGACGCTGCGCCTCGCGCTTCTCTCGACGGCGGGTATCAACGCCAAGCTCGCGGCGGGCGCCCGCGACGTGGACGAGGTCGAGCTCGTCGCGATCGGGTCGCGCGATCGCGAACGCGCGGAGGCGCAGGCGCGCGAGCTCGGCATCGAGCGCGCGCTCGGCTCCTACGAGGAGGTGCTCGAGGACGGGGACGTCGAGGCGGTCTACATACCGCTGCCGAACGCGATGCACGTCGACTGGTCCGTGCGGGCGCTCGAGGCGGGCAAGCACGTGCTGTGCGAGAAGCCGCTCTCCCGCCATCCCGAGGAGGTCGAGCGCGCGTTCGGCGCCGCCGAGAGCGCGGGCCGCGTGCTCGCCGAGGCGTTCATGTGGCGCCACCACCCGCAGGCCAAGCGGCTCACCGAGCTGCTGCCCCGGGTCGGCGGGCTGCGGCTCGTGCGCGCGTCGTTCTCGTTCCCGCTCGGCGATCCGGGCGACGTTCGCCTCTCGCGCGAGCTCGAGGGCGGCGCGCTGATGGACGTGGGCTGCTACTGCGTGAGCGGCAGCCGGCTCGTGGCCGGGGAGCCGGTCGAGGTGAGCGCCTTCGAGGTCGAGGGCGGCGACGGGGTCGACGCGCGCCTGACCGCCATGCTGCGCTTCGAGGGCGATGTGCTCGGCGTGCTCGACTGCGCGCTCGACTGCGCGGCGCGTCACGAGCTCGAGGTCGTGGGCTTCGAGGGCACGCTCGTCCTGCGCGATCCCTGGCACTCGCTCGAGCCGGTCATCGAGCTGACGGGAGCCGACGGCTCGGTCGAGCGGATCGAGGCGGAGCGCGAGAACCCGTACGCCTGCGAGCTGCGCGACTTCGCGGCCGCGATCACCGGACAGAGGCAGCCGCTGCTCGGACGCGACGACGCGCTCGGGCAGGCGCGGGCGATCTCAGCGATCTACGAGAGCGCCGCGACGGGGCGACCGGTCTCCCTCTCCGCGTAGCCTGCGGACACGGATGGCAGCGGCAGGCCGGACCACGGACGCACCGCCGGCGGGCATAGCCGCGCTGGCGGAGCGCTGGGATCCCGACGTGATCGACCTCCCGGACGGCCGGGCGCTGATCCGCCTCGAGGTGGCCGGCGAGACCGCCTGGGAGGCGCGCGTGCGCGATCTGAGCCTGGAGCTCGTCCGAGCCGGCGCCGATGCCGAGCCCGACGCGGTCATCGCCGCGGACGCCGCCACCTGGCGCCGCATCGCCGAGGACCCGCGCGGAGCGATGGGGGCCTTCCAGCAGCGGCGCCTGCGGATGCGCGGCAGCCTCCACGTGGGCGTCGGGTTCCTGGCCGCCACGGGCGGCTCGCGCGATCCCGGACGGCTCGCCTTCGAGCGGATCACGACGGGCGCCGGCCGGCTGTCGATCGTCGCCGCGGGGAGCGGCCCGGAGACGCTCCTCTGCCTGCACGGGCTCGGCGGCACGAAGGCCTCGTTCCTGCCCACGCTCGCGGCGCTCGCCGGGCCCGACTACCGCGTCGTGGCGCTCGACCTGCCCGGCTTCGGGGAGTCCGACAAGCCGATCGGCGCGCCGTACGACGCGCCCTGGTTCGCCCGCTCGGTCTTCGAGGCGATGGACGCGCTCGGGCTCGGCTCCGCCCACCTCGCCGGCAACAGCATGGGCGGCCGGGTGGCCGTCGAGGCCGGGCTCGCCGATCGCGCGCGCGTGCAGTCGCTGACGCTGCTGTGCCCCGCGCTCGCCTGGCTTCGCGAGCGCCGCTGGGCCCCGATCGTGAGGCTGCTGCGACCCGAGCTCGGCCTGCTGCAGATGGCGCCGCGGCGAGTCGTCGAGCAGATGACGCGCCGGCTCGTGCCGACGGCCAGCGACGGCTGGGCGGCCGCCGGGGTGGACGAGTTCCTGCGCTCCTACCTGACGCCGCGCGGGCGGGCCGCCTTCTACGCGGCGGCGCGCAACATCTATCTCGACGAGCCGCACGGCGAGGAGGGCCTCTGGAGACGGCTCGAGACGCTCGCCCCCGACGCGCTGTTCATCTGGGGCAAGCGCGACGCGCTCGTCCCGATCTCCTTCATGCGCCATGTCGAGCGGGCCCTGCCGCAGGCCCGTCACCTCGAGCTCGACTGCGGCCACGTGCCGCAGCTCGAGCGCCCGCGCGAGACTCACAGGGCCATGCTCGAGTTCCTGCGCGCGCGCTCCGGTAGAACTGCTGCATGAGCTTCCCGCCCGGCCCCCGGCTGCCGCGCATGCTCCAGGCGGCGCGGCTGACGGCGCAGCCCTACGCCTGGATGGTCGAGCGCCACGAGCGCTACGGGGACATCTTCAGCTCGAACTTCCCGTTCTTCGGCCGCATCGTCTACGTGGCCGACCCGGAGCTCGTGAAGCAGGTCTTCACAGGCTCGTCGGAGGTCTTCCACGCCGGCGAGGCGAACGCGACCGTGCTCGGCGATGCGCTCGGCGAGAACTCGCTCCTGACCCTCGACGGGGACCGCCATCTCTCACAGCGCAAGCTCCTCCTGCCGCCGTTCCACGGCGAGGCAGTGCGCCGCCACGTTGACGTGATGGCCGGCAGCGCGGCCCGGGAGGTCTCCTCGTGGCCGGTCGGCGAGCCGTTTGCACTGCGCCCGCGGATGCAGGCGATCACGCTCGACGTGATCCTGCGCGCCGTGTTCGGCGTTCGCGAGGGCGAGCGCATGGACCGGTTCCGCGAGCGCATCCCGCCGCTCGGCGAGCTCAGCAACCCGCTCGACTGGCTGCCCTTCATGCAGCGCGACCTCGGCGGGCTCTCGACGGCCGCCCGCTTCCGCAAGGCGCGTCGCGAGGGTCGACGAGCTGATCTATGCCGAGATCGCGGACCGGCGCGCCGCGCTAGGCGCCGGGGACGAGCGCGACGACGTGCTGTCGCTGCTGCTCGCGGCCCGACACGACGATGGAGCGCCGATGACCGACGTCGAGCTGCGCGACGAGCTCATGACCCTGCTGACCGCAGGGCACGAGACGACCGCCACGGGGCTCTCGTGGGCCTTCGAGCGGCTCCTGCGCACTCCGCTCGTGCTCGAGCGGCTGCTCGGCTCGCTCGACGACGACGCCTACGTCGACGCCGTCGTCAAGGAGACGCTGCGCGTGCGGCCGGTGATCGCCGACGTGGCGCGCGTGCTGCAGCGGCCGGTGGAGGTGGCCGGCCACCGGCTCCCGGCGGGCACGCTCGTGCTGCCAGCCATCGCGGCGGTGCACATGCGGCCGGACCTCTACCCGGAGCCGGAGCGGTTCCGTCCCGAGCGCTTTCTCGACGGTGGTGCCGAGTCGTATTCCTGGATCCCGTTCGGGGGCGGGGTGCGGCGCTGCATCGGGGCCTCGTTCGCGCAGATCGAGATGCGCGTCGTGATGCGCGAGGTGCTGAGGCGGGTGACCCTCAGGGCGCCGTCGCCGCGTCCCGAGCGCGCCAAGGTCCGCCATGTGACGGTGGTCCCGGCGCGCGGCTGCCGGGTGGTGGTCACCGAGCAGCGGGCGCCCGAGCGAAGCTCAGAGCCCGGCCAGTTCGAGCAGCTCGCCGGCCGGGCGGCCGAGGTCGTCTAGCGCCGCCGCGAGCTCGGGGCCGCCGAGACCCTCCACCTTGAGCCTGAGCGCCTCGGCGTCCATCGGGTTCGCCGGCGACCCGAGCGCGGCCTTCACCCGGGCGATCTCCTCGTCGCCGTCGTGAAGCACGAACTCCGACTCGAGCAGCGAGCCGTCCGCGAGCACCTCGACCTCGCGGGCGCGCTCGACCACGGCCGGCTCGACCTCGTCGAAGCTCTCCACGCGTGGCGGCCCGTGCAGCAGCGTGTAGGCGGTGAGGTAGGGGATCGAGAACTTGGCCTGAAGCCCGTCGGCGGGCTCGGGCCCGTGAGCGGCCGCCTGGAGCGAGACGGGATGGACGCTCACCGTCAGCCGTTCGGGAGTCTCGTCGCGTACGCCGGCGGCGGCCTCGATCGCGCCGTGCGTCTGGAGGCAGCAGGGCCAGGCCTTGATCCAGTTCTGCTCGACCGCCGGGTGGGCCGGGTCGGGCTCGGCGAACGTGCCGCCCGTGGCCGCCTCGTAGCCACGGGCGGCCGGCTCGAGCGGAACGCGTGCGCCCGCGGCCGCGAGCCGGGCGGCTTCGACGCCCGAGGAGGCCGCGAGGCCGACCTGCAGGGACTTGCCGTGCGAGCCGAAGGCCGCCCGCAGCCCGCTGGCACGCAGCAGGGCGAGCGCAACGGCGTCGTCGCGCGGCGCGTCGAGCAGCGCCGCCACGGTGACGGCCGCGCCGACGCCGCCGCACAGCGCCGTGGGATGCCAGTGGCCGTCGTAGAGAGCGGGATGCCCGGCGCGCGCGAGCGCCCCCATCGCCTCGAAGCCGGCTGCATATGCGTCGAGCGCCGCGCGCGCGTCGAGGCCGAGCTCGGCGGCCGCGACGAGCGCGGCGGGAGCGGTCGGCGCGCTCAGGTGGGCGATGCCCGGCAGGTAGGTGTCGTCGAAGTCGAGCACGTGCCCCGCGGTGCCGGCGGCCGCCACGCGGTCACCGATAGCGCTCGCCGCGCGTGCCGCGGGCTCGTCGCGGCCGCCCGCCGCGCAGGCGAGCCAGTCCAGCAGCGCGGTCCGGTAGCGGGCGTCGCTCACCCGTCGAGCCTCCGCCGGAACTCTCCCGCCCCCATCACGTCGGCGCCCGCCCGGCGCACCCGCCCGGCGAGCGTGCGGTCGGAGGTCACGACCGTAAGGCTGCCGGGATCCGGATCGCGCTCGACGAGCGCGGCGATGTCGTCGTCAGCCGCGTTCGGCCCGCGCCTCGTCGCGAACTCGACGCTCACCCCGGGCGCGTCGTCGAGCTCGAAGGGCCGGCCGTCGAAGATCACGGTCAGCTCGTCGCCGGTCGCGCGCGAGAGCTCCGCGAGCTCGTCGGCGAGCGCGCGCATCGCCCCCGGCCGATCGCGCCACCAGCCTGTCGGCCGCGAGCCGATCACGTTCATGCCGTCGACCAGCCAGCGCGCGGTGCTCGGGTCGGGGGCCACTCAGCGCCGCCGGCGCATGACCAGGATGATCACCGCGACGAGCAGCAGCCCCGCCGCAAGCTGGGCGGCGAGCGCCGTCGCGGTGCTCTCGTCCTCGGTGGCGTTGCGGATGTAGCCGAACATGACGGTCGCTCCGAAGAAGACCACGAGCGTCCAGAGGGCTGTGTTGCGCGACACGGTGGCGGACGATATCCACCGGGGGGCTCGCGCCCCCCGGGCCCTCGGTGGCCCCTGGCCGGCCGAGACGATCCGGCCGGATAGTCTCGGTCGCCGTGAGCGATCGGCCGGTTCTCGCCGGCGCACTCGGCGCGCTGGTCATCGCCTTCTCGGCGATTCTCGTGAAGCTGGCCGAGGTCTCGCCGTCGACCGCCGCCTTCTTCCGCTGCTTCTACGCGCTTCCGCTGCTCGCGCTGCTCGCCTGGCGTGAGCACGAGCGCTACGGCGAGCGCTCGCGGCGCGACCACCTTCTCGGCTGGCTCGCGGGGATCCTGTTCGCCGCCAACCTGACCTTCTGGCACCACGCGATCGAGGCCGTGGGCGCCGGCCTCTCGACGGTGCTCGGCAACGTCCAGGTGGTGTTCGTGGCGCTGCTCGCCTGGGCCGCGCTCGGCGAGCGCCCGAGCAACCGCTCGCTCGTGGCGGTGCCGGTCGTCTTCGGCGGAGTGGTGCTGATCTCGGGCGTGATCGGCTCGGGCGCCTACGGAGATGACCCGCAGCTGGGTGTCGTCTTCGGCCTCCTCAACGCGATCATGTACGCCCTCTTCCTGCTGATCCTGCGCAACATCAACACCGACCTTCGCCGGCCGGCCGGGCCGCTGTTCGACGCCACGCTGAGCGCGGCGCTGTTCGGCGCCCTGGGCGGCCTCGCCGTCGGCGACATCGACTTCCTGCCGGGCCCAGAGGCGCAGTTCTGGCTGCTCCTGCTTGCGCTGTCCTCTCAGGTGCTCGGCTGGATGCTGATCTCGACGTCGCTGCCGCGGCTGCCCGCGCTGCTCACGTCGATCCTGCTGATGCTGCAGCCGGTCGGGACCATGCTGCTCGGCATGCTGATCTTCTCCGAGTCGCCCTCCGCGATACAGCTGGCGGGCGTCGTCGTGGTGATCGTGGGCGTCGGCTACGCGGCGACGGCGCCCGATCAGCTCACCTCGCGCAGGCGCCCCGTCTCGACCTCGTAGATGAAGCCGCGCACGTTTTCCGTGCGCGGCACGAACGGGCTCTCCCTGATGCGCTCGATCGAGTCGCGGACATCGATGTCGAGATCGGCGAACGCCTGCGCGTTCCAGCCCGGACGGCTACCGGTCTCGCTCTCGAGCTCGGCGGCGAAGTCCTCGTCGTCGAAGGTGAGCATGCCGCAGTCGGTGTGGTGGATGATCACGATCTCCTCGGTGCCGAGCTTGCGCTGGGAGATCGCGAGCGAGCGGATCGCATCGTCGCTCGCGACGCCGCCGGCGTTGCGGATCACGTGGGCGTCGCCCTCCTCGAGCCCGAGCACGCGCGCGGGGTCGAGCCGCGCGTCCATGCACGCGAGCACGGCGACCTTGCGGCCGGGCGGCAGCGGCAGTTCGCCCTTGTCGAACGATGCGGCGTAGCGCTCGTTGTTCTCCAGGAAGGTGTCGGTCTCGCTCACGCGTTTCCTCTCGGTCGTCAGGCCACGGCTTCGAGCGGCGTCTCGGACGGCCGCGGGTGGCGCAGGAGCGCACCGTTGTCCGCGACCTCGTAGGTCCCGACCCGCCGCAGGGGCGGAGAGTACGCATGCAGGCTCACGGCCGGTGCCTCCCCCGCGTGGCGGACGCGATGGATCGCCTCGCGGGCGATCGTGACGCTGTCGCCCGGCCCGAGCGTGACCTCGACCGTGCCGTCGAGCGCGAGCCGCTCCTCGCTGACCTGGCCGTCCAGGACCGTGATCGCCGCAGCGCTCTCGTCGTGGTCGTGAAAGCCGGTGTCGTGGCCCGGCATCCAGCAGACCAGGTAGAGCTCGACGTGCTCGTCGCGGTGGAGCAGCGCGTAGGTGCGCTCGTCCGGATCGTGTCGCGTGAGCGGGCCCCACAGCTCGCGCCGCTCCACCCAGCGGTCGAGCGTCTCGCGCAGCGCGGGCTCGTTCACGCGGGCACCCACGTGTAGCCGAGCGCGCGGGCGACGCTGCTGCGCCGGACGACGTCGGCGAAGCCCTCGCCGAACGCCTCCTCGACCGGATCGGGCGCAGCCGCCGCGACCGGATGGTCGGTGCCGTGCACGAGCTGGCCGATGCCGACCACCGTGGCCATCGCCCCGACCGCGCGGGCTCCGTAGGAGGAGGTGTCGTAGAAGCAGAGCTCGTCGTGGAGCGCGGCCTCGCGGGCGGGCCCGCCGCGCGACGCGGTGCGCTCGGACTGGAGCGGAGCAAGCCCCGCGAGCATGGCGAAGATCACGCGCAGCCGCGGCAGCTCGGGCCGCAGCGCCGCGTGGAAGCCGTGCCAGGCGGCGTGCTGCTGCGCCACGTAGTCCGTGCAGGGGGACCACCACGCCGGCTCGTCTTCCGCGCGCGCGGGCCTCGCCGGGCCCGGATGGACGAACAGCGGAGCGCTCTCGCGCTCGAGGACCTCGAGCAGCTCGCGCAACTCATCGGACGGCCGCGTCGAGCCGAGCTCGGCGGCCGGCAGGCAGACCCCTGCGGCGCCGGCGGCGAGCGCTTCGCGGGCGAGCTCGGCGCGGCCGGCCACGGGCGGATGAGGCACCGCGGCCCACCAGCCGAGCTCGCCCGGAAGCGACTCCCCGTACTCGTTCCAGGCCGAGACGACGGAGAGGAGGGAGTCAGCCCCGACCGGGGACGAGAGCGCGACGAGCGCACGGTCGACGCCCTGCCCGGCAAGTCTCTCGACGCGCAGCCGTGGCTCGTGGTCGTGGGGATCGATCTCGAACGCGGGCTCCGCGTCGAGCGTGATCTCCCAGCGGCCATCGCGGCGCCAGACGGCGCGTGGTGCGCTCGCGCGGGCTTCCAGAACGCTCAGGACGGTCTCCGGCCAGAGGTGCTGATGGACGTCGTATGCACTCGTCACGCGGGTGACGATAGCAATTCTCTATAAAGTTGGTCGGGATAGAAGGGATTAGGCCGCCGGAGGCGTCAGCGGAGCCGGCAGAAGGGCGCCGCCGAAGCAGAACTCGCGCCCGATCGGCAGCTCGGCGTCGAGCGCCGCCCGGTAGGAGCGCGCGCTCGCCATCGCCGCGTGGTCGCGCTCCCAGCTGTCCGGGACGATGCGCGCGACCCAGCCGCGGCCGTAGGGCTGCGCGAGCAGGGCGTGGGGCGCGCGCTCGAGCAGGCCGTTCAGCGCGAGCACGGAGCCGGTGACCGGGGAGCCGATCACGACGGTCCGGCCGGAGCGGCCCTGAACGGTGGCGAGCGTCTGGCCCAAGTCCACCCGCTCCACCGCCCAGAAGCTGACCTCGGGAGCGAACCAGAGCATCTCGCCGAGCGGCGCCGTGACACCCACGGTCGCCACGCCGTCCTCCATCCGCGTCCACACGTGCCGGGCCGTGAGGTACTGCCGGTCCGAGGGAAGCGCGTAGCGCGCCGCGGCCCCCGCCCGCGTGATCGAGATCTCGGTCACGAGGGTGCGAGACTGCACCGAGCGCCGGACGGAAGCCCGCCGCACCGCTCCTGTCAGGTCGGCGGCGGTCTCCCCGACTCTCATTCCATTGGCCGCGTTCCGAGAGCTTCCCGAGCATCACCTGAGCGGGCTCAGCGATGAGCAGCTCATCGACTACCTGCGCGCCGCCCGCGAGGCCGGGCGCCACGAGGCGATGAAGGCCGCGATCGCCGTGCTGGTGTTCGGCTACCACGACACGCTCACCGCCCGGGCGCGCCTGAAGCTGCCCGAGGCGGACGTCGCGGACGTCGTATCGGAGACGCTCACGAGCGCGATCGCGTCCGCGTTCGACGGCAGCTCGGTCGGCGAGTTCAGGAGCTGGCTGCACACGATCCTCTCGCGCCGGATCGCAGATTTCCATGACGCCCGCACCCGACTGCCCAAGACCGCGCCGCTCCCGGGCGAGCACGAGGGCGACGACGACGTCTGGGGCCACGAGCCGAGCGAGCCGTTCGAGGGCGACGCTCTCCACGCGCGCGGCTGTCTCCAGACCGCCTACTCCGAGCTCGAGAACGAGAGCCACCGGCGGGTGATCGACCTCTACGTGCTCGGGGCGCACTCCGCCGCCGAGGCCGCCGCGCTCGTCGGCGACGGGATGACCGAGGCGAACGTGCATCAGATCTCGTCCCGCTTCCAGCGGCGCTTCAAGGAGCTGCTCGAGGAGGGCAGCGATACTCGAGGTGAGCCATGACGGACGTCGAGCAACTGCTCTCGGAGTTCAAGCAGGCGGTCCGCGAGGACGCCGGGGCGGACCCGCGCCCGTATCTCGCCCGCGCGCCGGACGGCGACCGTGAGCTGCTGGCCGGCCTGATCGACGCGTACCTCGAGCGTGCGCCGCGGCGGGAGTTCGAGGCCTCGGCGTTTCAGGGCTCCCCCGCCGCGACCATCGCCGAGGAGGTGCAGCGCTCGCTGGCCGGCGAGAGCGGCATCTGGCCGGCGCTGCTGCCGCGGCTGCGCCAGCGCGCGGAGCTCAGGCGCTCCGAGCTCGTGGGCCAGCTCGCCGCGCGGCTCGGCGCCCAGAACCAGGAGCAGAAGGTCGGCGAGTACTACCACCGCATGGAGCAGGGCCTGCTGCCGGCCGCGGGCGTGTCCGACACCGTGCTCGAGGCGCTCGGCAGAATCGTCGGCTGGTCGGCCGGCGCGCTCCGCAAGGCGGGCGAGCTGCCGGCCTCCGGGCCACCGCGCACGGATGCGGGCGCGGTGTTCGCGCGAACGCACGGCGGCGTCGCGCCCGATGCCGCACCCGACGCAAGGCCCGAGGCACCGGCCGCGGAGTGGGACGAGGTCGACCGCCTCTTCCGCGGCGCGCCGCCGTCAGCTTGACCCCGGCCCGGCGACCCCCTCCCCATGCACGAACTGCTCGCCCTGTACAGGGCCGCCCTGCGATCGGGCGACCGCCCCCTGGCGGCCGCGCTCATGCGCGCCCTGCGCGCCGATCCCGAGCTGCGCGAGCGCGCCGACCGCGACCTGCAGGAGCTGCCGCGCGCTCCGGCGCGCTGGTCGGCGGCCGGCGCGCGGATGCTTGAGGAGGTGCTCTCTCGCCTACGATCGCGGTGCTGATGCAGTCCGAGATCGAGCAGCGGGCGGAGGAGGTGCTGGCCACGGTCCCCGACTGGCTCTGGAACGGGCAGACCCTTCCGGTGCCGGTCGACGACATCGCCGATTCCTGCTTCGGCCTGTGGGTGCGCGAGGTCGAGGACCTCCGCAGCGCCCCGGGCGTTCCGGAGATCGAGGAGACGAGGGGCCTGTCCGGCCTGCTGCTGCCGTCGATCGGCGAGATCTGGGTTAGTGCGCCGGAGGCGCGCGAGTGGCCCGGCCGCCGCCGCTTCACGGTCTCGCACGAGCTGGGCCACTGGTGCCTGCACCGCAGCGAGGGCGCGGTCTGGTGCCGCAAGCACGCGGTCGACCCGCCCGAGGGCGACGCGCCGCGCCGAGGCCGCCCGCGTGCCGAGGCGGAGGCGGACGAGTTCGCGGCCGCCCTGCTCATGCCCGCGCGCCTGATCCGCCGCCACTACGAGCGGATCGGCCCGCGCGAGGACCGCTTCCAGCAGCTGTGCGCCGCCTTCGGCGCGTCGGGCGCGGCGATGAGCCGCCGGCTGCGGCGAGTGATCTGAGCCGGCGGGGCCGCGGCTTGCGACGCACCGTCCTCCTGTGGCTGCTCCTCTTCGGGGCCTACGCGGCGACGATCGGGCTGAACGCGTTCGGCGCCTCGAACTACGCGGGCGCCGAGCCCCACCACCTGCTCACGGCCGAGTCGATCGTGGAGGACGGCGACTTCGACCTCCGCAACCAGTACGCGGCGCGCGCGTACGAGGACTTCTATCCCTACACGCTGCGCGAACAGGGCGAGGAGACCGAGGGGCGCCTGCACGAGCCGTACGGGATCGGCTTCGCCGCCTTCATCGCCCCCGCCTACGCGCTCGCCGGCGCCAAGGGGGTCGAGCTGTTCCTGGCGGCCGTCGCGGCACTCGCGATGGCGCTCGCCTACCGGCTGGCGCTGCGCGTGGTCCCGGACCCGTGGGCGCTCGGCGCGGCGGCGGCGGCCGGACTCTCGCCGCCGCTGCTCGCCTACGGCAGTGCGGTCGCGCCCGAGCCCGCCGCCGGAGCCGCGCTCGCGGGGGCGGCGCTGCTCGCCGTCAGGCTCGACGGGCGCGCGAGTAGGCGCGACGCCATCGTCTGCTTCGCGCTGCTCGGCGCACTGCCCTGGCTCGGGATCAGGTTCGCCGCGCCCGGGCTGCTCGTCGGCTGGGTCGCCGCGCGCGCCCTCTGGAGCGCCCGGCGCCGCACGCTCGCGGTGGGCACCGTCGAGGTCGCCCTGTTCAGCCTGGCGCTGTACGTCGGAGTGAACGAGGCGCTCTTCGGCGGCCCCACTCCCTACGTCGCCCTCGGCCCCGGCGAGAGCGCCACCGGGGCCTCCTCCCCCGTCGGCTACCTCGAGCGCAGCTACCGGCTCGTCGCGCTCTTCTTCGACCGGGACTTCGGCCTGCTGCGCTGGGCGCCCGTATTCCTGCTCGCCTTCGTGGGCGTCTGGTGGCTGTGGCGCACCCACCGCGACCGGCTGGCACACGCCGTGCCCGGGCTCCGCGAGGTCGAGCTCTGCGCGGGCCTGTGCGCCGCGGCGCTCGGCCTCCAGCTGCTGGTGGCCGCGTTCCTCGCGCCGACCATGTTCGGGTTCTGGTTCCCGCCGCGCCACCTGGTCGCGGTGCTGCCGCTCGCCGTCCCGCTGGTCGCATGGGGGCTGCGCCACGCGCCGCGTGCCGGGAGCGCGCTGGCGGCGCTGACGCTCGCGGCGTCGGCGTGGCTCTACGCCGATGTGCGCTGGGGCGACGGCTCGCTTGTCGACGATCCGCCCGACGCCCCGTTCGGGCCGCTGACGGAGGCCTTCCCGAGCTTCGCGGGCGGAGAGGCCTGGCCTTACTGGCTCGCGGCCGCGGCCGGTGCGGCGCTCGCGGCCGTCGTCCTGATCGAGGTGCGCAACTCGCGCTGGCAGACTGTGCGCGATGGCGAGCGCTGAGACGGCACGAAGGCTGGTGGCGGCCCTCCCCGATGTCGAGGAGGGCACCTCATACGGGACGCCTTCGTGGAAGGTGCGCGGCAAGTTCTTCGCCCGCCTGCGCGACGACGACACGGTGCTCGTGGCCAAGGTCGAGAAGGGCGAGAAGCGCCTCCTGATGGAGGCAGAGCCCGAGGTCTTCTTCGAGACGCCCCACTACCAGGGCTACGGCTACGTGCTCGTCCGGCTCGCCAACATCGACGAGGAGGAGCTCGCCGAGGTGGTCGAGGACGCCTGGCGGCTCGCGGCGCCGAGGACGCTCGTCAGGGAGCGCGACGCTGCGGCCGGCGCTGCGGAATAATTCTGTGGCTGAGACGTCCATGTCTGCGATGTACGGCTACGAGCAGGCGAACTGGCCGCGGCGCTTGATGCGGCTGTCGGGAGAGGTGCCGCCGCTCTCCTGGTTCTACGCACGCGCCCTCCACCACATCGACGAGGTGGTGTACCGGGCGAGTCGCGGCCGGGCGACCTTCACCTCCTGGGTCACGGGACTGCCGATGGTGATGCTCACGACCACGGGCGCGAGGAGCGGCCGCGAGCGAACACTGCCGGTCCTGGGCGTGCCGCACGATGGGAGCCTGGTGGTGATCGCCTCCAACTACGGGCAGGCGCACAACCCGGCCTGGTACCACAACCTGCGGGTCAACTCGCGCGCAACCATCATCTTCGAGGGCGAGCGTAGTGAGGTGACAGCCCGCGAGCTGAATGGCGAGGAACGTGAGCGCTGGTACGCGCGGGGGGTCGAGATCTATCCGGCGTGGAAGGGGTACCGCAAGCGTGCCGCGCCCCGCCAGATCCCGGTGATCGAGCTGCGACCGGCCGGCCCCGCTAGTCCTTGACGGGCGCGGGCGCGCGCGAGGCTTCGAAGAGGCGCTCGAGCCTGCGGATGAAGACCTTCGGCCGGTCGGCGTAGAGCCGCGCCCCCAGCTCCATCGCCTCGCCGTAGAGCTCGCTGCGGCGCCGCTCCACGGCCTCGGCGAGCTCCGGCGCCGGGGCGGCGTGGTCGCGTGCCCACTCGAGCAGAACGGCCAGGTCGTGGTCGTCGCCGAGCACGTCCGAGAGCGTGTGCGCCTCGTCGCCGACGGCCTTCATGACCGGCTTCCAGACGGCGCGCAGGAGCTCGTGGTCGTACCACATCTCCTTGCTCCGCTTGCGCCACTCGTGGAGGCCCTCGACGCTCGGGCTCTTGCCCATCGCCCGCCATTCGCGGCGGCCGCGCCGGTACATGCGCCGCAGTCCGGGCTCGAGCGCGTCGAAGCCGTCGTCTGAGAGCGGCCATCCGGCGACTCGCTCACGGGCCTCGCGCAGGATCTCGACGGCCTCCGCGGCGGCCTGCGTCCGCGCTCCCCCGCCGGTGCGCAGCCGGTGGGCCTCGAGCGACTGGCGAAGCGGCCCGGCGACCGCCTCGTCGAGCTCGAGCCCGGCGAGCGTCACGAGCATCACGTCGGCGTCGCGGAGCCCGGACAGCAGGGCCGCGGCGTCGCGGAAGGAGGCGTTCTCGCGGCGGTACACGTCGTCGCCGAGCCCGCTGCGCACCAGCCGCAGCAGCGCGCGCAGCTTCTTCATGTCCTTGCGGGCGCTGTGGACGCCCTGCTCGGGGCTGCTGTCCGTCTCGCCACTCAGCTCGTCGATCGCGTCGTCGATGCGCCCGCGCGCGATGCGGGCGATGCCCTCGGGCAACGGCTCGCCGCGGCCCAGCCGGTACTTGCGGGGATCGCTCACGGCTCCAGCTCGAGCAGCTTCGCCGCGGCGCTGGCGGGGTCGAGCCTGCGGGCCACGACCTCGTCGAGCAGGGCCTGCACCGACTCGTCGTCCTTGACGCGGGCCTCGAGCCGCCTGCGCAGGCGCGCGGCGGCGAGCGCCACGACCTCGTTCAGCAGATTACGGCGGCGGCGCTCGGCGAGCGTGCCGCGCTCCTCGATGAACTCGCGGTGCTCGGCCATCTTCTCGCCCAGCTCCTCTATCCCCTCCCCCCTGGTCGCCTCCGCCTTGATGATGGGGACGCGCCATCCCTCCTGCGGCCCGAGCGACAGCACGCCGCGGATCTCGCGCACCATCGTGTCGGCGAGCGGGTGGTCGGACTTGTTGACCACGATCACGTCGGGGATCTCCATCACGCCGGCCTTGAGCGCCTGGATCGAGTCGCCCGAGCCCGGCATGAGCGCGAGCACCACCGTGTCAGCGTGGTCGATGATGTCGACCTCGGCCTGCCCGACTCCGACTGTCTCGAGGAACACGTCGTCCTTGCCAGAGGCGTCCATGAGGAGCACGGCCTGAAGGGTGGCCTCCGACAGGCCCCCGAGCGAGCCGCGGCTCGCCATCGAGCGGATGTAGACGCCCGGGTCGAGGAAGTGCTCGCTGAGCCGGATCCGGTCCCCGAGCAGCGCGCCCTTGGTGAACGGAGAGCTCGGGTCGATCGAGAGGACCGCCACCTCGCGCTCGGCCGCCCGGGCGCGCTCGACGAGCCGGCCGATGATCGTCGACTTGCCGACCCCGGGCGGGCCGGTGAAGCCGACGATCGCCGCCCGCCCGGTGCTCGGGTAGACCTCGCGGACGAGCGCCCAGCCCTCGGGGTCGTCGTTCTCCACGAGCGAGATCGCGCGCGCGAGCGCGCGCTTGTCGCCCGCGAGCAGGCGTTCTGTGAGGTCGGCGGCGGTGCGTCCAGGAGCTGACACGGAGCGGCAATCCTATGGACCGCCGCGAAGATGCTCCCCCACGTCCCAGGTCCAGAGCTCCACGACGTTACCGTCCGGGTCGTCCGACGTAGGCGGCCCGGCCCGCGCCGGGGAACTCGAGCAGCTCGACCTTCTGGCCGCGCTCGCGCAGCGCGCCCACCGCCTCGTCGAAGTGCTCGTCGGCAATGTGCATGGCGAAGTGGACGTGGATGCCGCCGCGGCCGCCCATCAGCCCCACCTGCGGGCGCCACAGCCCGATGCGCGTGCGCTCGCCCGCCATCACCCAGATCGCCTCACGGTCGGGCCAGCGGTCCACCACCGGCAGGCCGAGGACGCCCGCGTAGAACTCCTCGGAGGCCTCCAGGTCGACCACCTCGAGCACGAGCTCCGATACGCCGCTGACGGGGATGCCGCCCATTCGCCCGCTCAGCGCCCGATCTCGGCGCGCACGTCCCAGAGCTCTGGGAAGAAGCGCAGATCGAGCGCGGCGCGCAGGAAATCGGCGCCCGACGAGCCACCGGTCCCGGTCCTCCCGCCGATGATCCGCTCCACCGTCTTGAGGTGGCGGAAGCGCCAGAGCTGGAAGCTCTCCTCGATGTCCACGAGCTCCTCGCACAGCTCGTACTCGACCCAGTACCTCTCGCGCGCCTCGTAGATGGTCTTGAAGGCCTCGACCAGCCGGTGGTCGGGCGCGGGCGGCACCGACCAGTCCCGCTCCGTGCGCTCGGCGGGGATCGGGAGGCCGCGGCGGGCGAGCAGTCGCAGCAGCTCGTCGTAGAGGCTCGGCGCGGCGAGCGCCTCGCGCAGGCGCTCCTGCTCCTCGGGCGCATGCGCGAACACCTCGAGCATCTCGGGCGTCTTGTTCCCGAGCCGGAACTCGATCAGGCGGTACTGGAGCGACTGGAAGCCGGACGCCCGCGCGAGCAGGTCGCGAAAGTCGGCGTACTCGCTCGGCGTGAGGGTCTCGAGCACCGCCCACTGCTCGAAGAGCTGGCGCTGGATGTGCTTGACGCGCGCGAGGTCCTTGAGCGCGCCGTTCAGGCGGTCGGCCGCCAGGTTGCGACAGGCCGAGTCGAGCTCGTGGAGGAGCAGCCGCATCCAGAGCTCCGAGGTCTGGTGCTGGACGATGAAGAGCAGCTCGTCGTGGCCGGCTGCTGAGCGGCTGCTGGGCGGCCAGCAGCAGGTCGAGGCGCAGGTAGTCGGAGTAGCTGAGCTCCCCGCTCAGATCGCGCCTGATGCCGGGCTCGACTGGACGCTCGGTGGCCATGCCCTGCGGGCGACCCTACTCGTACGCGAGCGCCCGCAGCACGTCGATGCGCGAGGCCCGCCGCGCCGGGCCGATCGCGGCGAGCACCCCGGCCAACGCCGCCAGCACCAGCAGCAGCAAGAGAACCCCGATCGGATAGGAGAGCGTGAAGCCCTCGTCGGCGAGCGGCCGCGACACGAGCGCCGCCATCAGCACGCCGAGCACCATCCCGAGGATCGCCCCGATCAAGGCGGTGATCACGGCCTCGTAGCGGACCATCGTGCGCACCTGGCGGCGAGACATGCCGACCGCGCGCAGCATCCCGAGCTCGCGCGTGCGCTCGTGGATCGAGAGGGCGAGCGTGTTGACGATCCCGAACAGCGAGACGATCACGGCGAGCGAGAGCAGCGCGTAGACGAGCAGCAGCAGCGTGTTCACGTCCTGCTCCTGTCGCTCCTTCAGCTGCTCCTGGTTGCGCACCTCCACGGTGGGATAGGCGCTTCTGAGCGTGGACTCCATCTCGTCCTGGACGCTCGCCGCGGAGGCGTCGTGCTCGAGCCGCGCGAACGCGATGCTCGGCTGGTCCGCGCCGAACAGCGGCGCGAGGGTCGACTCGCGCACGAGCATCTTCCCGAACAGGTCGAGCGCCCCCTCGACCTTGCCCTCCACGGTGTAGATGGCGGTCCGCTCGAGCGGGGTGCGGATGCGGACGGTGTCGCCCACGTCGAGGCCCTTCGACTTCGCCCACGCCTCGTCGACGACCGCGCCGCGATCACCCAGCTCGTTCATGATCTCGGGCGAGCCGCCGTCCACGAAGTCCAGCGACAGCACCCCGTTGATCGTCCCGGTGTCGACGCCCGCGACCCGGATCTGCTCGCCCTCGTACTCGCCCGGAGCCGTAGGTGATCGCCGAGACGCTCGCGACGCCGTCGACCTCGCGCGCAGCCTCGACGGCGTCGCGCGGGATCGGTGAGAAGCCGTCCGCTGTTCTGGAGGATCACGTCGCTCTTGAAGTTCTCGTCGATCGTCTTCGCGATCGAGGACTTGAGGCCGGCGGCGAAGACGGTCACGAAGGTCACGAGCGCCAGCCCGATCATGAGCGCCGCAGCCGTGGTGGCGGTGCGCCCGGGCTTGCGGATCGCGTTCTCGCGCGCGAGCCGGCCGGTCAGGCCGCGGATGCGCTCCATCGGCTTGCCCGCCAGTGAAGCGAGCGGCCGCACGAGCCGCGGCGAGAACAGCGAGGTGGCGAACAGGATCAGGGCAGCGCCGCCGCCGAGCAGGCCCGCGGCGCTGCCGGACTCCTCGATGCCGCCGAACAGCCCGATCAGCATCAGGGCCAGGCCGACGCCGCCGAGCAACAGCGCCGCGATCAGGGTCAGCCGCCCGCGCGGCTTCGAGTCCTGAAGCTCGGACTCGCGCAACGCGGCCATCGGCGTGATGCGCGTGGCGCGCAGCGCGGGGGCGATCGCCGCCACGAGCGTCACGACGATGCCGATCAGGAGCGAGACGATGATCGTGCGGGGCAGGAGCACCGTGCCCGTGTTGGGCAGGTCCGCGCCGACGGCCTTGAAGAGCGCGTTGATGCCGGCCGCGAAGAGGATCCCGGCGGCGAGGCCGGTGGCGGCGCCGACGACGCCCAGCACGCAGCGCCTCGAGCCCGACCGACCGAGAGGATCTGGTTGCGCGACGCGCCGAGCGTGCGCAGCATGCCGAACTCGCGCGTGCGCTGGGCGACCGTGATCGAGAAGGTGTTGAAGATCTGGAATGCACCGACGAACAGCGAGATCCCGGCGAAGACGAGCAGCGCGATCCTGAGAAAGCCGAGGTCGGTCTTGATGTCGTCCGTCTGCCGCTGCGCAGCCTCGTCTCCCGTCTCGGCTATCAGGTTGGGCGGCAGGATCCGGGCGATCCGGTCGCGCAGCTCCAGGGATGAGACGCCCTTCGGCCGCGGACACCGAGATCTGGTCGAACTTGCCGACCCGGTCGGTCACGCGCTGCGCCTCGGGCAGCGTCATCTGGGCGATGCCGGCGCCGCCGAAGTTGCTGTCGCCGAGCTGTGTCAGCCCGACCACGTCGTAGGCCTTGACCTCCCTGGCGCCCGCCACGCGGAGCTTGTCGCCGACCTCGAGGCCCGCGTTGTCGGCCGTCTGCGTGTCGATCGACGCCTCGGACGCGCTGCGCGGCTTGCGTCCCTCGACGTAGTCGAGCGTCTCGAAGCGCGGCGGCAGCAGCGACGAGATGAAGTTGGGCGCGAAGCTGTCGGTGAGGGCGTCGCCGTTCGCCTTGACGAACTTGCCGGAGCGCGAAGACCGAGCCGGCGGCCGCGCTCGACGCCCTCGACCTCGCGCACGCGCGGAAGCAGCGACGCGTCGAAGGCGGGCGGGCCGGTGTCGTCGCTCGCGATGTCCGTCTTCGCCGTGACCGCGACGTCCGTGCCCTTCAGGGACTCGCTGAAGATCTCGCCGAACGACTCGTTGATCGTGTCGGTGAGGATGTAGGTCCCGGAGACGAGCGCGACGCCGAGGAAGATCGCGAGCCAGGTCGTGAAGGCGCGCAGCTTGCGCGCCGCGATGCCGCGCAGGGCGACCTTGGTCACGCCACTTCCTTCATCAGCTCGATCACCTCGTCCGCCGTGCCGGCCTCGGCGTCGTGAACGATGAGGCCGTCGCGCAACACGATCAGCCGGTCGGCGTGCGAGGCCGCCTCGGGGTCGTGGGTCACCATCACGACGGACTGGCCGAGCTCGTCGACCGAGCGCCGCAGGAGCTGGAGGACCTCCTCGCTCGACTTCGAGTCGAGGTTGCCGGTCGGCTCGTCGGCGAACACGACGGCGGGCTGCGAGGCGAGCGCGCGCGCCACCGCGACGCGCTGCTGCTGGCCGCCCGACAGCTCGGACGGGCCGGTGCGTGCGCCGGTCGTCCAGGCCGACCGTCGCGATCAGCCGGTCGATCCATTCGGAGTCCGGCTTCTCGCCCGCGATCGAGAGCGGCAGCACCACGTTCTCCTCCGCCGTGAGCACCGGGATCAGGTTGAAGAACTGGAAGATGAAGCCGAGCTTGTCGCGGCGCAGCCGCGTGAGCGCGGCGTCGTCGAGGCCCGTGATGTCGACGCCGTCGATGCTGACCGTGCCGGAGGTCGGGCGGTCGAGCCCGGCGAGGATGTGCATGAGCGTCGACTTGCCCGAGCCCGAGGGCCCCATGATGGCGCTGAAGCGGCCCCGTTCGAAGCCGACGCTGACGCCGGCGAGCGCGTTCACGGCCGCGTCGCCCTCGCCGAACCGGCGCCGAACGTCGGTTGCGGTGACGATCGAATCCATGCCCGGCAGGTTTACAAACCGAGCCGGTTGACCGCAGTACGGATAACCGACCATAGTGGCCGACATGGATCCGCGAACGATGTGGGGCTCAGGCAACTACGCCGCCGTGGCGGAGAAGATCGGCATGGTCGGCGAGCACGTGGTGGAGGCCGTCGGGCTCGCGCCCGGCATGGAGATCCTCGACGTGGCCTGCGGCGCCGGCAACGCGACGATCCCGGCGCGCCCGCTCGGGCGCGCGGGTGACTGGGCTCGACTTCTCAGCCCGACCTGCTCGCGATCGCGCGGGAGCGGGCGGCCGACGCGATGGTCGAGGTCGAGTGGGTCGAGGGCGACGCCCAGGAGCTCCCGTTCGCCGATGCGAGCTTCGACCGCGTGATCTCGACCTTCGGCCACATGTTCGCCCCCGACCACGAGCGCACCGCCGCCGAGATGAGGCGGGTCTGCCGGCCGGACGGGACGATCGGCATCTGCTGCTGGACCCCGCAGGGCGCGATCGGGCGGATGTTCGCCACGATGGCCGCAGCTCGTCCCGCCTCCACCGGACGCGAGCTCTCCCGCTCCTGTGGGGCACCGAGGAGCACGTGCGCGAGCTGCTCGGCGAGGACGCGAGCTTCGAGCGCCGCGAGGTCGAGTGGCGCGACGAGCTCCGTCCGAGGCCTACGCGGACTTCATGCTCGAGAGCTTCGGGCCGCTCCTGAACGCGCGCGAGCTGCTCGCGCGAGCGCGCCGGTGAGCTGCGCCCGGCCTACGTCGCCTTTCTCGAGGAGGAGAACCTCGAGAGCGACGGCACGCTGCGCTTCCGCGGCGAGTACCTGTCGGCGGTGATCCGGTAGGGCTCGCGGGCACGTGCCCGTTCGCCGTTCAGGCCCTGAGGAACGTGAGCACCGCCAGCACGCGGCGGTGGTCCTCCGCCGCCGGCGTCAGGCCGAGCTTCCCGAAGATGCTCGTCACGTGCTTCTCGACGGCCCGCTCGGTCACGACCATGTGCTCCGCGATCGCGTTGTTCGAGCGGCCCTCTGCCATCAGCTCCAGCACCTCGCGCTCGCGCGGCGTGAGCTCGGCGAGCGGATCGTCGCGGCGGGCGCGGCCGACGAGCTGGGCCACGACCTCGGGATCGAGCGCCGAGCCGCCCTCGGCCACGCGCTTGACCGACTCGACGAAGCGCTCGACGTCCGCCACGCGGTCCTTCAGCAGGTAGCCCACGCCGCCCGCGCTGTCGCTCACGAGCTCGAGCGCGTAGCCCTCCTCCACGTACTGGGAGAGGACGAGCACGCCCGTGTCGGGGTGGCTCGACGCGGATCTCGAGCGCGGCGCGCAGGCCGTCGTCGGTGTTCGTGGGCGGCATGCGAATGTCGACGACGGCCACGTCCGGCTTGTGCGCGCCCACCTTGCGGATCAGGTCCTCGGCGTCGCCGGCCTGCGCCACCACCTCGAAGCCCCGGTCCTCGAGCAGCCGCACCACGCCCTCGCGCAGCAGGACGGAGTCGTCCGCCACCACTACGCGCATGGGATGCTCGCCTTCACGATCGTTCCACTCCCCGGCTCCGATTCCACCTCGAGACGGCCCTCGAGCACCGCCATCCGGTCCGCGAGGCCGCGCAGGCCGGTGCCCTTGCCGGGATCGGCCCCGCCCACCCCGTCGTCGGCGACAGCCACGACGACCCGGCCGTTGTCACGCTCGACGCTGACGCTCGCCTGACTCGCGCCAGCGTACTTCGCGACGTTCGTGAGCGCCTCCGAGACCACGAAGTAGGCCGCCAGCTCGATCGCCTCCGGGAGGCGCTCGGACGGCACCGGACCCAGCTCGACCGGGAACGGGCGCGCGCAGCGCGAGCGTCTCGAGCGCGGTGCGCAGGCCGCGCTCGTGCAGCAGCGCCGGGTGCAGGCCGCGCGCCAGCTCGCGCAGCTCCTCGAGCGCCGAGTCGAGCTCGTCGCCGGCGTCGCGCGAGCAGCGTCTCGGCGCCGTCCGGGTCCTCGCGCAGCCTCGAGCGCGCGAGCCTGAGGCTGAGCGCGAGCGACACGAGCCGCTGCTGGGCGCCGTCGTGCAGGTTGCGCTCGAGCCGCCGGCGCTCCTCGAGGCCGATCCGCAGCATGCGCTCGCGCGACGCGCGCAGCTCCTCGACCTTGGCGCGCAGCTCGGCGTCGAGCCGCTCGTTCTGGAGCGCGAGCGCCGCGGCGGCGCCGACTGCGCGGACGTGGTCGCGCGCGGCCGTGAGCGAGGCGTCGTAGACGATCGCCGCGATCGTCTCGCCGTCGCGCTCGACCGGCGCCACCGCGCGGCCGGAGCCCTGCTTCGGCAGCGCGAAGGGCCGCCCCGTCGCGTCGACGAAGCGCGCGCTCTCCGGCAGCCAGTAGACGAGCTCGAGCGACGGGTCGACGAGCGCCTCGGCGAGCGCGTCGCGCAGCTCGCCCGGGCGCGGAGCCTCCCCGAGCCGCGAGATCAGCTCGCCGACGGCGCCGCCCTGGAGCATCCGGGCGCGCGCGAAGGCGGCGAGGAAGACGAACGGCATGAGTCCCAGCACGACCATCGCCGTCAGCCACGCGACGTTCGCGGCGTCGCTGCTCGTCGCGGCCGCGTTGACCGCGACGGTCGCCACGCAGCGCGATCATCAGCGCGATGCCGGCGAGGTAGAGCGGCCCGTAGACGCGCCGCTCCGCGCCCCCGGCGCGGCGGTAGCGGCGGATCAGGTACACCATCACCACGGTCACGAGCGACGAGCGCGGCGGCGTCGAGCCCGGCGCCGAGGACGTCGACGACCGTGTCGTTCGAAGAGATCAGCAGGACGTTCTCGGGGCAGTCGTCGCAGTCGAAGGCCGTCTGGGGGTCGCGCGAACAGATAGAGCGGGAGCACGAGCAGCGTGAGCCCGTAGCTGATCGCCGATGAGCCGGCGTTCGAACGTCGAGTGCAGTCGCCCCTCCGGCGCGGACAGGAGCATGTGCAGGGCGGTCACGAAGAAGACCGAGCCGAGCACCTGGCCGATCGTGAACAGGAGCGGGATGTCGGAGACCCCCACGAGGCTGACGAGCCAGGCGAAGCCCGTCGCGGCCATCAGCATGCCGACGCGGTTCTCGGGCTCGCGCGCCCAGGTGAACAGGCCGGTGCCGACCCAGCCCCAGCCGACGAACAGCCCGAGCACGGCGACCGCCCCGCGCAGCGGGAGATAGTCGCTCGTCAGGATGAGCGCGAGGTCGATCAGGCCAAGCGCGACCGCCGCGCCCCCGAGCCCCCACAGGGCACGGCGGAGCGAGGTCAGAGGAGCGCCTCCAGCGCCGCGCCCGACAGCTCCGACTTGGGGATGAACCCGCGGATCTTCGTCCGCTCGCCGAGCGGGCCGAGGTCGTCCACGTCGCGGCTCGAGGTGAGCACCACGGCCGGCGCGTTGCCGTTGGCGGTGATGCGCGCGCGCGACCTCGAAGCCGTCGATGTCGGGCAGCTGCACGTCGAGCAGCACCATCTGCGGCTGCAGCTCGTGCGCCGCGCTCGATCGCCGTCAGGCCGTCGGGCGCCTCGCCGACCACCTCGAACCCCTCCGCCTCGAGCAGCATGCGGGCGCTCGCCCGGAAGCTCGGGTGGTCGTCGACGATGAGGACGGTGATCGCCATCTCAGCGGCGGATTGTGTACCCGGCCGGCCGTTTCGCCAATACGGATAGCCACACCACCGGGCCCGCCTATCATCCGCCCTCGGAATGGAGGGCGCCACCGAGCCCATAGCCGCGCCGCCGTCCGACCTGCCGCCCGAGGTCCGCGGCGAGCCGCCGCCGCGCGGCGGCGGACCGCTCGCGCTCGCTGCGCTTCATGCGTCGCAAGGGCATGCTGAACGCGAAGTACGGGCGGCTGATCGTGCGGCTCGGCTGGTGGAAGCTGCGGCTGCGAGGCGGCCTGCTGCTCGACGGGCTCGCCTTCATCGGCCCGGGCTGCTCGCTCGAGGTCGGCCCGGCGCGCCACGCTCGAGCTCGGCCGCTGGTCCTGGGTCGGGCACGGCTGCAAGATCCGCTGCCACGAGGGCGCCGTCTCGATCGGGGCCAAGACGGTGCTCGGCCAGGAGTGCACGATCTCCTCCTTCCAGCACGTGTCGATCGGGCGCGAGTGCGTGATCGCCGATCGCGTGATGCTGATCGACTTCGACCACGGCATGGTCGAGGTCGAGCGCCCGATCCGCCTCCAGGGCATCTACAAGCGCGACGTGCGCGTCGGCAACAACGTCTGGATCGGCTACGGCGCCTGCATCCTGCGCGGCGTGACCGTGGGCGACAACGCCGTGATCGGCACAACGCCGTGGTGACCCGCGACGTCCCGGCCAACGCCGTCGTCGGCGGCGTGCCGGCCCGCGTGATCCGCATGCGCGAGGCGCCACGGCGGATGCGCTTCTCGTAACGCACGCGTCGCCGAGTTGTCACCCGCGCGTGCTGAACCGTGACGCGGCCGGCGCAACGATCCGTCCATGACGCACGAGTGGCGAATTGCGACAGATATACGGACGCAAGTCGCCACTCGCGGCGTCGATGTGGCGATCGCGGCGCTTGCGGCACATCAGCACGGCGTCGTGTCGCTGCCGCAGCTGGGCCTGCTCGGGCTCAGTGCGAGCGCTGTGCGTGAGCGCGTTCGCGTTGGTCGCCTGCATGGCGTACACCGGGGCGTCTATGCGGTCGGATACCCCTCGCTCACCGGCCGCGGACACTGGATGGCTGCGGTGCTCGCCTGCGGCGATGGAGCCGTTCTCTCTCACCGCTCGGCCGGGATTCTCTGGGGATTCCGCGAAGGAGGCGGTCCTTCGGTCGAGGTGACGGCCGCCCGAAGGACTGGGCGGACGCGCGCCGGCATCCGCGTCCACTGGCGGCCGTGGCTGACCACCGTTGACGTGACCGCCTGCGACGGCGTTCCCTGCACGTCCGTCGCCCTTACTCTGCTCGACCTTGCATCGGTGCTCCGAGCCGAGGCGCTCGAGAAGGCCTGCGATCGAGCGGAGCATCTGAGGCTCTTCGACGTGCGCACGATCGAAGAGCTGCTCACGCGTGTCGCGGGCGGGCGCGGGACTCGCCGCCTCCGGGAAGTCCTGAGAGGGCTCGATCCGCAAAGCGCCCTCACGCGCACGGAGATCGAGCGCATATTCCTTGCACTCTGCCGAGCCCACTCCCTTCCCCGGCCGGTCGTGAACGGCTGGATCCAGCTGAACGAAATCGCGTTCTCTCCCGACTTCCTCTGGCCGGCCGCGAAGCTGATCGTCGAAACCGACGGCGCCCGGACGCACCTCACGAAGAAGGCCTTTGAAGCCGACCGCCGCCGCGACCAGCTGCTGGCGGAGGCGGGCTACACCACGCTCCGCTTCACCTGGCGCCAGGTCACGAAGGAGCCTGTGCGGGTCGCCCGCACGATCGAGGCGGTGCTTCAGCGGTTCGGTTAGCCCCACCTCCCTTAGGGGGGATCCCGCATTGGAACGGCTCTCGCAACGGCGGACGATCTCCGCATGAGCCAATCGAGGACAAACAACATCGCGGCGCGCGCCGGAAGGTGGAGCGCTCAACACCGGAAGAAGGCCATCGTGGGGTGGCTTCTCTTCGTGATCTTGGCCGTCTTCATCGGCGGCTCCGTAGGCACCAAGACTCTCGACGACGTCGACGACAACGGCATCGGCGAGTCCGGCCGGGCGGACACTGCGGTCTCGCAGAACTTCCCGGACAAGGTCTCCGAGAGCGTGATGGTGCAGAACAAGAAGGCGTCTACGGACGACCCCCGGTTCAAGGCGGTCGTGGCGGACGTCGAGAGCTCGCTGCGCGGCACACGGGGCGTCAAGAACGTCACCAGCCCGTACGGCGAGGACAGCGAGGGCCAGCTCTCGAAGGACGGCCACTCGGCCCTCATCACCTTCGAGCTGCCCGACAACAAGGGCCAGGCCGAGAGCCTGGTGGACGGGGCTCTCGCGAACGTCTCGAAGCTGGACAGCCGGCACGCCGGCTACACGATCGAGGAGTTCGGCGACGCCAGCGCGGACAAGGCGCTGTCGCAGGCATTCGAGGACGACTTCAAGAAGGCCGAGGTCACCTCACTGCCCATCACGCTGATCATCCTCATCCTTGCTTTTGGTGCGCTGCTGGCGGCCTTCGTCCCTCTGCTGCTGGCCGTGACGGCCGTGGCGGCGGCGATCGGCCTGATCGGCCCGATCTCGCAGCTCTGGCCGGTCGACGAGTCGATCAACTCGGTCGTGCTGCTGATCGGCCTGGCCGTGGGCGTCGACTACGCCCTCTTCTACATCCGCCGTGAGCGCGAGGAGCGCGCACGCGGGCGTAGTGAGGAGGCGGCCCTCGAGGCAGCGGCCGCGACATCGGGCCGTGCCGTGCTCGTGTCGGGCTTCACCGTGATCGCGGCGATGGCCGGCATGTACCTCGGCGGCGCCCCGACGTTCCTGTCGTTTGCCACGGGCACGATCCTCGTGGTGGCGATCGCAGTGCTGGGCTCGCTCACCGTGCTGCCCGCGGTGCTCTCGAAGCTCGGCGACCGGGTGAACAAGGGGCGGATCCCGTTCCTCAAGCCCGAGCGGCGGACCGGCGAGCCGCGGGTGTGGTCGTGGATCCTGAACCGGGTGCTGGCGCGCCCGCTCGCCTCCGCGATCGCGGCGACGGCGGTTCTGGTCGTGCTCGCCGTCCCGGTGCTGCACATCCATACGGCGGACTCGGGCGTCGACGGCCTGCCGCGCTCGCTCGAGGTCATGCAGACCTACGACCGGATGCAGGCCGCTTTCCCGGGTGAGCAGTTCACGGCCGACCTCGTGCTCGAGGGCGAGAACCTCGACAAGGCGCAGATCCAGGGCTACGCGCAGGAGATGCGTGCCATCGCGGCCGAGTCGAACCAGTTCCACGAGCCCGTGACGGTCGACGTCAGCCCGAACGGAAACGTCGCCGTGATCGAGGTCCCGGTGGCGGGAACCGGCACCGACGACACCTCGATGAACGCGGTGCACACGCTCCGTGACGACATCGTGCCGGACGTGTTCTCGAACGTGCAGGGTGGCGAGCTCGTCGGCGTGACCGGCTTCACCGCCGGGTCGATGGACTTCAACGACCTGATGGCGGAGCGCATCTGGTACGTGTTCGCGTTCGTCTTCGCGATGGCGTTCATGCTGCTGCTGGTGACCTTCCGGTCGATCGTCATCCCTGTGAAGGCGATCGTCCTGAACGTCCTGTCGGTGGCGGCCGCGCTCGGAATCGTGACCTGGATCTTCCAGGACGGGCATCTGGAGGACTTCCTGAACTTCGATTCCACCGGCGCGATCACGGCCTGGTTCCCGCTGATGCTGTTCGTGATCCTGTTCGGCCTCTCGATGGACTATCACGTGTTCATCCTGAGCCGGATCAAGGAGGCGGTGGACCGCGGCGAGTCGAACGACGAGGCCGTGGCACACGGCATCAAGTCGACGGCCGGGGTGGTGACCGCGGCGGCGCTCGTGATGGTCGGCGTGTTCTCCATCTTCGCCACGCTGTCGTTCATCGACATGAAGCAGTTCGGAGTGGGCCTCGCGGTGGCGGTCCTGATCGACGCCACGCTCGTCCGCGGCGTGCTGCTGCCGGCGACGATGAAGCTGCTCGGCGACTGGAACTGGTACCTGCCGAAGTGGCTCGAGTGGCTGCCCAAGGGCCCCGCGCTCGAGGGCTCGGCGGAGCCGGTCGACGAGCGGCGCGTGCAGCCGCGCCACGACCCGCAGCCGGCCGAGGCGTAGGCCGAGCCGAAATCGCATCACGCGCGGTGCCCGCCATCCGGCGGGCGCCGTGCGTTCCGGGGCGGTTTGCCCGTCCCGCCGCTGTCATGTAGGTTGAGTTCTGTTGACTTTGTGGTCAGTCGCACAAAGAGTCCTGATCGCTGCCGGACTCGCACTGCTGCCGGCAGGCGCGGCGCAGGCCGCGCCGCCGGCCGCGGCAGCCCAGGCCGAGCGCCCCCTGACCGTGATGACCTTCAACATCTGGTACGGCGGCGTGCAGGTCGAGTTCGACCAGGTCGCCCGCGCCGTGCGAAGGGCGGACGCCGACATCGTCGGCGTGCAGGAGCCGGAGGGCAACCTGCGCAGGCTCGCGGCGGCAGCCGGGATGCCGTACGTGGACGACAGCCTCCACCTGATCTCGCGCTATCCGCTCTTCGCCGTCGGGAGCGGCGCCGAGCGCTTCGCCTACGCGGCGCTCGACCTCGATCACGTCGTCGCGATCGGGAACGTCCACCTCACCTGCTGCCCCTACGGGCCCGAGGAGGCGGCCGCGGGCAAGGGGCCGCGCAACGTGCTCGCGCTCGAGCGCTCGACGCGCCTTCCCGAGATCCGCCCCTACCTGCGCACGCTCGGACCGCTCGCCGAGCGCGGCGTGCCGAGCTTCATCACCGGCGACTTCAACTCGCCCTCGCACCTCGACTGGACCGAGGCGGTCGCCCGAGCGCGCCCCGAGCGCGTTCCCTTCGCGCTCGAATGGCCGGTCTCCCGAGCGCTCGCGCGCGCCGGCTTCCGCGACTCCTACCGCGACGCTCACCCGGACCCGGTCGCGACCCCCGGTTACACCTGGACGCCCGGCACGCCGGCGCCGCGCATCCGCGCCAAGGAGACGCTCGACCGCATCGACTGGGTGATGGCGGCAGGCCCGGCCCGCACGCTGGCCGCTCGGCTCGTGGCGGAAGAGGGCGGGCCGGACGTCGAGGTCGGGCTCGACCCGTACGGCTCCGATCACCGCGCCTTGGCGTCGACCTTCTCAGTGACCCCCGGGAGAGCGCCCGCGCTCGTGAGCGCCGAGCCGCGCGTCGTCACGCGCGGCGAACGGGTCAGCGTGCGCTACACCCGCACGACGGGCGGCGCGGGCCGCAAGATCGCGGTCATGCGCGGGGGCAAGCCGCTGATGTCGATCCCGATCTACGACGCCTCGGACCACCTCGCCTCGTACTTCGGCACCCGGACCCTCGCGCCCGGCGCCTACCGCGCGGCGCTCCTGCGCGGCAACGGCAGCGTCGAGGCGAGCTACCGCTTCTGGATCGAGGCACCGGGCACGAGGCCCGCGATCCGCGCCACCCGCACGAGCTTCGGGCGCGGCGACCCGATCCGGCTGCGCTTCGGCGGCGCGCCGGCCAACAAACTCGACTGGGTCGGCATCTACCGCGAGGGCGAGGACGACCTGTACCAGTACTTCGGGTTCAAGTACACGGCGGCGCGCCCGAGCGGCCGCATCAGCTTCACGAAGGCGGACCTCGGGACGCTCGCTCCCGGCCGTTACCGTGCGACGCTGATGCTCGACGACGGCTACAGCGTGCTCGCCGAGACAGGCTTCCGGGTGCGCTAGAGCGGATGCCGGCCGTCCGCACCGAGATACGCGGGCACGTGATCGAGGTCATGCTCGACCGCCCGAAGGCGAACGCCATCGACCGCGCGACCGGCATCGAGCTCTACGAGGCGTTCGCGCGCCTGCGGGACGACCCCGATCTCCATGCCGGAATCCTCACGGGAGCGGGCGAGCGCTTCTTCTCCGCGGGCTGGGACCTGAAGGCCGCGGCCGCCGGCGACGAGGACACCTCGACAGACTTCGGGCCGGGCGGCTTCGCCGGGCTCACCGAGCTGTTCGACCTCGACAAGCCGGTGATCGCCGCGGTCAACGGCCTCGCCGTCGGCGGCGGCTTCGAGCTCGTGCTGGCCTGCGATCTGATCGTCGCCGCCGATCACGCCGAGCTCTTCCTCCCCGAGCTCAGCCTCGGGATCGTGCCTGATGCCGGTGGCGCCCAGCGGCTGCCGCGGCGGCTCCCGTGGTTCCTCGCCATGGACCTGCTGCTGACAAGCCGCCGGCTCGGCGCCGCCGAGGCGGAGCGCCGCGGGCTCGTCCGCTCGGTCGTCCCGGCCGCGGAGCTGATGGACGAGGCCCGCCGGGTGGCCGACCACATCGCCGGCTGCCCGCCGCTGGCCGTTCAGGCGATGAAGGAGATCGCGCGCCGCGGCGAGGGGCTCACCGTCGAGGAGACCTTCGCGGCGATGGCCGCCGGGCGCTTCCCCGCCTACTCGCGCGCGATGGCCGCGCCCGAGTTCCTCGAGGGCGCCCGCTCGTTCGCCGAGCGACGCGGCTCCGAGTAGTCGCGCGGCCCGTGTCCGAGCGCCTGCGCCGCCGCATCGCGGCCGGTCCGCACGGCGCCCTCCATGTAGCCCGCCACCCACTGGTCCGAGCCGCACACGTAGAAGGGCGGCTCGTGCGTGCCGTGCAGCGGCCCGACGGACATCACGTCACCGGGGCGCCAGCCCGTGACGTAGCCCTGCGTGAAGGGATCGACGCCCCAAAGCCGCGTGCCGTACAGGGTCGGTGCGAACGCCTCCTCGCCCATGAGCGAGGCCAGCATGTCGAGGAACTCGCGCCGCCGCTGCGGCTCAGGCGTGGCGAGGAAGGGACCGAGCCGGTCGGGCGGGGTGAGTGACGAGAGGATGCCCTCGCGCTGGATCCAGACGGAGCTCCAGACGCCGTCCGCCGTGGCGCCGCTCACGTCCCAGAACGAGCTCGGGTAGGCCACGACGGTCTTGGCGGCCAGCGCGCTGCGCTGGCGATGAAGGGACTCGAGCCGCTCCTCCGACACGCCGCTCACCATCACGTCGCGGAGCGGCCCTACGGGCAGGGCGCAGACCACCGCCTCGGCCTCGATGCGGTCGCCGTCGCGCAGGAACGCGGTGCAGCGCGTGGAGGTCACCCCGAGGGCCACGACGACGCTCCCGAGCCGGACGCGCTCGCCGAGCTCGTCGGCCATGCGCAGCGCGACCGTGGCCGATCCCTCGGCCACGCGCAGGTGCTCCCAGTGGCGCTCGTCGTAGAAGCCTCGGGCCCCGGCCACGGCCTCCTTGCGCAGCTGGGCGAGCAGTGACGTGCGCTCGACCGAGTCGAGCGAGAGCGAGCGCTGCATGTGCTCGACAAAGCGCATCGACCCCGGCCGCGCGCCGAGCGAGCGCAGCCAGCCGCCCACGCTGAGCCGGTCGAGCCGCGCGGCGTCCGGGTGGCTCCAGGGGTCGGCCGGGTCGACGCCGCGCGCGAGCAAAGCGAACTCCGCCTCGAGCCGGTCGAGGTCCGCGACGTCCGCGTCGTCCAGCCAGGGAGCGCGCTCGCCGACCGTCACACCCTCGTCGGCGCCCCAGGCGGGTGGCAGGTCGATCGCGGTGTAGCTCGGCTCGAGCGTCAGCCCGAGCTCGTCCACCAGGTCGACATAGGCGCCCATCCAACCGGCGGCCAGCTCGCCTCCCCACTGCAGGGGGCGCCCGTCCGGGAGCAACTCCTGCTCGACGCGTCCGCCGGGCCGGTCACGGGCCTCGAGCACGACGACGTCCGCTCCCCCGGCGGCGAGGTCGCGGGCAGCTGACAGGCCGCCCAGCCCGGCGCCCAGCACCATCACGTCATGCACGGAGGCCATCCTAGCGCGTCTTTGACTTTGTAGTCAGTCGCACGATAGGATCGTTTTCGGATGGACTCGCACGGGCACGCCGGCGACCTCTCGCGGGACGCCCTCCGCCACCTCTGGCTCCACTTCACCGGGATGGGCGACCTCGATCCGGACGAGCTCCAGATCATCGTCCGCGGGGAGGGCTGCTACCTCGAGGACTCACGCGGGAGGCGCTATCTGGATGCGCTGGCCGGGCTCTTCTGCGTCAACGCCGGCTACAGCTTCGGCGCCGAGATGGGCGAGGCCGCCGCGCAGCAGATGCGCGAGCTGCCGTTCGCCATCAACTGGACCTTCGCCCATCCACGCTCGATCGAGCTGGCCACCGAGCTGGCGCGGCTCGCGCCCGGCGACATCAACCGCGCGTTCTTCGTCAGCGGCGGCTCTGAGGCGGTCGAGGCCGCCTGGAAGCTCGCCCGCCAGCACCACGCGGCGCGCGGTGAGCGGCGCTGGAAGGCGATCGCGCGCCGCGTCGCGTACCACGGCACGACCATGGGGGCGCTCTCGATCACCGGCTGCACCGACCTGCGGACCCCCTTCGAGCCACTCGTGCCGGACGTGCTGCACGTGTCCAACACGAACAGCTACCGCCGTCCCGAGGGCGAGAGCGAGGACGAGTTCACGCGCATCCTGCTCGACGAGCTCGACGAGACGATCCGCCAGGCGGGCCCGGAGACGGTCGCGATGGTGATCATGGAGCCGGTCCAGAACTCCGGCGGCTCGTTCATGCCGCCCGCGGGCTACTGGGCGGGCGTGCGCGAGCTCTGCGACCGCTACGGGATCCTGCTCTGCGCGGACGAGGTGATCACGAGCTTCGGGCGCGTCGGACATTGGTTCGCTTCCGAGCGCTTCGACATCCGGCCCGACATGATCACGACGGCGAAGGGGCTCTCGTCGGCGTACGCCGCAATCGGCGCCCTGCTCGTGAGCGACCGCGTGATGGAGCCCTTCGAGCGGCCGGGCTCGATGTTCGCCCACGGCATGACCTTCGGGGGCCACCCGGTTCAGGCGGCCGTGGCACTGAAGAACATCGAGATCATGGAGCGCGAGGGCATCGTCGAGAACGTCGCCCGGCGCCAGGACGAGTTCCGCGCGGCGCTCGCCCGGCTGCTCGAGCTCCCGATCGTGGGTGACCTGCGCGGGACCGGCTACTTCTACGCCCTCGAGCTCGTCAAGGACTCGGACAGCCGCGAGAGCTTCTCGGGCGAGGAGTGCGACGAGCTCTTGCGCGGCTTCCTCTCCCCCGAGCTGTTCAGGCGCGGCCTGATCTGCCGCGCGGACGATCGCGGTGAGCCGGTCGTGCAGATCTCGCCGCCGCTCGTGGCCGGTCCGGACGAGTTCGAGGAGATCGTCGACATCCTCGGCGCGGTTCTCGACGAGGCCAGCGACCGCATGGCGGTGGCGCGATGAGCACGCGAGCAGGATCCTCCGTCGCCGGCCAGCCGGCGACCTCGGACACGGCGGGATCCTCCGTCGCCGGCCAGCCGGCGACCTCGGACACGGCGGGCTCGGCGAGCGAATTCGACGCCGTGGTCGTCGGCGGAGGCCACAACGGCCTCACCACCGCCGCGTACCTCTCACGCGCCGGCCTGCGCGTGTGCGTGCTCGAACGCCGCGAGATCCTCGGGGGCGCCTGCGTGACCGAGGAGCTGTGGCCGGGCCAGCGCGTCTCGCGCGCCGCCTACGTGGTCTCGATGCTGCAGCCGAAGGTCGTGAAGGACCTGCGCCTGCGCGACTTCGGCTACCAGCCGATTCCGCTCGACCCCGCCTTCGGGACGATCCCACCGGACGGGCAGCCGATCTTCTTCTTCAACGACCTCGAGCGCACGCGCGAGTCGGTCGGGCGACACTCGAAGCGCGACGCGCAGCGCTATCCCGAGTTCGAGGAGATGCTCGCGCGCCTCGCGGGCTTCCTGCGGCCGCTGATGCTGCGCCCGCCGCCCGCGCTCGGGTCGAAGCGCCCCGGCGACCTGCTGGCGCTCCTGCGCGAGGCCAGCCGCGCCGCCGGGCTCGCCCGCCGTGACGTGCTCGAGCTTTTCCGCGTGATGACGATGTCGGTCGGCGACCTGCTCGACGAGTGGTTCGAGTCCGACACGATCAAGGGCGCCTGGGCCTCGACCGGTGTGGTCGGCGTCTGGGCCGGGCCGCGCACGCCCGGCACCGCCTACAACCTGCTCCATCACGCGCTCGGCGAGCTCGAGGGCGTGAGCGGGCTGTGGGGCCACGTCCGCGGCGGGATGGGAGCCATCTCGCAGGCGATCGCGCGCAGCGCCGAGTCGTCGGGCGCGACGATTCGGACCGGCGCGGCGGTCCGCTCGATCGACGTCGAGAGCGGCCGCGTGACCGGGGTGACGCTCGAAAGCGGCGAGCAGATCCGGTCGCCGCTCGTGGTGTCGGGAGCCCATCCCCGCACCACGATCCTCGAGCTGGCCGGAGCGCGGCACTTCCCCGAGGAGGTGGTGCGCGACATGGAGCGCTTCCGCTCACGCGGAGGGTCCGTCAAGGTCAACTGCGTCCTCTCCGAGCCGCCGCGCTACGAGGGTGTTTCGGCCGAGGACGGCGAGCTGCTGCTCCACACCGGCGTCGCGCTCTGCCCGTCCGTCGACTACCTCGAGCGAGCCTGGCAGGACGCCACGCGCGGCGTGCCCGCCGAGGGCCCGTACGTGGAGGTGGAGCTGCCGAGCACGGTGGACGACAGCCTCACCGACGACGGCACCTTCGTGATGACGCTCTTCACCCAGTACGGCCCGCACGACGAGGCCGGCTGGCCCGAGGGCTCCCGCGAGGCGTATGGGGAGCGCTGCCTCGACATCGTCGCGCGCCACGCCCCCAACGTGAAGGACGCGCTCGTCCACCACGAGGTGCTGGCGCCGCCCGACCTCGAGCGCATCTTCGGGCTGGCCGGAGGCTCGATCTTCCAGGGCGAGCAGGGACTCGAGCAGATGGCCTTCATGCGCCCGTCGCCGCTGCTCGCCCAGTACGCCACACCGGTCGGCGGCCTCTACCTGTGCGGGGCGGGCACGCACCCCGGCGGCGGCGTGATGGCCGCCTGCGGCCACAACGCCGCGATGCGCGTCCTCGCCGACCGCCGCGGCGGCCTGCGTGGCAGGATGCGTCGCCGCGCAGGCGCGTAGGCCCCTGGCTCAGGGCCGGCGGTGGCGCTCGAAGAACTCCCGGAACTCGGGCGCCGCCGCGAAACGCCGGCTTTGCCGTCGCGGATTACGCCTGCGCCGCGATCTGCGGGCCGACGACCGTGACCTCGGGGATGGGCTGCAGCGCCCACGGCGGGGGCTCGACCCGGGCCGCCTCGGCGGCCATGCGCGCCCAGTGGCGCTCGAAGCCCGCGGGTGTGCAGACGAGCACGTAGCGCGCGGACGCGTCGCTGTGATTCGCGAGCGTGTGGGCAATGTTGCGCGGGGCGAAGGAGAGTTCACCCGCGCCCTTGGTCACGAGCGCGTCCTCGACCTGGAAGATCAGCTCGCCCTCGAGCATGTAGAAGGCCTCGTCGAAGTCGTGCGTGTGCAGCGGCGGGCCGGCGCTGTGCGGCGGGACCACGATCTCGGTCACGGACACGTGGCCGCCGGTCTCCTCGCTGCGCAGCAGGACATCGGTTCGGAGGTCCGGCAGGGGTGGCATCGGTTTGATCTCCTTTCAGAGGCTGGGCTCGACGAACATTGCTCAGGCGCCGGCGGGCTGAAAGAGCTCGACAGGATTGCCGGCGGGATCGTCCAGCAAGATCTGGCTGCCGCCCCGCCCGATGACGACGTCACCTCGAAAGCTGACCTCGGCTGCGCGCAAGGCCTCGACCTCCCGCTCGAGGTCTGCGATCTCGAGCTGAATGCGATTCCAGCCCCCGGGCTCGGGACGGCGGCCGTCGGGGAGCGGTTGGCCCGCGCCCCCCGCGCCGGGCCGATTGAGCAGCAGCCGCAAGTCGCCGAGTGAGAGCATCGCAAAGCCGGGTCCGGCCCGCATCTCGATGTTGAAGCCAAGCCGTTCGGCGTAGAAGGCAACCGCTGTGTCGACGTCGTCGACGATGTAGCGAACGCTGACCGTGGTCATTTCGCCTCTCCTCCTTACAGATACGCCGCTTGCAGAACTGTTTATAACATAAACAGTTCTAGGTAGCGCGGTACCATCGGCCGGGTGGCCCGAGATCCCAGCGCGCAGGCAGTCCCGGCGCGGCGCCTGAGCCGCCGTGTCGGCTTCCTGCTGGTGCAGCTGGGCGCCCATAGGCATCGGCGCTTCGCCGAGCGCCTCGCCCCGCTCGACCTCCACCCCCGGCACTTCGGAATGCTCAGCCAGCTCGCCGTGAACGAGGGCCAATCCCAGCAGGCACTGAGCATCGCGCTGGGGATCCATCGCAGCGCCGTGGTCGCGCTGGTCGACGACCTCGAGCAGCGCGGCCTCGCCGAGCGCCGCCGCGACCCCGTCGACCGGCGCGCGTACACGCTCTACCTGACTCCTCCGGGCCGCGAGCTGCTGGCCAAGCTCGAGCGCGCCGCAGACGAAGACGAAACCGAGCTGCTGACCGCCCTCAACGCGTCACAGCGCTCGCAGCTCATCTCGCTGCTACAGCGCGTGGCCGAGTCACAAGGGCTGACTGCGGGCGTCCATCCCAACCTGGAACCGCGAGAAGGCGCCGGCTGAATCTCCCCCTGTCGGCTACAGCGTCTGCAGCAGGCAGAGCCCCGCGGTCCCCGGGTCGATCCGGTACAGCGCGGCCTGCTGCGCCAGGAAGCGGCGCTGGCGCGCCGATGGCGCCGGCGCCGACAGCTCGCGCCCGGCGCGCCGGGCCACCTTCGCCCCGCCCGTCAGCTCGAGGACGTCCACGCCGCGCGTGCGGTCCGCCGTATAGATGTAGCCGTTGTGCATGTAGGAGGCCCAGACGATGCCGTCGTCCGGCCGCCAGTACGCGAACTGGGTCGGGTTCTCCGGGTCGGAGATGTCGAGGAAGCGCGTTCCCTCTCCGTACCAGGCGTACGTGACCGTGTTGTCGTCCACGTCGAAGTAGTGGGCCGAGCAGAAGTTGGCGAGCGGGTCGTACGGCCCGCCGATCGGGCGTGAGCCCTCCTTCTGGTACGGGTTCCAGCTGCCCACCACGTCGAGCCGGAACTTGTTCCCGGGCCGTGAGCGCCAGGCCTGGCCGCCGAAGCTGCCGCGCAGCGAGGCGATCGTGAACTGACCGCGCTTCGAGCACGCCTCGTTGGCGGGGCCGAAGTCCTCCTCGGTGGCGAGCAGCAGCTCGCCGCGCCGGTAGCGCCGGTCGCCGTCGGGCGCGTTCCGGCCGACCGGCCGCCAGGCGTTGTGCTCGAAGCCGCCGTTCTGGTCCTCGACGACGGAAGCCGGCAACCCGCCGCCCGCGTACGGGATCGGGTCGAGCGGCGTGGCGTGGCGGACGCGCTGGTCGAAGGAATCCCAGTGCGCGCCGGAGGTGTGGTAGCCGCGCGTGCCGCCGTCGCCGGACACCCAGGCGATGCCGGCGTCGTCGACCTGGACGTCGTGCGAGTAGGCCGTGAAGCCGTCGCGCCGGAAGAGGTCGACCGGGTCCAGCGGATACGCGTGAGGCGCGGCGGCATCGCGGAGGTCCGTGACGATGATCGGCCGGCCGAAGGTCCAGCCGCTGGCCACGTCGGTCGTCGTGCTCGCCGGCCCGCCGGTCCAGAGCCACTGGCAGTCGTTCACGCAGGTCGTGGTGTGCCCCGTCGGCAGCTGCTGGAAGGAGACGACCGACAGCGCGCGCGGATTCTTCGCGTCCACGACGTAGACACCGGCGATGTTCGTCGCGCCGTTCGGGTCGCGGCCTCGCCCGGCTCACGCGACGTCGAGCCCGCATAGGCGCGCGGGTCGCGCGAGAGCAGCGCCAGCTTGCGGTCCTGGTCGATGTCCATGTCCTCGTTCTGCCAGAACGTCGAGATCGGGCCCCACCGCGGCGTTGGTGTTGACGGGCGGGTCACCCGGCAGCCGCAGCTCCTCGGCCGTGATCTCGTCGAGCAGCGCGGGATGCGCCGGATCCTGGAGCGAGTACGACTTGAGGCCGAAGCGGCCGGTGACGAGCATCACGTCGCGCTTGTTCGCGCCGTGCCCGTAGCTCATGAAGTTGATCGCCGTGGCGTCCTTCACCTCGGGCAGGTTGTGCAGGAGCTCGACGTTCTTCGACGCGCCGGACGCGGGCGCGGCGATGACGAGCAGCGCAGCCACAACCGCTCCGTACGCCGCCAGTGCACCTCTCCTCATCGGATCCCCTCCAGTCGAGTGACGGTCCGCCCTGCGGACCACCTACCCAGACCGGCGGATCAGATCACCTCAGCGCAGCACGAGCGCGTGCTCGGTCCGCCAGCCGAGCTTGACCCTCTGCCCGATCTCCCAGCGGTCGTCGGAGCGCGCGCGGATCCAGTTCTGCTCGAGCGCCATCGAGCCGCAGGCCCGGGCGCCAGCTCGACGATGATCTGCGTGCTCGTGCCGACGTAGACGCGCTCCACGATCGTGCCCTCGACCGTGACCATGCCGTCCTCGATCTCCTCGTCGACGGCGATCTTCTCGGGCCGCACCGACAGCTGGACCTCCGCGCCCGGCGTGCAGTCGGCCGGCACGTCGGCCTTGCAGGTCGCTCCGCTCGAGAGCCGCACGCCGCCGTTCTCGCAGACCCCGGGCAGGAGGTTCGACACGCCGATGAAGCCCGCCACGAACGGTCCGGTGGGATGCTCGTAGATGTCCTCCGGGCTGCCGCACTGCTGGATCAGCCCGCCCTCCATCACGGCGATCCGGTCCGACATCGCGAGCGCCTCCTCCTGGTCGTGGGTCACGTACAGGAACGTGATCCCGACCTCGCGCTGGATGCCCTTCAGCTCCACCTGCATCTGCTTGCGCAGCTTGAGGTCGAGCGCGCCGAGCGGCTCGTCGAGCAGCAGCACCGAGGGACGGTTGACGAGCGCGCGGGCGAGCGCCACGCGCTGCTTCTGGCCGCCGGACAGCTCGCGCGGCCGGGCGTCGCCGCGCTCGTGCAGCTCGACGAGCTCGAGCGCCTCGCCCACGCGCCGGCGGATCTCGTCCTTCGTCGACCTTGCGCCGCTTGAGCCCGAAGGCGACGTTGTCCTCGATCGTCAGGTGCTCGAAGAGCGCGTAGCTCTGGAACACGGTGTTGACGTTGCGCTTGTACGGCGGCACCGTCTCGACCGGCTCTCCCTCGAGGTAGATGCGGCCCTCGCTCGGCTGCTCGAAGCCGCCGACCATCCTCAGGGTCGTCGTCTTGCCGCAGCCCGACGGGCCGAGCAGCGAGAAGAACTCGCCGCTGCTGGATCTCGAGGTTGAGGTCGTCGACCGCCACGGCCTCGCCGAAGCGCTTCGTCACGCCCTCGAAGCGGATGGCCGACTGCGCCCCGTTCTCGCTCATGCGCCTTCCCTCCCGAGCAGCACCTTGAGCCCGCTCTCCTTGCGTCCGAACAGGCGCGGAATCAGCAGCGCCAGGGCGATGGACACGACGGAGATGACGAGCATGAAGGTGCCGATCGCGTTGATCGTCGGCCTCACGCCGAACCTGATCTGTGTCCAGATGCGCACCGGGAGCGGCTGTGGCGACTCGCCGGTGGTGAAGAACGACAGCACGAAGTCGTCGAACGACAGTGCGAAGACGAGCAGGCCCGCGGCCAGCACCGCCGGCCACAGCGCGGGCAGGGTCACGAGCCTGAACGTCTGCCAGCGCGTGGCGCCCAGGTCCATCGCGGCCGACTCGACCTCGCGCCCCAGCGACACGAGCCGCGCCCGCACGACCACGGTCACGTACGAGATCGAGAACGTGATGTGCGCCAGCACGATCGTCGTCAGCGACAGCTCGAGCCCCACCTGCGTGAACAGGAGCAGCGCCGACGCGCCGGCCACGATCTCCGGCGTCACGAGCGGGACGAGCATCAGGATGTTGCGCGGCGTTCGACCAGCGCGTCCGGGTGCGCACGAGCCCGTAGGCGAGCAGCGTGCCGAGCAGGGTCGCGACCACCATCGTGATCAGCGCGATCTCGATGCTCGCGATCAGCGAGTCGCGCAGCGACTCGGTCTCGAAGAACGTCTCGTACCAGCGCAGGCTGAAGCCGTCGAAGTTCTGCAGCGAGCGGCTCGAGTTGAACGAGAACAGGATCACGAGCACGATCGGCACGAACAGGATCAGGAAGAACAGGACCATGTAGGCCTTGAGGAAGCGCGGCCGGTCGAAGTCCTTCGGCGGCTTCGAGGGCCGCGGGCCGCGCCGCCGGACCCGTGGCGGCGCCGCGCGCTGCGGCGCGACCTCGGTGCTCACGCCGCCTCCTCCCTCGCCTCGCGCGCCGCCGCGCGCAGGTAGAGCGACATCCAGACGAGCAGGAAGAGCATCATCACGATCGTCAGGGCGGCGCCGAAGGGCCAGTTGTCGGAGGCCTGGAACTGCTGCTGGATCAGGTTGCCGATCATCACGTCCTCCGGGCCGCCGAGCAGCGACGCGGCCACGAAGTCGCCCACCGCGGGCAGGAACACGAGCACCGCGCCGGCCAGGATGCCCTGATAGCTGTGCGGCAGCGTCACGTGGAGGAAGGTCTGCCAGGGGCCGCCGTAGAGGTCCTTGCCGGCCTCGATCAGCGAGCGGTCCATGCTGTCGAGCGAGGCGAAGATCGGCAGGATCATGAAGGCGAGGAAGCCGTAGACGAGCCCGCCGACGACCGCGTACGGCGTGTTGATGAAGCGGATGCTCGTGTCGAACAAGCCCGTTGACGAGGCCGTCGTCGCCGAGCATCGCGATCCACGCGTAGGTGCGGATCAGGTAGTTGACGAAGAACGGCAGGACGACGAGCGCGAGCAGGACGTTCTTCCAGCGCCCGCCGAAGATCGCGATGTAGTAGGCGACCGGATAGCCGATCAGCAGGCAGATCACGACGGTCGCGAGCGCGAAGCCGACCGAGCGCACCAGCACCGGGATCAGGTCGGGATCGAAGACGCGCTCGTAGTTCGTGAACTCGAAGCCGTAGATCGCCTCGCCGAGGTCGTCGGTGTAGCCGAACGACAGCGCGAGCAGGAAGCACGACCGGCGTGACGAACAGCGCCAGCAGCCAGAGGCCGCCGGGGATCAGGAACGTCGACGCGAAGCGGTTCTCGTTCATCGGATCGCCTACGACACCCTGAACTCGGTCCAGACCTCGTCCCAGGCGAGCCGGCCGTCGCCCTTCAGGTTCTCGAACTGTCTGGCCGTTCTCGAGGTCGTCGGTTGTCACGTTGATCTCCGGGTCGTCCTTCACGAGCCCCTGGAAGGCCTCGCTGGGCGCGCCGTTGTACGGCATCGGATAGCCGATCCACTCGACGTTCTGCGCCGCGTGCTCGGGCTCGAGCATCCACTCGATGAACAGGAGCGCGGTGCCCGGGTGCTTCGAGTTGACGGGAATCGCGAAGTTGTCGCTGCCGACCGGGAGCCCCTCCCTGCACTTCTGGAACTTGAAGTCCTCGGGGTTGTCGACCTGGTAGCGGATGTTGACGATGTCGCCGTTCCAGAGGTGCTGGATCCAGGCGTTCCCGCTCGCCATGTTCGTGATCGTGTCCGCCGAGATGCCGCGCAGCTTCGGCTTGAGGTCGACGAGGTACTCGCTGGGACTTCTCGAGCTTGTCCTCGTCGACCTCGTTCAGCGGGAAGCCGTTGACGAGGTTGGCCATGCCGATCGCCTCCTGGTAGTCGTCGAGCAGGAAGCTCTTGTCGTCCGAGTCCGCCTCGCCCAGGTCGCGCCATGACCCGGTCATCCCGTGACCTTGTCGGCGCGGTAGCCGAGCCCGGTCGCGTACATCCCGTAGGGCGTGGTGTGCTCGGAGCCCTTGTCGTACCAGGGATCGGCGAAGTAGTCGTAGACGGTGTCGACGTTGCTTCAGCTTGTCGCGGTCGATCCGTCGCAGCAGGTTGCCCGAGAGCAGCCGCTGCACGTACTCGCCGCTCGGGAAGATCACGTCGTAGGCGATCCCGGCGCGGAGCTTGGCCATCATCGCCGACATCGAGTCGAAGTACGACTCGCGCACCTTGACCCCGTACTTCTTCTCGAAGCCCTTGACGAGCGCGGGATCGATGTACTCCGAGTAGTTGAAGTAGACGAGGTCGCCGTCGATCTTCTTCTTGATCGGCTTCTCGGTGTCCTCCTTGCTGCCCGCTGCTCACATTGCCGACGCCGCAGCCGGCCAGGCCCGCGGCGACCGCCATCGCCGCGCCGCCCTGCGAGCAGCTCGCGGCGGCCGATGCGCGCCGCTCCCAGGCGCGCGCGCTCACTGCCGGCAGCCTCCTCGCGCTCTCCGGCAGCGCGCAGCCGAGCTCGCGCTCGGCGAGCGTCGCCGCAAGCTCGCGCACACGGCTCGGGGTGACCTCGGGGTCGCGCAGCGCGATCTGCACGGCGAGCCCGTCGAGCAGCGAGCCCAGCAGCAGCGCGAAGCGCTCCGGGTCGGCCGGCCCGAACTCGCCGCGCTCCTGCCCGTAGCGGACCACGCTCGCGATCGTCCCCCGCCAGCGCCCGTCGAGCTCCGCCCGCGTCGCGGCGAGCTCGCGGTCGCGCAGGGCCCCCGCCCACAGCTCCATCCAGAGCGCCGCGTCGTAGTCGCCCCCGCGCCGCTCCCGAGTCGACGATCAGGGCGAGCCGCTCGACCGCGCTCTCGATCTCCTCGAGCTCGCGGCCAGCTCCTCGTAGAAGCGCTCCTCGGCCGAGGTCAGCGCCTCGTTGAGGAGCTCGGCCTTCGAGGCGAAGTAGTAGAGCACCGAGGGCGCGCTCGTGCCGGCCTCCTCGGCCACGTCGGTCACGCGCGCGTTCACGAGGCCGCGGCGGCGGATCACCGTCGCGGCGGCCTGCAGCAGCTCCGGCCGGCGCACGTGGTCGAGCCGCGGCCGTGGGCTCAACGAGTCACCCCCCTCGAGTAACTTGAACAGCGATTCAGAGAACGTAGCTGCCCCGCCCTCCGGGGTCAAGCGCGGGTCTGCGCCTCCTCGCGGGCCGCCGCCCGGCCGAGCGGCGGCGGGGGCTCGTCGGGCAGGCCGAGCTCCGGCGCGATGCCCGCCCACACCTCACGGCGCGCCTGCTCGATGTCGAGCTCGCCGATGAGGACGCGCACGCCGAACCCGTCCGAGATCGCCATCAGGCGGTCGGCCACGCGCACCGGATCGGCGTCCGGGCTGAAGGCGCCGTCCTCGATGCCCGCCACGATCGCCTCGACGAGCCACTCGCGCATGCGCGCGTAGAGGCGCACGGCGGTCGGGCGCAGCTCCGGGTGGCGCACCGCCCGCAGCCACAGCTCGACCCACAGGATCCAGTCCTTCTCGAGGTGCCCGGGATAGGGCAGGAACTGGTCGACCAGCCCGGCGAGCCGCTCGAGGTGGCCGGGCGCCTCGCCCTCCCCCTCGCCGATGCGGACGTCGCCGGCCAGCTCGTACGAGTACTCGAGCGCCTCCGCCAGGAGCGCCTCGCGCGTCTCGAAGTGGTAGTGGACGAGCGAGGTCGAGACGCCGGCCTCGGTCGCCATGCGCGCGATGCGCATGTCGTCGATGCCGTCGCTCGCGATTCGATCGACCGCGGCCGCCAGGATCCGCTCGCGCGCTCCCCGGCCGGGAGGGTCGCTCACGCAGCCTCGCCGAGGTCTCCCGGATCCGGTCGGCGAACCAGCCGACCGCCGCCTCGCGGCGCGACAGCGGACCGGGCTCGAAGCCGTGCGTCGCGATGCCCGCCTGCTGGTTCGCCACGAGGTCGACGTCCTCGTGGCTCACGAGCTCGGTTGACCTTGCGGTTCGCGAAGCGGGCCGCGCGCGTTCGCGCGCTGCCGCCATGCGGCAGCAGGGTCATCGCGACGTCGTGGCGTGGCGTCGATCCCGTTCGGGAGGATCTGCCAGATCCCGATCTGGTCGGGATAGAGGTCGATCGTCGTGTTCGGGTAGATGAGGATGTAGCGCCAGACGCGCGTCGTCCTCGGGGCGGAGGCCCGGCATCGGCTCGACGAGCCGCTGGTAGGTCCGCTCGAGGAGGTTGCCGGACGGCTTGTCGCGCAGCGGCGCGTCGAACCAGACGTAGTTGTCGAAGAGCTCGACGTCGTAGTTCTTGTAGTCGAGCAGCCGCATCAGGCCCGGGTGCGCGATCGGCACGTGGTAGCCCTCGAGGTAGTTGTCGACGACGATCTTCCAGTTGGCCGGCTGGCTCGTCTCCTTCTCGACGACCGGCTTCAGGCGCTCGAGGCCGTAGGGCTCGAGCCGCTCCGGGCAGGCCGGCGACCTGCTCGGCGAGCGGCGTCGCGTGGATGTCGAGGTTCACGAACACGAGGCCGCTCATGACCTCGACGCGCGCCGGGAAGAGCCCGAGCTCGGACTTGTCGAGGCCGGGGATCTGGCGGCCCTCGGGCACGCCGATCAGCTCGCCGTCGATCCGGTAGGTCCAGCCGTGGTAGCGGCAGCGGATCGCCTTCTTGCACTCGCCCGAGCCGCTCAGGAGCCGCGAGCCGCGGTGCCGGCAGACGTTGCGGAACGCGCGCAGCTCGCCCTCGTCGTCGCGCACGACCAGCACCGGCTGCGTGCCCGCGTTGGCGGTGAGGTAGGTGCCCGGCTCGGCGAGCTGCGAGACGTGCCCGGCGAACTGCCAGGTGCGCGAGAAGATGCGCTCGTCCTCGAGCCGCAGGACGTCGGGTCGAGGTACAGGTGGGGCGAGAGGGCGGGTGGAACGGACGCTGAGGCGGCGCCGAGGAGGCCATGCGAGATCCTGACTTTGTGATCAGTCGCATGATATCATGACCCATGTGGGTCCGCTGGGCGCCCGCCACGCATGGCTGTCTCTGACACCGGAACCTGAGCGCGAGCTGCCCGTGGCGGCCGCGACGCTGCGCGCCGGCGGCTCCCCGCCGGCCGAGCTGGTGGAGCGGGAGCGCATGCGGGTCGAGCGTCTCGTGACCCATGGAAGCCGCCGGCAGTGGCACGCCTACCTCACCGAGACGGCGGCGCTGGCGCGAGTCCGCCGAAGGCGACGAGTCGCTCGCCGAGGCGCGTGCCGCAATCGACGACATTCTCGAGAACCACGACAATCTGGCCCTCGGCCTCGCCAGGCGGCGCAGGCGAGCCACGCCGAAGCGACCCAACGGAGAAAGCGCATGACAGTGACCCCCGCCGCGCCCGCGTCCGCGGACGGCCTGACCCCCGAGCAGCTCGACCTGCAGCGGCGCGCGCGCCGCTTCGTCGACGAGGTGCTGATCCCGAACGAGGAGCTCGCCGAGCGAAACGGCGGGCGTCTTCGGAGACGAGCTGATCCGGCGCATCAGGAGCGAGGCGATCGCGCGCCGGGCTCTCCGGCGGCCTGCACGCCCCGGAGCACGGCGGTCAGGGCTGGTCGATCATCGAGTGGTTCCTCGTCGAGGAGCAGCTCGGGCGCTCGACCAACGCGCTCTCCTGGTACATCCCGAACGCCTACAACGTGCTCGCGAGCGGCACGCCCGAGCAGATCGACCGCTACCTGCGGCCCGCGCTGCGCGGCGAGCTGCACGACGCCTACGCGGTCACCGAGGCCGAGGCCGGCTCGGACCCGTCCGGGATCGCCACGACCGCGCGCCGGACGGACGGCGGCTGGGTGATCGACGGCGAGAAGTGGTTCGTGACCTCCGGCGACATCGCCTCCGTCTACATCGTGATGGCGAACGCGATCGTGGACGGCGAGCCGCTCGGCACGCTCTTCCTGGTCGACCGCGAGCTCGACGGGATCGAGGTCGTCGACGACCCGCCCTTCACCCACACCTATCCGCACGGCCATCCGACGATCCGCTTCAGCGGCGTCGAGGTGGGCGACGACGCGATCATCGGCGGGCTCGGCGGCGGCGACGACCTGCAGCGCCACTGGTTCACCGAGGAGCGGCTCGGGATCGCCGCGCGCGGCGTGGGCTCGATGTGGCGGCTGCTCGAGGAGACGACCGCCTGGGCGCTCGAGCGCGAGCAGGGCGGCAGCCGGATCATGGACTACCAGGGCGTCTCCTTCCCGCTCGGCCGACTCGGCGGCCGACGCGGCCGCCGGGCGCCTGCTGACGCTCGAGGTCGCGCGGCTCGCGGACGCGGGCGCGGACCCGAAGCTCGTGCACGCCAAGGCGTCGATGGCGAAGCTGTTCGTGAGCGAGGCCGCGTGCCGCTGCGCCGACCGCTGCGTGCAGATCTTCGGCGGGCGCGGCTACATGCGCACGAACGTCGCCGAGCGCTTCCTGCGCGAGCTGCGCGTCGACCGCATCTGGGAGGGCACCAGCGAGATCCAGCGGCTGATCATCGCCCGCGCGCTCGAGCGCCGCGGCGTGGAGCGGACGCTGCACTAGCGGTGGACGTCTCGCGGCTACTGCACCCGCGCTCCGTCGCGGTGGTCGGCGCGACCGAGCGCCCCGGGTCCTACGCCGGCCAGACGCTGCTCAACCTCGAGCTGGCCGGCTATCACGGGCGAGGTCTGGGGCGTCAACCCGCGCCGGGCCTCCGTGTACGGGAAGCCCTGCTTCCCGTCGCTGTCCGACTGCCCGTCGCCGCCCGACGCGGTGGTGGTGGCGATCCCCGCCGCGAGCGTCGTCGGCGTCGTCGACGAGGCGGGCGCGCTCGGGTGCGGCGGCGCGGTGGTGTTCGGCGCGGGCTTCGGCGAGGTCGAGTCGGGCGCGTCGCGCGAGGCGGAGCTGGCGGCCGTGGCGGCCGCCCACGACCTGCCGGTCTGCGGGCCGAACGGCAACGGGATCGTCGCGCTGCACGAGCGCGCCCCGCTCTGGGGGGACGCGCTGCGGCCGTTCGAGCCCGGGCGCGTGGCGATCGTCTCGCAGAGCGGCAACTTCGCCGTCAACGCGCTCACCGCGCGCCGCGGGCTGCGCCTGCACACCGTCGTCTCGTGCGGCAACTCGGTCGCGCTCGACCCGGCCGCCTGGGTGGCCGAGCTCGCGACGGACCCGGGGGTCGGCTCGATCGCCCTCTACCTCGAGGCCGACGGCGACGGCGCCCAGCTCTGCGAGGCGCTCGCCCGCTGCGCCGAGCGGGGCGTCGGCGTCGCGGTGCTGAAGGTGGGCAGCTCGCGCGGCGGGCTCCGCGGCCGCCGCGCTCACACCGGCGCGCTCGCGGGCGACCAGCGCATGTTCCGCGCGCTCGTCGAGGAGGCGGGCGGCGCGTGGGCGCGGGACTTCCACGAGCTGCTCGAGCTCGCCAAGGGGCTGGCGGTGCCGGGCGCCCGGAGGGCGAGCGGCGGGCTCGCCGTCCTCACCTGCTCGGGCGGCGACTCGGCGCTGGCCGCCGACGAGTGCGAGCGGATCGGCGTCTCGCTTCCGCCGCCCGCGCGCCGCCACCTGGAGCGCCTGCGCGAGCTGCTGCCGGAGGCGGCCACGATCGCCAACCCGCTCGACTACACGGCGCTGATCTGGGGAGACCGCGAGCGCCTGCGCGATCTGATCGTGACCGTGGGCGAGGACCCGTCGATCGACCGCGTGCTCGTCCTCTACGACCAGCCCGGCGGGCTCGAGGGCGCGATCGAGGAGTCGTGGGCGGCCGTGCGCGAGGCGATTCGCGAGGGCGCGAGCGACAGCCCGGTGCCGGTGATCGTCGCCTCGACGCTTCCCGAGCTGCTCGACGACGACGCGGGCGCGCGCTTCGCCGAGGCGGGCATCCCCGCCATCGCCGGGCTGCGCAGCGGGCTTGCGGTGGTGGCGGCGCTGGAGCGTCCGGAGGGCGATCCGGCGCGCCTGCGCGAGATCGCGGCGGCGGCCGCGCCGCGCGCGGGCAACGGCGGCGGCTGGCTCTCCGAGCACGACGCCAAGGAGCTGCTGCGCGAGCGCGGCCTGCCGGTGGTCGAGGGGCGGCTCGTGAGCGACGAGGACGACGCCGTGGCGGCGCTCGCCGAGCTCGGCGGGCGCGCCGCCGCGAAGCTCGCCGCCGCTTCGCTGCAGCACAAGTCGGACATCGGCGCGCTCACGCTCGAGATCACGGACGACCGTGCGATGCGCGAGGCGCACGCGCGCCTGATGGCGCTGGCGGTTCCGGGCGCGGCGGTGCTCGTCGAGCGCATGGCCGACCCGGGTGCGGAGCTGCTCGTGTCGGCCCGGGCGGACGGCGTCGTGCCCTCGCTCGTGATCGCGGCCGGCGGGCTCTGGACCGAGCTGCTCGGCGACGCCGCGGTGATCCCGCTGCCGGCGACCCCGGAGCGGATCGAGCGCGCGATCGCAGGACTGCGTGCCGCCCCGCTGTTCAGCGGCGGCCGCGGTCGCCCCGCCCTCGACGTTGCGGCGGCCGCCCGGCTCGCCGCCACCACGGGCGAGCTGCTGCTCGACTCGGGCCTCTCGCTCGTCGAGCTCAACCCGGTGCTGGTGCACGAGCAGGGCGTGACCGTGGTCGACGCCGTAGCCTCCGCCGCCGTATGAGAGTCGTTGTTGCCGGCGCAGGCCTCGCCGGCCTGTGCGCGGCGGACGAGCTGCGGCGGGCCGGAGCCGAGGTCACGGTGTTCGAGGCGCGCGAGCGCGTGGGCGGGCGCGTCTGGTCGGGCGTGCTCGACAACGGCTCGGTCATCGAGATGGGCGCCGAGTTCATCCTGCCTGGCAACACGGCCGTGCGCGAGCTCGCCGCGCGTCTCGGCCTGGAGCTGTGGGACAAGGGCATGGCCTACGGCCACCGCGAGCCGCGCGGCGGGAACGCCACGAGCCACGAGGCGATGGCGGACGCCGTTGCGGGCATCGAGCGGGCGCTCGCGGACGCGGCCGGCGACCTGAGCGCACAGGAGTTCCTCACGGGCCTCGACCTCGACGCGGGCACGCGCGAGGCGCTGCTCGCGCGGGTCGAGATCTCGAGCGCGAGCCCGGCCGCCGAGGTCGCCGCGCGCGAGCTCGCGGGCATCGCCCACGTTGACGACGAGCCCGCCCCGAGCATCGCGGGCGGCAACCAGGGGCTGGCGCTCCTGCTCGCGGCGGAGCTCGGCGAAGCCGTGATGCTGAGCTCACCGGTCGAGCGGATCGAGTGGGACACGAGCGGCGCGCGCGTGCGCGCCGCCGGCGGTGAGCTCGACGTGGACGCCTGCGTCGTCGCCGTGCCGGCGAGCGTGCTCGACAGGATCCACTTCGAGCCCGGCCTGCCGCCGGGGCACGTGCGCGGCTTCGAGTCGATCCGCTACGGACACGCCGCGAAGCTGTTCGTGCCGCTCACGAGGGACGCGCCGCTCGGCGCGGTGATGTCCGTGCCCGAGCGCTACTGGACCTGGACCGCAAACGGGCAGGGCGGCGCGGTGCAGCCGGTCGTGACCGCCTTCGCGGGCTCCACCCCCGCGCTCGAGCGGCTCGGCGTCGGCGCCGGCCCGGAGCGCTGGCTCGGCTCGCTGGCGCACCTGCGCGACGACCTCGACATCGATCCGAAGGGGGCGGTCCTCTCCGTCTGGTCGGACGACCCCTGGGTGCGGGCCGCCTACTCGGCCTCGCCGCCGCCCGAGGTGGCCGAGCTCGCAGAGACGCCGCTCGGCCCGCTCGTCTTCGCGGGCGAGCACCTCGGCGGCGACCACGCGGCCCTGATGGAGGGCGCTATTCGCAGCGGCACCCGGGCGGCGCAGCTCCTCCTCGCGCGCGGCTGAGCGCCGCTCCATCCGGCGCGGCGGCTTTTCTCTCCGGTGTGCAGCACCACGACCTGTCTCGCGTCGGGGCGTTCTCGGACGGCGTCATGGCGGTGGCGATCACGTTGCTCGTGCTCAACATCGAGACGCCCACCGTCGCGAAGGACGACCTCGGCGAGGCGCTCGTCGACCTGCTGCCCTCGCTCGGGGCGTACGTCCTCTCGTTCGCTCTGATCGGGCGCTACTGGTTCTTCCACCACCGGCTGTTCGCCACGTTCGCTCGCGTCGATTCCCGTCTGATCGTGCTCAACCTCGTCTTCCTGATGCTGATCGCGCTCGTCCCGTTCGCGACCGATCTGTCGGACAAGTACTCGACAGCCCCGGTCGCGGCCGCGACCTTCGGGGCCACCCTCGGGCTCGCTGCGCTCGTCAACTGGTCGATGGCGACCCACGCGCGCCGGGCCGGCCTGCTGAAGGAAGGCGCCCTGGAGGACGCCGACCCGGCTGACAGGCTGATGGGGCTCGGGATCGCGCTGATCTTCTTCCTCAGCGTGCCGGTCGCGTTCGTGAGCCCGACGGTCGCCTGGCTCATGTGGACGTCCGTGATCGTGCTGCGCTATCCGCTGCGCAACGTCGTGCGCTGGGTCTCGCGGTAGAGCCCCGCCACCTGCCGGGCCACGTCGGCCCAGTCGAACGTGAGCACGTGCTCGGAGGCCTCGGCCACGAGCCGGTCGCGCAGCGTGCGGTCGGTGAGCAGGCGCTCGGCCATGCGTGGCGAGCGAGTCGGGGTCGCGCGAGCGGAAGCGCAGGCCGACGTCCTCGTTCGGCACGACCTCGCGCAGCCCGCCGGTGTCGGCGACGAGGCACGGGCAGCCGGACGCCATCGCCTCGAGCGCGACGAGCCCGAACGGCTCGTAGATCGAGGGCACCACGGTGAGGTCGGCGATCCGGTAGAGCGAGTGCAGCACGTCGTCGCCGATCCAGCCGAGGAAGGTGCCGTGGTCGTCGAGTCCGAGCTCGTGCGCCTGCGCGCGCAGCTCGCCCTCGGCGGTGCCCGAGCCCGGCCACGAGGAAGCGCACGTTGCCCGACCCGCTCGATCAGCGCCGGGCAGCGCCTCGAGCGCGAGCTGGAAGCCCTTCTCGTAGACGAGCCGGCCGACCAGCAGGACGAGCAGCTCGTCGCGGCGCGGCGAAGCGCGCGCGCAGCGAGTCGAGGTCGTCGACCGGCACGAGCTCGGACGGGTCGATGCCGTTGGGGATGACCGCCACGCGCTCCTCCTCGAGCCCGTAGATGTCGGACACGTGCTCGCGCATGTAGGCGGAGCAGGTGATCACACGCTCGGCGCGGTTGGCCATCCAGCGCTCGACGCCGTGGATGTACGACTGCGGGTGCTTGTCGACCCAGCCCTGGTGGCGGCCGTACTCGGTGGCGTGGATCGTGACGACGAGCGGAGCGCGGAAGCGCTTGGCCAGGTGGTCGCCGGCGGACGCGACGAGCCAGTCGTGGCCGTGGACGAGGTCGAAGTCGCAGCGGTCGCCGACCTCGACGCCGGCGGCGAGCATGTCCGAGTTCATGTGCTCGATCCAGGCGACGAACTCGCCGAGGTCGCGCGGGCGCTCGGGCTCGCGCACGCGGTGGATGGTCACGCCGCCGCGCTCCTCCTCGAGCGGATCCTCCTCGCGCCCGCGCGCGAGCACGTGCACCTCGACCCCCTGCTCGGGCAGGTTCTCGGCCAGCTTGCGGACGTGCCGCGCGAGCCCGCCCTCGATCAGCGGCGGGTACTCCCAGGACAGGATCAGGGCGCGCATCAGGGTGTCGTGAGTGAGGCCAAGTCCAGGTGAGGCGCCAGGTCCCGCAGATCGCGCGTCCGGCGCGGCCCGTGAGTCTGGCAGAGCGGCGAGCGCCGCGTCGAAGCTCGCAGCGGTGCGCCGTCGAGGCGCTCGCGCGGATAGTCGCCGGCGAGCTCGCGGGTGTCCATGAACGACCAGTCGCTCGCCTGCATCGCGAGCAGCTCGCGCGCCGCGCGCGCGAGCGCCGGCGCCGCTCCGGCGCCGCCGGCCGCGGCCACGATGCGCAGCTCGGCTGCGCGCGCGGCGAAGGCGAACTCGGCCACGCGCGCCGAGTCCCAGGTCGAGAGGTCCTTGCCGCTCCCCCAGCTCGACGCGGCGAGCGGCCGCTCGACCGGCTCGGCGAGCTCGAGCGCCTCGGAGGCCGTGACCAGCCTGAGGCCCCTGCGCGGCGCCTCCTCGAGCACCGCGGCGAGCCAGGCCGGCCCCTCGTACCACCAGTGGCCGAGCAGCTCGGTGTCGAGCGCGCAGCAGAGAGTCCCGCCGCTCGGCGACGCGCGCGGCGGCGCGCTCCACGAAGTCGCGCGCGTGTGCGCGCGCGAGCTCGCCGGCGGCCGCGCGGTCGTACGGGCCGCCCGCGTTGCTCCACGGCTTCAGGTCGTGCAGGGTGCGCCGGTGGTAGTCGCGGTAGGTCCCGTCGGCGGGATAGCCGCGCTCGTCGTGCCAGACGAGCTCGACCGTCTGCCAGTCGATCGGCAGCGCGACCGGGCCGGCCTCGGTGGCCACCGGCGTCGAGGTGGTCGAAGCCCGGCCACGCGCGGTCTGGTCGACGCAGAAGGCGCGCACGCCGTGCTCGGCGAGCTCGCGCTCGAGCCCGGGCTCGTAGGCGCACTCGGGCAGCCAGAGCCCGCCCGCCCAGGCGCCGAAGCGCGCGCTGTGCGATGCCACGCCGGTGGCGAGCTGCAGCCGCATGCCGGCGTCGGTGGCGAGCAGCGGCAGCACCGCGTGCGTGGCGGACGACGTCCACAGCTCGACCGCCGTCGAGCTCGCGCGAGGGCGCCCAGCAGGTCGCGGCCGCGCGCCTCGAAGGCCCGCTCGGCGCCCGTGTAGTCGCCCGCTGCGCGCCTCACCTCCGCCGCCAGCAGCGGCTCGCCGCCGCGCTCGAGCCCGGCGGCGTCCTCGTCGTGGATCGGCGCGCGGATCTCGCGCAGGAAGCGCAGGTAGCGCTCGCCCGCGTCGCCCTTCATCGACTCGAGCTGGTCGCACAGCACCGGCGTCAGCCCGATCGTCACGGGCGCGCCGTCGAGCAGCGTCGAGCAGCGGCAGGTACACGCATGCCACGGCCTCCCAGAGCCACTCCTCGCCGAAGGGCCAGGTGCCGAAGCCCTCGACGTAGGGCATGTGCGAGTGGAGCACGAGCGCGAGCGCGCCCGGCCGCGGCGACGGGCTCACGGACGCAGCACGGCGACGAAGTCGAGCGCCCGCTCGAGCGGCCCGGGCCGCAGCGCGAAGTCGCGCGCCGAGATCGCGGGCGTGAAGCGGTCGTAGAACGCCTGCGTGATCCCGAGCGCGCCGTGCACGCGGTCCCAGCCCGCACGCAGGGCGAGCTCGTGCACGCGCAGCACGCGTGCGTGGAAGAGCCCGAGCAGCTCGACGTCGCCGAAGGCTTCGGCACAGAGCCGGCGGAACTCCTCGGCGCGGTACTCGTGCACGTGCCACGGGTTGTCCGACTTCGCCGCGCCGGGCGGCGCGAGCGTGAGCAGGTTCGGGGTCGAGACGAAGACCGTGCCGCCGGGGCGCAGCAGCTCGCGGAAGTGGGTCAGCACCGCCACCGGGTCCGCGACGTGCTCGATCGTCTGCAGGAACACGACCGCGTCGCAGGGCTCCGAGTAGCCCTCCACCAGATCGCGCACGAAGCGCACCCCCGGGCGCGTGTACTTGAGACGCGCGTGCTCGTGGGCCTCGGGGTTGGCGTCCACCCCCGTCACGCGGCGCGCCCGCCGCGCGAGCACCTCCACCCCGTAGCCCTCGCCGCAGGCCATGTCGACGACGTCGAGCCCGCGCGCAGCGCTCGGCCACCCACTCGTAGACCGCGAGGTGGCGGCGGAACCAGTAGTTCTCCGCGGGCACGTCGGGCAGCGTGCGCTCTCCGGTCAGCTCGAGCGGCGGCACGCCGGCGGGCTGATCCCTCTGAACGGTCTCCATGGGCCGGAGGAGGCTAGCTACTACCCTCCGGCGGCCATGCCGCAGACGGAGACGGAGATCCTCGACGCCAACGTGCGCTACCACGACCTGGCCGCCGACGCACTACGACTCGAAGTGGGGCATCGGCTACGACGAGGTCGGCCAGGCGCAGGTCACCGGCAAGCTGCGCAAGGCGCTCGGGCGGGAGCCGGGCCGCTTCCCGCGTGCGCTCGAGATCGGGGCGGGCACCGGCTACTTCACCCTCAACCTGCTGCGCGCGGGCGTGATCGGCGAGGCCGTGGCCACCGACATCTCCCCCGGGATGCTGCGACGCGCTCGAGCGCTCGGCCGCGCGAGCTCGGCGCGCAGGTGGAGACCGTCGCCTGCGAGGCGTCGGCGCTGCCCTTCGAGGACGGCTCGTTCGACCTGGTGTTCGGCCACGCGGTCCTCCACCACCTGCCGGACCTCGACGCCGCGTTCCGCGAGTTCCGGCGCGTCCTGCGGCCGGGCGGGATGATCGCCTTCTGCGGCGAGCCCTCCCGCTACGGGGACCGCATCGCCGCCGTGCCGAAGCGCGGCGCCCTCGCCCTTTCGCCGCTCTGGCGGACGCTGATGGGCGCCTCCGCGCGCGACAACGGGAACGGCGCCTTCGGCTGGACCGAGGAGGGACGGCTCGAGCGGCTCGTGGACGTCCACGCCTTCACACCGGAGGCGCTGTCGGCGCCCGCCGAGCGGCGCGGGCCTCGAGGACGTGCGCGTGAGCGGCGAGGAGCTGGCGGCCTCGCTCTTCGGCTGGGCCAACCGGACCTTCGAGGCGAGCGCGGAGCCGGACGAGATCCCCTGGGCCTGGCGCGTCTATGCCTATCGTGGGTACCTCCTGCTTCAGAGGCTGGACCGCTCGCTGCTGGAGCCGCGCCTGCCCGCCGCGCTGTTCTACAACCTGCTCGTCTCGGCCCGCTCACCCGAATAAGGAGAACCAAGTGCAGCCCCCCATTCCCCGCGGCTCCCTGCTCGGCAGGCTCGCCGCCATCGCCGCTCTGCTGGCGCTGGTGGCCCTGCTCGCGTCGTGCGGCGGGGACGACGACGATGACGGAGGGGGCGGCGGAGGCGACACCGCGTCCTTCTGCGACGAGGTCAAGTCGATCCTTACGAGCGACGATGGCGAGGGTCAGAGCGCCGAGCAGCAGGCGAAGCGGTTCGAGGAGGCCATCGACCGGCTCCAGAAGGTCGATCCGCCCGAGGCGATCGCGGAGGACTGGAACATGGTGATGAAGGCCTGGCGCGCTGAGGACGAGTCTGACGTCGACCTCGAGGCGACCCAGAAGTCGGGCGAGGCGGTCCAGAAGTACGTCTCGGACGAGTGCGGGATCACCGAGGAGAACGCGGGCTGAGTCGCCGCTAGGCCGCCGCGAGCGCCGCGAGCGCCGCCGCCACCGGCAGGACGAGCGCCAGGTCGACGGGCCTTAGGGCGAGCCGTGCCGGCGCGCCCGGGGCCTCCGGCGTGAACGCCCGCGCCTCGCCGACGACCCAGTCGAGCACGGCGTCGCAGAACGGGATCGGGCGCAGGCTCACGTCGCGCAGCCGGGCGGCGAGCGACCGGCCTGCCGCGGCGAGCCTGCCCTCGGCCGCAATCCCGTCGAGCACGCGCGCGGCCTCGGGCAGCGAGGGAATCGCCCGCAGGCGGCCGAGCGCGCGCCTGAAGACCTCGCGCAGGCCGTCGGCCCGGGCGGCGGCGCGCACCCAGGTCGCGACCATCACGATCAGCGCGGCGCGCAGGGCGCGCCGCAGCGCCACGTCGAGGCCGAGCCCGCCGCCGAGGGCGAAGATGAGCGCGCCGAGGGCGAGGATGGCGGCGAAGAGGAGGCCGGTGGGGAGCGGCTCGGGGTCGGGCCGCGAGAGCAGCCACGCGAGCGTCAGGACCACCGCCACGGTGCCCAGCACGATCCACTCAGTGCTCGCCAGGAGCACCCCGAAGAGAACGACAGCGGTGAGGGTGATGGCGCGGGGATCGAAGCGCCCCTGATGCTCCGCCGGAGGGCCTCGGTGCGTTCCCGTTCGATTATCAACGGAAACGCACCCCGCGCCGGCGTCATCAGGCCAACTGCGCGAGCCCGCGGCGGTACACGAGCACCTGGATCGTGCTGGCGAACACGCCCCAGACGAGCAGGCCCACCGCCGTGAGGACGAGGGCGTCGGCGGTGCCGACGTCGAGGCCGAAGCGGCGGCCGATCGCGTCGTAGGTGCCGGCGTAGGCGTCGAGCCCGCCGGTGATGACCAAGATGAAGAAGGCGGTCGTGAGGCCGTTGTGGAGGATCCGCAGCAGGGCGCAGACCACGATCTGGGGGAGCACCGGCCAGCCGCGCGCCTCGAGGCGGCCGAGGAGCGGAGCCGTCGCGGCCTGCGTGAGCGGGATGCCGAAGCGGGCGGGGCCGATGATCGCGACCGTCTCGAGCATCGCGGCGATGCTCGCGCCGAAGCCGAGGCGGGCGCCGCGGCGCTGCGCCACCCGCGCCAGGGCCACGCCCCCGGCGAGCGCGATCCAGAAGCCGCCGCTCGGTGCGGCGCGCGCCGCCAGGAACGACACCACCGCCACGTGCGCGGGCCCGGCCGGGACCGCCGCGGCGCGGTCCTCCGAAGCGGCTGTCGCCATCAGGCGAAGGTAGCGGGCGGCGGCTCTCAGCCGTAGCGGGCGAAGGCGGCCCGCCGTGCCTCGGCGTGGTCGACGATCGGCTCCGGGTAGTCGCGGCCGATCACGCAGCCGCACTTCTGCTGGACCTCGTCGGGCATCGTCCAGGGCTCTGCGACGTACTCGTCCGGCACGGCGCGCAGCTCCTCCACGTGGCGGCGCACGTAGCGCCCCTCCGGGTCGTGCCGCTTCATCTGCAACGTGGGGTTGTAGATGCGCCGGAAGAAGGGCTGAGGGTCGACGCCCACCGACGCGATCCACTGCCAGTTGCCGTTGTTGTTCGCCTGGTCGCCGTCGACGAGCATGCGCATGAACCAGCGCTCGCCCCAGCGCCAGTCGATGCCGAGGTGCTTGGTGAGGAAGGAGCCCACGACGAGCCGGCCGCGGTTGTGCATCCACCCCTCCCGGCGGAGCTGGCGCATGGCGGCGTCGACGAGCGGGTAGCCGGTGCGCCCGTCGCGCCAGGCGTCGAAGCGCTTCTCCGACCGGCTCCACGAGATCGAGCCGCGGTAGCGCTCCTGGAACTCCGAGCGCGCATTGCGCGGGAAGTGGAGCAGCACGTGCCCGTAGAAGTCGCGCCAGCACAGCTGGCGCCGGAACGCCTCCGGGCCGCCGCCGCGCGGCAGCCGCTCCTCGATCTCGCGCGGCGAGAGGCAGCCGAAGTGGAGGTAGGGGGACAGCCGCGAGGTGGCGTCCGCGCCGAGCGCGTCGTGCTGGTTCTCGTAGTCGCGCACGTCGCCGTTCAGGAAGTCGGAGAGCAGCCTGCGCGCGGCGCGCTCGCCCCCGCGCGGCGCATCCTCGGCCTCGCCGTCGAGCCCCAGCGAGCCGCAGCGTCGGCAGCCTCCCCTTGCGCACGCCGGACGGCAGCCCGGGCAGCGCTCGCGGGGCGCCCGATGACCTCGCGGCGCGGCTCCTCGAGCCACGAGCGGTGGAATGGGCTGAACACCGTGTACGGCTTGCCCGCCTGGGTGCGGACGGCGCCCAGGTCGTCGACCGCGGCGACACCCGGGTGCAGCACGAGCTCGCAGTCGAGCGCGCGCTTCACGGCCGCGAGCCGCCGGCGAGCGAAGGGGCCGACGTCCGCGCTCGCGTGGACGGCCTCGGCCTCGAGCTCGGCGGCGAGTGCCGGCAGCTCGCGCTCCGGCCGCCCGTCGCGGAACACGATGCCGCCGAGCCGCTCGTCGAGCTCCTCCAGGCACTCGAGCATGAAGCGCGTGCGCGTGGCCGAGGCGTGCCGGCCGCCGAGCAGCCGCGAGTCGAAGCAGAAGACCGGCACGACGCGGTCGTGCCGGTCGAGCGCGGCGCGCAGCGCGGGCTGGTCATGCGCGCGCAGGTCCCTCGTCAGCCAGAGGATGGCGGTCATCGGGCCCGACGGTAGCCTCATGCGCATGTCGCGCACGCGCGAGCGCTTCCCGCTCTTCCCGCTCGGCCTCGTCCTGCTGCCCCAGGAGCTCGTCCCGCTGCACATCTTCGAGGACCGCTACAAGCTGATGATCGGCGAGTGCCTCGACGGTCAGTCGGAGTTCGGGATCATCTGGCTCTCGGACGAGGGCCTCAAGGAGACCGGCTGCTCTGCGCGCATCGCGCGCGTGCTCGAGCGCTTCGACGACGGCAGGCTCAACATCCTCGTCCAGGGGACGGAGCCGTTCCGGCTGCTGCGCAAGATCGAGGACCTCCCGTATCCGGCGGGCGACGTCGAGGTGCTTCCGGACGACGGCGACAGCGACGAGCAGGCCGCCGACAAGGCGCGCCGCCGCTACGCCGACCTCGTCGAGGAGCTGACCGAGTCGCGCCCGGAGGACGAGACGCTCGCCCAGCTCGACGCCTACGGCATGGCGGCGACGCTCGACGTCGAGCCCGCGGCCAAGCAGACGCTGCTCGAGCTGCGCTCCGAGCGCGGTCGGCTCGAGCAGCTCGACACGCTGTTCACCGAGGCGCTCGAGCGCATCAAGCTGGCCGAGTTCGCCGCCGAGCGCTCGCGCGGCAACGGCCACCTGCCGACCTGAGCCCGCGCGGCGCCTATCCGGCCACGAGCACGGGAGAATCGAGGGGCCGGCCGCGCCCGCGCGGCCGGCCCCTCGTCCTCTTCACCCCCCGGGGAAGGAGGAGCTCTCGCAGGGAGGTGTCGAGGGCCTGTGGCAGGTCGTCGACCTGCGGAAATGCGTCCGGGTCCGCGTACAGCCCGAAGCTGAGCCGCTCGCAGTGGCTGAAGATCCCGATCGAGAGGGCGTGACCCTCCGCGATCGGCACCACCGCGTGCGACTCGACAAGCTCGGCGCCGAGCATGTAGACCGGCACGCGCGGCCCGGGGACGTTGGAGATCGTGAGGTTGTAGACGCGCGGGCTCGCGACCGCGCGGGCGGCGACGCTGCGCAGCGGGTCGGGCAGCAGCCCGAGCGCGCCGAGCACGGCCTCCGCCCCGGCCGGCTTGCCGCCGCGCTTGAAGGCCGCGGTCGCGGTGTGGAGCCGCGCGACCCGCCCGTGGGCGCTCTGGACGTCGAGCGGCAGGTCGATGAAGGCGAACGAGATCCGGTTGCCGAGCGAGCCCTCGTCGCCCGTGTCCCTCACGTTCACGGGCACCATCGCCTTGAGCGGCCGCGGGGACTCGCCGCGGGCGAGGGACAGCTCGCGCAGCGCCCCGGCCGCCATCGCCAGGCAGACGTCGTTGAGCGTCACGCCGAGGCGCTGCTTGGCGGCCAGGACGTCGGCGACCGGCACGCTGTGGCGCACGAGCCGCCGGCGCGGTCCGATGCGCGCGTTCAGCGCCGACGAGGGAGCCGGCCGCAGCAGATCCTCGCCGGCCGCGAGCGCCGCGCGCCGGAGCGTGCCGGCAAGCCGCGTTGCGGCTGAGCGCGGCTCGCCGGCCATGCGGACCGCCGAGCGCGCCGCCCTCAGCGACTCTCCCGCTCTCGAGCTGATCGCTCCGGCCGCGAGGCGCGCGCTCCCGGGGGCGGGCCGCGCCTGCCAATGTGCCGGAATGCCCGGCGCCGCGTCAGGGTCGGTGTCGAAGAGCAGCAGCGCGACCTCGAGCGCCGACTTGCCGTCAACGAGCGCATGATGCACCCGGGCGAGGATCCCGCAGCGCCCGTCGCCGAGCCGCGGCGCGAGCCTGATCTCCCACAGCGGACGGTCGCGCGGAAGCGGCTCGGACAGGACGCGGTCGCAGAGGAAGGCGAAGCGGCGGTCGTCGAGATCCGTGTTCGGGATGCCGAGCTCGACCACGTGGTCGGAGACGTCGAAATCGGGGTCGTCGACCCAGAAGGGCTCGCCCATCCCGGGCGGCGGGTACGCGAGCCGGGTGCGAAAGCGCGGCACCAGCTCGAGGCGTCCCTCGATGTGCCGCCGCAGACGCGCGAGCGACGGGCGCGGCCGTCCCGGGGCGACGCGAAAGGTCGCGCTCCACGCCACGTGCATGTGCGCGTTGGCGGTCTCCATGCGTAGGAAGGATCCGTCGATCGCGGAAAGCCGCTCGGCCATGACATCAGGATCGGGAATTCACGCCCGAACCTCATTCGACACGTGTCCGAGATTTCAGGCGCCGGTTTGGACGGTCGGTCGAAGGCGCCGCCGCCGCCGAGCACTCCAGCGAAGCTCTTCCTGCGAACTCCGTGGGGCGCGTGCTCAGTTCCGGCCCGACAGGGCTCGCTCTCGTGTCATGAGGTCAAGGTGCGGATTTCGCTGGTCGTGAGGGTTGTGTCGTCGTGGTCGTCGTCGGCGAATCGTGGGGCGAGCTCGTGGCGGGTCGTGATGTCGAGCTTCTGGTAGGCGTGGGTGAGGTGGCGTCTCGACGGTGCGGCGGGTGACGTAGAGCTGTTGGGCGATCTCGGGGTTGCTGTGGCCGTCGGCGGCGAGCGCGGCGACGCGATGCTCGGTCGGGGTGAGCGCGTCGATGCCGGAGAGCGCGGCTGCGGCGCGGCCGGCCGCCGGCGGCGTGCAGCTCGTCGCGGGCGCGGCGGGCGAGCAGGCGCATGCCGCCGCGGTCGGCGAGCTCGAGCGCGTGGCGCAGCGGTGGCCGGGCGTCGGCGCGACGGTTGGCGCGGCGCAGGGCGGCGCCGAGGTCGACGAGCGCGCGCGTGTGCTCGAGCTGGGCCGGGGACTGCGCGAGCAGGTCGACCGCCTGCTCGAGCAGGGCGACGGCCTCGTCGCGCTCGGCCGTGTGCGAGAGCGCGCGCAGGCCGGCGCCGCGCGGGCCGGGAAGGTCGACGCGTTCGGCGAGCTCGAGGTGCTCCTCGGCGAGCCTCCGCGCTGCGGGGATGTCGTCGAGCGCCACGAGCGCCTCGGAGGCGTCGACGCGCCAGGCGGCGAGGCCGGGGTGCCGGATGCCGAGCTCGTCCCAGCGGTCGGCGGCGGCGAGCAGGTCGGCGTGCGCGTCGGCGTGGCGGCGCTGGGCGAGCCGCAGTCGGGCGCGGCTTTCGAGCAGCAGCGGGGAGGCGAAGGCACCGGGTGGGGGGTCGTCGCCGAGCAGCCCGACGGCGGCCAGGGCGTCGTCGGCGTCGTCGAACTCGCCGAGTTCGGTCAGCGCATCGACGAGGGGGAACAGCGACCAGAGCAACGCGGCCGGAGGGCTGTTGGCCAGCTTGAAGTCGAACGCGAGGCGGGCGTCGGCCTCGGCGTCGCGGATCTGGCCGGCGTGCACGAGCGCGATCGCGCGCATGAAGCTTCCGTGGGCGAGCGCGATCAGCCATCCGCGCGGGCGCGCGACGTCGATCACGGCGTCGCAGCGCTCGCGGGCGGCGTCCAGGTCGGCGCCGGCGATCAGGACGAACGTCGCGAACGACCCCAGCAGCGAATCGGCGTCGCCGTCGAGCGCGCCGGCTTCGAGGGCGGGCGCGAGGAGCGCCCGCGCCTCGCTTGCGGGGCGACCGTCGCACATCGCCTCCCACGCCGCGTTGATCCGCCACAGCTCGAGCGGCGACGTCGACGAGGCGAGGCGGCGCAGACGCTCGTGGGCCTCGGGAACCGTCGAGGCCTGAAGCCAGGCGTCGCACACGAGCTCGGCCTCGAGGCGCGCGAGCAGGTCGCCGGGGATGCCGGCGGGCTGCTCGAGGCCGCGGCGGCAGAGCTCGATGGCGTTGTCGAAGTGACCCGCGAGGCCGAGCGCACGCGCACCCGACAGGGCGATCTCGGCGCGCCGGTTGGGCGAGCCGGCGAGCTCGACGGCTTGCGACCAGCAGAGCGGGGGCATCGGGCTGAAGGTGGGCGGCGAGCGCGAGCCCGAGCTCGCTGCGCACGTCCGCCTCGACGGCGCGGTCGGGCGGCGGTTCGGCGAGCGCACGCCGCAGGAACATCGAGGCGCTCTCGGGCGCTCCGCGGACGCCGGCGCGCTCGGCCGCGGCGCGCAGCACAGCCACCGTCGCCGCTTCGCCGGAAGGCTCGCTCCGCAGCAGATGCAGAGCGACGGTTTCCGGGTCGGCCCGCTCGCGCTCGAGCATCCTGGCAGCCTGCTCGTGCCAGAGCGCGCGCTCGCTCGGCGCGAGGTTCGCGTACAGCGCGGCGGCGATCAGTGGGTGGGCGAGCGCGATCCGGTCGTCGCCGTGCACGAGTCCCGCGGCGCGCAGCGCGTCGGCGGCACGGGCGGCGTGCCGGGCGTCCAACCGCGCGAGGCGGGCGCCATGGCGGAGCGGCGCGTCGCGGCCGAGGACCGCCAGGGCATGCGCGAGCTCGCGGGCGCCGCCGGGCAGCCGGGCGAGCTGGCGCTCGACGTTGCGCGCGATCTGGTCGGGCCCGAACGCGCTGAGTCGCCTGGCGGTGGCCTCGTCGGGCGCGACGCGCTCGGCCGCCAAGTGGCCGAGCAGCGCGCGCAGCAGGAACGGGTTGCCGGCCGTGACCGCATGGCAGGCGTGCGCGAACGCTGCGTCGCCGGCGGGCAGGCGTTCGGCGACAAGCGTCTCGACGGCGGCAGGGCCGAGCGGCCGCGGTCTCAGCGGCGGCTCGGGGGCCGCGGCGAGCAGCTCGGCGAGCAGCTCCGGCGCGCCGGGCGGCTCGCCCGCGCGCACGGCGCACAGCACGCCGAGTGGCAGCTCGTCGAGCCGGCGGGCGAGGTGCACCAGCCAGCGCAGCGAGGCCGCGTCGGCCCAATGCACATCGTCGACGATCAGCAGCGCCGGGGCCGCGCTCGGCCAGGTTGCAGGCCAGCCACACGAGCCCGTGGACCGCGGCATGCGCGGCGTCACCGGCGAGCGCCGGCTCAGGCTCGCGCGGGTCGAGGGCACGGCGCGAGAGCGCCGCGGCACCGGTGGTCAGCTCGTCCCAGCCGGCCTGGAAGCGGAGCGGATCGAACAGCTGCCGCGCGATGCCCCAGATCGCGTCCTGCTCGAACGGGCCGCCGCGAGCGCCCACGACCGTCACCCCGCGCGCGGCGGCGGAGCGCCCCGATCGCGCCCAGCAGGCTCGACTTGCCGATCCCCGCCGGCCCTTCCACGACCACGACCCTGCCGGCGCCGGACCTGATCGGGTTCAGCCCACGCTCAAGGGCGTCCAGCTCGACGTCACGGTCGAGCAGCACCTCGGTCACCTCAAGGACGGTACTCCCCGCACGGCGCTCATACCAGGCGGCCGCCAAAGATCGTGGACGCCTCCACGATGCGCCCCCGGGTGCCCGCAGCGAGGCATTGCCGACACGATGCCACCACCAGCGAGGAGCCGCGCATGAGCACCGTAACGAGCAACCAAGCTCCTGAGAGCTACGTGCTCGGACGCTCACCCCAGGAGTACGACCGGCTGCGGGCACAGGCGCGCGTGTGGGAGGCCGAGACGGGCCGATTGCTGGACACGACCGGACTCGCTGCGGGCGCGCGCTGCCTCGACGCCGGCTGCGGCCCTGGAGAGACGATGCGGCTGATGGCCCAGCGCGTCGGGCCGACCGGGCACGTGCTCGGCGTCGACGTCGACGCCACGCTCGGCCACCAGGCGCTGGACATGCTGCACGCCGCCGGGCACCGCCAGTGCGCGTTCGCGACGGTCGACCTCGAAGCCGGCGAACCGATCCCCGGCGCGCCCTTCGACCTCGTCTACGCGCGACTGCTGCTCTTCCACGTCGCCGACCCGGTCGCGGTGCTGCGGCGGCTGTGGGACGCGGTCGCTCCCGGCGGCGTCCTGGCCGTCCACGACTACGACCTGCGCACCATCAACGTGCTTCCCGACCTCGACGCCATGCGCGAATGGAAACGCGTCGTGCTCGGCGCCTTCACCGGCGCCGGCCGCGACATCGCCACCGGTCACCGCCTCCCGTTGCTGTTCGCCAAAGCCGGGCTCGGAGCCCCGCAGGGCACCACCGTCGCCGGGCAGCTCGAGCCACTGCGCGTCACCGCGCCGATGCTCTCCGCCGTCTATCGCAGCCTGCTGCCCGCCGCCACCGAACTCGGCCTGACCTCCACGGCCGACGGCGAACGCTGGCTCGAGGACTTCGCGCGCCAGACCCACGAACACGGCGACTACGCCGCGCTCTGGCCACTGCTGATCGGCGCCTGGAAGACCAAGTCACGGACGGGTCCGCTCGAGGTGGCGAACGTCGTCGGTCCTTGAGGAGTCGCGCCGCGGTTAAGCAGGGTCCGGTCCGGATCTAATGCACCGTCTCCGCCACCCCACCGCGGCGCGGGTCCCCGCCGCCGCTCAGCCCGCCCGTGTCCGGATTGCGCGCCACCGCCTGGACGCCGCCGAAGTAGAGGTTCTGCTCGGTCCAGCGGCGCACCTGCCAGCCGCCCTCCTCGAGCCGGTCGAGCGGCTCGCCGGGCACGCCGAGCTCGGCCTCGACCTCCCGGCCCTCGACGTGGATGCGCGGGCTCGCCACCGCCTCCTGCGCCGCCAGGCCGTGGTCGATGACGCCGATGATCGTCTGGATGATCGCCGAGCGGATCCGGTTCGAGCCGGCGCTGCCGAGCGCGATCTCGGGCCCACCGTCGGCCGACATCACCACCGTCGGCGCCATCATGCTCGGCACGCGCGCGCCGGGCTGGTGGCGGTGGAAGCCGAGCGGGTTCAGGTCGTGCTCGCCCAGCATGTTGTTGAGGTGCATGCCGGTGCCGGGCACGACGACGCCCGAGCACGACCCGTTCGAGCAGGTCACCGAGGCGCAGGCGCCTTCGCCGTCCATCACGGAGATGTGGGTCGTGTTGCCGAGCCGCGAGCGCACCTCCGTGGCCACCGAGTCCAGAGCGCTCCTTGGCGAGGAACTGCTCCAGGTAGCCCTCCGTCTCGAGCCCCTCGATGAACTCCTTGTCGCGGGCGCGGTTGGTGGACGCGATCACCTCGGCGATCACGTCGGCGTCGTGCGGGTGCCCGACGCGCTCGAGGATGCCGAGCGCGTCTGCGATCAGGATGCCGCCGGACGACGGCGGCGGGTTCGTCAGCACCTCGCGGCCACGGTAGGTCACACGCGCGGGCGGGCGCTCGATCACCTCGTAGGAGGCGAGGTCCTCACGCGTCAGGAGCCCGCCGCGCTCGAGCACCCAGTCGCTCACGCGCTCCGCGGCGTCGCCCGTGTAGAGGAACCCCGGCCCCTCGGCGCCGAGCCGCTCGAGCAGGTCTCCGAGCTCGGGCAGCCGGATGGTGTCGCCCGTCGCGCAGCAGGCGGCCGCCGGGCGCGTAGAGCGCGTCGGACTCGCGGAGGAGCGCAGGATCGGCTCGAGCACCGTGAACAGGAACGCCTGCATCGGCAGGACCTCGACGCCGTCGCGCGCCGCGCGCGCCGCCGGAGCGGTGAGCTCCGCGAGCGAGGCGCCGCCGCCGAAGCGCTCGAGCGCCTGGGCGAGCCCGAGCGTCGTGCCGTAGGCGCCGCACGACGACGGCCCGACGTTGAATCGCTGGATCGCGTCCTCGGAGAACTTGACGTCGATCGGCATCAGCGCGGCGGGCTCGGGATCGTCGAGCCCGATGCCGGGCGCAGCCACGAAGAAGTCGAGCAGATGAGTGCCTCGATCCGGGACGTGGACCAGCATGAAGCCGCCGGCCCCCGGGCCGGTGAGCGGCGACTCGGCGACGAACGACATCAGCACGCAGGCGACCGCCGCGTCGACGGCGTTGCCGCCCGCGCGCAGCACCTCGGCACCGGCTTCGGCCGTCAGCGGATGACCGGCGGCGACGACCCCTCTCATCGTCGCGCGAGCCTAGCGGCGCGCGCCCTCAGGGGACTAGCCGCGAGGGATGAACTCCGGGACGTCGAGGTCGGTGAGCATCCCGGCCGTGCTCGCGCTCGCGGGTGCGCCGCACGCGCGGCTCGGCGTCCGCGGGGATGGTGTGCTCGCGCCGCGGCGCTCGCGGCAGCGGGCGGTCGCCGTAGCCGGTGGCCACGACGGTCACCCACACCTGGTCCTCGATCTTCTCGTCGACCATGGCGCCGAAGATGATGTTCGCCTCCGGGTGGGCCGCCTCGGCCACCGCCTTGGCGGCCTCGTTGACCTCCCACAGCGACAGGTCGCGGCCGCCGGTGATCGACAGCAGGATCGAGCGCGCGCCCTCGAGCGAGGTCTCGAGCAGCGGCGACTCGATCGCGTGCTCGACGGCGTCCATCGCCCTGCGCTCGCCGGTGCCCATGCCGATGCCGAGCAGCGCCTGGCCGGCGCTCGACATGATCGTGCGGACGTCGGCGAAGTCGAGGTTGATGAGGCCCGGCAGCGTGATCAGGTCGGAGATGCCCTGCACGCCCTGGCGCAGCACGTCGTCGGCCACGCGGAAGGCCTCGACCATCGAGGTCGACTTGTCGAGCACCGACAGCAGGCGCGCGTTCGGGATCACGATGAGCGTGTCGACCTCGCCGGCGAGCTCCTCGACGCCCTGGTCGGCCTGCGCGCCGCGGCGCGCGCCCTCGAACGAGAACGGCTTGGTGACGATGCCGACGGTGAGCGCGCCGATCTCGCGCGCGATGCGCGCCACGACCGGCGCGGCGCCGGTGCCGGTGCCGCCGCCCGCGCCGGCCGTGATGAAGACCATGTCGGAGCCCTTGAGGTGGCCCTTCAGCTCGTCGTAGGACTCGAGCGCCGCCGCCTGGCCGAGCTCCGGGTTCGAGCCCGAGCCGAGGCCGCGCGTGAGGTCGCTCGCCGATGTGCACGCGCGTGTGCGCGCCCGATCGCTCGAGCGACTGCATGTCGGTGTTGACGGCGACGAACTCGACGCCCTCGACCTGCGCCTCGATCATGCGGTTGACGGCGTTGACGCCGGCGCCGCCGACGCCGACGACGCGCAGCAGCGGCTGCGCGACGCCGCCGGACATGGAGCCGATCATCTGCTCGGGCTCGTGGCGCCGGCTCGTGCGGCTCGGGGGCGCGCTCGAGGATGTTCTCGGGGATGTCCGACGAGAAGACGGAGCGGAGCCGCTCCTCGGGGCTCGGCACGCCGTCGTAGCGGCTCCAGCGCTGCTCGCGCTCGCGCCGGCGCTCCTCGCGCTCCTCGGCGCGGCGGGCCGCCTCGGTCATGCGGGCGGTCGGGGCGGGCTGCGGAGCGGGCTTCGGCCTCGGCTCCGGCTCCGGCTGGGAGCGATGCTCGTCGCTCCTGGCCCTGCGGCTCCGGCTCCTGCTCCGGCTTGCGGCTCTCGGCGCCCTTCGACGCGTCGTCCTCCGTCTTGCGGAAGAGCTGCGCCAGGGGTCCCTCGCGCATGCTCGCCCGCTTACCGCTTGCCATTCGCAAGGACCTCCTCCGCTAGCTGGCGGTAGGCGTAGGCCGCCTTCCCGTCCGGGTCGTACTTGAGCACCGACATTCCCTTGACCGGCGCCTCGGCGAAGCGCACCGTCTTGTTGATCCGCGAGGCGAAGACGCGGTCCCCGAAGTTCTCCTCCAGGATCTCGATCGCCTCCTTCGCGTGCACGGTGCGGTTGTCGACGAGCGTGGGCAGGATGCCCTCGATCTCGATGTCGGGGTTGAGCTCCTCGCGCATCATCGACAGCGTGTTCTGGAGCTGGATCAGCCCGCGCATGGACAGATACTCGCATTGGACGGGGACGATCACCTTGTCGGACGCCGTCAGGGCGTTGATCGTGAGCAGCCCGAGGCTCGGCGGGGTGTCGATGAAGATGAAGTCGTAGTCCTCGAGGATCGGCGCGAGCGCCTTCTTCAGCGAGCGCTCGCGGCCGATCATCGTCGACATCGCGATCTCGGCGCCGGCGAGGTCGATCGACGCGCAGGCGACGTCGACCTCGCGCTTGCGGATCACCTCGCGGATCGAGAGGTGGTGCACGAGCACGTCGTACATCGACACCTCGAGCGAGTCGGGGTCGATCCCCTGGCTCATCGTGAGGTTGCCCTGCGGGTCGAGGTCGATGCAGAGCACGCGATGGCCCCGCTCGACGAAGGCCGCCGCGAGGTTGAGGGTGGTGGTCGTCTTCGCGACGCCGCCCTTCTGGTTGGTGAAGGCGATGACCTTGGCCTTGGGCGTCATTACGAGAGCCGTATTCGCACGGACTGAACGGAATCCTTCACGTCTTGTCGTCCGGTGGCTGTCGCTACTGGACAAGCGGCTGGTGTTCGTGACCGGCAAGGGCGGCGTCGGCAAGACGACCGTCGCCGCCGCGCTCGGGCTCGCGGCCGCGCGGGCGGGCAAGCGCACGATCGTGTGCGAGGTGGCCGAGCAGGAGCGCCTCGCCGCGATGTTCGGGGCGAGCGACATCGGCCACAGCGAGCTCGAGCTGGCGCCCGGGCTGTTCGCCGTCTCGGTCGACCCGGAGCGCGCGAAGGAGGAGTGGCTCGGCTACCAGCTGCGCTCGCTCGACGCTCGCCGGCCTGCTGGGCGGGAGCCGGATCTTCCAGTACCTGACCGCCGCCGCGCCGGGCCTGACCGAGCTCGTCACGATCGGCAAGGTCTGGGAGCTCGCCCAGCTCGAGCGGCGCACGAGCGGCTCCGTGTTCGACCTCGCGATCGTCGACGCCCCGGCCACCGGCCACGGGCTCGCGATGCTGCGCGCGCCGCGCACCTTCGCCGGGGTCGCGAAGGTCGGGCCCGATCGCGCGCCAGGCCGAGCGCATCGACGAGTTCCTGCGCGACCGCGCCTCGACCGGGGTGCTGGTCACGGCGCTGCCCGAGGAGATGCCGGTCAACGAGACGGTCGACTTCGAGCGCGCGCTTCGCACCGAGCTCGGCATGGAGCTCGACGCGATCGTCGTCAACGCGCTCCACCCGCAGCGCTTCAGCGCTGCCGACGCGCGCGCGCTCGACTCGCTCGACGGCCGCGGCGGGCCATCGGCCCAGGCGGCGCTGCGCGCCGCCCTCGCCGAGCACCAGCGGGCGCGCGCCGAGCGCGCCCAGCTGCGCCGGCTGCGGCGGGCCGTGACGCGCACCGGTCTCGACGCTCCCGCGCATCCTCAAGCCGGAGCTCGGCCGCGAGGAGCTCGAGCGGCTGTCTGCCGAGCTGGAGCGCAGCCTGTGATCGACGGCTGGCTCGCGCGCAAGGAGGTCTGCATCTGCTGCGGCTCGGCGGCGTCGGCAAGACGACCACCTCGGCCGCGATCGCGCTCGGCATGGCCGCCCGCGGCAAGAAGGTCGCGGTGCTCACGATCGACCCCGCCAAGCGGCTCGCCAACTCGCTCGGGCTGGACGAGCTCGGCAACGAGGAGCGGCTCGTCGAGGCCGATGTCGAGGGCGAGCTGTGGGCGATGATGCTCGACCCGAAGCGCACCTTCGACGACATCGTCGAGTGGCACGCGCCGGACGAGCGCACGCGCGACGCGGTCCTCTCCAACCGGATCTACCAGGAGCTCTCGAACGCCGTCGCCGGCTCGCAGGAGTACATGGCGATGGAGAAGCTCTACGAGCTCCACCAGGAGGGCCGCTACGACCTGCTCGTGCTCGACACTCCGCCGACCCGCAACGCGCTCGACTTCATCGACGCGCCGAAGAAGCTCGCGGCGTTCATCGACTCGCGCTCGCTCCAGTTCTTCACGGCGCCCGGCATGCTCGGGCTGAAGGTGCTCGGCCGCGGCGGCGGGCTCGTCTCCTCGGCGCTGCGGCGCGCGACCGGCATCGACCTGCTCGAGGACCTGTCGACCTTCTTCGCGAGCTTCGGCGGCATGACCGACGGCTTCCGCGAGCGCGCCGGGCACGTGAACGAGCTGCTGGCCGACAGCCGCACGGCGTTCGTGCTCGTGACCTCACCGCGTGCGGACGCGATCGAGGAGGCGGGCTGGTTCCACCACCGCCTGATGGACGCCGGGCTGCCCTTCGCCGGCGCCGTCGCCAACCGCGTCCGCGCCGAGCCGCCGCCCGGCGATCCCACGACGGAGCTCGGCGAGCTGCTCGACCCTGCGCTGGCGCGCAAGGTGCTGCGCACGTGGGAGGAGGAGCGTCAGCTGGCGGCGCGCGACCGGGAGAACCTCCGCGGGCTGCGCGGCCGGCTGGGCCGCAAGCCGATCATCGAGATCCCGTACATCGACGACGACGTGCATGACCTCGACGGCCTCCGGCGGATGGACGAGTTCTTGTTCTAGGTCCGCAGGCCGCGCGGCGGGACCGGCGGCTCGTCGATGCGCGCTCGGCTCGCTCGCCGGACGCCTGCCGGCGGCTCGAGCCCGCGAAACAGGCAGAGGACGCGCCCCTCGGGCCGCGCCGCGCTCGGGGCGACGAGGCCGGCGAAGCCCTCGCGGGCGAGCCGCTCGCCCACCTGTTGGTAGGGCAGCCAGCCCGTGCGTCCCGGGACCGGCATTGCGAGGCCGAGCTCGGCGAGCCGTTGCTCGCTGGTCAGATCGGCCACCTCGGCGATGTCCACCCGGAGCCGCCACAGGTCGCAGGGCAGCCAGAAGCGAGGTGGGAGCGCCCGCTCGGAGAGGGCTCGGTACCACTCCGCCCAGACCGTGTCCTCGGCATCCGCGAGATAGAGGGCAGCCACGACGTCGCCGCGCTGCCAGCGTCCGTCGCCGGGCGGCTGGCGCAGCTCGAGCGGGTCGAGGCCGGCGGCCACCTGCCGCCACCAGGTGCCGCGCAGAGGGGTCCGCTCGGTCCCGGCGCTTTGGCGCCCGGCGACACTACGCAGCGGTCGTGCCTTCGAGCTCCGAGATCAGCCGCGCTACGCGACGGTATTCGCCGCGACCGATGAGGTCGAGCGGCTTCTCGTCGCCGAGGGCCGGCACCGGCCGGCGCAGCCAGACGGCGATGTAGTCGGGCTCGAGCAGTCGCTCGAGGCGCTCAACGAGCGCCGACAGCTCGATCAGCCGCTCGGCCCGCTCACCACTGGGCGAGCGGCTCCCGTTCAACCACGCGCGAGACGTGCTCCTGGCCGCCCCCGTGGCCCGGGCCAGATCGTCGTCGGAGAGGTGTCCAACCTCGTTGACGTAAACCGCTTCTCTCTGCATGGGCGTCACATGATCACCTGGGTCCAGAGTAGCGGAATTGCATCAGTTTTGTATCAGCCCTACACAGGGGCGCTGTAATCCTCCGGGTCGTCGCCGGCCCAGTCGTCGGACGGGGTCACGCCGTCCAGGTGAGCCTGCTCCGGCACGCGCTCGATCTCCGAGGTGTCGATCTCTTCCTCCTCCAAGAGCAGCGGAGCAGCGACCGCCGCCGGCTCCGGGTCGAGCTCGGGCTCGGGCTCGTACTCCGGCTCGGGCTCGTACTCCGGCTCCGGTTCGAGCTCCGGCTCGGGTTCGAGCTCCAGCTCCGGCTCCCGCTCGGCACGCAGGTCGCGCGCGTGGATCTCTGGGAACGGCTCCTCGTTCGACTCGATGAGGATGTCGTCCGCCACGCTCTTGAGGTCCGAGTCGAGGAAGCCGCACAGCACGTCGCGCAGGAGCGCGCGCACGTATCCGTCGAGCTGGCCGACGATCTCGCGCGGCGAGCCGTCCGGCATCCGGCCGCCGCCTCCCATCAGCATCCGCTCGAGCGAGATGGCCGCCTCGATGTGACCCTGGACCTCGCGGCGCCTGCCCTGCTCGGCGCACAGCGCCGCCACCCGCAGCGCGAGGCTCGCCTCGCCCGCCTGGGTCGTGGCGTCGAGGAGGCCGCGCAGGGCGAGCAGCAGGTCGGACAGCGCCTCGGAGTCGAGCGGGCGCTCGCACGCCATCTCGAAGCGGGCAAGCGCCCAGGCGATCGTGCCGCTCGGACGCGCGGCGTCGATGACGGTCACGAACTCGCGCAGCGCGGTCTCCTCGCCGGCCGCCAGGTGCCAGCCCTCGCCGCGGCCGGAGCCCGTCCCGCCGACGGGCACGGCCGCCCAGCGGCCGTTGTCGGTGCGCCGCCAGCCGGGCGCGCCAACGCTGACCGCGCCGGCGCGCCAGAGGCGCAGCGCGGTGACGAGCCGGCGTAGGCGCGCGTCGGCGTCAGCCGCGCCGAGGCGCTCGTCGGCCGTCATGTCGCTGTCGAGGGCGCACAGCAGCGCCGGGGCGCCGTCACCGCCCTCCGGGTACACCGCCTCGGAGGGAGCATCGGCGTGGTCGCCGCGCACGAGCGACAGCCCGGCGCCGAAGTCGATCCGCTCGGCGTCCATCCACGCCCCGTCGAGCGGCGCGACGACCCGGTCGCGCACGGCGTCGCGGAACAGCGTCGTCTCCACCTCGCGGTAGACCCGTTCGAAGCGCTCCTCGGGGAAGCCGAAGCTCGTGGCGTCCTCGTAGAGCCGCTCGAGCATCGCCTGCAGGGCCGGCTCGGCCTGCTCGCCGCGCAGGCCGTTGACCCTCAGCCAGCTCGCCGCGCCCGCGCCCAGCTCGAGGCAGGCCCGGTGGCACGCGGGCAGTTCACGCAGGCGCTCCCAGCGCCCGCCGATGAAGCCGCCGGTGCGCGGCTGGTAGCGGTAGAGGACGGGACCGCGACGGTCGCCCTCGTCGACTACGTCGAACTCGACCTCCGCTCCCGCCTTGAGGTCATCGCTGAGGAGCGCCGCGGCCTCGAGCGCGAAGTCCCGCAGCGCGTCGTGAAGGGCACGATTGCGCATGAGGCGCGGTTTCGATGAACGCGCCCGGTGTCCTGCCTGGCGTTGGGCGACGGAGAGCGCGCAGCTCAGGCGGCCGCGACCGCAGCCCGCTCGCCCGGCGCTGCGCAGGAGCCGTCCTCGACGCCCAGCCACTCGCGCCCGTAGCTGCGCATGTCCTCGATCAGCGGCACCAGCGCCATGCCCTTGCCGGTCAGCGAGTACTCGACCCGCGGCGGCACCTCGGGGAAGGTGTGGCGCTCGACGATGCCCTGCTCTTCGAGTCCGCGCAGCCGCAGTGACAGCGTCCGCGGGCTGATCCCCGCCAGCGAGCGCTCGAGCTCGCAGAAGCGGCTGCGCCCCTCGGCGAGGTCACGGATGACGAGGATGGTCCACTTGCCGCAGATGATGTCGGCGGTGGCACATACGGGGCAGCTCGGATCGCCCATGTAGGCCATGGTACCGCAAGACTTCACGAACTGAAGTAAAGGAAAGCGGGGCCGGATGTGAGCCCGCGCGCCGCTCAGACGCCGAGCAGGCCGCCGCCGCCTCCCCCGCCGCCGCTGCCGAAGACCCGCCCCTCGCTCGGCTGGACGAAGACCCAGCCGGCGCCGGCGAACGACATCTGGACCGACTCGCCCGACCCGCGCCCGACGAAGTTCTTCAGCTTGATGTCCGTCTTGATCCCCGTCTTGACGCTCGACGCCCAGGTGATCGCGGCGGCCGGGTCGGCGAAGGTCGGCGCGTCGCCGGTGTTGAGAAGGACCGGCGGGCCGTCGGAGACGATCGCCACCCAGCCGCTGCCCTGAAGCGCGGTGTTGAAGAGGCCGCCCGCGATCATCCCGCTGGCGCCCTCGACCTTCTTGATGTCCCAGTCGATGCCGGCGTCGAACGCGAGCAGGTTCCTGCCGTTGACCGTGATGGCGTCGTTCTCGAGATAGAGGAGGTGGACCTCCTGGGCCGTGTCCGCGAGGAAGACCTCACCGGTCCCGGACATCTTCATCAGCTTGGTCCCCTCGCCGGAGACGGCCTTCTTCAGCATCCTGCTCATGCCGCCGGAGCCCGCGTGCTCGAAGGCCACCTGGCCCTGGTAGGCGACCATCGAGCCGGCCTTGGCCTGGATCGTCACCTGGTCGAGGCTCACCTTCAAAAGCTTCGAGTTCTGAAGCGCGAACGCCTGCTGCGACTGCGTCTCCTGGAACTCACCCAGTGTGCTCTGCACCTGGCCTCCTTCTCTGTGTTCGATTGCCGGCGCGGCCGCCGAGCCCCCCACGCTACGCTGACCTGCCTTGGCTCGCCGGGCCCTATTCCTCGTCGCCCTGATGTTGGCAGGCGCCTCGCCGGCGTCCGCGGCCGATCCGATTCTCCCGCTCGCCGAGGTGCGCCCGGGCATGTCCTGCACCGGGCTGTCCGTGATCCGCGGCACCGCGATCTCGAGCTTCGACGTCGAGGTCATCGACGTGATCGCCGCCGAGTCGGGACTCAGCGGCCCGCGCATCCTCGTGCGGGTGTCCGGGCCCGCCGTCGACGCAAGCGGCGTCGGCCCCGGCTTCTCCGGCTCGCCGATCCTCTGCGACGGCCGCAACGCCGGGGCGATCTCGGAGGCCATCGGCGAGTACGGCAACCACGTCGTGCTTGCGACACCGATCGAGGAGATGCTGCGCGAGCAGCCGCGGGCGCCCGTGGCCGCGCGCCGCGCCACGGCGCTCCTCCGCTCCGCCCGGCCGCTCGCCACCCCGCTGACCGTATCGGGGCTTTCGGGCCGGAGCCTGCGACTCCTCGAGCGCGCGGCTGCACGCGCCGGACGCCCCGTGCTCGCGACGCCGGCCGGCCCGCTCGGCGGCTTCGCTCCCGCTCCGCTCGTGCCCGGCGCGGCCGTGGCCGCCTCGATCTCGACCGGGGACCTGGCGCTCGGCGCGGTCGGGACGGTCAGCTACCGCGACGGCGACCGGTTGTGGGCCTTCGGTCACCAGCTCGACGGACTCGGCCGCCGCTCGCTCTTCCTCAGCGACGCCTACGTGTTCAGCGTCATCCAGAATCCGCTCGCCCTGCTCGACGTCGGCGCGATCACCTACAAGCTCGCGACCTCGGGAGGCAACGTGCAGGGCGCGGTGACGAGCGACGGCTTCGCCGCGATCGCCGGCAGCGTCGGAAAGCCACCTGCCTCGATCCCGCTGCAGGTGGTCGCGAGGGACGGCGGCGGGCGCCGCATGACGCTGAACTCAGAGCTCGCCGACGAGCGCTCGCTCGGCCACGGCGCCGGCCTCGCGTTCGTCGCGCCGCTCGGGTTGTCGCAGGCGGTCGACCGCCTGCTCGGTGAGGGCGGGCCGGCCCGCGTGTCGGTGTGCGCGCGCTTTCACGTGCGTGAGCAGCGCAGCCCGATCGGCTACTGCAACCCCTACTTCGGAGTCGACGACGCGCTGCTCGACGTGACGACGGCCGCCGAGCTGGTCGACTTCTACGACCTGGGCCCGCTGCACATCGAGCGCGTGCAGGTGAACGCGCGTGTGCGCCGCGGCGTCGAGAGCGACGTGATCGTCGCCGGTCGCGCCCCGCGGCGCGTCCGCCCGGGCGAGGGGATCAGGGTGAAGCTCACCCTCCAGCGCCGCCACGGCGGGCGCCGCTCGCTGACGGTGCCGGTCAAGCTGCCCGGCGACCTCCGGCCCGGCGCCCGCACGCTGGTTCTCTCGGGCAACGGCGGCGTGCCGTCCCTCGAGGACGAGCTCGTCATCGAGCTCTTCGACCTGTCCGGTGGCGGTGGCGGCGGAGAGCCGCGGAACCTGCGGGAGCTCGACGACGCCGTGCACGACCTCCAGCGTCCGCTCGGCATCAGCGCCCGCATCAAGGGACACGAGCCCCGCTTCGTCTACCGCTCGGACGAGCTCAGCTTCGAGGGCCGGGCACGGGTGGAGCTGCAGGTCGCGAAAGACGTCAGGCGATAGACGCGCAGCGGACCAGCTTCTTCACCGAGTAGCCGTCGCTCCAGGGCTCTGACGGACCGTAGTAAGCGCCCTGCATCCAGAGGCGGTCGGAGTCCTCGGCGCCGCGCAGGAGGGTGCGGATATAGCCGTTCGACCAGTTGTCGGGCGAGCGGGTGCTGACGAGGTTCTTGTTGCTTCCGCGCGCCAGAGCGACATACACGCCGATTCCGTACTTGGTCTGCGCGGTGCTGTTGTTGAACCAGGTCGCGGTCTTGATGCGCCAGTCCCCGCCCTGCCCGCGCTGCTTGCAGGCGTAGTGCTTGAAGGCGTCCTTGCGGACGAACGTCCAGTCCCCGGGCGGCGGGTTGGCAGCTGCGGGAACGGCGGCCGGCGCCAGCGTTGCGATCACGGCGGCGATCGCCAGGAGCGTCCGCCTCACGCGACGTCGCGGAGCTTCTGCGCCTCGGCCAGCGACTGAAGCTTCTTGAGCGACTGGTTCTCGATCTGGCGGATGCGCTCGCGCGTGACGTTGAACGTGCGGCCGACCTCGTCGAGCGTGCGCGGATGCTCGCCGCCGAGCCCGTAGCGCAGCTCGAGCACGCGCCGCTCGCGGTAGGAGAGGTTCTCGAGAGCCTCGCGTAGCGCCTCCTTGGTGAGGATCTCCGCGGCGCGCTCGTAGGGCGACTCGGCCCGCTCGTCGGCGATGAACTGGCCGAACTCGGACTCCTCCTCGTCGCCGACCGGCTTCTCGAGCGAGACGGGCGCCTGCGCGGAGCGCTTGATCGACTCGACCTCCTCCGGCTCGATGCCGGTGTGGTCGGCGATCTCCTCGGGCGTCGGCTCGCGGCCGAGCTCGGTCACGAGCTTGCGCTCGGCGCGGCCGATCTTGTTGAGCTTCTCGACCACGTGCACCGGGATGCGGATCGTGCGCGCCTTGTCCGCGAGCGCGCGGGCGATCGCCTGGCGGATCCACCAGGTCGCGTAGGTCGAGAACTTGAAGCCCTTGCGGTAGTCGAACTTCTCGGCGGCGCGGACGAGCCCGAGCGTGCCCTCCTGGATCAGGTCGAGGAACGGCAGGCCCTGGTTTCTGTAGTTCTTCGCGATCGAGACGACGAGCCGCAGGTTCGACTCGACCATCTTCTGCTTCGCGTCGAGGTCGCCGCGCTCGATGCGCTTGGCGAGGTCGACCTCCTCCTGCGCGGTCAGCAGCCTGACCTTGCCGATGTCCTTCAGGAACAGCTGGAGGGAGTCGGTCGTCATGTCGGGCTTCAGGTCGATGGTCGCCTTCTTGCGGCGTGAGCGGCGATCGACCGCCCGCTCGACCTGCGGCTCGGAATGCGTCGGATCGTCCTCGACCAGCTCGATCTCGGACTTCTCGAAGTAGCCGTGCAGCTCCTCGATGTCGCCCTCGTCGAGCTCGACCTCGGCCAGCGCAACGGCGACCTCGGCGTAGGTCAGCACTCCGGTCGCGGTTCCCTTTGCGACGAGGAGCTTGACCTCCTCGAGCTCTTGCAGTTCAGCTACAGACATTCTCTTCCTTACTGCGCGCAGGACCCAGCGCGAGGGCGCCGGGCCCAGTCAATCAGACTATGTACACACTAACGCTGCAAATAGTGAAGTCAAGCGGTCTGATGGGGAAACTCCGCCGACTGGGCCAGTCGAGTAGGCCCCCAAATGTAGCCTCTTCGCGGCCATTTGACTCGGGACCGTGTTTGAGGCGCTCCGTCCCCTCACCGGGGCAATCATCTCGAGCTGCCGGCCCATCACCCATGGCTCTACCCGGAGCGGGCAGGACTAGACTGCTCGCCCATGACCGAGGATCCGCCGCAGGCGGAGGACGGAGGCGTGCTGGGCAACCTGCCGCACACGCGACCGGGGCGCCGCAGCGACAAGCGCGCCGTGAGCCGGCCCGCCGAGGCCACCGCCGCGGCGGCGCGCAAGGCCGAGGGCGGCGACGCCGCGGCGGCATCGAGGCCGAGCCCGAAGCGGCCGGCCGCCCCGCGCAAGCCTCCGGCACGGGCGCAGAGACCGGCGCCCCGCAGGAGCAGCCTGGCGAGACCGGCTCCGGCGGCCCGGTCGAGGATGTGGTCCATACCGCCGGCCGGATCGCAGGCGCCGGTGTGCGCGTCGCCGGCAGCGTCGCGCAGGAGGTCCTGCGCCGCATTCCGCGTCCCTGAGCCTGTCACCGCACCGCCGGTGTGCCTTCCTCCGGGCAGGGGATAGCGACATCTGCCAAACGAGGTATGCTGGCCGACGATGGCGAGCAACTCCAAGCGGGCACCCCGCTGCCTAATCGTCGATGACCACCCAGTGGTGCGGGCCGGTGTTCGGGCCGTGCTCGAGCAGGCCTTCACCGGGGCCGAGATCGATGACGCGGAGTCGGTCGAGGAGCTCGGCGACGCCACGCGCGGCGGCGCCCCCGACGTCGTGATCGTCGACCCCTGGCGTGCCGGCGTCGACGTGGGCGACGTCGTCCGCCGTCTCCAGTCCGAGGTCGACGCGCCGATCGTCGTGTTCACCTCCGACGGCGGAGCGCGACTCCTGAGCGAGGCGCTCAAGGCCGGCGTCAAGGGCTACGTGCGCAAGGACTCTCCTTCCGAGGACCTGATCCGCGCGATCGACGCCGCCCGCTCGGGCGAGTTCTACGTCGACCCGGGGCTGTCGTCGACGATCGTGCTCGACGAGGGCGACCGCACGCTGAGCGCCCGCCAGCGCGAGATCCTGCAGATGCTGGCCGACGGGATGCAGACCGACGCGGTGGCCGAGAAGCTCGGGCTGTCGACCGAGACGGTGCGGACCCACACCAAGCGGATACTCGCCAAGCTCGAGGCGTCCACGCGCACGCAGGCCGTGGCGATCGGGATCACGGCACGGCCTGATCGAGTGAGCCGCGGCGGCGAGCCGGCGCGCCTGGCGCGCCTCTCGACCGTCGACGCGCTCGCAGAGGCGCTTCGCAACCGCATACTCGAGGGTGAGCTCGCACCCGGCACGCCGCTTCGCGAGGAGGCGCTGGCCGCCGAGTACGACGTCGCGCGCCACACGCTCCGCTCCGCCCTGCGCGCGCTCCAGGGCGAGGGGATCGTCCAGATCCTGCCGAACCGCGGCGCGCGCGTGACGAGCCTGTCGCCAGGAGGACGTGCGCGGGCTGTCCGACCTGCGCGTCGCGCTCGAGGTCGAGGCGGCGCGCATGGCACTCGAGCGCGGCGGCGGGCGGCTGCCCGACGAGCGTGCACGACGCCGCGGGCCGGCTGGCCGCGCTGTGCCGCCGCCGGCGGCCGTCGTGGGGCGCCGGTGGCCGATGCCCACGAGGAGCTCCACCACGAGATCGTGCGGGCGGCCGACAGCCCGCGCATGGAGGCGGTCCACCGCCAGGCGGGCGCCGAGCTGCGCCTGTTCGTGCTGCAGCTCCCGCCGTCGTGGACCTTCGAGCGGCATGGCCGCCGACCACCTCGAGCTCGTGCGGCGGCTCGAGGCCGACGGTCCCGACGCGCTGCGCCCGCACATCGAGGAGTCGACGCGCGCGCTGCTCGGAGCGGACGCCTAGCGCCGAGCGGACGGGCCGGCGATGCAAAGATTGCCGCCGTGCTGATCTCGATCGAGGAGGGACGCCGGAGGGTGCTCGAGGCGGTGCGCACGCTGGCATCCGAGCGTGTCGCGCTCGCGGACGCGCGCGGCCGGGTGCTCGCCGAGGACGTGACCAGCGCGGTCGACGTGCCGCCCTTCGACTCCTCCGCCATGGACGGCTTCGCGCTCGAGGCCGGGCCGGCGCGCGCGCTCGAGGTCGTGGGCGAGTCGCGCGCGGGCCACCCGCTACGACGGCGAGCTTCGCGCCGGGAACGGCCGTGCGCATCTCGACCGGCGCCGCGGTGCCGTCCGGCGCGACCGCGGTGATCCCGGTGGAGCGCACGCAGCGAGGACGACGGGCGGCGTGGCGGTCGAGGAGACCGCAGAGGGCGCGAACATCCGCCGCGCGGGCGAGGACCTGCGCGCGGGCGACGTGGTGCTCGCCGCGCGGCACGCCGCTGGGCCCGGCCGAGCTCGGCGTCGCGGCGTCGCGTCGGCCGCGCCGAGCTCGTCTGCGCCCGCCGCCCGCGGGTGGCGCTGCTGGTGACCGGCGACGAGCTCGTGCAGCCGGGCGAGCCGCTCGCGCCCGGGTCAGATCTACAGCTCGAACGCGCTTCGCGCTCGCGGCTCAGATCGAGCGCCGCGGGAGCGCGAGCTGCGTCCATCGCGAGACCGTCCCCGACAGCGCCGACGACGACGCACGCGGCGCTCGAGCACGCGCTCGCCGGCGCGGACGTCGTGATCGCGTCGGGCGGGGTGTCGGTCGGCCCGCACGACCACGTGAAGGGCGCGCTGCGCGAGCTCGGCGTCGACGGAGCGCTTCTGGGGCGTGGCGCTGCGCCCGGGCAAGCCGACCTGGTTCGGCACGCGCGGCGGACGTGCTCGCCTTCGGCCTGCCCGGCAACCCCGTCTCGGCGATGGTCACCTTCCAGCTGTTCGTGCGCCCCGCGCTCGCCGCGCTGCAGGGCGCCGACCCCGCCGCCCGCCGCGCTCCGGCGACGCTCGACGAGGCCGTCGGCCCGCAATCCCCGGCGCGAGCAGGCGGTGCGCGTGCGGCTGCGCCACGCGGACGACGGCCTGCACGCCGCTCACCACCGGCGAGCAGGGCTCGCACATGCTCACGTCGATGCTCGGCGCCGACGCGCTCGCGCTGGTGGCGGCCGGCGAGGGCGAGCTCGCGGCCGGCGAGCGCGTCGAGGTGATGCTGCTGTGAGGCCACGCGACCCACGACGCCTGCTTCGAGCGCCGCCGGCTCGCGCGGGCGCGCGTCAAGATCCTGCACGTCCCGGTGTCGAGTACGCGCCCGGACGGGGCGATCGGCTCCAAGCAGGCCGCCGAGCTCACGCTGCCGCGCGAGGAGCTCGAGCGGGTCTGGTCGCCCGAGTACCTCGAGCGCCTCGCGCGCACCTACTGGAGCTTCCTCACGCGCTTCTCGCTCGGGATCCTGCGCGTGCTCTACAGCGAGACCGCGCGCGAGGTCGTCGTGCTGCGCCGGCCCGTTCGTGCTGCTTCGCTTTCGCAAGCCCGAGTACGAGACCAACGCGACGGGCGGCACCGTGAGCTGGCCGATCGACAGGGGCCTGCTCGTGGCGCCCGCCGGCCGCGGCCGCGGCTATCTGCGCCTGTCGGTCAGCCGCGACCCCGAGACGGCGCGCGGCGACGAGGTCACCGCCACGGTCACCTCCGAGGTCGTCAACTTCTACCCGCTGATCGCCGGCTGGGGCTGGTTCTCGCGGATCGGGCAGATGCTCTACAACCAGACCCAGCTGCGCATCCACGTGCTCGTGACGCACGCGTTCATGCGCTCGCTCGCGCAACCTCGAGCTCGAGCCCTCGCGGGTGGGCTCGCTCAGCCCAGCCGCTCGCCCGTTATCTCACGCAGCTTCGCCCGGTCGTGACGAGCCGTGATCGTGCGGACCGTCCCCGAGCGCGAGCGCATCGAGACCGACTCGGTGGTGGCGCCCTGCGGGCCGCTGAAGTGCACGCCGTCGAGCATCTCGCCGTCGGTCACGCCGGTGGCGGCGAAGAACACGTCGTCGCCCGAGACGAGCCGGTCGCGGTCGAGCACCTCCTCGAGGTCGTAGCCGGCCTCGAGGGCGGCGTTGCGCTCCTCGTCCGAGCGCGGCCACAGGCGGCCGAGGATCTGACCGCCGGTGCACTTGATCGCGGCCGCCGCGAGCACGCCCTCGGGCGTGCCGCCGATGCCGTACAGCAGGTCCACCGCGCGAGCCCTCGGTGACCGCGGCGAGCGCCGCCGAGACGTCGCCGTGCGGGATCAGCCGGATGCGCGCGCCGACGTCGCGGATCTCCGCCATGAAGTCCTCGTGCCGCGGCCGGTCGAGCATGATCACGACGATGTCGCCGACCGGCACGCCCTTCTCCTCGGCCATCAGCTGGAGCGTCTCGCCGAGCGGCCGGTCGAGGTCGAGCAGGTGCGCCATGTCGCGCGAGGTGGCCATCTTCAGCATGTAGACGCACGGGCCCGGATCGAACATCGTGCCGCGCTCGGACAGGGCGATCGTGGCGATCGCGTTCGGGCAGGCCCTTGGCGCACAGCTCGGTGCCCTCGAGCGGGTCGACCGCGATGTCGACCTCGGGCGGCGAGCCGTCGCCGATGCGCTCGCCGTTGTAGAGCATCGGCGCCTCGTCCTTCTCGCCCTCGCCGATCACGACGACGCCGTCCATCGAGACCGTGTCGAGCAGCAGCCGCATGGCGTCGACGGCGGCGCCGTCGGCGCCCTCCTTGTCGCCGCGCCCGATCCAGCGGGCGCAGGCGAGCGCCGCGTACTCGGTGGTGCGCACGAGCTCCATCGCGAGGTTGCGGCCGGGACGCGCTCCGGGCAGCTTCCATGGCGGGCGAGCTATCGCAGTCCACCGAGGCCGGCAGTCGCCGGGGGGTCGGGCGTGGCCCGGATGTCAGATCACTCCCGGGGGCTTCTTTGGGTCGCCGTAGATCGCCTGGCGCAGGTAGCCCGGCGACGAGCAGCCCGGCGGACGCCACAAGCCCGACGAAGTAGCCGATGCCGAGCCCGATGTCGACGCTCTCGCCCGGCCGTCCCAGGATGATCCCGTTGCAGAGGATCAGCACGAAGGCGACGATGCCGACGATCATCGTCACCTCGCCCGGCTTCCAGGTGAGCCGGTGCCCGCGCGCGATGATCCAGGACAGGATGAAGGGCGCCGTGCAGGCGAGCGCGAGCAGCCAGTCGAGCGTCGAGAACACCTGCCAGGCGTTGGCGCCGTCGCCGCCGCTCGCGCCCGCGAGCACCGAGTTCGGGTTGTCGGCGCTCGTGGTGAACCAGGGCAGCCAGAGCGATCCGAACAGCACGACCGCGGCGCCCATCCCGAGGAACTCGCCGGGCGTCAGCCGCGAGAAATCGAGGTAGCCGCCCCTCCCCTCGGCCCTGGAGGCTTCCATCACGGCGGAGGCTACAACGGCTAGGCTGCGGCCCGCCAACGACCAGGAGGAGACGACGTGGCGGTCACCAAGATCATCGAAGTGGTGGGCAGCTCGCCGGAGAGCTCGGACGGCGCGGTCAAGGCGGCGCTCGAGGACGCCCGCCAGTCGCTTCGCAACATCAAGGCCGTGGACGTCGTCTCGACCGGCCTGCGCGGCGACAACCTGGACGAGTGGCGCGCGCTCGTGCGCATCTCCTTCCTGGTGGAGCGCGTCGGCGAGTAGGCCCGTAACGCCCGCCGGGTAGGGGAGACTGACTCTCACCCCGCCCGTGATCACAGGTACCCCCAGCCCACAGCCCCTCGGAGGGGTCGAGGCGCTTCTCGACGAGGCGCGCGAGCGCACGCTGCGGCTCGTCGACGGCGTGAGCGACGCCGATCTCGACCGCGTGCACGACCCGCTGATGAGCCCGCTCGCCTGGGACCTCGGGCACATCGCGGCCTTCGAGGACCTGTGGGTCAGCCGCGAGGCGGGCACGCGACCTGCTGCGCGAGGACCTCGCGGACGTGTACGACGCCTTCGAGACGCCGCGCGCGGAGCGCGGCGAGCTCCGCTACCTGCGCCACGACGAGGCGCTCGCCTACATGGAGGCGGTGCGCGAGCGGACCCGCGCGAGGCGCTCGACGCGCGTGCTCGCCGCTTCGTCGCGGAGATGCTCGTCCAGCACGAGCACCAGCACAACGAGACGATGCTGCAGACGCTCCAGCTCGCCGAGCCCGGCGTCTACTCGCCCGCGCGCACGCCCGCGGCCGGCGCTGCCGCCGACCGGCTCGCTGGCTCGTCGAGGCCGGCTCGTTCGAGCTGGGCGACGCGGGCGCGGCTTCGCCTACGACAACGAGCGCCCGCGGCACGCGGTCGAGCTGGCCGCGTTCCGGATCGATCGCGGCGCCGGTCACGAACGCGGCCTACGCGCGAGTTCGTGGCGGACGGCGGCTACGCGCGCGCGCGAGCTGTGGAGCGACGAGGGCTGGGCGCTCAGGCTGCGCGAGGGCTGGGAGCGGCCGCTCTACTGGACCGGCGACGGCGGCGTGCGGCGCTTCGACCGACCGTCGAGCTCGAGCCCGAGCTGCCGGTGATGCACGTCTCGTGGTTCGAGGCCGAGGCGTTCGCGCGCTGGCGCGGCGCGCGGCTCCCGAGCGAGGCCGAGTGGGAGCGGGCGGCCGCGCCGCCGGCGACGCGCCGCGGCCACCTCGACCAGCTCGACTTCGGGCCGGGCGCCGGCGGGCCCGTTCGTCGGCGACTGCTGGGAGTGGACCGCCAGCGAGTTCGACGGCTACCCGGGCTTCCGGCCTCACCCCTATCCCGAGTACTCCGAGGTCTTCTTCCGCTCGGGCTACCGGGTGCTGCGCGGCGCCTCCTGGGCCACCCGCTCGCGCGTGGCGCGGACGACCTTCCGCAACTGGGACCACCCGCAGCGCCGCCAGATCTTCGCCGGCTTCCGCTGCGCGGAGGACGCCTGATGGGCGTCGTCGATCGAGCGCCACGAGGTGCAGGACTCGCTGGCCGACGACGTTCGCGACGGACTCGACGCGCTCGCCGCGCGAGCTGCCCCCGAAGCACTTCTACGACGAGCGCGGCTCCGAGCTCTTCGACCGCATCACCACGCTGCCCGAGTACTACCCGACCCGCTGCGAGCGCGAGATCCTCAACCGGCACGCGCCGACGATCGTCGAGCGGGCCGGCGCCGAGGAGCTCGTCGAGCTCGGCTCGGGGACGGCGTCGAAGACGCGCGCGCTGCTCTACGCGATGGCGGGCCAGGGGAGCCTCGAGCGCTACGTGCCGTTCGACGTGGACGAGTCGGTCGTGCACGCCTGCGCGCTCGAGCTGACCGAGATCTACCCGGGCCTCGACGTGCACGGCGTGGTCGGCGACTTCGGCCGCGACCTCGAGCGCATCCCCGACGGCCGCCGGCGGCTGTTCGCGTTCCTCGGCGGCACGATCGGCAACCTCTATCCCGCCGAGCGGGCGCCGCTTCCTCGCGCGGGTGCGCGCGCGCTGATGGGCGCCGACGACCGGCTCGTGATCGGCACCGACCTCGTCAAGGACCGGGCGTGCTCGAGGCCGCCTACAACGACAGCGCGGGCGTGACGGCCGAGTTCAACCGCAACGTGCTGCGGGTGATCAACGCGCGGCCTCGACGCCGACTTCCACACCGAGGCGTTCGAGCACGTGGCCTTCTTCGACGAGGCGAACTCCTGGATCGAGATGCGCCTGCGCGCGAACGGCGCCCAGACGGTCCGCATCGACGGCGCCGACCTCGAGCTGACCTTCGCCGACGGCGAGGAGATCCGCACCGAGATCAGCGCGAAGTTCACCCGCGACGCGGTGCGAGCGCGAGCTGCACGGCGGCGGGGCTCGAGCTCGACGACTTCTTCACCGACGGCGCCGGCCTGTTCGGGCTGGCGCTGGCCTCGCGGCGCTAGTCGGCCGCCTCGAGCACGACCGCCCGCGGCGGCACCGGCGAGGACTGCACGATCGAGGTCGTCGTCTGCCCGTAGGGCGCGAAGCGGTCGATGACCTCCTCGAGGTGCTCGACGTCGCGCACCCACATGCGCATGAAGTAGCAGTCGTCGCCGGTGATCCGGTGGCACTCGACCACCTCGGGGGTCCGCTGCGCCAGCTCGGCGACCTTCTTCAGCTCGCGCGGCGCGGGCCGGATCCGCAGCACCACGCTCAGCGTGTAGCCGAGCGCGCGCGGGTCGAGCTCCGCCCGGTAGCCCGTGATCGCGCCGGCCTCCTCGAGCCGAGCGAGCCGCTCCGCCACGGCGGGCGCGGACAGCCCGACGCGACGGCCGAGCTCGGCGTTCGAGACGCGGGCATCGGCGCGGATCGCCTCGAGCAGCGCGATGTTGGTGCTGTCGAGCCCGTTTTGCCTTCGATTCGTAGCCACACCAGCACAATCTAGCTTCGGAGCGGCATAGATCAAGCCCTGTCTTATGGCGAAGCTGTGGGTCGTGACCAGCGACCGGGTCCCGCCGCACCTCTACTTCGTCGTCAGCGCCGTCTTCCACTACCTGGGGCCGGCGTTCGCCGTGCTCCTGTTCGCGCGCGTCGCCGGTGCTCGGCGTGGCCTGGCTGCGGATCGCCGCCGCCGCGCTCGTGTTCGCCGCCTGGCGCCGGCCCTGGCGCGCGATCGCCGCGCTCGACCGCGACGGCCGCCGGCTGCTCCTGGCCTGGGGCGCCGTGCTCGCCGTGATGAACTGCTGCTTCTACCTCGCCGTCGACCAGGCTGCCGCTCGGCACGGTCGCGGCGATCGAGTTCCTGCCGGTGATCGCGCTCGCCGCGCTCGGCGCCCGCACGCGGCGCAACGCGCTCGCGCTGCTGCTCGCGGTACCCGGCGTCTATCTGCTCACGGGCGTCCAGATCGAGGGGCAGGCGCTCGGCGTTGCGCTCGCGTTCGCGAACGCCGGGCTGTTCGCGGCGTACATCGTGCTCGCCCACCGGGTGGCCAGGCTCGGCACGCTGAGCGGCATCGACGGCCTCGCGCTGTCGATGCTGATCGCGCTCGTGGTGGTGACCCCGCTGGCGGGCTGGGCCGCGCTCCCGGCGCTCACCGACCCGGTGGCGCTGCTCGCCGGCGCGGGCGTCGGCATCTCCTCCTCGGTCATCCCGTACGTGAGCGACCAGCTGGCCATGCGCCGCCTCGCCCGCTCGACGTACGCGCTGATGGTGTCGCTGCTGCCGGCCACCGCGACCGTCATCGGCATCGTCGTGCTCGCGCAGGTGCCGTCGCCGGCGGAGGTGGCCGGCGTCGCTCTCGTGATCGCCGGGGTCGCACTGCATCGCGAGCCTCAGCCGGCAGATAGGCTGCCCGACCCTCATGGACCTGAACGGCATCGGAACACTGGTGGCCGGCGGCGCCTCCGGACTGGGTGAGGCCACCGCCCGCGAGCTCGCCGCGCGCGGCGCGCGGGTGGCGATCGTGGACCTGAACGAGGAGCGCGGCCGGGCGCTCGCCGAGGAGCTCGGCGGGCTCTTCAGCACGGCGGACGTGACGGACGAGGAGGGCGTCGGCGCCGCCGTCGAGGAGGCGGCCGAGGCCTTCGGCGGCCTGCGCTTCGCGGTCACCTGCGCCGGCATCGGCTGGGCGGAGCGCACGATCGGCAAGGACGGCCCGGCGGCGCTCGGGCCCTTCGAGACGCGTCGTGCGCGTGAACCTGATCGGGACCTTCAACGTGCTGCGGCTCTGCGCCGCCGCGATGGCGCGCAACGAGCCGGACGCGGAGGGCGAGCGCGGCGCCGTCGTCATGACCGCGTCGATCGCCGCCTACGACGGCCAGATCGGGCAGACGGCCTACTCGGCCTCGAAGGGCGGCGTCGTCGGCCTGACGCTGCCGGCCGCGCGCGACCTGGCCCGCTTCGGGATCCGCGTCTGCACGATCGCGCCGGGGCTGTTCGACACGCCGCTGCTCGCCGGTCTCCCCGAGGAGGCGCGCCAGGCGCTCGGCGCGCAGATCCCCTTCCCCTCGCGCCTCGGACGCCCGCAGCGAGTACGCGCAGCTCGCCTGCCACATCGCCGAGAACGAGATGCTGAACGGCGAGGTGATGCGGCTCGACGGCGCCCTGCGCATGCCGCCGCGGTAGGCAGCTAGCCTGTCGCCTCCGATGCCCGAAGCAGTGATCGTCGACGCCGTGCGCACGCCCATCGGGCGCGCCTTCAAGGGCTCGCTCGCCCAGCTGCGCCCGGACGAGATGGGCGCGTTCGTGGTGGACGCGCTGCTCGAGCGCAATCCCGACGTCGACCCGGAGCTCGTCGAGGAGGTCTACTGCGGCGTCGGCCTGCCGCAGGGCCTGCAGGCCTTCAACCTCGGCCGGATCATCGCGCTGCTGTCCGAGCGGCTGCCGCTCGGCACGAACGGCGCGACCGTCTCGCGCTACTGCGCCTCGACGCTCGAGTCGATCCGCCAGGCCGGCAACGCCGTCGTGGCGGGCCAGGGCGACGTCTACATCGCCGCCGGCGTCGAGTGGGTCTCGCGCTACAACGAGGCCGTCGAGGGCGCGCGCCCGCAGGACCAGAACGAGCAGCTCCAGGGCAAGAACGGCGACGTCGACGCCTACATCTCGATGGGCCTGACCGCCGAGAACGTCGCCGAGCGCTACGAGGTCACGCGGGCCGACATGGACAAGTACGCCCAGCGCTCGCAGGAGCTCGCGGTGGAGTCGCAGGAGAACGGCTACTTCGACCGCGAGATCGTGCCGGTGACGCTGCCGGACGGGACCGTCGTGGCCAAGGACGACGGCCCGCGGGCCTGCTCGACGCTCGAGAAGCTGGCCCAGCTCGACCCGGTCTTCAAGGAGGACGGCAAGGTCACGGCCGGCAACTCCTGCCCGCTGAACGACGGCGCCGCCGCGGTGCTCGTGATGTCGGACACGAAGGCCGCCGAGCTCGGCCTGAAGCCGCGCGCGCGGATCATCACCTCGGCCACGGCGGCGATCGAGCCCGAGTACATGGGCGTGGCGCCGATCTGGGCCATCAGGAAGGTGCTCGAGCGCGCCGGCATGACGATCGAGCGACGTGGACACCGTCGAGCTGAACGAGGCCTTCGCCGCCCAGGTGATCCCGATCATGGCCGAGTGCGACATCCCGCTCGAGAAGCTCAACCCGCACGGCGGCGCGATCGCGCTCGGCCACCCGTTCGGGATGACCGGCGCGCGCATCATGACGACGCTCCTGAACGGCCTCGAGATCGACGACAAGACGATCGGGCTCGAGACGATGTGCGTGGCCGGCGGCCAGGGCCAGGCCATGCTCGTCGAGCGGCTGAACTAGAACGCGGCGATCAGCTCGGCCAGGCGCTCGGGCGGGTCCTCGGCGAGAACGTGCGCGCGCCCTCGATCCACTCGAGGCGCGCGTCCGGGATCAGCCGCGCGAGGCGCTCCGCGTGCGCGGGCGGGAAGAAGCGGTCGTTCGCCGACCAGGCGATCAGCGCCGGCTTGTCGAAGCCGGTGAGCTTCGCGGCGGCCTCGATCGTGTGCCGCGGGTCGAGCCCGGCGAGCAGCTTGCGGACGTCCCTGCGCACGTCGCCCGGGTCAGCGCCGGGAGCACGTAGGAGTCCTCGGCCTCGCGCTCGATCGGCTCGTTCGCGAGCCAGCCGAACGCGATCGGCAGCCGCCGCAGCGGCGCGCAGGCGCAGGCCGCCGAACGCGAGCGGGATCGCGCCCGGGATGCGCGCCGGGGCGAGCACGTAGCGAAACATCGGCGGCGGGAAGTTGTCGAAGGCGTCGCACGAGGTGAGCACGAGCCGGCCGATCCGCTCCGGCCGCCGCGTCACGAGGATCTGGGTGAGCGCGCCGCCCGTGTCGTTGCCCACGATCGTCACGTCGTCGAGCTCGAGCGCGGCGATCGCGTCGGCGATCAGGTCCGCCAGCGCCGGCGCGCTCAGGTCGGCGCCTGGCGCGGCATCGGCTCGAGGTGCGAGCCGAGCGGCAGGTCGAGCGCCACGCACGTGCGGCCGCGAGCAGCGGCACGACCTTGCGCCACAGGTTCGCGTTGACGAGCGCGCCGTGGACGAACACGATCGGCGGGCCCTCGCCCGTCACGTGGGCGCGGATGCGGCGGCCCGGCGCCGAGCTCGAGCGTCCGCGCCGGCCCGAGCGCCTCCGATCTCCAGGCGGCGCGCTCTGCCGTCACGGCAGGAGCACGATCTTGCCGAGCTTGCCGCCGCCGGTGAAGCGGTCGTAGGCCTGCTCGGCCTCGTCGAGCGCGAAGGTGTCGGCCACCGGCACCGTCAGCGCGCCGCTCTCGAAGTGCGGCAGCACCTCGCGCTCGACGAGCCGCGCGGCGAGCGCCTTCTCCTCGAGCGGGCGGGCGCGCAGCGTCGAGCCGTGGATGCGGGCGCGCTTCTGCATCAGCGCCAGCAGGTTGATCTCGGCCTTGGGGCCGCTGCCGCCCACGCCGATCACGGCGATGCGCCCGCGGCGGGCGAGCGAGGCGAGGTTCTCCTCGAGGTTGCCGGCGCCCACCAGCTCGAGGATCACGTCGTAGGGCCCGTGCTCGCCGAAGCCCTCCGGCGCGATCGCCCGGGCGCCGAGCTCCTCGACCTCGGCGCGCAGCTCCTCGCGCCGGACGGTGGCCGTCACGCGCGCGCCGGCCGCGCGGCCCGAGCTGCACCGCGGCGGTGCCCACGCCGCCCGCCCCGCCGTGCACGAGCAGGTGCTCGCCGGGCCGCAGCCCGGCCTGGGTGAAGAGCGCGTCGTGGGCGGTCGTGAAGACCTCCGGGCAGCCCGCCCGCCTGGGGCCAGTCGAGCGCGTCCGGCACCGGCATCGCGGCGCGCTCGTGCACCGACGGCGAGCTCGGCCTGGCCGCCGCCGCCGACCACCGCCATCACGCGGTCGCCCTCGGAGAAGCGGCGCGCGCCCGGGCCGAGCGCCGACCACCTCGCCGGCCAGCTCGAGCCCGGGGATGTCGCGCGGGCTCGCCGGGCGGCGCCGGATAGGCGCCGCGCCGCTGCAGCATGTCCGCGCCGTTCAGGCCGGCGCCGCGCACGCGCACGAGGATCTCGCCCTCGCCGGGCTCCGGATCGGGGCGCTCCTCGACGACGAGCTGCCCGTCCCTGATCGTCACCGCCCGCATGCGGCGAGAAATCTAGCCGCTCCCAAACGTTCCTGAAGGAGGGAGAGGTGTGAATGGAATGTGTCCACGCGGGTTATAGGATGGACGGCACGCTCGTGAAGGCTCCCGGATTCATCACCGGCGGTCTCAGGCCCGCCCCTCTGGCGGGAGGCGCGCATCGGGCCTCGAGGCGGCCGCGCTGCTGCGCGATCCGGTCTGCGCGGCCAGGGCCTGCCCGACGGGCGCGGCCGCCCGGTGCTGCTGATCCCGGGCTTCCTGGCCGGCGACGGCTCGCTCGCCCTGATGGCCGGCTGGCTGCGGCGCGCGGGCTACCGGCCGAGCCGGGCGGGGATGCGCGCGAACGTGGACTGCTCGGGCGCGATCCTCGACGCGGCTCGAGGAGCGCCTCGAGCGGCTCGTGCGCGAGCAGGGCAGCGCGTCGCGCTCGTCGGCCAGAGCCGCGGCGGCGACGCTCGCCAAGGTGCTCGGCACGCGCCGCCCGGATCTCGTGTGCGGCATCGTCGACGCTCGGCTCCCCGCAGGTGCGACCCGCTCGCGGTCCACCCGCTCGTGCGCCTGCAGGTCGAGGCCGTGGCGCGGCTCGGCTCGCTCGGCGCGCCCGGCCTCTTCAAGCGCTCCTGCCTCGAGGACGACTGCTGCGCGTGCTTCTGGGCCGACCTCGCCGAGCCGATGCCGAGCGGCGTCGGCTTCGTGATCGGTCTACTCGAAGAGCGACGGCGTCGTGGACTGGCGCGCCTGCCTCGACCCGGACGCCGAAGCAGGTCGAGATCGACGCGTCCACTGCGGCATGGCCGATGCTCGCCGCCGGCTGGCGCGCGGTGGCGGACGCGCTCGCGGACGTTCCAGCGCGCCGAGCGGCGCCGCCGGCGGGCGCCCGCGCGCCGCTACCCGCGCGCCGCCTGAGGCCTACGGGCACGACGCACCGCCGCCCCGCGCAGGTCGCCCGCGCGGACGTGCTCGAGCGCCTCGTTCGCCTGCTCGAGCGCGAAGCGTCTCCACCCGGGTCCGCACCGGCACGCGCGGCGCGAGCGCCAGGAACTCCTCGCCGTCCGCGCGCGTGAGGTTGGCCACCGAGCGCAGCACGCGCTCGCCCCAGAGCAGCTCGTACGGGAACGACGGGATGTCGCTCATGTGGATGCCGCCGCACACGACGCTGCCGCCCTTCGCCGACCGCCCGCAGCGCCGCCGGCACCAGCTCGCCGGCCGGCGCGAAGATCGAGCGCGGCGTCCAGCTCCTCGGGCGGCCGGGCCGAGCGAGTCGCCCGCCCACTCGGCGCCCAGCTCGAGCGCGAAGTCCTGCGCCTGCGCGTCGCTCCGCGCGCGTGAAGGCGAACACGCGCCGGCCCTCGTGGCGCGCCACCTGGCAGACGATGTGCGCGGCGGCGCCGAAGCCGTAGATGCCGAGCCGCTCGGCGTCGCCCGCCATGCCGCAGCGTCGCGGTAGCCGATCAGGCCCGCGCACAGGAGCGGCGCGGCCTGCAGGTCCGGATAGCCCTCGGGGAGCGGGAAGCAGAAGCGCTCGTCGGCCACGGCGCAGCTCGGCGTAGCCGCCGTCGCGCTCGTAGCCGGTGAAGACCGCGCGCTCGCAGAGGTTCTCGCGGCCGGACCGGCAGTAGCGGCACTCGCCGTCAGGTCCAGCCGAGCCAGGGCACGCCCACGCGCGCGCCCGGCTGCGAAGCGCTCGCCGCCGCGCAGCACGCGCGCCACGATCTGGTGGCCCGGCACGAGCGGCAGCTTCGGCTCGCGGCAGCTCGCCGTCGAGGATGTGCAGGTCCGTCCGGCAGACGCCGCAGGCGCGACACCTCGAGCAGCAGCTCGCCCGGGCCCCGGCTCGGGATCGGCGAGCTCGGCCGCGGCGCAGCGGCCCGGCCCGGCCGTCGAGCACCATCGCCCGCACCGCGCGCAAGGCTACGCTCCGTGCATGGGCCCGCTGGTGGAGCCGGCGTGGCTCCGCGAGCGGCTCGGCGACGCCCGGGCTGCGGGTCGTCGACTGCCGCTTCACGCTCGGCCAGCCGGGCGCGGGCGAGCGAGCCTGGCGCGCCGGGCACATTCCCGGCGCGGCCTTCCTCGACCTCGACGCGACCTGTCGGCCGAGCCCGGCGAGCGCGGCCGCCACCCGCTGCCGGAGGCCGGACGCCTTCGAGGCGGCCGCACGGCGCGCGGGCATCGGCGCGCGCTCCGCGTGGTGGCCTACGACGAGGCCGGCGAGGGCGGCGCCGCCCGGCTCTGGTGGCTCCTGCGCCACTTCGGCCACGACGACCGTCGGCCGTGCTCGACGGCGGCCTGCGCCGGCTGGCGCGCGGCCGGCGGCCCGCTCGAGCGCGGGCGAGGCGCCGATCGCGCCGGGCGACTTCGACGGCCCGGCGCGCGGCCCGGACGACCGATCGCGCTCGATGAGATCGCGGACGGCGGCGGCGCCGCTCCTGCTCGACGCCCGCGCGCCCGAGCGCTACCGCGGCGAGACCGAGCCGATCGACGCCGTGGCCGGCCACATCCCTGGCGCGACGAACCTGCCCGCGGGCGAGCTCGCGCCCGGCGGCCGCTTCCTGCGCGCCGGACGAGCTGCGCGCGCGCTTCGAGGCGGCCGGGCGCACGGGCGGCGGAGCTCGGCGCCTACTGCGGCTCGGGCGTGACCGCCTGCGTCGTCGTGCTCGCCGCCGAGCTGGCCGGGCTCGGCCCGGCGCGGCTCTATCCGGGCTCGTGGAGCGAGTGGTCGCGCCGGCGGGCTGCCGCGTCGGCGCCGCCAGCAGTAGGCGCGCTCGACGGCGAGCGCATCAGCGGCCCGGGCGGCGTCCGCTCCGCGTAGGGCTCGTACTTGGCGGCGAGCGCCTCCATGCCCGTCTCCGCCCTGCTCGACGGCGAGCCACTCGACACGCGCCGAGCAGCTGCACCCAGGCGAGCGCCGACCAGTCGTCCGAGTAGACGTCCACGCACAGCGCCGCCTCGGGCGCGCCGGCGCAGGCGCCGCACCCGCGCGGGCTCGCGCGTGCGCTTCGGCTTGTCGTCGATCGCGCTCCACACGGCGCCGCCGGCGAGCGCGAACGTGACCGGCAGGACGCGCGGCCGGTCCTCCTCGTCGACGAAGGCGAGCCGGGCGACGCGCTCGCGGAGGAGCAGCTCGTGGGCCCAGCCGGGGAGGTGCTCTAGCTGTCACGGCTCGAGACTACGAGAGGAGAGCATGGATATCGGCATCGGCCTGCCCACCACGATCGCGGGAGTGCAGGGGCACGAGGTGATCGAGTGGGCGAAGCGCGCGGACGCCGCCGGCTTCTCGACCCTCGGCACGATCGACCGCCTCACCTACGCGCAACTACGAGCCGCTGATCGCCCTCGCCGCCGCGGCCGCGGTCACCGAGCGGATCAGGCTGACGACGGCGATCCTGATCGTGCCCTACCGCGAGAGCGCGGCCGTGCTCGCCAAGCAGGTCGGCCACCCTCCACCATCTCTCCGGCGGCCGGCTCGTGCTCGGCATGGCGGTCGGCGGCCGCGCCGACGACTACGAGCCCGTACGGGCTGTCCATGTCCATGAAGGACCGCTGGGAGCGCCTCGATGGAGATGCTCGACGAGATGAAGCGGCTGTGGGCAGGCGAGGAGCGCGGGTTCGCGGGCGGCGTCGGACCCGACGTGAGCGACAACCCGCCGAAGATCGTCCTGGGCGGCCAGAGCGACGCCGTCTTCAAGCGCGCCGCGCGGGTCGCCGACGGCTGGATGATGGGCGGCGGGCCGCCCGAGTTCTTCGGCAGCGCGCGCGAGAAGGTCGAGGCGGCCTGGCGCGACGCGGGGCGCGAGGACACGCCGTACGAGGCGTCGCTCACCTACTACTCGCTGGCCGACGATCCCGAGGCGGCCGCGCGCGCGTCGATCGGCGACTACTACGCGTTCGCCCCCCAGTACCAGGAGATGGTCGTGGCCGGCACCGCGAAGGGCCCGGATCAGATCCGCGAGCGGGTGCGCGCGTTCGAGGAGCAGGGCGCCGACGAGCTGATCATGTTCCCCGCGACCACCGACCCGGCGCAGGTCGACGAGCTCGCTTCGATCGTCCTCTGATCCGCCGCTTCCGTCCACCGCACGCGACAGCATGAGCCGGACGATGCCTTCGTCCAAGCACCTGATCGTCCGGGTGGCCCGCTCGCTCTACGGCCGCTGGCGCGCGCTGCCCGAGCCGGAGCGCGAGCGGATCGCGGCCGGTCGCCGAGGACGCCAAGGACAAGGCGCTCGCCGTGCGCGGCGCCGCCGCGCCGCAGCGCGCCGCCGCGGAGGCCGAGCTGCGCGCGGCGAACGAGTCGCTCGCGGCCGCGCTCGTGGAGACCGCCGAGGCGGATCCGGAGGTCGCCGCCGAGGAGGTCGAGGCCGCTGCGCGAGGACCTGCGCGCGCGAGCTCGAGCGGCTCGCGACCGCCGACATTAAGGCTTCGCGAACAGGGCGCGGAGCCGACTACCCCACCCGGGTAGGATTCGCGCCTTCCTCCGGGACCCCCCACCCCGTGAACTCACTCAGACTCCGCCCAGCCTCCGGGGTCGTCGCCATCGCCGCGTTCGGATGCGGCGACGCTCGAGTTCCGCTACGCGACCAAGCGCTACCCGGGCCAGGACCGAGCCCGCCGTCGACGAGCTCTCGCTGACGGTGCCCGCGGGCGAGATCTGCGTGCTGGTCGGCCCGTCGGGCTGCGGCAAGACCACCGCCATGCGGATGGTCAACCGCATGATCGACATCACCGACGGGCGACATCCTGCTCGACGGCGCGAGCGTCACGCGAGCGCCGGCCGGCCGAGCTGCGGCGCGACATCGGCTACGCGATCCAGCAGATCGGGCTGTTCCCGCACCTGACCGTGGCGGACAACATCGCGACCGTCCCGCGGCTGCTCGGCTGGGACAAGGAGCGCATCCGCGCGCGCGTCGACGAGCTGCTCGAGCTCGTGAGCCTCGACCCGCACGAGACCCGCGACCGCTATCCCGCGCCAGCTCTCCGGCGGCCAGCGCCAGCGCGTGGGCGTGGCGCGCGCGCTCGCGGTCGACCCGCCGCTGATGCTGATGGACGAGCCGTTCGGCGCGATCGACCCGATCAACCGCGAGCGGCTCCAGAACGAGTTCCTGCGGCTCCAGCGCGAGATCCGCAAGACGATCGTGTTCGTGACCCACGACATCGACGAGGCGATCAAGATGGGCGACCGCATCGCGGTCCTGCAGAAGGGCGGCAAGCTGGCCCAGTACGCGTCGCCGGCCGAGCTGCTCATGTACCCGGCGGACCCGTTCGTCGAGGACTTCGTCGGCGCCGACCGCGCGCTCAAGCGGCTCGCGCTCCAGCGCGTGCGCGACATCGACCTCTGGAAGGCGCCGCTCGTGCGCGTGGGCGAGCCGGTCGCCGAGGCGCGCGCGAAGCTCGCCGACGCCGAGGTCCCCTACCCGCTGCTCGTCGACGACGACGGGCGGCCGCTCGGCTGGCTGTCGCGAGCGGGCGCCTGACCGGCGAGCGCGTCGAGCGAGGAGCTGCGCTCGAACGCCGAGCCGGTCCTCGAGCTCGACGACGTGCTGCGCGACGCGCTCGTCCGACCTGCTCGCCGACGAGGCCCAGTACGGGCCGGTGGTGGACGCGCCGCGGCGCGGTCGCCGGCGTGCTCTCGATCGAGATCCTCGGCCACGCGCTGCGCGACCGATCCCGAGGAGGTGCCCGAGCGGCGCCGACGCGCTGGCGTGGACGCTGAGCTCGCTGCTCGCCCAGGTCGAGATCCGCGACCGCGTCGGCGAGGACACGCTGCGTCGCCGACAACGGCTTCTGCCCGGACTGGATCGTCGACAACTTCGACCGCTACGTCGGACCCGTTCCTCCAGCACGTGCTGCCTCACGGTCGTCTCGGTCGCGATCGGCTTCGCGATCTCGTTCGCGCTCGCGCTGCTCGCCCACCGCCGCCGCTGGCTGATCGCCCCGATCACGCAGGTCACCGGGGATCCTCTACACGCTGCCGAGCCTCGCGGTCTTCTTCCTGCTGCTGCCGATCACCGGGCCGCGGCTACCTCACGGCGATCATCGCGCTCGTCGCCTACACGCTGCTGATCATCTTCCGCAACATCACTCACCGGGCTCGACAACGTGCCGGCCGAGACGAAGGACGCCGGCCGCGGGATGGGCCTGACCGACCGCCAGCTGCTCTGGCGGGTCGAGCTGCCGCTCGCGCTGCCCGAGATCATGGCCGGGCTGCGGATCGCCGCGACCACCACGGTCGGCCTCGCGACGCTCGCCTTCTTCGCGGGCGCCGGCGGCCTCGGTGAGCAGATCTTCGCGGACATCACCTTCAAGTCGAACGTGGTCGTGGCGGGCGGCGCTCGCGGTGCTGCTCGCGGCGATCGCTCGACGGGCTGATCCTGCTCGTCGCAGCGCGGCCGGTGCACGCCCTGGACGCGGGCGGCGGCGGCCGCGCATGACCACCACGATCGCCTTCCTCGGCCAGTTCGGCGACGCGATCGACTTCATCTTCCACGAGCGCGAGTCGCCCGCGGGCGGCGCGCAGGTCGGCGGCTCGGCGAGATCTGGGAGCTCACCTGGGAGCACCTCAAGCTCACGTTCGCCGCGATGGCGATCGCCTGCGCGCATCGTCGATCCCGCTCGGCCTCTGGCTCGGCCACATCCGGCAAGGGCGGCTTCCTCGCGATCAACGTCTCGAACGTCGGCCGCGCCGTGCCGAGCCTGGCGCTGATCGCCTTCTTCGTCGCCTACATCGGCGTCGGCTTCACGAACCTGACGCTGGCGCTCGTGCTGCTCGCGATCCCGCCGATCCTCACCAACACCTACGTGGGCGTCGCGCCAGGTCGAGCGCGACACGGTCGACGCCGCGCGCGGCATGGGCATGACCGGCGCCGCAGATCGTCCGCCGCGTCGAGCTGCCGCTCGCGCTGCCGCTGATCTTCGGCGGGATCCGGATCTCGGCGGTCAACGTGGTCGCCACCGCGACGATCGCCCCGCTCGCCGGGCGTCGATCACGCTCGGCGACCCGATCATCAACGTCAACACCTACGGCGACGACGGGCCGGCTGGCGGCGGCGATCGTCGTCGCGCTCCTGGCCGTCGTCGACGGAGCTGCCCTGCTGGCGCCGTGCAGCGCGCCGTGACCCCGCAGGGACTGAAGCTCGAAGCCGGCGGATCTGCGCGCCGCGCTCGCGATTCCGATCAAGAGGAGGGAAGCCACGACATGAAGAAGCACCGCCTGGCTCGATGCTGCTCATGCTGCTGGTCGCGGCGCTCGCGCGTCGCCGCGCTGCGGCGACGACGACGACGACGACGGCGAGCGGCGGCGGCGACGCCACCGACCGCCGGCGAGCAGGCGGCCGGCCGCGATCCAGACGAACGCCGCACAACTCGGCGACCAAGCTCACGATCGGCTCGAAGAACTTCACCGAGCAGAAGATGCTCGGCGAGATCTACGCCCAGGCGCTCGCGGCCGCCGGCTACACCGTCAACAAGGAGCTCAACCTCGGCGACGAGAAGACGGCGCTGAAGGCGCTCGAGGGCGGCGAGATCAGCGCCTACCCCGAGTACACGGGGACGGCGCTGCTGCTCGTTCTTCGGCGTCACCGCCGACGAGACTCCCGAAGGACGAGCACGCAGGCCTACGAGCAGGCCAAGGCGGAGCTTCGCCAAGAAGGAGCTCACGGCGCTCGCCGCCGACGCCGTTCGCGAGCTCGAACGAGGTCGGCGTGACGAAGGAGACGGCCGACGAGCTCGGGCTGTCCGAAGATCTCGGACCTCGAGGGCAAGTCGCAGGACCTGACGCTGTACGGCACGCCCGAGTGCCGCCAGCGGCTCGGACTGCCTGCTCGGCCTCGAGCAGGTCTACGGGCTCAAGTTCAAGAAGTTCGTGCCCGTCGACATCGCCCTGCGCCACGAGGTGCTCGACGAAGGGCCAGGCCGACGTGTCGATCGTCTTCACGACCGACCCGCAGATCAAGCGCGAGGGCTTCGTCCTGCTCGAGGACGACAAGGGCATGTTCCCGCCCTACAACTCGACGCTGGTCGTGCGCGACGACGTGCTCGAGAAGGCCGGGCCCGACTTCGACGCGACGTCGTGGCGCTCGTCCACGAAGGGCCTGACCGACGAGGTCATGCAGGAGCTGAACGCCCGCGTCGACCTCGACAAGGAGACGCCCGAGGCGGTCGCCGGGCAGTACCTGGAGGAGAGCGGGCTGACCGGCGGCAGCTGACCGCTCAGGCCCCTAGCAGCGTTCCGGCAGCGGGCGCGAGGCCGCCCGCTGCCCGGCGCGCTTCGGCTTGATCTTCCGCGCCATCCAGCGGTCGAGGGACACGAAGTGCTCCTTGCCGGAGGTCACGCCGTAGACGACGAGCGCGCCGATGAACGCCGTGTAGGTGTTGACCGCGCCGGTGGCGACGAAGTCCCACACGCCGAGCGCGACGATGCCGGCGGTGTCGATCACCACGCCGATCACGAACAGGCGCGTGATGTTCTCCATGCCGTAGCGGTAGCGGAGCACGAGGAAGGTCGCCAGCATCAGCCAGAAGCCGGCTTCGAGGGCGATGGCGAGGATCCACTTCAGTTCCATGCGTTTATTTATATCAGACGTACGATATACTTTCAAGCGGTGATGATGAAAGCCAGAATGGTGCCCTGATGCCGAAGGTCGTCGATCACGAGGAGCGCCGCGCCGAGCTCGCCGAAGCGGTCTGGCGGCTCGCCTCGCGCGAGGGGCTCGAGGCGGTCACGATGCGCGCCGTGGCGGCCGAGGCGGGCTGGTCGACCGGGGTCTGCGCCCACTACTTCGCGGACAAGGAGGAGCTGCTCGTGTTCGCGTTCGAGACGGTCGCCGATCGCGTCGGCCGGCGCATCCTCAAGGCCGCCGAGCAGACGCGCGACCCGCTCGAGCTGGTGCGGAGCCAGCTCGTCGAGGGCCTTGCGATCGACGCCGAGCGGCGCGCCGAGGTGCGCGTCTGGTTCGCGTTCCTCGGCCTCGCCGAGCCCCGGCCCCGGCTGGCGCAGGCCGGGCGCAAGGCCTATCGGCGCGTGGCGCGACCGCGTGGCGAAGACGCTCGCCGCCGGCCAGCGGGAGGGTCTCGTGGACGAGTCGATCGACGCCGGGCGCGAGGCCGCCGCGCTGATCGCGCTCGTGGACGGTCTCGCGATCCAGGCCACCTTCGAGCCGCGCGCCTTCCCCGCGGAGCGGCAACTCGGGGTGCTCGACGACCGTCTCGCGCGGCTCGCGATAGCGTCGGCGCGGTGACCGTCGAATCGCTTCGCTTCGAGAACGGCGCGCTGCTCGTGCTCGATCAGCGCGCGCTGCCGGGCGAGGAGCGCTGGATCCGCTGCGAGTCCGCCGAGCAGGTGGCTGACTGCATCCGCACGCTCGCGGTGCGCGGCGCGCCGGCGATCGGGATCGCGGCGGCGTACGCGATGGCGCTCGCGGCGGCGGGCGACGAGGACCGGACGGCCGCCGCGGCGATGCTGCGCTCGACCCGCCCGACCGCGGTGAACCTCGGCTGGGCGCTCGACCGCGCGCTCGCGTCCGACGGCGGCGACCTGCTCGCGCTCGCCCGGCTCATCCACGCCGAGCAGCTCGAGGCCGACCGCCGGCTCGCGGCGCTCGGCGCCGAGCGCTTCGATGCCGGGGGACCGCGCGCTCACGCACTGCAACGCCGGGGCGCTCGCCACCGGCGGCTACGGCACCGCGGGCGGCGTGCTGCAGGCGGCCTGGGAGGCCGGCCGGCTCGCCGAGGTCTGGGTCGACGAGACCCGCCCGCTCCTGCAGGGCGCCCGTCTGACCGCGTGGGAGCTCGGCCGGGCCGGCATCCCCCACCGGGTGGTCACGGACTCGGCGGCCGGCTCGCTGATCGCCGCGGGCGCGGTCGACCGGATCGTGGTCGGCGCCGACCGGATCGCCGCCAACGGCGACGTGGCGAACAAGATCGGCACCTACCCGCTGGCCGTGCTGGCCGCCCGCCACGGCGTGCCCTTCTACGTCGCGGCCCCGCTCTCGACGATCGACCCGGCCACGCCGAGCGGGCGCGCGATCCCGATCGAGGAGCGCGACCCGGCCGAGGTGGCGCCACGGCGGCGTTCAACCCGGCCTTCGACGTGACCCCGGCCGAGCTGGTCGGCGCGATCTTCACCGAGGCGCGGCGTGCTCGAGGCGCCCTACGAGGAGGCGATCAGGGATGTCGCTGCGGGCTGAGCTCGTCGCGACCGGCCGCGAGATGCTGCGGCTCGGGCTCGTGACCGGCACCTCCGGCAACGTGAGCGCGCGCGACGGCGAGCCGTATCGAGATCACCCCGAGCGGGCTCGCCCTACGAGTCGATGACGGAGGCCGACCTCGTCACGCTGGCGCCCGACGGCAGCGTCGTCGCCGGCGAGCGCGAGCCCTCGAGCGAGCGCCGCGTGCACGTCGCGATCTACGCCGCGCGGCCCGACGCGCATGGCGATCGTCCACACCCACAGCGTCCACGCGACCGCCTGGAGCCTGCTCGGGGAGCCGCTCGACACCGGCACCGAGGAGCTCGAGCACCATGCGGGCGGGGCGGTGCGCACCGCTCCCTTCGCCACGAGCGGCTCGGACGCGATCGCCGAGCTGTCCGTGGCCGCGCTCGAGGGGCGGCGCGCGGCGCTGCTCGGCCGCCACGGCGTGATCGCAATAGGGGACAGTCCCGCCGCGGCGCTCGTGACCTGCCAGTCGGTCGAGCGTCAGGCGCAGATCGCCTGGCTCCTGCGCGGACCGTCTGCGTGACCCATTGCACACAAGCTCGGCCGCTCGACCCGCGAGGCTTCGGGCGTGCTCAAGCGCCTTCCAGACGGAGCCCCGATCCTGATCCGGCCGATCCGCGCTGACGACAAGCGCATGCTGGAGAACGGGCTGCGGCACCTCTCGGCGGAGAGTGTGCAGCGGCGCTTCCTCACCCCCAAGAGCGGCTTCAGCCGGGCGGAGCTGCGTTATCTGACTGAAGTGGACGGCCGCGATCATGTGGCGCTGGTGGTCGAGTCTCCGACCGATCCGGTTCGCCGCCTGATCGCGGTCGCACGCTTCGTTCGTCTCGCCGACGATCCCGACGCAGCCGAGGTTGCGATCGTGGTCGCCGACGACTGGCAGCGGCGCAGGCTGGGCTCCACGCTCGCCGAGCTGCTCGCCGCGCGTGCCCGTGGCCTCGGCATTCGCCGCTTCACCGCGACGATGGCCGCGGACAACGAGCCGGCGCACAGGCTGATGCGCAGGCTCAGCGCTGATCTCGAGCGTCATCACGCCGGCGGCGGCGTCGACGAGCTCGTGCTGCAGCTCGCCGCCTAGCGGCAGCGTCGAGGCTTCCCGCAGCGGAGCGCACGTCGCTCACGATCCTGATCGCGTCGCCCTGGGCCACGACGCCGCCGCGCACGACCTTGGCGTTCACCCCGCGCAGGTTCAGCTCTCGGCCCACCGGCGAGTTCACGAACTTCATCGCGTCGAGGCCGAAGCGCCGGATGAACTTGCCGCAGCCCGTGTGCGGGCACAGCGGTGATCTCGATGAGCGCGCTGCCGATCTCGAGCCGGCTGCCCGGGCGGCAGCTCGTGGCCGGCCAAGCTCAGCTCGACGTAGCAGCTGGTCGCCCGCCGGCGGCCAGCTCTCGGGCTCGCCCGCGATCAGGCTCGTCGGAGCGCGCGTTCATCAGCGTGAGCTGGGTGTCGAAGCGCTCGGGCCCGTCGCCGTAGTCGGCGGCATCCCAGCGATCGCCCACGCATGCCCTCGGCCTCGTCGAGCGCGCGCCTCGTCGAGGACCTCGCGCTCGCCCTCAGACGGACGTCGCACGATCAGCCGCAGCGACACCCTCGCCGACAGGCGAGGCGCGCAGGTCGTCGAGCCCGGCCTCGAGCTCCGCGCGCGAGCGATGGCGCCCGGGTGCCGCGGCCTCCACTAGCTGACGGTCCAGGTCTCGCCCGAGTGCAGCAGCTCGCGCAGCTGCTCGGTCCCGACCTCCGCGCTCGAGCGCTCGAGCTCGAGCGCCAGGTCGCGCGCCGTAGACGGGACGCTCGACGCGAGCGGAACACGCCGATCGGGGTCGGGCCCGTCGGGCGCGCGGCGCGAGGTGCGCCAGCTCGAAGGCGAGGCTCGGCTCGGGGCGCTGGGCGTCGTGGACCAGGAGCGCGTCCTCGCCCACCTCGGCCACGTCGACGAGCTCGAGCCGGCCGTCGGCGCCGCGCGCCACGCCGCGCTCGCCCTCGGCGCCGAAGCGGATCGGCTCGCCGTGCACGAGCCGGATCTGGTTCTGCTCGCGCTGGCCCTTGGCGCGCACCGCGTCGAAGGCGCCGTCGTTGAAGACGTTGCAGTTCTGGTAGATCTCGACGAGCGCCGCGCCCTCGTGGGCCGCGGCCGCGCGCAGGGTCTCGGCCACGTGCGCCTTGTCCGTGTCGACGGTGCGCGCCACGAAGCGACGCCTCCGCCCCGAGCGCCAGCGAGACCGGGTTGAAGGGGTGGTCCTGGGAGCCGAACGGCGTCGACTTCGTGACCTTGCCCTCCTCGCTCGTCGGCGAGTACTGGCCCTTGGTGAGGCCGTAGATCTGGTTGTTGAAGAGGAGGATCTTGAGCGGGACGTTGCGGCGCAGCGCGTGGATCAGGTGGTTGCCGCCGATCGAGAGCGCGTCGCCGTCGCCGCTCACGACCCAGACCGAGAGGTCCGGGCGCGAGGTGGCGACGCCGGTCGCGAGCGCGGGCGCGCGGCCGTGGATGCCGTGCATCCCGTAGGTGTCCATGTAGTAGACGAAGCGGCCGGCGCAGCCGATGCCCGGTGACGAAGACGATCTTCTCCGGCGGCACGCCCAGCTCGGGCATGAACGACTGGACCGACGCGAGGATCGCGTAGTCGCCGCAGCCCGGGCACCAGCGCGTCTCCTGGTCGGAGGAGAAGTCGGCCTTCGTGAGCGGCAGCTCGACGGGGCCGTCGCTGACCGCCTTCTCGCCGGGCTGGCCGAAGCCGAGCTCGGCGTCGCGGGTGGGGCGGAGCCGTTGCCGGTGCCGTGGCCGTTCGTGCGGTCGCTCATCCGATCCTCGCCTCCACCTGCTCCATCACGTCGCGCGTGAAGATCGGCAGGCCGTCGACCTTCGTGTAGCTCTCCACGTCGACCAGGAACTCGGCGCGCAGGATCTTCGACGAGCTGGCCCATGTTCATCTCGGGCACGAGCACGCGCTCGTAGGAGCGCAGCACCTGCTCGAGGTTCGCCGGGCAGCGGGTTGAGGTGGCGCACGTGCGCGGTGGCGAGCTTCAGGTCCTGCTCGCGCCGCACGCCGCCGCGCGGCGCCCTCGATCGCGCCGTAGCTCGATCCCCAGCCGAGCACGAGCAGCGAAGCGTCGCCGCCCGGGTCGTCGACCACGAGGTCGGGGACCTCGACGCGCTCGATGCGCTCGGCGCGCAGGCGCGTCATGTGGTCGTGGTTCTCGGGCTGGTAGGAGATGTTGCCGGTCACGTCCTCCTTCTCGAGGCCGCCGATCCGGTGGCGCAGGCCGGGCGTGCCGGGCACCGCCCAGGGCCGTGCGAGCCGCTCGTCGCGCAGGTAGGGCATGAAGCGCTCGCCGTCGTTCGGCCTCGGTCGCGAAGTTCGGGTCGATCTCCGGCAGCGAGTCCACGTCGGGCAGCCGCCACGGCTCGGACGAGTTCGCGAGGAAGGTGTCGGTCAGCAGGATCACCGGCGTGCGGTGCGTGACCGCGATGCGCACGGCCTCGATCGCCGCGTGGAAGCAGTCGGACGGCGTGCAGGGAGCGACCACCGGCAGCGGCGACTCGCCGTGGCGGCCGTAGAGCGCCATCAGCAGGTCGGCGGCCTCGGTCTTGGTCGGCATGCCCGGTCGACGGGCCGGCCCGCTGGATGTCGACGATCACGAGCGGCAGCTCCAGCGCCACCGCGAGGCCGATCGTCTCGGCCTTCAGGTCCATGCCCGGGCCGCTCGTGGCGGTGACGCCGAGGCGGCCGGCGAAGGCGGCGCCGAGCGCCATGTTGGCGGCGGCGATCTCGTCCTCGGCCTGGATCGTGCGAACGCCGAAGCGGCGGTGGCGCGAGAGCGCGTGCAGCAGCTCGGAGGCGGGCGTGATCGGGTAGCGAGCGAGGAACAGCGGCAGGCCGGAGCGGACGCTCGCCGCGATCAGCCCGTAGGCGAGCGCCTGCGTCCCGTTGACGTTGCGGTAGGTGCCGGGCGGCGCCGGGGCCGGCGTCGACCTCGTAGTGCACCGCGAACAGCTCGGCGGTCTCGCCGAAGTTGTAGCCGGCGCGGAACGCCGCCAGGTTGGCGTCGCGGACGGCCGCGTTGTCGGCGAACTTCTTCTCGATCCAGTGCCGTCGAGGGCTCCGTCGGGCCGACCGTACATCCAGGAGACCAGGCCGAGCGCGAAGAGGTTCTTGGAGCGGGCCGCGTCGCGCGGCGTGATGCCGTCGATGCCCTCGGTGGCGCGCACGGTCATCGAGGTCATCGGCACGCGGAAGACCTGGTAGTCGTCGAGCGAGTCGTCCTCGAGCGGGTTCGCGTCGTAGCCGGCCTTGCGCAGGTTGTGGTCGCTGAAGCCGTCCTCGTTGACGATCAGCGTGCCGCCCTTCTCGAGCGCCTGCAGGTTCGTGATCAGCGCGGCCGGGTTCATGGCCACGAGCGACGTTCGGCTGATCGCCCGGCGTGAGGATGTCGCGCGAGGCGAAGTGGATCTGGAAGGCGGAGACGCCGTGCGGCGTGCCCGCCGGCGCGCGGATCTCGGCGGGGAAGTCGGGCAGCGTCGCCAGGTCGTTGCCGACCACGGCGGTGGCATCGGTGAAGCGGCTGCCGGTGAGCTGCATCCCGTCGCCTGAGTCGCCGGCGAAGCGGACGACGACGCGGTCCTTCTTCTCGAGCGTCTTGTTGTCCATGTATCCGGCCCGTACCCAGCGCCGGACTTACGAATATAGACCCCTCGTCAGTCGGGCTTTCCGGGCGGCGCCTCCAGGCCCGCGAGCAGGGCCGCAGACCGGCCTCGAAGCTCAGCGACGCAGCTCTACCGGCGGCGGCCGCCACGCGCCGCGGAGCGCCTTGCGACCCGGCTCGTAGAGCCGCATGCCGAGCCTGAAGCGACCGGCGGGCGCGGGCAGCCAGTTCGCCTGCGCTGCGACGCCCGGCGGCCTGCGCTGGATGTGGATCGTGAGCGAGCCGTCGCGGCCGCGCCGCAGGCCCGGGGTGCGGTCGCCGACCGAGTAGCGGCCCGCGGGGTTCGTCGACCAGGTACAGGTCGTCGCCGTACATCGTCAGCGACCAGAAGGCGCCGACCGGCGGCAGCTCGCCGCGCGCGAAGCGCACCGTGTAGCGGCGGCGACCGTCAAGCGTCCGGCCGCGCGAGTCGGTCAGCGCGACCGGGTAGATGGTCTCGGGCGGTGTGTTGGCGCCGAGCGCCGTCAGCGCGACGACGGCACGGCCGAGCCAGTTGCGCCCGTAGCTCACCGATGTAGTCGCCCGGGATCAGCCAGCCGTTGTTGCGGGCGCGGCTGATGCGGTTCTCACGGGCGTACGCGCGGCGGACGATGCGCCGCGCCGGCGCGCGCGGCGGCCTCGAGCGCGGCATGCGACGAGCCGCTCGCCTCGACGCTCGGCAGCCGACCCGGGCCGATGCCTGCGCTCGCGAAGGCGCGCAGGGCGCAGCCGTCGCCGGGCGGCGGCGGGCGTCTCGGCGAGGGCCGCGCCGAGGGCGTCGTAGAAGGAGAGGTCCACCGGGACCGGAAGCGGCGGCGTCGGGGGGAAGGCCGGGAGCAGAAGCGGCGCCTGACGCTCGCCCGCCGCCCACGACGCGAGCCCGGTGACGCGGTAGCCGCTCATCACCCGGGTCGCGGCCGGCAGGTCGGCCGCGCCGCGGACGAGCGTGCGGCCCAGCACCCAGACCAGGCCGGTTGGGCTCTCGATCCTGCGCACCCCGTCGGGCAGCGCGCCCGTGTAGCCGCGCGGCACGATCGCGTAGGAGCCCGGCCGCGTGCCGGTGGTGCGGCGGCCGATGTAGGAGAAGGTGTTCGAGTAGGCGTCGAGCAGCTGGATGACGTAGTAGCGCCCGCGGCTGTTTGGCACGTCGATCACCACCGGGCCGGCCTTCAGGTCGAGCCGGCCGACGCTGTAGGTCGTGTCGACGTTCGGGAAGACGATCGTGCGCACCCCCGGGTCGACGAGGTCGCCGATGCTGACGAGCTGGTTCGCGGGAAAGGGGCGGACCGTCTGGCGAACGGCCACCGGGGCGAGTCCGTAGACGTACGCGGCCGCCGCGGCCGAGAACGTCCGGCGCTCGTCGCGCGGGCCTCCGAAGCGCCATTCCGCCCTCGCGAGCCTGGCCGTATAGAAGTCCTGAATCCCGGTGTCGCCGGCGCCGAGGGCGCAGGCGGGCACGCTCGGCAGGAGCGGCCGCGCATGCGCGGGAGCCGCCGCGGCGAGCAGCGCGAGCACCCCTGCGAGGACCGTCAGACGGCGCGGCACGCGCAGCAGGCTAGCCACGGCGTCCCGCGCGGGGTGGAGCGTGCGGGACCGCTCTCGGTTAGAGTGCCGCGCCCCGATTCCCCCGGTCGGGACTCGAATGATCATCTCCGTCCCCAAGGAAACTGCCCCCGGCGAGACCCGCGTGGCCCTCGTGCCCGAGGTCGCTCACCGGCTCGTCAAGGCCGGGCTCGAGGTCACCGTCGAGGCAGGCGCCGGGGACGGCGCCCACCAACCCGACTCCGATTACGTCGAGGTCGGGGCACAGGTCGGCGACGGCTGGTCGGGCGACGTGGTGGCAAAGGTGGCGCCGCCCGGCGCCGATGAGATCGTCCCGTCTCGGCCAGGGCTCGGTCCTCGTCGGCTTCCTCCAGCCGCTGACGGCGGGCGACACGGTACGTGCCCTCGCCGATGCGGGCGTCACGAGCTTCGCGATGGAGGCGATCCCGCGCATCACCCGCGCCCAGTCGATGGACGCGCTCTCCTCCCAGGCCACCGTGGCCGGCTACCGCGCGGCGCTGATCGCGGCCCAGGAGCTGCCGCGCTTCTTCCCGATGCTCACGACCGCGGCGGGGACCGTGCGGCCCGCGAAGGTGCTCGTGCTGGGCGCGGGCGTGGCCGGGCTCCAGGCGATCGCGACCACGCGCCGGCTCGGGGCGATCGTGCAGGCCTTCGACGTGCGCTCGGCGGTGAAGGAGCAGATCGAGTCGCTCGGCGCGCGCTTCCTCGAGCTCGACATGGGCCTCGAGGACGCCGAGGCGGCCGGCGGCTACGCGCGCCAGCTGACCGACGAGGAGCAGGCCAAGCAGCGCGACCTGCTCGCCGTCGAGATCGGCAAGATGGACGCGGTCATCTCGACCGCCGCCGTGCCGGGCCGGCGCGCGCCGCTGCTCGTGACCGAGGCGGCCGTGAGGAACATGAAGCCCGGCTCGGTGATCGTCGACCTTGCCGCCGAGACCGGCGGCAACTGCGAGCTCACCGAGGCCGGCCAGACCGTCGTCAAGGAGGACGTGACGATCGTCGGGCCGGTCAACCTGCCGGCCTCGATGCCCGACCACGCGTCGTCGCTCTACTCGCGCAACGTCCAGTCGCTGCTCGAGCTGATGGTCAAGGAGAACGAGCTGAGCCTCGACTTCGACGACGAGGTCCTCGCGGGCGCGTGCATCACGCGCGACGGCGAGATCGTGCACGAGGGCGCGCGGGCGGCGGCCGGGGTCACGGCCTAGCCATGGATCTTCTCACCGAGCTGACCATCCTCGTGCTCGCCGCGTTCGTCGGCTTCGAGGTCATCTCGAAGGTGCCGAACACGCTGCACACGCCGCTGATGTCGGCCACCAACGCGATCCACGGGATCGTGCTGCTCGGCGGGTTGCTCCTGATCGGCGAGGCGACCGGATTCCTCGACGAGCTGCTGCTGCGTGATCGCGATCGCGTTCGGGACGATCAACGTCGTCGGCGGCTTCCTCGTCACCGACCGCATGCTCGAGATGTTCAAGCAGCGCAAGCCGCCGCCGAAGGAGGCCGAGGCGGACGAGGAGCCGCCGGCCCTGGAAGAGGCGGCGTGACCTACACGGCCAGTTTCGTCCAGGACCCGGACTTCATCCGGGTCCTCTACATCATCGCCTTCATCTGCTTCATCGTCGGGCTGCGCTTCCTGAACCACCCGCGCACGGCCCGCAGGGGGAACATGGTGGCGGCGGTGGGGATGGCGTTCGCGGTGGTCGCGACACTGCTCTACGACTTCGTCGGCGACTACCTGCTGATCGCCGTCGGCATGGCGATCGGGACGGCCGTCGGCGTCCCGGCGGCGCGCAGCGTGAAGATGACCGCGATGCCGCAGATGGTGGCGCTGTTCAACGGCGTCGGCGGCGGCGCGGTCGCTCTGATCTCGTTCGTGGAGTACCGCGAGTCCCTCGAGCTGACCGGCGTCAACCCGGAGCTCGAGCAGCTGATCCCGATCCTGTTCGCCGCGATCGTCGGCTCGATCTCCTTCTGGGGCTCGAACATCGCGTTCGGCAAGCTGCAGGAGATCCTTCCCGGGCGGCCGATCCAGCTGCCGGGCCAGCAGATCCTGAACTTCGCGCTGCTGGCGGTGGTCATCGCATGCGGCGTGATGATCGCCGCCGGCACCGAGTCCGAGCTGCTCTTCCTGGCGATCCTGATCGGCGCGGCGCTGCTCGGGAACCTGTTCGTGCTGCCGATCGGCGGCGCCGACATGCCGGTGGTGATCTCGCTCCTGAACGCGTTCACCGGCCTGTCCGCGGCCGCGATGGGCATGGCGCTCGACAACGTGGCCCTGATCGTGGGCGGCATGCTCGTGGGCGCCTCGGGGTCGATCCTCACGATGCTGATGGCGGAGGCGATGAACCGCTCGATCCCGAACATCATCGCGGGCGGGTTCGGCGGCGTGACCATCACCCCGGGCGGCGGCGGGGACGGCGAGGAGCGCCCGGTGCGCTCGACCGGGCGCGGCCGACGTCGCGATCCAGCTCGCGTACGCCTCGAGGGTGGTCGTCGCCCCGGGCTACGGAATGGCGGTCGCGCAGGCGCAGCACACCGTCCGCGAGCTGGCGGACGAGCTCGAGAAGCGCGGCGTTCGGGTGGACTACGCGATCCATCCCGTGGCCGGGCGCATGCCGGGTCACATGAACGTCCTGCTCGCCGAGGCCGACGTGCCCTACGACAATCTCAAGGAGATGGACGAGATCAATCCCGAGTTCCCGCAGACCGACGTGGCGCTCGTGATCGGTGCAAACGACGTGACCAATCCCGCCGCCCGGACGGAGGAGGGCTCGCCGATCTACGGCATGCCGATCCTCGACGTGGACAAGGCCGAGCAGGTGATCGTGCTGAAGCGCTCGATGAACACCGGCTTCGCGGGCATCGACAACCCGCTCTTCTACAACGAGAACACCGCCCTGCTGTTCGGCGACGCCAAGAAGTCGGTGGCGGCGGTGCTGGCCGAGGTCAAGGAGCTGTGAGCCGCGCCCCCGGCCCGGGGGTGACGGTCACGGCGTCGTGCGGGGGCCCTGCGCCCGGCGGAAAGGCAGCAAGGACGGAGCCGCCGAAGCCGCCTCCCATGATGCGCGCGCCCACGGCGCCCTTTTGCTTCATGCGTTCCACGGTCTCCTCCACCTCGGGCACGCTCACCTCGTAGTCGTCCCGCAGGCTGATGTGCGAGGCGTCGAGGAGGGCGGCGAGCGCCGCGATGTCCCCGGCGCGGAGCGCGGCCACACCGCTTTGTACGCGCTGGTTCTCGGTGAGGACGTGCCTGACGCGACGGCCGAGCGGCTCCGGCAGTTCGCGCGCGCTCTGCTCGTCGGCGTCGCGAAGGCTCTCGACGCCGAGCCTGCGGCAGGCCTCGGCGCACTCCCGGCGGCGGTCGTTGTAGCCGGACTCGGCGTGAGCGTGCCGAGCGCCGGAGTCGGCCACGGCGAGCGTCCAGTCGCCGAGTTTCAGCGGCACCTGTTCGACGCTCAGGTCGCGGCAGTCGAGCAGCAGGGCATGGCCCGGCTTGCCGAAGAAGGCGGCCATCTGGTCGAGCAGGCCCGTCTCGGCGCCGACCCAGCGGTGCTCGACGCGCGAGCAGAGCCGGGCCAGCTCGCGCCGCCCGGGCTCGGGCTTGTCCGCGACGGCGAGCAGGGCCAGGCAGAGCGCTGAGGTGAGCGCGGCGGATGACGAGAGGCCGGCGCCCTCGGGCAGGTCGCTCTCGATGCGAAGGCGCGCGCCCGGCACGCCGAGGCCGAGCTCGTTCAGCTCCGCCACCGTCCCGCGGACGAACGCCCGCCAGCCCTCGGCCGGCTGCGGGTCGCGGGCGTCGAAGCGGTCCTCCTCGCCGTACTCGAGCGCGTGTCGCCTCGATCAGCCCGGGCTCACCCGGCTCGGCCTCGACCGTGACGCCGGCCTCTGCCGCGAAGGGCAGGCAGAGGCCGTCGTTGTAGTCGGTGTGCTCCCCGAGCAGGTTGACGCGGCCGGGGCCCCGCGCTCTCACTCGACCCGCAGCAGCTCCCGGGCCGTGAACGCGGTGTCCGGGAAGTCCGAGAACACCCCGTCGATGCCGAGCTCGTAGAACTGCAGGTACTCGTTGATCGGGATTGCCCATGTAGTTGCTGACGAGCCGGCTCTGCTCGTTGCGGAACGTCCAGGTGTGGATCTGGAGGCCGTGATCGTGGGCGCGCTTGATCAGGTCGGTGGGCGGCGCGAGCCTGCGTGACGACTCCGGCCCGGTGCCCAGCGTGCTGACGATGTAGCGCTTCCACGGCCCGATGCCGTCCGCGTAGGTGCTGATCTCCTCGAGCCCCTCGTCGGTGGCGAAGAAGCCGAACGTGCGGCTCTCGAGCTCCGGGTCACCCGAGACGGTCCAGTCGTACGGGCGATCGAAGGGCGCCGCGTAGTCGAGCGTGCCGTCGGCGTTGACGTCGTTGGCGTCTACGAGCTGGACGAGCCGGACGCCGATCATGCGGTTGAGCCGCTTCAGGTTCGACTGCTCGAAGGACTGGATGAAGACCGGGTCCCGGCGGCTGTCCCAGCCCGCCCGATTGAGGATCTTGACGAGGCGCGGCTCCAGCGGGAGGCCGAGGTCCTCGTGAAAGGTCGGGTGCTTCGTCTCCGGGTAGATGCCGATGCGCCGGTCGCGCTTGCGCGATTCGCGCTTGACGAGGTCGATGACCTCTTCGAGCGTCGGGATCTGGAAGCGGCCGTTGAAGCGCTGCGGGCGCTCGGGGAAGGTCTGCACGGCACGCAGCGACTTGATCTCCGCGAGCGTGAAGTCGGAGGCGAAGAAGCCGGTGGTCGGGACCCCGTCGACGATCTTCGTCGTCTCCCGGCCGGGGAACTTGGCGCGGACGTCGGTCGTGTTGGTGATGTCGGGCTCGTGCCGGGCGATCAGATGACCGTCCTTGGTCGCCACGAGATCCGGCTCGACATAGTCGGCGCCGAGCTTGATCGCCAGCGCGTAGGACTGCAGCGTGTGCTCGGGCAGATAGCCGCTCGCGCCGCGGTGGCCGATGACGAGCGGGTCCTCCTCGCCATCCCAGTCATGCGCCGCCGCCGCGGGCGCCGCTGTGGCTACCAGCGCCGTCCCCACCATCATCGCCGTGCAGATCCGCCGTGCTCGACTCCTCACGCTCTCCTCCTGGGCTCGGGAGCGGCCGAAGCTACCCGAGAGCGCCGGGCGACGTGTTGCGCCCGTGTCTACAGAAGGCTCTCCTGCCCCGGCACGGCGCGCCGCCGCCGCGGCAGGCCCGCCGCCTCGGCGAGCGCGGTCTCCACATCCGCGAGGATGGCGCGCTCCGAGCGCGAGGCCACGACCGGCTCGCTCAACCCGTCCACGTGCACGTACGTGCGCCGCCCGTCCTGGCGCTCGGCGCCCTCGAGCGGAACGAGGGCATAGATCCGGTCCGCCCGCACGAACTTGCCGTAGCCGAGCGGAATCATCCTGGGGTCACGCTTGGCCATGGGGGTGACGATAAACGGGGGTCCGGCGGGGGCGAATGATCGCGCCGTGGCGACTTGATGTCGTGGTGCGACATCAAACGGACACAGCGGAGCGTCGGCTGGCGCGAATGGCGACTGCGGCGCATGGCCTTGTGACCCGCCGGCAGATGCTCGGCGCGGGCATCACGCCGGCAGAGATCAGATGGCGGCTTGGATCGGGGCTGCTGATCGAGGTGCATCGAGGGGTTTATCGCGTCGGGCATCGGGCCCCGACCCTCGAATCTCGCTATCTGGCCGCCGTGCTGGCGTGTGGCGACGGCGCAGTGCTGAGTGGGTTGGCGGCGGCCTATCTGCTCGGACTCGTGAAGGGAGCAGCTCCAGCGCCCGAGGTCACCTCGAGGAAACGACGGCAGGTCAAGGGGGTACGCACCTGCGTTCGCGCCACCTCGAAGCCGGACGGACACGATCCTGCTGCCGCGGCTTGCCGGTCACGTCGGTTGCCCGGACCGTCGTCGACATCGCTGCGGCGCTCGCGCGGAGGCCCTCGCCCGGGCGTGCCACGAGGCGGGCGTCCGCTACGGCACGACCCCGGCAGAGGTCGAGGCCGAGCTCGCCGAGCCGCCCGGACGCCGGGCAGCGGCGATGCTGCGGGCGATACTCCGCGGGGACGTCCACGTCACTCTCAGCAGGCTCGAGTCGCGCTCTTTCTCGCCCGGCTTCGCGACAGCGGATCTCCCGCTGCCGATCGACCAATCGGCCGGCCGGCGGGCGGCGGGTCGACTGTCGCTGGCCGGAGCACCGGCTCACCGTCGAGCTCGACAGCTACCGCTATCACGCCTCGCGGTACGCCTGGGAGCAGGATCGGCGGCGGGAGCGAGAGGCCTACGCCCGCGGGCGACGACTTCCGCCGCTACACGTACGACGACGTGCTCGAGCAGCCCGCGGCCGATGCTCGCCGAGCTGCGAGGCCTGTTAATCCCCGTCGCTGTGCCGCCTTGATGGTCGTCTGGCGACATCAACCGGCACAGTGGCGGGAGATCAGCCGCTGCGCGGCTCCGGCTCCGCCGCTTCGCGCTCCGCCGCCTCACCCTGCGCGCCCGCCGCCCCGCCCGGGCCCACCGGCGCCGAGGCCGCCTTCGTCCCGCGCTTCTTGACGTCCGCCTCGAAGCGCGCGTCGCCCTCCGCGGCCCAGCCGCGGGCGCCCCGGTCGACGAGCGGCGCCAGTGCGGTGCGGAGCACGAGCAGGGCCCGTGCCCAGGGCGGCACGACGACCCAGCGGCGGCGCTGCTCGATGCCGTCGGCGATGGCCTGGCCGGCGTCGGACAGCGGGTAGGTCTTGCGAGAGCGGGCCGCGCGACATCTCGGCGCGCATCTCGCCCACCGCCGGGTGGGAGTCCGCGCCGCGCACCAGGTCGGTGTCTATGTAGTGGAAGTAGCCGACGCCCACGTCCACGCCGAGGTGCCTGACCTCGGACCGCAGCGAGTCGGCGAACGCCTCCGCGCCCGCCTTGCTCGCCGCGTAGGCGGCCATGCCGGGCGCGTGCAGCGCCGCCGCGAGCGAGGCGATCACGAGCACGTAGCCGTTGCGCTCGATCACCTGCGGCAGGCACGCGCGCACCGTGCGCCAGACGCCGAGCAGGTTGACCTCGATCGTGCGCTCGAACGCGTCCGGATCGGTCGAGCGGACGGGCCCGATCGGGGCGATGCCCGCGTTGGCCATGCAGACGTCGATGCCGCCGAAGCGCTCGACCGCCCACTCGACGGCGTCCTCGAGCGCCTGCGTGTCCGTGACGTCGCACTCGAACCAGCCGGCGTTCGTGCCGCACTGCGCGGCCACGCGCTCGAGCTCCTCGGGCTCGAGGCCCACGAGCGCGACGTTCGCACCCCGCGCCGCGACCCGGCGCGCCGTCTCGGCGCCGAGCCCGCGCGCCGCTCCGGTGATGAACACGGTCTTGCCCCGCACGGTCCAATCGCTCATGGGCGCCAGCCTAACCCAGGCCTCCAGGCTCGCAGCCGGGTCGTTAACGTCAGACGGCAGATGGACGCGGACCCCGAGATCACCCCCGCCCGCGCGGCCGAGCTCGTGCGCGACGACGACGCACAGCTCGTCGACGTCCGCACACCGGAGGAGGTCGCCGCCGGGCCGCATCGAGGGCTCGCGGCACATCGAGCTCGACCAGCTGCCCATGCAGGCGGCCGAGATCGAGCCCGAGCGCCCGGTCGTCTTCTACTGCCGCTCGGGCGCGCGCTCGGCGATGGCGACGGGCGCCTTCCGCGCCGCCGGGTTCGAGGCCTACAACCTCGACGGCGGGCTGCTCGCCTGGGTCGAGCGGGGCCTTCCGATCGAGCCGGAGGACGGCTCGGTCGCGCAGCCACTAGGCGTTTCGGAGCTGTCCCTCGTAGGGGCCGCGGCCGGTCGCGCAGGCGGCCCCGCAGCGCGCCGCGAGCTGCAGCGCCTCCGCGATGTCCACCCGACTCGCCCATGCCGTAGGTGAGCCCGGCGGCGAAGCTGTCCCCGCAGCCGTACACGTCGACGAGCGGACCGGGGAGCGGCGTGGACTGCCAGCTGCCCCTGCTCGCCGTCCGGCGTCTCCCAGCCGCCGCCCGCGGCGCCCGAGCGTGCGCACCACGAACCTGCGGCGGCGGCTCGAGCTGACCCGCCTCGTAGCGCTCGCCGGCGTCCTTGCCGCTCGCCACCAGCACGTCGAGCTCTACGCCCGGCGTCGGCCGAGCGTCGCGAGGCTGCGCGCGCTCGCGACGAGCACCCGCGCCCGGCGGGCGTGCCGCACCGCCTCGACGTCACCGGCGGTGAGGTAGACCGCGTCCGTCTCGTCGAGCTGCTCCCACGGCAGCGGGTCGTCGCCGCTCGGCCCGAGCCGCGGCCCGAGCACCGTGATCGTGCGCTCGCCGTCGTCGTCGAGGTGCACGAAGCCGCGGCGCTGAGGCTCCTGCCGGAAGACCGCGTGCACGTCGAGGCCGAGCTCTCGCAGCTCGCGCTCGGCGCGATGGCCGTACTCGTCGTCGCCGAACGCCGTGTAGAAGGTGGCGCCGCCCGCCAGCTTCGCGAGCTGCACGGCCGCGACCGCGCCTCCGCCGGCCGGGCAGCTGGAAGGTCCGGTCGGCGTGGACGATCTCGCCGGGCTCGGGCATTCGCTCGACCTCCGCGAACTCGATCCACTCCACGTGACCGACGACGGCGACGCGCATGGGCGGGCAGCCTAGGCCGCGACCCGTGGAACGGCGTAATTCGAGGCGAACGAGGCGGTTGGAGGAGCATGACCGCCATCACCGAGATAGTCCGCGAGCAGGCCTTCCTCCCCATCGAGTGCGACGTGCCGGACGGCGAGACGCTGCGCGAGTGGCGCAGCCGCCGGCGCCGGACTCCTCGCGCTAGCTTCCTGCGGCCATGGAGGATCCACTCCTCATCGGTCGCGGCGCGGCCGTTCCGCTCGCCGAGATAGAGCTGCGCACGAGCCGCTCGTCGGGCCCGGGCGGCCAGCACGCCAACGTCACGGCCTCGCGCGTCGAGGCCGTGTTCGACGTCGAGGCCTCGGCTGCGCTGGACGAGGAGCAGAAGCGCCGCATCACGGCGCGGCTCGGGCCGGTCGTGCGCGACGGTCGCGCAGGACACGCGCAGCCAGACGCGCAACCGCGAGCTCGCGCTCGAGCGCCTGCGCGCCCGGCTCGAGTCCGCGCTCGCGGTCCAGCGCCCGCGGCGCGCCACCAGGCCGACGCGGGCGTCGCGGCGCCGGCGGCTCGAGGGCAAGCGCCGCCGCGGCGAGATCAAGCGGACGCGCCGGCGCCCGCCCGACGAGGGCTAATCGCCCGGGCGGCGCGACCGCGCCGCCGCCCTCGCCCGGTGGCGTGGGCGCGGGCGGAGCGCCCTCGCCGCCGCCCTCCTGCTGGGGCGGCGTCACCGGCGGGGTCGGGGTCGGGGTGGGCGTGACCGTGCCGCCGCCCGTCGTGCCGCCGCCGTGGCGCGGCGGGCGTGACGGGCGTGGCCGGCGTGCCGCCGCCGGCCGCCGTCGGTCTCCGTCTCCGTCTCCGTGTCGGTCGTCTCCGTGTCCGTGGAGTCCGAGTCGTCCTGGTCCTGGGGTCGAAGGTCGTGGTGGGCACGCCGAGGTCGGCCGGGGCGTCGCTCGGCTCCTCGTCGTCGCCGCCCGCGCTCACGATCAGGACGATCAGCAGCAGGAAGACGGCGCCGAACACCGCGACGGCTATCAGCCGCCGGCGCTTGTAGACGGAGTCGGACTGTCGATCCGGCGGGCGCCGCGGCCCGCCCGGCGGCCGTCCGGTCTCCAGACGGCGTGTGGGCTCGTCGTCCACGAACGGCGGAAGGTAGCACTCGCCACGAGCCCGCTGCCCGGCGCAAGGCGCCTGCCAACGCTAGGCGTAATGCAGGTCGGCGGCCTCCGTCGCCGTCGACCGGGCGCTCGCACGTCGGGCACCACCAGCGCGCCTCGACCGGCGTCCCGCAGGCCTCGTGACGCGGGGCCTCGGCGTCCTCGCGATGGCGCGCGCCCCAGTCGGCGAGCAGGCGCAGCGCGTCCGGCCAGCTCGCGCCCCGAGGCGGTCAGCTCGTACACGAAGCGCGGCGGGCGCTCCGAGTACGGCTGCGCGACCACGAGGCCCTCGGCCTCGAGCCGGCGCAGCCGCTGGCTGAGCACGTTGGGGGCGATTCGCGGCGAGCTCCTCCTGGAGGTCGCCGAAGCGACGCGGGCCGTCGAGCAGCGCCTCGACGACGAGCAGCGTCCAGCGGTCGCCGACGGCGTCGAGCGCCGCCGCGAGCGGGAGTCTGGGAGTCGGCCACGGTCGCCGATGCTGGCACAGCGGCAGCATCGGTGTGGTAGTCACTTGCAATTTGCAAGTGACTAGCGGAGGCGTCGAGATGGCGATTCAGGACGCTGCAGGACACGATCGCGGAGGCCGCCGCCAGCGGTCGGGCCCTCGGTGGTCGGGCTCGGCCGCGGCTGGGGCGCTCGGCTCGGGCGTCGTGATCGCGCGAGGGCCAGGTGCTGACCGCCGCCCACGAACCTGCGCCGCGAGGAGGTCGACCGTCGTCTTCGCCGACGGGACGCGCGCGCGCCGGCGAGGTCGCGGGCGTCGACCCGGAGCTCGACCTGGCGGTGCTGTCGGTCGACGACGCGGCGACGCGCCCGCCGTCGCCTGGGAGCCCGCCGAGGCGCCCGGCATCGGCAGCGCCGTGCGTCGCGCTCGCGAACCCCGGCGGGCGCGGCCTGCGCGCGACGCTCGGGTTCGTGTCGTCCGACGGCGCGCAGCTTCCGCGGGCCGCGCGGCCGGCGCGTCCGCGGGGCGATCGAGCACACCGCGCCGCTCCCGCGCGGCTCCTCCGGCGGCCCGCTCGTCGACGCCGGCGGGCAGCCTGCTCGGCGTCAACAGCATCCGCCTCGACGGCGGGCTGATCCTCGCCGCTGCCGGCGAACGGCGGCGGTGCGAGAGCGGGTGCTCGCGCTCGCCGGCGGCGAGGCGCCCGTGGCGCACCGGCTCGGCGTCGCCGTGGCGCCGCCCCGCGTGGCGCGGCGGATGCGCCGCGCGGTCGGCCTGCCCGGAGCGCGACGGCCTGCTCGTGCGCGCCGTCGAGGACGGCAGCCCGGCGGCCGAGGCGGGCATCGAGCGCGGCGACCTGATCGTCGCGCGCCGGCGGCGCGCGCGATCGACGGCGTCGACGCGCTCTACGCGGCGCTCGACGGCCTGCCGGCGGCGGGCGGCGAGCTCGAGCTGACGGTCGTGCGCGGCACCGACGAGCGCACCGTGAGCGTCGAGCTTCGGCGCGACGAGGAGCGCGGCATGAGCGGCTCCGGCGTGGCCGAGCCGCCGCCGATCGACCCGCCCGACGCCGAGGCGCTCGACGCCTACTCGCACGCCGTCATCGGCGGTGGCCGAGCGGCTCGCGCCCTCGGTGGCGAGCCTGCGCGTGATGCGCCGCACGCGCGGCGGCCAGCGTGCCGGCCGGCGCCGGCAGCGCGGTGGCGCTCACGCCGGACGGCTTCCTGCTCACCTCCGCCCACGTCGTCGGCCGCTCGCGCGGCCGCGGCCGGGCGAGCTTCGCCGACGGCCGCGAGGAGCGCTTCGAGCGTGGTCGGCCGCGACCCGCTCTCCGACCTCGCCGTGCTGCGCGCCGAGGGCGACGGCCTCGACCCCGGCCGAGCTCGGCGACGCCGAGCGGCTGCGGGTCGGCCAGCTCGTGGTCGCGATCGGCAACCCGCACGGCTTCGCGGGCTCGGTGACCGCCGGCGTCGTCTCGGCGCTCGGCCGCTCGCTGCCGGCGCGCTCGCGCCGCGCGCAGCGCGATCATCGACAACGTGATCCAGACCGACGCCGCGCTCAACCCCGGCAACTCCGGCGGCGCGCTCGCCGACAGCCGCGGGCGCGTCGTCGGCATCAACACGGCCGTCGCCGGCATCGGCCTCGGCCTCGCCGTGCCCATCAACGACGCCACGCGGCGCGTGATCGGCTCGCTGATGCGCGACGGGCGCGTGCGCCGCGCCTACCTCGGCATCGCCGGCGGGCCGCGGCCGCTGCCGCCCGCGGCGCGCCGGCCGCCGGCGAGGGCGCGTGCATCGAGGTGGTCGAGGTGGTCGACGGCAGCCCGGCCGCCCGCGCCGGCCTGCCGCGCCGAGGACCTGATCGTGGCGGTCGACGGCGCGCCGCACGCAGCGCGTCGAGGACCTCCAGCGGCTGATGGTCGCCGACCTGATCGGCGTGCCGCGTGACGGTGCGGCTGCTGCGCGCCGGGCGCGAGCTCGACGTGGAGCTGGTCCCCGCGGAGCTCGACCTGATGAGCGACGACGCGCCCGACCCTGTACGAATGGGCCGGCGGCGCCGAGGCGCTCGAGCGCCTGACCGAGGCCTTCTACGCGAAGGTGCGCGAGCGACGCCGCTGCTCGAGCCCGTCTTCCGCGACATGGACCGGGAGCACCCGCAGCACGTGGCGATGTGGCTCGGCGAGGTGTTCGGCGGCCCGCCGCGCTACACCGAGGAGCACGGCGGCTACCCGCACATGCTCGCGCAAGCACCTGAACCGCGCGCTCACCGAGGAGCAGCGCCGCCGCTGGGTCGAGCCTGATCTGCGACGCGGCGGACGACGCCGGGCTGCCGGCCGACCCGGAGTTCCGCTCGGCCTTCGTCGCCTACATCGAGTGGGGCACGCGGCTCGCGGTGGTCAACTCGCAGCCGGGCGCCACGCCGCCGCCGCGGGCGCCCGTGCCGCGCTGGGGCTGGGGCGAGGCGCCGCCGTACGACCCGGCTAGAGCCCGGGATGTGACGCACGGCGAAGCCGGCGGTGGAGACGCGGCTCCTCCTGCCAGCGCGTGCCCGACGCGGCCGCGGCCGCTCGTGTCGAAGCGCAGCCCGGCCACGACCATGAAGACGTGCCCCTGGTTCGTGTAGATCGTGATCCACCTGCCCGGCCCCGGGGCGCCGTAGCCCAGGAAGCCGCCCGAGGTGAGCGGGCTGCCCGAGCAGGCCCGCGCCGGCCAGCGCGAACGACACCGAGCCCGAGCAGTCGTAGCCGTTGTCGCGCCAGGCGCCGTGCCCGCCGCCCCACTTGTAGGGGAACTTCGCGATCTCGTTGCCGGCGAGGATCACGCGCTTGACGACGTCGGGCGCGTTCTCGGGCGCCACCGCCGTGCCGTCGGCGAGCACCCGCGCGCGCTGGCCCGTTTGCAGGTACGCGGTCGTGTTGAGGTGCTGCCGGAAGTTCGACAGCGCGGCGCGGGCCTCGCGCAGCTCGGCGCGCACCTCGGCGTCGGTCGGGGCGCCCGGGCTCGGGGCGTCGGCGCGCGGGTCGCCGCTCGGAGCAGCCTGCGAGCCCGGCTCCTCGCAGCTCGACCGCCCGCGCACGGGAGCGGCCGTCGGCGGCCTGCTCCTCCGGAAGCCGCTCGCGCGCCTCGCGCGCGCTCTCGGGCGTGAGCACGACCTCGCCGGCCGCGGGCTCGGCCGCCGCCGAGTCGCCGCTCTCGGCGGACCCGCGACGAGCCGCCGCAGCCCGCGAGGGCCGCGCGCCAGCGCGATCAGCGCTACGAGGTGGCGCGCTCTGTCTGGTGCTTTGACTTCCACTCCGAGTACGGCATCCCGTAGACGATCTCGCGTGCCTGGGCGTCGTCGAGGTCGATGCCGCGCTCCTCCGCCGCCTCCCGGTACCAGCGAGACAGGCAGTTGCGACAGAAGCCGGCGAGGTCCATCAGGTCGATGTTCTGAACGTCGGTCCGTTCGCGCAGGTGCTCCACCAGTTGCCGGAAGGCGGCCGCCTCGAGCTCGGTGCGTGCTTGCTCGTCCATCGATTTGGAACCATAGGGACGATGACCGAGTCAGAACGCAAGTCGCCCGACGTCCCGCCCGACCCGAGCGGAATCGACGAGCCGCACGACGTCCTGGCTGCCGAGGAGTTCGGGATCGGGACGCGCGACGAGCGCTATCCCGCCGACCCCAGCGGCATCCAGGAGCCCCACGACGTGCTGGCGGCGGAGGAGTTCCCGATGCCCGCCGGCGCCGAGCCCCACGAGGAGGCCGACGAATCGGGCGGCTTCGACCCGCGCATGCTCGCGCCGCTCATCCTGCTGGTCGCGACGCTCGCGCTGATCCTGCTGCGCCGCCGGCGCTGATGCCGAAGCTGTCGCCGCAGAACCGCATCACCGTCGAGGTCGATCGCGCGCTCTGCATCGGCTCGGGTGACTGTGTCGACACCGCGCCCGGACGTCTTCCAGCTCGACGAGGAGGACAAGGCCGTGGTCGTCGATCCCGACGGCGCCCCGGTCGACGACGTGATCGCCGCGGCCGGCAACTGCCCGGTCAGCGCGATCTTCGTCGTCGGCGAGGACGGCGACCTGTACCCCTAGCGTCCTTCCCGCGCCCGTACACCAGCTTCAGCAGCCGCGTGCACGACCTTCGTGCGCCCCGAGCTGTAGGGCATCATGTGCAGGTCGCGCTTCAGCGGCGCGAAGCTCGTGACGAGCAGCGTCTGCTTCTTCGTGTACTTGCGGATGCCGTCGCGGCCCGTGGCGCGTACCGAGGCCGGACTCCTTCCAGCCGCCCATCGGCAGCTCGAGCGCCAGGTAGTTGACCTGGGCGTCGTTGACCGTGACCGCGCCCGCCTCGACCCTGCGCGCGAGCCGCTCGCCCTTGGCGGCGTCGCCACGTCCACACCGAGGCCTGCAGCCCGTAGCTCGAGTCGTTGGCGAGCCGCACGGCCTCGTCGGCGTCGGCGACCTTCATGATCGGCAGCGTCGGGCCGAACGTCTCCTCGCGCATGCAGTCCATCGTGTGGTCGACGTCGGCGATCACGGTCGGCTCGAAGAAGTGCCCGTGCTCGTCGCGGCGGCTGCCGCCGGTGAGCACGCGAGCGCCGCGCTCGACGCGCGTCGTTCACGTGCGCGCTCGACGATGTCCGACTGCGGCGGATGGATGACGGCGCCGAGGTCGGTGGAGCCGGGACCGCCCGGGGCGCCCTGCCGCAGCGCGTTCACCTTGTCGGTCACGAGCCGCACGAACTCGTCGTAGATCGGCGCCTCGACGTACACGCGCTCGGTCGAGATGCAGGTCTGCCCGGCGTTCTGCATCGAGTAGTGGACGGCGGCGTTCGCGGCGCGCTCGAGGTCGGCGTCGGCGCACACGATCATCGGGTCCTTGCCGCCCAGCTCGAGCGCCACCGGCGTGAGCGTGCGGGCGGCCCGCTCCATCACCTTCCTGCCGGTGGCCGTCGAGCCGGTGAACATCAGGAAGTCGACCTCGTCGACGAGCGCGGCTCCGGTCTCGCCACGGCCGGGCACCACCTGGTAGACGTCTGCCGGCAGCCCGCACTCGCGCAGCATCTCGCCCATCAGCATCGAGGTGAGCGGCGTGACCTCGGAGGGCTTGAGGAGCACCGCGTTGCCGGCGGCGAGGGCCGGGATGCAGTCGCCGAAGGAGTTGGTGAGCGGGTAGTTCCAGGGACCGATCACGCCGACGACGCCGACCGGCGCGTGGCGCACGATCAGCTTGCGCCCCTTGACGAACGGCGACGCGGTCCTGACCTTCTCGTCGGCGAGGTACTTCGCGGCGTTCTTCGCCCAGAACGCGAAGGCGGCCTCGGCGTAGCCGACCTCGGCGGTGAGCGCGTCCTCGTACGTCTTGCCGGTCTCCGAGACGATCGTCTCGATCACGCGCTCGGAGTTGTCCACCATCCAGCGCTGGCAGCGCTTGAGGATCGCCGCGCGGCCCTCGAACCCGAGCGCGTCCCAGCCGGGCTGGGCGCGCCGGGCGCGGGCCACCGCCTCGGCAACCTGCTCCGGCGTCGTGACCGGGACCCGGGCGACGATCTCCCCGGTCGCCGGGTTCTCGACCTCGATCGCATCGGCGAGCTCGGCGTTCACGGTCTCTCGTTGCGGGGTGATCGTCTCGGCCACGTCGTCTCCTCCTCGTCTTCGCTGTGAAGAACCTAACCTGCCCGGGCTCGTCGCCGGCGGCCCAGCTTGTGCAGCGCCGCGGCGCCGCCCATCGAATGTCGTCCGAGCATCGCCGTGCCGCGCGCCATCCAGCCGCGCCAGCGCGGGATCACCGCCACGAGCTCCTTCGAGTCGAGCAGCCCGACCGTGCGGTCGGCCACCTCGTCCGCGCGCAGCAGGCGCGGGCCGGACCAGATGATCGCGCTGTCCGCGTCGCCGGCCCGCTCGCGCACCATGTCCGTGTCGGCGCCGTCCGGGCACACGGCGTGGACCGTGATCGGTATGCCCGCGAGCCGCAGATCGCCCTGGAGCGAGGTCGTGAAGCCGAGCACCCCGTGCTTCGTCGCCGCGTAGACCGCGAGCCCGGGCACGGGCGAGAGCGCGGACAGCGAGGCGATGTTGATGATGTGGCGATTGGCTCCCGGGCCGCTCCGCATCGCATCGACCGCCGCTCGCGAGCCGTGGATCACGCCGAGCAGGTTGACCTCGACCAGCAGCCGCAGCTCCTCGTCGGAGTGCTCCCAGGCCTTGACCGTGCGGAGCACGCCCGCGTTGTTGACCCAGACCTCGAGCGGGCCTCGCTCCGTGGCTGCGCGGGCCGCGGCGCGGTGCGCCTCGGGCTCCCGCACGTCGAGGCCGAGCGAGAAGCCGCCCACCCGCTCAGCCGCACTCGCGGCGGCCTGCTCGTCGATGTCCGTGCAGAGCACCTCGTAGCCGCGGCCGGCGAGCCGCCGGGCGATCTCGAGGCCGAAGCCGCGCCCGGCGCCCGTGACCACCGCAACCGCGGCCATCAGGACGCTGCGGGGGCGGCGGTCCTCGGCGCGGCCGCGGGCCGCTCGAGCGGATGGCGGACGCCCTCGCCGCGCTTGCGCTCCTCGCGCAGGATGCGCATGTAGGGGTGGAAGTCCACCTGGATCGTGTGCCTCGTCGAGGCCACGTAGCGCCGCCGCATCGCGGCCTCCTCGGCCGCGATCTCGGCGCGCATCGTCGGCGCAGCCGGCAGCGGCACCGTGCCCTCGAGCACGTCCGCGATCCACTCGGACTGGAGCTCGGCGATCGGCATGATCGCGCCGAGCGGCTGCACGAGGCCGATGAAGTAGAGGCCCGGGCGCCCGGGGTGCACGACGCGGCGGAACAGCGGCACGTGGTTGCCGTCGGTCGCGAGCAGCTCCGCGTCGAGGAACGGGAACGTGATCCTGTAGCCCGTGCACCAGACGATCGTGTCGACGTCGGCGCTCGAACCGTCCACGAAGTGCACGGTGCTCCCCGCGATGCGCGAGATGTTCGGCTTCGGGGTGATGCGGCCGTGGCCGATGCGCGTGAGCAGGTCGGAGGAGACCGTCGGGTGCGCCTCGCCGAGCTTGTGGTCGGGCTTCGGCAGCCCGTAGTCCTCCATGTCCCCCTGGATCTGCTTGAGCTGGCGCATGAACAGCCAGCGGGTGACCTGGAAGGGAAGCCGCGCCATCCACTCCGGCGCGTACTCGTCGGTCGGCTTCCCCGCGATGTACTTGGGGATCACGTGCGCTCCTCGCCGCATCGCGAGGTAGGTGACCTCCGCGTGGCGCGAGGCCTCGACCGAGATGTCGGTGGCGGAGTTCCCGATGCCGAGCACGAGCACGCGCCTGCCCTGGAAGCGCTCGTCGGGCACGCGGTAGTGGTGGGAGTGGAGCTGCTCGCCGCTGAACGCGTCCTGTCCCGGGAACGGCGGGTCGGGCCACTTGGGGTTCCAGTGGTGGCCGTTCGCCACGAACACGGCGTCGTAGCGCGTTCGACGCTCCGTCGCTCGTCGTGACCCGCCAGCGGCCGTGGCCGTCCGGCTCGACGCGCTCGACCTCGGTGTTGAAGCGGATCCGGTCGCGAAAGCCGAAGTGGTCGACGTAGTCGTCGAAGTAGGCCGCTATCTGCGCGTGATGCGGATAGTCCGGATAGTGCTCCGGCATCGGGTAGGTGGCGTACTCCATCATCCGCCGCGAGGTGTTGATGAAGAGCGACTGGTAGGCGGACGACATGCCGTTGTCGTTGTCGTAGCGCCAGTTGCCGCCGACCCCGGAGCCCTGCTCGAAGCAGTCGAAGTCGATCCCGCGCGCCTGCAGCACCTGGCACGAGGCGATTCCCGACGAGCCCGCGCCGATGACGCACACCTTCCCCATGGAGCCGAACGAGCCTACCAAGCTTGGCTGGCCAGCCAGGTAGGGTTTTCGGCGGCACTTGGAGCGAGCGGGAGGAAGCGATGCCTACGGTCGAGGCGAACGGACAGACGCTGTATTACGAGGAGCACGGCGAGGGCGAGCCCCTCCTGTGCGTGCAGGGCCTCGCCACCGACGCGGTGGCCTGGACCCTCCAGCTGCCCGCCTTCTCGGCCGCCCACCGCACGGTCATCTTCGACAACCGCGACGTCGGGCGCTCGTCACAGGCCGGCGGCCCGTACGAGATCGCGGACATGGCCCGCGACACGCTCGCGCTCGCCGACGCGCTCGAGCTCGACTCGTTCCACCTGCTCGGGTACTCGATGGGCGGAGCGATCGCGCAGGAGGTCGCCTGCCAGGCGCCCGAGCGAGTCCGCACGCTGACGCTGTCGGTGACCTTCGCGGCGGGCGGCGCCTGGGCGCGCAAGCTCAGCGACGTCTGGGGCGCCCGCGTCCACAAGATCAGCCACGAGGACCACATCGATGAGCTGCTGCTGCTCGCACACTCGGAGGAGCTGTTCGAGAACGCCGACATGCTCGCCTACCTGCGCGGGCTGATGCTCGAGAACCCGCACCCGCAGACACCGGAAGCGTTCGGGCGCCAGCTCGCGGCGTCGAGCCGCCACGACGCCCGCGACCGCCTGCGCTCGCTCACGATCCCGACGCACGTGATCGGCGCTGAGCACGACATCCTCGTGCCCGTCTGGAAGTCGAAGGAGCTCGCGGAGCTGATCCCCGGCGCGAAGCTGACGCTGCTCGAGGGCGCCCCGCACGCCGCGCTCATCGAGCAGGCGCAGCGCTACAACGACGCGGTGCTCGAGTTCATCGGCTCGGCGCGCGAGCCGGCCGCCAGCCTAGACGATCGCGGCCACGGCCGCCTCGACGTCGAGGCACACCGGCGCCGCGCGCTCGAACTCGACGATCTCGAGGACGCGCGCCACGGGCCTGCCCTCCGGCGCCACCACGCGCAGCTCCTGACGGCGGCTCGACAGCCTGCGCACGAGCCCGAACAGCATCGCCACGCCGCTCGAGTCGATGAAGTCGAGCTCGCTCATGTCGACCACGAGGCCACGCGCGGCGGTGGGCACGGCCTCTTCGATCCGCTCGCCGGCATGCGGGGCGCCTGCGAGGTCGAGCTCGCCCGTGACGTGCGCGATCACCACCTCGTCACGCTTCTCTATCTCGAGCCCAACGAGCCCGTCCTTCACTCAGGTCCTCCGTCGCTGTCGAGTTGCCGTCGCAGCCGGACGGTGGTTCCTCCCGTCGACGGCGCCACCTCAACGGTATCCATCAACGCCCGCATGAGCGAGAGCCCGCGCCCCTGGTCGCCCTCGCGCGACGGGCGCCATTCGCCGTGGTCGCGCACGGCGATCTCGACCCACCCGTCGGCGATCCTGCCGCTGACCTCGAACGGGGCACCGCCGGCGCCGCCCGCATGCTCGATCGCATTGGTCGCGGCCTCCCCGGCGGCGGTCGTGATCTCCGCGATCGCGCCATCGGCGGCGCCCGCGTGCCGCAGCCAGCGCCGCAGCATCGCGCGCATCTGCGAGAGCGCCTCGGGCTCGGCCGGGAACTCGACCCGGAAGTGGTCGGCCACGGGTAGGTTGCGCAACGTGAGGATGGCCACGTCGTCCAGCGCGCCGCTGCTCGGAACGAGCGTCTCGAGCAGGTGGTCGCAGATCGCCTCCGGATCGTCCGGCGCCTCGCTCACGCGCGTGGCGAGCTCCGCCATCCCGTCGTCGATCAGCTCCCCCGGGCGCTCTATCAGGCCATCGGTGAAGAGGACGAGCGAGCTGCCCGGCTCCATCGTCGAGGTGACCGTCTCGTACGACGGGAACGGGAGCACGCCGAGCGGCACCGAGCCGGCGCCCTCGAGGAAGCGTGGCGAACTGCCACCGTTCACGAGCAGCGGCGCCGGGTGGCCCGCGTTGACCCAGTCGATCCGGCTCTCGCCGGGCTCGACCACCATGTAGAGGAGCGTCGCCATCTGGCTGTCGCGCCCCTCCGTCCAGACGAGCCGGTTGAGCTGCTCGACGACGCGGGCGGGCTCGTGCCCCTCGAGCGCGTAGGCGCGCAGCGCGCTGCGCAGGCGGCCGACCATCGAAGCGGCGGCGAGGCCCTTGCCCGCCACGTCGCCCATCACGAGCCCGAGCCCGCCGGTCGGCGTCGGGATCACGTCGTACCAGTCCCCTCCCACCTCGGCCTCGGCCGCGGCGGGCAGGTAGCGGGCCGCCACGAGCAGGCCGGGCAGCTGAGGCAGGCTCTCGGGAAGGAGGCTGCGCTGGAGAGTCTCGGCAATCCTGTGCTCGCGCTCGTAGACGCGCGCATGCTGGATCGCGAGCGCGACCCGGTCCGCGGCCAGCCGCAGCAGGGCGAGGTCCTCGGACGAGAAGCGCCGCGGCGCGACGGTCGCCGCCACCAGGACCCCGGTGACCGCATTCTCGGCGAGCAGCGGAACGCCGATCAGCGACTCGATCTCGAGCCGGCGGAGCGCCGGGTCGGGCAGGTCCGCGGGGTCGGGGGCGTGGGCGAGCATCGCCTCGCGTGCCCTCGCGACGCGGCCGGCGAATCCCTCGCCGGCGGCGATCGGCTCGTCGGCATCATCGTCCTCGTCCGAGGCCGGCGCCGAGGACGCGGCCAACGTGAGCTGCTCGTCGTCGTCGGCGAGCAGGATCGTCGCGGCGTCCGCCTGGAGCACGCCGCGGACGCGCATGATCAGGTCCTCGAGGATGTCGTCGAGCGTCCGGTGGGCGAGCGCGGCGTCGACGAGCAGCTGCATCCCGCTCACGAGCTCGGCCACGCGCTCGGCCTCGGCGCGGGCGGCCTGCTCGCGCAGGAGCGTCTCGCGCTCCTGCTGGCGGCGCACCCGCTCGGTCACGTCGCGGACGAAGCCGGAGACGAACGGCTCTCCCTTGATCTCGATCTTCGAGACCGTGGCCTCGGCCGGGAAGCGGGTGCCGTCGCGGCGGATGAACTCGGTCTCGTAGCGCTGCATGGTGACCACCTGCGGCGTCTCCACCAGGGCTCGCCTGCGCTCGTCGTGGCGCTCGCGGAACTCCTCCGGCGTGACCAGCGAGCGGAACGAGACGCCCACCGCCTCGGACGCGCTCCAGCCGAAGAGCCGCTCCGCCGCGCTGTTCCACGACGTGATGACGCCGTCACGGTCGAGCGAGACGAACGCGTCGGGGGCGCCGTCGAGGACGAGTCGCGTGCGCGCCTCGCTCTCCTGCAGCGCGCGGGTGCGCCGCTCCGCGTCCTGCACCCCGAGGCGCAGCTCCCCGAGCAGGCGCGAGATCAGGAGGCCGGCGATCAGCGGCGTGCCCACCGCGAGCAGCCAGCGCACGATCGAGCTCGACGGGTCCACGAGGATCAGCACCACCGCGTAGCTGACCGCCACGAGCGCGACGTGCATGAGCGCCACGCCGAGCCGGAAGAAGTAGAAGGCGAACAGCGCCGTCCACGTGTAGAGGACCGGGTAGATGACCGTCTGCGCGACGTAGTAGTTCGCGAGCGAGAGGATGATCGTCCCGGAGGCGAGCGCGACGTGAAGCTGCCAGGTGCGCACGCGGTCGGCCCAGACCCACATCACGATCGCGATGGCCGACGCAAGCCCCGCGAGGATGACCAGCTGGAGATCCTGGACCTCGTCCGAGTGCGGGAAGACGAGCGTCAGCAGGCCGAGCGCGGCACCGGCGATGAAGAGGTAGGCCAGCGAGCGCGCCTGGACGCGGAGGTCGAACAGCTCAGGGAGCTCCCTCACCGGCCTTACAGCTTAGAAACCCGGCCCGCCTCCTCGCGCCGACAGGCGCGCGAGCGCCTCGTGGCACTCCACGACCCGTCGCTTGACCGGGTCGTCGTCGCGTCGCGCGTGGACCAGGTCCCAGGTCTTGTCGGCCACGTCACGCGCGGTCTGCGGAGTCGCTCGCGCGCACAGCATGTCGACCAGCCTCAGCTCGAAGCCGTTGAGCTGCTCGCCCGGATCTCCGGGCGGCATGCGCGGAAGCGGATCGTCAGTGGCCTCCCGCCACATCTGAGTGGCCATGACCAGCCGGTTGCGGAGCTCCATCTGGTCCACGGGACCGGGAATGTACGAAAGGACGGCGCCCAAGGGCTGCCACGCCCAGTGGCGTCAGCGACGCGCGAGCCTGCGCAGCTGCGGCAGCGGGTCGCGAGCCCCGCCCGTGGTGCCGCGGCCGCGCCGCACCTCGAGGTGCAGGTGGTCTCCCCAGCACGAGCCGGTGCATCCGACCGCGCCGATGCGCTGGCCGGAGCGCACCCGCGCCTTCATGCGAAGCGGCGAGGGACGGATCATGTGCAGATAGACGAACGTGCGGCGCGCCTCGCTGCTCCAGATCGCGATGTAGTTGCCGCGGCCGCCGTCGTCGCCCTTCTCGACGACCTTCCCGTCGCGCACGGAGACGAGCGGCGTGCCCGCCGCCGCGAACACGTCCTGGCCCTCGTGGACGTGACCGGCCCGCCAGGCGCCGAAGCGCGCGTCCGACTCCCCGAAGTCCACCTTTCCGCGCACGGGAAACACGGACTCCGGCGGAGGAGCCTTCACGTCATCGGCCGCGGGCACGGCGGCGATGAAGACCGCGGTGATCGTCGCGAGGTTCACGAATCGGGTGAGGCTAGCGTCCCCCAAAGAGGGAATCGCCACGATGAACGATGGATTTCAGGCTTCTCCGGTGTCTTACTGGATGAGATGAGACATGCCCTTTCACCGGCCGCAGCCGGAGAGCGCGGTCTGCTGGAGTCTGCCCAGCGCGGCGACGAGTACTCCTTCCAGGCGCTCGTCGAGCCGCATCGAGCGGAGCTGCACGCGCTCTGCTACCGCATGCTCGGCTCGGTCCACGACGCCGAGGACGCTCTTCAGGACGCGCTGCTTCGGGCCTGGCGCGCGCTGCCCGGCTTCGAGGGGCGCAGCTCGCTGCGCTCCTGGCTCTACCGGATCGCCACCAACACCTGCCTCGAGGCTGATCGAGCGCAGGCCGGCACGCGTGCTGCCGCTCGACTACGGCCCCGCATCGAGCCGCGCACGACGAGCCGGCCGCCCCGCTTTCCGACGTGGCCTGGCTCGAGCCCTACCCCGAGGCGCCTGAGGCGACCTACGAGCAGCGCGAGGGCGTCGAGCTCGCCTTCGTCGCGGCGCTCCAGCACCTGCCGCCGCGCCAGCGTGCCGTGCTGATCCTGCGCGACGTGCTCGGATTCTCGGCGGGCGAGGTCGGCGAGGCCCTCCATGCGGCACCGGACGCGGTCTACAGCATCCTCCAGCGCGCCCATCGAGCCGTGAACGAGCGGCTGCCCGGAGCGCAGCCAGCAGGAGACCCTGCGCTCGCTCGGGGACGATCGGGTCAGACAGCTCACCGCGCGCTTCGTCGAGGCCTGGGAGAACGCCGACGTCGAGGCGATCCTCGGCCTGCTCGCCGATGACGCCACCATCACGATGCCGCCGCGGCCGAGCTGGTACCGCGGGCACGAGGCGATCGGCGCCTTCCTGTCCGGCTGGCCGCTCTCGGGTGAGCGACGCTGGCGGCTCGCGCCGACGCGCGCGAACGGCCAGCTCGCCTTCGTCAGCCACGGGATCCGCGCGGACGACGGCGACGCGGCGCATTGCGTCCAGTTGCTCACGCTCGCCGACGACGGCCGGATTCAGGACATCACCGCCTTTCTCAGGCCAGACGAGCGATGGATTTCGGACCTCCCATGGATCTCTCTTCGCAACGGCGGCCGCGCCCGCCACGCGAAAGGAGACACATGGCAGCCCCAACCCGCAGTTCCACGCGATGGGTCCTCGCCCTAACCGGCATCGGCTCGTTGATGACGGCGCTCGACACGCTCGTCGTGTCGACGTCCCTGAGCACCATACGGCTTGACCTCGGCGCATCGGTCGAGGAGCTCGAGTGGACGGTCAACGCGTACAACCTGAGCTTCGCGGTTCTGCTGATGACCGCCGCCGCGCTCGGCGACCGCTTCGGGCGGCGGCGCCTGTACGCCGCCGGCCTGGGCGTGTTCGTGGCGGCCTCGGCCGCCTGCGCGCTCGCTCCTGACATCGGCTGGCTGATCGGCGCGCGCGCGGCCCAGGGCCTGGGCGCCGCGCTCGTGACGACGCTCGGCCTCGCGCTCCTGAGCGCCGCGTTCCCGCCCGAGAGGCGTGGCGCGGCGATCGGGATCTTCAGCGCCGTGACCGGCATCGCGGTGGCGAGCGGGCCGCTCGTCGGCGGCGCCGTCGCGGAGGGGCTCGCGTGGGAGTGGATCTTCTGGCTGAACGTCCCGATCGGCCTGATCGCGATCCCGTTCGTCCTCACGCGCATGGACGAGAGCTTCGGCGCCGACACGGCGCTCGACATCCGCGGGCGTGGCGCTGATCACGGGCGGCGCGCTCGGCATCGTCTGGGGGCTCGTGCGCGGCAACAGCGCGGGCTGGGGCAGCGTCGAGGTGGTCGGCGGCGCTGGCGCTCGGCGCGGCGCTCGTGATCGCGTTCGTCGCGTGGGAGCTGCGCGCGCGCGCAGCCGATGCTGCCGATGCGCTTCTTCCGCTCGCGCTCCTTCTCGGCCGGCAACGCGGCGATCTTCTTCACGTTCGCGTCGCTGTTCGGCGGCGTGTTCTTCTTCGCCCAGCTGCTGCAGACGGTGCTCGGCTACGGGCCGCTCGACGCCGGGCCTGCGGCTGATGGCGTGGACGATCACGTTCATCACCGTCGCGCCGGTCGCGGGCGCGCTCGCCGACCGCTTCGGCGAGCGCCCGCTGCTCGTCGGCGGCCTGACGCTGCAGGCGGCCGGCCTCGTCTGGATCGCCCTGATCGCCGAGCCCGGGCTCGGCTACTCCGAGCTGATCGTGCCCTTCGTCGTCGCCGGGGTCGGCGTGTCGATGGCGATCCCCTCGGCGCAGAACTCGGTGGTGGGATCGGTGGCCGACGGCGAGCTCGGCAAGGCGGCGGGCGCCAACAGCATGATGCGCGAGCTCGGCGGCGTGTTCGGGATCGCGGTGCTCGTGGCTGTGTTCGCGGGCGCGGGCAGCTTCGCCTCACCGGAGGCGTTCACGGACGGGTTCGCGCCAGCGATCGCGGTGGGCGCCGGCCTGTCGCTGGCCGGCGCGCTCGCCGCCGCGGCGCTGCCGGGCCGGCGCGAGGCGGCTGAGCCCGGCCTCGCGTCCGCCGCGGCCGGCGCTCGAGGGCGAGGGTGGCGGCTGAGCCGGCGCTTTAGATGGTTGATTTCGAATTCGTGTGCCCGCGGGGGCGCGCCAGACCAAGCTGGGCGGCGCACGAGTCCGACGCAGGTAGCAGCGCTACCTGCGAGGGCTCGGGCGGCGATCCAGCGCCGGTATGGCGCGTCATCCGTGGGTGCGCGAATAAGGAAGCGACCATCTAGACCGGGCGCTGGTGCGTCTCGCGTTCGTGGATGGCGTCGTTCACCGAGCGGACGACGTCCTCGGGGTTGTTCACCCATTCGAAGACGAACTCCGAGTCGTCCGTGCCGGCCGTGTCGAAGTCGACGCTCCCGACGTGCAGCATGCGGTCGATGACGCTCTGGTCGAAGTTCACGTTCTGGACCCGGTCGAGACGGGTCTCCTGGACGCGGCGACGGATGATGCCGCGGCTGATCCGGAGCCGCTGGTCCGTGATCAGGTAGGTGGTCGAGACGCGCCGGAACCAACCGACGAACAGCGTGAGGACCGCCACCACGAGTCCGGCCGCCACACCGATCGCGGTCTCGCCCATTGCGAGCCCGACGATCGCGAACACGGCCACGGCCGCCACCATCCCGAGGATGTAGAACGACGTGAGCGCTCTCCAGGAGGGATGCCCCTGGTAGACCGCGTCCTCGCCCTCGCGCAGCTGCATGTCGGCCATGGGAGGCACCCTACCGACGCCCGCAGGAGCCGTAACGTTCCGCGCATGCCCACCCTCCATCTCCTGCGCGTCTTCTGCTTGGACGACGGCTCCGGCGGCAACGACCTCGCCGTGTTCCTCGATGGTGGCGAGGTTCCGGCCGCGAGCCGCCAGGACGTCGCGACCGATCTCGGCTTCAGCGAAACCGTGTTCGTGGACGACCCGGAGAGCGGCCGGATCCGGATCTTCACCCCGGCCGTCGAGCTGCCCTTCGCGGGCCATCCGGCGGTGGGAACCGCGTGGCTGCTGGCGGAGCGGGTCGGCGCCGTCGCCGCGCTCCGGACCCCCGCGGGCGAGGTGGCCGTGCGCCAGGAGGGCGAGCTCACCTTCTGCAGCGCCCGCCCGGAGTGGTCGCCCCCGTTCGAGTGGATCGAGCTCCCCTCGGCCGGCGAGGTCGACGAGCTGACCGGCCCGCCGGCCGGCCACGACATGACCGGCTGCTGGGCCTGGATCGACGAGGAGGGCGGACTCGTGCGCGCGCGGGTGTTCCCCGTCCGCCTCGGGATCGACGAGGACGAGGCAACCGGGTCAGCCGCGGTGTTGCTCGCGGCACAGGTCGGCCGCCCGATCGACATCCGCCAGGGACGCGGGTCGCGCATCCTGGCGCGGCCGGTCGCCGACGGCCTCGCCGAGATCGGCGGCCGCTCGGCCCTCGACGAGGTGCGCGAGTACCGGGTCGGCTAGCGCCGATTCCTCAGAGCCGGCGCAGCCCGGGCGCGCCTTCCAGCAGCTCGTAGGGGAGCGCCTCGACCCGGTTGCCGTCGCGCCCCTCCATCGGCTCGGCCGAGCAGAGCGAGTTCAGCACGGCCTCGTGCACGAGCTCCCCGGCCGCCTCGAACAGCTCGCGGAGAGCGGGAGAGTCGTCGCGGAGGAGGCGCAGCTCGACGTGGTCGCTCTCGCTGCGATGCGCCAGCCGCTGCGCGGTCGAGAAGGCGAGCGCGTACTCGCCGCTCGCGTTGCCGGCGAACGAGCCGGCTCGCCCGAGGCCCAGGGCGCCGCGGGCGGCGAGGCGGCGCAGCTGGCGCTCCCCGAGCGGCGCGTCGGTCGCCAGCACGATCATGATCGAGCCGCCCTGCGCGGGCGGCTCGGAGCGCGGCGCCGCGGCCTGCTCGACCGGGCCGACCAGCATGTGCAGGTCGCGCCGTGCGCCGTAGTTGGCGACCACGAGACAACCGAGCACGTGGCCGCCCGCGCGCCGCGACGCCGCTCCCACCCCGGACTTGAAGCCGAAGCAGGTGGTGCCGGTGCCGGCCCCGACCGCGCCCTCGCTCACCTCGTCGGCCGCCGCCGCGGCGATCGCCTCGAGGGCGTGCTCGGGGCGCACGGCGAGCGCGCGGGCGTCCGAGAGCCAGCCGTCGAAGCACTCGCCGACGATCACGTTGACGGTGTCGCGGTCGCGAGCCGCCTCGGGGTTGTGCTCGAGCAGGTGGCGCAGCCCGCCCTCCCACACCGGCCCGACGGACAGGGTGCTCGTCAGCAGGATCGGGCTCTCGATCGTGCCGAGCTCCTCGAGCTGCGTCAGGCCGGCCGCCTTGCCGTAGCCGTTGATCACGTGGCAGGCGCCGAGCACCTTCTCGTCGTACAGGTTGCCGCCGTGCGGCAGGATCGCGGTCACGCCGGTCCGGCTCGCGCCCTCGTCGAGCGTGCGATGCCCGACGAGCACGCCCGGCACGTCGACGAGGGCGTTCAGCTCGCCCGTGGGAAAGCGGCCGGTCGAGTAACCGAGCTCACGCAGTCTCCTCCTCACCCGCGGGCAGGATAAGCGCTCGGCCGGGCGGACCCGGCGTTGCGCGCTAACCGCCGCAGGCGCGCGGGGTGGTCGCGAGCTGGTCCCGCGAGGGGCCGGCCTGACCGGAGATCTTGCAGTAGGCGTAGCGCCCGCTCTCGAAGTCCACCAGCGTGCGGTACTGGTGGCCGATCACACCGCCGATCGACTGGTCGCTGCGCTCGAACTCGGCCGTCACGGCCAGGCACGCGAAGCGCCCCTCGCGCCGCGAGAGGTCGCCGTCGGCTCCGACCGCGTCGACGCTGCGCGGGAACGGCTCGCAGTCGACACAGAGGGAGCGGGCATCGGGCTGCTGCCGGCGCTCGCGTGCGCAGGCTCGGACGCCGTGCGTTTCGCCGAGGTGGCCGCTCCCGCGCCCCCGCGCCGCCAGATCGACGCCCTCGCCCGGCGCGCCGCGGCGCGCCGGCCCGCGCTGGCCGCGGCGCTCGAGGCGCTCAGGAGGGCCGGCCAGGCCCGCGCGGGCCCACGCGTAGGATCGCGGCGATGAGGATCGCCGTCTCGCGGGCGCCCGGCGCGGAGCGCGTCGTCACCCCGCTCGAGCTGTTCTTCGACCTCGTCTACGTCTTCGCGATCGGGCAGCTCTCGCACCACCTGCTCGAGCACGTCGATCTGCGGACCGGCGCCGAGACGGTGATCCTGACGCTCGCGGTCGTCTACGCCTGGTACATGACGGCGTGGGGGGCGAACTGGCTCGACCCGGACCGGCTGCCGGTGCGGCTGCTGCTCGTCGGGCTGATGTTCGCCAGCCTGCTGATGTCGGTCGCGATCGGCGACGCGTTCGACGAGCGCGCGTGGCTGTTCGTCACCGGCTACCTGCTCCTTCAGGTCGGGCGCTCGGCGTTCCTGATCGTCGCCCTGCGCGGCCGGCGCGCTCGGCGAGCACTTCGTCAACGACCTCGTCTGGGAGCTGCTCACCGGCGTCCTCTGGGTGGCCGGCGCGATCGCCGACGGCGACGCGCGCCTCGTGCTCTGGGGGCTCGCGGTGGTGGCCACCTACGCCGGCGTGTCGGCCCTGCACTGGCTGCCCGGCCGTGGCCGGCGCATCGACCTCGAGCACACCGAGATCGCGGGCGGGCATCTCATCGAGCGCTTCCGGCTGTTCTTCATCATCGCGCTCGGCGAGACCGTGCTGACGACGGGCACCGCGTTCACCGCGCGAGCCGTTCGAGCTCGAGCGCCTGCTCGCGCTGGCGATCGCCTTCACCGGGACCGTCGCGCTCTGGTGGTGCTACTTCCAGCGCACCGAGGCGATCGGCGTCGAGGTCGGCCGAGACCGCCGAGGACGCCGGCGCCGTCGGGTGGTGGGGCACGTGGACGCTGACGCTGATCGTGCTCGCGCTGATCGGCGATCGCCGTCGGCGACGAGCTCGCGATCGCCCATCCCGGCGACGACGCGACGCTTCGGCTTCACGATCCTCACGTTCGGCGGACCGGCGCTGTTCCTGCTCGCCCAGATCCTCTTCCTGCGCGAGGCGCTCGGGCACGTCCCGCGCTCGCGGCCGCTGGGACTGGCGGCGCTCGCGATCCTCGCGGTCGCCACCGCGCCGCTCACGCTGATCGCCGGGATCGCCGCGTCGAGCGCCGTGCTCGTCGCGGTCGCGATCGCCGACACGGTCCTCGAGGACGATCGGGCGCCGAGTACGTCGCCGTAGCGGCACGCGACCTGCAGCCGGCGCCGAATGACGACACATCGGCGGACATCGGCCAGTGAGGCTGGCGAGCGGTCGGAGTTCCATCCGATAGCGCTCGCCAGCTCCCACTGGATCCGGGCTCAGGCAGCCGCCGGCTGCAACGCCGCCTGCCCTTCGGACGTGATCGGCGGCTCCGCCAGCTCGATCGGCGCATCGCGCTCGATGTCGCGCTCACGCACCAGCCAGAGCGCCGCGACCGCCGCGAGCAGTGACACGATCCCGCCGAGCATGAGGATCTCGTTGAGCCCGGAGATGAAGCCCTGACCGGCCGCGTCCGCCACCGTTTCGCGGGCACCGGCTGGAATCGAGGCCGTGGCCGTGTCGAGGTTGCCCGACGATGCCGCCTCGATGAGCTGGCGGGGGCGCTCCCCGGTCGCCGCGGGCGTTCCCGCCGCGAGCTGCTCGACCTCTGACGCGCCGCGGCTGAGGAAGATCGCCCCCCAGGCCGCGATGCCCACGGCGATGCCGACCTGCCGGAATGTGTCGTTGATCCCGGCGGCCATGCCGCTCTGCTCCTTCGGCACCACGCTCAGGGCCACGTCGGCGATCACCGGGTTGAGCAGCCCGACGCCCGCGCCGGCCACCAGGAAGCCCCCGAGCATCGCCGTCCATTCGTCGGCCGGGTCGATCCCGCCCATCAGCAAGAGGCCCACGCCGGTCAGGCCCAACCCGGCGGACATGATCACCCGTGCGGGCATCCGGCCCAGCAGCGCCCCGCCGGCCGCGGCGGCGAAGAAGCTGATCACCGTCAACGGCAGGTAGATCAGCCCCGCCTCGAGCGGCGAATGGCCGAGATGGTTCTGCAGGTAGAACGTGATGTAGAGGAACAGCGCGAACATCGAGGCGGACACGCCCAGTGCCGCCAGCTGCACGCCGGTGAACGCCGGCTTGCGGAAGAGCCGCAACGGCAGCATCGGCTGCTTCACCCGGCTCTCGATGACCACGAAGGCCACCAGCAGGGCAACGGCGGCGCCGAGGAGCGCGAGGATGAAGGGGCTGCCCCAGCCCTCTTCGTTGCCTCTCAGGAGACCGAAGACGAGCAGGAAAAGCGCCGAGCTGAAGGTCGCGAGGCCGGCCCAGTCCACACTCGTGGCGTTCGGGTCGCGGCTCTCGCGGAGCTTGGTGTAGGTGACCGCGATCGCAGCGATCCCCACTGGCACGTTGATGAAGAACACCCATTCCCAGCCCAGCGAGTCGACCAGCGCACCGCCCACGAGCGGCCCGGCAGCCACCGACACGCCGATGGTGGCACCGTAGATGCCCATCGCAGTGCCGCGCTCGCGGCCGGCCGGGAACTCCTGGGCGACGAGCGCAAGGGACACCGCGAACAGAATTGCGCCGCCGATCCCTTGGATCGCGCGGGCTATGTTGAGGAAGGTCGGATCAGGAGCGAGGCCTGCCGCCAGCGATGACACCGAGAAGATCCCGAGGCCAATTGCGAAGAGCCGCCGCCGGCCCAGCCGGTCGGCAAGGGAGCCGGCCGTGAGCACCAGTGCGGCCAGCGCGAGCGTGTAGGCATCGATCACCCACTGCAGTTCGGTGAAGCTGGCGTTCAGGTCCTCCTGGATCGCCGGCAACGCGGTGTTGACCACCGTGATGTCGAGCAGGAGCATGAATGTGGCCACGCTCACCGCGATCAAGGTCCACCATTTGCGTTGCATGTCGAATCCTCCGGGCGTAAGACTTAGTCAGGTAAGCTTGTCAGGCGACCGTACCATAATCATCAGGCTGCCTTACCAACTGTGACCATGGACACACAACGAGACCTCCCCCTCATCGCCCTGCTGAGCCAGGTCAGAGACGCCGTGGGAGAAGAGCTCTTCACCCGCCTGACTGAGCTCGGCTTCGCGGAGCTGCGGCCGGCGCACGGCTGCGTGTTCGGGAACATCGACGACGGCGGCTCCCGGCTCACCGACCTCGCCGAGCGATCGGGCTTCACCAAGCAATCGGTTGGCGAAGCTGTGGCGGATCTAGAGGGGCTCGGCTTCGTCGAGCGCGTGCGCGACCCGGCGGACGGGCGCGCGAAGATCATCCAACTCACCCCGCACGGCCGGGAGGCGCTGACCGCCTCGCAGGAGATCTTCGCCGACATCGAGCACCGCTTCACCGAAGAGATCGGTCGCGAGCGCTACGCCCAGTTCCGGCAGACCCTCCTGGACCTTCACGGGCTCACGCAGGCATCCGCCGAGCCGGCGCGCCGGGCGGCTTGACGCGGTCCGCGAGCCAGCCTCGGGCCCGATCAGCGCCAGAAGTCCTCGAAGCGCTCGGCGTCGCCGCCCTTGGGCCTGCGACCACCGATGCAGATCACGTCAAGGCCCTCCGGACCGGCCTCGAACGAGCGGACGACTGCGGGAGCCACGCGCAGTACGTCCCACGCCGAGAGCTCGACGATCTCGTCATCGAGCTTGGCACGACCGGACCCGCCAACCACGACGTAGACCTCCTCCTGCACGCGATGCCGGTGACCCCAGGGCATGCGCGCCCCCGGGTCGTAGGTGAAGCGACTCACGCCGAGCTCGGGCGATCGCAGGGCCTCCCTCGCGAACCGCCACTGCATCGGGGCGTCCTGCGGGCTGACATCGCGAAGATCGTCGAAGTTCTTCTTCGTCCAATCGGGCATCGGTGCAACTGGCCTAGGCCGGCGCAAGCGCCTTGAAGCGCTTCATGTTCTCGGTCATGGCCACCTCGGTGGGCAGCCGCTCCATGCTCGAGGCGCCGAAGAAGCCGACCACGCCGGTGGTCCGCTCGAGCACGTACGCGGCGTCCTCGGGCTCGGCGAGCGGGCCGCCGTGGCAGAGCACGATCACGTCCGGGTTGACGGCCACCGCGGCGTCGCGCATCGCCTGGATCTCCTCGACGCACTCGTCGAGCGTCTTGGCGGTGTGCGCGCCGATCGTGCCCTTGGTCGTGAGGCCCATGTGCGGGACGAGCACGTCGGCTCCCGCGCGGGTCATCGCCTCGGCGGACTCCGGGTCGAACACGTAGGGCGAGGTGAGCAGGCCGAGCTCGGAGGCGGCGGCGATCATCTCGACCTCGAGCCCGTAGCCCATGCCGGTCTCCTCGAGGTTGGCCCGGAAGGTGCCGTCGATCAGCCCGACCGTCGGGAAGTTCTGGACGCCCGCGAAGCCGGCGTCGCGCACGTCTCGAAGGAAGTTCGGGATGAGCCGGAACGGGTCGGTGCCGCACACGCCCGCGAGCACCGGCGTGTCCGACACGACCGGCAGCACCTCGGACGCCATCTCCATGACGATCGCGTTGGCGTCGCCGTAGGGCATCAGCCCGGCGAGCGAGCCGCGGCCCGCCATCCGGTAGCGGCCCGAGTTGTAGATGATGATCAGGTCGGTGCCGCCCGCCTCGGCGCACTTGGCGGACAGCCCGGTTCCGGCGCCGGCGCCGATGATCACGCCGCCGCCGTCGAGGGTGGCGCGCAGCTTCGCGCGCGCCTCGTCGCCGGTCACTCCTGCCGCCGCCTTCATGTACTCGTCCAGCTTCGCGACCATCGCCACGGCGAACGCCGGGTCGTTGACGTGCTCGTCCATCTCGATCAGCTCGACGTTGTCCGCCGACCTTGCGCAGCTCCTCGAACAGCGCCGCGTCGGCCTCCGGGTCGTGGAAGGGCTGATCCGGGGCGTCGATCATGGAGACGCCCCCGAGCGGCACGAACAGGGCCACCGGGCCGGTCGCCTTCGAGAGCTTGGAGGCGATCCGGCGCCCGAGCTCGGCGTTCTCCTCCTTCGTCGTCCGCATCAGCGTGATCGACGGGTTGTGGACGTACAGGTTGCGCTCCTCGAAGCGCTCCGGCACGGTGTCGCGCGCGCCGAAGTTGACCATGTCGAGCGCGCCGACCGACACCACCTGCGGCAGCCCGAGCCGGCCCGCCATCTCGAGCCGGTCGGGGCCGGCCGAGAGCACGCCGCCGACGAGGTCGTCGCAGAGCTCGGTGGTCGTCGCGTCGAGGACGCCGCGCAGGAAGCCCGACTCCATGAGGCCCTCCATCGCCTGCCCGCCGACCCCGGTCGCGTGGAAGATGACCGGCTCGTAGCCGCGCCGCTCGAGCTCCTCGCGCGCGGTCGTGACGACAGGGCGTCGTGACGCCGAACATCGTCGCCCCGACGAGCGGCCGCTCCTCCGACAGCTCGACGGGCGGCGCGCTCACCATCCCCGCCATCGCCCCCGCCGCGTTCGCGAGCACCCGCGCCGACACGGAGTTGACGCCGGCCACGTCGGCGACCGAGGCCATCATCGCGACGTCACGCGCGCCCACGTAGTCGCGCGTGTCGCCCGCGGCCATCGTCGACACCATCAGCTTCGGCACGCCCGACGGGCAGCGCCTGCATCGCCCGCGTCGCGATCGCCGTGTTGCCGGAGCCGCCCGCCGCGAGCACCCCGTCGATGCGGCCCTCGTCGTGGAGCCGCCGCGCCAGCACGGCCGCCGCGTCCGCCATCGCCGTGACCGCGGCGCCGCGGTCGCGCGCCTCGGCCAGAGCCGCGAGATCCGCGCCCGTGGCCGCGGCCACCTCCTCGCGCGGGATGTCCGCCTCCACGCGCGGCGGCTCGAGCGTCCCGACGTCGGCCAGCAACACGTTCGACGCCCGCATCGCGAAGGCGGTCGCGCAGGAACGCGTACTCGTCGCCCTTCGTGTCCAGCGTCCCGATCAGGAGGACCGTCGGGCTCATGCGCTCGCAGCGCCCAGTCCGGACCGGCCCCCTCGCGGAAGTCGGGCAGGTCGCGGAGCGCCTTCTCCGCCCCGCCCGGGTTGTAGAGCGCGAGCAGCCGCAGCGGCTGCCAGCCGGTGTTGACCGTCGAGTGGAACATCGCCGTCGGGACGTAGATCGTGTCGCCCGCCTTGATCGGGAAGCTGTTCTCGCCGCCGTCGTCGAGCATCTGCTCGCCCTCGCCCGCGAGCACGTAGAGGATCTCCTCCGACTCCGGGTGGTTGTGGCGCTCGTGGCCCTTGCCGGGCAGCAGCACGACCTCGCCGAAGGTCAGGTTCGCGCCCTCGGTGTCGTCAGGGCGTCACGAACCACTTGATCACGCCCCAGTCGAACGACTGGACCGGCTTGCTCGCCGCATCGACGGCTTCCATCCTCACTCCTCCGTGGCGATTGGCTCGACGCCCAGGTAGCGGCGCTGGGCGTCCGGATCGTCCTCCAGCTCCGCGGCGGTCGTCTCGGCGGCGATCTGGCCGCCGACCATGACGAGCTGGCGCTCGGCGAGCGCCGTCGCCACGCCGAGCTTCTGCTCGACCACCAGCAGCGCGGTGCCCTCCGCGGCGAGCCCGCGAATCGTCTCGACCAGGCTCTCGATGACCGCGGGCGCGAGCCCCTCGGAGGGCTCGTCCATGATCAGCAGCTTGGGATTGAGGAGCAGCGCGCGCGCGATCGCGAGCATCTGCTGCTCACCGCCCGAGAGCTGCGCGGCGCCGTTCTCGCGGCGCTCCTCGAGACGCGGGAAGAGCTCGTAGATCCTCTCGGGGTTCCAGCGCTTGCCGTTGCCGCGGCCCGCGACGAGCTGCAGGTGCTCCTCCACGCTCAGCGAGGGGAACAGGCGCCGCCCCTGCGGGACGAAGCCGATGCCCGCGGCCGCGATCTTGTAGGCCGGCATCCCCATCAGCTCGCGGCCGCCGAAGCGCGACCGAGCCGTCGGCCTTCGCGAGCAGGCCCGGTGAGCGCCGCGCAGAGGGTCGACTTGCCCATCCCGTTGCGGCCGATCACGGCCACCGGCTCTTCGCCCATCGTCGAAGCTGACGCCCTGGAGCACGTGCGCGCGAGCCGTAGTAGCCGTTCAGGCCCTCGACCGCGAGCAGCTCGTCAGGCATGTCCGTCACCGCTCCCCAGGTACAGCTCGTGCACGGTCTCGTTGGCGCGGATCTCGTCCGGTGTGCCCTCGACCAGCACGCTGCCGTTGTGCATCATCGTCACCCAGTCCGGCGACGCCGCAGCGCCACGTCCATGTCGTGCTCGATCAGGATCAGGGTGATCGCCGGGTCGAGCTCGCGCAGCATCTCGGTCAGGCGCACGCGCTCGACGCGCGAGAGCCCGGCGGCGGGCTCGTCGAGCATCATCAGCTTGGGATCGGTGGCGCGCGCCATGCCGACCTCGAGCTGGCGCTGCTCGCCGTGCGAGAGCTCGCCGACGATGCGGTCGAGCGTGTCCTCGAGCCCGACGCGCTCCGCCATCTCGCGCGCGCGCTCGCGCATCTCGCCGTCCGCCTGCGTGCGCACCGGCCGCAGGTGGCCCGAGCGCACGCCCGAGCAGGGCGAGGTAGAGGTTGTCCTCGACCGACATGCCGAGGAACAGCCTCGAAGTCTGAAAGGTGCGCGACAGCCCGAGCCGGGCGCGCTTGCGCCCGGGCTCGAGCGTCACGTCCTCGCCGAACAGCTCGATCGTCCCCGACGTCGGCGGGAACTCGCCGGAGATCACGTTGAAGAGCGTGGTCTTGCCGGCGCCGTTCGGGCCGAGGATGGCCCGGCGCTCGCCGGGCCGGATCTCGAGGTCCACGTCACGTACGGCGTGGACCCCGCCGAAGCGCCGGCCGACCCCCCGCAAGCGGAGGATCGGCTCGGCGCTGTCGGTGGTTTGCGCTACTGCGTGCACTTCTCCTCCGGTTACTTGGAGAAGTCGACCGCTTCGGCCTTGCCCACCCAGTTCGGCGGGTCCTTCTTCTCGCAGACCGGGTTCTCACGATCCGGCGCGGGAGTCTCGGGGCTGAAGAAGCCGCCGAACGTCTGGTCCACGGCAGGGATCTGCCGGAACGTCTGGACGTCCGGGGTCTTGTCGTTGTTGGTGTCGGCAACGATCCGCTTGACGTAGTTGTCGGCGATTCCGTTGCGGTTGTCGTCGAGCTCGATCTGGCCGTAGGCCGCGTCGAGCTGGATGTCCTTCAGGGCGTTCTGCAGCTCCTTCTGCCCGCCGCCGATGTTGCCGTCGACATCCTCGAGGCCCTGCAGCAGCGCCTCCGCTGCGTTGTAGTAGTTGTAGACGAACACCGAGGAGGCGAGCGGAGCGATCTCCGGGTACACCGCCTCGATCTCCTTCACGTACGCCTGCGCCTCCGGCGTGGTCGAGTCACCGGCGGTCGGGCCGGCGGTCACCGCGCCGACCAGCCGCGGTGCCGACCTCCTTGAGCACGAGCGGGTCGTCGAAGAAGACGTTGCCCATGACCTTCTTGGGATCGATCTTCCCCTTCTGCTGCTCGTACTGCTTGAGGAACGAGATCAGGCCCGAGCCGCCGATGCCCACGTAGAGGCCGTCGACGTCATCGGGGATCTGCGAGATGAAGGACGAGTAGTCCTTCTCGCCGAGCGGCGGCCACACGCGGTTCGTGACCTCTCCGCCGATCGCGCAGAACTCGGCCACGAACCCGGCCAGCGACGTGTACGGGAACGAGTAGTCGTCACCCACGATCGCGGCCGTCTTCCAGCCGAGCTCGTTGTAGGCGTAGTCACCCAGGCCGGCCGACCACTGAGCTCCGTCCGTGTGGTAGCGGAAGAAGTTCGGCGCCTGGACCTTCAGCGTCGCGTCCTGCGCACCGGAGGTGCCGTTCACGAACGTCTGATCCGGGTGCTCCTTGGCGTAGTTGGCCACGGCGATGCCCTCGTCGCCCGAGAGCGGGCCGATGAGGATGTCCGCGCCCTCCTGCTCCATGAGCCGGCGGGTCTCCTCGATGGCCTTGTCGGCCGTGTCGTCGGCACAGCCGTAGCCGACGATCTCGATGTCCTTCCCTGCAACCTTCGCGCCGGTGATGCCGTCACTCGGCTTGTTGGGGTTGTTGGCCTTCGCGCCGCGATTGACCATCGGCACCTGCGCACCGGCGATGTCCGGCTCGTAGAACGCGCCGAACGCGCCCTCGCAGTCGGAGAGGATGCCGATCTTGATCGTGCCCCCTCCGCCGCCGCCGCTGGTCTCGGCGGCCTGATCGCCGCCGCCACCATCGTCGTCGTCATCGTCGCCGCAGCCGATGGCCACCAGCGTCAGGGCCAGGACTGCGGCGAGCAACACCGCCAGCCAGGGCCTTCTGTGACTACGGTCCTTCATTCCCTCTCCTCACTCTCCTCTGGTCGGTTGACACCTTCCGCCTCCTGCTCACTGCCCCACCGGTCCCGGCTCGAGCGGCTCCTGGACCGGCGGCCCCTCCGTCGCCGCCGGTCCAGCGCGTGGACGCCCACCCCCGAGGGCGCCGATGAACCGCTCCCTCCCCCTGTCCCAGATGCCGACCAAGCCACCCGGGGAAACGAGGACGATCACCAGGAACACGATCCCGATGAGCGTGTTGAAGCGCTCCGGCCCCAGGACGCTGCCTATGTCCGGGGTCCACTCGCGCGAGTAGTTGTCGAGCAGCGCGAAGAAGATTGCTCCCACCCATGCGCCCTCGAGCCTGTACAGGCCGCCGATCACCGCGATCACGAGCACGTCGATCGTCTGGCCGAGCGCGATCGAGCCGGGCGAGATGCGGCGGTTGTACCAGACCGACAGGATCCCGGCGACGGCGGCGATCAGGGCTCCAACCGCGAAGGCAAGGGTGCGGTGGAGCGTCACGTTGTAGCCGAGCGCGCGCATCCGGGTCGGGTCGTCGCGCATCCCCTGCATCGCCATGCCGAACGGGGTCCGGGCCAGGTACCGGATGAAGATGAACACGAGCACCGATGCCGCGAGCGTCACGTAGAAGAGCGGCGCCGGGTCGGTGGTCGGGTTCCCCACGATGCTCGGCAGGTCGACGTTGTTGACGCCGCCGAAGCCGGACAGCTGGGTGACCTGGCTGAAGAAGTAGTAGACCATCACCCCGAACGCGAGGGTGATCATCAGGAAGTAGATGCCCTCGCTGCGCGATGCGACCGCGCCGAAGCAGCAGGCCCGACGAGGCCCGCCACGGCGATGCCCGCGATCACGGCGACCCAGGGCGACCAGGCCACGTCGAGGCCGCCGTCGGCCGCCACGAGGTTGGCCATCGTGAAGCCGGCGACGGCGTAGAGCCCGACCTGCCCGAGCGACACCATCCCCGCGTAGCTCGACAGGAAGATCAGGCTCGCGGCCGCGATGCCGAGCCAGAGCGCCTTCGTGAGGATCACGCTGACGAAGAAGTCCGAGAAGATCAGCGGCGCGATCAGGAAGAGCAGGCCGGTCGCGCCGACGACCGTTACCGTGATCGGGTCGAGCCCGCGCGGCAGGCGGCCGCTCACGCAGGTCTCCCGAAGAGGCCGAGCGGGCGAACGGCGAGGACCACCACGAGCAGCGCGAAGGTCAGCAGGATCGAGTAGTTCGTGAGGTCGGTGTCGCCGAAGACGAGGTAGACGTCCGCGTAGGCGTCGACCAGCCCGAGCAGCAGCGCGCCGATGGCGGCGCCGCCGAGGCTGCCCATGCCGCCGATGATCACGACGATCAGCGAGCTGAGCAGGAACGACGCGTCCTCACCCGGCTCCAGCGCGATCATCGTGCCGCCCAGCCCGCCGCCGATGCCGGCCAGCATCGCCCCGAGGAAGAACGCAACCCCGAAGACGATCGGGATGTTGATGCCGAGCGCCGAGACCATGTCGCGATCGTCGACGCCGGCCCGGACGATCAGGCCGAAGCGCGTGCGCTTGATGAGCCACCATAGGCCGATTCCGATGATGAGTGCGGCGCCGGTCACGATCACGAGCCGGAAGAAGCCGTACTGAACGCCGAAGAGCTCCACGCTCTCGGGCCAGCTCGAGGGCGGCTTGATGTCCTTCGCGATGCCGCCGAACTGGGCCAGCATCTGGTCGGCCATGATCACCGAGATCGCAATCGTGATCAGAGCCTGGCGCAGGTCCTGACCCTGGTTCCAGCGCAGGAACAGCTGCTGGATCAGCACCCCGACCAGCCCGATGACGATCGCCGACAGCACGATCGGCACGAGCCAGCCGAACAGGTCGTACTCCGAGCCCCCGCCCGAGGGCGAGCCGAGGCTCAGGTTGAGTCCCTCGCTCTCCTTCTCGAACCAGCCCTTCTGCATCTCGAACGCCAGGTAGCCGCCAAGCAGGTAGAGCGAGCCGTGGGCCATGTTCACGATCCTCATGAGCCCGAAGATGAGCGTGAAGCCGCTCGCCACGACGAAGTAGAGGGCGGCCAGCGTGAGCCCGTTCAGCGTGACGGTCGTGAACTGGCGCAGGTCGCCGGCTCCCTTGGCGACGATCCAGCCGACGGCAATCAGGATCGCCGCCCCGCCGATCACACGCGGGAGGATGCGGTAGCCGGAGAGGATCTCGGCCGTCGGAACGTCGCTTGCGGCGCTGCCGCGTCTCAGAGGTAGACGCATGCTTGACACGTATTGAAAACTCATGCAGAGTTCTCTGTCAAGTCCTGAAGGGACATGATGGCTTTTGTTAAGCAGCCTTAAGGAGCTTCGTGACCTCGGGCGTCCCGCTATCAACGGAGTACGGAACCGCCGCGAGCGATCCGGACACGCTCAGCCGACTGCGTAGCGAAATCGTCTCGGAGCTCGGCGATGAGGCCGTCACGAGCGAGCCCGAGCGGCTCGACGCCTACACCGCCGACACCTACTGGCTGGCCCTCCATGCGCGCGCGGCCGGAACCCCGATCGGGCGTCCCGAGCTCGTTGTGACGCCGCGCGACGAGGCCGGCGTGGCGAGCGTCCTGCGCATCGCCGACGACCATCGGGTGCCCGTCGTCGCCTGGGGCGGCGGCTCCGGGACGCAGGGCGGCTCGGTGCCGGTCGGCGGCGGCGTCGTCCTCGACCTCACGGGGCTCGACCGCATCCTCGAGATCGACGAGCGCTCGCTCACCGTGACGTGCGAGCCGGGCGTCAACGGGCGCCGGCTCGAGCACGAGCTGAACGAGCGCGGCCTGATGCTGCCGCACTACCCGGCGTCCGAGGAGTGGGCGACGGTCGGCGGCTACGTGGCCGCGCGCGGCTCGGGCGTGCTCTCGACCCGCTACGGGAAGATCGAGGACCTCGTGCTGACGATGCGCGTGGCGCTCGCGGGCGGCGAGGTGATCGAGACCGTCGGGGTGCCGCGTCACGCCGTCGGGCCGGAGCTGACGCAGCTCTTCGTCGGCTCCGAGGGCACGCTCGGCGTGATCACCCAGGTCACGCTGTCGATCGTCCCGCTGCCGGCGCTGCGCAGGTTCGCGACCGTGCGCTTCCCGGACATCGGCGCGGGCGTGGAGGCCGTCCGGCGCGCGCTGGCGGTCGGCGCGCGGCCGTCCGTCATCCGCATGTACGACGACGAGGCCACGCGGCTCGCCTTCTCGCCGGTGGTCGGACAGGAGCTCGACGGCGCCTGCACCGTGTTCGCCTTCGAGGGCGGCGACGCGGACATGGTGAGCGCCGAGGCGGGCGCGACGCTCGCGCTGGCGAGCGAGGCGGGCGCCGAGCAGCTCGATCCCGAGCTCGGCCGGATCTGGTGGGACCGGCGCTACGACTTCTACCACCCGCCCCACCAGCCCGAGCTGCCCTCGATCTGGGGCACGATCGACGTCGTCGCGACCTACAGCCGCATCGAGGCCGTCTACGACGCACTGCGCGCCGCCGTCAAGGAGCCGTTCGCCGACTCGGACCTCCAGCTGCGGATGCACTTCTCGCACTGGTACGCGTGGGGCACGATGATCTACGCCCGCTTCGTGGTGCCGGACGGCGGCGGCGGGCCGGAGGCCGTCGCGCTCCACGACCGGATCTGGGCGGAGGGCCTCGAGGCCGCGTTCTCGGCGGGAGCGGTGATGAACGACCACCACGGCGTCGGGCTCAAGCTCGCGCCGTACATGGAGCGCCAGCACGGCAAGTCGCTCGACACGCTGCGGCGCGTCAAGGCTGCGCTCGATCCCAACGGGATCATGAACCCGGGAAAGCTCGGGCTGTGAGGGGGCCTCTCGCGGAGGCAATCAGAGAACAGGAGACCACTTGAAGTTCGCCATGCACAACTGGATGCGCGCCGAGCCGATCGAGACCACCATCGAGCGCCTGAGCCGCTGCGGCTACAACGCGATCGAGATCTCCGGCGAGCCGGCCGTGTGGGACACCGACGAGGTGAGCGGCCTGCTCGAGAAGCACGGGATCGGCTGCTGGGGCGCCGTCACCCTGATGACCGGCGGCCGCGACCTGCTGCACGAGGACAGCTACGTGCGCCGCGGCTCGATCGACTACGTCAAGGACACGATGAGCCAGATCGCCGCGTGGGGCGGCGAGATCATCACGGTCGTCCCGTCGACGGTCGGCAAGGTCGTGCCGATGGGCTCGGCCGAGGACGAGTGGAAGTGGGCCGTCGAGGCGCTCAAGGAGTGCCAGGCACACGGCGAGGAGGTGGGCGTGCGGATCGGGCTCGAGCCGCTCAACCGCTTCGAGACCTACTTCCTCAACCGGGCCGACCAGGCGCTCGCGCTCGCCGAGGACGTCGGCGGCAACTGCGGCGTGTGCCTCGACATCTTCCACATGAACATCGAGGAGGCCGACTGGGCCGAGGCGATCAGGAGCGTGGGCGACAAGCTCGTCGACTTCCACGTGGCCGACAACAACCGCATGCCGTGCGGCCAGGGCGCGATCGACTGGGAGAAGCTCATGCAGACCCTGGACGAGGTCGGCTACGAGGGCTGCGTGACCGTGGAGTTCGTGGCGACCGTCGATCGCAGCCGCATCTCGCAGCGCACCGAGATCACGGATGCCTCGGAGAGCGAGGGCTCGCAGGGCATGGAGCAGTTCCTGCGCGACCACGGCACCGGAACGGTGCCCGCCCACCTCTACGACCAATACACGCAGGACTCGATCGACCGGCTGAAGAAGGCCGCCGAGTCGGTGGGTCAGACCGTTTGAGCGACAGGCCACGGATCGCGCTCATCGCGACCCTCGACACCAAGGGGGAGGAGGTCGCGTACGTGCGCGAGCGCGTCCGGGCCCTCGGCGGCGAGGCGGTCGTGATCGACACGGGCATCCTCGGCGAGCCGTCCGGCTGCGTCCCGGACGTCTCGCGCGCCGAGGTGGCCGAGGCGGCGGGGCGCGACCTGGAGGAGGTGCGCGGCGCGGGCTCGCGCGGCGCGGCGGTGGAGCTGATGCAAACGGGAGTGCGGGCCGTCATCGACCGGCTCTGGGGGGAGCGATCGATCGACGGCGTGCTCTGCCTGGGCGGCGCCGAGGGGGCTCTCCTCGGCGCCGCCGCCGTCGCCGGCCTTCCGGTCGGCGTGCCGAAGCTGATCGTCTCGCCGAGCGCATCCGGCCGGCGCCCGTTCGGCCCCTTCATGGGCGAAGGCGACACGCTCGTGATGCACTCCGTCACGGACATCCTCGGCCTCAACCCGATCTCGCGCTCGGTGTTCGACAACGCGGCCGCGGCGGTCGTGGGCATGGCCCAGAACGCCGGCGGGCCGGTCGAGGAGCTCGGCGAGCGCTGCGTCGGCATCACCATGCTCGGCCACACGACGCCGGCCGTGATGCGGATGCTGCCCCGGCTCGAGCAGGCCGGGCACACCCCGGTCGTCTTCCACGCCAACGGCGTCGGAGGGCCCGCCATGGAGCGCCTGATCGCCGCGGGCGCGCTCTCGGGCGTCATCGACTTCACGCTCTCCGAGCTCGCCAACTCGCTGCACCCGACCGGCATCCACGCCACCGGCCCGGCGCGGCTGACCGTGGCGGGCGAGCACGGGCTGCCGCAGGTGGTGGTTCCCGGCTGCGTCGACTTCTTCAACCAGGGCGCGCTGTCCGAGCTGCCCGAGCGCTATCGCGACCGCAAGCGCTACTACCACAACCCTGTCGCGACGCTCGTCCGGCTGACCGCACTGGAGGAGGCCGACCTCGGGCGCGTCGTGGCCGAGCGGCTCTCGGCCGCGCGCGGGCCGGTCCTCGTGCTCTGCCCGAACCGCGGGTTCTCGCTTGCCGACGTCGAGGGCGGCGACCTGTGGGACCCGGGCGCCGACCGCGCCTTCATCGACTCGCTGCGCGCCGCGCTCCCACCCTCGATCCCCTTCGAGGAGGTCGATGCGCATGTGGACGATCCCGATTTCGCCGACCTGACCGTCACCCGCTACCTGTCGCTCGTCAAGGAGACCGCCGATGTCGTCTGAGAACGGCCCGACCGGCCGCCCCACCTCGCACTGCCTGCTCGACCTCGCCCCGCCCGACATCGAGTGGTTCCGCGAGCGCTCCGACATCGTGCTCGTCCCGATCGGCTCCTGCGAGCAGCACGGCGCGCACCTGCCGCTCGGCACCGACACGATCACCGCGCTCGAGGTGTCGCGGCGCGCCGCCGAGAAGGCGGACGTGCCCTATGCGCCGCCGTTCTGGGCGGGCTACTCGCCTCAGCACATGCGCGAGCCCGAGACCGGCGTCGGCACGATCACCTTCCGCGCCTCCACCCTCAACGAGGCGCTCTACGACATCTGCCGCTCGCTGATCCACCACGGCTGGAACAAGCTGATCTTCGTCAACGGCCACGGCTCGAACACGAAGGTGATCGACCCGCTGCTGCGCCGCGTGAAGTACGAGACGGGCGCGATCGTGGGCCTCTACAAGCCGTACGCCGAGCGCTACATCGGCATGCTCGAGGGGCTGCTCGAGAACCCGCCCGAGGAGACGCCGGGCTGGCACGCCTCCGAGCTCGAGACCTCGCAGGTGCTCGCCCACAACAGCGAGCTCGTCCACATGGAGCGCGCCGCCGAGGACCGCGCGCAGGTGCCGGAGTGGCTGCCGCAGTCGTTCATCAAGCAGGACGGGGCGCCCGACGTGGCGTTCCAGGGCTACCAGTACTTCGTCTTCCCGATGGATCACAACGAGTTCTCGCGCACGGGCGTGATCGGCAACCCGATGACGGCCACGGCGGAGAAGGGCGAGGAGGCGCTCGAGCGCTTCGCCGACCACCTGGTGGCGGCGATAGACGAGTTCCGCCCGCTCTCCACCGAGATCAAGCGACGGGAGTTCGAGGACCGCGTTTGAGCCCTTCGGTTCCACCTGCGCTGCGTCGCTCGCAGATGCTCGAGCGGATCCGCCGCGAGGGTGGCGTGACCGTTACCGAGCTCGCGCGCGACCACGGCGTGTCCCCGGTCACCGTCCACCGCGACCTCGCCGTGCTGGCCGCAGAGGGCCTGATCGAGCGCGTCCATGGCGGCGCCCGGGCGGTAGACGGGAACGGCACGCCGCGCATCGAGACCGACTGGGACAAGCGCCTGCGCCAGAGCTGGACGGCCAAGGAGGCGATGGCGGCGCGCGCGGTGCGCCTCGTGCCCGACAACGCGACCGTCTTCGTGGATGCGTCCTCGAGCTGCCTCGCCGTGGCGCTGGCGCTCGCCGACAGAGGCCCGGCGCCGCTCACGCTCGTGACCAACTCGCCGGCGATCGCCTTCGAGCTGTCCGCCGACCAGATCCACGTGATCGTTGTCCCGGGCGAGGTCGACCAGCACATGCGCCTGATCGCCGGGCGCTGGGCGATCGAGTTCCTGGCCGACCTGAACATCGACATCGCGTTCCTGTCGGCGGCCGGGATCACGCTCGAGCAGGGCCTCACCACCTCACGGCGGCCGCTGGCGGACGTGGTGAACGCGGCCCGCGCCGTCGCGGAGCGCAGCATCGCGCTCGTCGACTCGTCCAAGTTCGGGCGCAGCTCGCTGCTCACCATCTGCCGGCCGGAGGAGCTCGACCTGCTGATCGTCGACGCGCACCTGCCCGAGCGCGAGCTCGAGAGATACCGGTCGGCCGGCGTGTCCATCGAGGTGGCCGCCGAACCCGTCCCCATGACCTGAGGAGAGGAATCCAGATGGCAAGACCAGTCACCTTGTTCACCGGCCAGTGGGCGGACCTTCCGCTCGAGGAGCTCGCCGCCAAGTGCGGTGAGTGGGACTTCGACGGCCTCGAGCTCGCCTGCTGGGGCGACCACTTCGAAGTGGACGAGGCGCTCCGCGACGACGGCTATTGCCGCTCGAAGCGGGAGCTGCTCGAGCGCCACGGGCTCGACTGCTGGGCGATCGGCGCCCACCTCGTGGGCCAGGCGGTCTGTGACCCGATCGACTCGCGTCACCAGGGCGTGCTGCCCGAGGACGTATGGGGCGACGGCGACCCGGAGGGCGTCCGGCAGCGGGCCGCCGAGAAGATGAAGGACACGGCGCGGGCCGCCGCGCGGCTGGGCGTCCAGGTGGTCACGGGCTTCACTGGCTCGTCCGTTTGGCACATGCTCTACTCGTTCCCGCCCAACGACTGGGACGACGTGGCGCGCGGCTTCGAGGATTTCGCCGAGCGCTGGAACCCGATCATCGACGTGTTCGACGAGGAGGGCGTGCGCTTCGCCCTCGAGGTGCACCCGACCGAGATCGCCTACGACTTCCCGACGACGGAGAAGACGCTCGAGGCGATCGGGCGCCGCGAGGGCTTCGGCATCAACTTCGACCCCTCCCACTTCGAGCACCAGTTCCTCAACTCGGCAGAGTTCGTCGGCGAGTTCGCAGACCGCATCTACCACGTGCACGTCAAGGACTCGAAGAAGCGGCTGAACGGGCGCCGCTCGATCCTCGGCTCGCACATCGACTTCGGAGAGCCCGAGCGCGGCTGGACGTTCGTGTCGCCCGGCCACGGCGACGTCGACTTCGAGGACCTGTTCCGCCAGCTCAACCGGATCGGCTACGACGGCCCGCTCTCGATCGAGTGGGAGGACTCGGGCATGGACCGCGACTGGGGGGCGCCGGACGCGCTCGCGTTCGTGCGCCGCACCGACTTCGCGCCGTCGTCCGTCGCGTTCGACGCCGCCTTCTCGAGCGAGGGCTAGGGCCATGGCCGAGGGTGAGAAGGTCGGCTTCGTCACGATGGGCGCCGCGGGGGGCGGCGCCGACGTCGACACGATCGGCGTCGGGATGCTCGGCTACGCGTTCATGGGCAAGGCGCACTCGAACGCTTACAAGACGCTCGCCTACATGACCTGGCCGCCTCCGCTCATGCCGCAGCTCGTGTCGATCGCGGGGCGCAACGAGGAGGCCGTGGGCGAGGCGGCGGCGCGCTACGGGTTCGAGGGCTACGTGACCGACTGGCAGGAGCTGATCGCCGACGAGCGCATCGGCCTGTTCGACAATTCGGGCCCGAACAACCTGCACACCGAGCCCTCGATCGCGGCCGCCGAGGCGGGCAAGCACGTGATCTGCGAGAAGCCGCTCGGGCGCGACGCGGCCGAGTCATACGAGGCGTGGCAGCGGGTCGAAGCCGCAGGCGTCAAGCACATGTGCGCGTTCAACTACCGCTTCGTGCCGGCAGTCCGCCTCGCGCGCGAGATCATCTCGTCGGGAGATCTCGGGGAGATCACCCACTTCCGCGGCTCCTACCTGCAGGAGTGGGGGACCGTCGACGACGAGGTCTGGCGCTTCGACAAGTCGCTCGCGGGCTCGGGAGCGCTCGGAGACCTCGGCGCGCACGTGATCGACCTGGCGCGCTACCTCGTCGGCGAGATCGAGTCGGTGGCGGCCACCACCGCGACCTTCAAGCCCGGCCGCGAGGTGGATGACGCGGTCGAGTCGGTGGTCACCTTCGCGGGCGGCGCGGTCGGCACGATCGAGGCCACGCGCTTCGCCACCGGGCGCAAGAACGCCTTCAGATGGGAGATCAACGGCTCCAAGGGGTCGATCGCCTTTGACCTGGAGCGGCTGAACGAGCTGCAGGTGCACATCGCCGGCTCGACTCCGGCGGAGTCTTCCCAGGGCTTCCGGACCGTGCTCGTCTCAGAGGCCGAGCACCCCTTCTGGGAATGGTGGTGGCCGCATGGCCACATCATCGGCTGGGAGCACAGCTTCGTGCACGAGCTGCACCACCTGCTGACGGCAATCCGCGACGACTCCGACGTGGCCCCGCACGGAGCGACGTTCGAGGACGGCTACCGCTGCGCCGAGGTGTGCGACGCGATGCTGCGCTCCGCGGAGGGCGGGGGGCGCGAGGAGGTCAGCTACCGGGAATAGGCGGCCGGCAATCGAGCGGCCGTTGAGCGCGTAACTCACGTCGTGCACGTAATCGACCCGGGTCTCCACCGCGGCAGGAGCGGCCGCGATTGCAAGCCACACGGCGAGCGCCGTCGTCATCGGGTCTCGACTACCGGGGGCGCTCCAGGTCTACCACCAGCGCCGAGTGGTCGCTCAGCCCGCTCCGCCGCCAGTCGTGCGCGTACGCGCTCGCCACCGGGTGCAGCCCGTGGACCAGCACGTGGTCGAGCCGCCAGCCGCCGCGGTCCTGCGGGAAGCGCCAGCTCGCCTCGCGCTCGCCGTAGCCGTGAAGCGAGCGGAAGGCATCCACCCAGCCCTGTTCCCGCAGTCCCTGGACGAGCGCGCTCTCCGCGCGGTGCCAGCGCTCGCCCCGCTCGGGGCGCAGGCGGCCGGCGCTGTCGTGGGCGAAGGTCAGGACGGTCCCGTCCGGCAATTCGCGGCGCGGGGTGTTGAGGTCGCCGCACAGCACGCGCACCGCTCCGGGCGCGGTCGCCTCCAGGTAGCCCGCCACCGCCTCGTGCGTCCGGACCTTGGCCAGCTCCGGCGCGGGCGAGATCGGCGAGTGCAGGTTCACGATCTCGACGTCGCCGAGCGCGCAGCACAGCAGGCGCTCGGGCCAGGGCACGTCGGGCCCGTCGAGCACCGACAGCGGCTCGCGCGCCGCGGTCAGCGCTCCGAGCAGCCGCCGCCTCCCGGCCGGTCGCAACCCCTCCCTCAAAGCCGTCTTGACCGCGGTGAACCCGGCCGCCTCGAGTGCCACGCGCCACAGCGGCAGCGTCCGCGCGCTCACCTCCTGCAACGCCACCACGTCGGCCGCCACCGCCGCGATCGCCGCCGCCTGCTCCGGCTGGCGCGTCACGCGCCCCGCGACGTTCCAGGTGACGAGGCGCACGCGCCGTCAGCCGCCGAGCCGCTCCGCCAGCCGGTCGATGAACTCCGCCTGGGCCGGGTTGAGCTTCTCGCGCGCCAGCTCGAACCCGAACCAGCCCGCGCGATCGACCTCGGGGAACTCGGCCATGCGGCCGGACCGCGGCGGCCATTCCATCGTGAAGGAGTTGCTCTCGATCGCGTCCGCGTCGAGGTCGCCCTCGGCGGCCCACGCGATCACGACCTTGCCGTTCTTCTGCTTCACGGTCCCCAGCTCGATCGGCTCCCCGGGATCGAGCGCGGTGCCCGTCTCCTCCTCGAACTCGCGCAGCGCGCAGGCGAGCGGGTCCTCGCTCTCGTCGTACTCGCCCTTCGGGATCGACCAGACGCCCGCGTCCTTGCGCGCCCAGAACGGCCCGCCGGGATGCACGATGAGGACCTCGGGCTCGGCGCCGGTCAGCCGGTAGAGGAGGATGCCGGCGCTGCGCCTCGGCAAGGCCGCTCAGCCCAGTGCGCCCGCGTACTGCCGCTCGGCGGCCAGCGCGGCCGGGTCGTCGAGCGCCTTGCGCCGCGACATCGCCACCGCCCCGCGCACCGTGGCCTCGCCGCCGAGCCGAGCCGCCAGCACCGCGCAGCCCGAGCCGTCGCCCGCGAGCAATCGGTTGTGGAGCTCGCTCTCGATCGGGTCGCGCAGCCACTCCGTCAGCGGCGCGAAGTAGCCGCCCAGCAGCAGCGCCTCGGGGTTCAGCAGGTTGACGGCCGCCGCCGCGGCGATCCCGAGCGTGTGCCCCACCTGGCTGAGCGCCTCGAGGGTCTTCGGGTTACCCGCCCCAGCCGCCTCGGCGAGCATCGCGCCCGGCCACTCCGGGCGCGATCCCGGGCCGTGCAGGCGGGAGTCCCAGCCGGCCAGGCGCAGGATCGCGTCCTGTCCCGCGAGCCGCTCGAGACAGCCGCGCGCGCCGCACGGGCAGGGCGGCCCGTAGGCGTCGATCGTGAGGTGCCCGATCTCGCCGCCGAACCCGCGCGCCCCCCGAAACAGGTCGCCGCCGATCACGATCCCGGCTCCGATGCCGACCTCGCCGGAGATGTAGACGAAGTCGCGCAGGCCGGTCCCCGCGCCCTCGCAGAGCTCGGCGAGCGCGCCCAGGTTCGCCTCGTTCTCGATCGTCAGCGGGCCAAGGCTCTCGCTCAGCATCTGCGCGACCGGAACGTCCTCCCAACGCAGGTTGGGCGCCACGACGAGCCCACCGTGGTCGTCCACGATGCCGGGCACGGCGAGCGTCGCGGCCACCGGGCGGCGGCCCGGCGGCGAAGGGCTCGTCGAGCACCTGCCGGGCCAGCAGCTCGAGCCGCGAGAGCACGCGCTCGGGCTGGTCGCGGTTCTCGCTCGTCACGAACGAGCGGTGTAGGAACGCGCCGCTGAGGTCGGCGGCCCACACCGCCAGGTAGTCGACGCCCAGCTCGAGCCCGAGAACGATACGGCCCGCTCGGGTCGAGCTCGACGTTCTGGGCGGGCCGGCCCGACCGCCCCGGGCCGCTCCTGGCCCGACTCGCGCACGAGACCGAGCTCCTCGAGCTCCGCCACGAGGCTCGAGACGGTGCTCTTGTTGAGCCCGGTGTCGAGGGCGATCGTGGCGCGTGAGCGCGGGCCGCGATCGGCGACCTCGCGCAGCACGAGGCTGAGGTTGTGGCGGCGGATGTCGCGCGGGTCGGCCGGCTTCATCGAAGGCCGAGCAGGAGGTCCACCACGAGCTGGTCGAGCCGCTCGTTGAAGCACTCGCGGCCTCGCAGCGCCTCGAGGTCGTGCGACTCGGCGAGCAGCGCGTCCGCCGCCTCGCGCGAGTACGGGCCGACGGTGTCCACGCCGAGCTCGGGAACCTTCGCCGCCTCGAGCGCCGCCTGGATGTCCGCGTCGGCGTTCATGCGCGCCGCCTGGTCGCGCAGCGCCAGGTAGGTGCGCATGCAGCCGGAGGCGAAGTCCCAGATCCCCTTCTCGGACTCGACCCGCAGCGGGCGGGCGTCGAAGTGGCGGACGCCGTCGTAGCCCGAGTCCTCGAGCAGCTTGACCAGGAAGAGCCCGTCCTTCAGGCCCACGGCGCCGAAGCGGAAGTCCTGGTCGTAGCGGCCGATGCGCTGGCCGTTCAGGTCGATGTGGAAGAGCTTGCCCGCCCAGAGCGCCTGCGCGACGCCGTGGAGGAAGCTGAGCCCGGCCATCGTCTCGTGGGCCACCTCGGGGTTCACGCCGACCATCTCCGGGTGGCCGAGCCGCTCGATGAAGGCGAGCGCGTGCCCGACGGTCGGGAGGAAGATGTCGCCGCGCGGCTCGTTCGGCTTGGGCTCGATGCCGAAGCGCATGTCGTAGCCCTGGTCGAGCACGTAGTCGCAGCAGAAGTCGACGGCCTCGCGGTAGCGCTCGAGCGCGTCGCGGGCAGGCTTGGCGGCGTCGGCCTCCACGCCCTCGCGTCCGCCCCAGAACACGTAGATGGGCGCGCCGAGCTCGGCCCCGAGGTCGATACCCCGCAGCGTCTTCTGCAGCGCGTAGCGGCGCACGTCGCGGTCGTTGGACGTGAACGCGCCGTCCTTGAAGACCGGGTCCGTGAACAGGTTGGTGGTGGCCATCGAGACCTTCATGCCGGTCTCGTCGAGCGCCTTGCGGAAGTCCGCCAGGATGCGCTCGCGCTCGGCCTCGTCGGTGCCCAGCGGGATCAGGTCGTTGTCGTGGAAGCAGACGCCGTAGGCGCCGAGGTCGGCGAGCCTGCGCACCGTCTCGGACGGGTCGAGTCCGGGCCGGGTCGGCTCGCCGAACGGGTCGTTCCCCTTGTGGCCGACGGTCCACAGCCCGAACGTGAACCTGTGCTCCGGCCGCGGCGTCAGATCGGGCGCGGCCGCGCCCACCTGCGTCTCGGTTGCCATCTCTCCCCTCTCGCTAACGACCGTTGCAATTAGTCGGTGATCGCAACAAACTAGACGCGCCTTGTCCGCCGGTCAACGAATTGCGCGCCTGTGAGCCCGCTCGTCGCGGGCGTCGACTGCTCGACGCAGGGGACGAAGGTGCTCGTGGTCGATCCCGCGAACGGCTCGGTCGAGGCAAGCGGGCGCGCGCCGCACACGGTGACCGGCTCGGGCGGCGCACGCGAGACCGACCCGGAGCTGTGGTGGGAGGCGCTGCGGATGGCGCTCGCGGAGACGGGCCGGGCGGGCGAGCTCGGCGCGATCTCGGTCGCGGGCCAGCAGCACGGGCTCGTCGTGACCGACGCGGACGGGCGACCGCTGCGCCCGGCCATCCTCTGGAACGACACGCGCTCGGCCGCCGAGGCGCGCGGAGCTCGACGGAGGCGCTCGGCGGGCCGGAGCGAGTGGGCCGAGCGGATCGGGCTCGTGCCGGTGCCGTCGTTCACGGCGACGCGCTGGGCGTGGCTGCGCGCAACGAGCCGGACGCCGCGGCCGCAGCGCGCGCGGTGCGGCTGCCGCACGACTTCCTCACCGAGCGGCTGTCCGGCCGCGGGGCGACCGACCGCGGCGACGCGTCGGGCACCGGCCTGGTGGTCGACCCGCGACGAGCGCTACGCGGACGAGGTGCTCGAGCTGATCGGGCTCGACCCGGCGCTGCTGCCGGACGTGCTCGGCCCGGCCGAGCCCGCTGGCGAGGTGAGCGGCTTCGCGGCGGCGGCGCTCGGCCTGCCCGCCGGCGCCGCTCGTCGGCCCCGGCACGGGCGACAACATGGGCGCCGCGCTCGGCCTCGGCGCCGCGCCGGGCCAGCCCGTCGTGAGCCTCGGCACCTCGGGCACGGCGTACGCCGTGATGGACGAGCGCACGGTCGACCCGAGCGGCACGGTGGCCGGCTTCGCCGACGCGAGCGGGCGCTTCCTGCCGCTCGCCGCCACCCTCAACGCGACGCTCGCCGTCGACCGCGTGGCCGAGTGGCTCGGGCTCGACCGCGAGGCCGCCGCCGAGCGCACCGAGGTGGTCGTGCTCCCCTACCTCGACGGCGAGCGCACGCCGAACCTGCCGCGCGCCGCCGGGATGATCGCCGGCCTGCGCCACTCGACCACCCGCGAGGAGATCCTGCTCGCCGCCTACGAGGGCGCGGCGGCGTCGCTCGTCGAGGCGCTCGGCGAGCTGGCGCGGCTCGGCTCGGGCTTCGACCCGGAGCGCTCCGCTCATCCTCATCGGCGGCGGCGCGCGCGGCGCGGTGTGGCGGCGGACGGTCGCGCGCCTGTCGGGCCGTCGCGTGCTGGTGCCGGATGCCGACGAGCTCGTGGCACTCGGCGCCGCGGTCCAGGCGGCGGCCTGCCTGGCGGGCGAGGGCCCGGACGAGGTGGCGCGGCGCTGGGGGAAGAGCGCGGGGGCCGAGATCGAGCCCGGCGCGGACTCCGGCGACGAGACGCTCGAGCGCATCCGCGCGGCGCGCGAGGCGACCCGCGCGCTTCACGAGGGCGGCTGAGCCGCCTTCGCCTCCTCGCGCGGGTGCAGCAGCGAGCCGCCCACGAACAGGATCGAGATGAGCACGCCGACCAGCGCGAGCGCGGCCACGAGCCGGAATGCCCACTGCATCCCGGAGGCGAACGCCTCGCGGATCAGCTCGAGCAGCTGGTCGGCCGCGTTCCGCGAGAAGCGCGCGATGATCTCCGCCGAGGACTCCGTGCCCGCGAGCGCGCCGTGCAGGGTGTCGATCTCGCTCTTGTCGAGCCTGCTTCCCTCGAGGTTGCGCTGCAGGCTGTCCTCGCTCGCGGTCACGAAGACCGTCGTCGTGAGGCCCAGGCCGACCGACCCGCCCGCCACCTGGAACATGTAGACGATGCCGCCCGCGAGGCTCGAGCGCGACGGGTCGAGGGCGGTTACCCCGGCGGTGGTGATCGACGCGTAGAAGAGCCCGACCCCGATCCCCAGCACGAGCATGCCGGGCACGACCGCGCCGTAGCCCGAGTCGCGCTCGATCAGCGAGATGAGAAATGCGCCGAGTGAGATGCAGATGGCGCCTGCGCTCACGATCAGCTTGGGTCCCAGGCGCTCGTACAGCCCGCCCGCGATGAACGACGTGATCGCGAACACGGTCATCATCGGAAGCAGCCCCGCGCCGGCCTCGAGCGGGCTGTCGCCGAGGATCTTCTGGAAGAACTGCGGCAGGAACATGAGCGCGGCGAAGAATGCGGCGGACATCATCAGGGTGGTGAGGCAGGCCGCGCGGAAGTTTCGGTTTGCGAACACGTCATCGGGGATCAGGGCCGATGAGCCCGCCCGGCGCTCGATCACGACGAAGGCTGCGAGCAGCAGGACGCAGAGCGCGAACAGGCCGAGGATGCGGGGGTCGCTCCAGCCCCACTCGGTCACCTGGTCGAGCGCGATCAGAAGCGCGACGAGCCCGACGCTGAGCGCGGCGATGCCCGGGTAGTCGATGCGGTCGCGACCGGTCGGCGTCCCGGGCGGGATGGCGCGCCAGGTGGCGAAGCACGCGATCGCAGCGATCGGCAGGTTGAGGAAGAGCACCCAGCGCCAGCTGAGGGCGTCGGTCAGGAAGCCGCCGAGCAGCGGGCCGGCGGCGTTGCCGAATCCCGCCACCCCGATGATCAGGCCTCCGGCCAGGCCGGCCTTGTCGGCGGGCAGCGCGTCGAAGGTCATGCCGAGGACGGCCGGCCACATGATCGCGCCGCCGATTCCCATCAGACCACGGCAGGCGATCAGCCACCAGTCGTCCTGGGCGGCGCCAGCGAGCAGCGAGAAGACGGCGAAGATCCCCGCGCCGATGAAGAACAGCCGGCGCCGGCCGAACATGTCGGCAAGCCGCCCGCCGGTCACGATCAGGACGCCGAAGACGAGCGCGTAGGCGTTGATCACCCACTGCACCGTGCTCACGTCCGAGTCGAACTCGCTCTCGATCTGCGGGCAGCGCAACGCTCAGCGCGGTGATGTCGTTGGCGATGACGAAGACCGCAAGCGCCATCGCCCCGAGGGCCAGCAGGGTGCCTCGATCAAGGCCGCCCATCGAGCGGCAAGTTACCGCCTCCGGAGAGGTGCTGCTACGGGCTCTCTGCCGAGAAGGTGTCGCAGTCGCCCGGCTCGCCGCGCTCGCGGCCGCGCTCGAACCAGCGCGCTCGCTGCTCCGAGCTGCCGTGCGTGAACGAGTCCGGGTTGATGCTCCCGCCGGCTCGGCCCTGGAGCCGGTCGTCGCCGACGGCCTCGGACGCCGTGATCGCCTCCTCGATGTCGCCCTCCTCGAGCTCCTCGAAGACGGTGCTCGCCCACACGCCCGCGTAGCAGTCGGCCTGGAGCTCGAGCCGCACGGAGAGCTGGTTCCTGTCGCCCGGGTTCTGGCTCTGCAAGGCGGCGCACCTCGTCGGAGGTACCGAGCTCCTGCTGAACGTGGTGCCCCACCTCGTGCGCGATCACGTACGCCCAGGCGAAGTCACCGGGCGCGCCCAGCTGGCGCTCCATGTCGTTCCAGAAGGAGAGATCGATGTACACGCGCTCGTCGGCCGGGCAGTAGAACGGCCCGACCGCCGACGAGGCGCTGCCGCAGCCCGTCGAGACCCCGCCGCGATAGAGCACCAGCTTGGCGCGCTCGTACTGGCGGCCCGGCGCGCTGGAAGATCTCCTCCCAGGTGTCCTGGACGCGGATGAAGACGTACGAGCTGAAGTCCTTCAGGTCGCGCTCGGGGTCCTGGGCCGCGGGGATCTCCTGGGCATCGCCCGCCTGGGGCGTCTCACCGAACTGGTTGTCGACGCCGAAGGCCGGTCCGCCGCCCCCGCCGCCCGAGAGCAGCTGCAGGACGACGAAGATGAGGACCCCCGCGATGCCGAGACCGCCGGGGATCGCCATGCGGCCGCCCGGCATGCCGCCCCCGCCGCCACGTGCGTCGATGACGTCCCCGCTCTTGCCCGGCCGCCGCCAGCGCATTTCCCCTCTTTACCCCCGCAATCTGGTTTGCATCGCCCCTCTTGGGCAATCAGAGGAGTGTCAACGACCAGCTCGAGGGAGGGCCCGCGTGTACATCGGAGTCGGAACGGTCATCGTAATCCTGCTGATCGTCATCTTGATTCTCCTGCTGTAAAGCCGTTCAGGTCTCCGGCTCGTACTCGAGCCGCCCGTCCACGGGCATCGTCGCCACGAGCAGTGGCGACGGTGCGCCAGGGTCGTCCTGGTCGCACACGAAGGTGAAGTCGAGCACGCCCGTGTCGATCGCGGCGTGCACGCCCTCGACCTTCCAGCGCCTGTCGATCGTCCGCAGCCTGCGGACGCTGCCGCCGGGCTCGAGCGTGCCGACCACCGACCCGCGGATGCTCCCGTCGTCGGCCTCGGCCGAGGCGGTGAAGACGACCAGCTCGTCGGCGATCGGGGTGGCGTCGCTGAAGGTGAGCTCGACGCCCTCGATCTCGCCGAGGTCGTAGCCGCGCACGCTCTCGAGCTCGTGCGCGTCGATCGTCAGGTCCTCGCGCAGGGAGCGCATCACGTCGGCCAGTGACAGCTCGGCGACCAGGTTGGAGCCGATCTCCGAGTTCCCGCGCTGCAGCAGCCAGAGACGGTCCCCCATCGTGGCCGCGCCCTCCACGTTGAGCTCGGCGACGTGCTCGCGCAGCAGCGAGTACAGCGGCTCGAGGTCGATCTCGCGCGGCTCCTCGCCGAGCGATCCGTCGGGGCCGAGAGCGCAGACGAAGCCGCGGTCGCGGCGCGGGCCGGAGCCCGATCCGAGCCCCAGCAGGGCGCCGTACGGGTTTCCTTCGAAGGGCGGAAGCAGCGTGAGCGCCTCGAGATCGGGCTTCTCCTTCGAGCGCTCGCCGTGATCGTCGGGAAGGTCGCCTTCGAGCACCCGTTGCAGGCGGCCGGGCCGGCCCGAGGAGAGCTCGAAGACGCCGAGGTGGAGCTCGTCGTCCCCGATCACGTAGACGAAGCCCGCGCGCCGTACGACGCCGCTGGCGGCGCTCAGATGCGCCGGGCGGCCCGGCTCCGAGGGCTCCTCCACCTCGAGGTCGCGCAGCTTGCGCAGCTCGAGCGGCGGCAGGTCCTCGGGTGCGGCGGACTCGCGCTCCACCCATGGGGGTTGCCCGCCGCGGGCGTGCCGCAAACGGCTACGACCCGGCGGCGTCCTCGGGCGCGTACGTCCCGAACGACCACAGGTTGCCCTCCGGGTCGCGCACGGTGAAGTCGCGCGAGCCGTAGTCCTGGTCTGTCGGCTCCATCACGACCTCGGCGCCGGCGGCCTTCGCGCGCTCGAAGAGCGCGTCGGTCTCGTCGACGACCACGTAGACGCCCGTCTTGCCGGCGCCCTGGTTGTAGAGCGGATCGCCCTCGCTCGTCGAAGAGAGCATCACGAACACGTCGCCGCAGCGCGAGCTCGGCGTGAGCGACGCCGCCGCCCGTCGCCCTCATGCACGGCGCTTTGCTCGCACCCAAAGGCGCGCTCGAGGAAGTCGATCGCGGCGTGCGCGTCGTCGTACTTGAGGATCGGATAGATCGTCTTCATGGATGGCAGCCTAGGCGCGCCCGGGGGCGTCGTCTTGGACGTAATTGACGGTCAGCCGCTCACGCCGCCGCCCTCGGGCAGGCGGGCGGCGACGTATGCGCCCGGCGTGGTGCCGGCGAACTCGCGGAAGTCGCGGTTGAGGTGCGCCTGGTCGTAGTAGCCGCAGTCGAAGGCGACCTCGGCGAGCCGCGGCTCGGGCGTGCCCATCAGGGCCCGCGAGACGTTCTCGAAGCGCAGCACGCGACCGATCGTCTTGGGCGGCATGCCCACCTGCTCGCGGAAGCGCGCGATCAGGCGACGGTGGCTCCAGCCCAGCTCGGCCGCGAGCCCGCCGACCGCGGCGCGCCCGCGGGTCTCGCGCAGCCGCCGCCACGCCCACGCGACGCCTTCCGAGGGCGGGCGGGCGTCGGCCACCCGCGCGGCGATCAGGCGGTCGAGCAGGTCGAAGCGGGCCTCCCAGCCGGCCTCGTCCCAGAGGCGGCCGACGAGCTCATCCGCCCCGCGGCCGAGCAGGTCGTCGAGCTCCACGACGCGGTTCGTCAGCTCGCTCATCGACAGCCCGAACAGCGCGTGCGCGCCGAGCGGGGTGAGCCGGACCTCGACCCCGTGCTGGTAGCCGTCGTGCTCGACGAGCGCGTAGGTGTCGTGCAGCGCCGCGACGAACGAGCCGTGCGTCGCCGCCGGCCGCGATGCGTTGCGCACGTCCGGCAGCCGCAGCTTCGGTGTCGGGGCTGATGATCAGCGTGACGTCGCCGCTCGGCACCTCACGCCGTACGAGCGGCTCGGCGGTGCGCTCGACGTAGCCGGTGTACTCGCGCACGTGAGCGCGGATCGGCGCGGCAGCGCTTCGCGTGACCATCTCCCAGCTGAGCTCGTCGGACTCGTGCCGGGCGACCTGGAGCATGCGTCCAGGGTACCCCCGGCGCCGTCAGGGGAACGCGAGCCAGGCCTCCTCGGCCAGGCTCGTGAGGCTGTTCTGCTCGATCCCGACGTCCGAGACGGTCACGAGCCGGCCGCCCACGACGAGCGAGCGGCGCACGGGCCACTGCTCCCCGTCGAGCACGTGACTCGCGCGGCCGGCCTCCGCGATACCGGCCGCGCGGTCCACGTTGAGCCCGACCGCGCCCGCGAAGCTCGCGCGGCGCTGCCAGGACTCGAGCGGCAGCACGGCCAGCTTCGACGGCGCCCACCACAGGAAGGCGTGGTGGTCCCACTCGGCCTCGCTCGACGAGCCGCCGGGGACGGTCCACTGGTGAAGGCGGCTCGGGCGCGCCGGATCGGAAACGTCGAACAGCGAGACCTGGGTGCCGAGCGTCGCGCCGCGCTCCGAGGCGTCCTGGCCGACGCCGAGCAGCAGGCCGGGCTCCGAGCGGGTGCAGGTAGGCGGAGTAGCCGCGGATCTTCAGCTCGCCGACCGCCCTGGGCTTCGCCGGGTCGGAGAGGTCGAGCGTGTAGAGCGGGTCGACCTGGCGGAAGGTCACGACATACCCGGTGTCACCGAGGAAGCGCACCGCGTAGATCTGCTCTCCCTTCCCGAGGTCGCCCACGCTGCCGAGCTGCACGAGCACGCCCGTCCCGCTCGGCGAAGGTAGTCACGCGGCTCTCGGTATCGGGCGCCGCGCCGGCCGTGGTGGCGGCCCGCAGCACGCCGCCGTGCTCGGACAGCGAGAACTGGTTGAGGAGCTCGCCCTCGACCTGGCCGCTCGCGCGGTAGCTCGTGGCGGCCGGATCGGACGCGGCGAACTTGTGGATCTGGGTGCGCGCGCCGGTGGGCAGCCCGCTCTCGTCCGTCCACTCCGGCGTCGCGACGTAGAGCGCCTTCGGGGACGCGTACACGGTCTGGCCGCCGGCCATCACCGCGTCCGAGTCGACCGCGGGCAGGCCCTTCTCCATGTCGACCGTCAACACGGTCAGCACGTCGATGCCGGAGTGGAGCGCCGGCCGGAACACCCGGCGGCAGCGAGCCGCTGGGCGGAAGCCCGGCCGCCCGCCGGTCGCCTTCCTCAGCACTCGCCGCGGCAGCCAGCCGCGCAGCTCCGTGCGCAGCTGCGGCTGGAGGATCGCGCGCGGCCGGGTCCAGATCACGACGCGCGCCGTGTGCCCGGTGAGCCGCGAGCTCACGTGCCTGCCGCGGATGCGCTCGGTGCGCAGGACGCGCATCGCGGACGGCGTCGTCACGTCCACCTCGGTCAGCTGCGTGACCTCGTCGCCATAGCCCGGAGCGATGCGCACGTCGCCGCCCTCGAGCGCCCCCGTCTGCGAGATCACGAGCAATCGTTCACCGTCGAGCAGCAGCTGATGGCCGAACCCCTCGAGCCTGAGGCTGCCGAGGAGCTTCAGCCCGTCGGCGTCGATCGCGTGGAGCTGCTCGCCCGCGACGACGAAGATGCGCCCGTCGCCGGCCTTCACCAGATCCGGCTCGTCGACGCCCGCCTCCTGCACGTTCGTGCCCGAGTCGCCGGTTTCGCCGGACTCGAGCTCCGCGCCGTCGCGACGGATCGGCTCCGCCGGCGGCTGCCCCGCCCCCTGCTCCGCGGGCGTGCGGATCAGTGGCAGCGGGATGGCGGCGTCCGGCGGGATCGCCCCGCCCGGCCCCTGCCGCGCGTGGCGGCGGCCGTAGCGGACGAGGCCCCGGCAGGAGCCGAACGCCTTGAGGCGGACCTGCTTGGCGAGCCGCTCGCGCTTCTTCGCCGCCGCGTCCGCGTCGCCCCCGGCGGCGACCGACGCGGCGGGCGCGAGGGCGAGCGCGAAGAGGAGCGAGCAGGGCGGCGGCAAGCCTCGGCATGCGGCCCAGCCTAACCCCGAACCACGCCGCCCGTTAGGTTGCAGGGCGTGTTGCTACAAACCTCTTCCCGTACCGCGCCGCTGCTCACCGAGATCGAGCGTGCGCTCCCGGAGCGCCCGTTCGCCATCGAGCTCTGGGACGGCAGCCGGCTGCCATCCACGACCGGCGAGGGCCCGACCTTCAGCGCCCGCTCACGCACCGCGCTCGCCCACGTCCTGCGCGCGCCCGGCCAGCTCGGCCTCGGTCGCGCATACGTCTCGGGCGCGCTCGAAGTCGACGACATCGACGCCCTGCTCGAGCTGCTCGGCAGCTGGCAGCCGCCGCCCATAGACGGGCGCGAGAAGGCGCGGCTCATGCTCGCCGCGGCGCGCGCATGCGGGATCGTGCGCCCGCCGCCCGTCCCGGCGGCCGAGCTGCGCCCGCGCGGGCGCCGCCACAGCCGCGAGCGCGACGCCCGGGCGGTGCGCCACCACTACGACCTCTCGAACGAGTTCTTCGCGCTCTTCCTCGACGAGTCGATGACCTACAGCTGCGGGATCTTCTCGCGCGGGGCGACCACGCTCGAGGAGGCTCAGCAGGCCAAGCTGGCGCTCGTCTGCGACAAGCTCGCCCTGGAGCCGGGCGAGCGCGTGCTCGACATCGGCTGCGGCTGGGGCAGCTTCGCGATCCACGCGGCGGTCAACTACGGCGTCGAGGTCACCGGCATCACGCTCTCGGAGCCACAGGCGGAGCTGGGGCGCCGCCGCGCCGAGGAGGCCGGCGTGGCCGACAAGGTCGACCTTCGCGTGATGGACTACCGCGACCTCTCGGGGGAGCCGTTCGACGCCGTCTCGAGCATCGGCATGGTCGAGCACGTCGGCAGCGTCCAGATCGACGGGTACGCGCAGCAGGTGGCGCGGCTCGTGCGTCCCGGCGGGCGGGTGCTGAACCACGGCATCGCCCGCGTCCGCCACGGAGAGCCCGAGGCCGGCGCCTTCTCCGAGCGCTACGTGTTCCCCGACGCCGCCCCGCTCCATCTGTCGCGAATCGTCTTCGCGATGGAGCGGGCCGGGCTCGTGACCAACCACGTCGAGGGCTTCGCGCCCGACTACGCCGAGACGCTCTCGCACTGGGCGCGCAGGCTCGACGAGCGGCTCGACGACGCGATCCGGATCGGCGGCGCCGAGCGGGTGCGGGTATGGCGGCTCTACCTGCGGGCGGCGCGCAACGGCTTCCGACGGCTTCACGAACGTGTATCAGGTGCGCTGCGGGCGGCCTGAGGCGCGTAGCGGTCGGCGGCGAGGTCGGCGCGCGTTGACGTGTTATGCGGGTCGTCCTGCTTGCAGCAGGTCGGCAACGAAGACGCCCTGGCCCTTCCTCGCCCAGCCGAAGCGAGACCGGCCCGCGCAACGGCACCGGTCGAAACAAGGGCGGCCGTAGCGACGGCGAGAACGGGGGCGGCTCGCGCCGTGAAGCCTCGGCGAGACCGGCCGCGACGGCCCACATTGCCGACTTACACGTCTCCTGGCCGCATAAGTCGGCAACGTGGACATCGTCGCCCCACTGCCTTCCCCTTCCCCAGCCCAAGCGCCAGACCGGCCCGTCGCAAACCTCACGAGCCCAAGCCGAAGAACGCGAGCGCCCGCTCCGCCACCAGCTCCGGCCGCTCGTCGACCACGAAGTGGCTCGCGCCCGGCACGACCTCGAGCTCGACGGCGCGGGACTGCGCCACCGCGGCCTCGACGGTGCGCAGCGGGATCACCTGATCGCGGTCACCGAAGAGCATGAGGGTCGGGACCTCGAGGTCGCCCGCCCGGTAGCGACCGGCCAGGAGCGGGCCGATCTCGCGCAGCACGAAGGTCCGGTAGAGCAGCTCGGTCGCCCGTCCGCGATCACCGTCGAGCCGGTCGACGAAGGCATCGATCTCGGCGCCCGACAGCGCGCGCGTGCTGCCGAGCCCGAGGCGCGCGAAGCGGCGCCCGAAGCTCCCGCCGAGCCTCGGCAGCGAGAGCGCCACCTGGTAGGAGAGGCGCCAGACGTCGAGCGGCGCCCGCGGGTCGCGGGAAGGCCAGGGCGGCAGGACGTTGCATGCGACGAGGCGCTCGAAGCGCTCGGGGTGGCGCAGGCAGAGGATGAAGCCGATCCAGGCGCCCCAATCGTGGCCGACGAGCCGAACGCGCTCGAGCCCGAGGGCGTCCATCAGCGCGAGCACGTCGCGCGCCATCGTCTCCCTGTCGTAGCCCCCGCGCGCGACCGCCGTCCAGCCGAAGCCGCGCAGGTCGGGGCAGATCACCCGCGCGTGGGGCGCGAGCAGCGGGATCACCCGGCGCCAGAGGTACCAGTGCTGCGGCCAGCCGTGGAGGGCGAGGATCGGCTCGCCCTCCCCGGCCTCGGCCACGTGCATGCGCAGCCGGCCGGCGTCCACGTAGCGGTGCTCGACGCCGGGGACGTGGGGGAAATCGTCCGTCACCTAGTGGACCACTAGGCGCGGCGCCCCCCGGCCCGCCGCGGGCGTGCGTGGGCGACGCGCCGTGAGCCGCCGCCCTTCGGCCGCGGGCGCCCGTGGCCGCGGCCGCCCGCCGCGCTCAGCCCGCTCTCCTCGAACTGAGCGTGCAGACGCAGGTCGGACGCGATCCGGCCGATCTCGTGCGCCTGCTCGTGCATGACGAAGGTGATGCCGATCCCGCTGCGGCCGGCCCGGCCGGTGCGCCCGACGCGGTGCACGTAGGTGTCGCGGTCCTCGGGCGCGTCGAAGTTGATGACGTGGGTGATGCCGTCGACGTCGATGCCGCGCGCGGCTACGTCGGTGGCCACCAGCGCGTCCAGACGGCCCGCGTCGAAGCGCGCGAGCGCCTTCTCGCGCTGCGACTGCGACTTGTCGCCGTGCATCGCGAGCGCGTCGACGCCACGCGCCTTCAGCCGCTTGACGAGCCGGTCGGCGCCGCGCTTCGTGCGAACGAAGACGAGCGAGCGGGAGCCGGTATCCGAGCGCAGCGCGTCGACGAGCAGGTCGAGCCTGTCCTCGCGCTCCACGGCCTCGAAGCGGTGCTCGACGGTGCCGCGGTCGAGCTTCGGCGGCTCCTGGTCGTGGCGACTGGGGTCGCGCGTGTGCTGCTGGGCGAGCCGGCCGGCGTCGCCGTCGAGGGTGGCTGACAGGAATAGCGTCTGCCGCTCGGACGGGAACCTGCGCCACGATCCGCTCGACGGCCGGGCGGAAGCCCATGTCGAGCATCCGGTCCGCCTCGTCGAGCACGAGCACGCGCACCCGGTCGAGCCTGACCGCGCCGCGCCCGATGAGATCCTCGAGGCGGCCCGGGGTGGCCACGACGATGTGCGCGCGGCGCGCCAGCTTGGCCTGGCGCTCGATGCCGACGCCGCCGTACACGGCCGCGATGGCGAGTGCGCGCGCGCGAGGCCGGCTCGCGCAGCGCCTCGACGATCTGCGAGGCCAGCTCGCGCGTCGGCACGAGCACGAGCGCGGCACAGCGGGGGTCGTCCGCCTCGATGCGCTCGACCATCGGAATGCCGAATGCGAGCGTCTTGCCGGAGCCGGTGGGCGAGCGCGACGAGCACGTCGCGGCCGGCGAGGGCGTCGGGGATGACGGCGGATTGGACGGGGAAGGGGGACGTCACGCCGCGGCCCGAGAGGGCGCGCGCGACGGCGGATGACACGCCGAGATCGGCGAAGGACTGCGTTGACACTTCTTGCTCCTTGCGAGTGGCGGGGCCGGTTGGCCACCGCGTATCTGGGAGATTCAGCTGACCCAGATCGCTACGCGTTCGGAGACGAGAACCTCGCGGACGACGGCGTCGCCCACCCGGCTGAGGCTAGCAACCGTGAAACAGATCTCCTCTTTGTGGGTAAGGGTTACCTAACTCGTGTGCGAACCAGCTAGGCTCGCGCACGCAGGCGGCGGTTCCGTTTCGAGCCCAGGAGGCGTTTCCCTTTGACGACGACATCGGCTGACCCACGCGTGCCCACGGCCGATGACATCGAACCGGTCAAGCACGAGACGGCTGACCGCATCGCGACCGGCACGATCACCGTGCTGCCCTTCATCGCCCTCGGCATCGTCGGCTGGCAGCTCTGGAACGACCTCCTGCACTGGAGCGACGTCTTCGTGTTCGTGATCATGTATCTGCTCACGGGCCTCGGGGTGACGGTCGGCTTCCACCGCTACCTCACCCACCGAAGCTTCAAGACGAGCAAGACCGGTGCGCGCGACGCTCGGCATCCTCGGCTCGGCGTCGATCGAGGGCCCGGTGATCTCGTGGGTGGCCGACCACCGCAAGCACCACGCCTTCTCCGACAAGGAGGGTGATCCGCACAGCCCGCACGTCGGACACGAGGGCGGCTGGAAGGGGGCGCTGCAAGGTCTCGTGCACGCGCACCTCGGCTGGCTCTTCATCCACACCCAGCGCGGCTCCAGGAAGCGCTATGCGCCGGACCTCGTGAAGGACCCGGTGATCAGCTGGGTAGATCGCCACTTCCTCGTCTGGGCGCTCGGCGGCCTGGCGCTCGCGTTCGCGCTCGGCTACCTGATCGGCGGGACGCTCACCGCGGCGCTCACGGGCCTGCTGTGGGGCGGCGGCGTGCGCATGCTGGTCGTCCACCACGTGACGTACAGCATCAACTCGCTCTGCCACTTCTTCGGCCGGCGCCGCTTCGAGACCGACGACCACTCGCGCAACCTGCTTTGGCTGGCGCCCTTCACGCTCGGCGAGTCGTGGCACAACAACCACCACGCCTTCCCGACGTCCGCGTCGCACGGCATGAGCCGCTGGCCGGTCGACCCGTCCTGGCTCGTGATCCGCTCGATGGAGGCCCTGGGCCTCGCCTGGGACGTCGTCCGGGTCGACCCGAGCCGGATCGAGAAGAAGGCAGCCGCTACGGCCCTCTGAGCAGCCGCGCGGCAGCCGCCTGATCGGCGGCCGGCAGCGCGTTCTCCTTCTTCTCCGGGGCGCTCTCCTCCTCGACCGTCTCGCCGACCGCCTGCACGAATGGCCGGATCATTTCGATCGGCAGCGGGAAGACGATCGTCGAGGCCTGGTTCGAGCTGATGTCGGTGAGCGCCTGCAGGTAGCGCAGCTGCAAGGTCACGGGATTCGGCCTGATCACGTTGGCCGCGTCCGCGAGCCGGTCCGCCGCCTGGAACTCGCCCTCGGCGTTGATCACCTTCGCGCGCCGGTTGCGCTCCGCCTCGGCCTGGCGGGCGATCGCCTGCTGCATGCGCTCGGGGATCTCCACGTCCTTGATCTCGACGACGGTGACCTTGATGCCCCAGGGCTCGGTCTGATCGTCGATGATCTGCTGCAGGCTCTCGTTGAGCCGCTCGCGCTCGGAGAGCAGGTGATCGAGCTCGACCTTGCCGAGCACCGAGCGCAACGTCGTCTGGGCGATCTGGAGCGTCGCGTCCATGTGGTTCTCGACCTCGACCACGGAGCGCTCGGGGTCGATCACGCGGAAGTAGACGACCGCCGCGACCTTGACCGGCACGTTGTCGCGGGTGATCACCTCCTGGTGCGGGATCCGCATCGTCACGGTGCGCAGCGACACGCGCACCATGCGGTCGACCGCCGGGATCAGCAGCAGCAGGCCGGGCCCCTTCTGGTCGATCACCCGGCCGAGCCGGAACACCACGCCGCGCTCGTACTCACGCAGGACCCTCACCGAAGCTCCCGCAAGGGCGATGACTGTCCCGACCACCACGGCCAGAACGATCAGCAAGCCGATCACCATTGTTCCTCCCACTCCTCGGCCCTGCGCACTCCCAGGGTCAGTCCGCTCACCCGCTCGACCACGATCGGGTCCCCCACCCCGAGCTCCGGCCCCTCGTCCGGCCAGCTGTTCCGAGCTCGCCAGAGGGCGCCGTCGACGAGCACCTGGCCGCCGCCCGCGCCCCAGCTGCGCACCACCCCGAGCCGCCCGCTGAGCGCCTCACGGCCGGAGGAGACGCGCAGGCGGCGGGTGGCGAGCGCCTTGCGCGTTGCCACGGCCATCCACAGGCCGGCGACCGCGAGGGCCGCGACCACCGACGTCACGACGAGCGCGATGCCGGCGCCCGCGCCGGCAACCGCGAGCGCGATGCCGGCCGCGAGGGCCACGCCGCCGAGAGCTCCCAGCACCCCTCCGGGCACGTGAGCCTCGGCCACCAACAAGGCGGCCCCTGCAAGCACCAAGGCCACTCCGGCTTCAACCATGTGTCTCTGCCCTCGATGTTAGACCTCGGCCGCTTCCGGCCGGTCCGAGTTGGCGCGCGAAGGCGGATCCGTGCCGATCACCACGGTGTCGGCGAGCATGTCCTGCAGGCCACGGCGGCGATCGTTCACCAGGATCGGGAGGAAGCCCGCGAACAGCGGTATGGCGGCGAGCACGAGGAAGATCAGCCGCAGAACGGCGCGCCACAACCTGATCGTGGTGAAGTCGTCCGCGTCGCAGACGCGGATGTGCAGCAGGCGGTCGCCGGGCGTCTGCCCGGTGGTGCACCAGCAGCCGATGAAGTAGGAGGCGCTCCAGACGAGGTAGGCCACCCCCCCGACGGCGAACAGCGCGGTCTCGACCTCGCTCGGGAGGCCGAGCACCGAGATGGCGAGGCCGACCGCCACCCCGACCGCGATCGCCACGAGGTTGATGGCGGCGGCGTCGAGCGAGAAGGCGATCGTGCGCGTGACGAGCCCCTGGTAGCGGGGTGTGACCGCCGCCACGGCCGGGTCCGAGTGCACCCGTTCCGCCACCTCCCGGGCGCGCCCGGCGACGGCGGCGGCCCTGGTTCTCGCGTGCGGGCGCTCCTCCGCGAGGCTCACGGCTCGAGTGTCTCCGGCGGCAGTTCGGCGGGCGGGCGCCGAAGCGCGCGCCGTGCTGCCCGCTCGAGCCAGGCGTCGGCGTTGCGCGAGCTCGACCGCACTCCGTCCGCCACCTGGTCGGCGAATCCCATGCTCTGCTGCGTGATCGCGTCGCTCACCGCGGGGCTCCCCGCGATCTCCTCGACGACCAGCCAGAGCTCCTCGCTCTCTAGGAGCCGTGCGACCGCCTCGTCCACCAGCCGGCTGTCGATCGCGTGCGCCACGAGACGCTCGAGCGCGGGGCTGTCGAGCGCCGTGGTCGCCACGCGCTCGAGCTCGGGGCCCTCGAGCACCCGCGCCGCCGCGCGCTCGACGATGCCCTCCGCGAGCGCCCGCTCGACGATCGCGTCGAGCGCATCGCCGCTCAGGACTGGATCCGTGGCCCGCTCGAGCACCCGATGGCGAACCACCTCGCGGGCCGCCTCCTCGACAAGCGGCCCGGCGAGCACGCGGCTGAGCGTGTGCCGCACGAGAGGGCTGTCGACCACGCGGTCCGCGATCTCGGTCGCGGTCCTCGACCCGAGCACGGCGTCGACCGTCGCGAGCGTGGCCGTCTCCGCGGCCTGCCCGCCGGCCCTGACCGCTCCGAGGACCGGGCGAAGCGCGGCGGTTGCAAGCTCCCGGGGAAGGCTCATCCGCCCATCATCGACCCCGGCCCGCCCTTAGGCAACCTGCGGCAGCAGTCTGCCGCGGCCACCGACCGGCTCCAGTCCTACGATCTGCCGAACTCGCAAGCAATGTCAGGAGGACTCGTGGAGAGCTCGGCAAGGGATGATGCGGAGTCGCTTGGTGAGATGGGCGTCGGCAGGTTGTGGTGGCTCTGGCTCGTCACCGGCATCGCCTGGATACTGATCGCGCTCGTGGTGCTGCAGTTCGACGCCGCCTCGGTCACGACCGTGGGCGTCCTCATCGGGCTCATGTTCCTGCTCTCGGGGTTCCAGCAGTTCGTCATGGCCGCCGTCGCTCCCACGTTGAAGTGGCTATGGGCCATCTTCGGCGTCCTGTTCGTGATCGCGGGCATCATCGCGCTGATCAGCCCGGAGAACACCTTCGCGGGCATCGCCGACATCCTCGGCTTCCTGTTCCTGCTGGTGGGCGTGTTCTGGGTGATCCAGGCGTTCGTCGACCGCGACGTCAACGAGCTCTGGTGGGTTGGACTGATCTCGGGGATCCTGATGATCATCCTGGCCTTCTGGACGGGCGGTCAGTTCTTCATAACCAAGGCGTACGTGCTGCTCGTGTTCGCCGGCATCTGGGCGCTGATGCACGGGGTCACCGACATCGTCAGGGCGTTCCAGATCCGCAAGCTCCGCTAGTGGCGAGCGAGCTCCAGGCGGTCGGGATCGTCGGCGCGGGCTTCATGGGCTCGGGCATCGCCGAGTCGGCCGCGCGGGCCGGCCTCGCGGTGACCATTCACGAGCCCGAGACCGCTCCGCTCGAGCGCTCGCGCGGGCGCATCGAGGCCTCGGTCGAGCGGGCGGTGGAGGGCGGCAAGCTGAGCCCGGAGGACGCCTCGGCGCTCTTCGCCCGGATCGACTGGACGACCGATCCGGACGCGCTCGCCGACTCGGGCGTGGTCGTGGAGGCCGTGATCGAGGACGCCGCGCTCAAGGGCGCTGTCTTCCAGAGGCTCGACCGGATGCTGGACGAGGACGTGATCCTGGCGTCGAACACCTCCTCGATCCCGATCGCCCAGCTCGCGTCGTGGACCGACCACCCGCAGCGCGTCGCTCGGCCTGCACTTCTTCTCGCCCGTGCCGGTCATGAAGCTGGTCGAGGTGGTCGTGGCCCTCGACACCGATCGCGCCGTGGTCGAGCGGGCCGAGGACTTCGCGCGCCTGCTCGGCAAGCACCCGATCCGGACCAAGGACCGCTCGGGCTTCATCGTCAACATGCTGCTCGTCCCCTACCTGATGGCCGGCGTGCGCATGTACGAGGACGGCTTCGCGAGCCGCGAGGACATCGACGAGGGCATGCGGCTCGGCTGCGGGCACCCGATGGGCCCGCTGACGCTCTGCGACTTCATCGGGCTCGACGTGCTGTACGCCGTCTGCGACTCGCTCTACGAGGAGTTCAAGCGGCCCGAGTACGCGCCGCCGCCGCTGCTCAAGCGGATGGTGGTGTCGGGCCACCACGGCCGCAAGACCGGCCGCGGCTTCTACGAGTACGAGAGCTGAGTCAGGCCGCAGCGTTGCGGATGGCGGCCATGGCCTCGCCCGGGGTGAGATAGACGCGCACGCGCGCCACCCGCCCGGCACGGATGCGGGCCACGTGGAAGATCGGGATCTTCCCGATGTCGAGCTCGCTGCCCGCGCCGCGGGTGCGGGCGAGCATCTGGATCAGGACCTCGTCGCCGTGGACGTCGAGGCCCTCGATCTCGATGTCGCTCAGCTCGATGATGCTGGCCACCTCGTCACGCAGGAAGGCGATGACCTCGTCGAGCCCGTGGTAGATGCGCGTGCCGGGCCAGTCGGGCGAGTTCCACCACTCGATGTCCTGCGCGAAGCAGAGCGCGGCCACGCCCTCGAAGTCGCCGGAGTTCCAGAGCTCGTAACCCCGTCGCACGAGCTCGAGCTCCTCGGGCGTCACGCGGGGTCTCGCCTCCGGCACCGGGATAGGATCGCATGAACTCGAACGGAGCTGGGACCGGGGCGTGAACGAAGGCGAGGCAACCAAGGAGATTGCGGTCCTGGGCGGCGGCGTCGGCGGCCTGACCGCCGCCTTCGAGCTCACCGCCACGCCCGAGCTGCGCGAGCGCCACTCGGTGACCGTCTACCAGCTCGGCTGGCGCCTCGGCGGCAAGGGCGCGAGCGGCCGGAACGCGAGCCGCTCGAACCGGATCGAGGAGCACGGGCTGCACGTGTGGTTCGGGTTCTACGACAACGCCTTCCGGCTGATGCGGGACGCCTACGCCGAGGTCGGCCGCGAGCCGGGCACGCCGCTGGCCGGCTTCGACGACGCCTTCAAGCCCTGCGACCAGCTCGTGCTCTACGACCGGCAGGGCGAGGGCTGGCACGCCAACTCCTTCGACTGCCCGCGCAACTTCCTGCGTCCGGGCGACGGCGGCGAGCTGCCCACCTTCTGGGAGATCGCGGCGGAGGCGTGCGCCTGGGCGCTGACCGGCTGGCGCGGGCTGCGCGAGGCGGGCCTCGTCGAGATCGACGACGTGGACGTCCCGCTCCTGCCCGACTGGTTCGAGAACCTCGCCGGCGAGCTCGCGGCCGACCTGCTCGCCCTGCCGATCGAGAGCGCCGAGCGGCTGCTCGGCGTGGCCGAGCGGCTGGCGCGCCTGCGGGCGGGCGGCACGGATCACCGCCTGCCGAGGCAGGCGGCGCAGCCGGCGCTGCTCGTGCGGCTGCTGAAGAGCTTCCGCGACTGGCTCTGGCTCGTCGTCCGGGGAAGCTGCGACGACGAGCCGCGGCTGCGCTTCTTCTTCACCGCCGTGGACGCGGGCGTCTCGACGCTCGCGGGCATCGTCGAGGACGGCGTCCTCGAGCACGGGTTCGACGCGGTCAACGACCAGGAGTGGTCCGCCTGGCTCAGGCGCCACGGCGCCAAGGAGGTCACGCTCGGCCGCACGCCCGAGGAGCGCGCCCCGGTGCTGCGCTCGGTCTACGACGTCGCGTTCGGCTACCCCCGGGGCTCGATTGCCGCCGCCGACGTCGCGGCCGGCACCGCGACCAGCGACCTGCTGCGGCTGGCCTTCAGCTACCGCGGATCGATCATGTACAAGATGCAGGCGGGTATGGGCGACGTGGTCTTCACGCCGCTCTACGAGGTGCTGCGCGCCCGCGGGGTGAGGTTCAAGTTCTTCCACGCGGTCACCGCCCTGCGGCTCGGACGGGACGAGCGCGGGCGGCCCGTCAACCGCGTCGACGGGATCGAGATGGTCGAGCAGGCGAAGCTCGCGGAGGGCCTCGCCGAGTACCGCCCGCTCGAAGGGGTCGAGGGACTCGAGTGCTGGCCGAGCGAGCCGCTCTGGGATCAGCTCGAGCCTGCCGCCCAGGACCAGCCGTTCGAGCTCGTGGCGGACCCGCTGCGGGTCGGTGCGCACACCCTCGAGCGCTCACGCCCCGGCGAGCGCAAGGACTTCGACGAGGTGGTGCTGGCGATCCCGGTCGGAGCGCTCGAGCCGATCTGCGGCGAGCTGATCGATCACGACGAGCGCTTCGCGGCCGGGATCCGCACCGCCGTGACCGTCCAGACCCAGGCCTTCCAGGTCTGGGCCAACCGCGGCGCCGCCGAGCTCGGCTGGGCGCACGACGAGAACTCGGTCGCGGGCTGCTACGTCGAGCCGCTCGACACCTACTGCGACATGACCCATCTGCTCCCGCGCGAGTCGTGGCCGGCGAGCGACGACGTGCGGACGATCGGCTACTTCTGCGGCGTGCTCGACGAGGTGGAGGGCGAGACGCCTGCGGAGGCCACCGAGCGCGTCAAGCGCAACGCGATCGGCTTCATGGAGAGGGACATGGCGGCCCTCTGGCCGCTGGCGCGCAACCCGGACGGGTCGTTCGACTGGAGCGTGCTCGTCGACGACGACGGCGGCAGCGGTCCCGAGCGCTTCGACGCGCAGTACTGGCGGGCGAACGTGACTCCGAGCGAGCGCTACGTCCTCACGCCCGCGGGCTCGGTCAAGCATCGCCTGCCGTCCGGCGAGAGCGGCTTCGAGAACCTCGCGCTGGCGGGCGACTGGACGCGCAACGGGATCGACGGCGGATGCGTCGAGGCCGCGGTGATCTCGGGGATCGAGGCCGCCGAGAGCATCACCGGAATAGCGCACACGATCCCCGGCCGCCAGCCGGACTGGCTGCGCCCGCGCTCGCTCGAGCTGCCGCCCTACGTCGAATACGGCGGGCGGGCGACGACCCCGCCGCCCTTCCTCAGCGAGGGCGGCAGGATGCGCGGCCTCGTGCTCCAGGGCGACGAGCAGCGGATCGCCGATCTCGTCGACCGCATGTTCAACATCCCGGCGGGCGGCTCGACGGACTATCGCTCGCTGGGGTCGAACGTGCTGCTTCTCGTGGGCGGCTTCGAGCGCGTCTCGTGCCTGACCCCGCCGTTCGACCGCTGGGGATCGGTCGCGGAGATCATGGCCTCGTTCTGGATCCCCGTCATGGCGGGCCGTGACCTCGGCGCGACCTTCCTGGCCGAGCGGCTCGTGCTCGCCGTCCCGTACATACTTCGTCGACAACCCGATGTCGTACCTGGGCGGGCGGGAGACCTACGGCTACGCGAAGACGATGGCGCGCTTCGATCCCGCGGACGCCCGCGGAGAGCACGTGACGCTGGAGGCCTTCGGCGGCAACTTCGGACGCGATGCCGGCGGGGCGTGGCGGCCCTTCATGGAGGTCGAGGAGGTCGGCCCGGAGGACGGCTCTCCCCAGCGGCCGCTCGAAGGGCCCGCGGGCCTCGTGCGCAGGCTCGTCGGCGATCTGCCCGCCTTCAATTCCGAGGGCGAGATCGTGCTCGCGGACATCCGCCTCACGACCGAGCTCGTCGACACAATGCTCGCCGGCCAGGTCCACCAGCTCTTCCTCAAGCAGTTCCGTGACGCGGAGGACGGCACGCGCGCGTGCTACCAGGCCGTCGTCGAGGCCCCGGTCAAGGTGCTGCGGGTCTCGAACAAGCTGGTCGGCCGCGACGCGGATGTGACGATCCACCACCTCGACAGCCATCCGATCGGCCAGGAGCTCGGGGTCACGAGCCAGCGCGCGCAGATCGTGTTCGACGCCGAGCTCGACATGGTCGTGGAGCACGGCGTCGAGGTGGCGCGCGGGGTGGGAGCGCTGCCCGCGACCGGTCCTTCCTCGGCGGTCGCCGCGAACGGCTACACGAGCTTCATCGAGACCGCCGCGCGCCGGGCCTGGCGCGAGCTCACGGGGCTCGAGCGGGCGGTGCTGGGCCGCTTCCGCAGGTTCTGACGGAGGCTCAGCGAGTCTCGACCGGCGCGTGCTTGCTCGCCACGTCGCCCGCACCCGCGTGCGGCGCGCGCTTGCTCGCCGGGCCGTCGCCCGAGGTGAGGTCAAGCGAGGCACCGTCGACGGCGGCGTAGGTGAGCGTCGCGCGCACGCGCCGATGACGAATGCGAGCAGCGGCACGAGCAGGGTCCGGCGATGGGAAGTCTTAGTGCGTGCTCCATCCCACTTGATTTAGCGACGCGGCGGCACCGCGACTGAGAGCTTCGTCACAGCGGCGGCGGCGAATGCGTGACCGGGCTCAGGCATCCCGTGGCGCAGGATCCAGAGCGCCGGGCCGACCACGAGCACGGTGCCGCCGATCGCGAGCGCCGCGACGCCGAGCGCGGAGAGCGCGAGCCCGCCGAGCAGCGCGAGCCCGGCGCCGGTGGCGCCCGAGAGCAGGTCGTTGAAGCCGAGCAGCCTGCCGCGCTCGGAGGGCAGGGTGCAGGTCGGCGAGCTCGGCGGTCGCCGCCACGAAGGAGAGGTTCCAGCCGAGGCCGAGGCCGAACAGGGCGACGGCGGTGGCCGGCGACGCTCTCGACCCACAGCAGGCTGATCACGGAGACGGCCATCACGAGCAGCCCGCCGGCCAGCGACGGGCGTGCGGCCGATGCGGTCGATGAGGTCGCCGATCACGATCACGAGCGCGTACATGCCGATCACGTGCGCGCCGATGATCGGGAACACGTCGTGCGCCCTCGTGGCCGTGGTGGTCGACGACGACCGCGCCGGTGAGCGTCATCACGCCCACCATCACCGCGAAGCTCGCCTGCGCGGCGAGCAGGGCGGGGATCACGCCCGGCCGGCGCGAGCAGCTCGCGCAGCGGGGCCGCCGGAGCGTCCGCGTCCCGCTCCGGCTCGTGCTCGAGCAGCTCCGCGATCCGGCGCGGGTCGGGCCGCACCGCCGACACGAGCGCGCAGCCCGACCAGCATGAACGCCGCCCGCCGCGAGCCACAGCGGCGCGAGCGCGTCGCCGTCGAGCTCCCGGCCGGCGAGCAGCGGGCTGAACACGGCGGGCCCGAGGATCGCGCCGAACACCGCGCCGAAGAGCACGAGCGCGATCCCGCGCGCGCGCCGCTCGGGCGGGTACATGTCGCCGGCCGCGGTGCGCGCCAGCAGCGCCATCCCGCTCGCGGCGCCGACGAGCACGAGGCCCGCCGAGCACGGCGGGCGCCGAGCTCGCTCGCGCTGCCGAGCGCGGCGAGGCCGCAGCCGGCCGCCCCGATGAGAAGCCGGCGGCGAGCACCGGCACGCGGCCGAAGCGGTCCATCGCCCGGCCGGCCGGCAGCGCCGCGAGCGCGCCCGAGGCGAGCACGATCGCCGGGCCGAGCCCGAGCAGGCCCTCGACGTCCGAGCACGATCACGAGCGTGAGCGACGCGACCGCGGCCGAGAGCTGGAGCATCGCCGAGTTGGCGGCGAGCGCCGCCGAGAGCAGGACGGTGTTGCGGCGGATCGGCAGCTCGTCCATCGCGCTCACAGCGCTCGCAGGCCCGCCGTGACCGCGGCCGCGACGACGACGCAGGCGACGATCGACCCGGTGCGCCAGGCGACGAGGCCGCCGGCGACGACGCCCGCCGGTCTCGGCCCCGACGACGAGCCGCGAGCCGTCGGCGAATGCCTGCGTGAAGACGAGCGCGGCCAGCAGGGCCGGGGCGAGCAGCACGATCACGCTCGTGACCCAGAGCGGCAGCTCGCGCCCGCCGAGCGCGATCGGCCCGATCGCCTTGAGCACCGCGGTGACGAGCGCGCAGCCGCCGATCAGGAGCGCTGGTGCTCATCCGGCCGCCCCCTCGGACTCCTGCGCCGCCGCGACCGCCGCCTGGGCGGAGCGCGTCAGGCCGACGAGCGCGGCGAGGCTCGCCACCAGCACCGGCACGCCGGCCGGCGCGACCGGGACGAGCGCGAGCGCGATGGCGGCGCCGAGCAGCGCCACGCCCGCGGCGCGGCGCGTGCGCACCTCGGCCAGCAGCAGCGCCGAGGAAGAAGGCCGGGTAGATGGCGTCGAGCCCGAGCGCGTCGGGGTCGCCGAGCAGGTCGCCGCCGAGCGCGCCCGCGATCGTGCCGACCTGCCAGGCCACGTACTGGGTGGCGGACGCGCCGAACAGGAGCCAGCGATCGAAGCTCCCGTCGCCGCGGCCGGCGAGCGCCCACGAGGCGTCGACGACGGCCTGGCCCTGCGCCGCGCGCTTGAGCGGGCCGCCCGGCAGCGACGGCCCGAGCGCCGCGCCCATCGGCAGGAAGCGCGAGTTCATCAGCGCGGCCGCCCCGATCGCCGCACCGACCGTGCCGCCGCCGCCGATGATCGCGATCGCGGTGAACTGCGCGGAGCCGGCGAACACGATCAGCCGACATGACGATCGCCGCGAGCGGCGGACAGGCCGGCGTCCTGCGCGACCACGCCGAAGGAGACGGCCAGCAGGAAGCCGGCCACGGCGAACGGGATGCCCTCGCGCACCCCCTGCCGGAAGGCGCGGCCGGCCGAGGCCTCTGTCAAGACACCGAGCGGCGGAACAGGAAGGCGCAGATGACGGCGATCACGAGCGCGAGCACCGGGAGGGCGTACCCGATCACGCCGACGATCGCGAGCACGACTCCCACGACGGCCACCGCTCCCGGCGGCGCCGCCGGCCACGACGAGCCGGTATGCGCGCTGCTCACGCGTGCGCCTGGAGGGAACTCGGCCGGAACTCGGTGTCAGGTCGCCCATGGCCGTAACCGTACCGGGCGATGGCGACCGGTCCGGCGGATAGCTTCGCGCGTGTGCTCACGTTCGCCAGGCGCGAGCCGTCCGCGATCCTTCTCGCGACCCAGCTCGCCGCGGTGCTGATCTATCCGCTGCTGGAGAACAGCGAGCGTCGGCAGCGCGTTCTTCAGCGTGCTTCGGCATCGTGATCCTCGGGCTCGTGCTGCTCGCCGTCCGCAGCTCGCCCGGCCCGATCTGGTTCGTCTTCCTGCTCGGGATGCCCGGCGTCCGTCCTGCTCCTGATCCAGGCGGTCACCGGCAGCGATGACCTGCTGCCCTACTCGTCCGCGATCGAGGCCGTCGTCTACTTCTACGCGGCAGGCGCGCTGATCGCCTACATGCTCGCCGACCACGACATCACCCGCGACGAGCTGTTCGCCGTCGGCGCCACCTTCACGCTGGTCGCCTGGGGCGTTCGCCTACACCTACACGGTCTGCCAGGCGATCGAGCCGGGCAGCTTCACGGCGGCGGTCGACCCCGGTGCCGACCGCAGCTGGATGGAGCTCCTGTTCCTGAGCTTCACGACGCTGTCGAGCACCGGCCTCAGCGACGTCGTGCCGATCAAGGCGTTCGCGCGCAGCCTCGTGATGCTCGAGCAGGTGGCCGGCGTCGGGTACATCGCGATGGTCGTCTCGCGGCTCGTCGGGCTCACCGTCCTGCGCCGCGTGACCTGAGCGTCAGGCGCAGAACACGCTCGCGGCCGTGCGGCAGAGCACGCGCGCGCAGCTCTCGGTGTCGCGGATGCTCACCCACTCCTCGGCCGCATGGGCGCCCTCGCCGCCGGGGCCGAACAGCGCGGTCGGGATGCCCGCGGCGGCGATGAAGGCGGAGTCGGCCCAGAAGCTCGCCCCCGAGAGCGGCGGCCGCGAGCCGAGCACCTCGGCCGCGACCTCGCGAAGCACGGTCACCACGCGCTCGTCCGGCTCCGTCTCGAGCGGCTCGCGCACGAGCAGCGTGCGCGAGGACGTCTCGAGCGCATGGTCGCCCTCGCGGCAACCCGCGAGCAGCTGCGCCAGCTCGCGCTCCACCTCCGCAGCGCCCTCGCCCGGCAGGGTCCGCCGCTCGATCCCGATCGTGCAGCGCTCCGGGATAGGTCGCGAGGTCGCTCCCGCCGCTGATCAGCGAGGCGTGCACCGAGCCGCGGCCGAGCAGCGGGTGGCGTCTCTCGCCGAGGCGCTCGTCGAGCTCGCCGAGCGCCGTCAGGATCGGGCCCGCCTTCACGATCGCGTCCACCCCGAGCTGCGGGCGCGAGCCGTGCGCGGCGCGCCCGCGCACCTCGACCTCGAGCCAGGCGAAGCCCTTGTGGGCGATCGCGATCTCCATCTCGGTCGGCTCGGTCACGATCGCCGCATCGGCGCCGAGCGTGGCCAGCACCTCCTGCACGCCGAGGCTCGCGTGCTCCTCGTCGGCCACGGCGGCCACGATCACGTCGCCCGCCAGCTCGAGCGTGTCCGCCTCGCGGCAGGCGACCAGTGCGGCGGCGACGTCCCGCCTTCATGTCGTACGCCCCGCGGCCGTACAGCCGGTCGCCGTCCGTGCGCGCCTCGAAGGGCGCGCTCATCGCGCCGCCGCCGACCGTGTCGAGATGACCGCACAGGAGGAGCGTGCGACCGCCGCCGCTGCCGCGTGCCCGCGCGACGACGCTCGGCCTCCCCGGCGTGGCCTCGACCAGGTCGACATCGAGCCCGGCGTCGCGAGCCCAGTCCGCCACGAACGCCGCGGCCTCGCTCTCCCCTGCCGCGCCCGGCTCGAGCGAGGGGTTCACGGAGTCGATCGCCACCAGCGCGCCGGTCAGCTCGGCGACGTCGGAGAGGCTCATGCGCGCGCACCATAGAAGGTTGATTCCGAGGCCGCGTATGGAGCCGCAGCGCTTCGTACACGCCTACATGTACATTCTCACCTCCGTGTCCCGAAAGAGCCAACGGAACCCGCGCGGCCCCCACCAGCTTCCGCCCGGCAGGCACGGGCTCTCACGCAGCTTCGTGGCACGCAACCAGCGCCAGCGGATCCTCGCCGCCGTGGCGGAGGCGACCGCCGCGCGCGGCTATGCGCGCATGAGCGTCGAGGACGTGGTGCGTGCCGCGGGCGTCTCGCGCCGCACCTTCTACGAGCTCTTTCACAACAAGGACGAGGTCTTCCTCGCGGCGTACGACCAGGTCGCCGACCTCCTCATCGCCGGCGTGCGCGCGGCCCTCGAGGCCGAAACGGGCTTCGCCCCCCGGATCACCGCCGGCTTCCGGGCGTTCCTCGAGCTGCTCGAGGCCTCCCCCGCGTTCGCGCGCATGTGCATCGTCGAGGTGATGGCCGCCGGCCCCGAGGCGGTGGAGAAGCGCACCGCGGTGATGGGCGAGTTCGCCAAGCTGATCGAGGAGAACGCCGCGAGCGAGCTGGACTCGCGCGGGAAGCGTCCCCGCCATGCACGCCCAGACCGTCGTGGCGGGCGCCTACGAGGCCGTCTACCGCATGATCGCCGCCGGCGAGACCGGCAAGCTCCTGACGCTGTTGCCCGACCTCGTCGAGTCGACGCTGCTGCCGTACGTCGGCCAGGACGAGGCCTCCGCCGCGCGGCGCGCGATCGTCGAGGCGGACGAACCGGCCGCCTCAGCCGGCGCCCCCGCGGAGTAGCGGGCCCCACCGTCCCGGGGGTGGCGAAAAACGCGGTTCTCGCGTATACATGCAGGAAAGCCGGTCTGTAAGTTCTTAATAAAGCCCGCTATTTGCGGCTTTTTCAGCTGGCAAACAGAGATAATGTTGTTTATCATTTTGTTGAGAGCCGAGAGTGTTCCTGAACCCGGCCCCCCCATTTGCCACCATGTACCAGTTCAGCCGAGCCATCTACCGCGAACTTCAGCCTGACCTCCTCGATGGCCCCCGCAGCGACGACGCACGGGACCTGCTGGCCGCCTGCGAGGCCGCCTTCGAACGCCTTGCGCGCGACCGCCACTGCTTCGCGAAGCCGGCGCGCTCGCTCTTCCGGGACGTGCGCATGTACTTCCCGATGGAGCGCCAGCTCCGGGTCTACAAGGTGATCGAGTGGCATGTCGCCGCCGCCGGCGCCTATGTCGACCGCATGCTCGCCCAGGGCATTCTCCCGGGCGGCGCGGTTCTCCAGTGCCACGCGCTCACGCGCTCGGGCAACGCCTGCCAGCGCGACCCGCTCCCGGGCCGCAAGTACTGCCCGTCGCACAAGCACCTCGAGGAAGACCGCTCCCTCACCGCCGCCTGAGCGCTCGGCGCCGGTCGGGTGGGCCCCACGCCCCGTGGACCGGGTCGCCGTTACCTGATCTGCATGCCCGAGATCGCCCGGGCGATCACGAGCCGCTGGATCTCGGAGGTGCCCTCGAAGATCGTGTAGATCTTGGCGTCGCGGTGCATGCGCTCGACGGGGAACTCGCGCGTGTAGCCGTTGCCGCCGAGGATCTGGATCGCCCGCTCGGTCGACCAGACGGCGACCTCGCCGCACTTGAGCTTCGACATCGAGCCCTCGGCGTTCTCGAACGTGTGCCCGTTGCGGCCCATCCAGGACGCTCGCCAGACGAGCAGCCGCGCCGCGTCGATCTCCATCTTCATGTCGGCGAGCGTGAACGCGATCGCCTGGTTCTCGATGATCGCGCGGCCGAACTGCTCGCGCTGCTTCGCGTACTCGAGCGAGTACTCGTATGCCGCGCGGGCGATCCCGAGCGCCTGCGCGCCGACCGTCGGGCGGCTGACCTCGAACGTCTGCAGCGCCGCCTGGCTCTTCGAGCTCCCGCCCTCGCGGGCGCGCGCGAGCCGCTCGTCGAGCTTCTCCTTGCCGCCGAGCAGCGAGCGAGCCGGGGATGCGGCAGTCGTCCAGAAAGACGTCCGCCGTGTGCGAGGCCCGCAGGCCGTGCTTCTTCACCTTCGTGCCCTGCTCGAGGCCCTTCGTGCCGGGCGGGATCACGAACGCCGCGTGACCGCGGGAGCCGAGCTCCGGGTCGACCGTGGCCACGACCACGTGCACGTCGGCGATGCCGCCGTTGGTGGCCCAGGCCTTCTGGCCGTTCAGCACCCACTCGTCGCGCTCGGCGTCGTAGCGGGCGCGCGTGCGCAGCGCCGCCACGTCCGAGCCGGCGTCGGGCTCGGACACGCAGAACGCGGCGACCTTCGGCTCGTCGGCGCGTGCCGTAGCACTGCGGGCACCCACTCGCCGAGCTGCTCGGGCGTGCCCGCCGAGAAGATGCCCGCAACCGCGAGCGTGGTGCCCATGATCGACATGCCGATCCCGGCGTCGCCCCAGAAGAGCTCCTCGTTGACGATCGGCAGCGTCAGGCCGCTCGGGTCGGCCCAGAACTGCGCCAGCGACTCGAAGCCGTACAGGCCGATCTTCGCGGCCTCCTGGATCACCGGCCAGGGCGTCTCCTCGCGCTCGTCCCACTCGTGGGCGGCGGGGCGAACCACCTTCTCCGCGAAGCCGTGCACCCAGTCGCGCACGTCGCGCTGGTCCTGGTTCAGCTCCAGCGAGAACGGTATGTCCTCGTGGGACTGCGCCTTCAGCGCAGACGCCACTACGTCTGCGGCGGTCGTCGAGTTCATTTCCCCCCGAGTCGCTCGATCTGGTCACGCCCGCGGCGCGCGGCCCGCGATGATAAACGAACTCGTTTTCTTACGGGGATGGCAACTCGGAGGCGCCCCGCCCCGTCGTTGCGCGCTCCGCGACGAGGCTCGTGAAGAGCCGCTCGAGCGCCGGCCGGAAGACCTGGGCCTCGAAGTCCGAGCGCGGGCTCGCGAGCTGGCCGAGCAGGAGCCCGGTGATCGCCGCCACCACGAGCGGCGCGTCGCCCGCCGGGTCCGGCGAGCCGGCGGCGCGCAGGCCGAGCTCCGCGAGGTTCAGGTGGGCGCGGTCCCAGCGCTCGATCTCCTCGAGCAGCCAGGGGCGGCGGGTGCCCTCGAGCACGAGCTCGATGAAGGCGACGTGGCGCACCGGGTCCGCCTCGACGTCGGCGGCCAGCACGGCCGCGACCGCCTGCGCCCAGCCGCTCACCGTCGATGTCGCTCGGCGCCAGCTCGAGCACGAGCCGCTCGAGCCGCGCCACCTCCTCGCGCGCGGCCAGCAGGAGCGTCTCCTGGAGCAGGTCCTCCTTGGACTCGAACCAGTAGGTGGTGGACGGCGAGCGGGACGCCCGGCGCGCTCCGCCACGGCGCGGTGGGTCACCGCGTCCGGGCCGCGCTCGCCGATGAGCGCGAGCGTGGCGCGCAGGATGGCCTCGCGCCGAGCCGCCCCTCTTGGTACATTCGTTCCTCCCATGAGTACAAATGTACCGGTTCAGGACGGCGGCAGACGCGATCAGCTACGAGGATCTGTACTCGCGCTGGGAGCGCAGCAACTGGCGCGCCACCGAGATCGACTTCACGGAGGACGCCCGCCAGTGGCAGGAGGTCTTCACGGACTTCGAGCGCGAGGCCGCCCTCTGGAACTACGCGCTCTTCTTCTGGGGCGAGGACGCGGTGGCCGACGGCCTCTCGCCCTACATCGACGCCGCGCCGCTCGAGGAGCAGAAGTACTTCCTCGCCACCCAGCAGGTGGACGAGGCGCGCCACGCGGTCTTCTTCAGCCGCTTCATGCACGAGGTCGCCGGCATCGGCGGCTCCGACATCGGCTCGCGGCTCGCCGCGATCGAGCCGCGGCTCACCTGGGGCTTCAAGCAGGTGTTCGGGCGGCTCGAGACGATGTGCGCGGAGCTGCGCCGCAGGCCGACCCGCCCGAACCTCGCCGCGGCGGTCACGCTCTACCACTTGCTGATCGAGGCGACGCTCGCGCAGCCCGGCCAGCACTTCATCACGAGCTACCTGCGAGGAGCGCCGGCTCTTCCCGGGCTTCCGGCTCGGCATGGAGAAGGTCGCTCTGGACGAGCAGCGCCACATCGGCTTCGGCGTCAAGCTGCTGGCCGACCTCTGCCGCGACGACCCGGACTGCCGCTGGGCCGTTGCCGACATGCTGCGCGAGGTGATTCCCTGGGCGGCCGCAGTGCTGGTGCCGCCGCGCTGGGACCGCGCGCTACACGGAGGTGTTCGGCTTCACGCTCGAGGAGATCGGCGCCGAGGGCGCCGGCTCGCTCGAGACGAAGCTGCGCAGCGCCGGGCTCGCGATCGACGAGCTGCCGGGCCCGTCGATCTTCTCGACAGAGCTCGAGCCGATCGAGCGCGCCCGCATGGGCCAGCGACTCGTCTGGGGCGGAATCCTCGGCGAGAAGACGGGGCCGCCCCGGAGCGATCCGGAGACGATGGCGGCCCTGTTCCAGATGCTGCTCGGCGGCCTCGACCACGAAAGGGCCCCCGAGCGGCCCGGGACGATCCAGTGGGAGTTCGCGGACGCGGATCCGTGGCACCTCGACGTCTCGAATGGCGACACCCGGGTCGCGCCGGGCCGCGCGCGCCGCGCCGACGGTCACGCTCCGTTGCCGCTACGAGGACTGGGCCGACCTCGTCGGCGGCCGTCAGAACGGGCTGCAGCTCGCGGCCACCCGGCGCCTGCGCCCGAGCGGCGACCTGCGCTGGCTGTGGTCGGCGCGCGGGATGTTCCCGCGCTGAGGCTCAGGGCTTGAGCGTCGCGTTCATCACCGGCTTCCCGGGCTTCATCGGCCGCCGGCTCGTGCGGCGCCTGCTCGCCGGCGATCCCGGCGACGCACGTGCTCGCGCTCGTCGAGCCGCGCATGCTGGACGTCGCCCGGCGCTCCGCGGCGGAGATCGGCAGCGGGCGGATCGAGCTGCTGGCGGGCGACATCACGCAGCCGCGGCTCGGGCTCGCGGACGACCAGTGGGAAAGGGTCTGCGCCGAGGTGCGCAGTGTCTTCCACCTCGCCGCCGTCTACAACCTCGCCGTGCCGCTCGCCGTCGCGCAGCGGGTCAATGTGGGCGGCACCGCCCACGTGCTCGAGCTGTGCCTCGCGGCCGAGCGGCTCGAGCGGCTCGTCTACGTGAGCACCGCGTACGTCGCGGGCCGGCGCCGCGGCGTCGTGTACGAGAACGAGCTCATGGCGGGGCAGGGCTTCAAGAACCACTACGAGTCGACCAAGTTCGAGGCGGAGCTGAAGGTCCGCGAGCTGATCGAGCGACGTGCCGGCCGTGATCCTGCGGCCGGCCGTCGTCGTGGGCGATTCCCGGACGGGCGAGACCGAGAAGTTCGACGGCCCCTACTACCTGCTGCGGGCGATCGCGAGGGCGGATGCCTCGGGACGCGCCCTGCCTCAGTTCGGGCGCGCCGAGGCTGCCTTCAACGTCGTGCCGGTCGACTACGTGGTTGGCGCCGCCGCGGCCGCCGCGGCGGATGCGGCGATGACGGGCGAGACCCTCCATCTCGTAGACCCGGAGCCGCTCTCCACGCGCGGCCTCGTGAGCCTGCTGTCGAGCGAGTACGCCGGCCGCGCCCCTGCGGGGCGTGTGCCGCCCGGCCTCGTGTCCGCGTCGCTCCGCCTCGGCCCGGTGCGCAGGCTGTTCGGCGGCACGCCGTACCAGTCGATCGCGTACCTGAACCACCCGGTCGTGTTCGACCCGAGCCGCGCGCTCGAGCTGCTCGCCCCGCATGGCCTGCGCCCGCCCGGCTTCAACGAGTACGCGGGCGCGATGGTCGACTTCTTCCGGCGCAACGAGCACGACCCGGCGTTCGCCCCGGCGCCGGTCTGAGCGCCTCTACAGGTCGAGCGCCATGCGCTGGCTCGTCACGGTGGTGCCGAAGCGCGGCTGCACCTCTTCGCGCACGATCCGGAAGCCGGCGGCGTCGTAGAGCCGCCGGGCGTCCACGAGATCGCTCGTCGTCCCCAGCTCGATGCGCGCGTAGCCGGCCGCGCGCGCGAACTCGACGCAGCGCTCGATCAGGAGGCTCCCGATCCCGCGCCGCCGGGCGCCCGGATCGACGAACAGCGCCCTCAGGGCCGCCACGCGCGGCTCAGCGGCCGCGATGCAGAAGATCGACCCGGCCCGGCGGCCGTCCAGCTCGCGCGATCCAGCCCGCCTCCCGCCGCGGGTCGTGGGCGGTCGGCGAAGCCGGCCACGATCTCAGCCACGAGCCCCTCGAAGGACATGTCCCAGCCGTACTCCGCCGCGTAGACGGCGCCATGGCGCTCGACCACCCAGCCGAGGTCGCCGGGGCTGCCGGCGGGACGAAGGCGTGGCGTGCCCGGGCCCATCGATCCCTACATCCGGTAGACGGGCGCCGCGCGGCTCGGCCAGCGGGGCGTTGGCGCAGGCGCCGAGCGCGAGCCCGAGGACGCGGCGGGTGTCGAGCGGGTCGATCACGCCGTCGTCCCAGAGCCGGGCGGTGGCGTAGTAGGGATGGCCCTGGCGCTCGTACTGCTCGCGCAGCTGCGCGCCGGTCTCGGGCTGGCCGACCTCGGTCATCACCGTCGCCGCCTGCTCGCCGCCCATCACCGAGATGCGCGCGTTCGGCCACATCCAGAGGAAGCGCGGGTCGTAGGCGCGGCCGCACATGCCGTAGTTGCCGGCGCCGAACGAGCCGCCGACGATCACGGTCAGCTTCGGCACGCGCGCGGTGGAGACGGCGGCGACCATCTTCGCGCCGTCCTTGGCGATCCCGCCGGCCTCGTACTCGCGGCCGACCATGAAGCCGGTGATGTTCTGCAGGAACAGCAGCGGGACGCCGCGCTGGTCGCACAGCTCGATGAAGTGCGCGGCCTTGAGCGCGCTCTCGCGAGAAGAGGATGCCGTGGTTGGCGACGATCCCGACCGGGTGGCCGTGGATGTGGGCGAAGCCGCAGACGAGCGGTCGTCCCGTACTCGGCCTTGAACTCGTGCAGGCGGCTGCCGTCGACGATGCGGGCGATGATCTCGCGCGGGTCGTACGGGGTGCGGCGTGTCGGGCGGCGACGGCGCCGTAGAGCGTGCTCCGGGTCGACCGCCGGCGGCTCGACCGCGCGCGCGCTCCCACGGCGCCGGCGGCCGCGGCGGCGAGCGTCGCGACGATCGAGCGCACGATCCGCAGCGCGTGCGTCGTCGTCGGCGGCGAGGTGGTCGACGACGCCCGGAGGTGCGCGCGTGCAGCTCGCCGCCGCCGAGCTCCTCGGCGGTCACCTCCTCCCCGGTCGCCGCCTTCACGAGCGGCGGGCCGCCGAGGAAGATCGTGCCCTGGTCGCGGACGATCACGGTCTCGTCGCTCATCGCCGGCACGTAGGCGCCGCCCGCGGTGCAGGAGCCCATCACCGCGGCGATCTGCGGGATCCCGCGCGCCGACATCGTCGCCTGGTTGAAGAAGATGCGGCCGAAGTGCTCGCGGTCGGGGAAGACCTCGTCCTGCAGCGGCAGGAAGGCGCCGCCGGAGTCGACGAGGTAGACGCACGGCAGGCGGTTGTGCAGCGCGACCTCCTGCGCGCGCAGGTGCTTCTTGACGGTCATCGGGTAGTAGGTGCCGCCCTTGACGGTCGCGTCGTTGGCGACGACCACGACCTCGCGGCCCGGACACGCGGCCGACGCCGGTGATGATCCCCGCGCCGGGCGCGTCGCCGTCGTAGAGGTCCTCGGCGGCCAGCGGCGAGAGCTCGAGGAAGGGCGCGCCGGGGTCGCACAGGCGCTCGACGCGCTCGCGCGGCAGCAGCTTGCCGCGCGCGACGTGGCGCTCGCGCGCCCGCTCGCCGCCGCCCGCGGCCGCCCGCTCGAGCCGCTCGCGCAGGTCCGCGGCGAGCCGGCGGTGCTCGGCCTCGTTGCGCTCGAACTCGGGCGATGCCCGGGCCGGGCGTGGCTCGCGAGCACGGTCATGCGGCCGCCTCCTCGCGCGGCTCGACCGCCGACCAGCGTCCTGCGCCGCGGGCGACCCGGTCGCCCGGCCGCGACCGGCGACGTCGCCGACGACGCCGTCGACACGGGCTCTCGATCGTGAGCTCCATCTTCATCGACTCGAGCACGACCAGCACGTCGCCCTCCTCGACCGCCGCGCCCGGCCTCGACGCGCACGTCGAGCACGGTGCCGGGCATCGGCGCCTCGAGCGAGCCGCCGGCAGCGGCGCGCCGCTCCGGCTCGTCGCCGGCGAACGCCCAGCGCGTCGGCACGCCGCCGTCGACGAGCCAGACCGCGGCGCCGTCGCGCAGGACGTCGACCGTCGCGGCGTCACGCCGCCCGACTCCACTCGCAGCCGTTCGCCGTCGAGCCGGGCGCGCACGCCGTCCAGCCTCGAACCAGCCGGTCGCCGTCCGGCCTGCACCGCGGCCTGGATCGTCGCCGCCCTCGCCCAGCGCAGCCGCGCGCGCGCCCAGCCGCGCTCGCCGAGGCCGCCAGCCGTCGCGCGCGTCCCACGGGATCGTCCGACGCGGGCTCGCCGAGCAGCGCGACGAGCGCCAGCGCCGGCAGCTCGGGGTCGGGCGCCGGCGGCGCGAGCTCGCCGCCGAGCCGCTCGATCAGGCCGGTGTCGAGCTCGCCCGCGCGCACCTCCGGTCGGCGCGAGCGAGCGCCCGCAGGTAGGCGACGTTCGTGGTCGGGCCGACCACGATCAGCTCGCGCGAGCGCCGCGTCGAGCCGCGCGAGCGCCGTCGTCGCGGTCGGGGCCGTGAGACGATCAGCTTGGCGAGCATCGGGTCGTAGTGCGACGCCGACCTCGGTGCCCTGCTCGACGCCGCTGTCGACGCGCAGCGCCCGGCGGCTCGCGCTAGGCGACGATCCGCCCGCTCGAGGGCAGGAAGCCGCGCGCCGGGTCCTCGGCGTAGATGCGCGCCTCGATCGCGTGGCCGTCGCAGCGCGACGCTCGTCCTGGCGCAGCGGCAGCGGCTCGCCGGCGGCGACGCGCAGCTGCAGCTCGACGAGGTCGAGGCCGGTGACCGCCTCGGTCACCGGGTGCTCGACCTGGAGGCGCGCGTTCATCTCGAGGAAGAAGAACTGCGACGGGTCGTCGCGCTCGGCGATGAACTCGACCGTGCCGGCGTTGGTGTAGCCGCAGCTCGCGCGCGAGCGCGACCGCCGCCGCGCCCAGCCGCTCGCGCAGCTCCGCGTCGACGACCGGCGAGGGCGCCTCCTCGATCACCTTCTGGTGGCGGCGCTGGAGGCTGCACTCGCGCTCGCCGAGGTGCAGGACGCGTGCCGTGCGCGTCGGCCAGCACCTGCACCTCGATGTGGCGCGGGCGCTCGACGTAGCGCTCGACGAGCAGGCGGTCGTCGCCGAAGGCGGCGCGCGCCTCGCGGCGGGCCGCGCCGAGCGCCTCGGGCAGCTCGTCGAGCGAGCGCACCACGCGCATGCCCTTGCCGCCGCCGCCCGCCGCCGCCTTCACGCAGCAGCGGGAGCTCCTGCGAGCGCGCCCAGTCGAGGATCTCGTCGTCGCTCGAGCGCGTCGCCGTGGAGCCCCGGGACGACCGGCACGCCCGCCGTCGGCCGCCGCCTGCTTGGCGGCCGACCTTGTCGCCGAGCAGCGCCATCGCCTCGGGCGACGGGCCCGACGAAGGTCAGGCCGGCCTCGGCGCAGGCGCGCGCGAACTCCGGGCGCTCGGAGAGGAAGCCGTAGCCCGGGATGGACCGCCTCGGCGCCGGTCTCGAGCGCCGCCGCCACGACCCGCTCGATCGACGAGGTAGGACTCGCGCCGCGGGCGCCGGCCCGAGCCGCACCGCCCGGTCGGCGGCGCGCACGTGCGGCGCGTCCGCGTCGGCGTCGCTGTAGACGGCGACGCCCTCGATCCCGAGGCGGCGCAGCGTCCGCGAGCACCCGCACCGCGATCTCGCCGCGGTTCGCAATCAGGACGCGCGCGAACACCGTCAGGCTCCGAGCGCCCGGGCGATCACCATCTGCTGGACCTCGTCGGTGCCCTCGCCGATCGTGAGGATCTTGGCGTCGCGGTAGAAGCGGCAGACCGGGTACTCCTCGATGTAGCCGTAGCCGCCGTGGATCTGCACCGCCTCCTCGGCGGCGCGGACCGCGAGCCGGCCGGTCTTGAGCTTCGCCTGTGCCGCGGTGAGGCTGAAGTTGCGGCCCGCGTCCTTGAGCAGCGGCCGCCTTGTAGGTGAGCAGGCGGGCGGCCTCGATCTCGGTCGAGATGTCGGCGAGCTTGGCCTGGATCGCCTGGAAGGAGGCGATCGGCCGGCCGAACGCGACGCGCTCCTTCGCGTACGCGAGCGCCTCGTCGAGCGCGCCCTGCGCGAGGCCCGACGCCCATCGCGGCGACGCCGATGCGGCCGCCGTCGAGCGTCTGCAGGAACTGCCTGAAGCCCATCCCGCGCGGCCCCACGAGGTTCTCCTCCGGGACGCGGCAGTCCTCGAAGGTGAGCGGCCGCGTGTCGGAGGCGTTCCAGCCCATCTTGCGGTACGGCTCGCCGATCTCGTAGCCGGGGGTGCCGTTGGGCACGAGCAGGTTCGAGATCTCGTCCTCGCCCGTGCGGGCCGTGATCGTGACGAAGCCGCTGATGTCGGTGCCGCTGTTGGTGATGAACTGCTTGGCGCCGTTGATCACCCAGTCGCCGTCCTCGAGCGTGGCGCGCGTGCGGACGTTGCCGGCGTCGCTGCCCGCCTCGGGCTCGGTCAGCCCGAAGGCGCCGAGCCGCTCGCCCGAGCAGAGCCGCGGCATCCACTCGGCCTTCTGCTCCTCGGAGCCGAACGCGTAGATCGGCCAGGTGCCGAGGCTCGTGTGGGCCGCCAGCGTGATCCCGACCGAGGAGTCGACCCGCGCCAGCTCCTCGATCGCGAGCGCGTAGCTGAGGTTGTCGGCGCCGCCGCCGCCGTACTCCTCCGGGTAGGGGATGCCCATCAGGCCGAGCTCGCCGAGCTTGGCGACGATCTCGTAGGGGAAGGCCTTGGTCCGGTCGAGCTCCTCGGCGACCGGCGCCACCTCGCCGGTCGCGAAGTCGCGCACGAGCGTCCGGATCGCCTGCTGCTCGTCGGAGAGGTCGAAGTGCATCAGCGCAGAATACCGAATAAGCGCTCTAAGTTAGAGTGAGCGTTCGAATCATGGCATCGGCAGCACCTCCAACCCGCCCCGCCCTGCGGCAGCGCTACGACCGCCGCCAGGAGCGCGTGATCGAGGTCGCCGCCGAGCTGTTCGCCGAGCGCGGCTACACGGCCACCTCGATGACCGACCTGAGCGAGGCCACCGGGCTCGCGGCCGGCGGCCTCTACCACTACATCGGGAGCAAGAAGCAGCTGCTGTTCCGGATCTGCGACGAGCTGATGGAGCCGCTGCTCGCGGAGGCGCGCGCGATCGTCGCGACGGACGAGGCCGCCGGTCGCCCAGCTGAGGCAGCTCCTGCGCAGCGTGGCTCGAGCACATCGCCCGCCACCGCCACCACATGACGGTCTTCCAGCAGGAGCGCCACCTGATCGAGCGCGACCCGCAGTGGCGCACCGTCCGCAAGCAGCGCAAGGACTTCGAGCTGATCCTCGACGACGTCCTCGAGCGCTGCGAGCGCGAGGGCGCGCTCAGCTTCCCCGACCGCGCGCTCGACCCTGCGGGCGCTGCTCGGGATGGTCAACCACACGTCGTCCTGGCTGCGCCCGCGCGGTCGCCTCTCCCCCGAGCAGATCGCGGACGGCTACTGCGACATGCTGCTGCGCGCCTTTGCCCCTGCTTGAGGCACCCGCCGGCGCAGCGCCTCGAAGGCCTCCTCGAAGCTCCGCCGGTTGAGCAGCTCGACGGCCAGCCCGTCCCGCACCCGGATGCCGTTCCCGAAGCTCATGTCGACCTCCACCCCGCTGTCGGCCCCGCGAGCGCGGAAGCGAATGCCCGCCGCGACCACGTCGCCCTCCTCCTCGATCCGCTCGACCTCGATGGAGAACTCCTCCCAAGGCTCCATCATCTGGCTCCAGAACTTGGCGGCGCGCTTGCGGCCGTGATAGCTCGCCGCGAGGTCGGGGAAGACCCCAGACGTCTCGATCTCGATCTCGGGGTCGAGCAGCTCGAGCCATGCGTCACGGTCGCCGCGGTTCCAGGCCTCGTAGCCGGCGAGCAGAAGGCGGGTGTTGGACATCGCCACCCAGCATCCCAAATGGCGCGGCCCTTGACGTATATGCCTCATTAGTTATATTCGATCCCCATGACCGCAGTCGAAGCGCTCGCACAGCCCACGCGCAGGCAGATCCTCGACCTGCTGCGCGACGGCGAGCGCCCCGTGGGAGACCTCGTCGAGCGGCTCGACATGAGCCAGCCGGCCGTCTCGAAGCACCTGCGGGTGCTGCGCGAGGCCGGGCTCGTGGGCGTGCGCTCCGACGCTCAGCGCCGGCTCTACCGGGTGCGCCCGGAGCCGCTCGCCGAGCTCGACGCGTGGCTCGCGCCCTACCGGCGGATGTGGTCGCGCAGCCTCGACGCGCTCGAACGACACCTGGACGAGAGGAATGGCGAACGATGAACGGCACCTACCTGGAGATCGACGGCCGCCCGGCCCTGCGCTTCGAGCGCTCGATCCCGCACTCCGTCGAGCGGGTCTGGCGGGCGATCAGCGACCCTGACGAGCTCCGCCAGTGGTTCCCGGCCGCTGTCGAGTACGAGCCGCGCACCGGCGCCGCGATGACCTTCACGTTCGACGAGCCCGGCGGCTCGCCCATGGAGGGCGAGGTCATCGAGCTGGAGCCGCCTCGCCTGTTCGCCTTCGACTGGAGCGGCGACGAGCTGCGCTTCGAGCTCGAGCCGGCGGGCGACGGCTGCCGGCTCCTCTTCACCCACTTCCTCAGCGAGCGCGACCAGGCCGCGCGCGACGCCGCGGGCTGGGACATCCGCCTGGCGCAGCTCGACCGGCTGCTGGCGGGCGACGAGGTCGAGCCGCCCGGGATGGAGGTCACCCCCGAGTGGCGAGAGCTCTACGACGAGTACGTCGCAGGCGGTCTGCCGTCCGGCGGCTCGCGATCCCGGAGCCGTCCTAGTTCAGCCCTGCGCGGCGCAGAAGCCGGTCGGCAGCGTCGACGACGCCGACGACGCTCCGCTCCACGACCACCCGCGGGTCGGGCATGAGCATCGGCGGGACGCTCACCCCGCCGAGGATGAGACCGATGGCGGGGTTCGCCTCGATGATCGCGTCCGCAGCCGCGGGAATGCGCTCGCCGGCCTCGGGCATGGTCGCGGACAGCGCGAACAGCGCCGGGCTGTGATCCGCCACGAGGACCGGCAGGTCAGCCGTCGGCACGTCGGCGCCGAGGGTCAGCACCTCGTAGCCGGCCGACTCGAGCAGCTTGGCCACCATGTCGAGCGCGACCACGTGCTGCTCGCCCTCGACCGCCGCGAGCATCGCACGATGCCCGGCCCGCCGGGCGGCCATCCCCGCCGCCTCGTGCGCGAGCACGAGCACCCGGGTGGCGATCTGAGTGGCGAGGTGCTCGTGCCCGACGCCGATCTCGCCCGGCAGCCCAGAGCCGGCCTATGCGATGCATGGCCGGCCCGATCACCAGGTCGTAGAGCATCGCCTCGCTGAACCTCAGCTCGAGCGCTTCGCGCGCGACTTCCTCGGCGGTATCCGAATCGCCCGCGAGCAGCGCGAGGCCGAACTGCTCCGAGAGCGACTCGGCCAGTACGCGCTTGTGGAACTCGTCGCGGCTTCGCTCCAACGATCTACACGCTACGCCCTCCGATGCGACCGCGGCAACCCCGGACGACCTAGTTGAGCGCGGCGCGGCGCACGAGCCGGTCGGCGGTCTCGACCACGCCGCCAACGTTCCCCTCGACGGCCACGCGCGGGTCGGGCATGAGGACCTGTGGGACGCTCACGCCGCCGAGTATGACGCCGAGGGCGGGGTCCGCCTTCATGATGGTCTCGACGGCCTGCGGCACGCGCTCGCCGGCCTCGGGCATGGTCACGGACAACACGAACAGCGCCGGGCTGTGATCAGCGACGACGTTCGGCAGATCGCTCGTCGGCACGTCGGCCCCGAGTGTCAGCACCTCGTACCCGGCTGACTCGAGCAGCTTCGCCGCCATGTCGAGCGCAACCACGTGCTGCTCGCCCTCGGGCGCGGCGAGCATGGCCCGGTAGGCGGGCCGTCGAGCGGCTCCGCGCACCGCCTCGTGCGCGAGCACGAGCACCTTTGTCGCGATCTGGGTCGCGAGGTGCTCGTGCCCGACGCCGATCTTGCCCACCTCCAGAGCCGGCCCACGCGATGCAGGGCGGGCGCGACGACCAGGTCGTAGAGCATCCCCTCCGTGAACCTCATGTCGAGCGCGGCCCGCGCGACCTCCTCGGCCGCCACTGCATCGCCCGCCAGCAGCGCACGGCCGAACTGGTCTGAGAGGAAATGCGCCAGTTGGCGCTGCTTGGGCTCGTCGTGGCCGCTCTCGCCACGCACCCTAACGACGAACGGAGGCCGCCGGATCGACACCGTTTCCGCCGCAGGCGCCCGGGTAGCGGCCGTGGGCATGAGGGTCGTGGTCACAGGGGCATCGGGCAACGTCGGGACGAGCGTTCTTCGCTCGCTGGCGCGCGAGCCGGCCGTCGACTCGATTCTCGGCATCGCCCGGCGGCCGCCGGGCCTCGACGAGCCGAAGACGGACTGGGCGCAGGCCGACGTCTCGAGCGCCGACCTCGTCCCGCTGTTCCGCGGCGCCGACGCCGTGATCCACCTGGCCTGGCTGATCCAGCCCGGCCGCGATCAGAAGCTGGTGCGCGCCACGAACGTCGAGGGCAGCGAGCGCGTGTTCGACGCGGTCGCGGCGGCGGGCGTTCCGGCACTGGTCTACGCCTCGTCGGTCGGCGCCTACTCGCCTGGCCCGAAGGACCGCCGGGTGGACGAGAGCTGGCCGACCGGCGGCATCGAGTCCTCCTTCTATTCGCGCCACAAGGCCGAGGTCGAGCGCATTCTCGATCGCTTCGAGCGCGACCAGCCCTCGGTCCGGGTCGTGCGGCTGCGGCCCGCGCTCATCTTCAAGCGCGAGGCGGCATCCGGCATCCGGCGGCTGTTCGCCGGGCCCTTCCTCCCCAGCCCGCTCGTGCGCCGCGAGCTGATCCCGGTGGTGCCGCGGACCGAGCGGCTCTGCTTCCAGGCCGTGCACTCGCACGACGTGGGCGAGGCCTACCGCCTTGCCGCGCTCGGTGATGCGGGCGGGGCCTTCAACATCGCGGCGGAGCCGGTGCTCGACGCCGACGAGCTGGCACGGCTGCTGGGCGCGCGGCCGGTGTCCGTCCCGGCCCGGGTGCTCCGCGGCGCGGCCGCGCTCAGCTACCGGCTGCGCCTCCAGCCCTCGGAGCCGGGCTGGCTCGACATGGGCCTCGCGGTGCCGCTGATGGACGCGGGCAGGGCCCGCGACGAGCTCGGCTGGACGCCGCGTCACGGCGCCGGCGACTCGCTCACCGAGCTCCTCGAGGGCATGCGCGACCGGGCCGGCCTCGACACACCGCCGCTCGCCCCGGACAGCGGCGGCCCGCTGCGGGTGCGCGAGCTGCTCAGCGGCGTGGGCAAGCGGCTCTAGCCGGGCCGCAGCTCGCGGTACGCGGCGAGCAGCGCCTCGCGCGTCTCGGCGTCGGGCGGCGGCTCGGGCACCTCGTGCAGCGAGCCGACGAGGCGGCGCATGTCCTCCACGTAGGCCGTGCAGCCGTCGCAGCCGGCGAGGTGGGCCTCGAAGCGGCGCCGCTCCTCTACGGGCATCACGCCCTCGACGTACTCCGTCACGATCTCCACGACCTGCCGGCAGGCGAGCTCGTCGTGCCGGTGGCGGCGGCGCCAGAGCCGCATCAGCGCGCCACCTCCACCAGCGGAAGCAGGGCCGAGCGCACCCGGCTGCGGGCCCGGTGCAGGAGCACCCGCTGGTTGACCTCGGTCAGCTCGAGCATGCCGCAGACCTCGTCGGCGCTCAGGCCCACGAGGTCGCGCAGCGTGATCACCGCCCGCTGGGCGGGGACGAGCCGATCGACCGCGTCGAGCAGGTGGCTGCGCAGCTCCGCGCTCAGCAGGTTCGTCTCCGGCTCGGCGTCGAGCCGGGCCGGAGCGCTCGTCCAGTTTCCCTCGGCGTTGAACGCGCCCGGGTCGACGGCCGGCCCCTCATCGCCCTCGAGCGCAGAGAACGGGAGATCGCGCGCCTCGCGAACCGCGCGCGTGCGCGCGCGGTTGACGAGGATGCTGAAGATCCACGTCCGCAGGGACGAGCGGCCCTCGAAGCCGGCGAGCCCGCGGATCACCCCGAGCCATGTCTCCTGCACCACGTCGGCGGCCGCGGCGTCGGTCCGGACATAGGTCCGGGCGACCCGCCGCAGCGCGCCGTCGTGGCGGGCGACGAGCTCGTCGAAGGCTCTCTCGTCGCCGGCTCGCAGTCGATCGAGGAGGACCGCGTCGTCGTCCACTGCGCGACCGACACTACAACGCCGGTCAGCCGTCCGCCGAACGTGTCGCGACGATCTCGTAGAGCCCGTTTGCGACCACCTCGTCGACGAGCGGATCGATCGTGTCGCGGCGGCTCTGATAGTCGGAGTCGGCCTGGCTGCGCTCGAGCTCGTCGAGCGTCCCGTCGAAGAAGCCGAAGGTGACGACCTCGTTCGGATTCGCGACCGAGCGCAGCATGTGGAAGCGCACCCAGCCGGGCGGCGGGTTCTCGCCGGACGGCATGAAGCCCTCGGCGAACTGGTCGAAGGAGCCGTCCTTGAGACGGCGGATCGTGTGGGCACAGAGCACGTCTACCTCCTGTCGTTCGAGCACCGCGCTCAGCGGTGCTCCGGGTTGGGGAAGTCGAAGCGGCAGCCCGCGTCCCAGGCCGTGCGCTGGTTCCCGTGGGCCGGGATGCCGCCCCGGTCCTTGAGCATCCGCGCGAGATGCAGCAGGTTCCAGGTGAGGAAGGTCGTGTTGCGGTTCGTGAAGTCGTTGCCGGGGCCGCCCGAGCCCTCGTCGAGGTAGCTCGGGCCGGGCCCGGCCTCTCCCATCCAGGCCGAGTCGGCCTGCGGCGGGATCACGTAACCGAGGTGCTGGAGCGAGTAGAGGATGTTCATCGCGCAGTGCTTCGCGCCGTCCTCGTTGCCGGTGACGATGCAGCCGCCGACGCGGCCGTAGTAGGCGTACTGGCCCTCGTCCTCCAGCAGGTGGCTGTTGCCGTACAGCCGCTCGATCACCTGCGTGCAGACCGACGACTTCTCGCCCAGCCAGATCGGCGAGGTGAGCACGAGGATGTCCGCTGCCATCACCTGCTCGAAGATCTCCGGCCACTCGTCGCGCTCCCAGCCGTGCTCGGTCATGTCGGGCCAGACGCCGGTGGCGATGTCGCTGGTCGACGGCCCGCACGACGTCGACGCTCACGCCGTTGCGCTCGAGGATCGCGATCGACCGGTCGGCGAGCCCCTGGGTGTGCGAGACCTCGGGCGAGCGCTTGAGGGTGCAGTTGATGTAGAGCGCTCGCAGGTCGGAGAAGTCCCACTCCGACTCGTCGCAGAGGCGCTCCTGCAATTCGTTCAGCTGAGCCATGCGGCGGCAGTCTCGGCGCCGCCGCAGACGTTTCAACGCCTCCGGGTCAGGGCCGCCCCGGCGGGGCGGCCCTGCGCATCCGTCCTCAGGCGGTCGCCGGCGTGACCCAGGTGGGCTTGTAGCCCATCAGGCGGCCGAGCGAGGCGCCCATCGCGAGCGCCGCGCGCTGCATCCAGGCCGGCACCTTCGGCAGCCGGACGGTGTCGAAGTGCGCACGCGCGATCACGGCAAGCCGGAACGGGTTCGGCATGCCCTTGCGGTTCGTCTTGCCGTCGGCCGCCAGCGTGAACATGGTCTCGATCAGCGACTCGAACTCGAGCGCCGGGCTCACCTCGCAGAGGAACCTGGCGTCCGTGTCGCCCGCGTTCCAGAAGCGGTGCGGGGTGCCCGGCTCGACCGTCACGACCTCGCCCGGCCCGGTCACGATCTCCTCGCGGCCGGCCTTGAAGCCGACGGTGCCCTCGAGCACCTCGAAGCGCTCGGTCTGATGGGGATGAACGTGCGCCGCCGCGACGGCGCCGTCGGGGCTGATGATCGTCTCGACGAGCACGGACTCGCCGTCCGTCTCCTGCGAGGTCTTGTGGAAGATGAGAATCTCGCCGGTGACGGGGTTCTCGAGGCGGTCTCCCTTGCGAATCATTTGCTGTCCCTTTCGTCTGCTGCTCAGTGGCTTGTCCGATGTGCATGGACAGCCTGCGCCGACGGGACCGCCGTGTCGTCGTCTCGGGGAGCGATTCGCGGTCGCTCTTCAGGGTGATCTGGAAGCCCTCCTCGAGGAGGACCCCGGCCTGCTCAGGCGCTGCTCGACTCCTCCCAGAGGTTGATGCCGGCCTCGACCGCGTGGGCGTCGATCGCCTCCAGCTCCTCGGCCGAGAAATCGAGCTCGTCGAGCGATGCGATGTTCTGCTCGAGCTGCTCGACGCTGCTCGCCCCGATCAGGGCCGACGTCACGCGCGGGTCGCGCAGCACCCACGCGATCGCCATCTGGGAGAGCGTCTGGCCGCGCGCCTTGGCCAGCTCGTTGAGCGCCCGGATGTGAGCCAGGTTCTCCTCCGTGAGCAGGTCGCGGGTGAGGAACCGGCCCTCCGCCGCGCGCGAGTCCTCCGGCACGCCGTCGAGGTACTTCGCCGAGAGCATTCCCTGGGCGAGCGGCGAGAAGGCGATGCAACCGACGCCCTCCTCCTCCAGCACGTCGAGCAGGTCCGACTCGACCCAGCGGTTCATGAGCGAGTAGGAGGGCTGGTGGATCAGGAGCGGCGTGCCGAGCGCGCGCAGGATCGCCGCCGCCTGGGCGGTGCGCTCGCCGCTGTACGACGAGATGCCTGCGTAGAGGGCCTTGCCCTGCCGCACGGCGCTGTCGAGCGCCCCCATCGTCTCCTCGAGCGGCGTGTCCGGGTCGAAGCGGTGCGAATAGAAGATGTCGACGTAGTCGAGCCCCATGCGCGCGAGGCTCTGGTCGAGGCTCGACAGCAGGTACTTGCGCGAGCCCCACTCGCCGTACGGGCCGGGCCACATGTCGTAGCCGGCCTTCGTCGAGATGATCAGCTCGTCGCGGTAGGGACGCAGGTCGCGCTCGCATGATCCGCCCGAAGTTGCTCTCGGCGGACCCGTACGGCGGGCCGTAGTTGTTCGCGAGGTCGAAATGGGTGATGCCGAGGTCGAACGCGCGCAGGACCATGTCGCGGCCCAGGTCGAGCGGGTGGTCGTTGCCGAAGTTGTGCCACAGGCCCAGCGAGAGCGGCGGCAGCTTGAGGCCCGAGCGGCCGCAGCGGCGGTAGTCCATCGAGTCGTAGCGGTCGGCGGCGGCGATGTGGGTCATGCGAAGGAAAATACGGGGCGTTGACATATGCTGATATCGGTATATATTTGATGCAATGGCACGAGCAGCGACCACGGCAGACGCGTTCAACGCGGTCGCGGAGCCCCGGCGCCGTCAGATCCTCGACGCGCTGGCAGGCGGCGAGCGGCCTGTCAATGACCTGGTCCACGAGCTCGGATTGGCTCAGCCCCAGGTCTCGAAGCACCTGCGCGTGCTTCGCGAGGTCGGCGCGGTGGACGTGCGCGGCGATGGGCGCCGGCGGCTGTATCGGCTGAACGGCGAGGTGCTCAAGCCGATCCACGAGTGGGTCAGCGGCTACGAGCGCTTCTGGACGGAGCGCTTCGGCGAGCTCGACGCCGTACTCGATGAACTCAAGGAGAAGGAGCAAGGAGATGGCCTCGATGACGACTAGCGGAACGGCCAGGGTGACTCTGCCCACGGACGAGCAGATCCTGATCACGCGCGATTTCGACGCGCCCAGGCACCTGGTCTACGAGGCGTTCACGAACCCCGCGCTCGTCGAGCGCTGGTGGAGCGGCCGGCGCGGCCGGGTCACCTCTGCCGAGATCGACCTGCGGGTCGGCGGCGTGTGGCGCTACGTGATGATCGCGAACGGCGGCTTCGAGGTCGCCTTCCACGGCGAGTACCGCGAGATCGTCCCCAACGAGCGCCTCGTCATGACCGAGGTCTACGAGATGCCCGGAGCGGACCCGCTGCCGGCCGAGGACGAGCCCGTCAACACGGTCACCTTCACCGAGGTGGACGGCCGAACGACGCTCGAGATGCTCACCCAGACCACCAGCAAGGAGCTCCGCGACGCGATCATGGACTCCGGTATGGAAGGCGGGATGCAGGAGGCGATGGACCTGCTCGAGCAGGTGGCCGTCTCGTTGCGCTGAGGCCGGCCGGCGGCATAAGGTAGGGCGCCGTGGGGATCTACCGCGAGCAGGTCCTGCCCCGGGTCGTCAACGTCGCCTGCGGCATGAAGAACGTGGAGCCGTTCAGGCAGCGGGTCTGCGAGCGGCTCGAGGGCGACGTGGTCGAGATCGGCTTCGGCTCCGGGCTGAACGTCCCGTTCTATCCGCCTGCGGTCAAGAGCGTTGCCGCCGTCGAGCCCGCTGACGTCGGCTGGAGCCTGGCTGCCGAGCGTCTGAGCGCCACGAGCGTCCCGGTCACGAGGGCCGGACTCGACGGCCAAGTGCTCGACCTGCCCGACAACGGCTGTGACGCCGCACTGTCCACGTGGACGATGTGCACGATTCCGGACATCTACGCAGCCCTCGCCGAGCTGCGGCGCGTGCTCAAGCCCGGTGGGACCCTGCACTTCCTCGAACACGGGCTGGCGCCCGACGAGAGCGTGCGTCGCTGGCAACACCGCCTCGAGCCCGTGCAGAAGCGGGTGTTCGGAGGCTGCCACCTGACACGGCCGATCACCGACCTCGTGACGAACGCGGGCTTCACGATCACGGACGTCGAGGCCTACTACGAGGAGGGCACCCCGAAGTTCCTGGGCGCCAACTCGCTCGGCGCGGCCGTGCCCTCCTAGCCCTGGCCCCGCTCGGCCCGCTCCCGAACCTCGTCCGGCTCGCTCGGAGGCGAATGCTTGGGCTCGCTCCCAGGCGTGTGGAGGAGGTTGTGCACGTCCTTGACCCCGGTGACCTTGCCCGCGGCCTCGCCGAGCGATGCCATGTCCTCCACGCTGTCGACCTCGCCGCGCAGCTCGACCACGCCGTCGGCGACGTTGACGACGACAGAGCCCTTGGGAGCGCCCTCGCCGCCCAGGACCTCCGACTCGACCTTGCGCGCGAGCGTCACGTCGTCGTACTCGCGACCGGCCTGCCGCACCGGGGCGGTCGCCTCGTGCACGGCGCCCTTGGCCGCTTCGCGGCGCTTGCGGCCCAGTAGGAACGCGACCGCGCCTCCGACGGCGGCGAGCCCGACCCCGAGGGCCGCCAGGGGCAGTGCCTTGTTGGTGGGCTTCTTCTTTTGCTTGAGCTTCATTCGGAATCGCTACCCGGGTCGCGGGCGGCAAACACGCGCCCGAGATGCCGTCCAGGGCGCTTCCGAGCTCAGGCGACCTTGCCGATGATTGCCCGCATCTCCTCTCCGGTGAATGCGCGGAGGGTCGTCGTGCGCAGGTTGCCCTGCGCCGCGAGCCCCAGCAACGCGGCGGCGAGCGTCTCGTCGTCGGGCGCCTCGACCGTCACGACGAGGTCGTGCGCGCCGAGCGTCCAGCGGACGTCGAGAAAGTGAATGCCGAGGCTCTCGAACGCTGATTCGGCGGCTTCGTAGCGGTCGACGGTGTCCTTGGCGTTCTGGACGCCCTGGTCGGTCCAGTCGACCAGCGCGATGTACGTGGGCATGGAGTCCTCCCCTCGTAGGCGACGTCCACGCCGGCGTGTGGGCCTCGCACGGCGCGGCACTCGAACAGGCCGACCCTAGCCGGGCGGACGGTGGGGGCGCAAGCGGCCGCGATCGCTGTAGAGTCGCCCGGCACTGGCCGCCCCCTATGGCTGACCGTCCACCGATCCGCCTCCGCAGGAGCATCGCCTTGAGCGAGGAGCAGCGATACCTGCTCACCCGCGAGGCGGGGATCGAGGTCGAGCTTGACGCGCTGCCCGATGACCCGCTCACGGAGCGCGAGGAACGCGCAGCGGGACGTGACCGCCGGCTGGACACCCCCGCGCCGGCCTGGTTCTCCGAGATGCTGAGGCGTGACGCGTCGCCTGAGGAGGTGCTGGTGGCTCTGCGCGACCGGCTCGCGGAGATCGAGGATGTCCGCCAGGCGCAGAGCATCATCAACGAGGTCGGACGGTTGCCCTCCGGCGGGCGTCTCGTTCGCAGGTTCGTGACCCAGGACGTCTTCGACCGGCTGCGGCGCGAGCGGCCCGATGGGTGATTCAGCCCCGTCTGCAGCGGTGCTCCTGTTCACCGGCGTCGGTCAGAGCGGTCAGGCACGGGCGCTCGGCACGGTTCTCAGCGGAAGGTATGGCCGCTACCCGGCCCAGGAGATGTTCGCCGACGGTCTATGGATCAAGTTTCGCTCTGGCACTCTCTACGCGCCGGTGCCGGGGGCGTCCACGGTCATCCTCTTCGGTGAGCCGAACCCGGGCGCAGGCTCGGGGTACGCGTGGGAGTGGCAGGGTCCGCACGTACTGCTGACCAACAACTCCGACTCGGAGTGGGATTTCGACCTCGGCGACTTCGGCTTCGACAAGCGCACCGAGGCGGCGTTGCTCGTCCACACGCAGCGTGCGAAGGAAACGCGGCTCTTCTGGTCGCAGGCGGTCTCCCCGATGACGACTCAGCTCTCCGCGAACCTGCCCGATGAGGTCGAGCTCGACGGCCCACCCAGCCTGGGCTGGCACGCCTTCACCGCCAAGCCTGCGCTGAGCGGGGGAGGCGCGCTGGACGCAAAGCGCATCTACCTGACCGTTACTCAGAACCTGACGGTGGTCATGCCGTGGTGGTGGGCCGACTACAGCGCGACGATCAAGCTCTGGATCCGCCTGCGGATCAATTCCGACGGGGTCGCCGTCGGCTGGGTTCAGCGAGCCCAGTACTGGATCGAGAGCGGCGCCCTCGCCGACGTGGTGGCGGCGATCCTCTCACCGAATCTCAAGCTCGCGGTTCTGGACATAAACGACGCAATCACCGGCGCCCTCGCCACCGTCAACCAACCGGGGACGCTCACGGACCTCTACTTCCTCCCGGGGCGGACGAAGACGGCGGGCAAGGGCGCCACCGTCGTGTCGGAGCGCAGTTGGGTGAACGACGTCACGATCGTCTTCGAGGGGGTCTGACGCCCGACGGCGGCGCCCGTCAGGCCAGCCCCGCTCGCACCATCGCGTCGGTCTCGAACATCTTCATCAGCGTCGCGTCGTCGCCGAAGACGGCCCGCCTCGCCGCCTTCCAGCTCGCGATCTTCGCCGCGCCGTACATGTAGTCGAGCTTGTCCGGGTCGATGCCCGGAGTTCTTCGACCAGTGCATCGTGTAGCGGATCCCGGCCTTCCGGAACGCCGCGTCCAGCCGGCGCTCGAACTCGGGGAACCGCTCGTCGTCGATCGATCCCGAACTCGAAGACCGCCGTGATCGGCTCGTGCTGGGTGAAGCCCAGCGTCGCCTGCGAGCGCGCGGACAGAGCCTGACCTGGCTGATCGAGGGCAGCCGCATCTCCCGGGCCACCTCCGAGGAGATGTCGATCGTCGCCGGCGCGTCCCTCACCGAGACGGCGAACGCGCTCTCGGTGTAGCCCTCGAGGTAGTAGATCGACGAGGTGTAGATCTGGCCGGGGGTCCCGCGGACGCCGTTCAGCAGGGCGATCTTGCGGTATTGCTTGAACTGGAGGCCCGTGATGATGCGGGGCGGCACGAGAAGCGGAACAGACCCAGGACGCCGCAGGATGTTGATGCCGGGCGCGTAGCCGTTCTTGTCGCGGACGATCCAGCGCGGCTTCGGCGTCGGGACGCCGGGCTCGTAGGGCACCTTCGGCGCGCTCGCCTCCATCGCCATCTGCTTGCGGCTGTGGGGATCGAAGATGAACTCGTAGTGGTAGAGGTCCGCCGGAGGCGGCATCGCCGAACGCCGTCGAGCTTCGCCTTCAGGTCGTCGTGGTGGATGTCGGCGATCGGCGGGAAGTCGAGCTGGTAGATCGGCGCCGTCTCCACCGCCATCGCGGCGATGATCCCGAACGTGCCGAAGCTGACCACGGCCGCGTTGAAGATGTCGTCGTCGCGGATCAGGTCGGCGCCGATCTTCGCGACGAACTCCTCGTTCAGCACGGGCTTCGACGCCCTCTCGATCCACAACGTCCGGCCGCTGCCGGTGGCGATGTGCAGGCCGACGACGAAGTCGGGCATCGCCCCGAAGGTGATCTGCGAGCCGTGGGTGTTCCCGGAGACCGCGCCGGCGATGGTCTGGCCGTTGCCGATCCCGGCGGCCTTCAGCGCGCGCTGCTTGGCCGGCGTCCTCGCGGGGTCAGCTCGAGGTAGGCGTTGAGCTCGGCGATCTGCATGCCGGCCTGGGCGAGGACGACGTTGCGGCGCTCCGTCGGCCGGATAGGCGTCATCGAAGTACTGCTCGCCGATGTCGTAGCAGCCGTTCAGCAGCTTGGTGTTCACCAGCCAGCCGTCGGTGATGTTGATCTTCGACAGCGCCCAGCCCGCGCCGATCGGGAGGATGCGCTTGCCGGCCTCGCGGGCCTCGCGGATCAGCTCGTCGAGGCGACTCGCCGGCGTAGCGGAACATGTCGAACCCGGCGAGCAGGGTGCCGTCCGGGCCGACGTTGTCGACGTCGATGATCTCGGCGACCGTCGTCGTGTGCGTGACGTGGACGCCGTTCCACGACTGCGCGCCGCGATCGTCCCGGTGGATCATCGCTCGCCGCTCAGTCCAGCGTTCCGGACTGCGACGGCGGGCGGCAGCAGCGCCAGCTGACCCGCATCGGCGCCCACGATGCCGAGCGTCAGGAGGGTGACGAGCACCTGCAGGAAGGTCCGCCCGAGCCTGATCTCCTCGATGCCCGAGCCGCTGGCCGTTGGCGAGGCGGCAGTTGGTGATCGGGCAGGTCCTGGCGCATCAGGCCCCAGAGCGAAGCTGTTGAGCGTTCGTCGACTTCCACTCGGTGCCGGGCATGTTCTGCGGCTGCGAATCGCCGATCCCACCGTCCTGGTAGATGAGGTAGGTCGACGCGGCAGACACGGGGCCGGATTGGCCGATGGGCCGCTCCATTTCCTCACCCTCCCTTCACTCGCCTGACCACACTGCCGCGAATGCTAAGCGCCTTCGCGGCAGCATCCCCGGCGCCTCTGGGTCATCGGGCGGCGGTTGGAGGGACTTCAGCTTGCGGCGACGGCGAGCGCGACGCCCGGGAGCGCGTAGCCGCCGTCCGCAGCGAAGGGGGCAAAGGCCGCGCGGAGACGGGTCTTGAGGATCTCGAGCTCGTCCTCGGGCAATCCCCGGAGCGCCAGCGCGGCCGGGCCGCCGGTGTCCGTCGTGTAGTCCGTGTAGTCGTCGATGTCGCGGACGCTGAAGCGAATCGGGATCTCTTCCGTACGCACCGTCGTGAAGCCCGCGCCCTCGAGCAGCGCCCGCGTGTGCTCCTCGCCTGCGAGCGTGAACGGGCCCGGGGCGCCCGGCTCGGGCGGCGGCATGTGGCCGCGCTCGATCAGCAGCCCGAACCCGATCGTCGCCCACGGATTGCGCTCGGGCGCGCTCCACACCGCGAGCGCGAGGCGCCCGCCGGGCCGCAGCACCCGGCGCGTCTCGGCGAGCGCGGCGGCGGGGTCGGGCATCAGCATGTAGCCGAACCGGCAGAGCACGCCGTCGACCGAGTCGGCGTCGAGCTCGATGCGCTCGGCGTCCATCACCCGGTGATCCACGTTCGCGAGCTCGAGCTCGGCGCCGCGGCGGCGAGCCACCTCCACCATCGCCGGGGAGAAGTCGGTCGAGATCAGCCGGCCGTGCCGCCCGGCGGTCGCTGCCGCCTCGAAGCCGGTGTCGCCGGCGCCGGCCGCGAGCTCGAGCACCGTGTCGCCGGGCCGCGGTGCGAGCTCCTCGATCATCCACTCGCGCACCGGGGCCACGGCCTGCTCGATGCGAGCACGCCAGCGCTCCCAGCCCGGGGCGATCGCCTCCGACAGCTCGTAGATCGCACGGCGGTGATCGTGGTGGAGAGATCGGGCGTCGATCGCGGCGTTGCTCATGGCCACGACGCTACGACCACGTCGGCATCACCGCTTCGGGCGAAACAACCAAATCGCGCGTCAGGCCGGACGTGGGTAATTCTGTGTAGCGCCTAGACGAGGTCGTGCTCGTAGGCGTAGGCGGTCGCCGCCGCCCTGCTCGACACGCCCAGCTTGGTGAAGATGTTGCTGACGTGGCGGGCGACCGTCTTCTCGCTCAGGAACAGGTCGGCGGCGATCGACCGGTTGGTCTTGCCGGTCGCCACCAGGCGCAGCACCTCCAGCTCGCGCGCGGTCAGCCCGCCCGCCGGCGTGGCGGCCGCCTGTCCGGGAGAGCGCCTGCGCCCGCGCGAGGTCGGGCGCGGCGCCGAGCTGCTGCGAAGACCCAGCGCGCCGCGTCGAGCTCCATCTCCGCGCCGTCCTCGTCCCCGAGCTCCCGGCAGGCGAGCCCGATCAGGACCCGGACCCGCGCCGCTTCGTAGGGCACCTCGAGCTCCTGCCACGCCGTCCACGCCTGGCGCAGCGCGCCGAGCGCGGCTCGCGCGTCGCCCTCGGCAGCAGGACGGCTCCCTCGGCGTGGGCGGCCAGCGCGCGCAGCAGCGGCGCGTCGAGCTCGTCGGCGATCTCCGACAGCTCATCGGCGGCGGCGCGCGCCGCGCGCGACGTCACCGGCGGCGAACATGATCTCGACGAGCGCGGGCAGCAGTCGCGACCGCGCCACGCGGTCCTGGGCCTCGTCGACCACGCGACGGATCGCCGCCTGCGCGGCATCGACCTGCCCCTGCGCCAGTCGCAGCCGCGCCAGGCCGGGCTGGGGCTCGCGTCCCCACCGGCTGGCCTGGTGGTACGCCTCCTCGGCCTGCGCGAACTCGCCGCGCAGCCGATGCAGCTCGCCCTGCTGGTAGAAGGCGGCGCCGACCGCCGGCTGCGGCCGCGCGGGAGGAGCCGCTCGCACGCCCGCTGCGCCGCGTCGACCGCGTCCGGCCACGCGCCGTGCAGCTGCATGATCTCGGCGCGATGCACCAGGCAGTTGCCGCTGAACGGGACGAGGTCCGGCTGGGAGTCACACCAGTGGGTCAGCGCCGCCGTCCACTCCTGCGCCCGGCGCAGGTCGAAGACCTCCTGGCACGCCTCGATCACGCTGCAGTAGACGGCGCCGGCGACGATCTCGGACACCTCGTCGGCCGTGACCGCCGACCATGACCTCGTCGAGCAGGGCCATTCCCTCGACGGTCCTTCCCTGCGCGATCAGCGCCCGGCCCTGAAGGTTGCGGGCGAGCGTCACCAGATCGAGGTCACCGAACCGCTCGCCGATCTCGGCGGCCTGACCGGAGATCGCGTACGCGCTCGGCCAGTCGCCCTCGACCGCGCGCTGGAAGGCCACCGGCACCAGCAGATGCCCCTGCTCCGCGCAGTCGCGCGCCGGCCATCGTCGAGCAGCCGGCGCGCCCGCGCGAGCCAGCCGCCGGCGCGGGCGAACTCGCCGCCGTTCAGCAGGACGAAGACCAGCCAGCACGCGCATCGGACGGCCCGCACTACGTCGCCCCGTGCTCAGGAGCTCGTGATGCGCACGCTCCCACACCTCGACGCTGTCCTCGTCCCTGCCGACGAGGTACGCGGCCGTGGCCAGCCGCTCGAGGTCCTCCGGCTCGAGCGGCGCCTCGCGATCGGCCGCCGACAGCTCGGCGAAGGCATCGGCCCACGCCCGCCGGGCGAAGCGACTCCCGGCCGCGCGCGCGTGCCTCGGCCGTCGTCACGCCCTGGCTCCGACGTCAGACACGAGAGCATCGTACGCCCGCCGAAGTGGCGGGAATAAATTGGCCGATGCGGAGTCTGGAGAGCAAGGGTGAGCAATCCAGACGAGCATCCGAGCGACGTAGAGCGGATAGGGCGCCTCCGGGTCGAGGTCGCGGACCGGTTCGCGGTCTCGCTCCGCGACGGCTTCGACTACATCACCGACATCGACAACTGGCCGGCCTACTGGCCCGGCCTCGTCCGGGTCGAGCCCGGGTCTCGCTGGAGCATCGCCGGGGACCGTGCACGGCTCGTTCTTCGTTTCCTCGGCAGGAAGACCGAGATGAGGATGACCCTCGGGCGCATCGAGCCCTACCGGCTGGTCGAATACACGAGCGAGCAGGCCGGCCTCCCGGACGCTCGCCACGAGCGCCACTTCGCAGACGACGGCAATGGTGGGCTCGCCTACCGCCTGGTGGTCGAGTACTCACCGCGGCGCGGCCTGCGCGGCGCCTTCGATCGCGTGCTCTTCCGGCGTGCGGTGAAGCGCGCGCTGAGGAGCACCGTCGAGAACCTCGACGCGCGCTTCAGAGACCGCGCCGCGGACTGACGCTCGTTACGCGAGGGCTATCTCTGCGCTGTCCGACGGAGCCGGGTCCGGCCGGCGCATCATGCGGAAGCCGTTGAGCAGCCCGAGCAGGCCGGCGAGGATCGGGACGAGCAGCGCGACCTGCAGGGCGAGCGGCCGCGCGTCGGTGTTGATGCGGATGATCTCGTCCTGGATCTCCGGCGGCTGGTCGGCGAGCTGCTCCTCGAGCTTGGTGTTGCTCATCACCTCCGCGTCGTCTTCGAGCGCCTGGGCGACCTGCTCCTGGGCGGCGGCGGGCAGCACGGTGCTGTCCTCGGCCATCTGGGTGAACGCGATCGACAGCGTCGCGAGCATGATCGCGCCCGGCGAACGCGAGCCCGAACGACAGCCCGAAGGAACCGGCGGCGGAGTTGACGCCGGCGGCCTCGCTGACGCGCTCGTCGGAGATCGGCGAGAGGGTGTAGTTGTTGAGCTGGGAGACGAGCAGGCCCAGCCCGCCGCCGGCGATCATCAGCGGGATCACGAGCGCCCAGCCGGAGTCCGCTCGCGGGACGATCGGGATCGAGCAGCAGCATGCCGACGGTCAGCAGCCCCGATCCGACGCGGATGATGCTCGCGGGCCGTCGTTTGCCCACCCGCTTGCCGGCGAGCAGCGCCATCGCGAACATCGTCAGCGACAGCGGCGCGAGCGTCAGGCCGGTCTCGAGCGCGTTGTACTCGAGGACCATCTGCAGGTAGATCGGCAGCGCGATCATCGCCCCGCCGAGCGCGATGTTCTGGAGCATCTGCGACGAGATGCCGAGGCGGAACAGGTCGTGCTTGAAGAGGTCGGGATCGAGCAGCGTCGGCTTGCCCTCGCGCTTGCGCCGGACGAGCCAGCGGGCGAGCGACCCGAGCGCGACCAGGCCGACCGCGATCAGGACGCCGACGAACTCCCCGCCCTCCTGCCAGACGAGGATGCCGATGACGACGCCGCCCATGCCGACCGCCGACAGCAGCGCGCCGACGACGTCGACGCCGCGCGGGCCGGTGTACGGCACGTCACGGATGAGCTTGAGGCTGCTGAGCACGACGCCGATCACGACGACCTCGAGCAGGAACCCGACGCGCCACGACAGGAAGGTGGTCAGGAAGCCGCCGATCAGCGGCCCGACGGCGGCCGCGATCGCCGCCGCGGCGCCCACCAGGGCGTAGGCCTTCTTCTGCGCCGCGCCTTGGAAGTTGCCGTGGATGAGCGACTGCATCGCCGGCAGCAGCAGCGACGCGCCGAGCCCGCCGATGATCGCCCAGAAGACGATGATCGCCGTGAGGCCCTGAGACGAACGCCATCGCCAGGGCGCCGAGCGCGTAGCCGAGCAGACCGAGCACGAAGGCCCGCTTGCGCCCGATCAGGTCGCCGACCTTGCTGCCGATCAGGATGAACGCGGCCGACACGAGCGCCTCGAGCGCGATCGCGCCCTGCACGCCGCTGACCGTCGTGTCGAGGTCCTCGACCACCTTCGCGATCGACACGTTCATCAGCGACGTGTCGACCACGAGCACGAACATCGCCATCGCCAGCAGCACGGCCAGCCGCCGGCCGCCGCCCCCCACTCCGGTCTCCTCGGCGCTCATCACGCCCTCCCTCGGTCCGACTTGGCAGCCGGCCGGGCCTCAGTAGCTGCGAGGTGGCGGACACGGAGGCGCACAACATCCAGATACTGACCCACGCGGCACACGGACTCAACGAGGAGCCACGCCGATCCCACGTCGAGACGGCGGTACCGCCACGTCCTTTGGTTGGGATACGCTGGCCCCCAACCAATCGTTAGGGGACTCGATGATCGTTCCGCTGGCTGCGGATTACCCGTTTCTCAATGTGCTGTGGTCGATGCTGATCTTCATGGCGTTCGTGCTGTGGATCTGGCTCGCGATCACATGCTTCATGGACATCTTCCGCCGCAGGGACACCGGCGGATTCGTGAAGGCGCTGTGGGTGATCTTCATCATCGTGCTGCCGTACCTCGGCGTTCTCGTCTACCTGATCGCCAATCACGGCGGGATGGCCGAACGGCAAGCCAAGGACGTCCAGCAGGCCGAGCAGGCGTTTGACGAGCGAGTGCGCGAGGCCGCCACTTCGGCAGGCCCGGCCTCCGAGATCGAGAAGGCCCAAGGGCTGCTCGACTCCGGCGCCATCACCCAGGAAGAGTTCGAGCAGCTCAAGACCAAGGCGCTCGGCACGTCGTAGACGCCCCGCTGCCCCGCTGCCCCGGCCATTGCGCCGAGGGCGGCGGGACGCGTCCGCAGCTGTTGCGTGCCGTGCGCGGCCCGGCTCGGCCACAATGGCGTTGTCCCGTCACTGGCAGGAGGAGCCCATGACCGAGACCGCCGTCCAGCCCGTCGCCGCCGAGGTCGACCAGTGGCTGTCGCGCTTCGAGGAGGCGCTGACCGCAGGCGACAGCCGCGGCCGCGGCCGAGCTGTTCGCGCGACGACGAGCTTCTGGCGCGACCTCGTCGCGTTCACCTGGAACATCAAGACGGTCGAGGGGCCGGCGGGCGTCAAGGACATGCTCGAGGACACGCTCGCGCACGTCGAAGCCGCGCGGCTGGCGCACGACCGAGCCGCCGACCGAGGCCGACGGCGTCACCGACGGCCTGGATCGCGTTCGAGACCGAGGTCGGCCGCGGCAACGGGCACCTGCGGCTGCGCGACGGCAAGGCGTGGACGCTGCTCACCGACGCTCGACGAGCTCAAGGGCCACGAGGAGCCGACGCGGCCCGAGCGGCCGAAGGGCGTCGAGCACGGCGCCGACCCCGACCGCGAGACGTGGCTCGAGAGCCGCGAGCGCGAGGCCGCGGAGCTCGGCTACGCGACGCAGCCCGAGGTCGTGATCGTCGGCGGCGGCCAGGGCGGCATCGCGCTCGGCGCGCGGCTGCGCCAGCTCGGCGTGCCCGACGATCATCGTCGAGCGCAACGAGCGCCCCGGCGACTCGTGGCGCAAGCGCTACAAGTCGCTCTGCCTGCACGACCCGGTCTGGTACGACCACCTGCCGTACATCAAGTTCCCCGAGAACTGGCCGGTGTTCTCGCCGAAGGACAAGATCGGCGACTGGCTCGAGATGTACACGCGGGTGATGGAGCTCAACTACTGGAGCTCGACGACGGCCAAGAGCGCGACGTACGACGAGGAGGCCGGCGAGTGGGTCGTCGTCGTCGAGCGCGACGGCGCCGAGATCACGCTGCGGCCGAAGCAGCTCGTGCTGGCGACCGGCATGTCCGGCAAGCCGAACGTGCCCGAGATCCCCGGGCATGGACGTCTTCAACGGCGACCAGCACCACTCCTCGCGAGCACCCCGGGCCCGGACGCCTACGAGGGCAAGCGGTCCGTCGTGATCGGCTCCAACAACTCCGCGCACGACATCTGCGCCGCGCTGTGGGAGGCCGGCGCCGACGTGACGATGGTGCAGCGCTCCTCGACGCACATCGTGCGCTCGGACACGCTGATGGACATCGGGCTCGGCGCGCTCTACTCCGAGGAGGCGGTCGCCGCCGGCGTGACGACCGAGAAGGCCGACATGATCTTCGCCTCGCTGCCGTACCGGATCCTGCACGAGTTCCAGATCCCGCTCTACGACGCAGATGCGCGAGCGCGACGCCGACTTCTACGACCGGCTCGAGGCGGCCGGCTTCGAGCTCGACTGGGGCGAGGACGGCTCCGGCCTGTTCATGAAGTACCTGCGGCGCGGCTCGGGCTACTACATCGACGTCGGCGCCTCCGAGCTCGTCGCCGACGGCGAGATCAAGCTCGCAGAACGGGCAGGTCGACCACCTGACCGAGGACGCCGTCGTGCTGGCGGACGGCACCGAGCTGCCGGCCGACCTCGTCGTCTACGCGACCGGCTACGGCTCGATGAACGGCTGGGCCGCCGACCTCATCTCCCAGGAGGTCGCCGACAAGGTCGGCAAGGTCTGGGGCCTCGGCTCGGACACGACGAAGGACCCGGGCCCGTGGGAGGGCGAGCAGCGCAACATGTGGAAGCCGACGCAGCAGGAGGCGCTGTGGTTCCACGGCGGCAACCTGCACCAGTCGCGCCACTACTCGCTCTACCTCGCGCTGCAGCTCAAGGCGCGCGCTGGAGGGCATCGACACGCCGGTCTACGGCCTGCAGGAGGTCCACCACCTCAGCTGAGGCACGGCTTGGGAGCCCGCCCCGTCATGGGAGGAGCGGTGAGGTCACGGTTGCCGTCACATCAACCACGGAAGGGCGCGAGCCGAATGGTTAGGTCGCTCATGGCGAAGCGGTGCAGGTACCAGGCGCGGCCACGAGGGACTTGCTTGGCCTCGGCTCGGAGAAGCCCGGCGAACTCCCGCTTGAAGCCCAACCGCGGGTACTCCTGGATGACGCTCTGGCGGACTGCATCGGGTATCTCGTTGCTGCGTAGGCCGAACACATCGACGGCTGCGCCGGCAGATAGGAGGTACGCCTCGGCACCGGATTCGAGGCCAACGCCGGGGGTGTGGTGCATGGCGATGGCGTTAGCAACGAGCTCGCGGATATCGGCAGGCACGCGGTGGCTGTCGGTGAACTCGCGTGCCAACGCGGCGCTGCGAACCGTGAAGTCGACGTCGGGCACCGGGCTCGGGATCCCGGTGTCGTGGAACATTGCAGCCAGGTACAGGAGCTCACGGTCGAACGTGATCCCGTGAAGTGCGGCAATGGCCGCGCCCCACGTATAGGCACGACTGGAATGGTTGAGGAGTGCCGGTCTCAAGAGATCCTGCGCCGCGACCTCGGCATCTCTTGCGAGAGGGGAGTCGGGAGGCACCAGGCTCGCCGGATCGATGGAACTCCGGCGTCCCGAGTGCATGCGGAGCACCATCGCGAGACGGCCGGCAAGAATGCTGAGCTCCCCCGCAACAGGGGCCGGGCAAGTGTTAGGCATTCCCGAGCGGTCAGCACTCCCCCGGTGCGTTCGGTCCACCCAATGGATCCGATCGGATCGGTGGGTCGTGGCTGACTCAAGGGGACTCTCAGTTAGGTGGTGTCGCGGTCAGGTGGGGGGAACAACCACGCCGTAGCGTGGCGCTCGCTCCGGACGAGAGGCGAGAGCGATGACGACGAGCGTCACGCTTCCCCTTTCACGTGAGGCTGTCGCATAAAGCCGTCTGAGAAAACGCGCAGCGCGCTCGCGGAAGTGCACGCCAGAGCCGACGTGGGGCACGACCTCGCGATGGACCGGCCGCCCGCGACGGACGAGATGGGCGATTTGGGAGCCCACGCTTAGAAACGAACTACCGGCCTCGCCGGGAGTTTGTGCGACACCCTCCGCACGAAGCAGAAGTGAGCACCCCGTCGCGAAAAGCCACGCTTTCCTTCGGCGCGCGGCTTCGACCTCCGATTTGGGTCCTGGTAGTAGCCATCCGCGGCGCACCTAGGGCGCCGGGCCGTCCTCGCGGGCGATCGCCTCGCGGTACCGCGCGTCGTCTGCTTTGATCGAGCGCGCCTCGGCCAGGGCACGTTCCAGGTCGCCCGGCGGGATCATGACCGCGCCCGAGGCGTCGGCGAATACGTACTGGCCCGGGATCACCCCGACGCCGCTCAAGACCACGGGTACGTTCGCCTGAAACGGTGTCACCTCGCCCCCACCCCATCGGGTCGCCTCGCCCGCGCAATAGGCGGCAAAGTCGTATCCGGCCAGCTCGTCGAAGTCACGGAGGCGCCCGTCGGTCAGCACACCTGCCAGACCATGGCGCTGAAGGCGAGAGAGCTTCGTTCCACCACCCATCGACACATCGGTGTAACCGTTGGAGGCGAGCACCAGGACCTTGCCCTCAGGGTCATTGCCAACCGCCTCGTAGAAGAGGTTGGCGAGGTTGTAGCGCTCGGGATCAAGCGAAGCCGAACAGCTCGGAAAGTAGGAGATGGTCACCGCGGGGCCGAACAGGACCCGACCCGGCGTCGGACTGACGAGATCGAGGATGTGGCAGCGGTGGCGATGCAGTCGACCCATCGCGTCGACGAGGTCCGCACACTTGAGGCCCTCTACGGCCGACGCGTGGTCCATCGAGATGCCTGCAGTTCGTTCGGCCGGTCCTCTGGTGTGGCTCATCGGGGTCCGTGCAGGATCTCGCGGGCGTCGTGCGCGTCCCGGGGGCTGACCACGATGTCGTGGGCCCCACGGTCCCCAGGCCGTCACCTGCCCCGGCCCCGCGGTTGGTCAACCGGGGCACGCACTCGATGCCGGCGCTACGCAGGACCGAGCAGAGCAGCTCGGCCTCGGGCTCGCTACCGGCGACCTCAACCACGACCCAGTCGTCGGAGCGAGTCATCGTCACCCCCCTAACAGCGGACCAGCGCCGCGATCGTCTTGCTGCACGCACCCGATCGGTCGTCGACCGCGGTCTTTCGGTCCGGCCAACGGGTGGCGGGCACGCGACGGCGGAGCTGGGCGAGGTTCTGCTGCGGATTGTTGGTTACGAATGTTGCCATCGCTTACCCGAACGTGAACGCGTACGCCTCGGCGCCGGGCTCGAGGAACGTGATCTCCAGCGTCCGCTCGCGGACCGCGTCGTGCTCGCGCACGAGCTGGTACATGCGGCCGTCCTGGAGCAGGCCGTTCCCGTCCTCGTCGACGTCCACGCCGTGTGACGGGCCCGGAGCCTCGCCGTCGAGGAGCACGCGGAAGGGAATCGGCTCTCGCGCTCCGGGAGACAGCACGAGATGCGCGTCGCGCGCGTGGAACCGGAAGGCGATGCTCCCGCCGGCCTGGTCGAGCACGACGTTCTCAGCGCCCGATCGTCCACTCGCCGGCGAGGGCCCAGTGGTTCAAGGGCCGGCGGCTCGGGCCGTTCGTCGAGCGCGAGCGCGAGCTCGCCGCTGCGCGCGTAGCCGAGATACGTCTCGGGCGTCCGCAGGTGGTCCCAGTCGGCCTCCGCCTCGACGCCGAGCCCTTCGACGGAGACGAGCTCGCGCTCGACGCCGAGCAGCCGCTGGATGACGCGCTCCGATTCCTCGTAGCGTCCCTCGCCGAAGTGCTGGTCGCGGATGACGCCGTCCGTGTCGACGAAGTAGAGCGCCGGCCAGTAGTGGTTGTCGAAGGCGCTCCAGACCTCGTAGTCGTTGTCGACCGCGACCGGGTAGTCGATCGTCCCGCTCCTTCGTCGCCTGCCGCACGCAGTCGATCTCGTGCTCGAACGAGAACTCCGGCGTGTGGACGCCGATGACGATCAGCCCGTCGTCTCGGTAGGCCCGCGACCACGCGCGGACGTACGGCTCCTGGCGCAGCCAGTTGATGCAGGTCAGCGTCCAGAAGTTGACGAGGACGACGTGGCCGCGCAGCTCGGCGGGGCCGAGTGGCTCGGAGTTGAGCCACCCGGTCGCCCCGTCGAGCGAGGGCATGTGCACAGGCGTCGAAGACGGCCATCTAGCGCAGCGACCGGAACGCCGCGCGGACCTCGGCGGAGAAGAGCTCCGGCTCCTCCCAGGCGGCGAAGTGGCCGCCCTTGTCGACCTCGTTGAAGTAGGCGAGGCCGGGGTAGACCGCCTCGACCCAGCTGCGCGGGGAAGCCCAGATCTCGCCGGGGAACGTCGTGAAGCCGACCGGAACCGAGACCGCCGGAGGAGGCTGGCCGCTCGCAAGCGCTGCGGCCAGCGCTCGTCCGTCCTCCCAGTACGACCGGGCCGCCGACGCTGCGGTGCCGGTCAGCCAGTACAGCGTGATGTTGTCGACGATGCTCTCCCGGGTGAGATTGCCCACCGGCTCGCCGTCGACGAACGCGCGGGACGATCTTGTAGTAGCTGTCCGTGTCGTGGTCGAGCAACCAGGCCGCCAGCGCGACGGGTGAATCCAGCAGGGAGTAGCCGATCGTCTGCGGCCGCGTCGCCATCTCGAGGAAGTAGCCGAAGCCGTCCTCCCTGAACGTCGCGACCGCCTCGGCCGCTGCGCGTTCCTGTTCGGATTCCTTGGGCAGTTGATCGCCGATTGCGAGCACCGCCGTGAGCAGGTTCAGGTGGTAGCCGACCAAACCCTCGACCGCCTGGCGACCCATCAGGTCCGTGACGAGGGCACCCACGTCGCCGCCCTGGGCGACGTAGCGGGTGTAGCCGAGGCGGTGCATCAGCTCCGCCCACGCGCGTGCGGTGCGGCTGGCGTCCCAGCCGAGCTCGGCCGGCTCGCCGGAGAAGCCGTAGCCGGGCAGGGACGGCAGCACCAGGTGGAACGCGTCCTCGGCGGCTGCCGCCGTGAGCGGTCGGGTCGGTCAGCGGGCCGACGGTCTCGAGCAGCTCGATGACCGAGCCGGGCCAGCCGTGCGTCATGATCAGCGGCAACGCGTTCTCGTGCCGCGACCTGCACGTGGATGAAGTGGATGTCGACGCCGTCGATCTCGGTCGTGAACTGCGGCAGCGCGTTCAGCCTCGCCTCGCACGCGCGCCAGTCGTAGTCGGTCGCCCAGTAGCGGGCGAGCGCCTGCATCGTCGCCAGCTGCACGCCCTGCGACCGATCGTCGACGAGCTCCTTGGAGGGCCAGCGCGTCGCCTCGATCGCGGCGGCGCAGCTCGTCGAGCTCCTCCTCCGGAATCTCGATCTGGAACGGGCGGATCGCCGTTGCTTCAGCTGTCATGGACATACCTCGCTCCTTGGTTCGTTTTCAAGTCCTCAGCGAGCGGAAGCCCGCGCGGAGCTCTGCGGAGAACAGCTCCGGCTGCTCCCAGGCGGCGAAGTGGCCGCCCTTGTCGACCTCGTTGAAGTAGATGAGGTTGGGATAGGCCCGCTCGGCCCAGCTCCGCGGCGCCTGGTACTGCTCGCCGGGGAAGACGGTCACGGCGACCGGGATCTTCACGCCCTTGGCGTTGAAGAAGCCGCCCTTGTACTCCCAGTAGAGGCGAGACGCGGAGACCCCTGTGTTCGTCAGCCAGTAGAGCGTGATGTTGTCGAGGACCTCGTCCCGCGTCAGCTCGCCCGTCACGCTCTCGGTCCGCTCGAGAGCGGAGACCACCGCGGCGGCCGGCTGGCCGTCGGCGTCGTTGTGGTCGAGCAGCCAGGCGGCCAGGCCGACGGGCGAGTCCGCGATGCCGTACAGGGTCTGCGGGCGCGCCGCCATCATCTGGGCGTACTCGACCTGGCCGTACGTCCTGATCAGCTGCTCGTACGCGCGCCGTTCCTCGGCCGAGAGGCCGGATGGCGGCGGCTCGCCGGCCAGGGAGGCCTTGTCGACGTCGGCCGGAACCGTGGCCGGCATGTTGGTGTGGATGGCGAGCAATCCCTCAGGTGCCTGCAGGCCCATCTGATCGACGACGAACGCACCCCAGTCGCCGCCCTGGGCGACGTAGCGGGTGTAGCCGAGCCGCTTCATCAGCTCCGCCCAGGCGCGCCCCATGCGCTCCGGGCCCCAGCCCGTGCCCGTCGGCTTGCCGGAGAACCCGTAGCCCGGCATCGACGGAATCACCACATGGAAGGCGTCGTCCGCGCTCGCGCCGTGTGCCGTCGGATCGGTCAGCCGATCGATGATCTTCAGCTGCTCGATGATCGAGCCGGGCCATCCGTGATTGACGACGAGCGGCAGCGCGTCGTCGTGCTGCGAGCGAACGTGGATGAAGTGGATGTCGAGGCCGTCGATCTCGGTGATGAACTGCGGCAGCGCGTTCAGCTCCGCCTCGCACCTGCGCCAGTCGTACTCGGTCGCCCAGTAGCGCGCGAGCTTCTGCATCGTCGCCAGCGGCACGCCCTGCGAGTCATCTGGGACCGTCTCCTTCTCGGGCCAGCTGCGTCGCCGGCGATGCGCGCACGCAGGTCCTCGACTTCCGCCTCTGCGATCTCGATCGTGAACGGCCGGATCGCTGTTGAGCCGGTTGCTTCCTTCGTGGTTACGGACACGCGAGTCCCCTTCGTCAGTCGTTGTCCCCGCCGAACAGCTGGAGGAAGAACAGGAAGACGTTCAGAACGTGGCGCCCGCTGACTTTTCGGTCAGGACAGCCATGCGGCTCCTAACGTTGGTGGTTATGGCGCAGACCGTGTGAAGTCGGTACGCCTATGCACCGACCGAGTGTCGGAGCAGGCAAGAATCGCCCGCCGAGGGTTGAGGCAAAGCGCACACGCACCATACACCCGGCTCCAAACCACCCCCAAGGTCTCAACTCGCTTCCGCTCTCGCGTGGGCATGCCGGCGAGCTCGAGCTCCTGGCCGTCGCGCAGGGGCGCAGGCGTCCTCTGCGAGTTCGGCGGCGAAGCGCTCGGCCCGGCGCCACCGGAGCGCCCGCCTACCGGCCGCGTAGTGGGGAGGTTGGGCCGTGGAGAGTGTGTGTAGGGCCGGGGCACCCAGGCGCTTCCGCGGACGCACAGCGCCTGTGCGCTTCGAAATTGCCGCCCAATTGGCGCCCGCTCGCCCGCTGCGCGACGGGCCGGAACGACGAAACCCCCGCATAGCAGGGGCTTCGCGAGTAGCCAAGGGGCCCGATATGTCCCTTCGAGCGACGCTCGGATCAGGCAGGAATACCGGCTAGCGGCCTGAACCGCTGCTACGGCTGTCGCGCCCGGGAGCCCGGTTACTGCTGGTCCCCCACAGAAGCGCGGACGATGCGGCAGTGCTGCCTATCGGCGCCGGCGCCTACGGCGACGATCCCGCGGCCGGCGTCGTTTTCGGACTGCTCACCGCCCACCTACGCGCTCTTCGTGCTGATCCTGGGCCAGGGGACCCCCGTCCTGCGCTGGCCGGCCGCCTGTTCGATGCCACGCTCACGGACCCGCCGTTCCTGGGCCGTTGGCGCATCGTGGTGGGCGAACGGTGTTGGCTGCCCGAACTCGAGTCGCAGGCCTGGTTCCCGCAATCCTCCCGATGCTCCACGGAGCTTCCCGACGACGAGAAGCCACCGCTTCTGGGCGGCTACCTGCAGCGGTCAGCCGGTCACGCCGGGAGGGCGGGGCGCGGCCGGCAGGATCCGCACACGGGCGATTGCACGTCGTCCCGCCGGCACGCCGCGACCGGTCAGGCGCGCGATGTTGAGCACCCACCTCGAACGGGACACTCTCCCCGCGCGAGCGACCATGCGCACCGTCTGTGGGCGTCCGGGCTCCAGACGTCCCAGCCGCCAGCACACGCGGCCGGCGCGCAGCCGCCCGCCGCCCATGGAGATGACTGACAGGTGTTCGGGCAGCCGGTCGCAGACCACTGCGTTCTCGATGTCCGTTAGCCCGCGTGCCTCCGCGGTCATTCTGAACGTCACGCGTCCACCGGACTGCACCCTGGATCGGTTCGCGCGCTTGCGCAGGCCAACGTTCGCCCGGACCGCGACACGCGCAAGGTTCAGCGAGTCCATCGGGTTCGGGTCGCTCCCGGGGAAGATGACGGCGGCGACGTTCCGCAGCAGGCCCGCCGCGACCACGCGCGCCCTGACCACAAGCGTCGCGCGCGCCCCCGGCGCCAGGGCGCCAAGGTCGCATGACGACGGCTTGGCGATCACGCAACTCCCCTGGCTCGGCTCGGCCGAGAGGATCTCGACAGCCGGGTTCGCCCCGTCGCTGAGCATGACGTTGGTGGCCGTGCCCGGCCCCTGGTTCTCGGCGGTGACGGTGAACGTGACCACGTCGCCGACGGTGACGACCGGCTTGTCGGCCGTCTTCGTGACCACGACGTTCGCCGGCTCCACCGGCGCGTTCGTGAGCGTGATCGTGGCGTCGTCCTCGTTGTTGGAGAGATTGGGGTCGAACTCCACGGCGGCTGCGCGCGCGATGTTCACGAATACCTGGCCGGCCTGCTCCGGGGAGGTCTGGAGGAAGACGAGGATCTCCGCGACGCCGCCGTCGGCCAGTCGTGCCGAGCGAGCAGCTGTGTGCCCTCGCAGGTGCCCTGGCTGGGCGCGAACGCGAGTGGCTGCAGGCCGGGCGGCACGATGTCGTTGAGCACCACGTCCGTTGCGGCGCTCGGCCCATCGTTGCGGACGACGACGAGGAACTGGGCGATTCCGCCTGCAGCCAGGGTCGGCGCGGCAGCGCTCTTCTCGACGACGATGTCCGCCTTGGGCTTCACGCGGACGATGGCGCCGTCCACGTTGTCCTCGGGATTGAGGTCGTTCTGGCGCGCGTCCACTCGCACCTCGTTGGGGAGCGTGCGCCCGCCGCTGTCGCGGTCGGTGACGCCGGTCACCTCGATCTTGACGGTCTCGCCCTTGAGCAGCGTTCCCAGCCTGCAGACGCGGTCTCCGCACTCGCCCTTCTCCGGCTTGACGGTCAGAATCGTGACGTCCAGCGGCAGCTCCTCGCTCACGGTCACGTTCGTCGCGCGCACCGGCCCTCGATTGAGCACCGTGATCAGGTACCGGACCTCCTGCTCCGGGAACACCTCGGGCGTCAGCGCGACCTTGTCGATCGCGAGGTCGGGGAGCGGGACGTCGCCCCCGTCGGTATCGGTGTCGTTGAGGTCGTTCGGATCGCCCGGAGTGGTGACCCTGGCTACGTTCACCAGCTTGCTCCCAGCCGCGTCCTCCGAGATCTGGACGCGGGCTCGAATGGTGGGGAAGGAAGCGCCGGCCGCCAGCGGATCGGAGCGCTCGCAGCGGAAGCCGTCCGTGGAGGGCTCACAGCTCCAGCCATTGCCGCTCGGTGTTCCGTCGAGCGTGACCTTTGGCGGCAGCGTGTCGGTGACGACTGTCGGACCCTGGGTCGGTGCCTCGCCCACGTTGCGGACGGCAATCTCGAAGGTTGCGGACCCGCCAGCCTCGAAGTCGCCCGTGTGCGTCTTCTGGACCTCCAGGTCGGGCAGGATGACGCGGGTGGAGACCTCGTTGGTTTTCTCCTGGCCCGGTTCGTCCAGCGTCTTCGACTTGAAGCCCACGGTGCCGCTATTGACGATCCGCGAGTTCAGCGGCAGCCCCAGGCTGTGCACCCGCACCTTGAACTGCACGGTTGCCGAACCGTTCACCGCCAGCTCGCCGAGCCGGAAGTTAACACCGCCGGCTACGAATTCGGCCGCGTCGCCGTCCACCGCGTCCGTCTTGGGCCCTTGATTGGCGCCGGCTACGATGTTGAGGCTGCCCTCGACGTAGTCGGTGCTTGCGGGAATCGCGTCGCGGAAGGCGACGTTCGTCGCCGGATCGAGGCCCGTGTTGCGCACGGCGACCTGATATGTGAGCACCTCGCCCGCCTGTGCCACGGCCTTGTCGACCGACTTGACCGGCTCGATCTTGGGGGCGAACAGGTCGGTGGAGAACAGCACGGCGCCCGGCGCATAGCCGTCGCCGTTCGTCGACAGCCGCAGCGTCGTCTGCCGTTGGCCGTTGCTGAGGTACTGGTCGCTCTCGAAGAAGTCGCCGTCGAACCCGAAGATGTTGCGATCGTCCGGGTTACGGTCGGTCAGGATCGTGCCATCGGGGTCTGAGATCGAGGAGTTGAAGAAGTTGTTTTGCGGGTTGGCCGGGTTCTCAAGCCGCTTTGCGGTGGCAAGGCCGTGGTTGAGCACCGCGTTGTCGCCCACGATCCCGATGTCGCCCTCGTAAGCGACGAGCCCCACGCGCGTCTTGACCGGCGCGGGAGCCGGGGGCGTGAGAAAGCCGCTGAGAGGGATGTCCACAGGCTCATCGGGCTTCTCGGCGACGACGAACTTCAAGCCGTCGAAGACCGTGAGGTTCCGCAGCGGTTCACCCGGATCCGAGTAGGCCACCAGGATCGCCCAGCCCCCCGACTGGTCTGAGTGCAGGCCGGTACCGAGTTGGACGTCGGCCACCATGTATCGGCCGCGGCCCGATGCCTGAACGATCCCGGTGATCTCCTTGAACGCCTGGTATATGCGCCCCGGACCGGCGTCGTCCACCCCGATATCCGACGTGTAAGAGGCGTACCCGGTGGCGCCCGGCGGGCGCATCTTCACCGTGCCGAGGGCATTCCGATTTCCCGCTACGGGCTCGGGATACCCACTCTTCTTGTCACCGGCCTGCCAGCGCCCGCCCCAGTACAGCCCTGCCCACTCAACCTTCGCCCCGGCGGGCAGCGGAAGGAAGGCGGAGCTGGAATTGAACGTGCCGGCGACGTCGTCGATGTCGACGTACCTCATCGGCCGGCTGTTGTTGTTGTTGTCGCCCAGGGTTCCGGCGTCGCCCCGCCGGGCGGCGGGACAAAGACTGTCCGTGTCGACGCAGGTGAGCAGCGTGTTGCCCGTGCCGGTGACGTCGCCGTGGACGTTGAACGACTCGCGCAGGCCGAACGCACGGTCGGCCTGCGCGACGGCGCCGCGAGCGTCAGCCACAGCGCCACCATGAGTGCTGCGGCGACGCTGGCCCCCACGCGCCGCCGCCAAGGCGAGCAAACCACTATGGCGGCGAAGCTACTCCGTTACGCGACGCAGTGTCAAGGATTGACACTGCGGCTGCACCTCGGGGGACGCCTGGGCTATCAGCCCCGGATCGTTGAGGGTCCGCCCGGCACCAGCACGCGGGCGACGGGGCGTATGAGCGCGTTGCGGACAACCGCGGCGAACGCCACCCGCGTGGATACTCTCGGCGCCTTCTCGGCGATTCTCGTGCGGTTGGCCGAGGTGCCTCCGTCCATGGCGGCGTTCTTTCGCCGCCTCCATGCCCCGGCACTCGGCCTCCTCGCTATATGGAAGGACGCGCTACGGAGCCCGCTCGCGCCGCGACCGGCTGCTTTCCCTCGGAGCGGGCGTGTTCTTCGCCGCCGACCTCACCCTCTGGCACCACTCCATTCACTCAGGTCCCGCCCGCCACGCCCCGCTGCCTCGGCAGCCCCACGCGATAGACGCGGTACATGCCGAGCCGGTTGTGCTCGCTGAAGAAGCACACCATCGCGTAGCGCCCAGGACGGCCGAAGCTCACCTCGTTGTCGTTGGTCGAGCCCTGGCTTATCAGCCCCTGGACGTCGACGGGCTCGCCCGCGATCACACTCTCGAGCGCCCGCTCGTTCGTGCCGCGGAAGGCGCGCCCGACCTCGCGTCCCGTCACGCCGGGACGCAGCGGGAAGGCGATCGCGAAGTGGAGGGTCGTCCCGGCGTTCTCGACGCGGATGCGGCCGCTTCGCGGCAGGGTCTTCGGACCGCGGAACCCGTAGTCGACCATCCGGATGCGCGCGTCCGGCGGCGGCGCGCTCGCCCCATTGGGCCCGTCCGTGGTGAATGTCGTGAGGGCGTTTGACCTCCCCGCCCTCACGACCGCGACATACGTCGTGTTCGGCCGCAGGTCGACCGTGACCGCCTTCCCGGGTGCCGCCGTTGCCTCGAGGAAGACCTGGCCGAGCGCCTTCACGGAGCGGGGGTCGGAAAGGGACTGGCGCAGCTGATCGACGCTCACCCCCGCCCGCAACGTGGCGAGGTTGAACTCGCCCCGCCCCTCGTTCGTGAAGCGCGTGGGACCCGCACCGATCGGTCCGGAGGGGTCCAGGACGACGTTCGAGCCTGACACGCCCACGGCCACGGTGGGAACCGACGACTGGGCGGCCGCGAGAGTCACCGGGACTCCCAGAAGCAAAACCGCCCCAATGATCAGCTTGACTCTCCGCACCTGACACCTCCTCGGTCGCTCGCCGGAAGTCCTCCAACGAGACGCCCCCCGGTCGGTCCAGTGCCCTATTGGGGGACACGCGACCAACCCTACCCCAGCCGCCCGAACCTTTCAGCGCGTGTCACACATGTACTCCCACGGGGCTGATGTTCGACAGTGCCTGCCGAGCCTTAGGCAACCGTCTCCAGCCCGTAGATCGGCCTCGGCGTCGCCACGATTGAGACCTCCTCGCGGTCTTCGGCGCCTTGAGAGCGGCGATTGGGGACCGCCCTCGTACTCAGCCCGAGTCTGCCAGCGCTCCGCTGGAGGCATCGGTGAGGCCGTGGGGGACGTGCCATCGAAGACGCCGCCTGACGCCGGAGATCAAGCGCTAGGACGCCGCCGAAATCGAGCTCCGGGCGCTCTCCCCCGCTTCGGCCGCGGGCCACCGAGGACCCGTCCGCGCTGCTCGCACGGCTCCCCGATCTGAGCGAAGCCCTTCGCGACGGACCCCAGGAGCCCAAGCGGCAGGTGTTCGACGCAGGCCCTCCAGTACGCGAAAGACCTCCCGAAGGAGGTCTCAAGCGTCGCTCAAAGGGACATAGCGGGGGCGGGATTCGAACCCGCGACCTTCGGGTTATGAGCCCGACGAGCTACCTGACTGCTCCACCCCGCGGCGTGACCCACGAATCTACCCATCAGGGACGGGAGCGTCAACGGGGCCGGATTCAGGGTGAATCCAGGGGAGATCCCCGACGTCAAGGAGCCACCTCGGTGCGACGCTGACGTCATGACGGCAGAAGTGACCGAGGACGAGGACCGGATGGCGCCGGCAGACGTCGTACGCGCCGCCTTCAGGGCATTCAACCGGCGTGCCCTCGACGAGGGTGCTCTCTACCTGAGCCCGGATGTCGAATGGCATCTGCCGGAGTCCGTGCTGAATCCGTCGGCCGTCCATGGCGTCGACGAGCTGCGGGGCCTCCTCGAGGCCGAGTTCGAGGCCTTCTCGGAGATCCGGCGTGAGCCGGTCGAGCTCGAAGAGGACGAGTGCGGTCGCGTGGTGGGGACCGTCAGCGCACGCATGCGTGGCCGTGCCAGCGGCATCGAGCTCGAGGAGCGGTCGCCCTACGCCTTCACCGTTCGGGGCGGGCGCATCACCCGCGGCGAGCCACTCGACTAAGCACCGCTCAGGTAGCGGACCACCATCTCGCCCACCATCTCGCGGTATTGGTCGCGACGTGCGCTGTCGACCAGATCGCGGTCGAAGATCGCCTTGAACGTGTGGCGGTTCGCCACGCGGAAGAAGCAGAAGGCGCTGATCATCATGTGAAGGTCGACGGCGTCGATCTCGCGCGTGAAGCTGCCGTCGCTTCGGCCGCGCTCGAGAATGTTCTCGATCAGCTCGATGGCGGGGCTGTTCAGACCGGCGAGGTCGTCGCGACCGACGAGGTGCTCCGCGCGGTGGATGTTCTCGATGCTGACCAGCCGGATGAAGTCGGGATGCGACTCGTGGTGGTCGAAGGTCAGCTCGGCCAGGCGGCGGATCGCCGCGAGCGGCTCGAGGTGATCGACCTCGATCGCCTGCTCGGCGGCGCGGATGGCCGCGTACGCGCGTTCCAGGACGGCAACGAACAGCTGCTCCTTGCTGCCGAAGTAGTAGTAGATCATCCGCTTCGTTGTGCGGGTCTGCTCGGCGATCTCGTCGACCCGTGCGCCGGCGAATCCCTGATCGGCGAACTCACGGCTGGCGACCTCGAGGATCTCCTGCTGCGTCCGCTCGGCATCTCGCTGACGCTCGGGGGCGGTGCCGCTGGCCACGACGCTCATCCTAGGCGTTTCCCTCGCCATTTCCCGGGGAATGAACGTACTGGTTCGTACATTACGAGCTCTTAGGGACGGGAGAGGCGTGAGCAAACGAGACAGCGACCGCATCGCGGTGGGCCTCATCGGGTCGGGCATCCAGGAGTCACTGAGCCCTGCCCTGCACGAACGCGAGGCGAAGCTTCTCGGCCTCGTCTACTCCTACGAGCTCTTCGACCTCGACGAGCTGGGCCGGCCCCCCGAGGATGTCGGCGCCATGGTGCGCGAGGCCCAGGAGCAGGGCTTTCGCGGCTTGAACGTGACTCACCCCTGCAAGCAACTCGTCGTGGACGAGCTGATGGATCTCTCTTCCGAGGCAGGGGCCATCGAAGCGGTCAACACGATCGTGTTTCGGGACGGGCGGACGGTAGGCCACAACACCGACGCGAGCGCATTCAGGGAGGCGTTCGGGCGCAACCTCCCCGATGCCCGCACCGGCCGGGTGGTACTGCTCGGCGCCGGGGGCGCGGGCGCCGCGGTGGCGCACGCGATGCTCTCTATCGGCGCCGGCCGGCTCACCATCGTGGACGCGGAGCCCGAGCGCGCGGAGCAGCTGGCGACAGTGGTCGCTCGCAGGTTCGGCCCCGACTCTTGCGCGACGGCCGAGCTGGACACGCTCGACGAGCTGCTCGAGTCCGCCGATGGGCTGATCCACGCGACGCCGACCGGCATGGTCGGACACCCGGGGACGGCCGTCCCCAGTGAGTTGCTCGACCCCGGGATGTGGATCGCGGACGTGGTCTACATGCCCATCGAGACGACGCTCCTCAGCGAGGCGCGCGCACGCGGGTGCCGCACCCTCGACGGCGCCGCAATGGTCGCGCTGCAGGCGGCCGGCTCCCTGGAGCTCTTCACCGGTGTCGAGCCGGACGCCGACCGGATGCTCGCGCACGTCGAAACGCTGATTCAGGACGGCCGGCAGGCAGCATGAAGACCTCGATCGCCACAGTGTCCCTGAGCGGGTCGCTCGATGAGAAGCTCCACGCCGCCGCGGCGGCCGGCTTCGACGCCGTCGAGATCTTCGAGCCGGACCTGATCGCCTCGCCGCTGATGCCGGCCGAGGTGCGAGAGCTGGCGGACGAGCTCGGCCTGGCGATACCCATGTACCAGCCCTTCCGCGACTTCGAGGGCGTCGGACTTGAGCAGCTCGAGCGCAACCTGCGGCGCGCCCGGCACAAGCTCGAGGTCATGGACGCGCTCGGGGCCGACACGCTGCTCGTCTGCTCGAACGTCTCCGCGAACGCGATAGACGATCCGGAGCTGTCGGCGGCCCAGCTTCGCCGGCTCGCCGACGAGGCGTCGGAGCACGGCATCCGCATCGCGTTCGAGGCGCTCGCCTGGGGACGCCACGTCAACGACTACCAAACAGCGTGGCGCATCGTCGAGTCCGCGGACCACCCGAGCCTCGGCACCTGCCTGGACTCGTTCCACATCCTCTCTGCGGGCAGCGACCCGGCCGGGATCCGGGACATTCCCGCCGAGAAGATCTTCTTCGTCCAGCTGGCGGACGCTCCCGTGATCGCCCTGGACGTGCTCCAGTGGAGCCGGCACTACCGCTGCTTCCCCACCCAGGGCGGGTTCGACCTCGCCTCGTTCATGGGCCACGTGCGCGCCGCGGGCTACGAAGGGCCAGTCTCGCTCGAGGTCTTCAACGACGTGTTCCGCCAGGCCGATCCCGATCGGATCGCCGTGGACGCCATGCGTTCCCTCCTTGTCTTGGAGGACGCGCTCGGCGAGCGCCGGCTGCCGCCCCCGCCCGGACTGCGCGGCTTTGCGTTCGTCGAGCTCGCGGTGAGCTCCACGTCGGGCCCGGCGACCCAGGCGGTGCTGGAGGCGATGGGCTTTGCCCACGTCGGCCCGCATCGCTCCAAGCCGGTACAGCTCTGGCAGCAGGGCGACGCGCGCGTGCTCCTGAACCACGGCGACGAGCACGCCGGCGCCGACCCGATCGTCGCCGCGCTCGGTGTGGAGAGCGAGGATCCGCCGGCGTCGGCCGAGCGTGCCCAGGCACTGCTCGCCTCCGTACGGTCACGACGGCGCGGGCCCGGCGAGGCCGACCTGACGGCGATCACGGCGCCGGACGAGACCTCGGTGCTGTTCTGCCGCACCGAGGCCGGGCGTGACGGCTGGCTCGGAGACTTCGTCGAGCTCGAGCCGGACCATCCCGCCGAGGCCGACATCCACGCCATCGACCACGTCGCGCTGTCGCAGCCCTTCGACTACTTCGACGAGGCGGCGCTCTTCTATCGCTCTGTCCTCGGGCTGCGCACCCACGACAGCCAGGACCTGGCGGCGCCCGACGGCCTGCTGCGGAGCCGCGCGATCAGCGATCCCAACGGGCGCCTGCGGCTGGCCGTGACCGTGCCCCGGCTCGCGGGCGGCGCCCAGACGCGGCTCGGGGAGCTGCAGCACGTGGCCTTCGAGACCGGCGACGCCCTCGGGGCGGCCCGCAGGGTGCGCGATCGCGGCCTGCCCCTGCTGCCGATCCCCGAGAACTACTACGACGATCTCGCCGCCCGCACCGACCTGGACGACCCGCTGCTCGAGACGCTGCGAGAGCTCGGCGTGCTGTACGACGCCGATTCCTCCGGCGAGCTCCTGCACTGGTTCACGGACATGGTGGGTGACCGCCTGTTCTTCGAGGTTGTGGAGCGGCGCGGGGCGTACGGCGGCTTCGGTGCGGCCAACTCGCCGGTGCGGCTCTCGGTGCAGCTGCGACCGCACGGCGTTCAGGAGCCGCTTCTGCAGGGACCAACGCAAGGGGGAGGATTGACGTGACCACGACCAAGACCACGCCGCCGCCGGAGGCGGTGACCGCCACCGCGCCGCCGGCGGGCGACGAGCTCGTCCGGGACCTGCCGGAACCCATCGCGCTTCGGAGGCTGGTCGGGCCGAGCGTGATCCTGATCGGCGTAGGGGTCGCCAGCGGCGAGTACATCCTGTACCCGTTCATCGCCGCGCAGGCCGGGCTCGTCTTCCTGTGGGCGGCGATCGTCGGGATCCTGGTCCAGTTCTTCATCAACATGGAGATCGAGCGCTACACGCTCGCCACCGGGCAGACGGCGATCACCGGCTTCCGGCGTCTTTGGAAGCCGTGGGCCCTGATCCTCGTGCTGATGGCGCTGTTCGCCACGCTGTGGCCGGGGTGGGCCACGAGCGCCGCCACCGTCACGACGTTCCTCGTCGGCGGAGGGGATCCCAACGTCATCGCCATAGCCGCGCTGCTCGCCATCGGGGCCGCCCTGACGGCGTCGCCGGTCGTCTACCAGACCGTCGAGCGGCTCGAGTTCCTCAAGATCGGCGCCCTGCTGATCTTCATCGTGATCGCGCTCTTCACCGCCATCAGCGCGACGGCGTTCAGCGACACGAGCGAGGTCATCACGAGCTTCGGAACCTTCCCGAGCGAGGTCGAGCTCGCGATCCTCGTCGGCGCCCTCGCCGCGGCCGGCGCCGGCGGGGCGAACAACCTCGTCCAGAGCAACTGGATCCGGGACAAGGGCTTCGCCATGGGGCGCTATGCGCCGCGCATCGTCTCGCCGATCACCGGCGAGGAGGAGGCGATGGAGTCGGACCAGCGCTACAGCTTCCCGCGCGACGAGAAGAACATGGCCCGCTGGCGCACGTGGTGGAAGCGCGCCAACCTCGAGCAGTTCCTCTCGTTCGCGGTCATCGGCGCGATCTCGATCTCGGTCTTCTCGCTGCTCGCGTACTCGACCGTCTTCGGCAACCCCGAACTCCCACCGGAGAGCGGCTTCGACTTCATATCGCTCGAGGCCTCGGCTCTGGACGCGCAGGTCGGCGACTGGTTCGGCACGTTCTTCCTTGCGATCGGCGCCGTCAGCCTGTTCGCAGCCGCGCTCGGCATCGTCGACTACGTGTCCCGCCTCGTCGCCGACGTCGTGCACTGCGGATACACGAAGCAGAGCAGTCGCTGGACCGAGAGCCGGGTCTACTTCGCGGTGGTCTGGACGATGGTCGTGATCGGCAGCTGCATCCTGCTGCTGGGCTTCGATCAGCCGCTCGTCCTGGTCACGATCTCCACCGTCCTCGGCGGCGTGATCATGGTCGTCTACTCCTGCCTGCTGCTGTTCACCAACCGTCGCTACCTGCCCAAGGAGCTCAAGCTCGGCGGATACCGGCTCGGCATCATGGTGTTCGCGATCCTGCTGCTGGGCACCACCTCCACGATCGTGGCCATCGACCAGTTCGGGAACCTCCTCTGATGCACCGAGTCGCCGCACGCATGATCGTCGGGCTCGTCGTCTGGGTGGCGCTGGTGGCGCTCGCGTACGCCGCCGGCGTCGCCTAGCGGACGCCCGTCGCCGCGAGGTCCCGCTCGATCGCGTCCGCAGTCGCCTTCAGCGGCGGGAGGAGTTGCCTCCGCATCTGCGCCAAGGACGTCCGCGAGGCGTGGGCGGTGACGATTCATGGCCGCCGCGACGTCTCCGCCGGGGCGGCGGATCGGGACGGCAACCGACCGTAGCCCGATCTCGAGCTCCTGATCCACGAGGGCGAAACCGCGCCGCCGAACCTCCTCCAGCTTTTCCCGAAGCTCGCCCTCGTCCGTGACGGTGGCGTCGGTCAGGGACTCGAAGGCCGTAGCCTCGAGGCGCACCGTCAGCTCCGGCTCGGGCAACCCGGCGAGCAGCACCCTGCCCATCGACGTCGCGTACGCGGGGAAGCGCGTGCCGACGCTGATCGAGACGGCCATGATCCGGCGCGTGGGGACGCGCGCGACGTAGACGATGTCGGTGCCGTCCAGCAGGGACACCGAAGACGACTCGTGGACCTCGTCGACCAGCCGCTCGAGATGCGGCTGGCTCACCTCCGGCAAGGTGCTGCTCGACAGGTATGCGTAGCCGAGCTCGAGGACATGCGGCGTGAGCGCAAAGCGGCCGTCGCGCGCGCGGACGTAGCCGAGATCCGCCAGCGTCAGGAGGAAGCGGCGGGCGGTGGCGCGCGTGAGGCCAGTCGCCCCCGCAACCTCCGTCAGCGTCTGAGGGTCTCTGGCGCCGAGCGCGCGGATGACGGACAGGCCGCGCTCGAGCGACTGGACGAAGTGGTCCTCACGGGGCTCACGGCTGCTCGGCTTCGGCATCCATCTCCTCGAACACCCGCCGGCCGACGGCGAACGCGCTGTTGGCGGCCGGCACGCCCGCGTAGGCCGCCGTGTGCAGGAGCACCTCCGCGATCTCCTCACGGGACAGCCCGTTGCCGACAGCCGCGCGAACGTGCATTGCGATCTCCTGCTCCCGCCCCAGCGTGGTCAACACGGCCAGGGTGATCGCGCTGCGGGTCTTTCGGTCGAGGCCGTCACGGGTCCAGATGCCTCCCCACACGCAGCGGGTGATGTAGTCCTGGAACGGCTCCGTGAAGTCGGTGGTGCCTGCCACCGCCCGGTCGACGTGCGCGTCGCCGAGCACCTGGCGGCGAACGTTCATGCCCGCGTCGTAGAGCGGATCGGTCACGGTCCCTCCGATCGATGTTCGTTGACGAGGTCGAGGGCGCGGCGGACGAGCAGGGCGGAGTCGCCCAGGTCCACCTCCGAGTTGCCCAGGTTGGCCTGCATCCGCTCGCTGTCCACCTCGAGCTTCGACAACAGCTCGCGGGCCCACGCTGCCGCGGAGCCGGTCAGGCGCAGCAGGTCCGTCAGCGTGCCCCACTCGGCCTGCCAGCCGCCGGCGGCGCGCTGGAGCTCCTGCGGCATCGCGGCCAGCATCGTGGCGACGAGGCCCGGCACGCGCGCGACGCACGCGAGCACGGAGACGGAGGCCACGGGGTTGCGCTTGTGCGCCATCGCCGAGGACTCGCCGCCCTCGCCGCCCTCGCGCAGCTCGCCGACGTCGGTCGAGGAGAGCAGGGCGACGTCGGCCGCCATCTTGCCGAGCACGCCGGCCAGGGCGCCGAGCGCGGACGCGAGCTCGACGGGCCGCAGGCGGATCGCGTGCCAGGGCAGCGCCGGCTCGCGGAGCGACAGCTCGGCCGCCACATGCGCCGCGATCGCCGGCGAGCGCTGCCCGACGGGGCCGCCCATCTGCACGGCGAGCACCTCGTCGCGCACCGCGGCGATCCGTGCGAGTGCCTCGGAGAGACCCACCGCCCAGCCGGCCGCGAGCAGTCCGAAGCTCGTGGGCAGCGCGTGCTGGAGCAGCGTGCGGCCCATCATGGGGGTGTCGCGGTGGCGCTCCGCCAGCGCGGCGGCGGCGTCGCGCGCCGCCTCGGCGTCCGCGATCAGCGGGCCCAGCGCCCGCCGCGCGATGAGCATGGCCGCGGTGTCGACGATGTCCTGGCTCGTCGCGCCGTGATGCGCATTCGCGCCGGCGCGCTCCTTCAGCTCCCGCGCGAGCCCGACGACCGGCGAGGCGTGGCGCGCCGTCTCGTCGGCGAGCGCCCCCAGGTCGTAGTCCTCGGCGCGGCACGCGGCGACGATCGCCTCCGCGTCCGCGTCGGGGATCAGCCCTTCGCGCGCGCACGCGCGCGCCAGGGCGGCCTCGACGTCCAGCATCGCCTGCAACCAGGCGAGGTCCATGACCTCGGCCTCGACGCCGCCCCGCGCGTAGATCCCGCCGAAGAGCTCAGACGTCGAAGAAGACGGTCTCGCCGGGTCCCTGGAGCCGGATGTCGAATCGGTAGCCATCGTCGACTCGCTCGGCGATCAGCGTGTCACGCCGGTCGGCCGGGACGCGCGCGAGCACCGGATCGGCCGCGTTCGCCTCGGCATGGTCGGGGAGGTAGATGCGAGTCACGAGGTGATGAAGGAGCCCGCGCGCGAAGACGTTGACGGCGAGGTGGGGCGCCTGGCCTGCGGCCGCGGCCGGCATCGGCACGCGCACCGCCCACGCGCCGTCGTCGTCGGTGGGGCTCCGCGCGAACGCCTCCGGGCGGACCTGCCAGGTCTCGACGAGCGCGTCGGGCACGCGGCCGCCGTCGCCGTCGAGGACGAGGCCGGAGATCGCGATGCCGTCCGGGTCGGCGACCGACCCGGCGCCCAGGGCAGTCCGATCGCCGAGGTACGGCCCGACGGTCTGCGACGGCGTCAGGGCCGGGGTCGGCGCTGTCAATGCGTCTCCTCGAACGGCGTCTCGTCGCGACCGCGCAGCACGATGTCGAACTCGTAGGCCGAGCGCCCAGTTCTCCTGCGTCGGTCGATCGAGAAGCGGCTGATCATGCGCTCGCGCGCCTTCGGGTCGCGGACCGATTGAAGATCGGGTCGTAGCTCGAAGCAGCGGGTCGCCCGGGAAGTACATCTGCGTCACGAGCCGCTGCGCGAACGACGGGCCGAGCAGCGAGAAGTGGATGTGCGCGGGCCGCCACGCGTTGGGGTGGTTGCCCCACGGGTACGGCGCCCGGCTTGATCGTCACGAACTCGTAGCGCCCGTCGGCGTCGGTCATGCAGCGTCCCGCGCCGGAGAAGTTCGGGTCCAGCGGCGCCGGCCACCGGTCCCAGCGGTGGCGGTAGCGGCCGGCCGGCGTTCGCCTGCCAGATCTCGACGAGCGCGTCGCGGATCGGGCCGGCCGTCGCCGTCGAGCACTCGGCCGGAGACGGATGATGCGCTCGCCGATCGGCTCGCCCTCGTGCTGGCGCGTGAGGTCGTTGTCGAGCTCGCCGAGCGGCGCCCGGGCGCCGAGCTGCGGACCGGTCGTCCTCGGTGACCGTATGTGGGAGGTAGATCAGCGGCTGCTTCGGGTGGCGCAGCGCGCGTCGAGCGGTAGTCCGGGTAGTCCCGATCGGGATGGCTGCCGGCGTCACGAAGCATCGAGCACCACCGCTAGTCCCTGCCCGACGCCGATGCAGATCGCGGCGAGCCCGTAGCCGCCGCCGCGGCGGCGCAGCTCGTGGCGAGCGCCCCGAGGATGCGCGCGCCCGAGGCGCCGAGCGGATGGCCGATCGCGATCGCGCCGCCGTTGACGTTGACGATCTCCGGGTCGAGCTCGGGCCATCCGCCGAGGCAGGCGAGCGACTGCGCCGGCGAACGCCTCGTTGAGCTCGACGACCGCGAGGTCGCCCCAGCCGATCCCGGCGCGCGCCAGCGCCCGGTTCGCCGCCTCGACCGGCCCGATCCCGAACACGTCGGGATCGACGCCGTGCGACGCCGCGGCCGACGATGCGCGCGAGCGGCTCGCGACCGAGCGCCTCGCCGCGCCGCCTCGTCGCCGATGAACAGCGCGGCCGCGCCGTCGTTGAGCGGCGACGAGTTGCCGGCCGTGACCGAGCCGTCCTTCGCGAACGCCGGCTTCAGCTTGGCGAGCTTCTCCATGCGTGGTGTCCGGCGCGGACGTTCTCGTCGCGCGTCAGCTCGATCTCGGGCACCGGGATCACCCAGTCGTCGTAGAAGCCGGCGTCCCACGCGCGCGCGGTGAGCGTGGTGGCTGCGCAGCGCGAACTCGTCCTGCGCCTCGCGCGAGATGTCGTGGATCTGCGCCAGCTTCTCGGTCGACTCGCCGAGCGAGATCGTCCATTGGTCCGGCATCCGCGGGTTGACCATGCGCCAGCCGAGCGTCGTCGAGTGCAGCGTCTCGAGCCGCCGGCCGGGAAGCCCTTCTCCGGCTTGAGCAGCACCCACGGCGCGCGCGACATCGACTCGACCCCGCCCACGAGCGTGAGCGACGCGTCGCCGGCCTCGATCGCGCGGCGACGCCTGCATCGCGGCGTCGAGCGAGGAGCCGCACAGCCGGTTGACGGTCGTGCCGGGGACGCTCGTCGGCAGCCCGGCGAGCAGCACGGCCATCCGCGCGACGTCGCGGTTGTCCTCGCCGGCGCCGTTGGCGTCGCCGAAGAGGACGTCGTCGATGCGCGCCGGGTCGAGCGCCGGCGCGCGCTCGACGAGCGCCTTGACCACGTGCGCCGCGAGGTCGTCCGGGCGCACGCTCGGCCAGGCCGCCGCCGTAGCGGCCGAACGGCGTGCGGACGGCGTCGTAGACGTAGGCGGCGCTCATCGGCTCGATCAGCTCCTCGCAGGGCGTCGAGCTCCTCGGCGGTCGGGGCGGGCGTCTCGCGCACCTCGTCCGCGACCCGCAGCTCGCCACCCCGTCGCTCGCGCACCTCGTCGACGGTCGACGCCCGGGATGCAGGGCTGGTCAGCGTCAGCTCACGCGACTCGGGGTCGGGCTCGAGCACGCCGAGGTCGGTGATGACGGCGGTCGGGCCGCGGCCGCGGAAGCCGAGCCGCTCGCGCGCGCCCGGGCCGTCGCCGAGGCCGACCGTGGTGACGAAGTCGAGCTCCTCGACGAACGTGCGCTTCGAGTGCGGCGCGATCACGACGACCTCGCCGCAGCCCGGCGGCGATCTCGGGCGCGCCGCCGGCGCCCGGCAGGCGCGTCTTCGGGTGGTCGTAGTCGCCGATCACGGTCGAGTTGAGGTTCGCGTAGCGGTCGACCTGCGCGGCGCCGAGGAACGCGACGTCGATCCGGCCCGGGCCGATCCAGTAGTTGAACATCTCCGGGCACCGACACGACGGCGTCGGCGGTCTCGGCCAGCTCGCCGTCGCCGATCGACAGCGGGATGTGGAAGCGGCTTGGCGCCGATCGTGCCCGACTCGTAGACGAGCACGAGCTCGGGGTTGTGGACCATGCGCGCGAGCATCGCCGCCGTGCTCGGCCGGCCGACGCCGATGAAGCACGACCGCGGCGTCGCTCAGGCGGCGCGCCGCGACGACGGTCTGAACGTCGCCTCGCCGCTCATGCGGCGGCGCTCTGCCGATCACGTGCTCGTCCATCCAGGCGGCGAACGCGTCGCGGTCGCGGCTGAGCGCGTCCCACTCGCGGTAGAAGTCGTTGTCGCGCGCGGTGATCCCGAGGCTGTAGGAGGGCTGCGACCCGCCCGGCGCCTCGGCGACCGCGTCGATCACCCAGCCGGGGATGACGACGCCGCCCGGCCGCGGCTCGAGCTCGTCGACGATCCGCTCGACCGTGACGAGCGAGCGCTCCGCCGCCAGCACCGCCTCCTTCTGCACGCCCGGGATGCCCCACAGCTGGACGTTGCCCTCGCGGTCGGCCTCCTGGGCGTGCACGATCGCGACGTCCGGGTCGCAGCGCCGGCACCGCCACCAGCTGCTCGCCCGTGAACGGGCACGTCGACCGCGCTTGACGCGCGTGCGCGCTCCATCAGGTCGGTGCCGACGTAGCCGCGCATCAGCGCGCACGGCAGTCCGGACGCGCCGGCCGCGTAGCGGTTGGCCATCCCGGCGTGCGAGTGCTCCTCGATCTCGATCGGCGCGCGGCCAGCCGTGCTCGATCGCGTCGCGGAAGCGGTGCAGCGAGCCGACGCCCGGATTGCCGCCGTAGGAGAAGACGAGCCTCCGCGCGGCGCCCACGCCGATCATCTGGTCGTACAGGATGTCCGGCGTCATCCGGATCAGCTCGAGCTCGCGTGCGGCCCTGGCGCAGCATCTCGTGGCCGGCGGCGAACGGGATCAGGTGCGTGAAGCCCTCGAGCGCGACGCGCGTCGCCGTCCCGCACGAGCGTTGCGACCGCCTCTTTGAGGGTGACTATCTCAGCCATACGGTGTTCGCTATACGAACATTGCGCGTCATCCGTACAGGAATGGTGCCCGGTGACCAGCCCGCCGAAACGGCCGGCGCGCTACGGTCCCCGCCCATGCGCGTCGCAGTCGTCGACCTCGGCACCAACACGACCAGGCTGCTCGTCGCGGAGGTCGCCGACGGCGCCCTCACCGAGGTCGACAAGCAGACGACGATCACGCGCCTCGGCCAGGATGTCGACGCCACCGGCCGGCTGGTGGACGAGGCGATGGACCGCGTGCGCAACGCGCTCGCGAACTACCGCGAGGTGATGGATCGCGAGGGCGTCACGGAGACCATCGCCGTGGCGACCAGCGCCATGCGCGACGCCTCGAACGGCCCCGCCTTCCGCGACGAGCTGAACGACCGCTTCGGCATCGACTTCCGCACGATCTCCGGCGACGAGGAGGCGCGGCTCAGCTTCCTGGGCGCCACGAGCGGCAGGACGCCCGCGGCGGAAACGTCCTCCAAGACCGTCGTGATCGACATCGGCGGCGGCTCGACCGAGTACGTCGTCGGCTCGCCCGACGCTGCTCCCGACTTTCACGTCTCGACCCAGATGGGCTCGGTCCGCCACACGGAGCGCTTCCTCCACGGCGACCCGCCCGAGCACGACGAGCTCGTGGCGCTGGCCGAGGACGTGCGCCGGGTGATCGAGGAGAGCGTGCCGGCGCAGTTCAGGGAGGAGACGACCGAGGGGATCGCCGTGGCGGGGACCGCCACGACGCTCGCCGCCATCGATCAGGAGCTCGATCCCTACGACCCCGACAAGGTCCACGGATACCGCGTGAGCCTCGCGGCGGCGGAGCGGATCCAGGCGATGCTCGCCGCGCTGCCGGTCGACGAGCGCCGCGAGGTCACGGGCCTCCACCCCGACCGCGCGCCCACGATCGTCGCGGGCGTGACGATCCTCGTGGAGTCGATCCGCTCCTTCGGCCTCGACGAGATCGAGGTCAGCGAGACCGACATCCTGCACGGCGCCGCCATGGCGGCGGCCGGCGACTCAGGCGGTTCCTAGAAGAAGAACCGCCCGCGTCATGCGGGCGGCTCTCAAAACGGCCCCATCAGGACGGGCAGGGGTACGTGCCATGAAAGGGCCTGGCGGTTCGGACGGCGGGAGGCGCCGATACGATGCGGCTTCGCCCGAACCTATGCACCAAGTGAAGGCCGGCGGGTTTGCCGCACGGACACTCCACCCAGCCGTGCCACTATAGCCCACCTGGGCCGCCAGTTAAAGGTTTGTGTCGAATGTCTCGCTAGGCCAGATTGGCCCTTCGCGGGTAGACCACGTCGGGATCGGTGAGCACGTTGACGAGCGCCGGCCTGCCCGACTCGAACGCCCGCTCGAGCGCCGGGCGCAGCTCGTCTCGGCTCGCTCACGAGCTCGCCGTGGCCGCCGAGCGCACGCACCACCTCGTCGTAGCGGCAGCCCGGCTGAAGCTCGGCGGCCACCGAGTACCCGTAGATGAACTCCATCGGGTGCTTCTCGAGCGCCCAGATGCCGTTGTTGCCCATCACGCCGACCACCGGCACCCCGTGGCGCACGTACGTGTCGAACTCCATCCCCGCGAAGCCGAAGGCGCCGTCGCCCAGCAGCAGGCAGACCTGTCTGTCGGGGTGAGCGAGCTTGGCCGCAAGCGCCGCCCCGGGGCCCGCCCCGAGGCACCCGTACGGGCCCGGGTCCATCCAGCAGCCGGGCTCGTAGGTCTCGATCATGCGGCCCGCGAACGAGACGAAGTCGCCGCCGTCTCCGATCACGATCGCGTTGCGGTCGAGAACCTGGGCGAGCTCACCGTACACGCGCATCGGGTGAAGCGGCGCGCGCGAGTCGGCGAGGTCGGCCTGCTCCCCGGCCCGCTTCTCGTTCTCCGTCTCGCGCAGCCGGCCCACCCAGGCGGACCGGTCGGGCGAGCCGCCCCCGGCGCCGGTGCGAAGCGAGTCGAGCGCCGCCGCCACGCTTCCGTACAGCTCGGCGGCCGGCTCGCGCGGATGCTCGCGCTCGGGACGGGCGGAGTCGATCACCACGATCTGCGTGTCCTCGCCGAAGGACCCCCCGAAGCCGAGCCGGAAGTCCATGGGAACGCCGATGACGAGCGCGACGTCGGCCCCCTTCAGCCCGGCGCCGCGCGCGCGGGAGAAGAACATCGGGTGGTCGGCGGGAACGCAGCCTCGCGCCAGGCCGTTCAGGAAGACCGGGATGGAGAGCTCCTCGCACAGCGTGCGGAGCGCGTTCTCGCCATGTGCCCAGTACAGCCCGGTCCCGGCCATCACGACCGGGCGTGACGCCGACCGGAGCAGCGCGACCGCCCGCTCGAGCGCGTCGCCGTCCGGGGCCGGGAGCCCGACCGGATCGGGCAGCGACGCAGGCGCGTCGGCGTCCACCTCGGACTCCATGAACACCTGGTCCATGGGAAAGTCGATGAAGGTCGGCCCGGACGGAGGCGTGAGCGCGGCGGCGAGCGCCTCGTCGACGAGCGACGGGATCGCGTCGGTTGCCGTGGCGGTGCGGGCGAGCTTCGTGACCGGCGCGACGAAGGGAAGGTGGTCGATCTCCTGCAGCGAGCCCATCCCCCAGCGCATTGCGGGTGCTCGGCCGCCGAGCGCGAGCAGCGGAGTTCCGTTCATCTGCGCCGACGCGAGGGCGCTCATTCCATTGGTCACGCCCGGGCCGGCAGTCAGCGCGCACACGCCGGGCTCGCGCGTCGCCTTCGCCCAGCCCTCGGCGGCGAAGCCCGCCGACTGCTCGTGACGCACGTCGACGATCTCGACGCCCTCCTCCCGGCAGCCGTCGTAGATCGAGAAGAGATGGCCGCCGGAGAGCGTGAAGAGCTTGGACACGCCGTGGGCCTTGAGCCGCTTGGCGACGAGCCTTCCGCCGTGCAGCGCCGTGCCTTCCCGTGTATCCGCACCAGTCGACACGAGGCCGCGAGCCTACTGGATCGGGTATAAGCCGAGGCCGATGAAGGACGGACTCGACGGCGACTTTCAGGGCACGTTCCCCTTCGAGCCTCGCTACGCCAGCGTGGGCCGCGTCCGCCTGCACTACGTCGACGAGGGCCCGGCCGACTCCGCGCCGCTCTTGTTCGTGCACGGCAACCCGACCTGGAGCTATCTCTGGCGCCACGCGATCCGGGAGCTCGCGGCCGACGGGCGCCGCTGCATCGCGTTCGACCACATGGGCTTCGGGCGCTCGGACAAGCCGCCCTACCTGTCGGGCTACTCGCTCCAGGCCCACATCCACAACGCGCTTGCGCTGATCGACCAGCTCGACCTGCGTGACGTGACAGCTCGTGGTCCACGACTGGGGCGGGCCGATCGGCCTCGGAGCGATGCTCGAGCGCGTCGAGCGGCTGGCCGGGATCGTCCTCATGAACACCTGGGCATGGGAGCTGCCGAGCTTCCTGCCGCCCTTCCTACGCGAGTTCCGCGCCGAGGGGCTCGGCGAGATCCTCTCGCTCGGCGGCAATCTGTTCGTGGAGTCGATCCCGGGCGGGATGGCCAAGCGCGAGGTCGACCCGCTGATGATGGAGGCCTACCGGGCACCCTTCCCGGACTACTGGTCGCGCGTCGGCACGCTCGCCTTCCAGCGAGAGATCCCCCTCACCGAGCGTGATCGCAGCGCCCGCCTGATCGGCTCGATCCACGAGGGACTCGAGCAGCTCGAGGTGCCGGTCAAGCTCGTCTGGGGAATGCGCGACCCGGTGTTCCAGCCGGTCTTCCTCGAGCAATGGATGGAGATCTTCCCGGAGGCGGAGGTCGTGCGCGTGGAGAGCGCGGCGCACTACGTGCCCGAGGACGAGCCGGCCGCGGTCGTAGAGGCCCTGCGGGGCTGGCCGAGGAGCTAGCGGTTCGCCGCGGCGCGACGCGACGCGGCCTCGATCGACTCCACGTTGCGCGGGAGCACCTCCACGCGCAGGCGGCTGCCGTACACCACGTGCAGGATCACGCCGCCGAAACGCTCCGAGAGCGCGCGGGCGTCGTAGATCGCCGCCTCGACCTCGACCTTCGAGAAGCCGCAGGACTCGAGGAAGCGGCCCGCCATCGGGCCGTCCAGCTCGCTTGTCGAGAGCTCGAGCTGCTCGGTGCGGAAAGCCTCGGTGGTCGCCGTGCCGGTGGGCTGGACCACTACCGCGGCGATGTCGTCCGAGAGCACGCGCGCCTCGTCGTTCACGCTCGCGATCAGCCCGGCCGCGGTGGCGCCCGTGCCGAGCTCGGCGAGCAGGGCCTGGAGGCGCTCGCGGCCGAGGATGCCGCCCTCGACGCGGGCCTCCGGGAGACCGTCCGTGAAGAGGCACGCGACTGCACCGGGCACCAGCGGCACCGTCGTCTGGCGCAGCCCCGTCTTGATGCCCACGCCGATCGGGGGCGACGAGCCGGCGGTGACGGGCTCGTGGGGCTGCGGGCCTACGATGATCGGCGCCGGGTGCCCGGCGGTCGCGTACGTCAGCGAGCCCGTCTCCGGATCGTGCACGGCCAGGAGCACGGTGGCGAAGTCTCCGCCCAGGTTCTCGTCGATCACGCGACCGGCGACCTGAAGCGCGACGCGCGGCTCGAGACCGGCCTCGAGGTAGGCGCGCAGCGTGTAGCGCATGAAGGCGGTGCGGGCGAGGGCGCCGCGCCCGTGTCCCGACACGTCGCCGAGGATGAAGCCGACGCGCCCGCCGGCCAGCGGCAGGACGTCGTAGAAGTCACCTCCTGCGCCCGGGCCGTCGGCCGGGCGATAGGCAACCGAGGTGCGGAGCGCGCCGACGCGGTCGGGCACCGGCGGGAGCAGGGCGGTCTGCAGGAGGCCGACCTCCTTGAGCAGCTCGCTGCGCTGGCGCTCGAGCCGCCGGTTTCGGAGCACCGACAGGAGATAGCCGAGGCCGAGCAGGATCGTGAGCGCGGCGAGCAGGGCGAGGGCGATCTTGAAGGAGGTGGGCACGAACTCGAGCAGCTCGGGGACGCTGCCGAAGACCGGTCCGAACTGCTCGACCTGGTCGCCGGCCGAGCCGTCGTCGCGGACTTGCTCGTCGCCGCCTCCCGCGCCGTTCGCCCCGCCGGCCTCTCCAGCAGTCACCGTCGTCGCCGGAGACGCCCGGCGCGATGGTCGCGACGCTCAGCGCAACCGGGTCGACGCTGGCGCCGAGGGTCGCCCCCGTGCCACCGAGGGCGACGGTGCCGGCGCCCGTGTCGGCCCCGCTGTCCCCGAAGGTGAGACGGTTGGACGTGTCGGGACCCGCGACCTGCTCGCCGGCCTCGTCGTTAAGTGTCGTCTGGACTGGTGAGCCGAGGGGTGTCGGGGTCACCAGGGGCGGAACGAGCGGGGTCGTCCCGTCGTTCGTCTGGCTGCCCGGGTCGGTCTGGCTGCCCGTGTCGGTCTGGCTGCCCGTGTCCGTCTGGCCGAGGGGTGCGGCCTGGCCAAGGATGAGCGGATCCGTGATGGTGTTGTCCGGCTTGCCTGCGCCGCTCGGCCCCGGTATCCCGACTGCCGTTCCGGGCCGCCCGAAGCTGCCGTCGCCTGACGGCGCGGGCCCGGGCTCGGGAACCGGCTCGGGACTCGGGGCCAGCGGTGCCTCCGGCTCGACCGGGTCGCCCGGCTCGTCCTTCCCGCCGCCGCCGGCAGGCGGCTCTGCGGGAGGAAGCGGCTGCTCGGCCGGAGGAGGCGTCTCACCCGGGGCGGGCTCCTCGACCGGAGGGGCGGGCTCCTCACGGGAGGGGCGGGCTCGACCGGAGGGGCGGGCTCCTCGACAGGGGGCGCAGGCGGCTCGACCGGCGGGGCGGGCTCCTCGACAGGGGGCGCAGGGGGCTCGACCGGCGGGGCGGGCTCCTCGACAGGGGGCGCAGGCGGCTCGACGGGCGGGGGCGCGGGCTCCGTGACCGGCGGAGGCAGCGGCTCCTCGACAGGGGGCGCAGGCTCCGGCGGCGGCGCGGCCTGCGCGACAGCCTGCTCGGCGGTCGCGGTCGCCTCGCCGGCTTCGGCGCTCGCCAGGGGCCCATTCGCGCTGCCCCCGAGCAGCACCACGGCGATCGCGCAGAACGTCGCGACGCTCGCAAGCGCGCGGGTCGCACGGACCCGCGCCTGGTAAGGCAGGGGGTGGAATGGGACCACGTTGTCTACTTCGGCATTTCTGGGCTTCGCCTTGAGTCGAACGCGAGACCGTTAATCGAACCTTCGTCCAGCACTTGCGGCGGCGATTGAATCGCCCCGGCGCCCAAAACGCGTTTCAGGGCAGAAAACCGCTTCGGGACCGGGTTTCTCGCGCCCTCATGTGGGATGCGGCGCGTCTCCTCCGTGAGCAGGACCACGTGTCCCAGTATGCATCGGATTTCCCACAACGGTGGTGGGAATGTTCACAAACGGTCCAATTGCGTATACGCAACGACCGGGGTCCGCCTATTCCGGGTCGGGCTCCTTCTCGCCCGGCCAGGAGCCGGTCGTCTTGTAGAAGGCCTTGCCGCCCGGCGTGGTCGGACGCCTCCTTGACCGCGCGGAAGATCGCTCCCTGGATGGCGCCCGCGAGCAGCAGCCGCGGCCACTCGATGTCCTGGTGCTTCGAGTCCGGCGGCTCCTGGTGATCGATCAGGCCCCACACCTGGTCGAAGATCTTCTTGGAAACGAACCCGGCGATCAGACCGCCGATGATCGACACGGGGATAAAGAGCACCTTGGCCATGACCGGTGTATACCCGACCGGGCGGGCCGCAGTCAGCGCCCGGCCTACCATCTTCCTGCCCGGGTAGGCGAATTGGCACAGCCCGCGCCCTTAAAAGGCGCCGCTCGAAAGAGCATTGTGGGTTCGAGTCCCACCCCGGGCACTCCCCGTCCACCTGCGTCGGCGCAACTCGCGCATTGCTACGGTGTTTCGGCGGCGGGTACCCACCCGTAGGGGTCATCACTTGGAAGCTTCTGCACTCAGGCACTCAGCCGGGCTGCCCGCGCTCGCCGGGCGCTCGCCGCTCCTCCGTCTCCAAAGCGACGAGAAGCTCGTCGCGCTGATCCGGCGCGGCCACCATGGCGCCTTCGAGGCGCTCGTGCAGCGCTACCAGCCCCGGCTGCTCGCATTCTGCCGGCACATGCTCGGCTCGCAGGAGGACGCCGAGGACGTGCTGCAGGAGGTGTTCGCGGCGGCGTTCAACGCCATCTGCGCCGACGAGCGCCCGATCAACGCGCGCCCGTGGCTCTATCGCATCGCCCGCAACCGCTGCCTCAACCACCTGCGCCGCCCCCAGCCCGCCGGGCAGGACTCGATGGACGTATTCGAGCGCGATGGCGGCACCACCACCGCGGACACGGTCCACAAGCGCGAGGAGTTCCGCCACATCGTCTCCGACGTCCAGGAGCTGCCGGAGACGCAGCGCACGGCCCTGCTGCTCCGTGAGATCGATGCGCTGTCCTATGACCAGATCGCCGAGGCGATGGACACGACCGTGCCGAGCGTCAAGTCGCTCCTCGTGCGCGCGCGCGTGGCGCTGGCCGAGGCGTCGGAGGCACGTCTGCTCACCTGCGAGGAGGTGCGGCTCGAGCTCGGCCAGGTGGCGGAGGGGATAGCCAAGTCATCGCCCCAGGTGCGTCGCCACCTGAAGGCATGTGATCGCTGCCGCATCTTCAAGGGCGAATTGCGCGCGACCACCAAGGCGCTGGCCGCGGTCTACCCGGTCGTGCCGTTCCTCTTCCTCAAGAAGCTCTGGGTCGCGAAGATCGGCGTCGGCGGCGCATCCGCCGCGGCCGCGTCCGGAGGCAGCGCCGGCATGGCCGGGACCGGGATGGCGGGAGTCGCAGCGACGGCCGCCAGCGGCATCACCGCCGGCGGAGCGGTCTCCGCCGGAGTCGGGACGCTCGCGTCGAAGGCGGCGGCCGGCATGGCCGCGGCCGTGATCGTCACGGCCGGCGCCGTCGAGGTGAAGCACGCCACGGGCCGGCAGGTCCCACCGGCACCGCCCGCCGCGGTCGCCCTTCAGGCCCCCGTGGCGCCGGCGCCGGCGGCGCCCGTCCATCCCGTCGCCAAGCCGGCCAAGGCCGAGCCCCCCGCGCACAAGCCGAAGGCGGAAGAGCCCAAGCCCGCGGCGCCTGCCCCGGAGCCCGTCGCGGCTGCCCCCGCGCCTGCGCCCGCGCCCGCTCCAGAGCCCGCGCCCGCTCCCGTCCCGGCCCCCGCCCCGGTCCAGGAGGACACCTCGACCGTGGTGCTGCCTCCGCGCGAGGAGGAGCCGCTGCCCGCGGAGCCCGCTCCGGGCGAGCCCGTCGAGCCGATTTCACCGCCCGGTGAGGACACGCTCACTCCGGTGCCCCAGCCGGCACCGCCGGCGGGAGAGCCCGTAACGCCGCCCCCGACGATCCCGGGGGTCCCGGCGATCCCGTCGGTCCCGTCGGTCCCGGCGCCAGTGCCCGGGTACTAGTGGCCCACTACTAGCCGCTCGCTCAGCGCCGCGCCAGCACCACGCCTGCGAGACACAGCCCCCCGCCCGCGATCGCGAGCGCCGGCGGCGTCTCTGAGAGGAACAGCCACGCCATCAGAATCGCGAGCGGCGGCACCAGGTAGGTCGTGGCCCCCATCCGCCCCGCCGTCGTGCGCGAGAGCGCGTAGGCCCAGGTGGTGAAGGCGAGCGCCGTGGGCACGAGCCCCAGGTAGACCATCCAGCGGATCGCGGATCCGCTCGCCGTGCCGAGCTCGTCGACGAGCGTCGGTCCAAAGGGGAGGCACGCGAGAGCGCCCACGGTGCACGCGAGGAAGGTCACCTGAAGCGCCGACACGCGAGCCAGCACCGGTTTCTGGGAGACGACGCCGCCCGCGTACGCCAGCGCCGCCACGAGGCAGAGCGCGGCCCCACCGCTCGCCGCCAGCCCGGCCTCGGAGGTGGCCAGGCCGATCAGTATCGCTCCGGCGAAGGCGATCGCCGAGCCGGCGAGCAGCGAGCGCGGGAAGCCCTCGTGGAGCAGGACCCCTGCGAGCAGCGCGATGAGGATCGGCCCGACGTTCACGAGCATCGCCGCGGTGCCGGCGTCGATGTGCCGCTCGGCCTCGTTCAGCGCGACGTTGTAGATCCCGAACCAGAGCAGCCCGCAGAACGCGATCGCCGGGAGGTCGCCCCGAGCGGGCAGGGGCTCCCGGCGGATCGCCACGATCACGCCGAGCGCGGCACTCCCCACCAGGAGCCGCCCGAGCGAGAGCGCGCCGGCCGACAGCTCGTCCCCGGCGTCGCGGATCCCTATGAAGGCCGAGGCCCAGGCGGTGACCGTCACGAGCGCGGCGACCCCCGCGAGCACGGGCGCCCGGGTGGATGAAGCGGGGGCTGACGCTCGAGCGGCCAAAGCTACGACGCTAACGACGCACACCGGTGGGCTGTGAGACGCTGCCGCCCCGTGATCGACTTCGACGACTTCATGAAGGTCGACATCCGGGTCGGCCGCATCGTGCGGGTGGAGGACTTCCCGGAGGCGCGCAAGCCCGCCTGGAAGCTGCTCATCGACTTCGGCCCGGAGGTCGGCGAAAAGCGCTCGTCAGCACAGATCAAGAACTACTCGCGCGAGGAGCTCGAGGGCAGCCTCGTCGTGGCCGTGGTCAACTTCCCGCCGCGCCAGATCGGCCCGGTCCGCTCCGAGGTGCTCACGCTCGGCGTCCCCGACGAGGAGGGGCGCGTGATCCTGCTGCGGCCGACCTCGGACGTGCCGGTCGGCGGAAGGATGTTCTGAGCCATGGCCGTGGACCTGGCGGTCGAGGAGTACATCGAGTCGCTGCCCGACGAGCGGCGCGAGTCGGTGCGGACCGTGCATGAGCGCGTCCGCGCCGAGGTCCCCGAGCTGGACGTGAAGATGTGGAAGCAGTTCATCGGCTACGGCACTTACCGCTATCGCTCCGCGAGCGGCCGCGAGGGCGAGTGGTTCGTGATCGGGCTGACCAACAACAAGCGCTATGTGTCGCTGTACATCTGCGCCGCCGACGACGACGGCTACCTCGCCGAGCAGAACGCCGAGCGCCTCGGCAAGGTGAACGTCGGAAAGAGCTGCGTTCGCTTCTCGAAGCTCGAGAACCTCGACCTCGACGTTGCGGGCCAGCTCTGCCGGCGGGCGGCGGAGATGGTCGGGCAGGGGCGCTTCGGGGTCTAGCGCGGCTCAGGCGGCCGCGGGCGCCAGGCCGATCACCTTCAGGCGCCGCTCGAGCGCCTTCATCGCGAAGGCGCGCGTCTCCTCCATCGATGCCCCGAGCACCTCGGTCTCGCCCTCGACGTACCACTTGGGCTGGAGCACGCGATCCGCGATCGGAGCGACCTCGGTCAGGGTGCGCGTGATCGCCTCGCCGTAGCGTGTGTCCTCCTGCGCCATCTCGCGCAGGAAGCGCGCGCCGAACGCCACATGGCGGTGCTCGTCGCGGGCGATCTTGTTGAAGCCCTCGCAGAAGCCGGGCAGAGTGCCGACCTCCTCGTTGTACTGGAGGATGAAGTGCTGACCGGTGAGGGCGAGCATGCCCTCGATGACCATGTGGTAGAGCGTGACCGCCTCGACGAGCGTCTCGAGGTCGCCGGGGTCGCGGGCGAGCTTGTCGACGCGGCTCTTCAGCATCTCGTCGAAGAGCTCGTTGAACTCGGGGTTCACGTGGTCGCTCGTCTCGACCAGGCGGCCGTGGAGGGTGTCGGCCTCGAGAACACCGACCTCCTCGTAGAAGCGGTTGAAGAAGCGCACGTGCCGGGCCTCGTCGGCGATCTGGGTGCAGAGGAAGATGCGCATCTCCTCGGTCGGCGCCGCGCGCATCATCGGCCCGAGCTCCTCGGCGACCTTCTGCTCGCCGATGAAGAACGAGGAGAGGCCGTACATGCGCTGGAAGCGCTCCTCTTCCGGGATCCGCTCGTGCCAGTCGATCCGGTCACGGGCGAAGTCGATGTCCTGGGTCGCCCACTGCTGACGCTCCCACAGCTCGTACAGCTCCGAGTAGCTCAACAGGTGGACCTCGCCGCGGTCCGCGGACTCGAGGACCGCCGGGTCGCTGGTGGCCTGGAAATCCGCTCGGTCGGTCCGCTGGCTGACGGAATCGCTCACGACGTGCTCTCTCCTCGATGCTCGACCTATCCCTGAGGCCAGCGTAACCGACGCCTTGGCTGGCCGGCCAGCTCAGGCTCAGGGGCCCGGCTCTGCGGTCGCCTCGACCCGCACGCGACCCGGCGCGCCCGTCAGCGTGCCCACGTAGGCCTCGCCGGGCCGGAGGCCGTCGAGCGTCACCGACACCGAGTTCAGCTCCTCGCCCACCTCGAGCGTCTGACCGCCGATCGTGAGCGTGTAGGGGCCGCCGTCACCCGCCCGCAGCTCGACGCGCACCGCGATGAACGACGGCACCCGCACGACGCGCGGCGTCACGCGCCCGCCGGAGGCGCTGAAGAGCGCCAGCGAGCGCGCCGGCTCCTCGTCGCCCGCGCCGCCCGGCTGGTCCTCGGGCGAGGTCTCCGTCTCGATCTCCGTCTCGGTCTCGACCTCGGTCTCCGTCTCGACCTCGGTCTCGGTTTCGGGCTCGGTCTCCGTCTCGGCCTCGGTCTCGGTCGTCTCCGTGACGGCCGGGGGCGGCTGGGTCGCCGTCGTCTCGGGCTCCTCGTCGTCCCCGCCGCAGCCCGCGATCACGAGCAGCGCGACGACGAGCGCCGCGCGGGCGCGCACTAGATGCTCACCGACGCGCCCGGGTCCAGCACCTCGACGGTGCTCTGGCGGCGCCCCTCGCCGGCGGTCCGGCTCTCCACGTCGGCCTTGAACGCCTGGGCGTCGGTCTCGATGACCGGCATCGTGTCGTAGTGGCAGGGGATCACGGTGCGTGCGCCGATCAGCTCGCAGGCCATCGACCGCGTCGTGGCGGTCCATCGTGTAGTGGCCGCCGATGCAGACGAGCGCCGCGTCGAGCTCGTCGCGCTCGGCGACGAGCCGGAGGTCCGAGAAGAGCGCGGTGTCGCCGAGGTGGTAGACGGTCTTGCCGCCGAGGTTGATCACGAGCCCGGCGGGGGTGTTGACGGTGCCGCCCGGGGTGGTCGACGGTGTGCCACGGCGGGCACGAGCCGCACCCAGCCGCCCTCGAACTCGACCGTGCCGCCGAGGTTCGGGTCGGCCGCGTTCTCGACCCCGTGGTCGCCGAGCTCGCCCGCGAGCTCCGCGATCGCCACGCACTGCGCGCCCGTGCGCTTCGCGATGTCGACGACGTCGCCCCAGTGGTCGGCGTGCCCGTGCGTCAGGAAGATGTGGGTGGGCTCGAGCTCGGACGCCTCGACGGCGGCCTTCGGGTTGCCGGTCAGGAAGGGATCGACGAGCACGCGTGTGTCGCCGTCAGTCAGCTCGAAGCAGGAATGCCCCAGGAAGCGGATGTCCACGGTCAGGCTCCTTCGGAGGTCTCGGGTTCGTCGTCGAACGGCATCTTTCCCAATTCGCGCGCAAGCTCCCATCCCACCGCCACGCCGATCAGCATGCCCATGCGCGTCTCCTCGGCGATCAGGTCGTCGATGCGGGCCGCGCGCGCGGCCTCGTCGGGCTCGCGAGCGGCGGCGCGGACCTGTGACGCGTGCGCCTCGCCGAACCAGCCGCCCTCGTTGAGCGCCTCGCCGAGGATGCGCTGGAGCTGCGGTGCCGCCGCCGCCACGAGCCGCTCGGCGCCCTCGAAGCGCCCCGGCTCGGACAGCGCGCGGACGGCGGCGTCGAGCTGCTCGTCCGTGAACATGGCCCGGCTCAGTAGGCGCTCTTCCGCGTGAAGAGCCGCAGCACGAGGCCGAGCAGAGCGCCGACCGCGGCGCCGCCGACGGCGGCGGCGATGTTGGCCTCCTCGGTCGTGAGCGAGAGCAGCACGAGCACGGCGGCGATCACGTAGACGCCGAGCAGGTCGTTCTCGCGGTCGTCGCCGCGGCGCGCCGCCAGGCGGTCGTCCACGAGCCAGGCGCAGAGCATCCCGAGCGCCGCTCCGTTGGCGCCGAACACCGGGTAGAACGGGGAGTCGTCGAACAGCGGCGGCGTCTCGAGCGTCACGGCGAGGCCGGCGCCGGCGGCGCCGGCGAGCACGAACACGAGCACGCGGGACGAGCGGGCCGAAGCGGCGCTCGAGAAGCGTTCCGAAGATGCCGACGGGCACCAGCGCCACGAACGCGTAGCCGAGCTGGTCGGCGTGCAGGAAGGGCGTGGTGAACCAGCGCCAGACGTCGTCCTGCATGCGGCTCGACGATGTAGACCGTCGAGCAGGCCCGGGTCGCGGCGAACACGAGCATCGCGGCCACGCAGACGAGGATCAGCCCGAAGGTCGCGTAGGGCCGCGTGTCCGGCGCGATGCCCGCGATCTCCTCCGCGCGCAGCCGCGGCAGCTTCGCGCGGCCGCGGCGCTTCGGCTGCGGCTCGCCCCCGCTGCGGTCGATCTTGGGGGCCCGCTTGCGGATCCGCTGCCCGCAGTACGGGCATTCGGTGATGTACGGGCTCACCTCGGACCCGCAGTTCTTGCAGACGACGAAGAGGTCGGGCTGCGACACGCTCTCTCAGGGTACCCGGCCGGAAATCGCTACTCGCTCGATGCGTCGGCCGTCTCGGGCACGGTGGCGTCGAGCGATCTCCCGGACCACCTCGCGGAGGTCGTGGTTGGCCTCGTACACGACGAGCTGGCGCGAGGCCCCGTTCCCCTTCTCGAGGATGTCCTCGAGCCCGTCGAACTCCGCCGCCGAGCCGAGCTCCTCGGCGTGCGGGCGCAGACGCTCGATCAGCCGCCGCGCCAGGTCCGGGACCGGCACGCGCTTGCGGTCGGGCAGGTCCACGAGCGACCCCGAGAGCCCGTGCCGGGCGGCGAGCCACTTGTTCTCGTCGAGCATCTCGTAGGGGTAGCGCGACAGCTCCTCGCCCGCCTCGTAGTGCTCGGCCAGCTCCTTGACCATCGCCTGGATCAGCGCGGCGATCGCGAGCGTGTGCTCCACGCGCGTCTGGGAGTCCATGCAGCGCACCTCGACCGTGCCGAAGTTCGGGTGCGGGCGTACGTCGTACCAGAGGTACGTGTAGTCCCCGATCACCTTCGAGCTCATCATGAACTCGATCCGCCGCGCCCAGTCCTCGTAGTCGTCGTAGCGCGGCGGGATCCCCACGCGCGGGAAGGTCCGGAAGATCGGCGTGCGCGCGGAGTCGAGCCCGGTGTTGTCCCCTCGCCAGAAGGGCGAGTTGGCGGACAGCGCGAGCAGCAGCGGCACGTGCACGCGCATGCCGTTGGTCACGTGGATCGCCTTGTCCGGGTCGTCGATGCCCACGTGCACGTGGATGCCGAAGATGATCTCCTGGCGCGCCACGAACTGAAGGCCGGAGATCAGGTCGCGGTAGCGCGAGCGGGCGACCACGCGCTGGTCCTCCCACATCGCGAACGGATGCGTGCCGGCCGAGCCGATCGCGAGCCCCCGCTGCTGCGCCACCTGCTGCACAGTGCGGCGCAGAGCCCGCAGCTGCGCGCCCGCCTCGCGCGGTGTTGCGGACGGGCGTCGTGGCGATCTCGCACACGGACTCCATCAGCTCGGGCTTGACCTCGCCCTCGGTCGTCACGTCGCTCAGATCCTCGAGCAGGGCCTCGATCGAATTCGACAGGTCGAGCGTCTCGGTGTCGACGATCATGAGCTCCTCCTCCACCCCGAGGGTGTAGGACGGCCCCGTGAAACGGTGCTCCACCCGGCCATCGTACCCGGAGGTCTCGGCGGGAAAGGGGGTATAAAGCCGGGTACCGAAACCAAGGAGACATCGATGGCACTCGGCTACGACGGCAAGCTCTACATCCTCGCGTTCGACCACCGCGGCTCGTTCCAGAAGAAGATGTTCGGGATCAGGGCGATCCGACGCCCGAGGAGACCGACAAGATCGCGGACGCGAAGCACCTCATCTTCGAGGGACTCCTGAAGGCCACCGAGCAGGGCGCGGAGGCCGGCGTGACCGGCGCGCTCGTGGACGAGCAGTTCGGAGCGCCGACCGGCATGCCCGCGGAGGCAAAGGAGCGCGGGCTGCTGCTCTCGATGCCCGTCGAGAAGTCGGGCCAGGACGAGTTCGACTTCGACTACGGCGACGAGTTCGGCGCCCACATCGAGAAGTTCGACCCGGACTTCTCGAAGGTGCTCGTCCGCTACAACCCCGACGGCGACGCCGAGATGAACGCGCGCCAGACGGAGCGGCTGAAGCGCCTCGGTGACTGGCTCCACGAGAACGGGCGCCAGTACCTCTTCGAGCTGCTCGTGCCGGCCGAGGACGCGCAGCTCGAGCAGGTCGGCGGCGACACGGACCGCTACGACGCGGAGCTGCGACCGGAGCTGATGCGGCGCACGATCGTCGAGCTCCAGGACAACGGCGTCGAGCCTGACATCTGGAAGATCGAGGGCGTCGACAGCGCCGACGACTGCGATTCGATCGCCCGCACCGCTCGCCGTGACGGGCGTGACGGCGTCGTCTGCGTGGTGCTGGGCCGCGGCGCGGACGACGACAAGGTCGACGAGTGGCTGCGCGCGGGCGCGCCCGTGGCGGGCTACGCGGGCTTCGCGATCGGGCGCAGCATCTGGTGGGACGCCCTCAAGGGGTTCCTCGACGGCGACATCGAGCGCGAGGACGCCGCGCAGCAGATCGCGGACAACTATCTGCGCTTCGTGAAGGTCTACGCGGAGGCCTCCAAGGAGCCCGCACCGGCATGACCCTGAGGGTGCGCAGGCGCACCTTCGAGCCAAATGCCGGTGGTAGCCTTCCGCGCACGATGCGGATGCGCCAGTCGCTAGCGCAGTTCGAGGAGGCCTTCCGCGAGGAGGCCGCCGAGTCCATCGTGCGCCGGGAGCGGCTCCGCAAGGAGTCCGCGCACCGCGCCCGCTTCCGGCGCGTCCAGCGTTCGCGCAAGGCCGGCAAGCTTCGCTTCGTGCTGCTGGCCCTGACGCTCATCGCGACCGCCGTGATCGTGACGATCGTCATGTTCGAGACGCTCGCGATGCTGGCCGGCTGAGCCGGCCGCACCGCGCACGTCAGCCGGCACCCGTGGGGCCGACGCCGTTCGCCTCCTCCCGCATCTCCACGTAGATCTCGCGCCGGAAGACCGGCACCGCACGCGGCGCCTCGATTCCGATTCGGACCTTCTCTCCCGTGACCGCGAGCACCGAGATCTCGATCTCGTCTCCGATCATGATGCTCTGATTCGACTTTCGCGTTAGGACCAACACGTCTGGCGCCTCCCCTGCCGAGACGGAATTGCCAATCTCAATAAAGCACCGCTCACCGGAGGGCGCAATGGACAACCGTCACCCGGCGGAGCCAGACGCTGACCCTTGCTAGTCTCCGGCGCCGTTTGGCACGCAGATCGCTCAAGCCGCAGCTGAATCAGATCCGGACCTGGGTCCGCCAGGGACGCACCGACGCCTGGATCGCACATCAGCTCGAGGTCTCGGTGGCGGACATCCGCGCCTTCAAGCGCGAGCACGAGCTCGCCCCGGCGGACGCCGGTGACGGCGAGGGCGACAGCCCGCCCGCGGGCGCGGAGCCGGACGAGCAGGACCTGCGCGCCGAGGACGACGCCCTCGTGGCGGCCGCCCTCGAGGCGGAGCTCCAGGCCGAGGACGAGGAGGAGGAGCCCTCCGAGGACGAGGAGTCCGGGGACGGCGGCGACGATGACGGCGGCGATGAGGACGGCGGCGACGATGACAAGCCCCGCCGGCGGCGGCGCGGCCGCCGTGGCGGGCGCGGCCGGCGGCGGCAGCCGAAGGCCCTCGAGGGCACTTTCGACCACGGCGACGAGGGCTACGGGCTCTGGCTCGACCCCGCCGTGCAGGACGATCCCGTCTACGCGGAGCACTGGGCCGGCCACCGGCCCGTGACGGTCTCGGTCGAGCCCGACCGGATCGTGATCAGCCGCGCCGGCGAGGAAGCCGGCGACGACGAGGACGACGACTCCTAGCCCACCTAGCCGGATCCGCCGCTACGCTCGGCCCCTGATGGCGTACACGGTCGAGAACGCGCTCTTCCAGTGGCGCGAGGGGGAGCGAACCCTCGCAAGCGCCCCCGAGCCCGCCCGCTCCGACCTGGACCGGGCCGCGGACGCCGTGATCGAGGAGCTCCGCCGGCGGCTCGGGTCGAGCTTCGTTGTCGAGGAGCTCGCCGACCTGTACGCCCTGGACACCGACTGGGCGACCGGCATCGCCTGGCGGCACGCGGCCGGCGGTGACGCGGCCGCGGTCGTCGACGCCGCGTTCAACCGCTACGCCCGCGAGGCATCCGATTTCGCGGGCGGCCGGATGCGCGAGACGCACGCCAAGCCGTAGCGCGGCTGCATTTCCCCTGCGCTCGCCGGGTACGAGGCCGCAGGCGAGATACGCGAAGGAGGTTGCCCGCATGGCCAAGGATCACGGACCGAGCGTCAAGGACGACAAGCAGTACGAGGGCCTGCGCAAGAAGGGGATGAGCAAGAGCCGCGCCGCGGCGATCGCCAACACTCCGGACGCTTCCAAGAAGGGCGGCAAGAAGTCCGGGAGCGGCGGAGGCAGCAGCCGCAGCAGCAAGAGCAGCGGGAGCAGGAGCGGCGGCAACCGGGCACAGAAGCAGGCCGCCGGCCGCAAGGGCGGCAAGGCCTCCTCCAGCTGATCGACGGGAGCCCGGCGCCGGCCCCGCCTAGAGCGGCTTCCGTGCCGTGAAGCACAGCTGTGTGACTGCGAAATAGGAGTCGCCGCGCTCGCCGAGGGCGCGCTGCTCGTCCAGCCATGCCTGGGCCTCGTCCTCGCTGATGCCCGCGCGCCCCGCCGCGAAGGCTCCGATGAACGGCACGATCCCCGTCCCGTAGCTCTCGGGATCGAGGCCGACAGTGGCGAAGGGATGTGCGGCCATGGCCGCCTGCCCGAAGCCGGCGGAGCGCAGCAGCGCCCCCAGCGTTCGGGGAAGCGAGGGGTGCGCCAAGTGCTCGTCCCAGGCGTGGAGCACGCGGGCGTTCCGCTCCGGATCCTCCGAGTGGACCGAGAGCGTGGCCCAGTCGATGTCCCACACGAGCACCCTCCCGCCGGGGCGCAGGGCTCGGTGGAGCTCGGCCAGCGCCACCTCCGGCTCCGACACGTACTCGAGCACCTGCACGGACAGCGCGGCGTCGAAGCTCGCGTCCTCGACGGGCAGCGACACCGCCTCGGCCTCCAGCAGCTCGACGTTGTCATAGGCCGCACAGCGCCGCTCGGCAAGCGCGAGCATGGCCGGGCTGCTGTCGACACCCGTCACCGATCCGCCCGCCCCCACGGTGGCGAGCAGCTCCGCGCAGTAGAAGCCGGGCCCACAGCCGACGTCGAGGATGCGCTCACCTGGCGCGGCCCCGAGCGCCGCACGCACGATCTCGCGCCGTCGCACCGCGTCACCGGTCTGGTAGAGGGCTTCGAGATCCCGCGCCGCATCCTCGTCGAAAACCAGCTGGCTCATGGCATCTCCGTTGTCGCCGTCGATCGACTCGTGGTGTCTATTGAAGCCCTTGAGACGTTACGGGCGCCTGCCCGACGTGAAGCCCAGAATCAGCTCGGCCGTCTCGAGCGGCACGTCGAGCTGCGGACAGTGCCCGACCCCGTCGAGCACGACCCAGTCCGCGTGTGGCAACCATTCGTCCCGGAACCGGACCGCAGCCGAGGGCCAGGGCAGAAAGCTGTCGGCGGTGCCCCAGACGATCCGCACCGGACAGGTGATGCGCTCCGGCTCGACCGTCCAGCCCTCCCGCAGCGCGTGGTCGATCAGCTCGGATGAGGCGGACGAGGCGGCAACTCCAAGCATCAGATGGGCGATCAGCTCCGCAGGGATGTGCTCGAAGCTCGTTACGAGCGCCCGGGTCGCGCGGCGCCGGCCCTCCTTCGTGGCCAGCAGCGCGTCGGCCTGGGGCGCGATGCGCCGCATGAGCTCGACCTGCTCCGCCTGCGCGTGAAGCATCCGCCGGTAGGACTCGTCGCCACGAGCCCAGCCGCCGGCCGGGGCGAGCGCCACCACGGAGCGCGCCCGGCCGCGCGCGGCCAGCTGTAGCGCGACGTAGCCGCCGAGCGAGTTGCCCACGACATCGGCGACCTCGAAGCCCGCGTCGTCCATCGCGCGCTCGACCGCGTCGGCGAGCGTGGCGTCGCCCAGCTCGCCGGGCGCGATCTGAGGCCCCCCTGCGTGCCCGGCGAGCGTCGGCGCGAGCACCTCGTGGCGGCGCTCGAGCGCCGGCAGGACGAGCTCCCAGGTTCGCCAGGTGTCCACGAACCCGTGCAGGCACACGAGCGGCGGGCCGGCGCCGCCGCGGTGGCATTGACTGAAGCTCAGGGCAGGTTCTCGATCACGTAGGACCGCTCGCCCTGGCGAACCATCCCGAGCCGGCGCGCCTCGCGCTCGAGCGCGCCCGGGTCGCCGAGCGCCTGGACGCGCCGCTTGAGCGCGCGGTTTTCGGCGGTCAGCTGGCGCAGCTCGTCCTGCTGGTGGCCCGCGGTGCGCGACTGCTGGATCCAGTGCTTCGCGGGCGAGATGTAGAGGAGCAGGATGAAGACGAGCGTCCCGAGCAGCGCGAACCGCCCCAGGCGATCCCAGCGGATGCCCGAGCGGCGACGGCTCGGGAAGGCGGCGGCCGCGCGTCCCATCGGGACGACCTTCGCCGCCCGCCCGCGTGCTCCTGCTAGCTGCGAAAGACCGTGCGCCCGGGATAGGAGGCGTCGCCGCCCAGCGCCTCCTCGATACGGAGCAGCTGGTTGTACTTCGCGACCCGGTCCGAGCGCGACGGGGCGCCCGTCTTGATCTGCCCGCAGCCCGTGGCCACGGCGAGGTCCGCGATCGTCGTGTCCTCGGTCTCGCCCGAGCGGTGGGACATGACGGCGGTGTAGCCGGCGTCGTGAGCGGTGCGCACCGCGTCGAGCGTCTCCGTCAGCGTTCCGATCTGGTTGACCTTCACGAGGATCGAGTTCGCCACGCCCGAATCGATCCCGCGCCGCAGCCGCTCCGTGTTCGTCACGAACAGGTCGTCGCCGACCAGCTGCACGCGCTCGCCGATGCGCTCCGTGAGCGCCCGCCAGCCGTCCCAGTCCTCCTCGTCCATCCCGTCCTCGATCGACAGGATCGGATAGCGGCCCGCCATCTCGGCCCAGTACGCGGCCATGTCCTCGGACGAGAGCGTGCGGCCCTCGTGCTCGAGCCGATACGAGCCGTCCCTCGAACAGCTCGCTCGTGGCGGGGTCGAGCGCGATCGCGATCTCCTCGCCCGGCCGGTAGCCCGGCCGCCTCGATGCCCTGCATCAGAGCCTCGAGCGCGGCCTCGTTCGAGTCGAGGTCGGGCGCGAAGCCGCCCTCGTCGCCGACGGCGGTCGAGAGGCCGCGCTCGTGCAGCGTGCCCTTCAGCGCGTGGAAGACCTCGGCTCCCATGCGCAGGCCGTCCCTGAACGAGCCCGCGCCGACCGGGACGACCATGAACTCCTGGAAGTCGACCTTGTTGTCGGCGTGCGCGCCGCCGTTGAGCACGTTCATCATCGGCACCGGCAGCACGTGGGCCGCCTCGCCGCCGAGGTAGCGCCACAGCGGCAGACCGCGCCTCGGCGGCGGCCGCCTTGGCGCCGGCGAGCGAGATGCCGAGGATGGCGTTGGCGCCGAGCCGGCCCTTGTTGTCGGTGCCGTCGCAGTCGATCAGCGCGCGGTCGAGGCCCTCCTGGTCGGCCGGGTCGATGCCGGCCACCGCCTCGGCGAGCTCGCCGTTCGCGTTCGCCACGGCCTTGTCGACGCCCTTGCCGCCCCACGCCTCGCCGCCGTCGCGCAGCTCGACCGCCTCGAACTCGCCCGTCGACGCGCCCGACGGCACGGCCGCGCGCCCGGCGGCGCCCGACTTCAGCAGCACGTCGACCTCGACGGTCGGGTTGCCGCGGCTGTCCAGGATCTGCCGCGCGTGCACTCTCTCGATCTCGCTCAAGCCTTCTCCACCTGTTCTCGGAACCTGTCCGCGGCCCGCCTGCAGGGCGAGCTCCGGATCCACGCCTTCCTCTACAGCTTCCTGCACGGCGGCGAGCAGGCGCTCGCCGGTGTCGGCGGGCGCGCCCTCACGCCGCCGCCCGCCGCTCTCGGCGCGCTTCAGGATCTTCTTCGCGTAGAGGGTCGAGGGGAGCGTCTCCGGGATCTCGCCGAAGAGCTCGCCGCCGCGCTCGTCCTCGCGCTTGATCTGGTTCCAGTTGCGAACCACGTCGCCCGCGGAATCGGCCTCCACGGTCGCCGAACACGTGCGGATGACGGCGGATCAGCTTCTCGCGGCAGTGGTCGGCCACCTCGGCGAGCGACCCCTGCGCCCCGCTCCTCGAGGAGCAGCGACAGGAAGAGGACCTGGAAGAGGACGTCGCCGAGCTCGTCGCGCAGCTTGGCGTCGTCGCCCGAGTGGGCGGCGTCCGCCAGCTCATAGGCCTCCTCGACCGTGTGCGGGACGATCGAGCGCTCGTCCTGCTCGCGGTCCCAGGGGCACTCGCGACGAAGCCTGCGGGTGATCTCGTCGAGCTCCCGGATGGCCTCGAGGAGCCGGCCGGGCGGATCGCTCACTATTCCTGCGGCACCTGCGGGCTGCGCCGGGTCCTGGGGCTGCGCCGGGTCCTGGGGCTGCTGCGGCTGCTGCGGGTTGCCGCCGGAGGCCGCCCCCGTGTTCGTCTTCTCCTTCGGAGCGTTGCTGCACTCGGCGATCCGGAAGTCGTCCGCGCAGTTCGTCTTGTCCTTGTACTCCTCGCGGAAGTTCTTGATCCACTTGTCGAGCGTCTTCTGCTGCTCCTGCGAGCGAAGGAGGTTCTTGATCGTGTCCTTCGCCTCCTCGAGCGACTGCTGCGACTTCTCGTTGACCTTGTCGACCTCGAAGACGTACCAGCCGAACTGTGTCTTGACCGGGCCGACCAGCTTGCCCTGGTCCGCGCCGAAGATCGCGTCGTCGAACGCCTTCTCCTGCTGGCCCTGCGAGACCGCCGGGAGCTTGCCGCCCTGCGCCTTCGAGGCCTGGTCGATCGAGTACTTCTTGGCGACCTCCTTGAAGCTGTCGCCGTCCTCGAGCGCCGCCTTGGCCTCCTTCGCCTTCGCCTCCGTCTTCGTGAGCACGACGTGCAGATCGCGGGTCTCCGGCTGGGCGAAGCGATCCTTGTTCTTGTCGTAGTACTTGTTGATCTCCTCCTGCGACACCTTGGCGCTCTCGGTGATCTTGGCGGTGAGCTTCTGCTGCAGCTGGTCGAGCCTGACCCGGAAGAGGATGTCCTCCTCGGTCATGCCCGAGGTCTTCAGGAACTCCTGGTAGGCCTTGTCGGTCTGGAAGGCCTGCTTCTTCTGGTCCTCGAAGGACTTCTGGATCTGCTTGTCGGAGACCTTGATGTCCTGCTCGTTCGCCTCCTGCTCGACCCACGCTGCCTGGACCAGGAACTGCATCACCTCGGTCTTGAGCGTGTCGTACTCGGTCTTGCACTGCTTCTTGAGCTCGGCGTCGGTCGGCGGCTCCTGGCCCTTGACAGTGGCCTGCTGCTTCTTCTTGGCCGCGACGCACTTCTTGAAGTCGGGCGGGTCGGGCACGCCTGCGGCACCCCCCTGGGCCTGCCCCTGTGACGCCGTCTGGAGCCACCTGTCGAACTCCTCCTGCGTGATCGTCTCGTCGCCGACCTTGGCGACGGCGCCCGAGGGGACGTCGTTACCACAGGCGACGAAAGCGAGGGTGGACAGGCCGACAGCGACCAGGGCGAGAGTGAACTTGATGGGGGCGTGTGTCATCGATGCCATGTTTTAGGGCGCGTTAGTAAAGCTCTCTTAAGAGGTTCCGGGGGGCGGAGCGGTGGCGAAGGGTAGCGAACCCTCAGCGAGGCTCCGGCGCCGTCGCCACTTCAAGGATCGCCTCGGCCGCGGAGACGACGGCGCGGAAGCGCTCTCCCGACTCGTCCGGCAACCGTACCCGTACGGTTTCGCGACCGGACTCGTAGATCGCCTCGGGATTCGCTCGCGCAGCGCCTTGGCGCCGCGCGAGTCCAGCTCGATCGGAGCGACCGCCAGGCGCCCGCCCGCGAAGTCCACCGTCGCCGCGCCCGCCCGGCCCGAGCTTGATGCGCGCATCCTGGAGCCGGATCAGGTTGTCGAGCGGCTCCGGGATCGGGCCGAAGCGGTCGGCGAGCTCCTCGCGCAGCATGATCAGCTGAGCGATCTCACGGGCGCCCGCGACGCGCCGGTGGATCTCGATCTTGGCCGCCTCGTAGGGCACGTAGTCGCCCGGGACGTACGCGTCGACGGGCAGGTCCATCCGCACCGGCTCGGCGGCCTCCTCGGCGGAGTCGCCGCTCAGCGAGCCGCACCGCCTCGTCGATCATCCCGACGTAGAGCTCGAAGCCGACCGCCGCGACGTGGCCCGACTGCTCGTCGCCGAGCAGGTTGCCGGCGCCGCGGATCTCGAGGTCGCGCATGGCGATCTTGAAGCCCGAGCCGAGCTCCGTGTAGTCGGACAGCGTGGCGAGTCGCTGGCCGGCCTCCTCGGAGAGGGCGGCGGCGCTCGGGTAGAGGAGGTAGGCGTAGGCGCGCTCGCGCGACCGGCCGACGCGCCCGCGGATCTGGTAGAGCTGCGCCAGCCCGAGCTCGTCGGCGCGCTCGACGATCAGCGTGTTCGCGCTCGGGATGTCGAGGCCGGACTCGACGATCGTCGTGCAGACGAGCACGTCCGCGTCGCCGCGCAGGAACGAGAGCATCACCTCCTCGAGCTTGCCCTCCGCCATCTGGCCGTGGGCGACCGCGACCCGCGCCTCCGGGACGAGCGCCCGCACGCGCTCGGCGGTCTCGTCGATGGTCTCGACGCGGTTGTGCAGGAAGAAGGCCTGGCCGCCGCGCGCGAGCTCGCGCTTGATCGCCTTGGCCACGAGGTCGTCGTCGTAGTCGCCGACGTAGGTCTTGACCGGGCGCCGGCCCTCGGGCGGCGTCTCGATCACCGAGATGTCGCGCAGGCCCGCCAGCGACATCTGCAGCGTGCGCGGAATCGGCGTGGCGGACAGCGACAGCACGTCGACCTTGAGCCGCAGCTGGCGCATCAGCTCCTTCTGCTTCACGCCGAAGCGCTGCTCCTCGTCCACGATCAGCAGGCCGAGCTCCTTCGGGCCGGACGTCGCGCGACAGCAGGCGGTGGGTGCCGATCAGGATGTCGACCTTGCCCTGGCTGAAGTCCGCCAGCGCCTCGCGCATCTGCGCCGGAGTGCGGAAGCGCGAGACCATCTCGATCCGGAACGGGTAGTCGCGCAGGCGCTCCCTGAAGGTGCCGAAGTGCTGCTGGGCGAGCACGGTCGTCGGGACGAGGAACATCACCTGGCTGCCGTCCTCGGCCGCCTTGAAGGCGGCCCGCAGCGCGACCTCGGTCTTGCCGTAGCCGACGTCGCCGCAGATCAGCCGGTCCATCGGGCGCGCCTCCTCCATGTCGGCGCGCACCGCCTCGATCGCCTCGAGCTGGTCCGGGGTCTCGCGGTACGGGAAGCTCTGCTCGAACTCGAGCTGCCACTCGCTGTCGTGCGGGAAGGCGTGGCCGGCGCGGCGCTTGCGCTCGGCGTAGAGGTTGATCAGCTCGCCCGCGAGGGCCTCGGCGGCGCGCCGGGCGCGCAGCTTCATGCGCTCCCACTGCTTGCCGCCGAGCTTCGAGAGCGGCGGGTCGCCGGCGTCGGCGCCCACGTAGCGGCTGATCTTGTGGAGCTGGTCGCTCGGCACGAAGACGCGGTCGCCGTCGAGGTACTCGAGCTCGAGGTAGTCGCGCGTGACGCCGCCGACCGTCTTCGTCTCGAAGCCGGTGAAGCGGGCGATGCCGTGGTCCTCGTGCACCACCGGCGAGCCGGCGCGCAGGTCGGTGAACGAGGCGATCGCGCCCGCCTGCGGGCCGCTGGGCCGCTCGGCGCGGCGGCGGCGCAGCAGCCGGTGCTCGGGGAGCACGGCGAGCTTCAGCTGGGGGGCGATGAAGCCGTCGCGCAGGCTCGCGTGGGCGAAGGTGAGCGACGCGTCCTCGGGCGCCGGGAGGCCGTCGAGGAACGCCGGCTGCATGCGCGCGAGGTTGAGCCGGGCACGCTCGGCCTCGCCCCTGCGCGCCCACGCGACGAAGGTCCGGTAGCCGGAGCGCACGAGCTTCTCGAGCTCGGGCTCGGCGTCCTTCAGCGAGCGGGCGGCGCTGTCGGCGGCCTGGGCGCGGAACTCGAGGGGCTGGTCCTGGGCGATGCTCGACAGGCGCAGCGCCGCCCGCTCTCCGAGCGCCTGCTCGAGCTCGTCCGGCCTGACGTAGAGGTGGTGGGCGTCCTCGTCGTGGAAGCTCGTCGTCACGTCCTCCCAGTGGTCGCGCGAGCGCCGGGGCGAGCTCCTCCTCGGCGGACGACCGTCACGAGGGCGTCCGCGGGCAGGAGGTCGAGCAGCTTCGCGGAAGCGGTCGACCGGCAGCACGTCGGCGACGTCGGGGCGCTCCGACGCGTCGCTGGTGGCCGCGATCTCGGCGAGCTCGCGGTGCTCGGGCCCGAGCTCGGCGGCGGGCGCGATCTCGACCGTCTCCGCCTCCTCGAGCGAGCGCTGCGTGAAGGTCGAGAACCAGGTGAGGCGCTCGACCTCGATGTCGAACAGCTCGCAGCGGACGGCGCGCTCCTCGGTGGCCGGGTAGACGTCGAGGATGTCGCCGCGGATCGCGAACTGGCCGCGGTCCTCGACCTGGTCGACGCGCTCGTAGCCGCAGGCCACGAGCTGCTCGGCCGTCTCGTCGAGGTCGAGCAGGCCGCCCTTCTCGATCTCGAACCCGTGCGGGCGCAGCTCCGGATCGGGCACCTTCTCGGCGAGCGCGACCGCGCTCGCGACGACGCACGGCCGGCTCGCTCGCCGAGCAGCGCGTCGAGCGCCGCGATGCGCAGGCCGACCAGGTGCGGCGGCGGCGCGAGGTGGGACTCGTAGCGCATGCCGCGCGCCGGGTAGAAGCGCACCTTGCGCGGGCCGAGGAACGCCCTCAGGTCGGCGGCCAGGTCGCGCGCGGCGCGGTCGTCGCCCGCCACCACGAGCGCGGGGCGCTCGGACTCGCTGTCGATCAGCGCGGCGAGCAGGTAGGGGCGCATGCTCGCGGACACGAACGCCCGCTGCGGCCCGCCCCGAGCCGCCGCGGCGAGGGCGCCCACCGACGGGGTCGTGCTTGGCGTATGTGAGAAGGGTCCTGAGCATGCGTCTTGGGCGAGCACCGGGCGTCGCCCGGTGCGAAGCCACGCCCAACGGCCGCGCGGGGCGCCCGCGCGGCTCTCTTCGCTCGATTCTACGTAGGGGCCGTTCTTGGCAGCGCTTCTCGAACGATCAGTGAGGGAGGTGGGTCGCGCGGCCGCGCTCTGGCCGCACGCGGCTGGGTGCCTTGCCGGATCGGTGTCGTCTGACGACGTAAGTCGGCAGAGTTCGTCCGCACGACAGCAGTGAGGGATGGGTAGGCCGGGCGGCGGCGCTGTTGCCGCATCGCAGTGGTCCGTTGCCGGAGCCCTGCCGTGTCACTTTGGTGTCGTCTGACGACATCAAACGGACACAGCGGACCGCGCGTCCGGATCCATCAGCCTCCACCCCCTCTTTGCTCACACCGCCGCCACCGTCCTGAGCGAGGTCGGTGGCTTCAGGCCGTCTGAGGACCCAAGGTCAGGACAGTGGCGCCCCCACCACCCGCTCGAGCTCGTCCGCGGCGCGCTCGATCAGCTCGCGCACCTCGTCCTGGGGCTCGGCGAAGCGGCCCAGCACGTGCGCCGAGACGATCTCCGGGTCGGTCGAGTCCGGCCGGCCGACGCCGACGCGGATGCGCCGGAAGTCGCCGCTGCCGAGCCCGCGCTTGAGCGACTTGAGCCCGTTGTGGCCCGCCAGGCCGCCGCCGATGCGCGACTCGATGCGGCCGAAGGGCAGGTCGATCTCGTCGTGGACCACGACCACGTGGTCGAGCGTCGACTCCGAGCGCGCCGCGCGCCGGGCCGACCGCGTCGCCGGACTCGTTCATGTAGGTCTGCGGCAGCAGCACCGCGACGCGCGGCCCGCCGGGACCGGTGCGGCCGTCGGTGTAGCAGCCCGCCGTACTTCTTCTTCGCTCGCGGCAGCCCCCAGCGCTCGGCGGCCAGCGCGGCAACCTCGAAGCCGACGTTGTGGCGCGTGCGGGCGTAGCGGTCGCCCGGGTTGCCCAGGCCGACGACGAGCCAGTCGACCTTGCCGCCCGCCGCCGCCGCCGAGAGCGGCGGAACAGGCTCAGGACTCCTCGCCCTCCTCGGCGGGCTCCTCGCCGCTCGCCCTCGGGCTCGGCGCCCTCCTCGCCCTCGGGAGCCTCCTCGCCCTCGCCGTCCTCGCCGACGAGCTCGGTCTCCTCCTCGATCTCGGGCTCCTCGACCTCGGTCGGGACGACGACGGTCGCGATGATCGTCTCCTCCGGGTCGTCGAGGAAGGCTCACGCCCTCGGGCGCGGGCACCTCGGAGAGGTTCATCGTCGCGGCGATCTCCATGCCCGGACACGTCGACGACGATCGTACTCGGGGATGTCCGTCGGCAGCGCCTCGATGTTGAGCTGGTGCGTCACCTGCTCGAGCACGCCGCCCTCCTTGACGCCGGGCGCCTCCTCGACGCCCTCGAGTGCGACGGCGACCGTGGTCTGGATCTTCTCGTCGAGGCGGACCTCGAGCAGGTCGATGTGCATGACCTCGCCGCGCACCGGGTGCAGCTGCTGGTCCTTGACGATCACCGGGCAGCGGTGCCGCCGGCGACCTCGAGGTCGATCAGCGCAGACCCGTCGACCAGGACCTGGCGCAGGGCGCGGCTGTCCACCTTGAACGAGGTGCAGCCACCGTCGGTCCCGCCGTAGACGACGCCCGGCACGAGGCCGTCGCGGCGCAGGCGGCGGGTCGCGCGCGAGCCGCGCTCGGTGCGCTCGTCGGCGGTGAGTGTGGGTCGCTGTGAAGAGGCCATGACGGCTGGCCAGTGTAGCGATGCAACCGCCGCCGCTCCGCCTTCGGCGTGCCTATTCTGGCTCTGTGGCACGCCGCGAGGACAGCTCGATCCCCACCGGCCGGATCCGCCGCACGGCCCAGGTCGGGTCCGTGGTCGGCACCCAGGGCGCCCGCTACGCGGGGACCCGCGCGGCGAACCTCGCACGCTCCCCCGAAGCAGGCGCCGAGGCGCTCGAGCAGCGCCACCTCGAGGCGGCCGAGCGGATGGTCGAGACGCTCGGGCGCATGAAGGGCGCGGCGATGAAGATCGGCCAGCTCGCGTCCTTCATCGACACGGAGTTCCTGCCGCCCGAGTACCGCGAGCTCTACCAGGAGAAGCTCGCCTCGCTGCGCTCCACGGCGCCGCCGATGCCGTGGAAGAAGGTGCGCGCGCGTGCTCGACGAGGAGTGGGACGAGCCGGTCGAGGAGCTGTTCGAGGACTTCGAGCACGAGGCCGCGGCCGCCGCGTCGATCGGCCAGGTCCACCGCGCGCGTGCTGCCCGACGGGCGGCGCGTGGCGGTGAAGATCCAGTACCCGGGCGTGGCGCGGGCGATCGCGGCCGACATGCAGAACGCCGGCCTGATCCTGCGGCTGGCCAAGGCGCTCGCGCCCGGCCTCGACGCCGGCGCCGCCGCAGCCGAGCTGAAGGAGCGCGTGCTGGAGGAGCTCGACTACGAGCTCGAGGCCCAGAACCAGCGCGCCTTCGCGCGCGGCTACCGCGGCCACCCGTTCATCCACGTGCCCGACGTGGTCACGCGGCTGTCGACCGAGCGCGTGCTCGTGACCGAGTGGGTCGACGGCGCGGGCTTCGAGGAGGTCCGCGAGCTGCCGCAGGAGGAGCGCGACCGCTTCGGCGAGATCGTCTTCCGCTTCTGCTTCGGCTCGATCTACCACCTGCAGCACTTCAACGCCGACGCCCACCCCGGCAACTACCTGCTGATGCACGACGGCCGCGTCGCGTTCCTCGACTTCGGCATGACGAAGCAGCTCGACACCGAGCAGATCGAGCTCGAGATCGCCGCGCTCGAGCGCCGTCTTCGACGACGACCCCGAGGGGCTGCGCGTGGCGCTGCACGACCTCGGCTTCCTGAACCACCCGCGCAAGGTCGACGCCGAGCTGCTGATGGAGCACGTGCGCGGCGATCGGCGGCTGGTACATGGAGGACCGCGAGGTCACGATCGACTCGCGCCCGCGTGATGGAGGCGATCACCGCCGTGTCGGACCCGCGCTCCTAGTTCTACGGGCTGATGCGCCGCGAGAACCTGCCCGCCAACGAGCTGATGGGCCGGCGCATGGAGTCCGGCGTGCTGGCGGTGCTCGGCCAGCTCAACGCCACGCGCAACTGGCACCGGATCGGGCGCGAGTGGTGGTTCGGCGACCCGCCGGCCACCGAGCTCGGGCGCGCGAGCAGGCCTGGGTGCGGGCGCGCCTGGGCCGCTCGGCCGGAGCGCGCAGGGGGCGCGGGCCCGCCTCAGAGCCCTAGGCGCCGGGCTTGACCGCCATGTCGATCACCACGAGCACCGAGCACGAGGATCTCGATCGAGTTGACGAGCAGGATGCGCCTGATGCCCGCCTGTGCCTCCGCGGAGCTGGGGCCGCCCGCCGCGACCGCGGCATCGATCTTGCGCGTCTGCTGCGGGTAGAACCCGAGTCCGACCAGCAGGCTGAACAGCCAGCCCACGAAGCCGAGCGTGATCCAGAGGTCGCCGTAGCTGTAGCCGACCTCCTCGACGAGCAGGACACCGGCCACGATCAGGACGATCGAGAGCGGGGCGTAGAAGAAGTTGCCGAGCTTCACCGCATCGCGGTTGAACGCGACCAGGCGCTCGGGGTCGCCTGCCTTGGCGGTCCAGCGCCCGAGCACGTGGACCGAAACGCCGCCTCCCACCCAGAGCACGGCGCAGAGGATGTGGACCGCCAGCCAGAGCTCGTACATGCGCGCCTGGGCCGAAGCCTCAGAAGAGCTGGTTCTCGCCGGCGAAGATCTCGGAGACCGAGTCGTCGACGAAGATGCGCCGGATCGAGTCCTCGAGGATGTCCGCGCAGGTGAGCTGGGTGACCAGCTCGGGGGCGCCCTCGCGCAGCGGCACCGTGTCGGTCACGACGATGCCCGAGAGCGGCCCGCTCTCGAGGATCTCGAAGGCGCGGCCCGAGAAGAGCCCGTGGGTGGCGACCGCGAACACCCGCTCGGCGCCCTCGTCGAGCACGGTCTGGGCGGCGGCGCTCAGCGTGCCGCCGGTGCCGATGATGTCGTCGACGATCACGGCGGTCTTGCCCTTGACGTCGCCGATCACGTAGCCGATCTCGGCGACCTGCTGGGCGGGGCGCTCCTTCTCCATGAGCGCGTAGGGGGCGCCGACCTTCTGGGCGAACTTGCGCACCAGCTTCACGCGTCCGGCGTCCGGGGCGATGATCACGAGCTCCTGGTCGCCGAGCCGGTCGATCACGAACTGGGTGAGGATCGGCATGGCGGTCATGTGGTCGACCGGCTTCGAGAAGAAGCCCTGGATCTGGCCGGCGTGAAGGTCCATCGTCACCAGCCGGTCGACGCCGGCCGTCTCGAGCACGTCCGCGACGAGCCGCGCCGAGATCGGCTCGCGCGGCGCGGACTTCTTGTCCTGGCGCGAGTAGCCGTACCAGGGCGTGACGGCGACGATCCGGTGGGCCGAGGCGTGCTTGGCCGCGTCGATCATGAGCAGCAGCTCCCAGAGCGCGTCGTTGACCGTGAGGCCCTCGCGCTCCGAGCCGCAGATCGACTGCACGATGAAGAGGTCGGCGCCGCGGATCGACTCGGCGTAGCGGCAGTACACCTCGCCGTCGGCGAACGTCTTGAGGCCGGCGTCGGTCAGGCCGACGCCCGAGCCTGTCGGCGATCTTGCCGCCGAGCTCCATGCTCGCCCGGCCGGCGGTGATCATCAGCCTCTTCTCGTAGCCGGCCCCGATGCTCGACGCCGAGCATCGGAGCCGTGGCCGGCTCGAGGAGCTTGCTCATTGCCGGTCCTCCTCTACGCGGTCCGCGTAACCCTCCACGTTTTTCTGCCTCTCCCGGGCGATCCCGAGCGCCCCCTCGGGAATGTCGTCCGTGATGACCGAACCGGCCCCAGTGTACGACCGATCGCCGACGTCAACGGGCGCGATCAGGGAGGTGTGGATGCCGGTCTTCGCGCTCTTTCCGATCTTCGTGCGGTGCTTCTCGCGCCCGTCGTAGTTCGCGGTGATCGTGCTGGCGCCGAGATTGGCCTCCTCGCCGACGTCGGCGTCGCCGATGTAGGAGAGGTGCGGGACCTTCGCGCCCGCGCCGATGTCCGAGTTCTTGACCTCGACGTAGGTGCCGACCTTGGCCCCCTCGCCCACGACCGTGCCCGGGCGCAGGTAGGCGAACGGGCCGATGATCGCGCCGTCGCCGATCTCCGCCTCGATCACGTAGGCCTGCCTGACCGTCGCCGAGCGGCCGACGCTCGCGTCCTGCAGCGTCGTGTGCGGGCCGATCTCGCAGCCCTCGCCGACACGCGTGCTCGCCGAGCAGGCTGACACCCGGGCCGATCGTGGTGTCGACGCCGATCGTCACGTCCGCCTCGACGCGCGCCGTGTCCGGCTGCAGGAAGGTCACGCCCGCGCGGGCGTGGCGCTCGAGGATGCGGCGCTGGGCCCGCGCCTCGACCACCATCAGCCCCGCCCGGTCGTTGACGCCGAGCGCGACAGCAGGGTCGGTCGGTCGGATGCGTCGTGACGAGACCGCCACGCCCCACCAGCACCGACAGCGCTCCGGTCAGGTAGAGCTCGCCGTCGGTCAGGCTGACCTCGTCGAGCGCCGAGAAGAGCTCCGCCGCCTCGAAGGCATAGCTGCCGAGGTTGATCTCGCGGATCGCGAGCACCTCCGCCGGCACGCCCTCCGTGCTCTTGGTCTCGACGATGCGCTCGAAGCGCCCGCCGGGATCGCGGACGATGCGCCCGTAGCCCGTCGGGTCGAGCTGGTCGGTCGTGAGCAGCGTCGCGACGGCGCCGTCGCCGTGACGGGACGCCCTCAGGCCGGCGATCTGCTCGGCCGTGACGAGCGGATGGTCGCCCGAGAGGACCACGAGCGGGCCGCTGTCGACCGTGCCTCGCGCGGCGAGGACGGCCGCGCCGTTCCCTCGCCCTCGTGCTGCTCGACGACCTCGACGCCTTCCGGCAGCCCCTCGGCCACCCCCTCGCCGGGGCGCACCACGCAGAGCACGCGCTCCGCGCCCGCCTCCCGGGCGGCGTCGGTGACCCACTCCACCATGGGCTTTCCGCAGACGCGGTGAAGCACCTTCGGCGTGTGCGAGTGCATTCGCGTGCCATGGCCGGCGGCCATGATCAGGACCGTGAAGGAGTCGGCCATGGGTCGTGAGCGTAGCGCCCGCGGCCCGGCCTTGAGCGGGTACGCTCAGACCGCGCCGTTGGGGGGTCGTCCAGCTGGCAGGACACCGGGTTTTGGTCCCGGGAACGGGGGTTCGAGTCCCTCCCCCCAGTTCGTCGAGGGCGAGCCTCAGCGGTCCTTGTGCCCGCGCGGCACTCGCCCGCCCTCGGTGCCCCTCTCCTGGGTCGGGCCGCCGGGCGCCTGGATGCCGAGCACGCGCATCGCCTTGAGCCCGAGCGAGAGGCGCTCGCGGCCGTCCGTCGAGGAGACGTCGAGCGACGTGAGCTCCTTCACGCGCTCGAGCCGGTAGCGGACCGTGTGGCGGTGGGTGAAGAGGCGCTCGGCGGTGCGCGCCACGTTGCCGTCGGCGTCGAGGAAGGACTCGAGCGTGCGGACCAGGTCGGTCTCGTACTGGTCGTCGTACGTGACGAGCGGCGCGACGGTCTCGTCGAAGAAGCCGCGCAGCTCGCCCGGGTCCTCGCTCATCGCGGGCAGCAGAAGGCGGTAGGCGCCGGTCTCCTCGAAGGACAGCTCGGCCAGGCCGCGGGCCTCGGCGACGTTGGCGGCCAGGAGCGCCTCCGAGCCGGCGCGGTGAAGGTCGGCGGGATCGGCCGTGTGGCGCGAGCGCGCCACCGTGATCGCGAAGCCGGCGAGGCTCGCCTCGAGCTCTCGGAAGACCGCCGTCGCCACGCGGCGGCCTGCCGCGGCGGACGATCCAGGCGTCGAGGATCACGAGCTCGCGCTCGGGGCGCAACCCGGTCTGCTCGCTCGGGCGCGCCCCGTGTCCGGCAGCCCAGGTCGATTCGATCAGCGCCGCCAGCGAGCCGCGCTCGACCGCCCGCGCGCCACGCTCCGCGAGCGTCAGGACGCGCGCCCGCCAGTCGCCCTCCTCGGGGTGCTGCGGACGGGCGCGCACGACCAGCGCGGTCGCGCCTTCGCCCAGGTCACAGCCGAGCTCGGCCGAGCGCGCGCCGATGTTCTCGCGATCGGTGATGCGGCGGGCGAGCAGGTCGCCGAGGAAGTCCCCGACCGCCTCCTCGCTGGCGCGCTCGGGCGCCTTGGCGCGCTCGAGCTCGAGGCCGATCAGGTTGCCGACGAGGCGCAGCAGCGCGGCCGGTGGCGGCTCGCTGCGGGCCCGCAGGCGCAGCTGGCCGACCGCCGCGTCGGCCACGAGCAGCTCGACGGTCTCCGTGTCGCCCTCTCCCGCCATCACGGCGCGCTCGTCCTCCGGCGACGAGCAGGCCACGGCAAGGATGCTGCTCGAGGCATCGAGCACGATCACGCTCGCGTCGAGCGCCCGCCCGGCCGCGCGTGTGACAGAAGGCAGGCCGGCGCCTGACTCGACGGCCTCCGAGACCTCGTCCAGCGCCTCGAGGAACGAACGCGGTTGAGCGGCCACACCGACAGATTGACGGCTTACGGCCACCCCACGATCGTATCGACGCCTTGCGCGTACCGCCGAGGGTGTTCGCGCCGCGCTAGGCGTACGTGTCGTAGGTCCAGACGACGGCCAGGCCGATCACCGTCCCGATTCCCAGCAGGGTGGCGAGGATGAACACGGTCAGGAAGCTGGCCGCGATCTTCTCCCAGACGCGGCCGTAGCAACGCCAGGCGGGGATCAGGATCAGCACGACGTAGCAAACGACGACGAGGGCTCCCGCCCCCACGATCGCTATCTCGGTGTTCGTCAGGTCGTCCAGGTTCATCGCTCTGCGTGCGCGAGCGGCGGATCGGGCTCGCGCTGGTCGCCATTGTGGCGCACGTACTCGACGACAAGCGCGATCGCCATCAGCGTCGCGAGGATCCCGCAGCCGATGCCCCAGCCCGCCGCCACGTCCGACCAGTAGTGCGCGCGCAGGTAGATGCGGGACAGGCCGACGGCGGCCGCCAGGAGGATCGCGACCGTCACGAGCGCGGCGTTGACCGCGAGCCCGAGGCGACGGGTGAGGATGAGCGCGACAGCGATCCAGAGGGTCGCGTACGCCGCGTGTCCGCTCGGAAAGGAGGAGAGCGAGGTCTCGACGAGCGGGTCCGCGGGCCGCGGGCGGTCGATCGCCGCCTTGGCGATGTGCACCGCGGCGTAGATCAGGACCGACCCGGCGACCAGCACGGCCAGCTCGGCGAAGCGCCGTCGCGCGATCAGCAGGATCGACGTGCAAACGACGAGCGCGAGCACCGCCGGCAAGGCGCCGAAGGCGCTCACCACCTTCGCGACGTCGACCAGTGCGCTGTTGTAGAGCCGATCGGCGAGGTCGAGCAGCTCGGTGTCGAGCGGCGTGGGCCCGAGGTCGCCGGACAGCTCGACGATGTACAGGACGTAGACGAAGATCCCGACGCCCGCCACCGCGAGCGCCGTCGTGAGCTCGAGCCCGAGATCGCCCGGCGTGACCCTGTTCCAGAGGAAACGCAGCTCCGGGGCCACCACCTCGTAGACGGGCCGCACGAGGTGGCGGTACAGGGGTCGCCCGATGGCGAACAGCGGACGCACGAGCGGATGCCTCTGGTGATCGATCAGCCACTGCTTGATCTCGGCGCGGCGCTTGTAGGCGACCACGATCCCGACGATCACGGCGACGGTCACGCCGAATCCGAAGATCGCCTGGCCCGCGATGTGCGCCACCCGGTCGAACGAGCGCCAGAAGACGAATCCGAGCGTGCAGAAGATCCCGGCCCATAGCCCGGTGCCGACGATGCTGTAGGGAATGAAGCGCCGGTAGGCGAGCCCTGAGGAGCCCGCGATGAAGGGCGCCAGCGCACGTACGAGGCCGATGAAGCGGCCGATCAGGATCGTCTTCCCGCCGTGCCGGTCGAAGTAGCTCTCCACCTGCTCGAGCCGCTCGTGGGTGATCTTGACGCGGGGCCCGTGCTTTTCGAGGAAGTCGCGGCCGAGCCGGCGGCCGATGTAGAAGCTCACGCTGTCGCCGAGCACCGCGCACACCCAGACGATCGCGATCAGCGGCAGGAGCGAGATCGTCCCCTCCCCGGCGATCACGCCGCCGGCGATCACGACGGTCTCGCCCGGCGCGACGAGCCCGACGAACGCGCCCGTCTCGAGAAATGCCATCACGCCGACGAGCGCGTAGGTCCAGGGACCGAGCGCCTCGGCTATGTCGCCGATCAGCTTCTTCGGGTCGGGGAGCTCGGAGAGGACGCCGCTCGCGTACACGGCGAGGCCGAGCACGACGAGGATGCCGATCCCCTTGCGCTCGATCGAGAGCCGCCGCCACCGCCACACGACGAAGGCCGCGACCAGCACTGCCGCGACCGCGGCGATGACCTCGCGGGTGTCCATTCGCCGTGAGGGTACGGAAGCGGCTGGCTCAGCCCTGGCGCAGCGCGCTGACGATGGCCCCGGGAATGCCGGCCGCAGCGGCCTCGGCCGCCCGGCGGTCCCCGAACAGCCCGAAGCAGGTCGGCCCGGAGCCGCTCACGGCCGCTGCGAGCGCCCCCGCGCCGCGCAGGCGCGCGAGGACGTCGCCGAGCTCCGGCCGCAGCGACAGGGCAGGCGGCTCGAGATCGTTCTCGAGCGCGGCGCCGAGCCGATCCGGACCGCTCGCGGCGAGCTCGCGCAGGCGATCGGCGTCGAGGCGTTGGCGCCCGCCGCCCAGCCGGTCGAGCTCCGCGTAGACCTCGCCGGTGGGCAGGCCCCGGGCGTCCGGGACGAGCACGGCGACGAGCGGGGGCAGCGCGAGCGGCTCGACCCGCTCGCCCACTCCCTGCACGAGCGCGTGCGCGGGCTCGATCTGGCTCGGCACGTCTGCGCCGACCCGCGCACCCAGCTCACGCAGGGCCGCGGCATCGAGCGGGTGGCCGCTCATGCGGTTGACGATGCGCAGCACCGCGGCCGCGTCGGCGCTCCCTCCGCCGAGGCCGGCCGCCACCGGGATGCGCTTCGCGATCCGAACCCCGACGGGGTCCGCGGGCAGGCCGCCGGTCCGGTCGCGAAACGCCTCGATCGCGCCGAGCGCGAGGTTCTTGCCCTCGACCCCGGGGCATTCGACGCTGTCCTCGCCGAAGGCGGCGGGGCCGCCGTGGACCTCATCGGCAAGGTCGATCGACGCGAACAGCGAGCAGAGCGGATGGAGCCCGTCCGCGCGCGGGCGCCCGACGTGGAGGATCAGGTTCAGCTTCGCGTAGGCGCGCTCGTGGATCACGACGGCGGGGAGGCTATTGCCGGCGGCTGCCAACCACCGGGCCTCGCGCGGACCGCTGCCGGACCGGCGACCGGCGACCTGAGCCACTACCCGCCGCGCGGGCGCAGGCCGGCGACGCGCTCCCCTCCGAGCTCGGTCGCGAGCCGGGGCCAGTCGGGCGGTGCCAGCCGCTCGGCGCGGGCGTCGGCGGGCTGTCCCATTCGCTCGAGCGCGGAGCGGGTCGCGACGCGGATGTCGTCCGGCGCGCCGGGCGCCAGCGCGAGCGAGCCCGCCAGCGCCTTGCGGCGGTGGGCGAAGCCGGCGTGCACGAGCGCGACCAACTCGGGCGGCGCGGCCGGCGCCCGTGCGCCGGAGCTGGACGAGCGCGGAGTCCACGTTCGGCGCCGGATGAAAGACGGTGCGCGGGACCTTCCGGAGGAAGCGCACGTCGCAGGCCAGCTGCGCCAGCACGGAGGTCGCTCCGTAGCTCCTGCCGCCTGCCGCGGCGGCGAGCCGGTCGGCCACCTCGCGCTGGACCATCGCAACCCAGAGCGATGCCTCCGGCAGCTCGGCGATCGACTTGAGCAGCACGGTCGCGGCCACGCCGTAGGGCAGGTTCGCCACGACCTTCCCGGGCGCGGGATCGAGCGCACCGAGGTCGAGCTTGACCGCGTCGGCCAGGTGGAGGTCGACGTTGGCGAAGGGATCGAGCGCGTCGCGCAGCGGCTCCTCGAGCTTGCGGTCCAGCTCGACCACGTGGAGGTGGCCGACGCGCGGCGCCAGGTATTCCGACAGCACCCCGAGGCCGCCCCCGACCTCGAGCACGACGTCGGCGCTCGTGAGCTCCGCCGCGTCCCCGATCAGCCGCAGGATGTTGTCGTCGATCAGGAAGTTCTGGCCGAGCTCGCGGTTCGGCCGGACCGAGAACTCCCGCAGGCGGCGCAGGCTCGCCTGGCGAGGGACGTCCGGCGTCCCGTTCACGGCCCGAACACGCGCGAGGCATTTGCCTCGACCGTGCGCTCGAGCTCCTCGTAGGAAACCTCGCGGAGCCCCGCCACGAAGCGCGCGGTGTGGATCACGTTGGCCGGCTCGTTGCGCTTCCCGCGCACCGGCTGCGGCGACAGGTAGGGCGAATCCGTCTCCACGAGCAGCCGCTCCGCCGGCAGCTCGCGTGCCGCCGCCTGCAGCTCGGTGGCCTTCGGATAGGTGACGTTCCCCGCGAAAGAGCAGAGGTAGCCGCGCTCGACGCACTCCTCGAGCCGCTCGGGCGCCGAGAAGCAGTGCAGGATCACGGCCGGCAGCGACCCGGCGTGCTCGCGCAGGATCGCGAACGTGTCGTCCTCGGCCGCGCGTGTGTGGATGACCACGGGCAGGCGCATCCGCGCTGCCAGCTCGAGCTGGGCCTCGAAGGCGCGCCGCTGATCGTCGCGCGGGGCGTAGTCGCGGTAGTAGTCGAGCCCGGTCTCCCCGATCGCCCGCGCCTGCGGGTCCGCGGCAGCGCGCTCGATCTCCTCGAGGCCGGCGTCGCCGAAGCCCTCCGTCTCGTGCGGGTGGCGTCCCACGATCGCGACCACCTCGTCGTGGCTTCGCGCCGCCGTGAGCGCGCGCTCGATCGAGGGCTCATCAGTGCCCACCGTCGCCAGCCGCGTGACTCCTGCCGCGCGCGCACGCTCGACCAGCTCCGCGTCCGGTGGCTCGCACGCATCGAGGTGGCAATGCGTGTCGATCACGGAGAACCTAAGCGGCCGGGGTCTCGGCCTCGACGCGCGGGAAGAGCTGGCCCGGGTCCGCGATCGCGGCGCCTCCGCCGACGGCTCCGAAGCGCGCATCGCCGAGCGACAGGTCCGGACGCCCGAGCGCCTCGAGCAACCGCTCCGCCGAGCCGGGCATGAATGGGTGGAGCAGCACCGAGACGACGCGCAGGCCCTCGGCGAGCCCGTAGAGCACCTCGTCCAGATGCGCGGCCTCCGAGTCGTCCTTCGAGAGCTGCCAGGGCTGCTCCTCTTGGACGTAGCGGTTGAGCAGCTTGATGCGGCGCCAGATCTCGTCGAGCGCGACGGTGAGCTCCACGCGGTCGATCGCGTCGCGCACGGCGTCGGCGATGCCGTCGAACTCGGCGACCAGCGTCGCCGGCGGCTCGGCGTCCGGCACCACGCCGTCGCGATAACGGCCGATCATCGCCAGCGTCCGGCTCGCCAGGTTGCCGTACTCGTTCGCGAGCTCGGTCGTGTAGCGGGTCTCGAAGCCCTCCGGCGAGACGTCGCCGTCCGCGCCGAAGCTCACCTCGCGAAGCAGGTAGAAGCGCAGCGCGTCGGGGCCGTACAGGTCGGCCACCCGGAACGGCTCGATCACGTTGCCGAGCGACTTCGACATCTTGTGCTCGCCGAGCAGCAGGAAGCCGTGGATCGTGACCTTGCGGGGCACCTCGAGGTCGGCCGCCATCAGCATCGCCGGCCAGATCACCGCGTGGAACTTGAGGATGTCCTTCCCGATCAGGTGCACGGTGGCCGGCCAGAAGCGCTCGGTCAGGTCCTCCCCGGGCCGCGCGTACGAGAGTGCCGTGTAGTAGTTGAGGAGCGCGTCGATCCAGACGTAGATGACCTGCGACTCGTCCCAAGGGACCGGCACGCCCCACTTGAGCCGCTGGCGGCTCAGCGAGAAGTCGCGCAGCCCGCCGCGGATGAACGCGAGCGCCTCGTTGTAGCGGATCTGCGGAGTGACGAAGTCCGGACGCTCCGCGTAGAGGCGCTCGAGCGGCTCCTGGAAGGTGGACAGCCGGAAGAACCAGTTGTCCTCCTTCTCGATCTCGAGCACGATCTTGTGGATCGGGCAACGGTTGCCCTCGTCGAGCTCGGAGTCGGTCTTGAAGTCCGCGCAGCGCGGGCAATACCAGCCCTCGTAGTGACCGGCGTAGACGTGCCCGTTGTCGTAGATCCGCTGGACGACCTCGCCGACCTTCGCCATGTGCTCCGGATCGGTCGTGCGGATGAAGAAGTCGTTCGTGACGTTGAGCGTGGCGGCGAGCTCCTTGAAGCGGACGGCATTCGAGTCGCCGAGCTCGCGCGGCGTGATGCCGAGCTTCTCCGCCGCCTGGGCGACCGGCTCGCCGTGCTCGTCCGTGCCCGTGAGAAAGAAGACGTCGTCGCCGCGCTGGCGCATGTGGCGCGCGAGGGTGTCCGCGGCGATGGTCGTGTACGCGTGCCCTAGATGGGGCTCGCCGTTCACGTAGTAGATGGGCGTTGTCACGTAGTACTGCATCCACATCCGATGCTACCCGTGCGCCGTTCCACGGCCGTGGCCGTTCCCCCGGCGGGCTCATCGCCGACCCATCAGGGGACGGATGGCGGCGGCGAGCCGGGTACCGCTGCGGCGGGTGGTCTCACGTCCGCCGCCGCCGAGGCCGACGATCGCGGCCGCAAGCAGCACGCCCGCGCACGCGAGAGCCCAGCCGAGGTCGATGCCCGCCGAGCCGGCGGGCGAGGACGGGCCCCGCGCAGGCTCGTGGGCGGCATCCGGCGCCGTGCGGCCGGCCGGCCGCGCAGGCTCGGCAGGCGCCTGCCCGAGGTCGTGCGCGGCCGCGTGCCTGCGCGGAGCGGGCGCCGGCCGGGGAGTGGGCGCGAGCGGGATGTCCTGCGCGGGCGCGGCCCGGCTCGGCCGCGCCCGAGCGCTGTGCGGCAGGCTCGGGTGACAGCACCGGCCCGGGACTCGCCGCCGGAGCTTCTCGCCGGGCCGGGGAAGGGCGCGCAGCCGGGATTCGCCGCCGCGCCGGAGCGCGCCTCGCCACGGGCTGCGGTGGCGTCGCCGGGATCCGGCGCGGCGCGGGGACGCGCCGGCCCGCGGGCACCCGGCCCGGGCTCGGCAGGGCCCGTGGCACGGGGACGGGCGCAACGACGGGAGCCACGGGAACCGGCTCAGGCGCCGCCGCGGGCGCATCGGGCGCCGGTGCGCCCGGCGGCGGCAGCAGGCTGAGCGGATCGCGGTAGCCGTGCCGGCTGCCCGCCTCGCGAACGCCGAAGTGCAGGTGCGGCGCCGCTGCCGAGCGAACGCCGGAGGTGCCGACCACGCCCAGCCGCCGGCCCGCCGAGACACGCTCTCCGGGGCGCACCTCGCTCGACCCGAGGTGCAGGTAGGAGGTGTCGAAGCCGTCGTCGGTGCGGACGCTCACCGTGAGCCCATTCGACCCGGCGGTGCCCGCGAAGCGCACCTCGCCGCCGGCGGCGGCGACGACGGGAGCGCCGATCGCTGCCGCGATGTCGATGCCGCGGTGCTGGCCCGCGGCGTACGGATCGGCCCCGTTCCGGTAGGTCGTGATCACATCTCCCTCGAGCGGCCAGACCCATGCGGCGAGAGCGGGTTCCACGCCCGCCAATGACGCGAGGAAGAAGAGGGCTGTGACGGGCAGAAGGCGGCGCATGGGCGGACCGTACGCCCGTTTCGGCGCGGCTCGCAGGCGCCGTGGCCGACTTGTAACGGTCTGTCACCGAGTTGTTGCAAACCGCGTGCCAAGCGTCGCCGAACGCGGGCCCGCCGTGGCTCAGATCTTCAGCCCAACGGTCTCGATTCGCATGGCGAGCGCGTCGAAGATCTCGGCGATCTCGGTCGCGTAGTGCGAACGTGATTCCAGATCCTGGGGCGGCACGCCAAGGCGCATGGCGTCCTGCAGGACCGCCCGCTTGGGAACAAGCGGCTCCCACAGCTTCGAGCCGAAGGTGCCCTCGACCTCCGCCACGCTGGTCTTGTGCTCGGCACTGGTCTCAACGCGGTTGAGGACCACACCCGCCAGCTGCAGCGAGGGGTTCTGCGCCGCCGACACGTCGCGCACCATGTCGAGCAGCTCCTCCATCGCGTGCAGCGCGAGATACGTCGGCTCGGTCACAACGAGCGCGCTCGACGCCGCCGCGAGGGCGTTGATCGTGAGTCCCCCCAAGCTCGGCGGGCAATCGATGAGGACGAGGTCGTAGTCCTCCAACGTCTGGAGCTGGCGCGGCAGAACGGCCCTCCTGTCCGGCGAGATGCCGCGGTCCGCGCGGCGCAACCAGCGGTCCGCTGGAGCCAGGTCCAGTCCCCAGTCGGTCGGGGTGATCGCCTTGCTGAGCGGGCAGCCCAAGCTGAGCATCGCGTCGGTCAGGGTCGGCCGGTCGTCGACGTCCGCGCCGAGCACCGAGGTCGCCGACGCCTGGGGGTCGAGATCCAGCAGCAGCACACGGTGCCCCCGCCTGACGGCGGCCGCCGAGAGGGCAAGCGAGACCGTCGTCTTTCCGACGCCGCCCTTCTGGTTGACGACGGCGTAGCAGTTCTTCGGCCCGGCGCCGGCCGCCGGCGACGGCACCGACCCGCCGGGCCGGGACGCCGGGGTCGGCTCGATCCGAGGGACAAGCCGCCCGCGGCTCGCGGCCCTGCGCTTCAGGCGCCACCCGATCAACCCGAGCAACAGCAGCCCCGCCGCGCCCCCGATGACCAACCAGATCGCCACGGGCGAGCCACCCTGCTGCGCGGGCTCGCTGAGTGGCAGTCCAGGCGAGCCGGCCTCAGCCCGGCGCGCGTCCGGGCCGGAACCATGGCTCTGCAGCCGCCCCTGCCTGAACGGAAACTCCTTGAGCAGCTCCGTGGGCGGTTGGACGCGATCGCCGGAACGCTCGCCCTGATCGTCCTGTGACCAGGCAACCGGCGCGGGCAACGTGATCGCCCCACACAACACGACCACCGATACAAGTCGCGCGATCACAGGACCCTCACCGGCGTCCCCACTCGCATCAGCCGGGCCAGACGCAGAATGTCCGGGTTTCTCATGCGGATGCAGCCGGCTGAGACCTCGCCCGGCAGGAGGTCCGGCCGGCTCGTGCCGTGGATGCCCACGAAGCCGCCCGCGGGCCAGTCGTCGGCCTGCGCGGAGCGCGCCGTGGTGCCGAACGCGACCGGGCCGTAGAACGGGCTGCGGTACTTGTGGAGCTTGTTCCGGACGAAGAAGTCACCGCTCGGCGTCGGCGTCGCCGGAGCTCCGATGCCGACCGCCGCTCGGAACACCCGCCGGCCGTCGCGCAGCAGGGTGGCGGTCCGCCGCTCCCGGTTGACGACGAGCCGGGTTCGAACGGGGGTGTACCCGCCCAGCGCGGCGCGCGGCATCCAGCCGTGCGCGTCGTCCGGCGAGCCCGCCACGCGGACACGGACCCACAGCTCTCCCCCGCGGCGCTCGGTCTCCCCGAGCACGAGCACGACGTTCGTGGTCCCTTCGGGCGTCCGATCCGGTACCCACGCGGCCACGGCCGGCTGCCCGGGCCTTACGCGGGCGGCCGCCGCATCCACGACGGGCGCCCAGTAGGCAGCCGGTCGCGGCCCGAGCGGAACGTTGGCCGGCGCGAGTGCGGAGGGAGGCGACACGGGGGGCGCCGCGACGGTCGAGGACGGTGTCGAGGGGCCCGCCACGAGCACCACCGCGACCGCGGCAGCGATCACGAGACCCCCGAGCGCCAGGGCGGCGCCGAGCCCGCTGGGGCGTGAGGGTCGGCGGGCGCTCACCCCGTATACCTGGGCTTCCGCCTTCCCTTCGTCCTGGGCGCCGAGGTGATGAAGTTCGTGGACTCCACCAATTTGACCACCTTGGCCTTCGACGTCGGCTCGTCTAACGCGTCCGCGGCGGGCACGATCCCGGCGATGTGGCGGATCCAGGCGGCGTGGCGCGCCTCGACCGAGTGCAGGGTTGCAACCGCCGCCAGCAGCTCACGCGAGTCGAACTGGACCGCCTGGGTCTTCAGCAACGCCGCGGTCAGGTCCTCGAAGGCGACCGCGGTCTCGGTGAAGAGGCGGTCGTCCTCGGTGACGCCGCGGAAGTTGAAGCTCGGGCTCTTGACGGCGTCCTTCCCCAGCAGGCCGCGGATGGCCTGCACGTGGCCGCGCTCGTTGGCACCGACGACCCGCGACCATTCGAGCGTCTCCGGCTTCACCTCGCCAAGGCGTTCCGCCTCGCTGTACATCGCCGCCTGCAGGTACTCGAGGCCCAGGTCGAACCTGAGGATGGCCACGTCCTTCGCGGTGTTGCGCGGCTGCGCCACCGCGGAGGTCTCGAGGACCGCCGCCAGTGCGCCACCGCCTATGACCGCCTTGCGGAAGAAGTCGGCCCGGGTGCCGCCGGTGAGCGCGTCGAACGTCTCGGCGATGGCGCCGGACCGGTCAACGGTTTCGAGGGTGAGGTCGGACATGCTCGCTATTCCATGAAGCCGGTGGCCTCCATCGCCGCTGTCGTCTCCTCCGGCGTCGCCGCCTGATCGGCGGGCTCCGGGGCCGGGTTGCGGCCGGCGAGGTCGCGCGCCCAGCCGACGTGCCGTGCCTCCACCGACACGATCCTCATCGCGGTCATCACCCGCGGCCTCGTCAGATTCGCCACCTGGCCGTTGAAGGCGGCCACCGCGATCTCCTCGAGCTCGACGGCCGTCGGGATGAACTCGCCCGGGTTCGTGGTCGCCTTCCCGAAGTCGAACTCTGGCCGCTTGACCCCGTTCCGCCCGCCCAGCGCTCGCTCCAGGACCTCGACGTGCGCGCGCTCGTGCTCGCCGACCAGCCCGGCGAACTCGCGCAGCTCGCCCTTCAGCGCGCCCTGCTGCTCGACCTCCGTGTAAAACGCCGCCTGCAGGTACTCGACCTGCAGCAGCCACTTGAGCACGCGCGCGTCCTGCTCGGCGGAGGGCTGCGAGGCGGCGAGCCTCGGCAGGCCGCCGGCGAGTATCCCTCCCGCCGCCAGCGCTCCCGTGGCTGCCATGCCCCTGGCGAGTACCTGGCTACGCGTGATCTTGGTGGGGGGTCCCAACACGCACCTCCGTCTACAGACCGGGTCGTCCTGTCGACGATACGGAAGAAAAGCCGTGCGTTGGCGCCATTTTACGCCGACTGCCAAGGGACGCCTACACGCGCTGTTGCCGCGCTGTCACCTCACCGCAACCGTGCCCGTGCAGTCTCGCTCCACGAAGTTCAACCGGCACCAACCGACAGGAGGAATCATGGGCAAGGCAATCCCCGAGCAGCACCCGGCAGTGGTTCTCCGCTCGCACTACATCCATCTGCGTGCGTTGCTCGTTGCCGCCATCATCGCCGTGGTCGCCCTGACCGCGACCGTCTTGATCGTGGCGAACGACAGCGACCAGGTCGTGAGCACGAGCGTTCCCCGGCCGGCCGCGATCGAGTCCACCCCCGCGGTCCCGGACGCGGCCCCGCTCCCCCAGCGCAGGCTGGACGGCGCGGTCGACGTGACCCCGGCTCCGCGGTATGACGGCGGCCCCGAGGAGGGCTCCGCCGACATCGCGCCCACGACGAACGCGCCCGCGCGTCCGAACCAGGCGCAGGCCTTCCCGGGCCAGGCTCAGCAGGCAGGCGATGGCGACCAACAAGCCCGACCTGGCGATGTCGCCGCCCGTCGGCCACTCGTCCGTCGAGTCGCAGTCCATCGAGGCGCAGCCGGTGAGCCCCCGCTACGACGGCGGCCCGAACGAGGGCAGCGCGGACGTGACCACGGGCTCCGCTGACAGCGCACCCGTGATGCCGCAGACCCAGGGCTTCCGCTACGACGGCGGCCCCGAGGAAGGCACTCGCGGACCGGGCAACTGACCCGCAGGCCGGACTCGCACCCCCCGCGGACCCAACGGGCCCTCCCACCGGAGGGCCCGTCCGCGTTCTCTGCCCCTCACTCCCCCGACGTGAGCGCCCGGTACAGCGAGTTCGCGCTCGAGCCGGTGAGCTCGGCGACCACCGCCGCCGCCTTGCGCGGGTGGGCGCCGGCCTCGACGAGCCGGCGCAGCGCATCGACACCCGCCGGCTCGCCCGCGCCCTCCTCCGCGGCGGTGGGCGGCCCGAGCACGAGCACGACCTCGCCCTTCGGAGGCGCGTCCGCGTAGCGCTCCGCCAGCTCGGCGGCGCTGCCGCGGACGATCTCCTCGTGCGCCTTCGTCAGCTCGCGGCAGACCGCGACCTCGCGGCCCGGGTCGAGCTCCGCGAGCTCGGCGAGCGTGGCGGGCACGCGCCGCGGCGACTCGAAGGCCACGAGCGTCCCGCCGGGCTCGGAGAGCACGCGCCGCAGCTCCCCCTTCTTGCGCGGCAGGAAGCCCTGGAAGCGCCACTCGGCTGCCGGCAGCCCGGAGGCGACGAGCGCGGTGATCGCCGCCGACGGGCCGGGCAGTACCTCGACCGGCAGTCCGGCGGCGACGCAGGCGCGGACGAGCAGGTAGCCCGGGTCCGACACGAGCGGCATCCCGGCATCCGACACGAGCGCCACGACCGCTCCGTCGCGCATCCGTCCCGCGAGCTCGGCGGCGCGCGCCTGCTCGTTGTGCTCGTGGTAGGAGACGAGCTTCGCCTTGACCCCGTAGCGATCGAGCAGGATGCGCGTGCGGCGTGTGTCCTCGCATGCGACGACGTCGGCGTCGCGCAGCGCCGACAGCACCCGCAGCGTCACGTCCTCGAGGTTGCCGATCGGCGTCGGACAGACGACGAGCCGCCCGCTCATGCCGCGGCCTCGGCGAGCTGATCGAGGGCGAGCAGAGCGGCTCCCATCATCCCGGCCTCGTCGCCGAAGTGGGCGGCGCGTATCTCGACACCGGCCCGCACCGGCGGCATCGCCCGCTCGAAGACGAGGGCGCGCGCGGGCTCCAGCAGGAGCTCGCCGGCCCGGACCGCGCCGCCGCCGATCACGATCACCTCGGGGTTGAAGACGTTCACCACGCCGACGAGCCCGTAGCCGAGCCGCGTGCCGATCTCGGCCAGCACCTCGCGTGCCGCCGGATCGCCGCTGTGCGCCAGCTCGGTGACGATCCCGCCGGTGATCTCGCGGCCGGAGGCGAGGCGCTTGCCCAGAGCCGTGTCGGGCCGCTCCTCCGCGACGCGCAGGCCCTCACGGCCGATCGCGTTGCCGGAGACGAGCGTCTCGAAGCAGCCGCGCCCGGGGCAGGCGCTCGGGCATTCGGCTCCGTGGATGTCGAGCACCGAGTGGCCGAGCTCGGCACCGAGCCCCACGGCGCCCCTGTACACGCGCCCGTCGAGAAACAGGCCCGTGCCGATCCCGGTCCCGAGCGACACCATCACCACGTGACGGGCTCCGGCCCCCGCGCCCGCGCGGCACTCGGCCAGCACCGACGCATTGCCGTCGTTGTCCACCACCACCGGCAGTCCCAGGCGCTCGCTCATCAGGTCGCGGAAGCGGACGTCCTGGAGCGGGAGGTGGTTGCTCCAGCGCGCCACGCCCGTATCCCACTCGACGAGCGCGGGGATGCCGAAGCCCACGGCCTCCACCTCTGGGGCCGCCGCGCGCACCTCCTCGACGGCGTCCAGGAAGATGTCGAGCGTCTCCTGCCGGTCGGCTCCACGCCAGAGGCGATGGACCCTGTGATGCACCACCAGCGCCTCGTCCACGACGCCGCCGAGCAGCTTCGTGCCGCCCGCATCGATCCCGATCACCCGCCTTGGTGGCATGGCGGGTAGATATACAGAGGGGGGTGACCGAACCGACCCCTGGCCCTCCGGACCCGCCGGAGTACAACGTCTATCGCGCCCGCAAGCGGCCGACGGCGCGCGGCAGCGATCTCGACGCGCTGCGCAAGCGGCTGTCCCGCAGCCGCGGCGAGGAGCCCCCCGAGCCGTCGCGCGACAAGCGCCCGATCACGCCCGGCCGCGTGCTCAAGTGGGTGGCATTCGCGATCGCCGGCTGGCTCGTGCTGTCGCTCGTGCTGTTCCTGATCAGCGCCGCCACCCAGCCCGGGGTCTCGCCCGCGTCCGAGCGGGCGCTGTCCTCGGGCGGGAACCTGCTCACGGGCAGCACGATCCTCGTGCTGGGCTCGGACCAGCGCACCGGCGAGTCGATCGACGAGAGCGATCAGGGCCCGGGCCGCTCCGACACGATCATGCTGGTCCACGCCGCGCTCGGGAGCGTCCGCAAGCTCTCGATCCCGCGTGACGTGGAGGTCGAGGTCCCCGGTCACGGCGTCAACAAGATCAACGCCGCCTACGCGCTCGGCGGCGCCGCGCTGACGATCGAGACGGTCGAGTCCTTCCTCGGCAACGGGCTCGAGATCAACCACCTCGTGGAGGTCGATTTCGAGGACTTCCCCGAGTTCATCGACTCGCTCGGGGGCATCACGGTCGAGTCGAAGTCGCGGATCTGCTCTCCCCCGTTCGACAACTTCTGGAAGGGCCTCCGCTTCAAGAAGGGCGAGAACGACCTGGACGGCACGCGTGCGCTCGGCTTCGCCCGCGTGCGCAAGAACTCGTGCGCGCCCGCCGAGGACGACCGCGACCGCGCCGCGCGCCAGCAGGAGGTCCTGCGGGCGATCGGCGATCAGATCAAGTCCCCGAGCACGTTCTTCCGGCTGCCCTGGGTCAGCTGGAACGCCCCGAAGACGCTCCAGACCGACATGGGCGGACTTCAGCTGATGGGGCTCTTCGCGGACATGGCGACCGGCAACTCGAGTGAGACCGAGGTGCTCGAGGCGACCTGCTGCAACGGCACCAACCTCTTCGTGAGCGAGGGGTCCAAGCAGGACGCCGTCAGCAAGCTCCTCGAGGGGAGCTAGTCGGAGCTCGACGAGGAGCCCGACGAGCTCGAGCCCGAGCCTGAGGAGCTCGAGCCGGACTCCTTCTTGGACGTCTCCGTCTTGGACGAGGAGTCAGAGCTCTTGGAGGAGCCCTCGCCCTCAGAGCTCGCGGAGCCGGCGGCGCCGGACTTCTTCTTGCCGTAGTCCGTGTTGTAGAAGCCCGATCCCTTGAAGTGCACGGCCACGGGGTGAAACACGCGCTGCACGGGCGCCTCGCAGGTGGAGCAGCTCGTGAGCTGGTCGTCCGTCATGCGCTGCATGACCTCGAACGTATGGCCGCGCTCACAGCGGTACTCGTAGATCGGCATGGCACTCCGAGTATAGGAGCGCCAACGGGCCACCAGCGATGACAAGGGGTTGCCTGAACCGCATGTACAAGCGGAATCGCCCCACGCGAGCGACGCCGATAGACGGGCGAAACTCTCGCCGCCGGCGGGGAGCGGGACGAGAGCCAAGAACGGGCCGTCTTCGGAAATAGCCAGGCGGAGGCGAGTTGATCCTCTGTTCGGCTTTCCTCTCTTCCGAAAGGACTCGCAGTGCGAAGGACAATCCTGGGGGTGGTGGCCGCTTGCGCGGCGCTCGCCATTCCTGCGTCTGCAAACGCCGCTCCGGCAGCTTCGGCTAAGCCTGACATGCGCTTCAGCCAAGTGACGCTCAACTCAGTGTCGCTCTCGACCGATGACGCGTCGATCTGGAACGGCAGCCTCGCCGCGTTCCATCACAGCTGCGGCAAGAACCGCGTCGTCACGGTTTACGCGATGCGCCCCGGCGCGGACCCGAAGATCGGCTCGACCAAGGCAAAGCCCGATGGCGGCATCGCCTACAAGTGGACCCTCAAGAAGGCTGGCTGGGTAGGCGAGTACACAGACGCCTACTACGCGAAGGTCAAGGCGAGCGCCAAGTGCAAGGGGGATAGCTCCCCGACTGTTCTCAGCCACTAGGACGTGAATCTCGACAGGACCGGTGAGGCATCCATTGCTCACCGGTCCAGTCAACCGGAAAGAGAAAACGCATGACAACGAAATTCAGAAGGACAATTCTGGGGGTGGTAGCCGCCGCTTGCGCGGTGCTCGCCATCCCTGCTTCCGCAAACGCCGCTCAGGTACATGCGTTCGGCCAGTACATCAGCGTCCTTGACGCCTTCGACGTGGGGGAGTTCGCTGAGGACATCACGATCACGCAGTCCGGTTCGACCACCCAGATCGTCAACAACAGCGGCAATCCGGCCGAGCCGCTGCTGCTAAAGGGCGAGGACCCTACTATCCAGCCCCCGGTCCCCGACAGTGGCCAGATCGTTTGCTCACAGGACAGCGCGCGTCAGGTGACGTGCACGCGCGTCAAGAACACGAATGGTCTGCCAACCTCGATCGGTGTCACCATACATTCCGGCAACGACAAGGTGACAATCGGCCCGCACTCGACCAACGAGACGGTCGGGGTGAGCACGGGCTCCGGCGACGACTCGATCAACGTCGAGAACGGATCGGCCGACACCGTTCACTGCGGCGATGGCGTTGACACGGTTTGGGTCGGTGGGCTCGACACGCTGGTGCCGGACATTGCCTGCGAGACGCTGATCAGCGGCGGCATCGTGTCAGGTGCCGGTGCACCGATTCCCACGGCCCCGGTGGCTCCGGCAAAGCCCGCGAAAATGTTCCCCGGCCCGAGGCTCAGTCCTCACAAGGGCAAGATCGTGGCCAGCGTCAAGGTCAACGGCCCTGGCCTCGTGACCGGTAAGGCGACCAAGGGCGACAAGCTGCTCGCCAAGGGCAGCAAAACGGCGACCGTGGCGGGCATTGTCAAGGTCACGCTCAAGCCGACCAAGGCCGCCAAGCGCCTGCTCAAGCGCAAGCCCAAGGTCACGGTCAGGCTAGCGCTGGCCTTCAAGCCGACCACGGGCGCGACCGTCACGAAGGTGGTCAGCGCTCGCCTCCGCAGGTAGGCCAAACCGTCAGGCAGACCCTGACGGCGGTCGCGCTCCGAGCATGGGAGTGCCACCGCCGTGGCCAAGGTAGGGTCAGGACCGTGGTGACCATGGACAAGATCGTCGCGCTCTGCAAGCGGCGCGGCTTCATCTTTCCCGCCTCGGAGATCTACGGCGGAATCGCCAACACGTACGACTATGGCCACTACGGCGTCCTGCTGAAGAACAACGTGATCGGCGAGTGGTGGAAGGCGATGATCCAGGAGCGCGACGACGTGGTCGCACTCGACTCGGCGATCATCCAGCACCCGCGCACCTGGGAGGCCTCGGGCCACCTGGCGGGCTTCACCGACCCGCTGATCGACTGCCGCGCCTGCAACCTCCGCTTCCGGGCCGATCACCTCGAGGAGGAGCGCGCGGGCATCGGCAACAACCCCGGCATCCGCTGCGGCAAGGCGCCCTCGAAGCTGCCGGGCGACCATCCCGATTGCGACCTGACCGAGGCACGCGAGTTCAACCTGATGTTCGAGACCACGATCGGGCCGGTCAAGGACGCCGGCTCGACCGTCTTCCTGCGCCCCGAGACCGCGCAGGGCATCTTCCTCGACTTCAAGTCGACGCTCCAGTACGCGCGGCGCAAGCCGCCCTTCGGGATCGCCCAGGTCGGCAAGTCGTTCCGCAACGAGATCACGCCGGGCAACTTCATCTTCCGCACGCTCGAGTTCGAGCAGATGGAGATGGAGTTCTTCGTCCCGCCCGCGGACGCCGAGAGCTGGCACGAGCACTGGATGCAGGCCCGGCTCGACTGGTACGTGGGACTGGGGATCGAGCGCGACAACCTCCGCCTGCGCCCCCACGGCGCCGACGAGCTGTCGCACTACTCGTCGGCGACCAGCGACATCGAGTACCTCTACCCGATCGGCTGGTCCGAGCTCGAGGGGATCGCCAACCGCGGCGACTTCGACCTCACCCAGCACGCGGAGTTCTCGGGCGACAAGCTCGAGTACGTCGACACGGCCACCCAGGAGCGCTACGTGCCGCATGTGATCGAGCCCGCGGCCGGCGTCGGCCGCACGATGCTCGCGCTGCTCTGCGACGCCTACCGTGAGGAGGAGGTGGAGGGGCGCACCCGGACCGTCCTCGGCCTCCAGCCGAAGGTGGCTCCCGTCAAGGTCGCCGTGCTGCCGCTCGTCAACCGCGACGGGATGCCGGAGCTCGCGCGCGAGATCTACGAGGACCTGCGCTCCCGGCTCCCGGCCGAGTACGACGCCGGCGGCTCGATCGGCAAGCGCTACCGCCGTCAGGACGAGATCGGCACCCCCTGGGGCGTCACCGTCGACGGCCAGACGATCGAGGACCGCACGGTCACCCTGCGCGACCGCGACTCGCTCGAGCAGGTGCGCATACCGATTGCCGAGCTCGGCGACGAGCTGGTCCGGCGGCTCGGCTAGCGCGCTCTCTACAGCCGCTCGAGCTCGGTGAGGAGCGCGTGCTCCGCCTCGCCGTGCTCGGGCGAGCACCACTTCCAGTGCGCGCCGTCGAGCATCTCCGTCCGGCCGTCCGCCAGATGGTTCTGCACGCGTTCCACGCGCAGCTCGACGGCCACGACCGTGTCGGCCGCCTCGAGCTCCTCGGCCACCACGGTGGCCCTCCCGTGCGCCGTGAAGGCCTGCCCCTCGCCCATGAGGAGGAGCGCCGCCGACGGCTCCTCCCTGATGCGCCGGAGCGTCTCGCGGCGGCGGCCGAGCGAGATCAGGATGCGGTCGTCGCCGGCGCGCAGGAAGGCCGTGATCGGGATGGGGTGGGGACCGGCCACGCACAGCACCGCGGGCGTGCCTCGCTCCCAGTGCGGCAGGGCGTCCATGTCCGCGCAGGTTACGCCGAGGCCGGCACGCGCTCACCGCTGCGGCTCTCGAAGTCGGTGCGCGGGAGCACGCGCGCGAGCCGCTCGGGCAGCCACCAGTTCCAGCGTCCCATGATCTCCATCGTGGCCGGCACGAGGATCAGCCGCACGAGCGTCGCGTCGAGCGCGATCGCCACCGACAGGCCCAGGCCGATCTCCTTGATCGAGGGCGTGCCCGTGCCCGCGAAGACGGCGAACACGGCGACCATGATCAGCGCGGCGCTCGAGATCGTCGCGGCGCTGGCGCGCAGGCCCTGCGCCACCGCCAGAGTGGTGTCGCCGGTGGCGTCGTAGCGCTCGCGGATGCGCGAGAGCAGGAACACCTCGTAGTCCATCGAGAGGCCGAACACGATCGCGAGCAGGAACGGGGGCGTCATGGCGTTGACGTAGCCGAGCGACTCGAAGCCGAGCAGCCCGTCGAGCCAGCCCCACTGGAAGACCGCGACGAGCACCCCGTAGGCGGCGCCCACCGAGAGCAGGTTCACGAGCACGGCCTTCAGCGGCAGGAGCACCGAGCGCAGCAGCAGGAACAGCACCAGGTAGCTGAACACGAGGACGAACAGAAGGATCTTCCACATCGATCCCGAGACGAGCTCGGTGAAGTCGCTGTTGAATGCGGTCGCGCCGCCGACGTCGACCGTGGCGACGCCCGCGAGCGCGCCGCCGTCGGCCCGCAGGCGACCGACGAGGGCGGCCGCGCGGTCGCTCTCCGGATCGTGCCTCGGCACCACGACGAAGAGCGCCGAGCGACCGTCGGCCGACGCCTCGGGCGGCGCGACGGCGGCCACCTCGGGATCGCGCCGGAGCTCGGCGGTGTAGGAGCGCAGAGCGGCTCGGTTGCCGGGGTCGGACGCGCTGCCGCTGTCGAGCTCGGCCACGACCTGCGTGGGCCCAGTCGAGCCCGGGCCGAGCTCGCGCGCAGCGAGCTCGGCGCCCACACGCGTGTCGTTGCCCTCGGGGAACTGGCGCAGCGCTCCGTTGCCGAAGTCGAGCGTGAGCGCGGGTAGGGCGAGCGCGACCAGCACCGCGGCGCTCGCCAGCGCCGAGACCCAGGGCCGGCGCGTCACGCGGGCGGTCCAGCGCTCCCAGAAACCCGGCGTGGGCGCGGCATCCGGCCTGGTCGAGCCGCGCCTGCGGCGCCGGCGGCGCTGGAGCGTCGCGAAGCGGGCGAGCCCACGGGCGATCCGCCCGCGCTCGTGGACGCGCCGCCCGAGCAGCCGCATGAGGACCGGCAGCAGCGTTACCGCCGCCAGGATCGACACCGCCACCACGACGATCGCCCCCATCGCCATCGAGCGGATCGTGGTCGAGTCGACAAGCCAGAGCCCGGCGAGCGACAGGATCACCGTGATGCCCGAGAAGGTGACCGCGAGCCCGGAGGTGCGCAGCGCAATGCGCCTGGCGTCGAGCGGCGGGTTGCCCGCGTGCACCTCCTCGCGGTAGCGGGCGAGCACGAACAGCGAGTAGTCGACCGCGACCCCGATGCCGATCATCGAGGCCACGTTGGTCACGAACACGGACATCGGCGTGAGCTGCGAGAGGAAGAAGACCACCGCTCCCGTGACGGCGACGCTCACGAAGCCGAGCGCCAGCGGCAGGCTTGCCGCGGCGAGTGAGCCGAAGACGGCAAGCAGGATGATGAGGACGATCGGGAAGCCGATCCGCTCGGCCGACTCGAGATCCTCCTTGGTGAGCTCCTGCATCCCGGCCCAGAGCGCCTGCTGGCCTACGAAGTAGGGCTGCGTCCCGGCCGTCGGCGACTCGATCAGCTCGTCACGCAGGTCGACCGCCAGGTCCGCCGTCTGGTCCTGGTTGCCCCGAACGTCGAGCGGCAGCACCGTGATGGACGCGTCGGCGGCGCCGCGCTTCGCCAGCGCGAGGGCGCGCGCGTCGACAGCCGCGTGCGGCTGGCGCTCCACGATCGCCGCCACGCGGTCGAGCTCACGGCTGACAGCGGCCGGGCCGGCCCCCTCGCGCCGCGCGACGACGACCGCCATGTACTCGCGCTGTGCACCCTCGAAGCGCTCGAGGTTGCGATCGACCGCCTGTGACTGTGAGCCCGGCACCTCGAAGCCGCCGCTCGTAAGGTGCTCGGTCTGCTTGGCCGCGAAGGGCGCAGCCGCAACCAGAAGCGCGAGCCACGCGCCGAGGACGAGCCAGCGGCGACGCTCGAGGAAGGAGGCGAGTCTGTCCATGGCGGCCTGCATTGGAAATCTCCTGGTTGGCTGGCCAGCCAAAGATGCGTGAACAGAGCCGCACGCTGTGTGATTCACGTCACACGACGGAGACCCGCCCCGGCTTAGACGTCCGCCCCGAGCAGCCGGCGGGCGGTCGCCACACCGAGCTCGAAGGCCGCCTGGTTGTCCCAGTCCGGATCGGAGAGGACCTGGATCCCGAAGCCGTCGCCAAGCGCAAACAGGATCGACGCCACGGCCTCGGGCTCCGCCTGGAGGCCGAATCACGCCGTCGCGCTCCTTGACCGTCGAGCCAACCCGCGAGCCGCTCGCGCCACTGCCGGTACAGCTCGGCGAGCTCGGCGCGGATCTCCTCGGAGTGGCGCGAGGCGGACAGCATCTCGTAGATGACGGCCGGGCCGCCCGGCTCGTCCTCGATGAACTCGTTGAGGCCCACGACCAGCGCGTCGAGGATCTCGTCGACGCTGCCGGCCCGCTCGAGTGCGCTCGTCCATGTTGTGGTTGCGAACCTCGCAGTCGTGGCGAACCACCTCGACGAGCAGCCGCTCCTTCGAACCGAAGTAGTAGTGCAGGAGACCGCGCGAGACGCCGGCCTCGCGGGCCACGTGGTCGAAGGTCGATCCCGCCGCGCCGCGCTTGCCGACGCTGGCGCGCATGGCGGCGATGATGCGCTGCGCCTTGTCGCCCTCGAGCCGTCGCGGTAGATCGCTGCTCGCTGCCTCCATCCCCACCGCGATGCTAACTGGCCGGCCAGCCAGAGGGCGGGGCGCCGACCGGATCAGCCCACCCCGGCGGCCGCGGCCGGCGCCGGCTCGTGCGTCTCCTCGAGCTCGTCGTACTCCTCGGCGCGCGTCTCGTCGCAGCTCGTCGGCGCGACCGCGCGGCCCCGAGCACCAGCGTCAGGACGGCGGCCACGACGAGGTTGACGGCGAGGGCCGCGAGCGCCGTGTAGGCCGTGACGCTCAGGATCGGCAGCTCCCAGACGGGCAGCGAAGTCCTGCGACGCCGGCCATCCAGGTGCCGAGCACCATGCCCACGGCCCAGCCCGCGAGCAGGCCCCAGCGATGGAACCAGCGCGTGTAGAGCGCGATCATCACCGCGGGCAGCGTCTGCAGCATCCAGACGCCGCCGAGCAGCTGCAGGTCGATCGCGTACTGGGTGGGCAGCGAGCAGGACGAAGGCGAGCGCGCCGACCTTGACGACGAGCGAGACGATCTTCGCCACCTGCGCCTCCTCCGCGTCCGAGCAGTCCGGGCGCACGAACTCCTTCCACACGTTGCGCGTGAAGAGGTTGGCGGCCGCGATCGACATCACCGCGGCCGGCACGAGCGCGCCGATCGCGATCGCGGCGAAGGCCACGCCGAGGAACCAGGACGGGAACATGTCGACGAAGAGCGCGGGCACCGCCGTGTTCGGCTCGGTGATGTTGAGGCCCGCGGCGATCGCCATGTAGCCGAGCAGCGCCATCAGCCCGAGCAGGAACGTCCAGGCCGGCAGCAGCGACATGTTGCGCCGTACCACGTCCTGCGAGCGCGAGCTCAGCACGGCGGTGAGCGCGTGCGGATAGAGGAAGAGCGCCATCGCCGAGCCGAGCGCGAGCGTGGCGTAGGCCACCTGGGCGTCGGCGCCGCGACGGGACGAGCGCGCCCGGCGTCGTCGCGGTTCGGCAGCTCCTCGGCGGCGGACGCGAAGATCGCGTCCCAGCCGCCGAGCTTCGACGGGATGTAGATGATCGCCACGATCACCGTCACGTAGATCAGCGTGTCCTTGACGATCGCGATCATCGCCGGCGCGCGCAGGCCGCTCGTGTACGTGTAGGCGGCGAGGATCGCGAAGGCGATGATGAGCGGCCAGTCGCCCTCGATGCCGAGCCCCTCGAGCACGACCTGGATGCCGACGAGCTGAAGCGCGATGTAGGGCATCGTTGCGCAGCAGCCCGGTGAAGGCCACGGCGGTCGCCAGGCTGCGACTCGAGTAGCGGCCCTTCACGTAGTCGGCCGGCCGTGACGTAGCTGTGCTTGGACGCGACCGCCCACAGCCGCGGCATCACGAGGAAGACGAAGCGGGAAGACGAGGATCGTGTACGGCAGCGCGAAGAAGCCGCCCGCGCCGACCGCCAAGACGAGCGCCGGCACCGCGATGAACGTGTACGCCGTGAAGAGGTCGCCGCCGAGCAGGAACCAGGTGATCACGGTGCCGAAGCGGCGGCCGCCGAGGCCCCACTCGTCGAGCTCGGTCGAGATCGCCGCGCTTCCAGCGCGCGGCGACGAAGCCGAGCACCGTCACGACGCCGAACAGGAAGCAGAAGACTGCGATCGCGACGCCGTCGACCTCGAAGGTCGTTGCCCGCGGAACCTCTCGCTGCGCTCAGCCTGGGGACGGTCGCCCGGGCGCGTCTTGCGGTAGACGAAGTACGTGATCCCGGCGGTCAGCGGGACCCAGGCGAACTGGTACCAGTAGAAGAACGGGAACCCGAAGAGGTCAGGGTCCTCGGTCGCATACAGAGGGGGATAGAGCAGCCCCAGGAACGGCAGGGCGAGCAGCAGGTACCAGCGTCGCATCTCTCCTCGACACGAGGGCTACCCGGTCGCCGAGAGACCAAACGACAAGGGCGCCCGCGGGCGCCCTTGTCGAATTATGTAGAGGAGCCCACCGGTTCGTTCGTACTCGGCTCCGGGGTGGTGCTCGCCGTGTACTCGAACTCCTCCTCCTTGCCGAACAGGGTGTCGAGGACCTTCTTGCGGAGATCCTCGCTCACCGCCAGCGCGACGACGGTGCTCACGATGAGAAGCAGGAAGAAACGACCCTTGCGGCTCTTCTTCTTCTTCTGGCCCCGAAGCTGGTCCGCAGCCTCCTTCAGCGAGGAGGCGGCGTCCTTGAGCTCCTTCTGGGTCTTCTTGTCCTCCGTGACGGCCTTGACCGCGCCCTTGCCGTTCATGCGCCCGTACGCCTTGCGGCTGGACTCGAACGCGCTGCGGAGGTTGTCCCGCAGCTCGGGATCCTCCATGAGCCGCTGGATGTAGGCGTTCGAGCGAACCGCCTTCCCTGCGGCCATATGCTCCGGCCCCGGCCTTGGCGGCCTTCTTCTTTGCTGCCATTGGTCTCCTCGATCCGCTTTCGGCTGCGGACACTCTACCCGGAACTCGCGGTCGCACCCTCAGCGCCGTGAACGGCGCTCGAGCGCCGCGTCCAGCACCTCGTCGACGTTGTCGACGAGGATGAACTTCATCCGCTTGCGCAGGTGGGCCGGGATGTCGTCGATGTCCCGCTCGTTGCGCCGCGGGATGATCAGCCGGTTGATCTCCGCGCGCTGCGCCGCGAGCGCCTTCTCCTTGAGCCCGCCGATCGGGAGCACCTGGCCCGTCAGCGTGATCTCGCCGGTCATCGCGGTGTCGGCGCGCACCGGCCGCCCGCTGATGCGCGAGGCGAGCGCGGTCGCCATCGTGATGCCGGCGCTCGGCCCGTCCTTGGGGATGGCGCCGGCCGGCACGTGCACGTGGATGTCGTGGGTGCGGAACCAGTCGGCCGGCAGGTCGCCGTCAGCCGACTCCGCCGCGGTCTTCACGTAGGAGAGCGCGGCGGCGGCGGACTCCTTCATGACGTCGCCGAGCTGGCCGGTGATCTGGAGCTTGCCGTCGCCGGGAAAGGCGGTCGCCTCGACGAACAGCACGTCGCCGCCGACCGGCGTCCAGGCGAGCCCGGTGGCCACGCCGGGCACGCCGGTCCGCCGCGGCGCCTCGGGCTGGATGCGGCGGCTTGCCGAGCAGCTCGGTCACGCGTCGCCGCCCTGACCCGGCGCTTCGAGCGCCGCTTGCCCTCGGCGAACTCGCGCGCCACCTTGCGGCACATCGAGCCGATCTCGCGCTCGAGGCCGCGCACGCCGGCCTCGCGCGTGTAGCCGTCGATGATCAGGTCGAGCGCGTCGTCCATGAACTCGATCTTCGAGCGCCCTACGCCGTTTCGCTCCATCTGGCGCGGCACCAGGTAGCGCTTCGCGATCTCGCGCTTCTCCTCGTGCGTGTAGCCGGACAGCTCGATCATCTCCATGCGGTCGCGCAGCGCGGGCGGCACCGGGTCGAGCAGGTTGGCGGTGCAGATGAAGAAGCAGCCCGAGAGGTCGAACGGCAGGTCCAGGTAGTGGTCGCGGAAGGTCGCGTTCTGCTCGGGGTCGAGCACCTCGAGCATCGCGCTGGCCGGGTCGCCGCGGAAGTCCGCGCCCATCTTGTCGATCTCGTCGATCATGAAGACCGGGTTGTTCGAGCCCGCGTCGCGGAGCGCGCGCACGATCGTGCCCGGGCATCGCGCCGATGTAGGTGCGGCGGTGGCCGCGGATCTCCGACTCGTCGCGCACGCCGCCGACCGAGATGCGCTCGAACTTCGCGCCCCATGGCGTCCGCGATCGACCTGCCGAGCGACGTCTTGCCGACGCCCGGCGGCCCCACGAAGCAGAGGATCGACGAGCGCGCGTCCGGCTTGAGGCTGCGCACGGCGAGGAACTCGAGGATGCGGTCCTTGACGCGCTCGATGTCGTAGTGGTCGCGGTCGAGCACCTCGCGCGCGTGCGCCAGGTCGAGGTTGTCCTCCGTCGAGACGGACCAGGGCAGCGAGGCGAGCCACTCGAGGTAGGTCCTGATCACGCCGTGCTCGGCCGCCTGCGGCGGCAGCCGCTCGAAGCGCGCCAGCTCGCGCTCGGCCTGCTTGCAGGGCGCTCTCGGGCAGGCCCGCCTCCTCGATCTGCTCGCGCAGCTCGCGAGCCTCGAGCTCCTGCTCGTCGAACTCGCCGAGCTCCTCCTGGATCGCCTTCATCTGCTGGCGCAGGAAGCACTCGCGCTGGCCCTTCTCCATCTCCGACTGGACCTGGGTCTGGATCTTGGTGCCGATCTCGACCAGCTCGAGCTCGCGTGCCAGGAACTCGGAGAGCATGCGCAGGCGCTTCGTCACGTTGCGCTCCTCGAGCAGCGCCTGCTTCTCGTCGGTCCTGATGCCGCAGCGCGCCCGCGATCATGCTCGCGAGCTCCGCCGGGTCGTCGAGGTTCGCGACCGCCACCTGGAGCTCCTCGGGCAGGTACGGCACCTCCTCGATGATGCGCGAGAAGGTCGTCTGGACGTTGCGGTGGAGCGCCTCGAGCTCGGCCGACGGCTTGACGACGTCGGGCGCCTCCTCGATCGCGCGCGATCAGATACGGGTCGGTGCTGACGAAGTCGCCGATCTCCACACGCTGCGCGCCGTGCACGAGGATGCGCAGGGTCCCGTCGGGCACCTTGAGCATCCGCGCCACGACGCCCGCCACGCCGACGCGGTAGAGGTCATCCGGCCCCGGCTCCTCGATCTCCGCGTCGCGCGACGCGACCATCACGAGCATGCGGTCGCCGGCCAGCACGTCGTTGATGAGCGCTATCGAGCGCTCCTGCCCGATCGCGAGCGGGGTGAGCGTCTCGGGGAACGGAACGCTGTCGCGCATCGGCAGCACGGGCAGCGCCTTCGGCAGCGCGGTGGTCACCGCCGCCTCCACGGGCTCGCCGTTCGAGGAGGGGATGTGGATGCTCATTCCTCGATCGGCACCCGCCGCACGTTTTCGTCCGGCCGCGCCAGCGGGATCTCCACGGCGAGGATGCCGTCCTCGTACGAGGCACGGGCCTGCGCCGGCCTCCACCTCGGCGCCGAGCTCGACGAGCCGCCGGAAGGGGCCGTGCTCGATCTCGATCTGCTGGTAGAGGCGGCCTGTCGCGGCGGCGGGCCGCCGCTCGCCCGCGATCAGGAGCTGGCGGCCGCGGATCTCGAGCGCCACGTCCTGGATGTCGATGCCGGCGAGGTCCGCCTTGACGACCGCGCGCGGCGGGTCGTCCGCGTAGTAGACGTCGACCGACGGGCGAGAAGCCGCGTCCGCGCAGGCCGGTCTGGCGCTCGAACACGTCGCCGAACAGCTCGTCGATCTCGCGCCGCATGCGCTCGAAGTTGGCGAAGAGGTCGTGCTGCGGAGTCACGGCGCCCGAGGATAAGGGGTCGCCGCGCGCGCGGCCCACCAGCCGCACATGCCGTGCACGCCGCCGCCCGGCGGGGTCGAGGCCGAGCAGAGGAACACATCGGGCAACGGCGTCGAGTATGGGACGGGACGCGCGACGGGGCGCGTGAAGAGCTGGCGCAGGTCCTGGAGCCCGCCGTTGATGTCGCCGCCCACGTAGTTGGAGTTGCGGCGCTCGACCTCGGCCGTGTCCATCGCCGTGCGGGCGGCGATCAGGTCGCGGAAGCCGGGCGCGAAGCGCTCGACCTGCGCCTCGATCGCCGCCGTCATGTCGACCCGCGAGCCATTCGGGACGTGGCAGTAGGCCCAGGCGGTGTGCTTGCCGGCCGGCGCCCGTGTGGCGTCGAACAGGCTGGGCTGCACGAGCAGCACGAAGGGCCGGTCGGGGTGGAGGCCGCGGCTCACGTCGTGCTCGGCCGAGGCGATCTCGTCGAGCGTGCCGCCGAGGTGCACGGTCCCGCCGCGCGCGACCTCGGGCGCGGTCCAGGGAATCGGCCCGTCGAGCGCCCAGTCGAGCTTGAAGATGCCCGGGCCCGGGCGGTACCGCTCGAGTCCGCGCCGGTAGCGGGCCGGAAGCCGCTCTCCGGCCAGGCGCAGGAGCTCGCGCGGGGCGACGTCGAGCAGCACCACACCGGGCTCGAGCTCGTCGAGCGACGTCGACTCGGCGTCCCGTCTCGAGCGTGCCGCCGAGCCTCGCGCAGCTCCGCGACGAGCGCGTCGGCGAGGCGCTGCGAGCCGCCGCGCGCGACCGGCCAGCCGACCGCGTGCGCGCCCGCGGTGAGCACGAGCCCGAGCGCCGCGCTCGCGGGCGTTCCCAGCGAGAGCATCGAGTGCGCGACGCAGCCGGCCAGCAGCGCGCGGGCGCGCTCACCCTCGAAGCGCGAGCGTGCCAGCCCGGTCGCGGAGCGCAGGCCGCTGAGCCCGAAGCGGGCGAGGAGAAGCGGTCGCCGCGGGACACGCAGCGGCCCGAGCAGCTCGCGGAAGAGCGCCTCGGCCTCGCGGACGAGCGGCCCGAACAGCCGGCGCCAGGCCGGCTCGTCGCGGCCCAGCCGGCGGGCCGTCAGCTCGAGCGAGCGCTCGAGCACCACGGCGCTGCCGTCGTCGAGCGGGTGCGCGAGCGGCGCCTCCGGGTGGACCGGCTCGAACCCGTGCCGGGCGAGCGGCAGCGAGCTGAGGAACGGCGAGGCGAGCGCGAGCGAATGAACGGTCGAGCAGGTGTCGTGCACGAAGCCCGGCAGGGTCAGCTCCTCGGAGCGGCAGCCGCCGCCCGCCGTGTCCTCGGCCTCGATGACCGTGACGCTGCGGCCCGCCTGCCCCAGCACGATCGCGGCCGCGAGGCCGTTCGGCCCAGAGCCGACGACGGTGGCCGGGCGCCCGTCAGACATCGGTCTCACTCTGCCAGACGCCGCGCAGCGGATCCGGTAGGTGACATGCCGCCCCCCGGCCCCGCGCTACCGTGCCGCGGATGCAAATCCGCTCCGCTGCAGTCACGATTCTGTCGCTCGCCGCCGCGACCGCGCTCGTCGCCCCGGCCGCCGCTCAGGCGCCCGGCATGGTTCCCGGCGTCCACGACCTGCATCTGAAGGGCATCGGGAAGGTGCGCTTCGGGATGACCATTCAGGAGGCTCGCGACGCCGCGGGCGTCCACATGGTCAAGTCGCGCGTGAACGAGTGCACGTACCTCGACTCCGGCCCACCCGGCACCGGGCAGGGGCCGACCCTGATGTTCGTGGGCGGGAAGCTGCGTGCCGTCTCGACCTCGCGCCCGCGGCGGGAGTTCGCCACGCCGAAGGGAGTCGGCGTCGGCACCAAGGTCCGCCGCGTGCGCCGCCTGTACCCCGGCGCCGAGCGCACACAGAACATCGGCGGCGGCATCAACCTCACCTGGAAGGCCGGCCGCAAGCACCGCTTCGTGTTCGAGATCGGCAACGGCAAGGTGTTCGGGATCAAGAGCGGCGTGATGCCCTGGGTCAGGTGGCAGGAGTGCGCCTAGTCCACTAGGCGCGAGCCTGCCGGCCAGCGCACGCGCGTTCATGTGCGCGAGCGCCTCGATCGTGACCATCGGGTTGACGCCGGTCGCCATGGCGTGTCACGAGATTGATGTCGAGTGGGAATAGAAGCGCGTCCGCGAGCATCCCCGGGTATATGGAGGGAAGCGCGCGCACCGACAAGGAGCGCTTTGCCGTCGCAGCGCTGCACGGCCTCGAGTTGAGCGCGCCGCTCGCGCTGCGCGAGCGGATCGAGGCGGAGCGCGAGCGCGCAAGGCGCCCGGCCCGGCGGCGCCGCCTCACGCTCGGCGGGGCGCTCGCAGGGGCGACCGCCGCGGGGGCCGTGATCGTGGCGCTCCTCCTCCCCGGCGGGGCCGGCGGCCCGACCGTGGTCGAGGCGGCCGAGCTGGCGACCCGGCCCGCCACGGCGCCGGCGCCGGAGCCCGGAGCGCCGAAGCTGCTGGACGCGTCCGCCTTCGGCCTGCCCTACCCGGACTGGGCGGAGAAGTTCGGCTGGGAGCCGAGCGGGCGGCGCGTGGACGAGATCGACGGTCGCCGCGCCGTCACCGTCTTCTACGAGAAGGACGGCCGCGAGATCGCCTACACGATCGTCTCGGGTGAGGCGCTGCCCGTCCCCGAGCCCTCGGCCGCGGCGACGCGCGAGGGCACGCCGCTCCGCTACGTCTCCCTCGACGGCCGCACGCTCGTGACGTGGGAGCGCGACGGGCGCACCTGCATCCTGAGCGGCGACGGCGTCGCCGCGACCAAGCTGCTCGATCTCGCGGGCTGGAAGGGACTCGGCGCGGTTCCCTTCTGAGCCGTGCGGGAGACTCCCAGCCGACGGTGTCCGTGGATCCGCTTCGCCCGCTCGATCCCGCCCGCCTGGGCGATCACATCGACCGTCTCTACCGGGCGGCGGTGGGACTGTGCGGCTCGCACGCGGACGCCGAGGACCTCGTCCAGGAGACGTACGTGCAGGTGCTCCGCAAGCCGCAGGCTGCTGCGCTCCGACGACGATCTCGGCTACCTGATGCGCGTCCTGCGCAACACCTTCTACTCGCGCTATCGCAGTGAGGCGCGCCGCCCGCGCGACACGCCGCTCGAGGACCACGACGAGTTCGTCGAGGGCCGGCCGCTCGCGCAGCCGGCGGCGGCCGCGGAGGCGGCCGAGGTGATCGCCGCCGTCGCGGCGCTGCCCGAGCCCTATCGCGAGACGGTCGCCGCCGTCGATCTCGCCGGGCTCAGCTACAAGGAGGCGGCGCGGGCGCTGCGCACGCGCGAGGGGACCGTGATGAGCCGGCTCAGCCGCGGACGCGAGCAGGTGGCGGATGCTCTCGGCTACACCTCGTAGATGTCGCCGTGCTTGGCGACCTCGACGGGTCCGCCGAAGGCCTCGGCAGCCTCATCGCGCGCCCATTCCCAGTCGAGCTCGTCCGAGATGTGGATCAGCACGACGCGCTTCGCACCGGCGGCGCGAGCCTGGGCGCCCGCCTCGGCCGGCGTGAGGTGACCGCGCATGCCGGTCCGCTCGGGGCGCGGGAGCGTGGCCTCGACGAGCAGGAGGTCGGCCGCCTGCGCGAACTCGGTGAGCGCATCGGTCGGGCTGCTGTCGGCGCCGTAGACGATCCGGCCGCCGCTGCCGTTGGCGCTCGCGATGCTCATCGCGAACGTCTCCGTGAAATGAGGCACCTCCTGGAAGCGCACGCGCAGCGGGCCGAGCTCGATCTCGCCCGCCGGGTCGTACTCGCGCAGGTCGAACGCGTTCTCGATCAGATCCTCGTTGCCCCAGGTGCCGACCACGCGCCGGAAAGCATCGCGGCCGCCCGGCGGCACGTGCAGCTCCGGCCGCGCCGGGTGGTCGGTGCCGGGCCAGCGCGCGACCGGCACGGGCTGCTGGCGCGGCGCGTAGGTGAGCGCGTACGAGAAGGGCACGAGGTCGAGGAAATGGTCGGCGTGCAGGTGCGAGATCACGACGGCGTCGACGTCGACGTAGTCGACACGCTCACGCAGCTTGCCGAAAACCCCGTTGCCGCAGTCGACGACGACCGCGTAGTCGTCCTCCTCGACGAGGTAGCCCGAGCAGGCGCCGCCCACGTCCTGCCAGGCGGGCGACTTTCCAAGCACGGTTAACCGCATCTGCGCAGCCTACCCAGAGGCGCAGGACGGTTCAGCCGTTCGGCTGAGGGAATGCGTATGCGGCGGTGGTGCGCTCGGTCCGGAAGACGAACGCCAGCTGGCGCTCGGGCGCGAGCCCGCGCTCGGCGGGCCGGAAGGTGGTGCAGGGCTTCTCCAGGTTCAGCGCGCAGAGCTGGTTCTGGCGGAAGAAGCAATCCTCGCAGCGGGCAGGCTTCGACTTCGGCACGGCCGCCATGCAACAACAACCGCGCCCGGGATTCCAGTCGCGGTTTGCCGCAGTTTGCAGCCTCGCTCGAAACGGCCCCGCTCCGAGCGGATTTTTCAGGGGGGCGAACTTCGGGCAGCATGAGGGACCTATGGAGCTGATCACCGGAGCCAGCGGATACGTCGGCGGGCGGCTGCTCCGCCGGCTGTCGGCGGAGGGGCGGCCGTTGCGCGCGCTCGCTCGGCGGCCCGAGCGCGTCGAGCCGCTGCCCGGCGTCGAGACGGTGCGCGGCGACCTGCTCAGCGGCGCAGGCCTGGACGCCGCGCTCGACGGCATCGAGACCGCCTACTACCTCGTCCACTCGATGGAGCCCGCGAGCGACGGCGGGTTCGCCTCACGCGACCGACGCGCCGCCGAGGCATTCGGCCGCGCCGCCGCTGCGGCCGGGTTCGAGCGGATCGTGTACCTCGGCGGCATCGCCCCGGCCGGGCACGAGTCGACCCACCTCGGCTCCCGGCTCGAGGTCGAGCGGATCCTGCTGGACGCCGCGCCGCGCTCGACCGCCCTGCGAGCCTCGATCGTGATCGGCGCCGGCTCGTCGTCCTTTCGCCTGCTCGTGCGCCTCGTCGAGCGGCTGCGCGTGCTTCCCCTGCCGAGCTGGCGCTCGAACCGCACGCAGCCCGTCGACGAACGCGATGTGATCGAGTACCTCGCTCGAACGCCCTCGGTGCCCGAGGCCGAGGGCCGTTCCCTCGACGTGACCGGGCCCGACGTGATGACCTACGCAGAGATGATCGAGCGGATCGCGGAGTCGATGGGCGTCGGCCGGATGCCGCTCGGCGTCGGCATGTCCCTGAACCAGCCGGCGAGCGCCGTCGTGGCCGCCGTGACCGGCCAGCCGCTCGAGCTCGTGCGCCCGCTCATGGAGAGCCTCGGGTCGGACATCCTCCCCCGCGACCCGCACCGAGGCGCCGCGCCTGTACGGGCTGCGCCCGCGCAGCTTCGAGCGCGCCGTCGATCACGCGCTCGCGGAGTGGGAGGCCAGCGAGCGGCTGGGCGCGCGATGAAGGTCGAGCGCACGATCGACATCGACGCACCCGCGCAGCGGGTCTACGACGTCGTGATGGACCCCGCGCGGCTGCGCGACTGGGTCACGATCCACGATCACCTCGAGGACGCCCCGAACGGGCGACTGAAGCGCGGCTCGAAGCTCACCCAGAGCCTCAAGCTCGCCGGTCGGCGCTTCAAGGTGCGCTGGACGGTCGTCGAGAACGACCCCTGCCGGCGCGTCGTGTGGGAGGGCCGCGGCCCGGTCGGATCGCATGCCCAGGTGGTGTACGGCTTCGATGACAACGGCCCGGGAACCCGCTTCTCATACATGAACCAGTACGACCTGCCCGGCGGGGTGCTCGGGCGCGTTGCGGGCCATGCCGTATCGCGAGTAACAGAAAAGGAACTGGACGGTTCTTTGCTGCGCCTCAAGTCACTGGTCGAATAACAGTTACAGTTAGACCATGGCTGACTTCCTGGATGAGAAACGCAAAGAGATTGACGCACGGCTGAAGGAGCTGCGCCCGCTGGTCGACGAGTACGAGCGCCTCGAGAAGGCGGCGGCGGCGCTGGCGGGCGTGGGCGCTGAACAGCCGCGACCGTCATCGCGCCGCAGCCGAGGAGGCAGCGGGCGGCGCGGACGCGGTCGACCCCGCGGCAGCGGGACGCGCGCGAAGCAGGCGCTCGAGCTCGTGCGCACCCAGCCGGGCATCACGATCTCGGAGCTCGCCAGCTCCATGGGCATCAAGGCGAACTACCTGTACCGGGTGATGCCGACCCTCGAGTCGGAGGGACAGGTGGTCAAGCGCGACGGGGGCTGGCACCCGGCGTAGGGCCGGCGGGCGGCGTCGACTCGTCGAACGACAGCAAAGAGGGTACGGCGGAAACGTCAGCGAGCCGCCACGGCCTCAGGTTTGCCGGTTTGGTGTCGTCTCACAGCACTAAACCGGCGACCCCTCGAGTCGGAGGGACAGGTGGTCAAGCGCGGCGGCGCGCGGGGTTGGTTCTCGTCGAACGACAGCAGGAAGGGCAGGCGAGAACGTTGCGAGCCGCCGCTGTCGCTTTGATGTCGCACCACGACATCAATCGGACACAGCGGGCGCCGGACGCGAGCCGCGGGTGACGGAAATCGGCGTCCGCGCCGGCGCGCAGGCGCGACCCCTACACCAACCCGAGCCCCTTCACCGCCTCCCGCTCCTCGGTGAGCTCGTTCACCGTCGCGTCGATCTTCGACTGGGCGAAGTCGCCGACCTCGAGGCCCTCCTCGATCGTCCACGAGCCGTCGCCCGAAACGCGCACCGGGAAGCTCGACACGATTCCCTCCTCCACGCCGTAGGAGCCGTCCGACGGCACGGCCATCGAGCGCAGGCCGTCGGCGCCCAGGGTCCAGTCGCGCACGTGGTCGATCGCGGCGTTGGCGGCGCTCGCCGCCGATGAGGCGCCGCGGGCCTCGATGATCTCGGCGCCGCGCTTTCCGACGCGCGGGATGTACTCGTTCTCGTACCAGTCCATGTCGACCTGGTCGACGGCGCGCTGACCGTTCACCTTCGCGTTGAACAGGTCGGGGAACATCGTGGGTGAGTGGTTTCCCCATACGACGAGGTCCTGGACGTCCTCGACGCCGACATCGAGCTTGCCGGCCAGCTGCGCCACGGCCCTGTTCTCGTCCAGCCGCGTCATCGCGGTGAAGCGCTCGCGCGGTATGTCACCCGCGTTCGACATCGCGATCAGCGCGTTGGTGTTGGCCGGGTTGCCCACGACGAGCACCCGCACGTCGTCGGCGGCGCCCGCGTTCAGCGCCTCGCCCTGCGGCTTGAAGATCTGGCCGTTGGCCTCGAGCAGGTCGGCCCGCTCCATGCCCTTGGTCCGCGGCCGCGCGCCCACGAGCAGCGCCACGTTCACGCCGTCGAAGGCCTGGACCCGGGTCGTCGAAGATCTCGGTCGACGCGAGCAGCGGGAACGCGCAGTCCTGCAGCTCGAGCGCGGTGCCCTCGGCTGCCTTGACGGCCTGCGGGATCTCGAGCAGCCGCAGGTCGATCTTCTCGTCGGGGCCGAGCATCTGCCCCGAGGCGATGCGAAACAGCAGGGCGTAGCCGATCTGGCCGGCGGCGCCCGTGACGGTGACGGTTGTTGCCATCTACGAATTCATCTCCTCGATCACTGCGTCGGCGAACTCACTGGTACCCACGGCGGAGGGGTCGTCACGCGTCGGCTTGAGGTCGTAGGTCACCTTGTCGCCCTTGCGGATCACCTCGGCGATGCCGCGCTCCATGCGGTCGGCCGCCTCGGTCTCGTCCAGGTGGCGCAGCATCAGCACGCCCGAGAGCATCAGCGCGGTCGGGTTGACCTTGTTCTGGCCCTTGTACTTGGGCGCGGAGCCGTGCGTGGCCTCGAAGATGGCGCCGGTCGTGCCGATGTTGGCGCCCGGCGCGAGGCCGAGCCCGCCGATCATGCCGGCGCCGAGGTCGGAGACGATGTCGCCGTAGAGGTTCGGCAGCACGATCACGTCGTACTCCTCGGGCCGCGACACGAGCTGGTTGCAGAGGTTGTCGATGATGCGGTCCTCGAACTCGATGTCCGGATGGCGCTCGGCCACCTGGCGCGCGACGTCGAGGAAGAGGCCGTCGGAGAACTTCATGATGTTGGCCTTGTGCGCGGCCGTGACCTTCTTGCGGCCGTTCTCCTCGGCGTACCTGAAGGCGGACTCGACGATCCGGTCCGAGCCGAAGACCGAGATCGGCTTGATCGAGATGCCGGACTCGTCGCGGGTCGGCGAGTCGAGCTCGTCGGCGAGGAAGGCGCGCAGCTTCTCCACCTCGTCCGAGCCCTTCTCGAACTCGATGCCCGCGTAGAGGTCCTCGGTGTTCTCGCGGACGATCACGATGTCGGTCTCGGGGAAGCGCGTGCGCACGCCCTCGTAGGCCTTGCAGGGCCGCACGCAGGCGTACAGGTCGAACTCCTTGCGCAGCGCGACGTTGATCGAGCGGAAGCCCGAGCCGACCGGCGTGGTCGTCGGGCCCTTGATGGCGACGCCGCGCTCGCGGATCGAGTCGAGCGTGCGCTCGGGCAGCGGGTTGCCCTCGGACTCGTAGACGTCGACGCCGGCGTCCTGCTCGTCCCAGTCGAACTCGACGCCCGTGGCCTCGAGAACGCGCCGGGTCGCGTCGGCCAGCTCGGGGCCGGTGCCGTCGCCCGGGATCAGGGTTACAGAGTGGGTCAAAACGGTCCTTTCAACAATCTGGATTGCTCCTGGAGGCGCACGATTATGGCGTCCGTTACCCGAGCGTCAGCGCCTGCCACCATTTCAGGGCAATGTTCGGGGGAGGAGCAATCCAGCTGGGCCGTGTTTTCGGCATCCGCGTCGGCGTGGACGTCAGCTGGTTCTTCGCCCTCTTCCTGATCATCTGGTCGCTGTCGGGCTACTACGAGGACGTCGGCGCCCGGCTCGAGCGCGTTCGTGCTCGCCACCGTCAGCGCGCTCCTCTTCTTCCTGTCGATCCTGCTGCACGAGTTCGGCCACGCCGTCGTCGCGATCCGCAACGGCATCCCGATCCAGGGCATCGACCTCTGGCTGTTCGGCGGCGTGGCGAAGCTCGGGCGCGACACCGACTCGCCCGGCGTCGAGTTCCGCGTCGCGGTGGCGGGACCGCTCGTGACGCTCGTGATCGCCGCCGTCTGCATGGGCCTCGGCGCGCTGATCTCGAGCCCGCAGGAGGTGATCGACAGCTCGCGCTTCGACGACAGCACGTCCGGCGCGACGCTCGCGGTGCTCGGCTACCTGGCCTCGATCAACATCATCGTGCTGCTCTTCAACCTGATCCCGGCTTCCCGCTCGACGGCGGGCGGATCGCGCGGGCGATCGCCTGGAAGATCACGGGCGACCGCAACCGGGCGACGCGCTTCGCCGGGCGTGCTCGGGCGCTTCGTCGGCTGGGCGATGGTCGGCTTCGGCGCCTTCATGGCCCTCGCGTGGAACGACTTCATCGGCGGCATCTGGTTCGTCTTCATCGGCTTCTTCCTCTCCCAGGCGGCCGGCTCGGCGGTCGCGCAGGCCGACTTCGCCGACGGATCGGCGGCATCCGCGTGTCCGACGTGATGGACGCCGAGCCGGTCGCGATCCCCGACGCAGATGACGCTCGACCAGGCCGAGCAGGAGTTCTTCCTGCGCTACGGCTGGCCCTGGTTCCCGGTCGTCGACCGCACCGGCCGCCTCGTCGGCGTCGTGTCCCAGGAGGCGATCCACGAGCGTGCCCGGCAGGCCCGGCGAAGCCGCACGGTCGCGTCGGTGATGGCGCACGACGACGGCGACAGCGGCCTCCGGGCGCGGGTCGACGACCCGCTCGAGGACCTGCTCGGGCCGCGACGGGCTGGCGCGGCTCGGCGCGCGTGATGGCGGTCGACGGCGACGGCGTCCTGCGCGGCATCGTCACGATCGACGCGGTCCAGCGCGCGCTCCGGCGAGCGGCCCCCGCCTAGCCGCGTTGCGTCGCCCGCGGGTCCGGTTCCATAGAATCGCGGCCCCCAGCGATGCCTCAGCACGACGTCCTCGTCATAGGAGCCGGCCTCGCCGGCCAGCGCGCCGCCCTCGCCGCCGCGGCGAAGGGCGCGTCCGTGGGCATCATCTCCAAGGTCCACCCCGTGCGCTCGCACTCGAACGCGGCCCAGGGCGGCATCAACGCGGCGCTCGACCCGCAGGACTCCTGGGAGTCGCACGCCTTCGACACCGTCAAGGGCTCCGACTACCTGGGCGACCAGGACGCGATCGAGATCATGTGCCGCGAGGCGCCCGAGGAGCTGCTCGACCTCGAGCACTGGGGCGTGACCTTCCACCGCAACGAGGAGGGCCGGCTCGGCACGCGCGCCTTCGGCGGCGCCAGCGCGGCGCGGACCTACTACGTCGCCGACATCACCGGCCAGGCGATCCTGCACGTCCTCTACGAGCAGCTGATGAAGTACGAGGACGGTCTACCGCTACGAGGAGTGGTTCACGACCGCGCTCGTCCAGGACGACGACGGCCGCATCGCCGGCGCGATCACGCGCAACATCCGCGACGGCTCGATGGAGCTGTTCGCCGCCAAGGCCGTGATCCTCGCGACCGGCGGCAACGGCCAGATCTACGACCCGACCACGAACGCGCTGATCTGCACCGGGGACGGGATCGCGATGGCCTACCGGGTCGGCGCGCCGCTGATGGACATGGAGATGATCCAGTACCACCCGACGACGCTCGCCGGGCTCGGTCTGCTGATCACCGAGGGCGCGCGCGGCGAGGGCGCCCACCTCTACAACGCCGAGGGCGAGCGCTTCATGGAGAAGTACGCGCCGAACAAGATGGAGCTCGCCTCGCGCGACGTCGTCTCGCGCGCCGAGCAGACCGAGATCAACGAGGGCCGCGGCTTCCCCGACGGGACGGTGGCGCTCGACATCACGGTCGTGCCGCGCAAGCGCATCCACGAGGCGCTGCGCGAGATCGTCAACGTCGGCCGCGACTTCGCCGGCGTCGACATCACCCGCGAGCCGATCCACATCAAGCCCGGCAACCACTACGTGATGGGCGGGGTGAAGACGGACATCAACGGCCAGACCCCGATCCCCGGCCTGTACGCGGCCGGCGAGGTGCGCCTGCGTCTCGGTGCACGGCGGCAACCGGCTCGGCGCGAACTCGCTGCTCGACACGCTCGTGTTCGGCCGCCGCTCGGGCGCCCACGCCGCCGACGCCGTCCACGGCATGCACATGCCCGACCCCGGGCCGCGCGAGCGCTCGACGACGAGGCGCGCGCCATCGACGCGATCGTCACGCGCGAGGGCGGCGGCCGGCGCGTCTCCGAGATCAAGGCCGAGCTCGGCAAGGTGATGGACAAGTACGTCGCCGTCTTCCGCGACGAGGCCGGCCTCCAGACGCGCTCGAGACGGTCCGCAGCCTCAAGGAGGAGGCCCAGGACGTCGCGATCGACGACAAGGGCACCGTCTTCAACCAGGACGTGCTCGGGCGCGCTCGAGCTCCGGTTCATGCTCGACAACGCCGAGTGCATCGTGATCTCCGCGATCGAGCGCAAGGAGAGCCGCGGCGCCCAGTTCCGCACCGACTTCCCGGAGCGCAACGACGACGAGTGGCTGAAGCACATCAACGTCGCCGCGAACGGCAGCGAACCGGAGATCTCCTACTCCGAGGTCACCATGACCCAGTGGGAGCCGCAGGAGAGGACGTACTGACGCGGGCATGGCCAACTACACGCTGAAGATCCGCCGCTTCGACCCCGAGTCCGGGCAGGCGGCCTACTGGAAGGACTACGAGGTCGACCTGCCGCCGGAGCGCTCGGTGCTCGACGGGATCCTCCAGGTCAAGGACCGCGAGGACGCCTCGATCGGGATCCGCTGCTCCTGCCGGGCCGCCATCTGCGGCTCCTGCGGGGTGAAGATCAACGGCCGCTCGGCGCTCGCCTGCAACACCCGCATCGGCGACGCGGCCGAGCGCGCCCGCGACGGCGCGATCACCGTCGAGCCGATGGGGAACATGCCGGTGATCAAGGACCTGATCACGGACATGGAGGCGGTCCACTGGAAGAAGGTCCGGCGCGTGACGCCGTGGCTCCTGCCCGCGGAGGAGCCGCCCGAGAACCAGGAGTACATCGTCCCGGCGGAGGCGATGCTCGACGTGACCCAGGCGATGGCCTGCATCCACTGCGGCGCCTGCGTCTCCTCCTGCCTCTCGCTGGAGGTCGACCCGGAGTTCATCGGCCCCGCCGCGCTCGCGAAGGCCTACCGCTTCGTCGGCGACCCGCGCGACGGCGAGACAGGAGACGCGCCTGAGGACCTCGCCGAGGATCCGCACGGGATCTACGACTGCACCCACTGCTTCGCCTGCGTCGAGGTCTGCCCCAAGGACGTCGCGCCGATGGACCAGATCATGCGGCTGCGCCGCCGCGCGACGGCGACTTACGAGATCAAGGACGAGAACAACGGCTACGGCCACGAGAAGGCGTTCGTCAACATCATCGAGAAGTGGGGCACGCTGCACGAGGCGCAGCTGCTGCCGCGCTCGTTCGGCGACGGCTCGCTCGTGAAGGGCCAGCTGCGCCCGCAGCGGCGCCAAGCAGCTGACCGAGAACCTGCCCACGGTGATCGACGGCCTCAAGTCGGGCAAGGTCAAGTCCGAAGAAGGCGCTCATGCACCCGAAGCTGCCGGATCAGAAGCAGGTGCGCCGCATCATCAAGGAGATCGAGTCGAAGGACGAGCGCCTCGAGCTGAACCTCTACATCATCGGCGAAGATGGCCGACGAGCCGGCGACCGAGATCGGCAGCGTTCGCCGAGGACGACGGAGGAGTCGTGAAGCTCGCGTACTGGCCCGGGTGCGTCTCCCGGGGATTCACTCCCGAGCTGCACGGCTCGGTCGCCAAGGTCGCGCCGCTGCTCGACCTCGAGCTGGTCGAGCTCGACCGCGCCAACTGCTGCGGCGCGGGCGTGATCGCCGAGCACAACCAGGAGCTCGTCGACACGCTCAACGCGCGCACCTTCGCGATGGCCCAGGGCGTGCAGGACGCCGTGGGCATGATGAACATCTGCTCGACCTGCCAGGGCGCCCAGTCCGAGTGCCAGTCGCGGCTCGACGCCGAGCGGCGACTACCGCGCCGAGGTCAACTCACACCTCGAGCCCGAGGGTCTCTCCTACCAGGCGGGCGACGGCTGGTGGAACAAGAACTTCCTCTGGATCCTCGTCGAGGAGATCGGGCTCGACGCCCTGCGCGACAAGGTCCAGCGGCCGCTCGAGGGCCTGCGGCTCGCGCCCTTCTACGGCTGCTACATCGTGCGGCCGTCCAAGCGGCTCGGCTTCGCGGACCACCCCGAGCGCGACCGCTACCTCGAGTACGTGATCGAGGCGCTCGGCGGCGAGTCGGTCGAGTACGCGGGCGCGCGCAAGTGCTGCGGCTTCCCGGTGATCACGATGAACCGCACGACCTCGCTGCGCCAGGCCGGGCGCCACCTCGCGGACGCGATCGACGCGGGCGCCGACGCCCTCGTCACGCCCTGCCCGCTCTGCCACCTGAACCTCGACCTGCAGCAGCCGGCCGCGTCCAAGTTCGTCGAGCGCGACCTCGGCATCCCGGTGCTGCACCTGCCCCAGGCCGTCGGCCTCGCGCTCGGGCTCGAGCCGAAGGAGCTCGGGATGGACAAGCACGTCGTCTCGACGAAGGACGTGCAGCGCAAGGTCTCCGAGCTCGCGGCCGCCTAGGTCGGGCGTGGCCGTCGAGCCACGAACGCGGAAGAAGCCGGCCTCCCGACCGGCTTCTCCGCTCTGCGCGTCCGTACCCCTGAGCCGCCCTGGTTCAAGTCTCGTGCATCAGATGGTGCCCCGCCGCGCCGCGTTCGACGCCACCCGTTGCGGAGTGATCTTCGGGGGATGAGAGGAGGAGAAGCGGGTAACCCGCGGGGGATGCCGACCGTCGTGTCAGCGAGGTTCGAGGACCTGGTCGCGGTCGGGCTCGGCGTGCTGATCGGGAACGACCCGAACCTCGAGCTCGTCGCGGAGGGGGTGCCGCCCGAGGAGATCGAGGCGGCGATCGAGACGCACGCGCCCAAGCGTCGTGCTGCTCAACTTCGGGACGCTGCAGGGCTCCGGCGCAGGTCTACCAGCTGCATCAGGCCCACCCGGACACCCGCATCGTCGTGCTCGCCAACCGGCCGACCGCCGCCGAGTGCAGCCAGATGCTCTCCTTCGGCGCCACCGCCTGCCTCTCCAAGGAGACGCGAGGCTCGCGACATCGTCAACGCGATCCACCTCGCGTCGCGCGGGATGCACGTGCTGCCCCGCTCGGCGGCCGCGGGCAGCGGCGTGGAGCGCGCCGCGGTCGAGGGGGCCGAGCTGCTCACCCCGCGCGAGGCCGAGGTGGTGCGGCTGCTCGCGGACGGAAAGACGAACGCCCAGATCGCGTATCGCCTATCGATAGGCGTCGAGACCGTGCGCACGCACGCACGCAGCATCTACCGCAAGCTCGGAGTCGGCTCGCGGCGGGAGCTCCGGAGCCTCGGGGTCCGCGGCCCTATAGTCGAAGGGGAGCATGAGCAAGCGCAAGACATGGGTACTCGACACGGAGACGAAGGGCACCGGGGCGAACGTGGTGCCGCTCGAGAAGGTGCTCCGGAGGCCGGGCTCCGAGGAGGAGCCGGCTCGCGCCGCCCCCGGCCGCGCCCGGCGACGACTGAGCCGCCGCCCCCACGCGGTCCGCGCCCGAAGCGGCCCGTCACCAAGACCTCGACCGAGCTGCCGCCCGGGCACGTCCGCAAGCGGGCGACCGGGGAGATCGGGAAGGTCGAGGCTGTCGACTCGCGCGCCGGGACGGCCCGGGTGCGGTGGCTCAAGCGGGGGGCCTCGTCGACCGTGCGGCTCAGCGAGATTTCGCGGCGCTAAGCCGCCGGGGCCGCCCGCAACAGCCCGCGCACGTGCAGCAGCTCGGCCACCTGAACCGCGTTGGTGGCCGCGCCCTTGCGCAGGTTGTCGCCGACGATCCAGAGGTTGAGGCAGCGCTCGTGCGAGGGGTCGAGGCGGATCCGGCCGACGAGGACGTCGTCGCGGCCGGCGGCGTCGAGTGCGGTCGGGTAGAGGGCGTTGGCGGGATCGTCGATCACGGTCAGGCCCGGGGCGGCGGCCAGCAGCTCGCGGCACTCCTCGGGTGAGAGCGGCGTCGCGCGTCTGCACGTTCGCCGACACGGAGTGGCCCGTGAAGACAGGCACGCGCACGCACGTGGCCGACACGGCGACGTCCTCGGCGCCGAGGATCTTGCGCGTCTCGCGCATGCACTTGCGCTCCTCGGTCGTGTAGTCGTCGCCGTCCTTGAAGGTCTCCACCTGCGGGAGCACGTTGAAGGCGATCTGGTGCGGATAGACGGACGGCTGCGGCAGCTCGCTCCCGCCCACCACCGCCCGCGCCTGCTCGTTCAGCTCGTTGACGGCCTTCTGGCCCGTGCCCGAGACCGCCTGGTAGCTCGACATCACCACGCGCTCGATGCCCGCGTTGCGGAGGATCGGGCCGAGCGCGACCACGGTCTGCATCGTCGTGCAGTTCGGGTTGGCGACGATGCCCTTGTGATCGCCGAGCGCGTCCGGGTTGACCTCGGAGACGACGAGCGGCACGTCCTCGTGCATGCGCCAGTGGGAGGAGTTGTCGACCACGACAGCCCCGGCCTCGGCGAAGCGCGGCGCCCACTCGGCGCTCACGCCCGAGCCGGCCGAGAAGAGCGCAACGTCGAAGCCCTGGATCGACTCGTCCGAGAGCGCCACGCAGGTCAGCTCGGAGCCGCCCCATGGCAGCGTGCGCCCGGCCGAGCGCTCGGACGCGAACGGCACCACCTCGTCGGCGGGGAAGGAGCGCTCCGCCAGCACGTCGAGCATCGTCGACCCGACCGCGCCCGTGGCACCGACGACGGCGACGCGCATGACTAGGCCACCTTCGGGCGGTGGACGCCGGTCACGTCCTCGGGAAGCACGGCGTCCGCGCCCAGCCCGAACGCGGTGTGGAGCTTCTTCACCGCAGTCTCGACGTGCTCCTCGCGCACGACGCAGGAGATCTTGATCGGAGAGGTCGAGATCATCTCGATGTTGACCTCGGCCTCGCCCAGCACGGTGAAGGTCTTGGCGGCGACGCCCGGATGGCTCTTCATCCCGGCCCCCACGACGGACACCTTGCCCATGTGCTCGTCGGTGGCGACGGCGCCGAAGCCGAGCTCGTCCTTGAGCGCGCTCGAGTGAGTCGCGCGCGACCTCGACGTCGTCGCGCGGCACGGTGAAGGACATGTCCGCACGGTGCCCTTCGGACTCGGGCTCGTTCTGGATGATCATGTCCACGTTGATGTTCGCCTCGGCGAGCGCCGTGAGCACGCGTCCGGCGATGCCCGGGCACGTCCGGCAGGCCGGTGAGGGTGACGCGCGCCTCGGCGGTCGAGTGGGTTATTGCTGTTACCAGCGGTCGTTCCATCGTCATTTCCTCGTCCTGGACCACGGTACCCGGTCCGTCGTCGAAGCTCGATCGGCAGTGGATCGTGACTCCGTGGTTGCGTGCGTACTCGACCGAACGCAGCTGCAGCACACCCGCGCCGCTGGCCGACATCTCGAGCATCTCCTCGAAGGTCAGCACCGGCAGCTTGCGCGCCTCCGGCACGATCCGGGGGTCGGCGCTGAACACGCCTGCGACGTCCGTGTAGATCTCGCAGACCTCGGCGCCGAGCGCGGCGGCCAGCGCCACGGCGGTCGTGTCCGAGCCGCCGCGGCCGAGCGTCGTGACGTCGAGCGACTCCTGCGACACGCCCTGGAAGCCCGCCACCAGCACGATCTTGCCCTCGTCGAGGGAGGCGCGGATGCGGTGCGCCTTGACCTCGAGGATGCGGGCCTTCGTGTGGCCGCTGTCGGTCACGATCCCGGCCTGCGAGCCCGTCAGCGAGATCGCCTCGCGGCCCAGGTCGTTGATCACCATCGCCGCGAGCGCGCAGGAGACGCGCTCGCCGGTGGAGAGGAGCATGTCCATCTCGCGCGGGTGCGGGCGCGGGGAGACCTCGTGGGCGAGCGATACGAGCTCGTCGGTGTGCTTGCCGCGCGCCGACAGCACCGCCACGACGCTGTTGCCCTCCTCGGCGCTGTCCACGATGCGCCGGGCGGCGCGCTGGATCCGCTCGGCGTCGGCCACCGAGGTGCCGCCGAACTTCATCACCACAGTGTCAGCCGCAGCCGGGGCCATCGGCGGCCAAAGATAGCCGTCGCTCAAGCTGCGGGCGGCTAGCGTTCCCGCCGTGTTGGCGGACCCGGCCCGGCGGCAGCGACTGCTGCCCGTCCTGCTCGCCGCGCTCGCCCTCGCGTCCGCGGTGAGCGGCGCCGTGCTCGGAGCGCGGGAGTCCGGCGAGGATGCCGGCGGGGGCGCGGACCCGCGGCGCGCGCCAGTCGACGGCCGCCGCTCGCGACGCAGAGCGCGGCGCCACTCCCTCCCGACGTCGCGCCGCTCGTGCGGCGGCTGCCGCTCGGGCGCCAGGTGGCGCAGGTCTTTGCGCTCGGGTTCGAGGGGACGGATCCGAGCGCTGAGATCACCCGCCGCCTGCGCCGGCTCGACCTCGGCGCGGTGATGATCGAGCGGGACAACTACGTCGACCGGGCTCAGCTGGCCGCCCTCGCCGGCTCGCTCACCGAGACGGCGCGGCGCGCCCGGCATGTCACGCCGTTCGTGCTGGCGAGCCAGGAGGGCGGCGAGCTCAACGCGCTGCCGGGCCTGCCGCCCGCCCGGCCTCCGGCCGACATCGCGTCGGCGGCCGAGGCCGGCGCCGAGGCGCTCGCCGCGGGCCGCGCGCTGCGCGAGCTCGGCGTGACCGGTGTGCTCGGGCCGGTCGTGGACGTCGGCCTCCAGTCGGGCGCCGCGCTGGGCGCGCGCCTGTACTCCGACGAGCCCGAGGAGGTCGCGGCGTACGCCCGCCGCAGCGTCAACGCCTATAGACGCGCGCGGGTGTTCAGCTCGGCCGCGCACCTGCCCGGCCTCGGCGGCGCCGATCAGTCCACCCAGGACGGCCCGGCAACGGTCGGGCTCGAGCTCGACGAGCTCCGCCAGCGCGACCTGATCCCGTTCGAGGCGGCGATCGCGGCGGGGGTGCCGGGCGTGACCCTGGCGCACGCGCTCTACCCGTCCAGCGACTTCACCGTCCCCGCCTCGCTCTCACGCGCGGTGGCCACGAGGCTGCTTCGCGACGAGCTCGGCTTCGAGGGCGTGGCGCTGACCGACGACTTGGCGGATCCGGCGATCTCGGCGCTCTACACGCTGCCCGACGCCGCGGTCGAGGCGCTGCGGGCGGGCGCCGACATGCTGCTCGTCTCGGGGCCGGCCGGGGACCAGCAGGCCGCCTACGCCGCGGTGCTGCAGGCGGTGCGCTCCGGCCGCATCCCACGCGCGCGGCTCGAGCAGGCGGTCGCGCGGATCCTGTCCGTCAAGCGCGACTACGGCCTCATCCGCTGAGCGGCGCGATCTCCACCCGGTTGTCGTTGAAGGTCGGCGCGCGACCGATCTCGGTGAGCCGCTGCGAGGTGGTGGCCTGGGCGCTCCGGCGGCCCGCGTAGTCGCGGTTCCACCAGCCCATCGGGGCCACGAGCACCCCGGGACGGGCGTCGTCGGACACGCGTGCGGCGCAGGAGAATCCGCCGCGTTCGTTCCAGATCCGCACCTCGGCGCCGTCCTCGATGCCGCGGGCGCGCGCGTCGGCCGGACTGACCACAACCTCGGGATGCGGCTGCGCGGAGTGCTGGCGGCGCTGGTTCGCGAACGTCGAGTTGAGGAAGAGGTGGGTCTTGGGCGTGACGAGCGCGAGCGGGAAGCGCTCGCCGAGAGCCTCGTCCGCGACCTCGCCGGGCGGCAGGTACTCGGCGTGCAGCGTGAGCTTGCCGGCTCTCGGTCACGAAGCCGCCCTCGGCATGCGGCACGGGACCCTGGCCGAGGTCGATCTTCGTCCAGCCGCGCTCGCGCAGCCCGTTCTCCTCGAAGCCCGCGAGCAGCCGGTCGGCGAGCTCCTCGTCGCTCTCGCTGAACAGCGGGGTCGTCGAGGCCGAGGCGCGCGGCGAGTAGCCGGAAGGCCTCGGTGTTCGGCTTGGCCTCCCCGACCGGCTCGATCGCGGGCTCGTTCCAGGTCAGGTAGTGGTGGCCCCAGGAGAACACCACGTCGAGGTGCTCGAGCTGGGTCGTGGCGGGCAGCACCACGTCCGCGTGCAGGGCCGTGTCGGTCATGAACTGCTCCAGCACGACCGTGAACAGGTCCTCGCGGCGCAGCCCTGCGAGCACCTGCTCCTGGTCGGGCGCGATCGCCGCGGGGTTCGAGCTCCAGCAGACGAACGCCTTGACCGGCGGATCGAGCCGGTCGTCCGTCAGCGCGGCGCCGACCTGCGACATGTTGATCGTGCGCGACCGGGCCCGGCCGCAGCTCCGTGCCCTGGAGCGCGGAGTTGCTCACGGCCGAGGAGGTGGCCTTCGGGACATAGGAGCAACCGCCCCCGCGCTCGCGCCAGGCGCCCGTCAGGGCCGGCAACGAGGCGAGCGTCGAGTACGCCGCCGGAGCGCCGAGATGACGCTGGGCGCCCACCCCCAGCCGCAGCAGCGCAGGCCGCGTCGTCGCGAACTCGAGGCCGACGCGCGCGATCGCCTCGGCGTCGACGCCGCTGATCTCGGCCGCGCGCTCGACGGGGAAGTCCGCCAGCGTCGCGAGCAGCTCGTCGTAGCCCTCGGTGTACGCGCGGCACCAGTCCTCGTCCTGGAGGCCCGCGTCGACGATCGCCCGCATCATCCCCATGCCAAGCGCGGCGTCGGTTCCCGGCAGCGGGCGCAGGTGCTCGTCGGCAACCCGCGCCGTGCGGCTGCGGAACGGGTCCACGACCACGAGCCGAGCACCGGCCGTCCGGGCGTCGAGCAGCTTGCGCCACAGGTGCGGCGCGGTCGACATCGGGTTCCAGCCCCAGACGAGCACGTAGCGCGCGTTCGGCCACTCCTCCGGATCGACCTCCGGCGACACACCGTGCGCCATCACCGTTCCGGCCATCCCGGCGCTCGCGCAGATCGTGCGCTCGAGCTCGCTGGCGCCGAGCGCGTTCATCACGCGCGCGCTCATGACGTTGCTCTGGATCAGCCCCTGCGTGCCCATGTACGAGTACGGCAGGATCGACTCGCCGCCGAACTCCTCGCGCGCGCGGGCGAGACCCCCTGCGACGCGATCGAGCGCCTCGTCCCAGGACACGCGCTCGAAGCGCCCGTCGCCCTTCGCGCCCGCGCGGACGAGCGGGTGCAGGATGCGCTCCTCGGAGTAGACGCGGTCCAGGTAGTTGGAGACCTTGCCGCACAGGAAGCCGACCGTGATCGGGTGATCCGGATCGCCGGCCACGGCGACGGCGCGCCCGTCCTCGACCGTCACGTGCATCGCACAGGTGTCCGGGCAGTCGTGCGGGCAGGCGCCGCGGACGAGTCGGGTGGCCATGCGTCCATCGTACGGCCGGCTGAGGCATCTCATACCTGCGACGGATGCACCCTCCGCGGCGATCGGGCACGATCGAACCATGCGTCTCCCGTGGACACCCACCGGTCTGCGCGGGTTCGCGAACGTGGCGGTCCCCTGGATCGTCGGGATCTTCGGGGTCCTGGTGGCACTGGGCGAGGGCGAGAACGGTGCGCCGGCAAGCGTGGTCCTCCTGCTGCTGGCGCTCGCCGTGGCGCAGGGCGTGGCCATGCGCTGGCGGCGTACCCACCCGATCCCGGTCACCGCGGTGGCGCTCGTGACCGGGCTCGCCGTGCTGGCGATCTCCCCCGACTCGGTGATGCCCGTGGCGGGCTACTTCGCCGTCGGTGCGCTCGCGTCGGTCTTCCCGCCGCGCGTCTCGCTCTTCGGCCTTGCGGGCGTGACCGCCGTTGCCTCGCTCAACTTCTTCACGGTCAACGCCGAGGACGCCGCCTTCGCGATCGTGCTCGGCCTCGGTGCCTGGGCGCTCGGCGAGGCGGCGCGCAACCGCCGGGTCGTGATCCACGAGGAGGCCCGGCGCGCGGTCGCGGACGAGCAGGCACGGATCGCTCGCGAGCTCCACGACGTCGTGGCGCACTCGCGTGTCGGTGATCGTCGTGCAGGCGGCCGCCGCCGACGACGTGTTCGAGGAACGGCCCGACCAGGCGCGCGCGGCGCTGCGCTCGATCGAGCAGACCGGCCGCGACGCGCTGCGCGAGCTTCGTCTGGTCCTGGGCGCGATGCGGCCGGAGGCCGACGCGCCCGAGCACGAGCCCGCGGCCGGGCCTCGACCGGCTCGACGAGCTGGCCGAGCCGCTCCGCGCCGGCGGCCTCGACGTCGTGATGCGCCGCGAGGGCGACGACGGCGACGTGCCCGGCGGGCGTCGACCTGTCCGCCTACCGGATCGTCCAGGAGGCGCTGACGAACACGCTGCGCCACGCGCGGCGCGACGCGGGCCGAGGTCGTGCTGAGGCTGGGGCCCGACGCGCTCGAGGTCGACGTCCGCGACGACGGCCGGCCCGGCCACAGCCGCAAGCGAGGGCGGGCACGGGCTCGTCGGGATGCGCGAGCGCGCGACGATGCTCGGCGGCAGCTTCGAGGCCGGGCCGCTGCCGGAGGGCGGCTACCGCGTTCACGCCCGCCTGCCCCTCGAGGCGACGCCATGAGCATCGGCGTCGTCATCGCCGACGACCAGGCGCTCGTCCGCGGCGGCTTCCGCATGATCCTCGACGCCCGCGAGGACATCGAGGTGAGCGGCGAGGCCGCCGACGGCGCCGAGGCGGTCGAGCTCGTCGAGCAGCTCGAGCCCGACGTCGTGCTGATGGACGTGCGCATGCCCGGCATGGACGGCATCGAGGCCACGCGCCGCATCGCCGCGGCGGGCAGCGACAGCCGCGTGGTCGTCCTCACCACCTACGACCTCGACGAGTACGTGTTCGCCGCCGTGCGGGCGGGCGCGAGCGGCTTTCTGCTGAAGGACGTGCGTCCCGCCGAGCTGGTCGACGCCGTGCGCGTGGTGGCGGCGGCGACGCGCTGCTCGCCCCCAGCGCCACGCGCCGGCTGCTCGACCGCTTCGCCGGCTCGCTGCCCGATCCGGGCCCCGCGCCGGAGATGCTCGAGGAGCTGACCGAGCGCGAGCTCGAGGTGCTTCCGGCTGGTCGCGCTGGCGCTGTCCAACGCGGAGATCGCCGCGCGGCTCGTGCTGACCGAGGCGACCGTCAAGACGCACGTGTCCTCGGTGCTGCGCAAGCTCGGCCTGCGCGACCGCGTGCAGGCGGTCGTGCACGCCTACGACGTGGGGCTCGTGCGGCCGCGCTCATCCTGAAGACGGAGCTCCAGGTCCACTCCTGAGACCGATGTCCGGCGGCGCCGCGCGGCCTAGCGTTGGCTGCATGGCTGCGATCGAGATAAGAGGGCTGAGCCGGCGCTTCGGATCCGTCCAGGCCGTGAGCGACCTGACCTTCGAGGTGGGTGCCGGCCGGGTGACGGGCTTCATCGGGCCGAACGGCGCCGGCAAGTCGACCACCTTGCGGATGTTGCTCGGGCTCGTGCATCCGGACTCGGGCGAGGGCACCTTCGACGGCCGAACCTACGGGGAGCTCGAGCGCCCGAGCACGCACGTGGGTGCGGTGCTCGAGGACGCGAGCTTCCACCCGGGCCGCAGCGGGCGCAACCACCTGCGCGTGCTCGCCGCGGCGGGCGACCATCCCGAGTCGCGCGTCGACGAGGTGCTCGAGCTCGTCGACCTGAGCGGCGCGGGGCGCCGGCGGGTGAAGGGCTACTCGATGGGCATGCGCCAGCGGCTTGCCATCGCCGCCGCGCTGCTCGGAGACCCCGAGGTGCTGATCCTCGACGAGCCGACCAACGGGCTCGACCCGCCCGGCATTCGCTGGGTGCGGGACCTGCTGCGCGCCCACGCGGCGCGCGGGCGTGCGGTGCTCGTCTCGACCCATCTCCTCTCCGAGCTGGCGCTGAGCGCCGACGACGTCGTCGTCATCTCCGGGGGCGTCCTGCGCGCGAGCGGCCCGCTCGGCGAGGTGCTGGGCGGCGACGGCGGGTCCGCCGTGCGCGTGCGCAGCGGCGAGCCCGAGCGGCTGGCCGCCGTGTTGGGCGCGAGCGGCCGCGTCGTCGAGCGCCAGAGCGCCGACGTGCTGGTGGTGCCCGGCATGACCCCGGATGAGCTGGGCCTCGTCGCCGCGCGCGAGGGAATCCCGCTGCGCGAGCTCAGCGCCACCGGCCGCTCACTGGAAGACGCATTCCTCGACCTAACCGCGGAGGCCGCATGACCACCCTGCTCAGATCCGAGCTCATCAAGCTGCGCACGACCCGCACGTTCGTCGCGCTCACCGCCGTCGCCGGCGGCCTGTCGCTGCTCCTGACGGTCCTCACCGGCGTGCTGTCCGATCCACAGCCGGACGACGTGGTGACCGACATCTTCGCCAATGACATGAGCAGCGTGTTCATCCTGATACTGGCCGTCGTCGGCATCACCGGCGAATGGCGCCATCGCACGATCACCGGGGCTCTGCTCGCGGCCCCCGACAGGCTGCGCTTCCTCGCTGCGAAGGCGGTCGCCTTCGCAGGCGCGGGGCTGGCGCTATCGCTGCTGATCTCCGCGGCGGTGACCGTCGTCGGGCTCGTGTTCGTCGGTGTGCGAGACCTCCCGGGCCCGGACTTCGGCGAGCTCGCCGAGTACGTCACGCGGAGCGCCGGGCTCGCCGCCCTCGGGGGCGCCTTCGGCGTCGCGCTGGGCGCCCTCGTCCGCAATCAGGTCGCAGCGATCGTGAGCGTGCTGGTGGCGACCTTCGTCCTTGAGCCGATGGTGCTCGCGATCGTTCCGGAGGTGGGTCGCTTCGGGCCCTTCGTCGCGCTGCCGACAGCGGCGACGGGCATCGACCCGGCCGCCGTCGGCCTCGAGGAGGCGAACCTGCTCGACCCGCAGCTCGCGACGCTGGCCCTGCTCGGTTGGATCGGGATCGCCTTCGCGGCGGGCGTCGCGCTGCTGCGCCGCCGCGACGTGGAGGGCTAGCGTCCGCCGAACTTTGTACCCGAGGACGAGGGCCGCCTCGGCATCCCGAACCAGCTGACCGCCTGCGCCCCGGCGCCGTGCGAGCTCGTCCCGCCGGCGAGGCTCTAGAGACCGGACGGCACGACGAGGCGCTGGCCGCTGATGATCAGGTCCGGATCGCCGCTGCCGATGCGCTCGGCGTTCAGCGCCCAGAGCCGCTCGACGGCGCGCGCGATCTGCTCAGTGGAGGCCCCGCTTCCGAGCAGGTCCTCGGCGATCGACCAGAGCGACTCGCCCGAGCGGACGACGTGCACCTGCTCCGATCCGGACTCCCGCGGCGCGGGCGCCTCGGCCTGGGTCGCCACCTGCACGGGCTCGGCGGCCACGGGCTCGGGCGGAGCTACCGGAACCGGGTCGATGACCGTGGCGGGCGGCTGCGGAGGTGCGGGCGGGGTGGCCTCGATTCGCTTCGGCACCCTGGTCGAGCGCTCCTCGCCCCGCGGCGGGGCCGGCTGCTCGCCCACGGGCGGCGTCTCCACCGGCGCTGCGGGCGGCGCGGGCGGGGCCGGGACGACCGGGGCGGGGGCCGGCGCGGCCTCGACGGGAGCCGGGACGGACGGGGCCGGCTCGGCCGGTGTGGTCTCGACCGGAGCCTGTGTGACCGGCGCGGGCTCGGCAGGCGGCGGCTCGGCCGGGGGCGGCGTCACGGGCGGCGTGGCGGCGGGCGGCTCCGGCGGGTCGGGCGGCTCCGGGGGCGGCGGCGCGCCCGGAGTCGGCGCGTCGTCGGCGGTGTTGTCGATATCCGCCTGCTCCTCGGCCGTCGGCTCGTCGGGCAGCACGGGCGCGGGCTCCTGGGGCTGCCCCTTCTCCAGCTGCTCCAGATAGTCGAATACCTCTTGATCGCTCGCCCCGGGGGGCGGTGGCGGGGGCGCCTGGGCATCGGCCGCCGCGGGCCCGAGGGCCGGACCGAACACGGCCGCGAGGGCGAGCGCCGCTCGCCGCCCAGTCCCCTTCGCTGCGCGTTCGTACCCCATCAGGTTTCCCGATCCTCCCCCGCGGGGAACATCGGGAAACCCTAACGTCTCCAGGAGATCAACGTTTCATGACTCGCCGCCTCGTCTCCCCCGTCATCGCGCTCGGCCTGCTGGCCGCAGCCGCCGCGCCCGCGTCCGCCGCGCCCGAGCTGATCGAGGGCAGCGTCGCGCCGCCGCCCGGCGCGTTCGCGGCGTCCGCCGCCACCGGCAACGCGACCGTCTTCCTCGACGAGTCCGCCAGCCGCAAGACCGGCGCCTTCCGCTCGGTCGGGTACGCAGCAGTCCGCGGCGGCGACTTCAGCGTCACGACCCCCGTGACTCCGCTGCTGCGGCGAGCCGCGGCCCACAACGGCGGGTCGGTCAACCTGCTGCTGCTCGTCAGGACCGAGGCGGGCAAGGCCGTGCTGCCGTTCACGCGCAAGCTGACGAACGGGCGCTGGCGCGCCCGCTCCTCCAGCTCGCCGCGGCTCCAGCTGTACCCATGGGGGAGGGGCACCACCAGCACGAAGGCGCTCGCCAGCCAGGTCGAGCGGTCAGACTGCGAGTGGAAGAGGTCGCGCAACTACTACCGCTACACGCGCGTGGGTCAGCTGCACCAGTGGGGCGGCTTCCGCTCGACCTTCTACTACGCGACCGGCTCCCAGGCGGACTCTGAGATCGGCGCGGCCGTCTCGTACGGCACGCGCGGCTTCCAGGTGAGCGGCGAGACCTCGGTCACGAAGACGAGCGTCGGCGAGCGCGGCTCCATCATCAGGCCGCCCGGGGCGGGCGCCTTCTCGCGCTACGTCCAGACGCGCTTCGCGTACTACTACTACTACCTCGTCGGTGACGACTGCAATCGCGGCAAGAACGACCTCACCAGGGTCCTGCGCGTGAGCCACCACGTCGGCGGGTCGTACTACAAGAAGTACGACGACGCCGCGAGCGTGCTCGACGGCAGCTGCCACAAGGCCGACAGCGCCCACAGGCTGATCGTGGCTCCGAAGAGCACCGAGTGGGTCTCGAGCGGCGAGGCGCAGTCGGTCGGGCGCGCGATCAGCATCTTCGGCGTCACCCTCGGCAGCCAGAGCGGCTGGTCCAAGAACGTGAAGACCGAATGGGAGAACGTGGGCACCGTCCCGCGGGCGATCTGCTCGGTCTACGGCGAGCCGAACACCGCTCCGATCACGTACGTGGGCGGCATCGTCGACGACTGACGAGGCGGCCTCGCGCTAGATCGCCTGGCGGCCGCGCAGCGCGCGGCCGAGGGTGATCTCGTCCGCGTACTCGAGGTCCGAGCCGACGGGCAGGCCGCTTGCCAGGCGCGTCACGACCACATCGGGCGAGCGCTCCCGCAGGGCGTCGGCCAGGTAGAGCGCGGTGGCCTCGCCGGTCGTGGTCGCGTTGGTGGCGATCACGACCTCGCGGATCCCCGCGCCGTTGTCCACCCGCCCGAGCAGCTCGGTGATGTGCAGGTGCTCGGGGTCGACGCCGTCGATCGGCGAGAGCGCCCCGCCGAGCACGTGATAGCGGCCCTGGAACTCGCCGGAGCGCTCGATCGGGATCACGTCGCTCGGCTGCTCGACGACGCAGAGCATGGCCGTCTCGCGCCGCTCGTCCTGACAGATGCGGCAGGTCGACTCGGTGGCGAGGTTGAAACAGACCTCGCAGTGGCCGACGGTCGCCTTGACCTCGCGGATGGCGTCAGCGAGGCCAAGCGCCTCCTCCTCCGAAGCGCTCAACAGGTGAAATGCAAGTCGCTGCGCCGTGCGCTGCCCGATTCCGGGAAGGCGCGCGAGCTCTGTGATCAGGCGGTTGACCGGTGCTGCGAACAAAGGGTCGCCAAGCGTAGCTCCGGGCGCGGTCGGGTCCGGGACCTGAGGCAAGCTCGCGATCGCCATCGGCCGAGCACCCGCCGGGCGTAAGCGGCGGCGTCGAGGACGCGCCGAGGAGCGATTCTCAGAATCGACCGTTTCTGCGACGCGCAGCGGCGGCACCGGGGCCGGACCGTCGGTGTCCGAACGCCGTGTCCACAATCAGCGTCTCACCTCGCGGTCCTTCCGCGCGTTCTGAGACGCTGGACAGCAGGTGGACCGAAGAACGGGGTCCCCTTCACCCCTGACCCACGCCTTCCGATGCACGTCCCCACCGACCCGCCACCCACACCGTCCGCGATCGCCACGATCGGCGTCTACGGGTTTGCTGGCAACTCCTTTCTCGAGCGGCTTTCGGCGGCCGATGTCCGCCTCGTCCTGGACGTCCGCCAGCGCCGCGGCGTTCGCGGACCGCAGTACGCGTGGGCCAACTCCCGGCGCCTCCAGGACGCCCTGTCCGCCGCGTCGCTCGGCTATCGCCACCATCCCGAGCTCGCCCCGACGACCGACCTGCGCCAGCTCCAGTACGCCGAGGACGCCCGGCTCGGCGTCGGCAAGCGCTCTCGCGTCGAGCTCGCGCCCGAGTACGTCCGTCGCTACACGACCGAGGTCCTCGACCGCGTCGACCTCACCGGCCTCGTCACCGCGCTGCCCCCCGAAGGCCTCGCCGCGCTCCTCTGCGTCGAGCGCGACCCCGAGGCCTGCCACCGCTCCCTCATCGCCGCCCGTTTGGCCGACCACCACGGTTTCACGATCGAGCACCTCCGCCCCTGACGTCGCCGCGGCGGATCAGTCCCAGGAAGCCGTCCCCGCCCTCGGGACGGCGGCCGCCGACACCGATGACGTAGAGCCATTCGGGCCGGGCCTGAAAGCCCCGTGAAAGCAACAGAACCTCAGCGCCTCGCGCGCGGGTGGCCGAGGGAAGGCAAACTTTCGGCGCCCCAAGCGAAGCGAAGGGGTCCGAAAGGAAACTTCCCCGGACAGGACCCGCGCCCTGGGCAGCCCGAGCTGCGGACGGCGCGGCCCAGCGGGCCGATCAGAGCATCAGAACCCCGGCAAGCCCAAACCGCCCAGGCCGCCCGGGCCGGCGAGCCCGCCCGCGGCGGCGTTCATCTTCGATGCGGCGAGCTCCTGGGCCGAGCGGATCGCCTCGTTCACGGCCGCCTGGACCATGTCCTGAAGCATCTCGACGTCCTCGGGATCGACGGCGTCCGGGTCGATCCGGATCTCCTTCAGCTCCAGGTCGCCGCTCATCTTCACCGTGACCATGCCGCCGCCGGCGCTTGCCTCGACGGTCGCGTTCGCCAGCTCCTCCTGCGCCTTGGCCATGTCGGCCTGCATCTTCTGGACCTGCTTCATCATCTGATTCATGTTCGGCTGACCCATCTACTGCCTTTCCTCCTCGGGCTCCTCGAAGACCTCCTCCGCGCCGAACTCCGCGCGCAGGCGCTCGATGAGCTGCTCGTGGTCGAGTGTGGCCTGGGCGCCGGCCGTCGCGTCTTCGCTCAGCTCGAAGGCGAGGCTGAGCGAGTGCCCGGTGAGACCGCGCACGGCGGAGGCCAGGAGCTCTTTGTTGGCCTCGGCCTTCTTCTTCACGAACGCCGCGTCGGCGGGAAAAGCGACCGTCAGGCGGTCGCCCTCGAGCCCGGCGGGCTGGGCCGCGCCGATGGCGGCGCCGAGCATGCCGTTCTCCTCCCCCACCGCATCCGCCACGGCGGGCCAGAGCGCCTTGACCTGCTCGAGCTCGAGCGCCCCTGCCGGCTGCGGCGACTCCTCCTCGCGCGACTCGACGGCCACCGCCGCGGAGGGACCGGCGCCGCTTCGCTGCGGCGCTGCCTGAGGGGCCGGCGCCGCGGCGGCGTCCTGCGCGGGGGCCTCCCCGGCCGGCTCGCCGCCGAGCTTCCGCTCGAGCTGCTCGATCCGGAAGATGAGCGTCTGAAGCGACAGGTCGGCCTGCGGCTGCGTGGCCTTGAGGAGCGCCATCTCGAGTTGCATGCGCGGCTCCGAGCCGTCCTTGACCGCGGCCAGCGCAGCGGCGAGGAAGTCGATCGCGCGCAGGATCTCGCCCTGGGAGAGCCGCTCGGCCTGGGAGGCCAGGCGGTCGCCGTGCTCGGCGGTGACGGAGAACGAGTCGGGCACGTCGCCGAGCGTCTGCACGACGAACAGGTGGCGCAGGTGGGCCGACAGGTCGCGCATGAACTGGGTGAAGTCGCGTCCCGACTCGGACAGCCGCTGCACGCCGAGCAGCGCCTCCTTCGGATCGCGCGTGGCCAGCGCCTCGCCGGCCGCGAGCACCATCTCCGCGTCCGCGACGCCGAGGATGTCGCGCACGTCGTCGAGCTCGACCTGCTTGCCGCCGTAGGTCACGAGCTGCTCGAGCGTGCCGAGCGCGTCACGGAAGGAGCCGGTGGCCGCGCGGGCGAGCATGCCGACCGCGGGATCGGGGATCTCGATCTCCTCCTCGGCGGCCACGCGCCGCAGCACGCCCGCGATCTGCTCGAGCGAGGGGCGCTGGAAGTCGAAGCGGTGGCAGCGATCCACGATCGTGGCCGGCACCTTGTGCGCCTCGGTGGTGGCGAGCACGAAGACCACGTGCGCGGGCGGCTCCTCGAGCGTCTTCAGGAACGCGTTCCACGCCGCGGTCGACAGCATGTGCGCCTCGTCGAGGATGTAGACGCGGCTGCCGCCTTGCATCGGCGCGAGCGCCACGTTCTCGCGAAGCTCGCGGATGTCGTCGACCGAGTTGTTCGACGCCGCGTCCATCTCGACGACGTCGAGCGAGCTGCCGGCGAGGATCGCCCGCGCCGTGGGGCTGTCCGGGTCGAAGGCGGCGTTCGGGCCGCCCTCGGCGTTCAGGGCACAGGCGAGCAGCTTCGCCATCGAGGTCTTGCCGGTCCCGCGAGAGCCGACGAACAGATAGGCGTGGTGGACCTGGCCGAGCTCGATCGCGTTGCGGAGCGTCTTGACGATGTGCTCCTGGCCGACCACCGAATCAAAGGTGCGCGGGCGGTGGCGGCGGTAGAGCGAGAGCATCGGTCGCCCCATGCTAGCTGCGCGGCGGACGGTGGACAGGCAGCCCCCGCCGGGAGATACTCGGCCGCATGATCTCGACTGTGGCCGTGGGCACGGACGGCTCCGAAACCGCGACCAAGGCCGTCGAGACGGCCGCCGAGATGGCCCGCCGCTACGGCGCGAAGCTGGTTCTGATCAGCGCCTTCAGCGACTCGAAGGAGAGCGGACCGGCCAACCTGAGCGGCTCCTCGCTCGAGATCCAGTGGGCCACGAGCCCGGTGGCGCGGCTGACGCAGCAGCTGGAGCTCGCGGAGGCGGAGTTGCGCTGCAGCGGGATCGAGTGCAGCACGCTGATCGAGGAGGGCGATCCCGCTGAGGTGCTGGTGAGTCTGGCCGAGCGCTGCGGGGCCGACGTCCTCGTGATCGGGAACAAGGGCATGCAGCGCCGGGTGCTCGGCAGCGTGCCCAACACCGTGACCCACAAGGCCGGCTGCTCGGTCCTCGTCGTCAAGACGACGTGAGGTCGAGCGCGGCGCCGATCACCGTCTCGGCGTCGATCCCGTGATGCTGGTAGACGTCCGCGAGGTCGCCTGACTGGCCGAAGCGGGTCACGCCGAGCGGTGTGAGCGGCACCGGGTTCACCGTCGCCAGGAAGGCGAGCGCGTTCGGGTCGCCGTCGAGGACGGTCACCATCGGCGCCGCGCGCTCGGGCGGCAGCAGGTCATCGAGGATCTCGGTGGGGTGCTCGTCGAAGCCGGCACGGGCTCGGAGCGCGCGGAAGATGAGGTCCGCGCTCGTCACGCAGACCACGTCGACGCCGTCGCCGAGCTCGTCCGCGGCCGCCAATACCTCTGGCATCACGGCGCCCATGCCGACGAGCGTCACGCGCGGGCGCCCGTCCGCGAGCCGGAGCGGATAGCCGCCCGCCAGCACGAGCCGGCGGCGCTCGTCACTCGTGTCGCCTCCCGTCAGCTTCTGGTCGACCGGGCGCGTCGAGAGCCGGAGGTACGCGGACTCCCCGCCCGGGCGTCCGAGCCGTGCCAGGGCCCCCAGCAGCACCCACTCGAGGTCCTGCCCGAAGGCGGGCTCCCAGGAGCTGCAGCCCGGTTGCCCGATCCCGATCGAGGGCGTGACGATCGACTGGTGGGCGCCGCCCTCGGGCGCGAGCGAGACCCCGGACGGGGTGCCGACGAGGATCGACTGGCCGCCCGCGTAGATCCCGAACGACCACGGCTCGAGGGCGCGGCCGACGAACGGGTCGTAGATCGTCCCGATCGGGAAGAGCGGCTGGCCGTAGCGGCTCCAGGTCGCGCCGAGCTCACCGAGCAGCCCCACCAGGTTCGTCTCGGCGATGCCCAGCTCGATATGGCCGCCGCCCGGGGGTCTCGTGCCAGCGGACGAGCGTCTGGGAGTCGTCGGCGAACCAGTCTCGCCGCTCGCCCACCGACCAGATGCCCGCCTTGTTGATCCAGCCGCCGAGGTTGGTCGAGCTCGCCACGTCCGGGCTCACGGTCACGACGCGCTCGGCGACCTCGGGCGCCTCGTGGACGAGGTCGACGAAGAAGCGCCCGAAGGCCTGCTGCGTCGACTCGCTGCCGCGGTGCGTGCGGCCAAGCGCGGCGGGAACGGGCGGCGGCTCGTGCGGAAGGGGCTCCTCGCGCGCGAGCGCGGCGGCCGCGGCGGCGCACAGCTCGTCCTCGGCGCTGCCGGGCTCGAAGCGCTCCCACGGATGCTCGTGGTCGGTGCCGAGCTCCGCCGCCAGCTCGGCAAACTGCTCGGTCGTCAGCAGCGCGGAGTGGTTCTCCGGATGGCCCTCGATCGGCAGCGACCAGCCCTTGATCGTGTACGCGAAGACCACCGTCGGCCGGTCGTGCTCGACCGCGCGGTAGGCCTCGATCAGCTTGCCGAGGTCGTGGCCGCCGAGGTCCCTGAAGCCCGCGCGCAGCTCCGCGTCGTCGAGCTCCGCGACCAGCTTCGCCAGCTCGGCGTCGGGCCCGGGCAGGCGCTCGCGGAGCTCGGCTCCGGAGGCGCGCAGCAGCCGCTGGTACTCCTCGTTCGGCATCTCGTCGATCCGGCGCCGGAGCGCGGCGCCGCCGGGCCGGGCGAAGAGGTCCTCGAGCAGGCGCCCGTACTTGACCGTGATCACCTGCCATCCGGCCGCGTCGAACATGCCCGCCAGGCGGCCGAAGGCGATGTCGGGGACCACGCGGTCGAGCGACTGGCGGTTCAGGTCCACGACCCAGAGCACCTCGCCGAGGTGGGCCACCCACGGGTCGGCGATCGCCTCCCAGACCGCGCCCTCGTCGAGCTCGGCGTCCCCCAGCAGCGCGATCTGGCGGCCCATCGGCGGCGCCTCGAGGCGGTGGTACTCGAGGTAGCGGCGCGCGATCGCGCTCCAGACCGGCGCCGTCGCTCCGATGCCGACCGACCCCGTCGAGTAGTCGACCGGGTCCGGGTCCTTGGTGCGGCTCGGGTAGCTCTGCAGTCCGCCGAACTCGCGGAGCGACTCGAGGTACGGCTCGTCGAGCTGCCCGATCAGGTAGTTGATCGCGTGCAGGACGGGCGAGGCGTGCGGCTTGACCGACACGCGATCCTCGGCGCGCATGTCCGCGAACCAGAGCGCGGTCATCAGGCTCACCATCGAGGCGCTCGAGGCCTGGTGCCCGCCCACCTTCACTCCCGAGCTGTTCTCGCGAACGCGGTTCGCGTGGTGGACGATCGCCGTGGCGAGCCAGAGCACGCGGCGCTCGACCGCCCGCAGCACGTCGAGATCGACGGGAGCGGGGGCGGGCGCCACGGCCATCTCAGCCGCCCGCCGCCCGCACGCGCGCGTGCCCGCGCTGCCGAGCTCGGCCAGCCGCTGCATCACCTCGACGTTGTGCTCCTCGGCCATCGCTCAGAAAAGTGGACCGTGCACCCTTCCTCGAAACTCGCTCTCGGGCGTGCCCGCCGATCTTCGGCTCCGGCCAGGCTGCTCCGCGACGCACGAGCGGTATCGCTTAAGGCTGCTTCCTCCCGGATCTGACCTGGTTCGCGAGCGCTCGCCGCGCGGGACCCGGCCATCGACGCCTCTGTCCGGCGTACTGACCCCGAAAGCGGAATCCCTCGGTCGGGAATTCAGCCCCGCTAGAGCGGCTTGTGGGTGACAGGGCACCGCTACCTCCCCGCCTAGCACGGTCCGCGCCCAAGCCTAGCGCGCACGACTAACCTGCGCCCGTCGTCATCGACCAAGAGGAGCTTCATGGCCCTGCGCACGCCCGTGTCCACCGACAACGCCCCCGCGGCGATCGGCCCCTACAGCCAGGCGATCCGCACCGGCTCGTTGCTGTTCTGCTCTGGGCAGATCCCGCTCGACCCGTCGAGCGGCGAGCTCGTCAAGCAGGACGTGGAGGGGCAGGCGCGGCGCTGCCTCGAGAACCTCTCGGCGGTGTGCGAGGCGGCGGGCGCGTCGCTGTCGCAGGCCGTCCGCTGCACGGTCTACCTCACCGACATGGGCGACTTCGCGCGCGTGAACGAGGTCTATGGCGAGTTCTTCGGCGAGGAGGACCCGCCCGCGCGCGTGGCGATCGCCGCGGCGGGGCTGCCGAAGGGCGCCGACGTCGAGATCGACGCCATCGTCGCCCTGTAGCCCGTCACGTCACGCGCGGCCGCACCGGGTCGACTTCACGCTGCTCCCCTCGCTCGACGAGAGCGCGCAGCCGGTAGAGGGCGTCGTGCACGTCGACGAAGCGCGTGTACAGCGGCGGCAGGCCGAGCCGGATCGAGTCGGGCTCGCGGAAGTCCGGGATCACGCGGGCGCGCTCGGCGAGCGCGCGGCAGATCGGCCACGCCTCGGCGTGGCGCAGGCTCACGTGAGAGCCCCTCCGACGCGGGTCGCGCGGGCTGCCGAGCTCGAAGCCAAGCGGCTGCGAGCCATGCGTCGTGCAGCTCGACGAGATACGCCGTGAGTGCCTCTGCCTTCGCGCGAATCTCGCCGATCCCGGCCTCCCCCACGAGCCGCGCCCCCTCCTCGATCGCCACCAGCGCGGGCACGTTCGGGGTGCCCGCGAGGAAGCCGCCGCACACCGGGCTCGGGGTCGAAGTCGCGGTCCATCTCGAACTGGCGGCGCTGACCGAACCAGCCCTGGATCGGCGAGCGCAGCTCCGGCTGAAGGTCCTCGCGCGCGTATAGGAAGGCGGGCGCGCCAGGGCCCGCGTTCAGGTACTTGTAGGTGCAGCCGACCGCCAGGCCGATCCGCCCGGGCTCGAGCACGCCGGCCGAATGGCTGAGGTCCCAGATCACGGGCACGGCGGCCGCCTCCTCGACGGCCGGGATGTCGGCCACGGCGCCCGAGCGGTAGTTGACGTGCGAGAGGACGACGAGCGCGACCGGCCCGGCGGCACAGGCCTCCTCGACATCCTCCGCGGCGGGACCGTCGACCGGGTCCGCCTCGAACAGGCGCAGCTCGCGGCCGTGGGCGCCGGCGAGGCCGGCGAGCACGTAGCGGTCCGTCGGGAACTCGCCCGCGTGGGCCACGATTGCGCCCTCGCGCCGGGCCAGCACCGCTCCGGCGAGCTTGTAGAGGTTGACGGTGGTCGAGTCGGAGACGATCACCTCTCCCGGGCGGGCGTCCAGCACGGCCTCGGCGATCAGGTCCCCCACGCGCACGGGCAGGTCGACCCAGGCGTGCCAGCCGCCGACGAGCTGAGCGCCCCACTGCTCGACGAGCTCGCCGATTCGGGCGCGCGTGGCGAGCGGCAGGCGGCCGAGCGAGTTGCCGTCGAGATAGATCGTGGCCGGGTCGTCGATCACGAAGCGCTCGCGGAAGGAGGCGAGCCGATCGTCCGCATCGAGCCGCTCGGCGCGGGCGCGCTCGGTCACAGCCGCTCGAGCCAGCCGGTGACGGCGCGCCACGCGTCCGACCCCGGGTCGAGATGCTCGTCGTGCCCGCAGCCGGAGACCTCGACGAGCTCGCACGTGTCGTCCGCCGCGGCCGCGCGCTCGGCGTAGCCGCGCGCGAGCGAGATCGGGACGACGTCGTCGGCGTCCCCGTGCACCAGGAGCTGGGGGACCCCGAGCGGCAGCCGCTCGATCGGCGATGCCAGGTCGTAGCGGGCGGGCAGCTTGATTGGCGATCCACCGAGTAACGACTCGGCCGCGCGCCGCGACAAGCCCAGCCGCGCGGCCTCGCGCAGGTCGACGACGCCGGCCTGCGACACGGCTCCCGCGAGCCGGATGCGCGGCTCGGCACCGGGCGCGCCCGCGGGTAGCCCGGGGCGGGCGGCGGCCCAGAGCGCCAGGTGCCCCCCGGCCGAGTGCCCGATGGCGACCACGCGCGCAAGGTCGAGCGACTCATCGAGCCGGCCGAGCCGGTCGATCCCGGCCGCCACGTCCTCGAACGTCGCGGGCCAGCCACCGCGGCTGCGCCAGCCGAGGCGCCGGTACTCGAGGCTCCAGGCCGCCCAGCCTCGGCGGGCGATATCGGCCACGAGCCGGTCCTCGAGACGCAGGTCGTAGCGCGCGCGCCAGAAGCCGCCGTGGATCAGGACGGCCACCGGGAACGGGCCCTGACCCTCCGGCAGCGTCAGCTCGCCGAACTGGTCGCGCCGCTCACCGTAGGGATACTTCCGCGCCGTTATGGCGCGGAAGTATCGCCAGTGCGCCTCTCGCTAGTCGTCGTGGTCGCGGTCGCCCTCGAGCTGCGCCCGGATCTCGCCTCCGGGGTACTTCGAGCTGTGCACGTTGGCGTAGGTCACGCCGGCCCGGATCGCGGCTACGAGCTCACCGAACTCGCCGGCGACGATGCCCTGTCCGACCGGCCCGATCACGTCAGTCGGAACCAGTGTCCCGCTGACGCTGGCCGGCGCGGGCGGGCAGGCTTGCGTGCCGACGGGGCCGTTGCCGAGGTTCGTGCAGAGGAACACGCTGATGCCGCCGCTCTGCGCGGCGCCGCCCAGGTGGATGTGCGCCTGGGTCACGGTCCCCTCGAGGTCCTCGTAACGGAGCCGGTAGAAGATGCGCTGTTGCCGTTCGTCGATCCACGCCCTGAACGACCCGTTGCCCGAGCGTCGAGAGGACCAGCGGGTCCTCCTCGTACCCAGAGAGCTCCTCACGAATGCTGTCGCCTCCCCCGGCCACCGCAACCGTTCCGGCGGTCGTCAGCGCCGCGACAACCGCGACACCGACGGCGAGCTTGACACGCCCCTTCATCACTCCACACCTCCTGGGAGAGCTGGCGTTCGGCAGCGTACCCCTGGGTGTGGGGCTCGAAGGCCGCCCTCGCCCAACCTGGCGCAAAGGTCTTGGCGATAGGCGCCTAGGACGCTCCGCGGTCCGGCCGGTCGAGCGTCTGCGCCAGGGGAACCCCTTCCGAGACCTGCTTTTCGCGCTCTATCTCGGCGTTGAGCTCGGCCCCGAACAGGAGCGCCACGTTGGTGAGCCAGAGCCAGCCGACCAGGACGATCGCGGCCGGTGAAGGTGCCGTACAGCGCCCCGAGGTCGTCGATGGTCGACAGGTACGTGGACAGGCCGACGGACACGAGCAACCAGGTCAGGACCCCGACGATCGCACCGGGCGTGACCCAGCGGAACGAGCGCTGCTCCACGTCCGGAGTGACGTAGTAGATGTATGCGAAAGCCAGCATCGCGGCGAGCACGGCGCCGGGCCAGCGAACGATGCTCCAGATCTCTGCCACGGTTTCCCCCAGCCCGATGAAGCCGAAGATGTCATCCGCGAAGCGCCCGCCGATGAACACCGTCACGAGGCTGGTGAGGACGAGCGTCATCAGGATCGACCGAGGACACCACGTCGACCGCCTTGCGCCGCAGGAAGCTACGCCCGGCCTCCACCTCGAACACGACGTTGAGCGCCCGCCGGGCCGCCTCGAGCACGCCGGTCGTGCCGTAGAAGGCGACGAGCACGCTGATGACCAGCGTGGTCGTCGCAGTGCCCTTGTTCTGCAGGGCCGTGCGCAGCGAGCGGTCGAGCGGGTCGACCACGGAAGCGGGCGCCACATCCTCGAGGTAGTCGATGATCGCGTTGTAGGTCTCCGGGTACTGCCCGAGCAGTCCGAGCAGGGAGAGCGCGAGCAGCACCGCCGGGAACAGCGACATGAGCGAGTAGTACGTGAGCGCCGCGGCGTGGTGGGTGATCTGGTCGTCGTAGAAGGAGACGAAGGTGCGCTTGACGATCGTCCAGAGCCGGCTCATCCGGCGCGAGCCTAGAACAGCTCGGAAAGCACGCCGTTGGCCCGGCGCTGCTCGAGGTAGGTCCCACCGGGGTACAGGCTGGGATCGCGCCCGCCGCTGAACCAGTCGTTCAGCCACCCCCTGGCCAGGTACTGAAGCGTCTGGACGTTGATCGCCTTGGGCACTCCGCAGACCGCGGTGCCGACCAAGTCGGTCGATGCTCCCTCGGCGTCGGTGTGGTTGCCGGTCACGAGGCGGACGCCCGCGAAGGAGTCCCTAGCGTTCTCGAGCGCGGTCGTTCCACTCGCAGAGGCGTTGCACGAGTTGCCCGGAGACGAGATCGTGAGCACCGGCCGTTCGCCGACGATCCCGGGCAGCGAGCTCTTCATGTCGTTCCTGGAGTTCTCGACCGGGTCGAGCAGCAGCACGCCCCTGAGGTTCGCGAACGCGGCGGGGTCCTCGCGTAGGTCGTTCGCCACGAACGTGGCGGAGCTTCCGCCCGCGGAGTGGCCGGCGAACACGAACTCCCTTGGCAGCGCGCGGACCTCGACGCCGAGCGGGGAGGCGGCCGCCCGCGCGCTCCTGAGGAGCTCGCGTCCGCCTGCGGTCTGGGGCCGGAAGAGGTCGTCCCAGGTGTTCAGGTAGCGCTGCGTGTTGTTGATGTTGCAGACGGGCGCCAGCGAGCCGAGCGTCGGTGAGAACACGACGTAGCCGTCCGAGGCGAGCGTGCCGCCGAGATCGGCGAGGGCGTCGTTGGCCCGGCCGAAGCCGTGCTGCAGCCACACCATGCCGCGCCACGTTCCCTCCGGGAAATACCAGTCCGCGTCGGTCGTCTTCGAATAGAACCAGCACGGGTTCGTGATGCTCGAGTTGCCCTTGCTGTAGGTCGTGGCGGCCGAGCTCGGCCCCGCGAGCATCAGCGCCAGCGCGAGCACGCCGCATAGAACCACGGGGGCGGCGCGCCGCCGGGAACGTTGTCTGGGGAAGGGGCTCATTCCGCCTTTCGAGGCGCTTCGGGGCGGAGGAAGGTAGCTGGCTGGCAGCCCGGGCGGCGCACTAGACTCCGTCCCTCTCCCGGGCGCGTAGCTCAGCGGGAGAGCGCTCGCCTCACACGCGAGAGGTCGCTGGTTCGAACCCAGCCGCGCCCATGAAAGACCTGCAAATCAGCGGTTTCGACCTCCGCGAGGCTATCCTGTATGCGCTGGGGGGCTCCAATGAGGAGTCCCAAAGTGACAAACGCTCGGACGCCGCGATTGGCCGCTCGAATCAGGCGTGGCGGCCGAGTCCTCGCACATGCACCGTCGCCTTCATTCGAAGGCAGGCGCGACCTCAGTAGCGGTGCGGACCCTCGCTGGTCGTCCGCTGCGGTCGTCTGGAACGGCGGGTCTGCGCGCTCGCGTTCCCTTGCAACGCGGGTGTCCGGCGCGGTAGGTCAGCTTCCGCGGAATAGCCAGGCGGCACACCCTGGTACCAAGCTTTCTGGTGCAGTGCGAGCGGCATGCGGAGCCGATGTTCGAACGGCCTCGCGGCCGGCCGGTCGGCGTCAGGCTCGAGCAGGGCACGCGGCTTGTTTGCCGCTCGCGTATCCGCGCGGGACGCGGGTGTTGGCGGCGGAGTGCCTCGTGGGGAGTCGGTTGGCGGCGCGCGGCGGCGGGCCCGTCGGCGGTGGAGGCGGTCTCGGGCTATTGTCGGGTTCACAGGTTGTTCACATCCGAGGGGGTGATGTCGACGCGGGAGGATTTGGAGCTGATCCCCGAGACCACCGCCGCGGAGCGGGCGGTGGCGGACTTGTTGCCGATCGACGCCCGGCCGGAGGAGGCGCGCGTCGTGCTGGGGCGCGTGCCGTTGTGGTTTCACACGTTCTCTCTGAACGGCGCCGGCGTCTATACGCCGGGTATCGCGCGGGATCACCGCTACCGCCTACGCGCGATACCCGAGCGACCTCACCGGCGCGCGCGTGCTCGACGTGGGCACGTTCGACGGGTTCTACGCCTTCCTAGCCGAGCGTCGCGGGGCCGCCCGGGTGGTGGCGGTGGACAACGAGCAGTACGTCGCCTGGATCCGCACGCGGTTCGGAATCGACCTCGAGCCCGGCGCCGGGTTTCGGGCGATCGCCGAGCTTCTGCACTCCAGGGTCGACTACCACCGGCTGGACGCGCTCGATCTCGAGCGCCTCGGGGAGATGTTCGACGTCATCTTCTGCTTCGGCATCCTCCACCGCGTCGAGGCGCCCCTCACGCTTCTACGGGTGCTGGGCGAGCGCCTCGCGCCCGCCGGGCGGATCATCCTCGAGACCTACGGCGTGCGCGGCGGGCAGGACGACCCGTGCGTACTCGTCCACGAGCACGGCGACGTGTATGCGCGCGACGACGCTGTCTACTGGGGCTTCGGCCGGACGAGCCTCGATCGTCTGGCCCGGCTCGCCGGCCTACGCGGGTTCGAGCTCGTGGACGCCCCCGAGATCGCGGGCCATCCGCGGATCGTTGGCACACTCGATAAGGGCTGATCAGGCGGCGAGCAGTCGCCGCTCGACCAGCTCTGCCGCCAGTTCGTGCGGGCGGTCGGAAGTGAGCGCGTCCAGCGCGTGCGGGAACGCGCCCCGGCGACCGCTGCGTGGCTGGCCGTGCCCGTGGTGAGGCTCAGGCCGGCGTCGCGCAGCGCCGCAACGAGCGGCTGGCCGAGAAGAAATGTTCGTCCTAGTCCGTCTCGCTCGGTCCGGCGCGACGCAGCGCCCCCGCCGCAGGGGCGTAGATGCTCTCGTGCCCGTCGTCCCAGCGAATGCGATAGCGAGGGGAAGGTGCCTCCCGCACCACCTCTTCGATGACGCCTTTCCGAGGCCTCTGCTCGGTCGACTCCGACTCGACCTCGACGCGATTCCCGACCTTCAGCTCCATGGCTTCACCTCCGACTCGCTTCATACAGGGTGATACCACCAACCGACGCTTACCGCACAGCCGCGGAGACAACGGCCATCCTCCAGGGCAACTCGGGCGCCTTCCTCGAGGAAAAACGCCCACGGCGCCGTTCCGCTTCCGATCCAGTCAAGTCCCGGGGCGTGGTGCGGGTTCGTGCTCCTGAGCTTTGACCATTGCTCTGCTGGGCAGGTGTAGAAGGCGAGCACGTCCTCCTCGGCCTGTGCTAGCAGCGCCGCGATCTTGGTTGCCGCTCGGCCAGCTCGATCGCACGATCGTGCGCCTTCTCGGCCTGCCTCAGCGCCCGCTGGGCGGCCGCGATCTCGTCATGCTCCTCCCGCAGCAGCTCCCGCAACGGCCGCGCGGCGACCTCGATCGCCTCCCGCTTGCTCTCCGAAGCGGTCACGCAACCCCACGCTAGACCACGCCGACGGTCGACGCAAAACGCGTCCGGCGATGGTCGACCACTGACATGCTCGGCCTGCTGAGATCCAGATCGAGACCGCTCCGCCATCAGCAGCGCAGAGAACGCCGCTCTGCACAGCACGCCCGTCACCGCCCGCCCGCCGGGTCACGCGGTCGGGTCCACCCAGCGCCAGGCACGCCCCCCGACTCTCCCCGAGCAGCGGCCACGGATCGGGTGGTCACGCGCGAGCGCTCAGGTAGCGCGCACTCGTGCGCGAGCCGGTAGCCCCCGCTCACCCGGGATCCCCTCGCGTACCCCATAGTCATGGAACGAGGACTGAGGCAGGTCCGGGTAGCCAGGAAGATCGCCTCGTCGCCGGTCCGGTAGCGCCGAAACTCGCGCTAGTCCGCCCGGCCTTGAGCCAGAGGATTTCTCTCGGCATGGCGCCCGCCCGCTAGAGGGTCCAGCGAAGCGCCTCCGGCCCGCATCACGCCTTAGCCGCTGGTCTCGGCCTGCTGTCCGACGAGGATGGCCAGCAGGTCGCCGATCTTTTGCTCGCGGGCGAGCGGGTCGGGGAGGGGCAGGTGGGACTGGATGGTGTAGTGGTTGCGGCGGCCGTTGCGCTGGCGTGAGATGTAGCCGGCGGCGGCGAGCTCGACGACGATCCGGTGCGCGGCGCGTTCGGTGATCCCGACCGCCTCGCCGATCTCGCGCAGGCGGATGCCGGGGTCATGCGCGATGCAGACCAGGACCTGGGCGTGGTTGGTCAGAAACGACCAGCCGGGCGTTCCGTCCTGACGCATATACAGTAGATTAGCGTTTCTAGACTCAACGGTCCTATATACTTGCGTGTGACAGCGACCGAAGGCGGCCTTGATGCCCCACTTCAAATGCGTAGCCTGCAAGACCCGCCTGTACAGCGCGGTAGGGCCGGACGACCTGGTCGGCGATCTGTGCCCAGGCTGCGGCTCGCTGCTCGAGCCGGTCGGCTGAGCTCGCTGAAATCGTCGGGTTCCGAGCCATCAAGCAGCGCCACAGCGCAGGTCGATGACAGCCCGCCGGGCACGCACCAGCGGATCGCCGGTCGGGTCGACGACATCTTCGCCCGCCGCGAGGCGATCCTCGCCCAGGCGCGGCTTGACGCCGGGCGCTGGGTCGATGACGGCGGCAGCTTCAGCCCCGCGGCGGTGGCCGAGGCAATCGCTCTGCCCACACCAAGGGAGAAACCGTGACCGCCACCGCCGCGCGGCCGGCACAGCGCTAACGCTGCCGTGCGAGCACGTGTTTCAAGTCTTCGGCCAAGGGCGCTACCGCCGCTTCTACGAACTCGGCGACCTGGGCTGGACGCGCCCCGTGATAGCGAGGGTCTGTCGCTCCTGCCAGCAGCGGCTGCCCACGACCGCTGGCCTGCTGTCCCTGGAGATGCAGCCATGAAGGTCCTCGAGCGCCTGCGCAACCGCTCGCCCCACAGGGAGACCGGCGCTCCCGGCTCAGCGGAAGCGAGCCCGGCAGACGAGCCGCGGCTCCCGATCCCCTGCTACGACCAGCTCGATGGCAAGCAGGTCGTCGGACAGCTGTCTCAGCTCTCGCAGCTCGAGCTGGCCGCCGTCGAGGCCCACGAGCGATCGCACCGAGCCCGGCCGGTCGTGCTCAACCGGCTGCGCTGGCTGAGAGGGAACGAACCGCTGCCCGGATACGACGCGCTTGACTCAGACGAGATCGTCCGAGCGCTGGCCGACGCCGACGCAGCAACCGTCAAAGCGGTGCGCTCCTACGAACGCCACCACCGAGATCGCCGCGACGTGCGAGCAGAAGTCGCACGCGTCATGCCCACGGCACAGGCAAGTGCCGCACAAGATCGGGCGCGCGAACAGAAGGCCGCGCTCGTCCAAGCAGGCATTCGGTCCGATCCGCCCGCGACACGAGCTGACCTCGACGGCCCGCCGGCGACGAGACCAAGAGTCATGACAGCCGCTTCGACCGCGTCGACGCAGCGCGGGACGCGCGCAACGAGCGAGAGCGGCTGCGTAACGAAGCGCGCTACAGTCGCGAGCGCCTCGAGCTCTACCGGGCACGGCTCTACAGCGGGCGCGCGGCCAGCCAGGGCAAACTCAGAGAACTCGAGCGGGCCTCCGACGGCGCCGCTGCCCGTCTTCGCCGGGCCGAGGCCGCAGACCCGCCTACTGATCCGCCCACCTGAGCATTACCACGCCCGCGCCGCCATGCCCGGTAACTACGCGCTCTCGCGGAGCGCCCGGGCGACGGCGTCCGCGGCCGTGCGCACGCCGAGCTTGGCCTCCAGGCGCGCGAGCCGCTCGCGGACCGCGTGCAGGCTCAGGAACAGCTCGCACGCGAGTCTCGGCCTCGTCCTCGATCGACGGCGGCCGCGCGCAGCACCTCGGTCTCGCGCGCGGTCAGGCCGAGGCGGTCGAGCGCGTCCGGGCGGAAGCTGGCGACCTGTCTCCTCGAGCAGCAGCGCGTGCGGATCGCCGGGCACCAGGCGGACGGTGAGGCGCCGGCCGTCGCGCTCGCTGACGAGCGGCGGGCGCGGCGGCAGCGCGAGCCACTCCGCGACCGGCCGCGGCAGCCAGCCGGGATGCTCGGCCGCGCCGAAGTGCTCGGCCAGCCAACGCTCGGCGTCGAGGCTCGAGAGCTCGATCTCGCCGTCGCGGTCGAGCAGCACGACCGCGGTGCCGGGCGGCGGATCGTCGGCGAGCGCGCGGACGAGGCGCCCGCGCGCCTGCGTGGCCCGCAGCGCGCCCTCGAGCCCCGGGCGGACGATGTCGAGCACGTCGCGGTCGCGCTCGGAGAACTCGCGCTCGGTGCGCCCGAGCCCGGCGACGACCGCCTCGCCGCGACCGGTGCGCATGCCGATCGCGATCTCGTACTCGACGCCGGACGGCGTGCAGCAGGTCGCCGTAGAGCTCGCTGCGGGACAGCGCGCCGGCGCTCGACGACCTCGGACAGCCGCAGGGCCGGGCGCCGGCGGGCCGCGTGCGCGGCGAGCAGCGGGTGGTCAGCCGCGTGCCCGACGAGCGCCTCGAACGCGCCGGGCGGCTCCGCCCCGACCGGGACCGCCTCGTGATCGGACGGCGCCCGTGGCGAGCTCGACCCGGTCCCAGGTCAGGACGTCCGCGGGAACGAGCTCGGCGAGCGCCTGGAGCGCACGACGACGCAGCTCGGCCTCCGTCCGGGCTCCCGACGATCGACCGGGCGAACCCGTACGCGGCGCCCACGTCGGTGTCGGCGAGCCAGGGCATGGCGTCAGCAGTGACCATACACCTCGCGGTGCGCCGTTCCGGGTCGGCGATCCTGCGAGGCATAAGCGTTCACAGCGGCAGGCGCGAGGCGCATGGCGCGGCACGCCGGATCGCCCGGGCCCGCTCGAATTTGACCCGAACGGCCTTCCGGTCTCGCAGCGCAGCCCTAGCTTCGCTACACGTAGCCCGGCTACTGAACCCATAGAGGCTGCCCTCCGGGAAAGGCGCAGCGCGGACCTGCTTCTGGCCCTCCAGGTCCCGCACCCCGGCTGTGGTCCTTCGGTCTGTCGTCGCACCCGACGACTCTGAGCCCGCGGACCCTGAACTTTCGCTTCTCGCCACGCCGGGAACGGCGTTCATTCTGCGCGGGACCGCACCGCTGGGCGCCGGGTCAGGCTCGCCCAAGACTAGAGTCCTCGATACGCCGATCGCGACGAGGTTTACGAGGCCCGCGACGCCTTCTACACGCCGCCCGGCCACATCCCCGTGAAGCACGAGCCCGGCACCGAGGTCGTGATCTTCAGCCCCGGCCGACACGCGCTCAAGAAGCGGCATCGCGGCGCCCGTCGCGTCCCTGGGCGATCGGTATTGAGGCGTACGGGATCGACTGCGGGGCCAGTTCTCTTGATTGACAACCACCCCGGTAGGCATGGTTCGTAAACCCGGGGCGGGCGCGTCGTTGGCGAGAAGAGCTGCCGGCGAGTCGCGCTGGGTAGAGGCAGTCTCGGGACACTCTCGGACAAGGTTCGGCCTAAGCTCGAGTCCCGGGGAGCACCAGCTTGCCCGCGGACGTGGCCGGGCACGCTGGCTGACGAGTAGTGTTGGAGATGAGGCCGGCGCGGCCTGTACCGCTCGTTGGGTCTTGCTCCTCCTCCCCTCGCGCGGCTTCCGAGAAAGAGGCAGCCGGAGGTTTGCACCATGGCGAGTTCCGGCAATCCACGCGGGGGGGCGGTGCGTCGAGTTGCGATCCTCACCCGGGTCGTTCAACTGGGTCGCGGCAGGCGGGCTTCGGACGCGGCTCCCCAAGCGCCTGATGCGGGGTACGAGCGGCGCATCGCAGCGCTGGAGGGGCGAATCGAGCAGCTTGAGGCGCTCCTCGAGGGGCTGCAGGACGCGGTCCATCGCGAGTCCGTCCGTGAGGGTGGGCGGATCGAAGCGCTGGAGAAGCGGAGCGAGCCGTCGGAGATTTCCCGCGCCCTGAGCCGCGACGCCCGCGAACGTGGCCTCTGAGCGCGGCTTGCACCGGCCGGTCCGTCAGGACAGAAAAAGAAGGCCCGCAGACGCGGGCCTTCTCTCCTGCGGCGAACGGTTGCGAGGCTGTTAGGCCTGGACGAGCTCGCGCGTCTTGTGCACGACGACCTCGCCGCTCGTGATCTTCGGCGGGTTCGGAAGCGCCGTCTCCAGCTTCTGCTCGCGCACCCAGTTGGATGCGACGCGGGTCGACTCGTCGGCGTGCGCCGAGGTGTCGAAGAAGCTGATCGAGCTCATGACGCCGTCGCCGGCCTCGATGAGGTAATAGCCACTGAAGCCCGGAAGCTCGCTCAGGCTCGGCAGGAGGGTCTCGTCGGCCTTCTTGACGAGCTCGCTGGTGCGGGCCTGGTCGATCGCCTCGTAGCGTCGAATGGTGGCAAACATGAATAGGTCCAACTCTCTTCTCGGGGTGGAGAACTCAGTTGAGTCCTCCTGTGCGCTCGCGCCCAAGGTGACGGTCGAAGGGAGCTTCGCCAGCTCGACGACGTCGGCGGTGGGTCTTGGCGCAAGTCGTACCCTAGCAGCTTCTGGACAACGGATGCTTACGTAGCTAAGTTTTCATACGTTGTCGATGCAGGAGATCTGCGATGACCCCATTCTCGGTGACCGTGCAGCACGTTCCGGATCGCGAGCTCGGCCCGCTTCTGACTCGGCTCGCGGAGGCGGGCTTTGACAATCCGATTATCAAGCACGTCGATGCCGAGCGTGCCTCCGATGCGGCGACCACCCGCACTCGCGGAGGTCCCCTGGACCTGCCGGAGGATTGGCGCCTCGTGCGGGAGCGCGAGGGTGAGTCGTATCGGTGGCCGAAGCGGGCGCGATCGATACGAGCCCTACCGTGTGTTCATGGGCACGACGCGCGCCGAAGGCGCAGTCCAGATCGGGCTTGGCGAGACGTGCGCGAGAACAAGTGGGGCCGCGACCGAAAGTACGTCGTCGCGTTCCTGAGCGGTGGATCCCCCCAGCAGCCGCTCGTCGAGTTCGTCGCGGCCGACGACTACGAGCAGACCCGCGAGCTCGTCGCGGTCATCCGTGGCAGCGACGGAGGGCGACGCATGTATGGCGTCGGTGACGCCCTGCCAGCCGTCTACACCGAACGCTTTCGAACCCAGATCTACAACGAGCGGGTCGTCCACCCGGGCGCCTGGAACAAGCTCGTGGTGGTCGCTCGCGAGGACGACGACGAGGCGATCCTCAACCACGCGCTGATCCAGAGCCGACGGCGCTACCGGACGTAGGTCGCACGGCTGCGCTGGCCGCGTCGGGGGTGGCGCGCATGGGGGCGCGCATCAGCGCCGCGGCGGCGATGACGAGGCAGAACGCGAGGAAGCGGGCGGCGATGCCGGCAGGGCCGGAGCCGATCGGGTCGTGGAAGACGATGATGTCGCCGAAGATCGCGGCGAGGTTGGCGACCACCGAGGTGATCGCGATGACCTCGACGCGGTTGCCGATCTGGAGGCTGCGGGCAGAGGCGTAGAACGAGATCACTCCGGCGATCATCGCGGTGAGGGTCCACGGGCACACCAGCCCGAGCAGCGGTCCCGGTGACGCCTGCGTGATGTATTTGATCGCGACAGCGGAGACGCCGAACAGCGCCCCGGCTGCCGCACCGAGGATCAGTTGCTCGGCTCGCGGCTGGACGTGGCGGCGGGCCGAGATCCTCACGAGCGCGGCGCCGAGCGCAAAGATCGCGCCCTCGACGGCGATCAGCGCCGCCAGCGAGGCGCGCTTCGGGTCGTCGGCGCCGCCGCCGGTCAGCCCGATCACCACGAGCCCGGCGGCGATGATCGTCAGGCCGACCCATTGTCGCCGTCCGAGCTGAAAGCCGAAGAATCGCTCGGCGAACACTGCGAGGAAGACGAGCCCGCCTGACAGGACCGCCTGCACGATCGACAGCGGCGCGAGCGACAGCGCACCGACGTGCAGGAACTAGGCCACAATCGCCACGGCCCAGCCGACCGCGAACCATTTGGAGCGAAACAGACCGGCCCGCGCTGCGCAGCGGATGGCGGACCCGGATCGGCGGGGCGAGCACCGCGCCGCGGTGTTTGAACAGAAGGGCGAGGTTGGTGGTCACCGCCGAAGCGAGCGCGAGCATCACGACAAGCGGACGGTTGTGCACCCGCGTTGGGTTGCGAGGGCGCACCCGCGGTTGCGAGAGCCTGAGCGATCCTCCCAAGGTTCAGCCTCGGGTGCCTTCCTGCGCCGCCGCCCGATCGCCGAGACCGCGTTCCAAGTCGCCTGGCGGCGTGGTCGCGGTAGCCTTCTGACGTGACCGCCTCAGAGCCCGGCGAGCGTCCCGCATCTGCCGAGCGTGCTGCGGCGGAGCCCGAGCCCGAGCTAACTCCGCGCGAGGTTCGCCAGCACGAGCGCGAGGCTCGGCGGGGCGAGCGGCCACAGGGCATGGTGCCCGGCCGAGAGCGGCGCCGCACGAAGCTGGAGCGCGGCTCGATGCGCCTGGTCGCAACCGGCGGGATCATCGGCATCGCCGTGGTCCTGGGCGCGGTGCTTGTGGGCCAGGACGTCGCCGGCTGGATCGTCGGGCTGGTGGTCGGGCTGACCTCGGTGATCCTGGCCGCGCTGCTGTGGTCGTCGCGGCAGCTCTAGTAGTCGCGCACCATGTAGGAGTCCTTCACAACGCCTTGAGCTGGCTGCCGGGAGATCGGGGTCGGGGAGCTGGTGTAGCCACACGGTTCCGCCGCGCGGGTTCGCCGCTAGCGCCGGGCGATCAGCTGGTGTGCGCTTTTCCGCAGTTTCCGCTCAGGCGGGACTCGCGGTGGGGCTCGGGGGCGCCGCGGCCGACTCTGTACGAACGGGAGCCAGGTTGGCGCAGCCGACGCTGTCTCTGACGTTCGCCGAGACGGCCTTCGCGGACGGGCCGACCGAAGCTCGCCGGCGACGGGTTACGATGATGCGCGCGCGTCGGTATCCGGTTGTTGCTTAGCTGCTCGAAGGGAGGGGTGCGTGGCGGCAAGTCGCAGGGATCTGCTCGTGTCGAAGGGGTGGGTTCAGGGCGTTGTCCTCGTGATGCTGTTTGGGTTCTTCGTTCTCGGGCTGCTGGCCTACCGCACCTATCAGGCCAAGCCGCCCATCCCCACACGGGTGGTCGATCCCTCCGGCGAGCTGATCTATACCGAGCGCGATGTCGAGCGCGGCCAAGAGGTGTTCCTCCACAACGGCCTGATGGAGTACGGGTCGGTGTTCGGCCACGGCGCCTACCTGGGCCCCGACTACACCGCCGACTATCTGCGCCGGGCCGCGAATCAGGTCACGCGCAGCTACGGCGGCGAGCGTTCCGACACCGCCGCGCGTCGCACAATCGAGGACTTCCGTACCAACCGCTACGACGACCGGACGGGCGTGCTCGAGCTCACCGAGCCGCAGGCCGAGGCCCACCGCCGGCTGGTGGCCCACTACTCGCGCTTTTTCTCCGAGCCCACCACCAAGCACGGCCTGCGCCCGGACGCGATCACCGACCGCGGGGACCTGGCCGCCCTGACGGCGTTTTTCGGCTGGACGGCCTGGGCCGGCGCCGCCGAGCGGCCGGGTCACGACTACTCGTACACCAACAACTGGCCGCCGGAGCCGCGGGTGGACAACCAGCCGACGGCGAACGTGGTCGTGTGGTCGGTGCTGTCGCTGATCGCGCTGCTGGGCGGCATCGGGCTGCTGTTCGCCGCCTTCGGGCGCTGGAACATCCTCGGCTGGCACGGCCGCGAGCAGGCCAGCCTCAGCTTCCGCACCCCAGGCGACGTGGCGCTCACGCCGGCGCAGCGGGCCTGCGCCTGGTTTTTCTTCGTGATGGCGGCGCTTTTTGTGATTCAGGTGCTGGTCGGCGCCGCCTCGCAGCACTATCGCGCCGAGCTGGCCAGTTTCTTCGGGATCAACCTGGCCGAGCTCCTGCCCTTCAACCTGATGCGCACCTGGCACCTGCAGCTCGCAATATTCTGGGTGTCCACCTCGTTCGTCGCGGCCGGGATCTTCCTGGCGCCGATGATCGCCCGGCGCGAGCCGCGCGGCCAGGCCAAGCTCGCCTTCCTGCTGCTGGGCGCCCTGGCAGTGGTCGTGTTCGGCACGCTGATCGGCTCGTTCCTGGGCATCCATGGCGTCCTCGGCGACGCGGCGACCAACTGGTTCGGGCTGCAGGGCTTCGAGTACCTCGACCTGGCGCGCGTCTGGCAGGTGCTGCTTTCGATCGGACTGTTCGTCTGGGCGTTCATGCTCTGGCGGGTGTTGCGCACGCGCCTCCGCAGAGAGCACGTGGGCAACATGCCTTGGCTGTTCTTCATGGCGGCTCTCGCAATCCCCGCGTTCTACGCGGTTGGCCTGATCGCTCAGACCGGCCAGCATTTCACGGTCAACGAGTTCTGGCGCTTCTGGGTCGTGCACCTCTGGGTGGAGGACTTCCTCGAGTTGTTCACGACCGTGATGGTCGCCTACATGTTCGTGCTGCTGGGGGTGGTGCGCGAGAAGGTTGCGCTGACGGTGATCCTGCTCGACATCGGCCTCTACTCGGCGGGTGGCGTGATCGGCACGATGCACCACGTCTACTTCTCCGGTGAGCCGGCCGAGCACATGGCGCTGGGCGCCTTCTTCAGCGCCGCCGAGGTGATCCCGCTGACGTTCCTGACCGTCGAGGCGTGGTCGTTTCTGCAGCTCGGGGCGGCTCAGCAGTCGAGCTCGCGCACCCCCTTCCCGCACCGCTGGGCGGTGATGTTCCTCGTCGCTGTGGGCTTCTGGAACTTCCTCGGCGCGGGCGTCTTCGGGTTCCTGGTCAACCTGCCGGTGGTCTCCTACTACGAGATCGGCACCGCGCTTACCGCCAACCACGCCCACGCGGCGATGATGGGCGTGTACGGCATGCTCGCGATCGGGCTGGCGCTGTTCTGCCTGCGCTACCTGATCCCTGCCGAGCGCTGGCCCGAGCGGTGGGCGCGCATCGCGTTCTGGTCGACCAACATCGGGCTCGCCTGGATGTGCTTCGCAACGCTGCTCCCGCTCGGGATCGCCCAGCTCTACAAGTCGGTCAACGATGGCTACTGGGAGGCGCGCGACCTGCGCTTCCTAACCGAGGACACGAACGCGCTGCTCGAGTGGCTGCGCCTACCCGGCGACATCGTGTTCGTTGCGGGTGGGGCGCTGCCGGTGCTCTACATCGCGTTCATCGGCATTCGCCACACGGTCAAGCGGGTCACGCTCGAGGAACCCGAGGGCATCCTGTTCACCGAGATCGACGATCCCGGCCGTGTGACCGGAGTCAGCTCCGACGAGGCCGCGGCGGCGAGGATCACATGAGCGCGGAGACGCTGCTCGCGGCGGGTTACTCGCTCGCTCTGCTTATGTCCGCCGGCGTGCTCGAGTGGCTGTCGGCGCACACCCACCGGCGCTCGTTGCGCTACCGCACCGCTGGGTTCGAGTACCAACCGCACCATGACCTCTGGGTCTGCCCCGAGGGCGAGGATCTCCGGCCCCACGAGGTCGACCATGAGCGGCGGCTGGTGCGCTACCGCGCGCGGGCACACGCGTGCAACCGCTGCCCGCTAAAGGAGCACTGCACCGACTCCGACCAGGGCCGCGAGGTGGTCCGCCCGCTCGACCCCTGGCCGCACTCCGAGGCCGGACGCTTCCACCGCGCGATCGCCGTGATGCTGGTGGTGCTGGCCGGCCTTGTCGCCGCCGTGGCCCTAGCGCGCAACCACGGCGCCGCCGAGGCCGGGCTGCTCGTGGGCCTCCTGGGGATGTCTGCCCTGGTCGCCCGGCTGCTCCTGCGCGACCTTCGGTCCCACCCGGCTAACTTCCCCGAGCCCGCCCCCTCACAGGGGCTGCGCGTGAGGAAACCCTGATGCTCCACTGTTCATCGGCGTTGCGGGGCTGGGCCCCGTGCCACGATTGCGCTCAGCGTGCGCATACTGCGCGGGTACAAGCGAGGCATCCTTTTTTCCGCCCGGACGGCTGCTGCCGCACCGGGGTTCCTGATCCCGTTCGCCATCGCAGTGGTTAGGGCCGAGCTGCGTCGACGCGATGCGCGCCGTCACCGAGATTGAGACCTTCACGCCGGCCGCGTCGCAGATCGCCCAGAGACCACACTCGGCTCGGCTCTCGGAAGGCGCGGAGTCCGACGAACTGCTCGCCGAGCGTTGAGTCATTGCGGCGTCGCAGTCGCCTACCGGGTAGACCACAACGCGGGGTTCCGTCCAGATCGTCGGCGAGGAGCGGCGGCTCGTCGAGTAGCGGCGTACCACCCTTGCGATTGCCGCAAGGGGACCGGTGACCATGATGTCGGAGTTGTCGTCGCGGTGGATCTCGGCGCCGAGCGAAGCAGCTTCCCTTGGTTGACCGTCCTCGAAGTAGCCGCGGCTCCGTCTCAGACCACGATCGCCACCACGATCGCCAGGTAGACACTGATCGAGAGCAGATCCTGAAAAACTGTTGCCAGCGGCCCGGAGCCGAAGGCCGGGTCCTTGCCGAGGCGCTGAAACGCGGCGGGCAGTGCTGTCGCCACCAGGGTCGCGATCGAACAGCTCGCGAACATCGCCAACGCGACCGCCACGGCGACCTCTCCGTCACCCCAGACGACCAGCGCGAATGCAAGGAAGGCTCCGCCAATCACGATGCCAATAACGAGCCCGGTGAGCAATTCGCGGCGTAGCACCGAGCGAACCGTGACCCCTGCCGCGAGCGCCCGGATCAGCACCGTCTCGGTCTGGGTGCCGACCGCGTCGGCCATGTAGACCACGGCGGGGATAAAAAAGGCGAGCAGCACGTTGGCCTCGAGCTGATGCTCGAAGCCCCCGACGATCGCGGTCGCGGCCATCGCCCCGAGCAGCCCAACCAGCAGCCACGGCAGCCGATGCCAGAGGCGTTGCGCGACGGGCTCCTCGGCGGCGCCGCGCGCGCGTGCCGTCCCGACCAGATAGCCGCCCAGGCGCGCAAGATCCTCTTCGTGCTCGTAGAGCAGAACCCGCAGCATCCGGTACGGCGGGATCAGCCCGAGGAACTGGCCGTCGGCGTCGACCACTGCCAGGCTGCATTCGTGGCGCTCCAGCATTCGCCGGGCGGCGCGCTCCTGATCGGTATCCGGCGCGACCCTCGGCGGGTCGGGGTCCATGACGTCTCCGACGCCGGCGTTCGAGTCAGCGGCCAGAAGGCGCTCAATCGAGACCAGCCCGACGAGCCTCCCCGACTCGAGAACGACCACATCCTCGGCGCACCGAAACTCGCGCCCAACAAGGTCCCCTCTCACCTCGCCGACGCGCTGGTCGCGACGAGCCACAGGCACGCTCTCGGTCGCGTACTCCGCCGCGACACCCAGCAATCCGTCAGGCGTGGACAGTTCAGGAGATGTCTCCAAGGCAGCCACCATTCTCTACGTGGAGCGCCCCTGGGTGGCGCGGTTACGCGGTTATATACATCGGTGTGCTCATGCAGGTTCGGGGCAGCCTAGTTGCGCCAGGTGGGCCCAGGAGGCCGTGACGAAACGGTGAAGTGCGCGCCGACATGCCCTCGGCTACCGGCTCACGGGAGGGCGGCTGCTGGGCCGGATGGGCGGCCAGCCAGTCCCGCTGCTTGAGACGGTCGGGCGGCGTCCCGGCCGGCGCCGGGCCCCCTGTGCAGTACGTCCGCCGCCGCGAGGAACTTGTCGTGGTTGGTTCCAACGCGGGTGCGCACGCCTTGGGCGGGGTTCCCAACCTCAACGTCGATCCACGAGGCCGCGTGCAGATCCGCCACGCGATCATGGACGTGCGAGCTCAAGCAGCAAACGGCGAAGAACGAGAAGGTCGAGGCGCCCCTGCAAGCGCTCACGCCGGACGGGCGTCCAATTGAGCCAGGTAAGGGCCGAGCTCCTCGGCCACGATCTTGTCGTCCTCCGGCCACGGCGGCTTGTCGTAGACCTTGGACTGGAAGCCCTCGGGACCTACCAGTCGCGCGCTGATGTAGAGCGGCGCCTTCCCGGTGAACACCTCGCCGCGAATGGTCGGCAGGAACTCGGTGTACTCCACGTCCGCGCCTGCGAGGCGGGCGATGGCGCTGGCGGCAGTGTCGGCCATCTGGGCCCCCAGTCCGCCGTGCTTGACCGGGTAGGCCGCGGCATCGCCCGCTGCATAGATGCGGGCGTTCGTTCCCGGCACGCAGCATGAGTGGTCGATCGGGATGAAGCCGTGGGGTCCACCGCCGCCGAGACCGGGGATGGCCGGGCCTTCCAGTCGCGGCATCGCCACCATGCGCTGTGGGTGCAGCTCCGCTCCCTGGGGCTGGATGAGCAGCCGCCCGACTTCCAGAACTTCGGCGACCGCGGAGGCGTAGACCGTGATGCCGGCGTCCTCGAGTAGTCGGGAGACCGCCTCGCTTGCGGCCTGCCCGAAGATCGCCAGCGGAGTCGGCTCGGGCGTGACCACCGACACCTCGAAGTCTTCGATCCCCATGCTGTAGGCCCGCTCCGCTGTCATCAGCGCGAGCTCATAAATCGGAAGTGGATAGACAGGCCCCTCAGGCACCAGGAAGGCCATGCTCTGCGCGTAGCCGCCCTCAACGTCCTGCACGACGCCTTGGTAGGTCTCGTCGGCCTCGGCGTCGCTGAAGGTCCCCACGTGCGGGTAGGCCGAGACTTGGCGGGCGCCGACGGCCACCAGCAGGGCGTCGAACGCAAGTGTCTGCCCCCCTCCGGTGCCGACGACGCGCGCGTCGCGATCCACGGATGCAAGGCTGTCGCGAATGCGCTCGGCGCCGTTGTCGGCGGCGATGCGATCCAGACCGTGGCGCCTCGGAGGGCCGAAGGCGAACGGCTGCCGCACCGCCGTCGGCCGGTAGACCAGATCGCCGTCAGGAGCCAGTAGGCGGAGGTCGACGGAATCGCCCAGGAGCCTGCGCAACCGCAGAAGCCCCTCGACCGCGGCGATGCCGCCGCCGGCAATGACAACACGGAAGTCGCTCATGCGCCGATCGTACCCCCGAGTTGGCCGGGTTTCGCTACGGCCCATCGTCCTGGCGCGGATGCGCGGCGTACGCTGGTCGGGTCCCGTTTCGAGAGATGGGTCGAGCACTTCGAGGATCAATTCAGCCTCGACTCCCTTTGCTCGGCCGAGGCCGCGCCGGGCACGTTCGAGAAGCGGGGCGCCGACTATCGTCGCCCGGAGCGAGAGCTGCCAGGGGCTGTTGGGAATGCCTACATTCGTGTGACGGCGGGTGCGGTGGCTGTCGCGTTGACGGATCCGTCTGACGACGAGCAGGAGCGCGGGTCGAGACTGCTGCTCCTCGACGAAGCCAGCGGTCCGCCGCTCGCCGCGCAGCCCACAGCCCGGCCTTGGCATGCGCTACCGACCCGCGCGGGAGCTGCACCGCTCGGACGAATGGGTGCTGAGCCCGCAAGCGCCCTTCGAGGTGAGCGGCGACGTACCCAACGCCCGTTGTCTCATTCCTTGTCTCAAACGCGGCCGCATGGGGCCCGACAGGCCCCTCCGCCGCTGCCTTCGGGGACGCACCAATTCGCGGGGCTTGCAGGCGATTCGACCCGCCAAGGAGGATTAGGGCTGTTGTCTCACACGCGAGAGGTCGCTGGTTCGAACCCAGCCGCGCCCATCCGAAAGCGCCCGCAAAGCGGTGAGACAGTGGGCGGAGCCGCGCTGCCTCTCGCCAGAGCGACAGTGTTGGTCCGGAGGGGATCTGGAAATCAAGGGACGGCGGTCCTCCAGGGGATGGCAGGACTGGAACCGGCGAACCCGAACCCATGCAGGATGGCCGACGAGTCTAGGCTCGAACGACGGCTTGACAAGGCGGTGGCTCGCGCGACCACACCGCGTGGCGCCACCATCGTGATCGCCACCGTGTCGACCGTGATAACGGTCGGCGCCGGGATTCTGATGACCCTCGTCGACGGCAATAGCTTTCCGTCGATCGGATCAGGGCTCTGGTGGGGCGTCCAGACCGTCACGACCGTCGGGTACGGCGACAACGTTCCAACGAATCTCACCGGTCGGCTCGTCGCCGTGCTCGTCATGCTCTTGGGGATCGCCTTCCTGACGGTCATCACCGCCTCGATCACGAGCACCTTCGTGTCGCGCTCACGGCATGAGCCCTCGGATGCCGAGACTGCGATTGTCGAGCAACTCCGTCAAGTCGACAGCCGACTCGAACGAATCGAAGCCGCACTGAGCCGTTCCTCGTCGGCGTAGCGCGCGCGGATCAAGGCCGAGGTAGCCGACCAGCTTGCGCGGGCTCTCGAAGGGGCGGATGTCCCCGATGTCGCGAGCAGCCCGAGGACGAGGGCCGACCCGAGGATCTCGAGCCCGAGGCATTCAGCCCGACTCGTCGGTTAACGGTGCGGAGGTGTTCACGAACTCCCGCGCCACCTCAACCGCCGCCTCGGTCGAGCCACCAACGAGCTCGGTGGCCTCGAAGATCCGCACCGGGCGCTCACGACCCGGTCGCCGCGCGCCCGTACGCGTGCGGCGGAGCTGAGCTACCAGCTTCGGATCGACTCCGCTGACGTACATGCGCCCACCGGCCTCCGCCACCCGAGCCGCGTAGTCCTCGACCACGACCACGAACGTCGCGCCCAGCGCCACCCGTCCGCGCAGCCGCAGGACCACGGCGGGACGCTCCGCGCCGGTTGGGTCGGGCAACAGGGCCTGCAGGGTGCGGGCGCCGGCGAACAGCAAGCTCCCGTATGCCTCGAGCACGGTGACGTCGTGATCGGCCAGGCGAGCCGGAGCGGGTTCCTCCCTGAAACGTCCGGCGGTGAGCGGCACGAGCCGCACGACGCGAAGGTCCATCGCCTCGCGGTTGAGCTGCAGCAGCAGCGACAGCACGACCCCGATCCCGACCGCCACCGCGATCGGCAGGAAGAGCGTCGCAGCAAACGTCGTGGCGAGCGCCACCTGTGAAGTGACCGAACTGAGGAAAACGGTGCGCAGTTCACCGATGTCGATCGATCCGGCGGCGGCAAAGATCAGGACGGCGGCAAGCGTCGGCATCGCCACCTGCCCGACGACGCCGGAGAAGGCAACGATGATCAGCAGCATCCAGATACCCGACCAGATCGAGGCCCAGCGGGTGCGCGCGCCCGCCGCGAGGTTCAGCGCGGTCTGCCCGACCGAGCCGCCGACCGGCTGCCCCTTGAACAGGCCGCTGGCGATGTTGCCGATGCCCTGGGCGACGAAGTCGCCGTCGACGCTGGACGGCGAGCCGCCGGCGTTAGGCGCGACCTCGCGTACGCCGGCGCCTTGCACCAGCACGATCACGGCGATCGCGAGCGCGCCCACCACCAGGTCGAACGAGAACTGGTCAAGCGCCGGCAGCGCCGGCAGCGGGAGGCCGCTCGGAATGTCCCCGATGTCGTCCACGCGCTGCACGACGTCGTTCCCGGTCACGACCAGCACGGCTGTGGGGACGACGAGCGCGAGGAGCGCGCCGAACCCACCCAGCGTCGTGCGCGACGCGATCAGCAACAGCGCCAGCGCACCGATTCCGGTCAGGGCCGACGCCCATTCGACCGCAGCTGGATCCGTCACGACGTTGAACGCCTTCGCGACCGCGGTGTCACCTTGCGCCGGGACGCCGAGCAATTGGGGCAGCTGGCCGAGGACGATGTTGGCCGCCACCCCGGTGAGGAACCCGGTCATCACCGAGTGCGACACGAAGCGCGTATAGCGCCCGAGCCGCAGCAGGCCGGCGGCGACCATCACCGCGCCCGCGAGGATCGTAAGCAGGAAGAGCGCCTCCGGACGCTCCGCGGGATTGATACTGGTCGATCGCCGAGCCGGCTGCGAGCGCGGCGGCGCTCGTGGTCGTGATGACCATGCGCTGCGTGCTCGCGCTCAGACCCCCGGCGATCGGGCCAACAAGGCTCGCGTAGAGGCCGTGGATCGGGTTGACGCCGGCAAGCACGCTGGCGGCCATCCCGTCCCGCACGCTGCCGACGGCACCGGGGATCCCCGCGATCGCATCCTCTTTCGCGGAGTCCCGGTCCGGCGCGCGGGAGCGGATCCAGCGCAGCGGGGCCACTACGACCGCGGCAGCGTCGACCCTGGCGGTGAGACCCGGAGGGTCGCTGCGCGGTCACCCTCGATCAGCCGTGGTGCCGCGGGAATGGCGAGGCGGAGCAGCCCGTCGGCACTCGCCATCTGGTTGGCGGTAGCTCGCCATTCCCGGACGTGCACGCCTCGCGTTCCCATCGGATCGCCGCTATCAGCGCAAAGCGACAGCTCGAGCGCCGGAGCGGCGTCTAACGACGATTTGGACGTCCGCTCGAACACGCCGCCCAGCGTAAGAGAGGCGGTCACGACCCTCATCGTCCCGATCGGACGATTCTGTCCGGGCGCCGGGCGATTTCACTCGACTTGACGATGCGCTGGTGCCGCGGGGGCGATTGGATTGCATCGGGCGTGGTCCGTGTGACGACACCAACAGCCCTTCACCGCCACGCGCTGGAGTCGCCTCAGCTCGCTGCTCTCCACGAGCGCGATGCCGATTACGGCATGGACTTAGCGTGCACAGCCGGCTCACTCGCTCGCGAGGGCAGGGTCTGGCCCCCCTGCCTGGGGGAGCGTCTCATCCCGCTCGTCCTCGGCACGGGCGCGCGATAGGTCGGCCGAGATTCGGGTCACGGCCGATGTGATCGGCGCACCGAGGATGAGCCCCACCGCACCGAAGAGGGCTCCGCCGCCGATCGTGACGATCAGGACGGCGAGCGGGTGAATGCCGAGCGCGGCGCCCATGGCGAGCGGCTGCACCAGCTGCTGAAGCACGCTGTTCGCAAGCACCTGGACCACGATCATCCCGACTGCGGCGTCCGTCCCGGCGCCGCCCAGCGCGACCAAGACAGAAAACGCGCCCGCCGTCCAGGCCCCGACATAGGGAACGTAGGCGGCGAGCAGGGTGACCACCGCGATCGTGCCCGCCATCGGGACGCCGAGCAGCAGCGCCCCGAGCCCGACGACGGCCGCGTTGAAGGCCGCCACCAGCGTCACGCCGAGGAAGTAGCCCCGCAAGGACTGGAGAGTCCGCG
>CAWBHC010000008.1:0-211800 GCA_963788595.1 uncultured Thermoleophilaceae bacterium
GGACCGTCTGGGCGTCCGGGTCGGCGTACGTGCCGGGCTCGTCGTAGTCGTTGCGGTGGGCGAAGTAGTCGCTCTCGACCGTGAGGTCGTCGTCGGCGAAGACCCAGCTGAAGGGGTGGAACTCCGTCAGGTAGAGGACGCCGCCCGGCGCGAGCAGCGCGCGACCACGCTCCGCCCAGCGGCGGATGTCGGGCAGCCAGTTGATCGCACCCAGGCCGGTGTAGACGATGTCGAAGCGCCGGCCGCCGAGCGCCTCGGGCGCGTCGTAGACGTCGGCGCACACGAAGTCGGCCTCGATCCCGGCCTCGCGCGGCGAGCTGCCCGCGCGGCCTCGACCGCCGGCGCCGAGAAGTCGAGCCCGGTCACGCGCGCGCCGTGGCGGGCCCACGAGAGCGTGTCGAGGCCGAAGTGGCACTGCAGGTGGACGAGCGAGCGCCCGGCGACGTCGCCGAGGTCCTCGAGCTCGAACGGCTGCAGCGGCTCGCGGCCCGCCTTGAAGCCCTCGACGTCGTAGAAGTCGCTCGCCGTGTGGATCGGGACGCGCTCGTCCCAGAACCTGCGGTTCAGCTCGCTGGTCATCGCTAGGCGCTCAGGGTCAGCTTGCGCGGGCCCTGGCGGAAGCCGAGCTCGACGAGCAGCTCGCCGGCCGGCGAGCCGACCACCGGCTCGCCGTCGAAGCGCTCGATGCGCGAGGCGCGGCACGCGGCCGCGGCGGACGTGCGTCGGCCAGCGCCTCGAGGGCCGGGCGCAGCCACGCCTCGTCGCGGCTCGCGCAGCGGCAGCAGGCCCTTGCCGCCGCGCTCGACGTAGAGGACGGGCTCGGCGTCGAGCGTGACGACGTAGGCGCCCGGCACGCGCGCGGGCGCCGCGCGGCGTCGTCGTCGCGCTTCGGCCACGGCAGCGTCGCGCCGTACGGGTTGGCCGGGTCGGTGGCGGCCAGCACGAGCGCGCCGGCGGGCTCGTCGGAGCGCAGGCGCGCGCAGCCGCTCGATCGCGGCGGGCAGCGCGAACTGGGCGCCGCCGAGGCCCTCGACGAAGTAGCCGCGCCGCGCGGTGCCGAGCGTCTCGAGGTTCGCGAGCTCGCCGTAGAGCGCCGAGAAGCCGCCGGGGATCCCCTCGGCGAGCACCGTCTCGCGCGTGACGATCCCGTAGCGCTCGAGCAGCAGCTCGGCCAGCGCGCGCATGCGCGGGCCGTGCGCCGGCGCGTCCGCGAAGAGCGGCGCGGTCAGCGACCAGCGGCCCTGCACCTGCGGGCGCGCCCGGCCGGCGGCGGCGGGCGAAGCGCCGGCCGGCGTCGCGCTGCGCGCGCGCGGCGAGCGACGAGCCGCGGCGCGCGCAGCGGCGCGAACGCGTCGTTCGTGACCTCGCCCGCCCAGACGAGGTCCCAGAGCGCCTCCTGCAGCTCGGCCGGCTCGGCCTCGGCGAGGTCGACGAGCAGGTCGGTCCAGAACGCGGCGCCGCGCTCGAGCCGCTCGCGGATCGCGTCGTGGAGCGGCTCGGCCGGGCGCGTCGCCCTTGAACGGCGGCGGGCCGAGCCAGCGGGCGTCGTCGCGGAAGTAGAGCGCGACGCGCCCGGAGCTGCGGCCGAGCGCGCCCGCGCCGACCCAGACGAGCTCGCCGCTCGCGCAGAGCTGGTCGAGCCAGGCGGGCGAGTAGGCGCCCGACGCGCCGCGGCAGCACGTCGCGCTCCCACACCTCGGGCGCGAGCGCCAGGCCCTGGAGCGGCACGAGCAGCTCGCGCAGCCGGTCGACCCCGGCGCCGCCGGGCGGGCGCGGCGTCGACGCCCTGCCAGGCCGGCAGGAAGCGCGCGAGCGCCCGCTGCTCGGCGGGCTCGACCTCCTTGCGCAGCGAGGCGAGCGAGGCGCGCCGCAGCCGCCGCAGCACGTCGGGGTCGCACCACTCGCGCTCGCTGCCGCCGGGGCGCAGCTCGCCGCGGACGAGCCGCCCGGCGCGCTCGAGCTCGCGCAGCACCGGCGCCGAGGTCGACCGCCGTAGCGGTCCGACGCAGCTCGCGCGTCGTGAACGGCCCGTGGGTGCGCGCGTAGCGGCGCGACCAGCCGCTCGAGCGGCTCCTCGACGTCCTCGAGGAACGCGTCGGGCAGCCCGCCGGGCGGCACCGCGCCGAGCGCGTCGCGGTAGAGGCCGGCGTCCTCGGCGGCGATCCAGCGCTCCTCGCCGCCGATCCGCATCCGGATCGCGCGGCGCTCGCGCTCGAGCTCGCCGAGCATCCGCTCGCGCGGAGACCGCCTCGAGGCAGCGCGCCTGCGCCTCGTCCGTCGGTCAGGTCGCCGACGCGCGCGCAGCACGTCGTGCAGCGCGTCGGCGTTCGCGGCGCGGGTGCGCTCGCTGACGCGCTGGAGGTCGGCCTCGACCTCGGCCAGCGCGTCCGGGTCGATCAGCTCGCGCAGCTCCTCCTGGCCGAGCAGCTCGCGCAGCAGGTCGCGGTCGAGCGACAGCGCCGCCGCGCGCCGCTCGGCGTTCGGCGTGTCGCCCTCGTACATGTAGGTGGCGACGTAGTCGAACAGCAGCGACGAGGCGAACGGCGAGGCGCGCTGGGTCTCGACCTCGACGAGCGACAGCTCGCGCGTGTGCAGGCCGCGCAGCAGCTCCTCGAGCGCCGGGCAGGTCGAGCACGTCGCGCAGGCACTCGCGGTAGGTCTCGAGCACGATCGGGAACTGGCCGTAGCGCTTGGCGACCTCGAGCAGCGACTGCGCCTTCAGCCGCTGCTGCCACAGCGGCGTGCGCTTGCCCGGGTAGGCGCGCGGCAGCAGCAGCGCGCGCGCGGCGTTCTCGCGGAAGCGCGCGCCGAACAGCGCCGAGCCGGACAGCTCGCGCACGACCAGCTCCTCGAGCGCGTCCGGCTCGACCATGCACGAGGTCGGCGCGACGGGCGGCTCGTCCGCGTCGGGCAGGTGGACGATGATCCCGTCGTCCGACCAGATCGCGTCGGACTCGAGGCCGAAGTCGTCGCGGATGCGCGCCGACAGCGCCAGCGCCCAGGCCGCGTGCACGCGGCCGCCGAACGGCGACAGCACGCACAGGCGCCAGTCGCCGATCTCGTCGCGGAAGCGCTCGACCACGATCGTGCGGTCGCGACGGCACGACGCGCGTCGCCTCGCGCTGCTCGCGCAGGTAGGCCGACAGGTTGCGGGCGGCGCGCTCGTCGAGGTCGTACTCGGCGCGCCAGCTCGGCCGGCTCGCGGTCGACCGCCTCGCGCGAGAACGCGCCGATCGCCGCGCCCGAGCTCCTTCGGGCCGGCCGACGCCGTCGCCCTGCCAGAACGGCACCGCGCCGGGCGCGCCCGGCGCGGGCGTCACGATCACGCGGTCGCGCGTGATCTCCTCGATCCGCCAGGTGCGACGCGCCGAGCAGGAACGTCTGGCCCGGGCGCGCCTCGTAGACCATCTCCTCGTCGAGCTCGCCGACGCGGCGGCCGTCCGGCAGGTGCACGCCGTAGAGGCCGCGGTCGGGGATCGTGCCGGCGTTCGTGACCGCGAGCTGGCGCGCGCCGCGGCGCGCGCGGATCGTGTCCTCGACGCGGTCCCAGACGATCCGCGGGCGCAGCTCGGCGAACTCCTCGGACGGGTAGCGGCCGTCGAGCATGTCGAGCACGCTGTCGAGCAGCTCGCGCGAGAGCTCCGCGAACGGGTAGGCGCGCCGGACCAGCGTCGTGCAGCTCGGGCACGCGCCACTCGTCGCCGGTCGCCGCCATCGCCACGATCTGCTGCGCCAGCACGTCGAGCGGGTTGCGCGGCACGACGGTCGGCTCGATCTCGCCGTCGCGCATGCGCTTCGCCACCACCGCGCACTCGAGCAGGTCGGCGCGGAACTTGGGGAAGATGCGGCCCGCGCGAGACCTCGCCGACGCCGTGGCCGGCGCGGCCGATGCGCTGCAGCCCGGCGGTGACCGACTTCGGCGACTCGACCTGGATCACGAGGTCGACCGCGCCCATGTCGATGCCGAGCTCGAGCGACGAGGTGGCGACGAGGCAGGGCAGCTCGCCCGACTTGAGCAGGTCCTCGACGACGAGCCGCTCCTCGCGCGCGAGCGAGCCGTGGTGGGCGCGCGCGATGTCGGCCGGCTCGTCCTTGCCGTCCTCCTCGCCCGCCAGCTCGTTCAGCCGCACCGCGAGCCGCTCGGCGCCGCGCCGGCTGTTGACGAAGACGATCGTCGAGCGGTGCTCGCGGACCAGCTCGAGCAGCTCGGGATAGATCGCCGGCCAGATCGAGCGCGCGTGGCGGGCGGCGTCCCCATGCCCGGTGCCCGAGCAGGTCGCCGCCGCCGGCCGCCGTGCCCATGCCGTCGATCGCCGGGTCGCCGACGTCGTGGGCGTCCGGCTCGCTCATGCTCTCGACCGGCACCTGGATCTTCAGGTCGAGCGGCTTGCGCACGCCCGGTGTCGACGACCCGGCACTCGCGCCCCGCGCCGACGAGGAAGCGGCCGACCTCCTCGAGCGGGCGCTGGGTCGCGGACAGGCCGATGCGCTGGAGCGGCCGGCCGGCCAGGTGCTCGAGCCGCTCGAGCGTCAGCGCCAGGTGGGCGCCGCGCTTGGTGCGCGCGACCGCGTGGATCTCGTCGACGATCACCGCACTCCGCCTCGGCGAGGAACTCGCGCGCCCGCGAGGTCAGCATCAGGTAGAGCGACTCGGGCGTCGTGATCAGCACGTCGGGCGGCTTGCGCAGCATCGCCTGCGCGCTCCTTCTGCGGCGTGTCGCCGGTGCGGATCGCCACCGAGATGTCGCCGCCGATGCCCCTCAGCGGCGCGCGCAGGTTCTTCTCGACGTCGTAGGAGAGCGCCTTCAGCGGCGAGACGTAGACGAGCCGCGCCCGCGGCCCGGGCTCCGCCACGAGCCGGTCGAGGCCCCAGAGGAACGCCGCGAGCGTCTTGCCCGGAGCCGGTCGGGGCGGACACGAGCACGTTCTCGCCCGCCGCGATCGCGGGCCAGGCCTGCTCCTGAGCCTCCGTCGGGCGCTCGAACGAGCGCGTGAACCAGTCACGTACCTGGGGGGTGAAGGATGCGAGCGGATCGGAAGCCACGCGACCCCCGAGCGTACCGCGCGGCTCCTGTCGGCTCCGGCCCTCCCACTACGCTGCGGCGCATGCACGCCTTCAGGAGCCGCGTCGCCGCTGCCATCGCCGCGGCGGCCATCGCCATGACCGTCGCCGCATGCGGCGAGGACGACGTCGACGACCTCCGCAACGAGGCGGAATCGGCCCGCGACGACCTTCGCCAGCAAGGCCAGGAGCTTCAGAAGGAGCTGGAGAACAGCACCGCGCCCGAGGAGCTTCAGGACCGGATCGACGAGTTCGAGGACAAGGCCAGCGGTGAGGGCGAGGACATCCGGAAGGAAGCGGAGGAGCTTCGCAAGGAGCTCGAGGAGCAGCTGCCCTAGGGGACCGCCGCCGCGCCCGCGGTGCTAGGCCGAAGAGACGGAGCTAAGCCGCCCGCGACGGCAGATCCTCCGCTACCACACGGTGCAACCGCACCCCGGCTCCCATGCCGACCGCGGCGAGGGCCGCCAGCGCGCCCGCGATCGGCCCCGCGAACACCGCGCACAGCGGCACCGCCGGGAGCAAAGGCACGAGGGCCCGCCAGCGGCCGGCCGCCAGGCCGGCGAACGCCGCCACGAGCAATGCCACGAGCGCGATCAGCGCCATACCTGCTCCTCTCCTCAGAATCCCTCGGGGTGGCGGCCCGTGTACCCGCGGGACGAGCGCATCTCGTCCGTCCAGCGGTTGCCGGTCACCCGGCGGGCCGACGTGTCGAAGCGAAGTCCGGCGACGATCATGTAGGCGTGGCCCGGGTTCGAGCGGATCGTGATCCACTCGCCGCGGCCGCGCTCGCCCCAGCTCATGAAGCCGCTCGAGTCGAGCGCGGTGTCGAGCAGCCCGGCCGCGTGCAGCACGTAGCTCACGGAGCCCGAGCAGTCGTAGCCGCTGTCGCGCCAGCGCCCGTGTCCGCCGCCGTACTTGTAGGGCTTGCTCGCGATCTCGTTGCCGGCGGCGATGATCGCCTTGACCTCCTCGGGCGCGGAGTCCGGCGCCACCGCCAGCCCGTCCTCGCCGATGTAGGCCTCTTCGACGGGAGCCTCGGCGGCGGGAGCCTCCTCGGCGACGGGCACGGCGTCGGCGGTCTCCGCGCGCTCGCGCACCAGGAGCTGCTCGGAGGGCGAGGCCTTGCCGTTGGCGCGCCTGCCCTCGGCGATCTCGAACGACCTGACGCTGCCTCGCGTCCCGCGGCCGAACTGGCCGTCCACGTCGGTGTCGTAGCCCGCGTCGTCCAGATAGCTCTGGAGGGCACGAACGTCTGACCCGCTCGACCCGGCCTTCAGCGTGCGCGAGCCGTAGTCGGCAGCGAGCGCGCTCGCGGTGATCGTCAGGGACAGTGCCGCTGTGGCGACGACCGGCAACGTCCTTCGCATTTGCGTAGGTGCTCCTTCTCTTCTGTAGCGCCTACGGGGTTAGCTGTCGGGCTCGCGCCAGAAGAGTGGCGCTACGCGGCGGATCGCTGCGATTCGCCCCGAACTACTTGGTTCCCCCGCTCCCGGGCCGCGGGGCGACCCGAGATTCGGCTATGGCTCCTTGCGGCGAGGCACCCTAGCAATCCTCCGGACGGAAGGCCCCGCCCGCTACGTTGCGAGGGCTATCGGGTGGCGGCTTCACAGGATCTGCGTCGTGGCGGCGTTGCTGCTCGTCCCGGCGGGTTGCGGCGGCGAGGAGGAGGCGCGCCCGGCGCCTGCGGACGGCCGCACGGTGGTGGCGGCGATCGGCGACTCGATCACTGCGGGCAGTCCGCGCTGGGACCCGAACCCGGACACCCGTGAGCAGATCGGCTCGCAGCTCGACCGGCGCAGCCAGTACGAGCTCTGGGCCGAGCGCGCCCTGCCCGCGACCGACTTCCGCAACTGCGGCGTGCCGGGCGAGCTCAGCTACGAGATCGCCCGAAGGCTCGAGGACTGTGCCGACGGCGCCGACGTGCTGATCGTGCAAGGCGGCGTGAACGACATCTCCATCGGTGGCAAGCCGGCCGAGATCGCGCCGCACCTACGGGGGATGGTGCGTGCCGGCGAGCGGCTCGGGCTGCGCGTCGCGATCGTCGAGCTGCTGCCGTGGAACGGCGGCTACCCGGCCGCGGACCGGCCGATCCGCGAGCTGAACCGGCGCATCGCGCGCATCGCACGCGAGGAGGGCGTGCCGCTGCTGCGCTGGTACCGGCTGCTCGAGGATCCGGAGCGGCCGGGGCGGATGCGCGAAGAGTGGACGGACGACAACATCCATCCCTCGATTGCCGGCTACCGGCGGCTTGGCGAGGCGCTCGAGCTGCCGTAGGCGAGCTCCCGCGCGCGGGCGAAGACGGCGTCCGTCATCGGCTCGGTCAGCTTGCCCGTGAACGTGTTCTGCTGACTCGGGTGGTAGCAGCCGACGAGCGTCGGCCCAGCGGTCGTCTCGAACTCGGCGCCGTGGCCGAAACGCGGGCGCGGCCGCACGCCGAGCAGCCGGCAGGCGGCGTCCCACGCGAACAGCCCGAGGCAGACGATCACGGCCGGCTCGATCAGCTCGAGCTCCTCGGCGGCGTATGGCAGGCAGTTGTCGCGCTCGGCCGGGAGCGGCCTGTTGGCCGGTGGCGCGCAGCGCACCGCGGCGGCCACGAACGCGCCGTCGAGCCGCAGGCCGTCGTCGCGCGAGCGCGAGACTGGCTGGTTCGCGAACCCGGTTCGGTGCATGGACGCGAACAGCCAGTCGCCCGAGCGGTCGCCCGTGAACACCCGGCCCGTCCGGTTGCCGCCGTGAGCGGCGGGGGCGAGGCCGAGCACGAGCACGCGCGCGCCCGGGTCGCCGAAGCCCGGGACGGGCCGGCCCCAGTAGTCCTCGTCCGCGAAGGCTGCACGCTTCTCGCGCGCGACCTGCTCGCGCCACTCGACGAGCCGCGGGCACTTCCGGCACGCCGTGATGCGCTGCTCCAACTCCTCCAACCGGCCAGGCATCACCGGGGGCCCGGGGGCGTGAGCCCCCGGATCTCATTCATGGCTTCAAGCGCCTGCCGCTTGCGAACAGGTACTGCGACCACAGGAACACCGGAACCGCGAGCGCGGCGGTCACGCCGAGCGAGAGCCAGATCGAGACGTCGCTCTCACCGAGGAACCCGAAACGCACCGCGTTGACGAGGTAGAAGACGGGGTTGAAGTGCGACAGCTCCTCCCACGGAGAGGGGAGCACCTCGACCGAGTAGAAGACCCCGCCCACGAAGACGAGCGGCAGGATCACGATGTTGTTGATGAAGGTCGTGAAGTCCCAGCTGTCGGCGTAGATCCCGACGACGACGCCGAGCGAGGCGAACAGCAGCAGGCCGAAGCCGATCGCGGCGATCAGCGCGAACGGGTGCGTGACGGGCACGTCCACGAGCACGGTCGCCAGCACGAGCAGAGACCCGCCGATCAGCAGCGCGCGGAAGACCCCGCCGACCACGTAGCCGGCGTTCATCTGCCAGGTGGGCATCGGGGCCGAGAGCACGTCGTTGATGTAGCGGTCGAAGCGCGCCTGGAAGATCGAAGACGCGTTGTTGGCGTACGCCGCCTGCACCATCCCCATCGTGATCAGGCCGGGCACGATGAAGACGTCGTAGTCGACCCCGCTCACGTGGTCGATCCGCCCGCCCAGCGAGAGGCCGAACACGAGGATGAACAGGATCGAGGAGATGACCGGCGCGAGCACGGTCTGCGTCCAGAGCTTCGACACGCGCAGCGTCTCGCGGCGGCATAGCCACACGAGCCCGGTCATACGGCGTCTGCCATCGCCTTGACGTAGACGTCCGCGAGCCGGTCGACCCCGAAGTGCTCGCGCAGCGCGAGTGAGCTGTCGCGCGCTATCAGGCGCCCATCGCGGATCAGCGCGATCTCGTCGCAGAGCTCCTCGGCCTCCTCGAGGTAGTGGGTGGTGAGGAGGATCGTCGTGCCCTCGGCATGGAGCCTGCGGATGTAGCGCCACAGCTCCTGGCGCAGCTCGAAGTCGACGCCCGCGGTCGGCTCGTCGAGGATCACGAGCCGCGGCTGGTGCATCAGCGCCCGTGCCAGCAGCAGCCGGCGGCGCTGGCCGCCGGAGAGCCGCGGCGCGCGCGTGTCGCGCTTGGCATCGAGCCCGAACACGTCGATCAGCTCGTCGGCGCGCTCGTCCGGGTCGGTCACGGCGAAGTAGCCGCCGTGGTAGACGAGCGTCTCGCGCACGGTGAGGAAGCGGTCGAGGTTGATGTCCTGCTCGGCGAGGCCGACCCACGACCGCGCCGCCATCGAGTCGTGTGGCTCGCCGAACACGCGGATATCGCCCGCGGTCACCCGCAGGAGGTTGCAGACGGCGCTGATCAGGGTCGTCTTGCCGGCGCCGTTGGGCCCGAGAAGGCCGAAGAAGGCGCCCGAGGGGATCTCGAGGTCGAAGTTCTCGAGCGCGACGGTGCCGTCGTCGTAGTGCTTCGTCAGCCCGCGCAGCTCGAGGGCAGGTGTGTCGTCACGAAACACCCGGTCGAGACTAACGACGTAACTTTGGGCGCCCGGATCGGACTGAGCGTGACGACTGTCACGTTCGAACCGCCCCGACCGTCCTACGGTCTTCGGTTCGCCATCCAGACAAGGGGGACCCCATATGGCCACCACCACCGGCACCCCTGCCGGGACGCTCAACGGCGCGATCGATGAGCTGAAGGAAACGGTCCGCGGCGACGTCAATGCCGGCGTCCGGCCCGTGTTCAATGCAATGCACAAGAGACAACCCGCGGTCACCGTCTCCTGTACCGGGACCGCCGACGTCGTCGAGGCGGTGAACTTCGCGCGCGAGCACAACCTGCCTGTCGCGGTGCGCGGCGGAGGGCACTCGATCGCCGGCCTTTCGACGATCGACGGCGGGATGATCATCGACCTCGCTCCCATGAGCGGCGTCGTGGTCGACCCCGACCGCCGCCGCGCGCACGTGCAGGGCGGCGCCGTGCTCGGCGACGTCGACCGCGAGACCCTGCCGTTCGGGCTCGTCGCACCGAGCGGGGTCGTGTCCGACACGGGCGTGGCCGGGCTCACGCTCGGAGGCGGCTACGGCTGGCTGCGGCGCAAGCACGGGCTCGCCTGCGACAGCCTCGTGGAGGCGCAGGTCGTCGGCGCCGACGGACAGGTGCGGACCGCCTCCGCCGACTCTAACCCGGACCTCTACTGGGCGCTCCGCGGCGGCGGCGGCAACTTCGGCGTCGTCACGTCGTTCACCTTCGAGCTGAAGGAGCTCGGCCCGGACGTGGCGTTCGCGGCCGTGATGTATCCGCTCGAGGAAGCCGGAGAGGTGCTCCGCAAGTGGCGCGCGTACGTCGAGCAGGCGCCGAACGAGGTGACCTCGACGTGCGTCACGATCACGTTCCCGGCGAACCCCGAGATGCCGGAGGCGGTCCACGACCGGCCGGTGGCGATCATCGGCGGCGTCTACGCCGGCGACGTCGAGGAGGGCATGAAGGTGATGCAGCCCCTGCGGGAGCTCGGCACCGTCCTCTTCGACATGTCCGGGCCCACGCCGTTCACCGCGGTCCAGTCGGGCTTCGACCCGCTGTTCCCGCGCGACACGTTGCGGGCCTACTGGAAGGCGGGGTACCTGAACGAGTTCAGCGACGACGCGATCGACGTGTTCGCCTCCCGGGCCCTGGACCGGCCGGCGCCGCTCACGCTCGTCAACATGTTCCACATGGGCGGCGCGATCGGCGACGTCGGGCCCGAGGACACGGCCTTCGCGGAGCGCTCGGCGCCGTACATGGTGTCGATCGACGGGATGTGGACCGAGGCCGGGGACGACGCCGCGAACATCGACTGGGTGCGCTCCACGTTCGCCGAGTTCGAGCAGTTCGGCAACGGAGGCGTCTACCTCAATTTCACCGGCCGTGCCGACGAAGCCCCGAGTGACCCTGTGGACAGCGCCTTCGGGCGCAACCTGAGCCGCCTCGCCGAGATCAAGGCGGCCTACGACCCGGACAACTTCTTCCGGGTCAACGACAACATCGCGCCGGCCTCGTAGGGCTGGTGCAAACGCGGCGCCGCGCCGGCCCTCGGGAGGCGCGGCGCCGCAGCTGCGACCTGGGCATACAGCCGCCCCGGACGGGGTAAGGGAGGCACATGTCCACGGGTCGCAGGATCGCCACCGTTCTCGCCGCCGTCGCCGCGCTGGCGCTGCTCGCCGCGCCGGCCTACGCCGATTGGGGCAACGACACCTCGAAGGAGCTGCGGCGTGCCGTCAGCGCCGAGGGGATCAAGAGGCACGCGGCGGTGCTTCAGCTGATCGGAGACGCCTCGGGCGGCAACCGGCTCGCGGGCACCGATGGGTACGACGCCTCCGCGCTCTACGTGGCGGCTCGCGCGCGGCTCGCCGGCCACAGGGTCTCGTTCCAGGACTTCGAGTACCCCCTCGACCTCCTGGCCGACTGGACGCCTCCGGTCCTGCGCATCGTGTCGGGCGGCCCGCGGCGCTCTTTCGTGCCGGGCATCGGCGGAGCCCAGTTCGGTGGCGACATCGGCTCGATGTACGGCTCGCAGTCGGCTGACTTCACCGCTCCTGTGTGGGCGATAGACCTCAACCTCCCTGCCCCGCCTCTGCCGAACGGCAACACGAGCGGCTGCGAGCCTGAGGACTACGACGGGATGCCGGACGGGGCGATTGCGCTCGTCCAGCGCGGCACGTGCCCCTTTGCGACGAAGTTCGAGTTGGCCGAGGCCTCGGGCGCGGGCGGCGTGATCCTCTTCAACGAGGGCAACCCGGGGCGCACGGTGCCGCTCTGGTTCAACGTCACCGGCCTCCAGACCCCCTACATGGCGTCCTCGGTTGAGACCGCCACGGCGCTCGCCAACGGCGTGCAGAACGGCTTCACCGGCCTGACGGCGCGCTTCAAGATCGACTGGCGCCCGGGCACGTACCCGACCAAGAACGTGATCGCGGAGACGCGCTGGGGCGACCCCGACAACGTGATCGTCGTCGGTGCGCACCTCGACAGCGTCGGCACCGGGCCGGGCATCAACGACAACGGGTCGGGCTCGGCCGGGATCCTCGAGATCGCCAGGCAGCTGCGCTTCACGCACCCGCAGAACAAGATCCGCTTCGTCTGGTTCAGCGCCGAGGAGTCGGGCCTGCTTGGGTCGGAGGCCTACGTCGCCTCGCTGCCGCCCGAGGAGCGGGCCCGCATCGCGGCGATGCTGAACTTCGACATGATCGGCTCGCCCAACTTCGTCCGCTTCGTATACGACGGCGACCTGTCCGACTCGGATCCGCCGCCCGGCGGAGCGCCTCCCGGCTCGGACGAGATCGAGGACCTGTTCCTCGACTACTTCGCCAAGCGCGGGCTTGCCACCGAGCCGACCGCCTTCGACGGCCGCTCGGACTATGGGCCGTTCATCGAGGCGCAGATCCCGGCCGGCGGGCTGTTCACCGGCGCCGAGGAGATCAAGACGGCCGACCAGGCCGCGATCTACGGCGGTGTGGCCGGCGAGCCGTTCGACCCCTGCTACCACCTCGGCTGCGACCGCCTCACGAACCTGAGCCACACCGCCCTCGAGCAGATGGCGGACGCCGCCGCGCACGCGACGATCACGCTCGCGCAGAGCGACGATCTGCCCGAGCGGGCGCCTGCCGCAGCCGAGCCCGAGGCGGGCGCGCGTCTGCAGAGCTCCGGAGCGCGGCACGACGCGCTGAACGGCGCGCGCCCGGTCGCGATCGCGGAGGCGGGTCGCTAGCCCAGGGCCTTTCCGTACTGCTTCTCGTAGTACTCGCGATATTCGCCTGAGCGAATCGGGCCCCACCAGGGCTCGTTGTTGCGGTACCAGTCGACCGTGCGCGCCAGCCCTTCCTCGAAGCGCACCTCGGCCTCCCAGCCGAGCTCCGCGCGCAGCTTGTCCGAGCTGAGCGAGTAGCGGCGGTCGTGGCCGAGCCGGTCCTTGACGTGCTCGATGAGCGACTCGTCGCGGCCGGTCAGCTCGAGGATGCGGCGGACGACCTCGATGTTCTCGCACTCGTCCGGGCCGCCGACGTTGTAGGCCTCGCCGGGCCGGCCGCGCTCGAGCACGGTCTGGATCCCGCGCGCGAAGTCCTCCACGTAGAGCCAGTTGCGGATCTGGCGGCCGTCGCCGTAGACGGGCAGCGGGTCGTCGTGCAGCGCGTTCAGGACACACAGCGGGATCAGCTTCTCGGGGTACTGGCGCGGGCCGTAGTTGTTCGAGCCGCGGCAGATCACCGCCTCGATCCCGTAGGTGTGAGCGTGCGCCGACACGAGCAGGTCGCCGCCCGCCTTGGTCGCCGAGTAGGGCGAGGACGGGTCGAGCGGGGAGCTCTCCGTGAACGAGCCCTCGGGGATCGAGCCGTACACCTCGTCGGTCGAGACCTGCAGGTAGCGCGGCACCCCGCGCTCGCGCGCTGCGTCGAGCAGCACGCTCGTGCCGATCACGTGCGTGCGCGCAAACGCGTCCTGATCCGCGATCGAGCGGTCGACGTGCGACTCGGCCGCGAAGTTGACTATTGCGTCGACGCCCTCGGACAGCTCGAGGACGAGCGCGCGATCCTCGATCGAGCCGACCACGAGCTCGACGCCCTCGGGGAGGTTCTCGCGCCTGCCCGCGTAGGTGAGCTTGTCGAGGACGACGACGTCGTGCTCGTCCTCGACGAGCCGCACGTAGGTCGATCCGATGAACCCGGCGGCGCCGGTCACCAGCAGCTTCATGCCCTGACCTCCCGGGCGGCGAGGTAGGCCTCGACGCCCTCCTCCCAGCGCGGCAGCGGGGCGGGTGGCGGCGTGCGCTCGCTGCCGAGCACCGAGTAGGCCGGCCGCGGCGCCGGACGCAGGAACTCGGCCGTCGTGCAGGGCTCGACCTCGCAGTCGACCCGGGCCCGCTCGAACACGTAGCGCGTGAGCTCGTACCAGGAGCAGCGGCCCCGGCCGCCGCGGTGATGGATGCCGTAGTCGGCGCTGTCCGCGAGCGCGAGCAGGGCGTGAGCGAGATGGCCGGTGTAGGTCGGCTGCCCGACCTGGTCGTCGACGACGCGGACCACGTCGCGCTCCGCGCCCAGCCGCAGCATCGTCGCGACGAAGTTGCCGCCGCCCGCGCCGAAGAGCCACGAGGTGCGCACGATGTGGCTGCGCCGGTTGGCTGCGCTCGTCGCAAGCTCGCCCTCTGCTTTCGAGCGCCCGTAGGCGGACACCGGCGAGAGCGGATCGGACTCCACGTAGCGGGGTGCGCTTGGTGCCGTCGAAGACGTAGTCGCTCGAGACGTAGATCACGACGCCGGCCGCCTCGGCGACGTTCCGAGCGCCATCGCGGTTCACGCGGAGCGCGTCCTCAGGATGGTCCTCGGCGCCGTCGACGTCGGTCCAGGCGGCGCAGTTGATCACGAGGTCGTCGGCGCTGATCGCCGCGCCCACCGCGTCGCGGTCGGTCACGTCGAGCTCGGAGCGCGTGAGGCCCACCGGGGCCCGCTCCGCGGCGGCGCGCATCACGTCCTGGCCGAGCATTCCGCCCGCGCCTGTCACGACGAGCCTCACAGGATCTGGACGTCCGCGTTGTCGCCCACGACGAAGCGGTAGGCCTTGGGCAGCGGCGGACCGCGCCTGATTCGTACGTGCTTGCCGATCAGACTGGCCTCGATGCGGTACTCGAGGTCGCTGATCTCGGATCCGCCCAGCACGATCGAGTGCTCGAGCTCGGCCCGCTCGATCGTCACGTCCTCCCCGATCGCCGTGTAGGGCCCGATGTAGGCGTCGGTGATGCGCGAGCCGCGGCCGATGATCGCCGGGCCGCGCACGGTCGCGCGCTCGAGCCTTGCGCCCTCCTCGATCACGACGCGGCCCTCGACGCGGCTGTCGGTGAGCTCCCCGTCGAGGCGCTCGTGAAGGTCGTCGAGGATGAGCCGGTTGGCCTCGAGCATGTCCTGCACCTGCCCGGTGTCCTTCCACCAGCCGTGGACGATGTGGGGATCCACGCGCAGGCCGTCGTCGACGAGCCTCTGGATCGCGTCGGTGATCTCGAGCTCGCCGCGGGCGGAGGGCTCGATCGCGCGAGCCGCCTCGAAGATGGCCGGGGTGAACATGTAGACGCCCACGAGCGCGAGGTCCGTCTTCGGCTCGGGCGGCTTCTCCACGAGCCGCGCCACGCGCCCGTCGCCGTCGAGCTCGGCCACGCCGTAGTGCTCGGGGTCCGGCACGGGGGTGAGGAGGATGAGCGCGTCGGGCTCCTCGGAGCGGAACGTCTCGACCAGCTCGACGATGCCGTCGCGCAGCAGGTTGTCCCCGAGGTACATGACGAACGGCGAGTCGGCCAGGAACTTCTCGGCGGTCAGGACCGCATGCGCCAGGCCGAGGGGAGCGTCCTGCTCGATGTACTCGATCGAGACGCCGAACTGCGAGCCGTCACCGGCCGCCGTGCGGATCTCGCCGCCCGTCTCGGGCGCGATGATGATTCCGACCTCGGCGATGCCGGCGGCCGCCATGGCCTCGATCCCGTAGAAGAGCACCGGCTTGTTGGCGACGGGAACGAGCTGCTTGGCGCTCGTGTGCGTGAGCGGACGCAGGCGGGTGCCGGTCCCGCCGGAGAGGATCAATCCCTTCATCAGTACGTCCCACCAAGCTTTCTGTGATCCCAGGTCACCTCTCGGAAGGGAACGAAGGTCAGGCCCACGCGCTTCTGCGCCTGCTTCGCGACCGTCTCGCGGATCTCGGGTCCGAGCTCGCCCGCGTAGCGCCCGAAGAGCTCGAGGCCGAAGTCGGCGACCGCCGCCGGATCGCGCTCGACCCGCACGTCGCACTCGAACATCACGCCGCGCAGCTCCTCATACTGCACGCCGTCCTCGATGCCGAGCGTGGCGCGCGGCTCTCGCTCGATGTTCTTCGCCTTCTGCGACTTGGCGTAGGTCCAGCCGCGCAGCTCGCCTTCCGAGGCCACGAACCACAGCGGGACCATGTGCGGAAGCCCCCGGGGGCCGACGGTGGCGCACTGCATGACCATCTGCTCGGCGAGGAAGTCGCGCAGCTCGCCGGCTGTCATCTCGATCTGGCTCCTGCGGGAGGGCATTCGACCGGCAGAGGCTACCCGGCCGGGTGCGCTCGGGGCCCGCACAGTTCAGGCCGCCAGCGCCCGTGCGACCGCGACTGCCGGCGATCCGTGCCAGGGCTCGCCGTGCCCGGGGAGGAGCAGCCTGGCGTCCAGATGCTCGATCGCCGCGAGCGACTCGCGCGCCTGCGAGTCGCTCACGTTCATCCGCTTCGGCATCAACTGCGGCCCCACCCTGCCGCTTACGAAGTTCCACGTGCAAAGCGCATCACCCGTGAACAGCAGACCCCTGCGTTCGAAGAGCAGCGCGCAGTGCCCGTCGGTGTGGCCGGGCATGTGGACGACGCGCGGCCGGCCGGGCACGTCGAGCACGTCGCCGTCCGCGAACGTCTCGGCACCTCTGACCCTCGGGGGTCCGGGCGCGCCGTCACGCGCCATGCGGCCCACGTTCCTCCAGGTGCGCGGCTGCAGGAGCAATTCGGCGAGGATCAGGGCCGCCCCCGCGTTGCCTGTCTTCAGCCTCGCGTTGCGTAGCGCTTCCTCCTCAGCAGAGTGGATCAGCACGCGGGCGCCGGCGTCGCGGAGCACCCTTGCCACCCCGGTGTGGTCCCCGTCCGAGTGCGTAAGCACCACCGCCTCGACGTCCCCGAGGGAGTAGCCGATTGCGCCGAGGTCCGCCTCGAGCGATTCCGAGAAGTTGCGCAGGCCCGCGTCGACGGCGGTCAGCCGCCCGTCCTCCTCGACGAGGTACCAGTTGACGAGCTTGTTGCCGAGCACGTACACGCCGTTCGCGACCTCGATCGGTCTCCTCATGGCAGGTTCGAGGCCGACCGCACTGGCATCATTTTCGGCTCGCGCGGGGTTGATCCCTGGCCAGGAGGGCAAGATCATCGACGTAGCTGTCCCGCTCGCCGGGCGAAGCCGCGACCCGCAGGGCGCGTGTCCCATGCTCGCCCGGTCGGCATGCGGGCCTCGCCGCGACCGGCCGCCGAGCGTGCCTTCGACCCGGGGCGGGAGGCGTCCTCGCGAAGCGGCTTGCCGCTGCGAACCGCGCGGTCGAGCCATACCCCGGCGATCAGCGACGTCACGATCGCGGTGATCACAAGCGTTGCGTAGAAAGCGAGGTCGATGATCCCCGCATCGAACGCGACCGAGGCCAGCACGATCCCCGGCCCGCCCCGGGCGTTCATCGCGACGGCGAAGTGGCGGGAGGTGCCCGCGGGCTCGCCGGCCATCCGGGCGCCGAGATAGACGCTGCCGGCCTTCAGCGCGCATGCGAACGCGATGAAAGCGAGCGTGAACAGGACGTCGAAGTCGTTCACCAAGTCGAGCCGGAACCCGACGATCGCGAAGTACAGCGGGATGAAGAACCCCAGGGCGAACCTGCGGATCACGTCGACGGAGGGGGACGCCTCTCCATTCGACTTCCCGACGACCAGTCCGGCCGCCAGCGCGCCGAACATGGGAGCGACGTTGAGCACCAGCGAGGCCGCGGTGAGCGCGAAAAGGACCGCGAGTTGGAAGCCGAGATGGTCTGAGCGCGCGTCGGGGCGGTCGGGGCCGACCAGGCGCCGGTGGGGCCTGACCCGCCCGAGCGCCAGGGCGACGCCGAGCACCAGGACCGCCGTCGCTATGTAATACAGCGAAGCCGCGACCGACGTCGGGTCGAGGTCGAGGGCTGCGCCCAGTCCGAAGTCGGCCTGTCCGTGCGCGAGTCCGATCGAGATCGCGAGCACCGTGTAGAGCACCAGGTCCTCGAACACCGCCGCACCGAGGACGACCCTGGCAAACGACGTTCGCAAGATGCCCAGGTCGAGCATGATCCGCGAGATCACAGGGATGCTCGTGACCGCCACTGCGGCGCCGAACACCACGAGCAATGCCCCGTCGTGCCCAGCCGGGCCCGCGAGCTGGCCGAGGTCGATCGCCTGCGAGGCGGCGATCGCGCCGGCGAAGGGCAAGGCCGTGCCGACCACGGCGATGATGCCCGCCACGCGTCGCTCGCTGCGTCCGAAGAGCGAGCGCAGCTCGATGCCCGTGACGTACATCATGAGGATGAGACCCAGCTGATAGATCGCAGCCAGCACCACGGTCAGCTCGCTGTCCGGCGGGAAGACGCTGCTCTGAACGGACGGCAGCAGCGCGCCGAATACGGTGGGGCCGAGCACGAGCCCGCCGAGGATCTCGCCGATCACACGCGGCAGCCGGTGCCGCGCGAACAGCGAGCCGAGGAGATGGGCGCCGGCCAGGAGGAGGACCAGCGCAACGAGCAGGTGTGCCGTCTCCTGGTCGGTGAGGCTCACCGGTCGTCCTTCGGATCGTCCTCGTTCGCGTAGGTCGCGGCCACGTCGAGCGCCCCGGCCAAGATCGAGAACGCCTGGTCGATCTGCTCGATCTCCGCCACCATCGGCGGCAGCAGCCGGACGGTTCTCGGGGCGCTGAGACAGGGAGAGACGAGCAGCCCGCCCTGGGCAAGCTCGACGAGCAGGCTCCCCGCGACGCCCGGGTTGACGCACTCGATTCCCCACAGGAGCCCGGCGCCGTGCACCGCCGCGATTGCATCGGGACGCGCCACGGAGAGCTCGCGAAGGCCGCGCTCCACGTGGCGGCCGATCGCCTCCGCGTGTGGGGCGAGGTCGTCGATTGCGCGCAAGGCGGCGCTGCCCGCGGCACACGCAAGGGGATGCCCCCCGAAAGTCGATGTGTGCCAGGTCGGGTCCGCCCGCAGCGGAGCATGGAGCTCTGGCGCAGCGACCATGGCGGACAGCGGCAGCACCCCGCCGCCGAGCGCCTTGCCGAACAGGACCGCGTCGGGATCGAGACCCGCGGCGATCGCCGGGGAGAACGGCCCGCTGCGTCGCAGGCCGGCCTGGATCTCGTCGCTGATCACGAACGCCCCGGCCGCCCGCGCATCGGCGGCCCAGCGCCGCAGCAGATCGAGTTCGAGAACACGAGCACCCGCCTCACCCTGGATCGGCTCGAAGATGACCGCCGCGACGTCGCCCGCCGCGGCCTCACGCTGCACGGCGTCCGCATCTGCCGGGTCGATGTGCGTGACGTTGCCGAGCAGCGGCTCCAGACCGACCCGGAACGCCTCGTTGGAAGTCAGCGCGAGCGCCCCCAGCGTCTTGCCGTGAAAAGCCCCCTTCACGGCGAGGACGCGCAGACGTCCTGTGGCCTTGCGCGCCAGCTTCGTCGCGGCCTCGACGGCGTCCGCTCCATCGCTGCCGAGCCACACGTGCTGGAGACGCCCGCCCATCTGCCCGACGAGGTCATCGAGCAGCTCGGCAACCACCGGATTCGCAAGCACCCTCGTCGCGGTCGGCATGCGATTCAGCTGGCGGGACACGGCCTCGATGACTGCCGGATGACGGTGGCCGAGGAGCGTGACCGCGTAGGACCCGAAATCGAGTAGCTCGCGCCCGTCGGAGAGCCGCACGATCGCCCCCGAGGCTTCCACCTCGACCGCGCCCGTGCCGATCATCTTGGCCCCGAGCGCGGCGCCGGACCCGATGCGACGACGGAGTGTGTCGAATGTCGCGGTCTGCATCGGTGCCCACTCGTGCCTACGCGGCGCGGCGCTTTCCCTCGACGGCCGCGCGCTCGATCCCGAGCAGCATGTCTCTGGTGTTGTCTGCAAGCGAGCGCTTCGCGACCGGGTTGAGCATCTCCGCGAGCAGCGGGATGCCGATCTCGAAGGTCATGTGGAGGGAGGCCCTCGAGAGCTCGGGCGCGAGCTCCTCGACGGTCCAGCGGCCGTCCAACACGTCGAGGTCCCCGCTCAGCTGTTGAAAGGCGATCGTGCGAGCGGCCGGATCTATCTGCTCCTGCTCCTCCCACTCGAGGATCGACCCCTTCAGCTCGACGGACCAGGCGGTGCGTCGCCGGTCGCCCTCGTCCTCGAGGATGCGCACCCGGCGAACACTCGCCATCGAGTCGGGATAGCGCTCGGAGTCGAGCACGGCCTCCCAGACGGTGGCGGCGGGCGCTCGGATCTCCATGTCCAGGTTTACGTCAGGCATGTCTAGCTCCTCGTCCACTCTCCGGGCAGAAAGCCCTCTTCACCCACGGCGTCCAGCAGCCTCAACCAGTCGCGGGCCAGGGCCAGCGCCGGGAAATAGCCCTCCGGGGAGATCGAGTCCGGCACGTCTCCGACGATGTCCCGCACCGCCTGGTGGAGCCGCGTGCCGCGATCGAGCAGCTGGTCCAGCGGCTCGTCATCGTCGACCCCCCGGATGAGGGCCGAGCACTCGGGCGCGAGCTCGTGACCCTGGATCACATCCAGCGCCCACGCGGCGCGCAGGTTGGGCGGCGGGACCGGCTTGGCGTGATACTCCGCCAACGCGACCGTGACCGCGCACAGATCCGCAAGCTGGCGCGTGACGTGGCGGGCGAGTCCAACCTGGCCCTCCGCGACCGCGCCCTGGAGGTCTTCCACCAAACACTGGGCCATGGGGCCCATTCGCCATGTGGCTTGGCTGCGGCACCAGGCATAGCGCCTTGCGTCGACATCGATCGTCTTCATCGTGGTGCTCCCGTCTCGAACGTCAGGTCATCTACCGGGATGCCGCGCGTCCACCGCAGGGCAACCAGCCCGCGCCGATGGAGCTCGAAGCACAGACGCGTCTGGTCTTCGTCGCATGCCTCGCAAGGCCACGCGTCCTCCTCGCCGAGCTCGCCCCAGGTCTGCGCATCGCCGTTCAGCTCCCAGAGCGTGGCGTGCTTGGTCGAGAGCAGCAGGCGCTCGGGCCCGACTTCCATGAGCCGGAGGTCGCTGTTCTCCCACTGAGCGGCGGCGCTGAGCGCCTCGACGGCCAGGTCGAAGCCGGTGAGCCGCTCGCAGGTCTCGATGGCGGCGGTGACGAACTCGGGCGCCCCATCGGCCGTCTCGGGCAGGCGCCGGAACGGCTCGTAGACAGCCAACAGCTCGGGCAGGTCGTTCATCAGCCTCGTCTGCAGCCACTTGCTGTCGCTGAACGGGACCCCGCGCGCGGCCACAGCAGCCTGGAGTGCATCCTCGACCGCGAAGCGGGCGCTGGTCACCGCCGCCAGCGGGTGCGCGGTGGCCAAAGCGACCTGTGCGGCAAAGGCCGCGTTGCGCATGCGCTCGGCGAACTCGCGCACGACGATCTCGCGTGCGAGCTCGCGGTAGGGCCTGCCGGCGGGCCGCAGCGCGGGCCCATCCAAGACGATGCCGTGGGCGAAGCGGTGCAGAAGCTTGAGGTCTGCCTGCTCGAGCACGGTGCCGAAGGCGCCGTCGAAGGGCGCGTCGTCGGCGAGGCACTCCTCGGCGCGCGCGAACAGTTCCTCGATCTCGCGCTTTGCCAGCTTCCAGACGTCGACGCGCAGGCTCCCCACCCAGTGCTCCAGGGGCATGCGCGACGAGGACTCGGCCATGTCGGGACCGGCGATGACGATGTCGAGGTCGCTGAGCCCGTTGCCGAGGCCATAGGCGAGCGAGCCGCCCACGAGCACGGTGTCGGTCTCGTCGCGCAGGTAGTCGATGAATTCGAGCGCGTCGGCGAGGTCGACGCCGTGGTACGTCCGCAACCTCTGATCGAGTGCCTGGCGGCGCGCGGAGTCGTCGGGTGTGCTCACGAATCTGCTCCTTGTTTGTCTGGTCAGGCTGCGGCCTTCCAGGGCCGCAGCGGTAGGGATGCTTGGCGCACGTGGCTCTCGGCCCAGTAGCGCACGGAGGCGGGGACGCAGGCCTCGACGTCGCGGACGGGATGGGTCGGCGCGAGCGGCTCGGTCACCGCGAGGTAGGGCTGGAAGTTCGAAAGCAGGTCGAGCGTGCGCCGCTGCCGGAGGGAGAGCTCGTCTCGCACGAACGGGAGGAAGAAGCGCTCCCAGCTCTCGGGGGTGACGAGCCGTGGGGCGGGGAACGCCTCGTGGCCGCGCTCGAGACGCCAAGCGTTGAGCGCTTCGACGATCAGCTCCAGCCCGCGGTCGACGCGCATGGCGTCCTCGCCGCCGGCGATCGTGAGCACCTCGGCGCTCGGGGCTCCCTGGACGAGCTCGACGAGCAAGGCGGCGAGATCGTCGACCGGGACCAGCTCGAACTGCGCTTCCGGCAACGCGACGACGGCGGGCAGCATGCTGGTTGTCAGGGTGCGCAGCACCGTGTACATGCCGGCGAAGCGAGCGGCGAAGCCGTCCTCCCGGCGGCCCATGATCAGCGGTGGGCGCACGATGCTCAGCCGTGGGAACGTCTTCCTGGCGAGCCGCTCGGCGTGAGCCTTGGACCATTCGTAGGTGTTGCGGTAGTCCGCCGGATCGTCCGACGCCGCCTGACCACGTAGGCCGGTCGCGTAGGCCGTGGAGACGTGGATGACGTGGGTGTCGGCCGACACGAGCGGCGCGAGCGCCTCGACGGTCCTGACGTTTGCCGCGAAGGCGTCGTCGAGCGACAACGTCCAGCGCGTGTCGGCGGCGCAGTGCACGATGGCGTCCCACGGCCCGGCGAGCGCCGCGGGAGCCTGCTCGGCCATGTCCCACGCGGCGAACCCGAACCGATCCGCGGTTCGCGGCCTGCTCGTGCCGACCACCTCGGCCGGTCCTGGCGGCACCCAGCTGGGCGACCGTCTCGAAGCCGACCAGTCCGGAGGCGCCTGTCACGAGAACCCTCATCTCAGCCGGCTCCTCCGCTCCGCCAGTCGATCTGCGGCTCGAGCTCGCCGGCGAGCAGCATCTCCCGCGTCAGCGTTCGCTGGATCTTGCCGCTGGTCGTCTTGGGGACGCTTCCGCGCGCGACGATCGCGACGCGGTGGAGCTGGACCTCGGCGCCGGCGGCCACCGCGCGGCGCACGGCATGGACCACGTCCATCAGATCGACGTCCATGGTGTCGTCGATCTCGAGGACCATCGCGGCCCGCGTCTCGCCGTCCTCCTCGAGGCTGAACGCCGCGCAGCAGTGGTGGCGGACCGAGGCGTGAGCATCCTCCGCGAGCGCCTCGAGGTCGTGGGGATGCACGTTGCTGCCGTGCAGGATCAGCAGCTCCTTGATGCGACCTGTGATGAACAGCTCGCCGTCGTCGATCACCCCGAGATCGCCCGTGCGCAGCCAGGTCGCGCCGTCCGGCTCGCCGGCGATCCGGGCGCCGAACTGGCGCGCGGTCGCAGCCTCGTCGCCCCAATAGCCGCGGGCGACGCTGGGACCCGACACCCACACCTCACCCACCTGTCCGGGAGCACGGCGAATCTGGGTCGCGGGATCGACGATCACCAGCTCGTGATCCTCGGCAGGCTCCCCGCATCCGACGAGCGTCGCGTCGTCGAACCGCCGGAGCACCGGGCCGTCTTCCCGCTTTGTCCCGGTCACGAGCAGGGTTGCTTCGGCGAGCCCGTAGGAGGGCAGGAAGGCCGAACGCCGGAATCCGTACGGGGCAAACGCCTCGCAGAAGGACTCGATCGTGCTCGGCCGGATCGGCTCGGCGCCGTTCACGGCCGTCTCCCACGTCGAGAGGTCCATGCCCTCGCAGAGCGCCGGGTCGATGCGCTGGACGCACATGTCGTAGGCGAAGTTGGGACCGCCGCTGATGGTTGCGCGATGCCGGGAGACCGCCTCGAGCCAGCGCTGCGGCCGCTTGATGACCGTCATGGGAGACATGGCGATCACATGGAAACCGCGGTGGATCGGCATGAAGATGCCGCCGATCAGACCCATGTCGTGATACGGCGGGAGCCAGCTCAGCCCCCTGGACTCCTCCGTCACGCCGAACCGCCGCGCGATGACGTCGATGTTCGACATCAGGTTCCCGTGCGTGAGCGCAACGCCGCGCGGCTGGGCGGTTGAACCCGACGTGTACTGGAGGAAGGCGAGATCGCCGGGCGAGGTGTGCGGTAGCTCCCAGCCCGCGTCCTCCGGCGATGCGGGCTCTGCGCAGAACCAGTCGGCACGCGAGAGCGGCCCGTCTCCGACCAGGGCCTTCGCCCCGTCCTTCATCTCGGGCGTCGTCAGGACGCCCTTCACCTCTGCGTCGGCAGCGATTGCCAGCAGTCGCGGCAGAGTGCGATGCAAGCGTTTCGGCTGCGGTGGCGCGGCGGCGACGCCGATGACGCCGGCGTAGAAGCAGCCAAATGCCGCCTCCAGGTAGCCGAGGCCCGGCGGTAGTAGCAGCAGCACCCGCGCTCCCGGCTCGAGCGTCTCGCGCAGCTGACGCGCGAGTGTCCGCGCGCGCGCGTGAAGCTCCGCGTAGGTCAGCGTCTCCTCGGACTGCTCGCCGTCGAGCAGGAACGTGACCGCCCTCGCATCCGGCGTCTCCGCGGCCCGCCGGGACAGGATCTGGGCCAGGTCGGTGGCGGCCGCGCTCGTCGCCACGCTCATCGACGGCCTCCGGAGGAAGACGCGAGCATCGTCATGATCCGCTCCTCGACATCGGCGACGGTCTCCACGTCGGTGGCGTCGTCCGAGTCGGCGTCGGGCAACCGGAAGTGGTCCTCCAGCGCGACCGCGAGCTCGACCAGCTGCAGCGAGTCATAGCCGAGGTCGACGCTCAGGAGCGTCTCGCCCGTCACATCCGGGCACGGAATCGGTGCGAGCTCGCCGACGATCGCGCGAATCTGGGTGCGGACCTCCGACTCCATCGTCAGTGATGTCATGGTGTGTCCAGACGCTCGACGGTGCCGGTGCCGCCGTCGAGCCGGACGCGTTCGCCGTGGCGGACGGTCTTGAGCAGGCCGGGCACGCCGACGACGCAGGGGATGCCGAACTCGCGGGCCAGGATCGCGGAGTGCGAGAGCGTGCTGCCGCGCTCGATCAGCAGGCCGGCCGCGCTCGGGAACAGGGGCCCCCAGCCGGGGTCCGTGCGGACGGTGGTCAGGATCTTGCCGTTGACGGACGAGGTCGTCGTCGGGGCTCATCACCACGCAGAGCTCCGCCTCGACGATGCCCGGGACAGCAGCCCGATGCCCTGCGAGCAGGCGCCCGTTCGCGGCTGCGGGCGGCGGTCGGCGACCTGCGCGGGCCGTGGTAGGGCGAGCCGAAGGTCTCGAACTGGTTGGGGAGCTCGACCTGCTCGTAGGCGGCGAACTCGGCCTTGCGCAGCCGCGCGAGCGCGGCGATGCCGGCGGTCGCCGAGCGGCCCTCGTGGTAGGCGGTCAGCTCCTCGGCGGTGAGGTAGAAGACGTCGCGCGGATCGTCGAGCAGGCCGGCCTCGTGGAGGCGCTCGCCCACTGCGCAGGTACAGGCGTGCGCCCGAGGCCGACGAGCCGGGTGCGCGCGAAGCGCATGTTCTCGCGCTCCTTGACGCCGCTGCGGGCGTTGGCGAGCACGCGGCGCACGACGGCGGCGGCGCCGCCAGCCGAGGGACGCAGAAGACGCGCTGCTCGTATTCGAGCCGCCGCTTGCGCTCGCGCGATCGAGCGCGTCGGGATCGAGCTGCTCCTGGCGAGACGAAGTTGCGCAGGATCTTGACGAGGAACGAGGGGTCCTGGCGCAGCGAGATCGTCTCGAGCTTCTGCTCGCCCATGCAGCGATCGCCGTAGCGCTCGACGTAGTCGTCGATCGCGCCGCGCCACGACCGCGCGAGCGCTCGCGCAGCTCTGCGAGGGCCTCGCGCGGGCGGTTCGATGTCGAGCAGCGGCGCTCGAGGTCCGCGTCGGCGCGGATCATCTGCGCGAGCTCGATGAGCCGGCGCGTGGGCTCCTTGGACTCGATCGCGTCCTCGCCGCTGAGCAGCCCGACGACCATCTCGGCGGCGTCGTCCCCGAACGCCGGCTCGAGCGAGCTTGCGCAGCCGGCGCGGAGTTGCGCGACATGAACGAGTCGTTGAGGGTGGGCACGGTCCAGTCGTCGAACATCGCCAGGAGCCGCTCGACCTCGGCGAGCAGCTCGTCGAGGTCGGCGCGGGCGAGCGCTTCGCGGTCGATCTCGCTCGTGCTGTGCGGCGAAGTCGGCCAGGAAGCGCTCGATCGAGCGCTCGCGGCGGCGGAACTCCCAGGCGAGCCGGCAGCCGGCGCGCGCGAGCCCCGGCAGCCGGCGCAGCTTCTCCCGGCGCGAGAGCTGCTGGTCCTCGATGAAGTCGACCGGGTGCTCGATCCCGATCCCGTCCTCGAGGCCGCTCCTTGCTGCGGCCGAAGCCGGGCAAGCAGCAGCAGCACGCGGTACCAGTTGTTGATGTTGTAGTAGACGTGACCCGTCGACGAGCCCGATCATGTTGCGGAACACGGGCCGTAGCGCGCGAGCGTCTCGTCCGAGGCGCCCAGCAGCCGGAGCAAGTCTCGCTCCAGATGCGCTCGTAGGCGCGCACCGCGAGCGAGAAGGTCAGCGGCGAGGTGACGCCGTTGAAGCTCTCCTGGATGTTGCTGTTGTCCCAGACGATGCGCTGCTGCCCGAGCGGCGCCGGCTTGGCGGTGATCGGCCGCGCCTGCAGCAGGAACAGCTCGCCGCCGCGGAGCGTCCACTCGATGTCCTGGGCGCCGCCGAGCGCGCTCGGCCACCGCGAGCCCCTGTCGGCAGAGCTCGCGCCGCCGCTTCGGCGTCGAGCGAGCGCGCGGCGCGCAGCTCGTCCGGCACGGGCGCCTCGCGCGTGCCACCGCCGGCGATCGGGAAGCACCTGCATGTCCTTGTCGGCGATCGTCAGCGCCAGCTCGCGGCCGTCGTGGGCGAGCGTCAGCTCGTCGGTGGCGCAGAGGCCGCTGACGATCCCCTCGCCGAGCCCCCAGCAGGAGCTGACGAGCGCCTCGTCGTCGCGCCCGGACACCGGGTTGCGGGTGAACAGCACGCCGGAGACCTCGCCCTCGACCATCTCCTGCACGATCACCGCCACGGCCGGCGGGGCGGACCCCGCCGTCCGGTCCAGGAGGTAGGCGAGCGCCCGCGCGTTGAAGGCGGAGGCCCAGCAGCGCACGATCGCCTCGAGCACCTGATCGGCGCCCTCGAGCGCGAGATAGGAGTCGAACAGACCCGCGAACGAGTGCGTCGCCGAGTCCTCGCCGACCACCGAGCTGCGCACGGCCAGCGGACCGCGACCGCCGATCGCTTGCTCCACGACAGGCGGCCAGCGCCGGCTCGAGCGGCGCCTCCACGACGGCGCGCCCTGAGCGTCTCGCTCGCCGCCGCGACCCGGTCGCGGCGTGAGCGCGGAGAGCTCATCGCGCACCAGCCCTTCGAGCCCGGCACTGCGCGAGGTGGCGCTCGAACGCCCCGACCGGCAGCACCACCCACCAGGGCACGCTCGCCCCGGCCCCGGCCAACCTCGCGAGCCCGATCGCCTTGCCGCCGACACGACCCTCACCGGCCGCCACCGCATCGCCCGCAGCCAGCACCCCCCCAGCCGCGACATCCACAACCGCACTCACGCCCAAGCCACCCCGCGGCCCACGAGCAGCGCGACGACCAGGACGCACAGCACGGAGATCGCCGTCAACCTCGCCTGCAGCTCGGCCAAGCGCGCCCTCTCGCGCGTAGGCCGCCCCGCGAACCGCCACGCCCCCACGAGCAGCGGCACCACCGCCAAGACGAGCCCGCCGAGGGCGATCGACCGAGCCCTCCCCGGCCGCGTCGAGCAGGACGACCGCAGAGGGCAGCGAGAGCATCGCGAGCAGGGCCAGCACGAACGCGGCGCCCTTGGTGCCGAGGGTCTTCGTGTACGAGTCGAGCGTCGGCCGCTCGTCCTCGGGCGCCTCGAGCCTGCGCCCGAAGTCGACGGCCAGCCCGATCAGGGCCACGACCACCATCAGCCAGGGAAGACCGGCCGGCAGCGACTCACCGTCGGTGCACATCAAGGCGACCCAGAGAATCATCAGCGGAATCTGCTGGAGGCTCGTCACGGTGGCGGCCAACCGGCGCGGACGCATCCAGCCGGGGACGAAGAACCACTTCGTCATCAGATAGACCCAGCCCATGAGGATCGCCCACGACATCGTCACGGGACCGATGCCGCCGTCCTCGAGCAGCGAGACCAGCAGCGTGATTGCGAACGCCACCGCACCGACGACCTTCAGGTGGCGCAACTCGACACGGCCGGTCTGGAGCACGCGGTCGGGGTAGTGCTCGACATCGTGATCCCAGTCCTTGTGCTCGTCGAGCACCCGCATGAGCAGCGAATACGCCAGCAGGCCTACGAACGGGACAAGATCGCCCAGCGAGATGGAGAGCTCGCCGCCGCCGGCCAGGGCCTGTACGAACAGGAGGACGGTCAAGTACACCAAGAGCACACCCGCCGCCTGGACCGGCCGCCAGCGCTCGCGCGACCATGCGAGCAGCCGCCTCCCCAGCGGCGCATCGAGGCTGACCCCAACAGTCGTACTCATCTCAGATCCTTTTCCGACTGCAAGCCGCGGCACCGGGCGCGCTGGCGCGGTGGTGCGAGAGCGGGCTGCCGCGCTCGATCAGCAGGCCGGCCGCACTCGGGAGCAGGGGCACCCAGCCGGGGTCCGTGCGGACGGTCGTGAGGATCTTGCGGTTGACCGACAGGTCGTCGTCGGGGCTCATCACCACGGGCAGAGCTCTCGTCGATGTCGGCGCGGGCGAGCGCTTCGTGGTCGATCTCGCTCGTCTGTGCGGAGAAGTCGGCCAGGAAACGCTCGATCGAGCGCTCGCGGCGGCGGAACTCCCAGGCGAGCCGGAAGCCGGCGCGCGCGAGCCCCGGCAGCCGGCGCAGCTTCTCCCGGCGCGAGAGCTGCTGGTCCTCGATGAAGTCGACCGGGTGCTCGATCCCGATCGCCGCATCGAGCCGCTCCTTGCCGCGGTCGAACCGGGGGAAGAGCAGCATGACGCGGTACAGGTTGTTGATGTTGTAGTAGACGTGACCGTCGACGTGCCCGATCATGTTCCGGAGCACGGGCTCGTAGCGCTCGAGCGTCTCGTCCGAGGCACCCAGCCGCCGGTGCAAGTTCGCCCACACGCGCTCGTAGGCGCGCGCCGCGAGCGAGAAGGTCAGCGGCGAGGTGACGCCGTTGAAGCTCTCCTGGATGTTGCTGTTGTCCCAGACGATGCGCTGCTGCCCGAGCGGCGCCGGCTTGGCGGTGATCGGCCGCGCCTGCAGCAGGAACAGCTCGCCGCCGCGGAGCGTCCACTCGATGTCCTGCGGCGCCGCCCAGCGCGCTCGGCCACCGCGATCGCCTGTCGGCAGAGCTCGGCTGCCGCTCGGCGTCGAGCGAGCGCGCGGCGCGCAGCTCGTCCGGCACGGACGCCTCGCGCGTGCCACCGCCGGGATCGGGGAGCACCTGCACGTCCTTGTCGGCGAGCTTCAGCGCCCGCTCGCGACCGTCGTGGGCGAGCGTCAGCTCGTCGGTGGCGCAGAGGCCGCTGACGATCCCCTCCCCGAGCCCCCAGCAGGAGCTGACGAGCGCCTCGTCGTCGCGCCCCGACACCGGGTTGCGCGTGAACAGCACGCCCGAGACCTCGCCCTCGACCATCTCCTGCACGACCACCGCCACGCCCGGCGGGGCCACCCCGCCGTCACGGTCCAGGCGGTAGCTCAGCGCCCGCGCGTTGAAGGCGGAGGCCCAGCAGCGCACGATCGCCTCCAACACCTGATCGGCGCCCTCGAGCGCGAGATAGGAGTCGAACAGACCCGCGAACGAGTGCGTCGCCGAGTCCTCCCCCACCACCGAGCTGCGCACGGCCACCGACCCGCGCCCGCGGATCGCTTGCTCCACACGACGCGGCCAGCGCCGGCTCGAGCGGCGCCTCCACGACCGCGCCCTGAAGCCTCTCACTCGCCGCCGCGACCCGGTCGCGCGTGAGCCCGGACAGCTCATCCCGCACCAGCCCTTCGAGCCCGGCACTCGCAAGGTGGCGCTCGAACGCCCCCACCGGCAGCACCACCCACCAGGGCACGCTCGCCCCGGCCCCGGCCAACCTCGCCAACCCGATCGCCTTACCGCCCACACGACCCTCACCGGCCGCCACCGCATCGCCCGCAGCCAGCACCCCCCCAGCCGCGACATCCACAACCGCACTCACGCCCGCGGTCACGGCCGCGCCTCCACCCGTCCGGGCAGCGGCTCGCCCTGCACCCATCCCATCCGTCTCTGGAGACGGCGCAGCGGGCGCGGGGCCCACCAGTTGTAACGACCGGCGAGGCGCATGAAGGCCGGCACGAGCGCGACGCGCACGATCGTGGCGTCCACCAGCACCGCGATCGCCATGCCCACCATCAGCATCTTGACCCCGGTGACCCCCGTCGTGGCCGAGCTGGCGAAGATGATCGCCATCACCGCCGCGGAGGCGGTGATCACCGGGCCGGTGCGCTGGAGGCCGCGTGCGACCGCGTCGACGGTGCCGTAGCCGCGGTCGTGCTCCTCGCGGATCCGGCTCAACATGAAGACCTCGTAGTCCATCGACAGCCCGAAGGCGACGCAGAAGAGGAGCGGCGGGTTGAGGACGTTGATCGAGCCCATGACGGCGAAATCGCCGACCAGCCATTGCAGATGCCCGTCCTGGAAGATGAAGACGAGCGCGCCGAAGGCGGCCGTCAGGCTCAGCGCGTTCATCACCAGCGCCTTCAGCGGCGCGACCACGCTGCCGGTGAGCGCCAGCAACGCGATGAACATGGTGAGCGCGATTACGGCGAGCGCGATCGGCAACCGTGCCGTCATCTCGTGCTTCGTGTCCACGAGTCGCGGCGCGAGACCGGTTATCTGGACTGGGTAGGGCGCCTGCGTGGCCCGCAGCTCCTTGGCGAGCCGTTCTCCCCGCGCCGAATAGGGGCCGGGACGACCCTCGACGGCCAGCCAGGTCGCGCCGCGGTCCGCGTAGCGCCTGCGGTCGCGGGCTCGCCGGGGAACGACGAGCCGGCCGCGCTTGTAGGTGCCGCCGACGGCATCGACCGCGGTCACGCCGTCGACCCGCGACAGTGTCCGCGCGTAGCGCATGAGCTCGGCAGCTCGTGCTTCACCGCGCGGCGCGCGGTCGGAGAACACGAACACGGTCCCGCCCTCGCGCAGGGTGAAGTCATGGAGAATCTGCTCGCTCACCTGTCGAGCCGACGCCGACGCGGGCAGGTTGCGGACATCGGGCAACCCCATCTGTGCGTGCAGGAACGGCAAGCCGAGCAGCAGCAGAAGCACGACCGCCGCGGTCGCGATCGGCACCGGCCGGCGCATCGTGACCCTGGCGAGCCGGTACCAGAATCCGCTCTCCTCGCTCCGGTCGGCGTGCCGCCAGCGCCTCGGCGACAACGCGTCGATGCGCCTGCCGACGACGGCCAGCAGCGCCGGCATCAACACGAGCGCGCAGACCGTGGCGACGATCACCACCGACACGCCGGCGTAGGCGAACGAGCGCAGGAAGTACATCGGGAACACCAGCAGGGCGGCGAGGGAGACCCCGACCGCGGCGGCCGAGAAGAGCACGGTTCGCCCAGCCGTTTTAACGGTCACGAGGATCGCCTCGGGCGGATCGAGGCCGCGTCGCAGCTCGTCACGGAAGCGTCCGACGATCAACAGGCTGTAGTCGATCGCGAGGCCGAGCCCCAGCGCGGTGGCGATGTTGATCGCGAACACCGACACCGGGGTGAACTCGGTGATCAGGCGCAGCGACAACATCGTGCCAACGATCGAGACGAGGCCGACCGCGATTGGCAGCGCCGCCGCGACGAGACCGCGGAAGACGAAGAACAGCGCGAGCAGCGTCAGCGGGAGCGCGATCAACTCCGCCTTGGCGAGGTCGCGCTTGATCTGCTCCTCGGTCTCGTTGAGGAGCTCGCCGGTGCCGGTAATCCCCACCTCGACCGCCCCGTGGCGGCCGCGGTAGGCGGGTGCGAGCTCCTTGACGCGATCACTCACGTCGTCGTCGGAACCGGTGATCTGGGCCTGGATCAGCGCCGAGCGGCGGTCGCGGCTTCGCAGCGAGCGGCCGCCGGGGCCGGAGGTCCAGTACGAGCTGACGTGCTCGACGCCGGGCTCGCGCGCCAGCCGGCGGGCCAACCGAGCCGCGCTGCGCGCGACGCGTGGATCGTCCACCGAGCGCGTCGAGGAGACGAGCAGCACGAGGTTCGGCACGTCGACGCCGAACCGCTTTTCGAGAGCGTCGCCGGCGCGGCGCGACTCGGAGGCCGGATCGTTGAAGCCGCCACTCGAGAGCCGGTCGACGACGCTGCCGCCCAAGCCGACGCCCAGGAGTGCGAACAGCACCGTGCCGACGAGCACGAGCCGCCGGCGACGAAGGGCGAACCTCCCAACGGCGTCGAGGCGCGAGCCCCGCGTCCGTTCAGGCGTTTTCGGCGCGGCCGTGACACTCATCGTGGCCCGCTGCTCTCCGTTGTCCTAGATATCGTCGCCATCGCGCTCGTTCTCGATCTGTAGGAGCCGCATGGCGGTCGGGTAGGTACGTTCGATGTACGCCATGCCGATAGCCGAGTGAGAGAGGAGGATCGTTTGGAGCCGGGTGAACGCCAGATCGGCGAGCGCGATCCGGTACCCCCGCCGCCAGCTCTTCGCGCACAGCTCGACGCCCGCCGCACGCTCGAGCGCCCGCCGATGTACCTCGACGTGGTGGTCGACCAAGCCCGGCTCGACGTCGGGAGGGAGCACGTGGGCCAGCAGCTCCGCCAGGTCACGCTGAGGCACATGCAGCGTGGCCACCTCCCAGTCGTAGGCGACCAGCCGCAGGCCGTCCTTTCGCAGCGCCAGGTTGCGCGGGGTGAAGTCGCCATGGATGAGCGTGCGCGGCATCCGCTCGAGCTCGGACCAGCACTCGGGCAGCGCATCTAGTTCCCTCCTCGCCAGCAATAGCCAGCGATCGCCGAGCAGCTCCGGAAAAGCGCCGGCGAGGTGGTCCGCCAGGGCGTGGAAGTAAGCGCGTTGGTCGGCCGTGTGGCGGGCGTCGTTTGCCCATTCCATCCAGGGCTGCGCAAGCAGCTCCTGTTCGCGCCCGAGCCAGACCGCGTGCGCCCCGGCGATACCGGCGAGCGCGGCGTCCACGTCCTCACGGCGCCAGCGGACGATGTCATCGATCGTGTCCCTCAAGACAACCTGGTCACCGAGGAACTCCAGGACCGCCACGTACGCGTCGCGCCTCGCGTCCTCGTAGGTCCCGTACACCCGAGGCATCACGTCACGCAGCCCGGTCGGCGCGGACCGGTACACGGCGAGCTCGCGCGTGTGACTCCCCTGGAGCCAGGCATTGTGATCGACCTGCATACAGACGTTGCCCAACGCCTCCGAAGCGGCAAATGCGAGCCCATCGAGGACCCGGATCAGGTGGTCGCTGTGGGCCTTCGACTTGACCATGACCTCCAGCCGCTCCGGCCCGGCGTCGCCGTTCAGGGTGAGGACCAGGGGGACGACCCCGATGAGCCTCTGCCCCCGACCCGCGCCGGTGACGTAGGAGACGGCGCCCGTGCCATGGGCCACGTCGAGCGGGGCGACGCCGGTGACCTCCAGGTCCGGTCGCCCCAGCGAGTCGGCCAGCAACGGCTGGAAGAAAGCGGGGGTCAGGTCCTTTCGGGTGAACCAGTCGGGCGGACGGTCACGACGATCGGACTCGTCCCGGGATGCGCCGGCCGGTATCGACGGGCTGGCAGGGCTGGGCGACGGAACGAGAATGGATTGGGCGACGGAGGTCATGTCGGCGAAGCTCGATGTCGATCGGGGTTACATTCATGAGCTCTCTCCGCGCTCCAGGTTCAAGATACATACAGTTCGGCCGGAATGTCGCAGTTCGCCGAATGAGGTCGCCACAGTGCAGTCGCCGAGCAGCGGAGCGCGCCGCACGGGGACCCGTTCAGCGTCACCGAATCAGAGCAGGGAGCTGGGGGTCAGGCCCCGACCGCTGACCTGACCCTCCGGGTCAGCGGCTGACTGCTCCGGCGAGCGTCCCGGCGGCCTCGAGCACCGCCTGCCGAGCCTCGTCGGGCTCGAGCACTACCGCGTCGCCACCCTCCTTGAGGATCTCGCGCGACAGCCACTCGTGTGAGGCGTAGGTCCGCTCGACCACCACCGCGCCGTCGGCCAGCTCCTCGACGACACGCCGGTCCTCGCGCGCCCAGCGGGCCCGCTCGGGCGACACCCAGATGCGTGCCGTGCGTGACGAGGGGACCTCGCCGGTGGCGAGCCAGCCGTGGACGTCGGGCTCGACGCCCGGTCGCGGCTCGAAGCGCTCGTCGAGGACGGTCGCACCGCGGATCCGGTCGAGCCGGTAGGAGCGCGGCGCGTCCTTCTCGAGGTCGTACGAGTGGATGTACCAGCCCTCCTGCCCGTTGGCGAGCTTGTAGGGCTCGATCGTCCGCTCGGTGAACTCGTCCTCGTTCTCCTTGTAGTAGTCGATGCGCAGCAGCCGCTGGGAGGTGATCGCGCTCGAGACCACGCGCGCGATCTCGGAGTCGTCGCCCTTGGCCGTCGTGATCTGGAGGCCCTCCTCGGCGGGGTCTTGGCCGAGCGCAGTCGACGATCTTCTGGCGCGCGGAGGCGAGCGAGCCCTCCGGCAGGTGCTCGCCGATCAGGTCGATCGCGGCGGCGAGCGCCTTGGCCTCGAGCGGAAGCAGCCGGGCCGGGCGGGCGAAGTTGTCGCCGTAGGGCTCCGGGTCGACCTCGATCTGGTCACCCTGCACCTCGGCGTAGAGCACGTACGAGCCGCCGCCGAAGTTGACGACGTTGAGCACGTCGATGTCCTGGCGCAGCTCCTGCTCCGATGACCTGGAGCGTCTCGCACAGCTCGCGCACGTCGAGCTTCTGCGCCTGGCGCGCGGCCTCGATCAGGAGGCCGGCGAGCGTGACGAGGCGCGCGAAGCGCTCGGGGCGGATCGGCGCCTCGTGGCCGTCGTCCTCGTCGTCCGGCTCGCGCTCGCGGCGCGCCGGGACGCGGAGCGGCCGGCTCGAGCGGCTGGGCGTGGCGCTCGATCACGAGCTCGAGCCGCTCGCGCGCCTGCGCCGCGAGCTCGTCGGGCGCCTCGATGCGAGCCTGCTCGCCGAGGCCGAGCACCCAGGCGATCATCTGGCGCGGGTCGGCGTAGTCGGTCTCGAAGATGACGCCGTCGTCGGCCTCGGTGACCTCGCCGGCGTGGCCGAAGTGGCGCAGCGCCAGCCAGTCGACGCGGTCGGAGAGGTGGATGCGCGCGCGGCCGACGGTGTCGCCGAGCTGCCAGTCGGTGCGCGTGGCGTAGACGCGCGGGTCGAAGTCCTCGGGCCGGTTGAAGTCGTGCTCGGCCTTCGACGAGTAGCCGACCTTGCCGCGGATCCGCGACACGCGGAACACACGCACGTCCCCGCGCTCGTGCGCGTAGCCGATCAGGTAGAACTGCCCGCCGCGGTAGAGCAGGTGGTAGGGGTCGATCTTGCGCTTCTCCTCCGCGTCGCGACCGATCGTGTAGTACTCGAACAGGATCGTCTTGCGGCGGAAGATCGCCGTCTCGACCTTGGACAGCCGCTGCGACAGCTCGCGACCGCCCGCTCCCGCGGTCACGGCCAGCGCGACGCTCTGCTGCTCCGGCGCGTCGAGCGGCGACGGCTTGCCCCACGACAGCTGCTGGAGCGCGAGCCGCAGCGGCTCGGCGTACGCGAACTCGCCGTCGAGCAGCGACAGGGCGGTGCGCAGCGCGCCCAGCTCCTGGTCGGTGAACTCGATCGCGGGCAGGTAGAAGTTCTCGGGCGGCAGCGAGTAGTTCTCGGCCTCGTAGTAGCCCTCGGCCGGCTTGTCGACCTTGAGGTGGATGCCGAGCGAGTCGAGCTCGGCGCGGTCCGCGTAGAAGCGGCGCGCGAAGGCCTCGTCGTTCATCTGCGAGTAGCCCTCGACGTCCTGCTTGATCTCGAGCGCGGACACCGGCCGGCGCTCCGCCATCAGGAACGAGATGAGGCTGAGCTGCCGGATGAGCTTCTCGGTGTCCTTGGCCATGGTGAGGGGTGCGCCGGGCGCGCTACGAGCATAAGCAGTAAACCCCGCGGGCAGCCCCCCATCTCGGCGTTACGCCGCTATTTGCGGGCTTGAAACCGTCTCGCGACCCGACATAGTCTCGGGGCAGTTCGCAGTTTCGGGAGGGAGGCAGCTTCATGTATGAAGGCGTGATCGCCGCGTCCAGCGGCTGGTGGCTGGGGCTCGTGCTCGGCATCGTGGTGATCGCCGTCGCGGCGGTGATCGTGATCGTGATCGTCTCCCTGGCGCGGAGGATCGCGGCCCAGGCGCGCGCAGCGGTGCAGGGCGTCGAGGTCGTGCGCGAGCAGACGACCGAGCTCGAGGGGATCGGGCAGATCAACGATTCCGGGGTCAGGATCCTGCACTCGGCGCGCGCGCTGCGAAAGGTGGCGGTCGGCAAATGACGCTCGTCGCCGTGTCGAACAACGGCCTCTGGGCCGTCTCGCTCGGGATCGGCCTCGTGGCGGCTCTGGTGGTCGCCGCCCTCCTGCTCGTGCTCGTCAGGGCCGTCGACGACATCGACAGGTCCGTCGGCGGCCTCCTCGACGTGGCGGGCAAGGTCGCCGGCAACACCGCCCACATCCCCCAGCTCGAGGCCACGGCGCCGGTGCTGGGGCAGATCGTGGAGGAAGCCGTGGTTCAGGACCGCTACATGAACGCGCTGACCGACGGGTACGGCCGGGCATGAGCGACACCGATTTGCTCGTGCTGCTCAGCGTGCTGCTCGCAGTGGTCGTGGTGGCGGTGCTCGCCGCGGCCCTGATCCGGATCCGCAGCCGCCTCGAGTCCGCCTCGCGCGGGCTGGCGACGCTCGCCGACGCGCTCGAGACCGTCGAGGCCGAGCACCTGCGCCCGCTCGAGCCGGCCGTCAAGGCGATCAACGCCCAGTTCGACGTGATCCTCGGCGCGATGCCGGGCATCGCCGCCAAGGCGGCGGTCGTGGCCGAGAGGAGGCCGCGATGACCCTGTGGTGGATCGGCAACGCGCTGCTGCTGCTCGTGATCCTGCCGGTCGTCGTCTACCTGCTGAAGGGCGTGCTCGACGCCACCCGGAGCATCGTGCCGAGCGTCGACCGGATCGCCGCTGCGGCGAAGGCCGGGTCGAGCGACCTCGACGCGGCGGCGCTGCTGCTCGACGACGCAGGACCAGGTCAGGCAGACGGTCGAGGTGGTTGCGGGCTACGGCGGCTCGCTCGACGTGATCGTCGACGACGCGGAGGAGGAGTAGCGATGCCGGCGGCAGGCGTGGTCCTGATCATCGCGGTCGTCCTGATCGTGCTCGCGCTCGTCTACTTCCTCGTCTCGACGATCTTCGCGCTCAGGCGGATCACGGCGGGCCTCGACGAGGCGATCGCCGGGGTCGGGGAGATCATCGAGAAGAGCGCTCCGGTGGGCGATGTCGTGACCGACATCAACCGGAACCTCGACGCGGGCGTGGGCCTGCTCGAGGGGCTGCTCGTCAAGAAGGCGGGCCTGGTCGACGCCGTCGGCCTCGTCGACGGCCTCTATCCGGGCGCCGCCGCGGCGGGGCTGCGGAACTTCCCGGACAGCAAGACGGTCACGCCGCCGCGCATAGCGGAGGTGTACACGAAGGGCACGCTCACGCTCGCCCGGCTCGGCCGGGAGGCTCCGATCGCGGCCGCCAGCCCCAGCGGGCCGGTGCTGCGGAACGTGGAGGGCGGGAGCCTCGACGCGCGCTCCCTGTACCCCGAGGTCCGCCAGACGAGGCCGGAGTCGCTGCCGAGGTCGCCCGTCATCGGCACCGGCGCGCCCGTGCAGTACCCGCCGAGCGAGCAGCGCGGCGGGACAACGCCGGACGGAGAGGAGCTCCGGGAGAAGGGCCCGTGGGCGGAGACCGCCGCCGAGGGCATCGTCCCCGCCGAGCTCGGAGGATCCGACGCGCCGCGCGAGAAGCTGGCGGAGGATCCGGGAGCTCGGCAGCCCGGTCCTCGGGGAGACGACCGGATCCGACGAGCCGGCGACAGAGAGCGGCATCGACCCGAGTGGCGGCGACGAGGCCGACGCGACCTCCGACGGAGGGCCGGAGCCGCCGGAGGGAGCGGAGCCCGACTTCAAGGACGCGACCCCCGGGCCCCGCCAGGTCGACGTCGATTCGGCTGACCCTGAAGACGCGCTCCGATACGTAAGACAGGAGAGAGACCTCGTGCAGACTCCCGCCCCCTTCGAGTACGAGCGCGCCACCAGCGTCGAGGGCGCGATCGCCTCGCTGCAGCGGCAGGGCGCCGGGGCGCGCGTCATCGCGGGCGGGCACAGCCTCCTGCCGATGATGAAGCTGCGCCTCGCCAATCCCGAGTACCTGATCGACATCAACGATCTCCGGGAGCTCTCCTTCATCCGGGAGGAGGGCGACGAGCTCCGCATCGGGGCGCTGACCCGCCACGTCGAGCTGCTCAAGTCGGAGCTGCTCGCCGAGCGCTTCCCGGTCTTCCGCGACGCCGAGCAGGTGATCGCCGACCCGGTCGTGCGCAATCGCGGCACGATCGGCGGCTCGCTCTGCCAGGCCGACGCGGCGGAGGACCTGTCCGCGGTCTGCTCGGCGCTCAAGGCGAAGGCCGTGATCCGCGGCGCCGAGGGCGAGCGCGTCGTCGGCCTGGACGAGTTCCACATCGGCCCGTACATGACCGCGGTCGGCGAGGGTGAGCTCTTGACCGAGGTGCGGCTGCCGCTGCGCCCCGGCGCCGGCAGCGCCCACGAGAAGGTCGAGCGGCGTGCGGGCGACTGGGCGATCGCGGCGGCGTCGGCGGCGCTCTGGATGGACGGCGGCACGATCGCCGACGCCGGCCTGGCCCTGAGCGCGGTCGCCCCGACCACCGTCCACGTCGCGCGCGCCGAGGAGCTGCTGCGCGGCAAGCCGCCGTCGGACGAGCTGTTCGAGGAGGCGGGTGGGATCGCGTCGGAGGACTGCGCTCCGATCCCGGACGGCCGCGGCCCGGCCGACTACAAGCGCCACCTGGCCGGTGTGCTCACGAAACGCGCCCTGCGCCGCGCCGCGGCCCGCGCGCTCGACCAGGAGGCCTGATCATGCAGGTGACGATCGACATCAACGGCGAACCGGTCTCCCGGGACGTCGAGCCGCGCCAGCTGCTCGTCCATTTCATCCGGGACACGCCCGGGCTGACCGGGACGCACTGGGGCTGCGACACGTCCAACTGCGGCGCCTGCGTGGTGCTGATCGACGGCGAGCCGGTCAAGTCGTGCACGACCCTCGCGGCGATGTGCGACGGCCACGAGGTCCGCACCGTCGAGTCGCTCGATGCCGACGGCGTGATGGACCCGGTCCAGCAGGGCTTCCACGAGAAGCACGCGCTCCAGTGCGGGTTCTGCACGCCGGGGATGCTGATGACGAGCCGCGCCCTGCTGGACGAGAACCCGCAGCCGACCGAGCTCGAGATCAGGACGGCGATCTCCGGGGCGATCTGCCGCTGCACCGGGTACAAGAACATCGTCGCCGCCGTCCAGTGGGCGGCCGAGCACGAAGCCGCGACGAGACAGGAGGCGTGAGGATGGCGACAGTCGAGAACCTCCCGACCGCGACGGCCGAGCGCCCGATCGGCTTCGGGCGGCTGAAGCGCAAGGAGGACGAGCGCTTCATTCGCGGCAAGGGCAACTACCTCGACGACGTCAGGCTGCCCGGCATGGTGCACGGCGCGCTCCTGCGCAGCCCGTACGCCCACGCGCGCATCCTCTCGATCGACACCTCCAGGGCGCTCGCCCATCCGGGCGTGGCCGCGGTCGTGACCGCCAAGGACCTCGAGACGCTCGGGCTCGCGTGGATGCCCACGATCTCCTACGACACGCAGGCCGTGCTGGCGGGCGACAAGGTGCGCTTCCAGGGCCAGGAGGTCGCGTTCGTGATCGCGACCGATCCGTACATCGCGCGCGACGCGCTCCAGCTCATCGACGTGGAGTACGAGCCGCTGCCCGCGATCGTGAACGCGCGCAAGGCGCTCGATCCCGACGCGCCCCTGATCCGCGACGACAAGCAGGGCCAGACGGACAACCTCGCGAGCCCGACCTGGGAGGCGGGCGACGAGGAGGCCACGGAGCGCGCGTTCGCCGAGGCCGACACGGTCGTGACGCGGGACATCATCTACCCGCGCTGCCATCCGGCGCCGCTCGAGACCTGCGGGATGATCGCCGACTTCAATCCGGAGACGGGCCAGCTCGACCTCTACAACGGCAACCAGGCGCCGCACGCGCACCGGACGGTGTACGCGCAGGTGGCGGGGCTCGCCGAGCACATGATCCGGATCAAGACGGGCGACATCGGCGGCGGCTTCGGCAACAAGGTGCCCGTCTATCCCGGCTACGTGTGCGCGATCGCCGGCTCGATCGTGGCCGGCGTGCCCGTCAAGTGGATCGAGGACCGCTCGGAGAACCTGATGTCGACGGGCTTCGCGCGCGACTACGTGATGCACGCCGAGATGTGCTCGAAGGACGGCAAGATCACAGGCCTGCGCGTCGACGTGATCGCCGACCACGGGGCCTTCGACAGCACCGCGCAGCCCACGAAGTTCCCGGCCGGCTTCTTCCACATCTGCTGCGGCTCGTACGAGCTCGAGGCCGCGCACGTGAAGGTCAAGGCGGTCTACACGAACAAGGCGCCCGGCGGCGTGGCCTACCGCTGCTCGTTCCGGATCACGGAGGCCGTCTACCTCGTCGAGCGCATGGTCGACGCGCTCGCGCTCGAGATGAAGGTCGACCCGATCGAGCTGCGCATGGGGAGCTTCATCGGGCCCGACCAGTTCCCGTACGAGACGACGACGGGCTGGACCTACGACTCGGGCAACTACGCCGAGACGATGAAGGTCGCGATGGACATCGCCGGCTACGACGAGCTGCGGCGCGAGCAGGCCGAGAAGCGGGCGCGCGGCGAGCTGATGGGGATCGGCGTCTCGTTCTTCACGGAGGGCGTCGGCGCCGGGCCGCGCAAGCACATGGACATCCTCGGCCTGTCGATGAACGACGGCGCCGACCTGCGCGTGCACCCGTCGGGCAAGGCGGTCGTCAGCATCAGCGCGCAGACCCAGGGCCAGGGCCACGAGACGACGTTCGCGCAGATCGTGGCCGAGGAGCTCGGGATCCCGCCCGAGGACGTGCAGGTGCGCCACGGCGACACCGACAAGTCCCCGTACGGGCTCGGCACCTACGGCAGCCGCTCGACCCCGGTCTCGGGGGCGGCGGTGGCGGTCGTCTCGCGCAAGGTGCGCGACAAGGCGCGCATGATCGCGGCGACGATGCTCGAGACGCGGCCCGAGGACCTCGCCTGGGAGAAGGGCCGCTGGTACGTCAAGGGCGACCCCGAGCAGGGCGCGCCGATCGAGGACATCGCGGTGCGCGCGTACAGCGGCGAGCCGATGCCCGAGGGCATGGAGGGCGGCCTCGACGCCCAGGTGATCTACGACCCGCCCAACCTCACCTACCCCTACGGCGCCTACATCGCCGTGGTGGACGTCGACGCCGAGACCGCCGAGGTCAAGGTGCAGGCGCTTCATCGCGGTCGACGACTGCGGCGTGCGCATCAACCCGATGATCGTCGACGGGCAGATCCACGGCGGGCTCGCCGAGGGCATCGGCATAGCGCTGATGGAGGTGATCACCTTCGACGAGGAGGGCAACTGCCTCAACGGGTCGTTCATGGACTACCTGATCCCGACGGCCCTCGAGTGCCCCGACTTCGAGCTCGGCGAGACGGTCACGCCCTGCCCGCACCACCCGCTCGGCGCGAAGGGGATCGGCGAGTCGCCGAACGTCGGGTCGCCGCCCGCGATCGTCAACGCCGTGATCGACGCGCTCCACGAGTCCCACGGCGTCACGCACATCGACATGCCCTGCACCCCGGCTCGCGTCTGGGCCGCGATGCAGGGCCGGCCGGAGCCGCCGCAGTGATCAGCGGCGACCTCCGGGAGCGGGCCCAGGAGCTCGCGGCGCAGCGGTCGCCGTTCGTGATCGCGACCGTCGTGCGCGTGCAGCGCCCGGCGAGCGTCGCGCCCGCGAGCGCCGGCCTCGTGCACGCCGACGGCACGATCGAGGGCTTCATCGGCGGCGTCTGCGCGCAGCACAGCGTGCGGCTCTACTCCCTGACCGCGATCGAGAGCGGCGCGCCGCTGCTGCTTCGGATCCTGCCGGGCGACGGCGACGGTGGCGACGAGGAGCTCTCGCGCGAGGAGGGCGCGGTCACGGTGCGCAACCCCTGTCTGTCCGGCGGCGCGATCGAGGTCTTCCTCGAGCCGGTGCTGCCCGCGCCGCGCGTGCTCGTGACCGGCGACTCTCCGATCGTCGCGGCGCTGCTGACGCTCGGGCGCGAGCTCGGCTTCGAGATCGTCGCTGCGCAGGACATCGAGGACGGGGTGCTCGCACCGGCGGCGGGAGATCTGGCGCTCGTCGTGGCGGCCCATGGGCAGGACGAGGTCGCGGTTCTGCGCGCGGCCCTCGAGAATCGGCCTGCCCTACGTCGGGCTCGTGGCGAGCGTGAAGCGCGGCGCGGCGGTGATGGAGGAGCTGCGCGCGGAGGGCGTCGCCGAGGAGCTCCTCGGCGCGCTCGAGACCCCGGCCGGCATCGACATCGGGGCGCGCACGCCCTCCGAGATCGCGCTGTCGATCCTCGCGCGGATCGTCGCCGTGCGGCGCAGGGCTTCCGCGCCCGCGCCGGCCGCGGCGGTGGACCCGATCTGCGGCATGACGGTCGCGGTGACCGGCGACACGCCCTCGCTGCGAGGACCGCGGCGAGACCGTCTACTTCTGCTGCACCGGCTGCAGGCGAAAGTTCGAGGAGCAGCGTGAGCTCGCACGAGCAGACGGGTGACGCGGCGGGCGAGATCCGCCATCTCGTACCCGACGTAGAGACCCTCGCCCGGCGCCTCGCGGCGGTCGACTACCTCGCCGACGAGGGGCTCGCCACCTCGATGTACCTGAGCCTGCGGCTGCCGCAGCCGCTGCTGCTCGAGGGCGAGGCCGGCGTCGGCAAGACAGAGGCGGGGAAGTCGCTGGCGGCGGTCCTCGACACGCCGCTGATCCGGCTCCAGTGCTACGACGGGATCGACCCTGCCGAGGCGCTCTACGAATGGAACTACCCGCGCCAGCTGCTCAGCATCCGGCTGGCCGACGCCAGCGGCACGAAGCTCTCCGAGGAGGACCTCTTCGGCCCCGACTTCCTCATCCGGCGCCCCCTCCTGCGAGCCCTCGAGCACCCCGGGCCGCGGCCGGCCGTGCTGCTGATCGACGAGATCGACCGCGCCGACGACGACTTCGAGGCCTTCCTGCTCGAGCTGCTCGCGGAGGCCGCCGTCACGATCCCCGAGATCGGCACGATCCGGGCGACGCACCCGCCGGCGATCGTGCTCACCTCGAACCGCACGCGCGACCTGCACGACGCGGTCAAGCGGCGCTGCCTCTACCACTGGATCGACTACCCGTCCCCGCAGCGCGAGGTCGAGATCGTGCGGCGGCGCGTGAAGGGCGCGGCCGAGACGCTCGCGGTGCAGGTGGCGGACGCCGTGGCCCGCATGCGCGAGAGCGACGTCCAGAAGCCGCCCGGGATCGCCGAGGCGATCGACTGGCTTGCCGCGCTCGACCTGCTTGGCGTGGAGCAGCTCGACGCGGCGGCGGTCGAGCGCACGCTCGGCGCGGTCCTGAAGTACAGCGAAGACCAGGAGGTGGTCCGCGCGGCCGGGCTGGAGCAGCTCGTGGCGCGATGACCGGCCCGGCCTTCAGCGTGCAGACGATCCATCTGGACCTGCCGGCGCTCGCCGGTGCCCTCAGCCGGCGGCTGCGCGAGGCCGGCGTGCCGATCACCGCCGAGCGGGCCGCGCGCTTCGCGCACGCGCTCACGCTCGTCAAACCGGTGTCGAGGCGCCGGCTGTACTGGACCGCCCGGGCGGTCCTCGTGTCGGATTCGGCACAGTTGAAGGCCTTCGACTGCCGTCTTCCGGTCGGTGTTCGGCGGGCATCCGGCGCCTTTCGAGCACGAGCCGGAGGAGGACGCGGAGACCACCCCCGCGGTGGAGGGGAGCACCGAGCCCGAGAGCCGTGGGGAGGCCGGCGCGGTCGCCGGGGGCGCCTCGTCGACTCCGTCGCCCTCGGAGCAGGGGGACGAGCTGCGCGAGCTCGCACTGCCCGTGGCCGCGAGCGACGAGGAGCGGCTGCGCGGCAAGCGATTCGACGCTCTCGAGCCAGCGGAGCTCGCGCTGCTCTACCGGCTGATGGGGCGGCTCGTCGTCGCCACGCCGAGGCGGCGCACGCGCCGCTCGGAGAGGGACCGGCGCGGCGACCGCCTCGACATGCGGCGCACGCTGCGCGGAAGCATGCGCACGGCCGGCGACCCGATCCGGCTGGCGCGTCGCCGCCGGCGTGTCGTCCGCCGCCGGATGGTGATGCTCTGCGACATCTCGGGCTCGATGGAGCCCTACGCGCGCGCGTACCTGCAGTTCCTGACCTCCGCGGCGGGCGGCGGGCCGAACGTCGAGGCGTTCGCATTCGCCACGCGCCTCACCCGGCTGACCCGCGCGCTCCGCTCGCGCAGCCCGGAACGCGCGATCCAGCGCGCCGCCGCGGCCGCTCCCGACTGGTCGAGCGGCACGCGGATCGGCGACGCGCTGAAGACCTTCAACGACCGCCACGGTCGCCGCGGGATGGCCCGGGGCGCCGTGGTCGTGATCCTCTCCGACGGCTGGGAGCGGGGCGACCCCGCGCTCGTGGCGCGCGAGATGGAGCGGCTGTCGCGGCTCGCCCACAGGATCGTGTGGGTCAACCCGCGGGCGAGCGCGAGCGGGTTCTCGCCTCGGGCCGGTGGCATGGCGGCGGCGCTGCCCCACTGCGACGCGCTCGTGAGCGGCCACAGCCTGGACGCCCTCGGCGAGGTGGCGGAGGCGATCGCCGCCGAGCGCTGGGAGGTTCCGGCGCCTGCCGCGGCGCCCGAGTCCGAGGAGGAGCCGTGGGCGAGCGCCACGCCGGTCCAGGGCAGCTCCGTGGCGATGCCGAGCGGCTACGGGCCGAGCCGGGGCAGGACGACACCCGGCTGGGGACGCGATGGCGGTGAGTGATCAGACGGGCAAGACGTGCATATACCCGGGCTGCGAGCGGCCCGCCGTCCCGGCGCACCCGCTCGGCGGGCCGCAGCCGAGCTTCTGCGATCTGGAGGAACACAACGCCCTGAGCGCCCATCAGGAGCGGCGCCGGCTCGAAGGCGAGCCCGGGTCGTCCGACGATGAACGAGTCACAGGAGGTTGAGCAGTGGCTGACGAGGCATATCGAGCGGTCTTCCTGCGCGTACACCCCACCGGCAAGATGGTGCTCAGCCTGAGCACCGAGTCCGACGGCAACGAGGGACGCTACGCGCAGTTGGTGGCCGCGGAGCTCGGGGTTCCGCCGCTCGACGTGAAGGTCGTGCCCGCGGACACGAGCCGCTTCGGCGAGGGCCACGGCTTCAACACGAGCCCGTCGGACGCCACCTCGGCCGCGGTGGCGAGCGCGAGCGGCAAGATCCGCGACAAGGCTCAGCTGCTGGCGGGAGTGGCGCTCGGCGCCGAGCCCGAGAGCCTCAGCTGGGCGAATGGCGCGTTCGTGACGTCAGGCGATTCGCCCGAGTCTCAGACGATCGCCGACCTCGCCCTGTACGCGCACGGCTCAGGCGCCCTGCCGCCCGGGGTCGAGGGCGGACTCGATGCCCAGACCGTCTACAGGGACTAGCGGCTCGGTGAGCCCGGCCTCGACGGCGATCTCGACCTCGTCGGCGACCTTGAGGGTCCCGAACAGGGCCGAGTACGGCTTGATCCCCCAGTCGCTCTGCTTGACGGTCGCGTGCGCGGTCAGGCGCTCGCCGTCGCTTCGCAGCTCGAAGGAGATCGGACGGCGCGTCCCGGCCAGCTCGAGCTCCCCGTGGACCGTTCCGCGCGAGCCGTCGGGATCGAGCTCGAGCGCGCTCGAGCGGAACTCGATCTTGGCGCGCCCCAGGATCTCCTCGTCGATCGTCTGCTCGATGCCCGCCTTGGCGTCGTCGTCCAGCTCCATGACGCCTCCCGTGCCCTCGCGCACCCGAAGCGAGCCGCCGTCGGCCGTGAGCGTGATCGCCGGGTCCTTGGCGACGTCGAACTCGGCCGACCACGAGCCGACCTCGATGACCAGATCGTGCCCGGCCTTCGACGCCGCGCCCCGCCGGCTCGTCTCGACGGTGAGCGTGCCGTTCTGCGGCCCCAGCCGGTGCGTTCCGGGCCCGATGGGCATGAGAAGACCCTAGAGGCAAAATGAAGACAAGGAGACAGCGACTTGATCGAGCTGGACCATCCATTCACCAACGGGAAGCCCACCGACGAGACCTGGGAGGCCATTCTCGACCTCGAGCGGCTCGTGCCGCTCGTCGAGGGCGGCAGGGTCATCGAGCGGACGAGCCCGGACGCGGTCAAGGCCGAGATCCTGGTGAAGATGGGTGCGATGTCGATGACGTTCACCGGCAGCGTCGAGGTGACCGAGAAGGACGCGGACGACCACCGCGCCGTGCTCCAGGTCAAGTCGAGGGAGGCCGGCGGGCAGGGTCATGCGAATGCCAACGTCGTCTTCGCGCTCTCGGACGGCGGCGGGACGATCCATACGGCTGCTCAGATCACGGGTAAGGCGGCGTCGATGGGCGAGGGGGTCGTCGTGACGGTCCTGGACGCGATGATCAAGGACTTCGCCCAGAAGCTCGAGTCGATCTGAGGTCGCCGGATGGCCCGGAGGACGATGAGAAGGATCAAGGAGGGCGAGGTCCCCTTCGACGGCGGCACGGCCGTCCAGGAGGACGCCGGCCGCCCCGTCTTCCGCGGCAACGGCGCCAACGACTACGTCTGCGTCGAATGTGGAAACCTGCTCGCCGTCGGGATGGATCCCGAGCACATGACGAAGCGGGTCCGCGTCCGCTGCGGCCGCTGCCGGACGGTGAACGTGTCCGCCGAGGTGCCGGTGGAGCTCAGCCGGCGACGCGCGCCGGGCGGGAACGGCGGAGGGCGCTGAGCGCCGCCTCGTAGTCGGCCCACGTGTCGACGTCGCGCGGAAGCTCGCGATCGACCTCGATCCGCTCCAGCCGCTCCGGGTGGCGCTCGATCAGCTTCCAGACCGCCTTGTCGCCGTGAAGCTCGCGCAGCGCGCCGAACGCCCCGGCGGAGAACACAAAGGGGTGGCCGAGCTCACTGCGATAGCTGGTGACCGCCGCCCAGGGGCGCCGCTCGTCCCATGCGCTCGCGACCCGGTCGACCACGGCGGGTTCGACGCCGGGCATGTCGCCGAGCAGCAGCATCACGGCCTCCACGTCACCCGCGGCATCGAGGCCGGCCAGCAGTGACGACGCGCAGCCGCTCCCGTATGCGTCGTTGCGGACGATCTCGGCGCGACGCGGCGCGACCTGTGCGAGCGCCTCATCCGCCGCCCCACCGACCACGAGGACGACCCGCTCGAGCGACGAGCCCTCGACGTCCCGAAGCACGTGGCCGAGCAGCGTCGTGTCCCCGAAGGGCAGGGTCTGCTTGGGGCGCCCGAGACGCTTCGACGCGCCCGCGCCGAGGACGATGCCGACCATGAACGGGATCGTAGTCCGGGACGGCTACGCGGCTTCGCGCTCGTCCGCCGGCCGGGCGAAATAGGCCGAGGTCGAGATGCCGCGGTCGAAGTCCGACCAGCGGGCTCCGTCGGCCAGCGACTTCTCGATCCGGTCGAAGCTCCCGAGGTTGCCGCCCAGGTTGTCGATGAAGTGGACGAGCGTGGCCTCGCGCGTGCAGGGCACGACGGGGCTGCCGTGCTCGAGCTTGCCGTGGTGGCTCAGGATGATGTGGAGCAGCGCGTCGGCGTCGGCCTCGGGGAAGCCGTCGATCTCCTCGATCGTGCGGCGCACCGTGTAGTAGCCGAGCGGGATTTCGCCGAGCAGCTTCCCCTCGTCGGTCAGCTCGATGGCGCCGCCCGTCGACGCGTACGCCTCGACCTTGCCGATGTCGTGGAGCAGCGCCCCGGTGACCGCCACGTCGCGGTCGATCCCCGGGAACGTCGCGGCCAGCGCACTGACTCCCTGGGCCACCGAGAGGGAGTGCTCGAGCAGCCCGTGCCGGTAGGCCTGGTGGTAGTACTTGGCGGCCGGAGCCTCGTGGTAGATCGCGCCGGTCGGCGTGGAGCGATGCAGCAGGAGCCTGAGCAGCTCGCGCAGGTGCGGGCGCTGGACCGTGCCGACCAGCTCGCTGAGGTCGGCCGCCATCTGCTCGTAGGGAACGGGCGGGGCCTCGTTCAGCTCGGCCAGGTCGTACTCGCCCTCGACGGCGGCGCGCAGGCGCCTGACCGTCAGCGTCGCCCCGTAGCGCTCGTCCACCGTGTAGCGGCCGAGCACCCGGATCACCGACCCGTTCGGGCACAGCGGCGCGAGCTCGCTGACCTCGTCCCAGACGACCGCCTCGACGCTTCCCGTGACGTCGCCGAGCTGCAGCTTCAGGAAGATCTCGCCGTTGCGCCGCTGGCGCTGGGAGTGGGAGCGCACCACGAAGATCGAGTTGACCTCCTGCCCGTTCGCGAGGTCGCGAACGAAGCACTTCGAGGGGATCAGAGTGGGTTGCTCCATCGGGATTGCCAAGGTAGAGCGGGTCTCGGACGGGATAGCCTGCACAGCCATGGAGTCGCCCCCCGTGCCCCTTTCCTGACATGGGCGTGCTCGTGGCAGGCGGGACGGGCGCGCTCGGGCAGGCGGTCGTGGCGGAGCTGCTCGAGTCGGGCTACGACTGCACGGTCACGTGGGTGGTCGAGCGAGAGCGCCGCCGCGCCGAGGAGCAGTTCGGCGATCGCGCCACCCTGATCCAAGCGGATCTGCTGGAGCCGGACGGCGCCGCCGGGGCGGTCGCCGAGGTCGAGGATCTCGAGGCGGTGGTCAACCTCGTCGGCGGCTTCGCGACGGGCGGCCTCGTCCACGAGACCGACCCGGCGGACTTCGCGCGCATGCTCGAGCTCAACCTGACCCCCGCCTTCAACCTCGCGCGCGCGGGGATGCCGCCGATGATCGAGCGCGGCGGCGGCGCCTTCGTCGGCGTGTCGGCGCAATCGGCGCTGAAGCCCTTCCCCGGTGCGGCCGGCTACATCACCGCCAAGGCCGCCGTCCTCACCTTCATTCGCGCGCTCGACGCCGAGTACAAGCCGCACGGCATCCGCTGCAACGCGATCCTGCCGAGCGTGATCGACACGCCGGCAAACCGCGAGCAGATGCCAGACGCCGACCACTCGAAGTGGGTCGCGCCCGCCGCCATCGCGAAGGTCGTCCGCTTCCTCGTCTCGAACGAGTCCAGTCCGACCACGGGCGCGGCAATTCCCGTCTAGCCGCGCGTCCCACAAACAACCGTTTGGCTGATACGCTCGCTCGGCGATTGCGATGCCGGAGCAATTGAGACAGAGTGACTATCCCTCGCTGGCCGCTGCAGAGTGCCCGTATCCGCTGCTCAAGGAGCTGCGTGAGGAGGTACCGGTCTACAAGGTCCCGGGCCGCGACGAGTACCTGGTCTCGCGCCACGAGGAGATCGCCTACGCGACACGCCACCCGGAGATCTTCTCGAGCGTCACGCCGCTGAGCGGTGAGGCGCAGGTGGGGTGGGGAGCGAGCGTCTTCTCGTCGGACCCGCCCGAGCACACGATCAAGCGCACGATCGCGTTCCAGTCCTTCAACCCGCGCCGCCTTCGCGAGTACGAGCCGATGATCCAGTCCGTGATCGACGGTCTCGTCGACGGCTTCATCGGCGACGGCGAGGTCGAGTTCGTGCAGGGCTTCTCGAACCGGCTCTCGAGCCGCGTGATGTTCAACCTGCTCGGCCTGCGCGAGGAGGACGCGGGCTGGATAGCCGACATCACCTTCGAGGGCGTCGGCGCCCGCTACCTCCCGGACGACATGCGCGAGCAGGCCGAGCGCGACGGCGAGCGCGTCAACGAGTTCATGACCGCGGTGGTCGAGGAGCGGGCGGAGAACCTCGGCGACGACGTGATCAGCGAGCTGATCCGGGCTCACGCCGAGCGCGACGGCGAGGCGAACATGGCGTACATCGCCGTCGAGTCGGCGGTGCTCGTGCTCGGCGGGACGCTCACCCCGGCGCACATGATGTCCAGCGCGATGATGCTCCTCCTTCAGCACCCGGAGCAGATGGAGCGGGTGCGGGCGGACCACTCGCTGATCCCGCGCATGCTCGAGGAGGCCCTGCGGGTCGAGGCGCCCGACCAGTTCATGCCGCGCTACACGACCGAGGACACGACGCTGGGCGGTGTGGACATTCCCGCGGGATCCCTCGTGATGCTGCTCTACGCCTCGGGCAACCGCGACGAGTCGGTGTTCGAGGATCCCGAGGCGTTCGACGTCGCGCGCGAGAACGTGAAGAAGCACTTCTCGTTCGGCAGTGGCATCCACTTCTGCCTTGGCGCGCCGCTCGCCCGGCTGATCGGGACGCGCGCCTACGAGACGCTGTTCACACGGCTCGGCAACATCCGGCTCGCCGAGGGCAGGAACGACTTCACGCATCTGGAGAGCACCTTCAATCGCGCTCCGAATGCCGTGCACATCGAGTTCGACCCGGCGTAGGGCGGCACCAAGGGCTAGCTGCGCGGCCCGCCGTAGTACGACATCGCGAGCCGGCCCACCTGCTTCGTGGCCCCCGAGTTCTGCATTGCCCCGAGCGGCGCCCCGATCAGCGGGACGTACCGGGCGGCGTAGCGGCGCGCCAGCCGTTTCATCAGGTACTTGAGCAGCCGCCTGTGAAGGCTGTCCATGCTGCGGTGCGAGATCGCCTTCTCGACCATGGCCTGGGCGAGCCGCTTGCCGACCCCGTCGAGCGCCGCGCGCGCCTCGGCCGGCGTCTCGTAGAGCCCCTGGATGGCGAGGAACTCGGCGGGCCGCATCGGGTGGCGCGGGTCGTATCCGTAGGCGGCGGCGATGTAGAAGATCATCCGGCTCTGGATCCAGATGAGGGCCACGATGTCCGGCGCCGCCGTGAAGACGCCGCCGAGCCCGAGCGCGCCGCCCTCGAGGCGGGCGAGCCGGACGTGCTTGCGGTAGGCGAACTTCGCGAGCTGCTCGGGCGTGTGGCCGGGGCCGGCGATTCGCACCCACTCCTCCGCCTGCGGGCCGAAGCGCTCGGCCGCGACCAGGGCGATGTACTCGGGCGCCCGGTCGGGCTCGGCGAGGATCCGGTTCCAGAGCGACTGCGGCGGCCGCGTGATGTGCTCGATGTGCTCGTCGCCCGGGGCGATCGTCTCGGTGGTCATGGGCCGAAGGCTTGCCGAGGTGCCGCGACGGGCACAATCAAAGGAGCAAAAGAAGAAGTCATCCGCAAGAAAGGTAGGACACGACATGTCGACGGAGGCCACACCACGCCAGGGCATTCTCAGCGAGGACATGCGCGAGGAGCGCGACGAGCTGATCGCGATGCTCACGAAGGCGTACTGGATGGAGATCGAGACGGTGATGAGCTACATCGCGAACTCGATCAACCCGGACGGCGTCCGGGCGCAGGAGATCATCGAGTCGCTCAAGGAGGACATCCAGGAGGAGCTCGGCCACGCGACCCAGTACGGCGAGCGCATCAAGGAGCTCTACGGCGTCGTCCCCGGCTCGCTCGACTTCAACGCCGAGCAGTCCTACCTGCAGCCGCCCGAGCACCAGACCGACATCGTGCACGTGATCAAGGGCGTGATCGAGGCCGAGTCCGGCGCGATCGAGCACTACAACCGCATCATCGAGTACTGCGAGGGCAAGGACCCCGTGACGCAGGACATGGTGATCGACATCCTGCGCGACGAGGAGGGCCACCGTCGCCTCTTCGAGGGCTTCCTGCGCGAGTACAAGGTCGAGGGACTGGCGTAAGGCCGCCGGCTGGCCAGCTGTAGGACCTAAAGCAGCTCGCCCAGCATCACGGCGCTGCCGAACAGCGCCGCCGCCCCGAAGATCACCGCCACGAGGGGGATCGGCGGTCCCCCGTGGATCCCCGTCTCGTGGACGGCGGCGTGACCCTTGCCGCGCTTGAGCAGCCAGCGGTTGACCGGGAAGGCGAACAGGCCCGCGATCGCGAGGGCGAACGCGAGGCTGCCCCAGAAGAGGACGTCGCCGAGCCCCGCGTCCATCGCGCCCGGGATCGCAAGGATGATCAGGTTGTCGACGATCTCCATGACCGCGATCGAGAGCGTGTCCGACGCGAGGGCGATCGGGATCACGGTCGCCAGCGCGAGGCCGGCCCTCAGCAGCGGCAGGCTCGTGAGCGAGTAGCCGAAGACGAACGCCAGCGCGATCGCGAGGGCGATCGTGGCGAAGTTGGACCAGCCGAGGGCGGTCCCGATGAGAACGCCGAGCACCTCGCCGATCGCACAGCCCGTGAGGCAGTGGAGCGTGGCGCTGGCCGCCATCGTGTCCAGCTCGCGGCCCGAGCTGGGCAGCGTGTGTTGGTGGTGATGGGCGGCTTCCATCAGAGGGGCGGAGCCTAGCATACCCCTAGGGGGTATAAGGGGCAGCACGTTCCCGCCCAAACGTTAGTTTCGCTGGACAGCGGGGGTACGATGCCGCCGGGATGCGCCTCTTGACCGCTGCCACGGCTCTACTGATCGCGCTTGCGGTGGCGGCGCCCGGCGCCGCGGCGCAGGCACCGCCCGACGGCCAGGGCACGGACCACTTCGTCACGATCGTCGCCCGTCAGTGTCCCGAGTACACGGACATCACCGCCAACCGCGCGCGGAACGACATCCAGGAGAGCCTCAAGGATCTCGGCGTGGACACGCCGTACGACGCCGGCGAGCCCATCGATCCGGACATCGAGGCGGATAGCCAGCCCAACTGCAGCCCGCTGCCGAACTGGCGCTTCACGCTCGGAACCGGCTACCAGACACAGGCCGTGAGCGGTCCGTGGGGTTCGCTCTCGATCGTTACCGGCCCCTTTGACCAAGAGGTCGTGACGCAACCGGAGACGCCGCTGCTCGACTACGAGGGCAGGCCGGTCGGCGACGACACGATCGAGGCGGCGGTCACGATCGAGCTGACCCAGGAGCAGCTGAACCTGGCGGGGGGCAACAACAGCTTCTGGATCCAGGGCGGCACCACGACGGACCCGATCCTGAACGAGCAGTATCCCGACGAGTACGGCTTCGGCGCGCTCCGCTGCGCGATCGACAACCTGAACGGCGACAACGTCGAGTGGATGAGCTATCCGGCCGGCACCGAGCACATCTTCTGCTACGCCTACTACGTCACGCCGCCGCCGACGAGCGGCACGATCATCATCCGCAAGGAGGTCAGCGATCCGCCCGGTGCCGACCAGAACTTCCAGTTCGGCGGAAACCTCACCTTCAACGCCGACGGCCGCTTCGACCTGAACGTCCAGGACGGCATCGCGGCGAGTCAGACCTTCTACCGGGCGGAGACGACCTCGGCTCGCGAGCCCTGGACGGTCCGCGAGTTGGTTCCGCCGGGGTGGAACCTCGAGAACCTGGCCTGTGAGAGCCCTGGAGCGAGCACCGAGGTGGTGACCCAGGCCACCGCCTCCGCGGTCATCTATCTCGCCGCGGGTGACACCGTCACCTGCACGTACACGGACGAGTTCCGGGTGCCGGCCGGGCAGTTCTATCTCGGCAAGATCACGCTCGGCGGCACCGGCGTCTTCGACTTCCGCGTCTTCCCGGTTGGGGGCGGAGACGAGCAGACGGCCCGCGCCGAGACTCGGCGACGGATCATCCCGGTGCTGGCGCAGCCCGCTCCGCTGGAGGTCGCGCCGGGCCTCTATCGCGTCGTCGAGGACCTGCCTGACAGCCGGCGTGGTACCTGGGACGTCTTCAGGGTCTGGTGCGGCGGGCGCCAGCTCGGCAGGACCGGTTCGCAGGCGCCGGAGAGCGCGGTCGTGAGGATCCGTGACGAGGAGGGCTCGGCCTGCCTCTTCGTCAATCGCTTCACGCCGGCCGGCGGTCTCGTGATTTACAAGACGACGGTCGGAGGCGCCGGCAGCTTCGACTACACGATCACGCCTCTCCGCGACCCGGCCACGGTGTACGCCAAGTCGGCCACGACCAGGCGAGCGCTGCGGCCCGTCCGAGCGCGCGGCGATTCCACGGAGCACATCGAGCTGGGCACCTACGTGATCCAGGAGATCGCTCCGGCGGCCGAAGAAGGCGAATGGCACCTGGGACTCGTCGTCTGCGACGGCAGGGTCTCTCCGGCGATCGAGGGTCGCGCGGTCGTCAGGCTGACGCTGCGGAACCCGGTCAAGCGCTGCGACTTCGTGAACGTATTCACGCCCGACCCGCCAGACCCACCAGACCCGCCAGACCCGCCAGAGCCGCCAAACCCGCCGGACCCCGATCCGGGTCCCCCCGGCCCGAACCCGGCGCCGAACGTGCCGGACCCGGATCTCGTCATCAGCAAGCAGGCGGATCGGCCGGTGGCCGCTGTCGGCGAGCGGGTGACCTACACGGTGACGATCGAGAACCGCGGTCCGGTGGGCGCCGAGGACGTCGTGCTGGGCGAGGCCCCAGAGCAGGGCCAGGCGTTCCCCTCGGTCCGCGGCGGCGCCGCAAGCAACTGCGGGCGTCACGTCGTCTTCCGGCGCAAGGCCGTGGTGTGCCGCGTCGGGGACCTGGCCGCGGGGGCGAGCAGGACGTTCAGCTTCGAGACCCGGCTGACCCAGTCGGCCGGGCGGATCGTGAACAACGTCGCCGTCGTCGGCTCCTCGACGCCGGAGCGAAGCGCTCGCAACAACGTGGCCGGTGCGATAGTCAGGGTGCGCGGCGCGGTGTGCGTGTCGGTGTCCGGGGCTCGCGCGCGCCCGGTCGCCCGCGCGGCCTGCTGAGCCCTCGTGACGGCGTCGGGCCTCGCCGAGCTCGTCGAGCGCGAGCGCAGCGTGCTCTGCGAGCGAACCCCCGGCTCGGAGGCGCTGTTCCGGCGCGCGCAGCGAACGCTCCCGGGCGGGGTTGCGTCCTCCTTCCAGCGCCGTGAGCCCTGGCCCGTCTACGTGACCCGGGGCGAGGGCGCGCGGGTGTGGGATGTCGACGGCAACGAGTACATCGACTTCCACAACGGCTTCAGCGCGATGGTGCAGGGCCACGCGCACCCCTCCATAGGAGCGGCCGTCGGGCGCCGTCTCACTCTCGGGACTCACTTCGGGGCGCCCACGGAGGAGGCGCTGGCGGTCTCCGAGGAGCTGGCGCGCCGCTTCGGTCTGCCGAGCTGGCGCTTCACGAACTCGGGGACGGAGTCGACCATGGACGCGATCCGAATCGCCCGCGCGTACACCGGCCGCGAGGACATCGTGAAGGTCTTCGGCGCCTACCACGGCCACCACGACCCGGTGATGGTGAGCGTAGGCACGGAGACGGCGCTGCCCTGGGGCGAGGGGATCCCGCGGTCCACCGTCGAGCAGACGCACCTCGTGGAGTTCAACAACGCGGCGGCTCTCGAGCGCCACATCGACGAGCTCGCCGCCGGCGACAGAGCCGTCGCTTGCATGATTATCGAGCCGGCGATGATGAGGGGTAGGGTGATCCCGCCGGCGCCCGGGTACCTGGAGGCCGTCCGTGAGATCGCTCGCGCGCACGGAACGCTCCTGATCTTCGACGAGGTCAAGACCGGCCTGACGATCGCGGCGGGCGGTGCCACCGAGCGCTTCGGCGTGAGGCCGGACATGGTGGCGCTCGCCAAGGCGCTTGGGGGCGGCCTGCCCTCCGGAGCAATCGGGATGACCGAGAGCGTGGCGGACTACGTCGCGACGGGGCGCGTCCATCAGGTCGGCACCTTCAACGGCAACCCGCTCTCGATGGCGGCGGCCCGCGCGAGCCTCGAGGAGGTGCTCACTCCGCCTGCATACGAGCGTCTCGAGGCGCTCGGCGAGCGCATGCGCGCCGGCTGCCAGGCGGTGATCGACGAGCACGGCCTGCCGGCCGAAGCTGTCGCGCTCGGCTCGAAAGGCTCCGTGAGCCACGACGCCGAGCTCGGTGAGCTCATCTGGCTCTGGTCGCTCAACCGCGGCCTGTTCGTCACCCCTGGCGAGCAGGAGTGGAGTGTCACAGTCGCCCACGACGAGGCCGCCGTGGACCGCTACGTCGAGGTCTTCGCGGAGCTCTCGGCCGCGCTCAGCCCACGACCGTCCGGCTCTGCTCGCGCATGAACTGCGGCAGGTACCACGGCCCGAGCCCGCCCTTGCCGGTCGTGCCGCTCGACTTCCAGCCCGCGAAGGTCTGGGTGCCGGGCCAGGCGCCCGTGGTGGCGCCCGCGCTCCGGTTCACGTAGACGACCCCCGCCTCGATCTCCGCGAGGAAGCGCTCCTTCTCGGCGGGATCGTCGGTGAAGACGCCCGCGGTGAGCCCGTAGGCCGGAGCGTTCGCCTCCGCGAGCGCCTCGTCGAAGGAGCCCACGCGCGTGACGGTCACGAACGGGAGAAAGAGCTCGTCGCGCTCGAGCCGGTGGCCCTTCGGCAGGCCGGTCACGACCGTCGGCTCGACGAAGTGCCCGGGACGCTCCGGGCGGCCGCCGCCGGCCGCGACGGCGCCGTCGCGGCGGGCATCCTCGACCGCCGTCTCGAAGCGCGCGGAGCTGACCTCGTTGATCACGGGGCCGAGGAAGGCGTCGCGCTCGGACGGGTCGCCGAGCGTGAGCCCGCCGGTGAACTCGGCCAGGCGCTCGACGAACTCGTCGTGGACCTCGTCGAGCACGATCGCACGCGAGCAGGCGCTGCACTTCTGGCCCGACAGGCCAAAGGCCGAGCGCGCCACTCCCCGGGCGGCGCTCTCGAGCTCCGCGCTCGCCGCGACGATCGCCGGGTTCTTGCCGCCCATCTCGGTGAGCGCGGGGCGTGCGTACGGGCCGTCCTGGAGCTTGCGCGCGATCTTCCTGCCCACCTCGGCCGAGCCGGTGAAGGCCACGCCGTCGATCGCCGCGTCCACCAGCACGCGCCCGGTGGCGGGACCGCCGTGGACCACGTTGAAAACACCGGGCGGGAGTCCGGCTTCGCGTGCGACCTGGCCGATGATCGCGCCCGACCAGGGCGCCTCCTCGGAGGGCTTCAGCACGACCGTGTTGCCGGCGATCAGCGCGGCGCCGAGCATGTTCACGGCGAGCGCGACAGGGAAGTTGAACGGCGAGATGACCGCGAAGACGCCGTAGGGGAGCAGCACGTCGGTGTTGCGCTCGCCCTCGACGAAGCTCTGAAGCGGCCGGACGTAGCCCTCGTTTCGCTCCATGAGGTCGGCGTAGGTCGTGATCAGGTCGACGGCCTCCTGGACCTCGAGGATCGACTCGGTGCGGGTCTTGCCGGTCTCGAGGCTGGCCACGGCGGCCAGCTCGAGATGGCGTTCGCCGATGCCGGCCGCCACCGCGCGCATGTGCTCGCAGCGCTCGCCGTAAGGCATCGCCGCCCAGGCAGGGGCGGCGTCGCGCGCCACCTCGACGGCGCGCGCAACGACGCCCGGGGTGCCGTCGTGGGCACGGCTCGCCACGGCGCCCTCGGAGGCGGGGTCGAAGCGGCTGAAGGGCTCGCCGGCGTCGTCGTCCTCGTCCCCGATGAGGTGGGGCAGCGGCTCGCTCGGGTCCGCGCGCGCCTCCGCGAGCCGGGTCTCGAACTCGTCGTCGGTCTCGTCCGCAAGCGCGCCGCTCGTGTATGTCAGGCGGGTGCTCATGGCCGTAGACTCGCACAGCCGTGGGTGCCCGCACCGAGTTTCCTCGCACCGTCCGGCGCATCGACCACACCTGGATCCCGATGTCCGACGGCACCCGGCTGGCGGCCCGCATCTGGCTGCCCGAGGACGCCGAGAGCGACCCCGTTCCGGCGATCCTCGAGTACCTGCCCTACCGCCAGGGCGACCTGTTCGCGCAGCGCGACTCGTATCACCACCCCTACTTCGCGGGACACGGCTACGCGGGCGTGCGCGTGGACCTGCGCGGCAGCGGCAACTCGGAGGGCATCATGCTCGACGAGTACCTCCCGCAGGAACAGGACGACGCGCTCGAGGTGATCGCCTGGCTCGCGGAGCAGCCCTGGTGCAGCGGCTCGGTGGGCATGATCGGGATCTCCTGGGGCGGCTTCAACGGGCTGCAGGTGGCGGCGCGCCGCCCGCCGGCGCTCAAGGCCGTGATCTCCATGTGCGCCAGCGACGACCGCTACTCGGACGACGTGCACTACGCCGGCGGCTGCGTGCTCGCCGTCGACATGCTCCAGTGGGCCGCGACCATGCTGACGCTGTGCGCGCAGCCGCCCGACCCCGCCGTCGCCGGGGAGGAGTGGCGCGCGACCTGGCTCGAGCGGATGGAGCGCACGCCGGCCTTCGTCGAGGCCTGGCTCGGCCACCAGCGCCGGGACGAGTACTGGCGCCACGGGTCGGTCTGCGAGGACTACGCGAGCATCGAGGCGGCGGTCTACGCGGTCGGCGGATGGTCCGACGGCTACTCGAACGCGATACCGCGGCTCATGGCGGGCCTGCCCGGGCCGCGCAAGGGCCTCGTCGGGCCGTGGTCACACGCCTTTCCTCAGGACGGCAGGCCCGGCCCGAGCATCGGCTTCCTGCAGGAGTGCCTGCGCTGGTGGGACCAGTGGCTGAAGGGCGTGGACACGGGGATCATGGACGAGCCCGTGCTGCGTGCCTGGATCCAGGACGAGCTGCCGCCGGCCGACCAGTACACGGAGCGCCCGGGCCGCTGGGTCACCGAGCCGGAATGGCCGTCGCCGTCGATCGAGGCGCGCGAGCTGCGGCTCCCGGGCGAGTTCCCGCTCAGCCATCGCAGCATCGAGTCGACGGGCGCCGACGCCGGCGCCTGGTGCCCGGACGGCGGTCAGGGCGACTGGCCTCCCGACCAGCGCGACGAGGACGCCCGCTCGCTCACGTTCACGTTCGAGCCGCTCGAGGAGCCGCTCGACGTCCTCGGCTTCCCGGAGGTCGAGCTGACGCTCGAGTCCGACCGCCCCGAGGCGCTCATCGCGGTGCGCCTCTGCAGCGTCGCGCCCGACGGCTCCTCGCTCCTGGTCACGCGCGGGCTCCTCAACCTCACCCACCGAGACGGTCACGCCGAGGTCGCACCCGCTCGAGCCCGGCCGCCGCTACGAGATCGAGCGTGCGGCTCGACGCGATCGGCCACGCGCTGCCGGCCGGCCACCGGCTGCGCGTCGGGGTGTCGAGCGCCTACTGGCCCTGGGCCTGGCCGTCGCCCGAGCCGGCGACGCTGACGCTCCATGGCGGGCGCCTGCTGCTTCCGGTGCGGCCGCGCCGCGACGAGCCCGAGCCCGCGCCGTTCGGGCCTCCGGAGTGGGCGGAGCCAATCGCGGTCGAGGTGATCGAGCCGGGCAGGACGAGCCGCTCGCACAGCCACGATCCCGCGAGCGGCGCGCACGAGATCGCCTTCGAGTGGGACGTGGGCGGACGCCGGCGGCTCGCCGACGCGCGCACCGAGATGGACGACACGTCGCTGACCGCCTACCGGATCGTGGACGGCGACCCGCTCTCGGCGGCCGTCGAGGCGCGCTGCAGCTCGACGCTCGCGCGCGAGCGCTGGCACGCGCGCGTCGACACGCACAGCGCGATGTCGTCGACCGCGAGCGAGTTCGTCGTGACCCAGCGGCTCGACGCCTTCGAGGGCGACGAGCAGGTCTACTCGCGCACGTGGGAGCTCGTGTTCCCGCGCGACGGCGTCTGATCGAGGCCGGCCGCGACCCAGCGCTGGAACTCGCCGATCAGCTCCTCGCTCGGGAGCATCAGCCGGCCGCGCTCGAAGGCCCCCGAGCGCATCCCGCGCTGCACCGACTCCACGAGCACGCGGTCCTCGTCGCCCACCTGGTAGTCGAGCTTCAGGTACTCGGCGATCCACTCGGGGTCGGTGTCGGCCCCGAAGAAGTAGTCGAGGAAGCCGTCGGTGCTGTCGGGCCCGGTGGGCACGAGCGGGCCGACCGACAGGTTCGCTCGGCCCGGCATCAGGTTGACCTTGATGTTCGGCCAGATCAGGTGGAACTGCCCGTCGACGTGCCCGTTCCCGTTCGGCGACGGCTCGCGCGGGCGCGCGTAGTGGCTCCCGAAGGTGGGATGGCGCTCGAGCCGGTAGGCGTCGGGGCGGACGTCGATGACCTCGCTGAAGCTCGGATGGGCGACCGCGCAGTGGTAGCACTCGAGGTAGTTCTCGACCGCGATCTTCCAGTTGGCGTCGAGCGTGAACGACACGCGATGGTGAAAGGTCAGCGCGTCGAGGTCGAGGCCGCCGCGGCGGACGATCTCCGGCAGCTCCCCGAGCGTCTCGGCGAGCGGCGGCGCCGAGGCATCGGCGTTCACGAAGACGAGCGGCCCCCAGGTGTCGACCTGGGCGGGCTTGAGGCCGAGCGCCTCGCGCTCGAACCCCGGATCGGCCTCGGAGCGCGGCGCCGCGCGCAGCTTCCCGTCGAGCCCGTAGGTCCACGCGTGGTAGTGGCACTGGAGCGTCGTGCAGCGCCCGCTGCCGGTCACGACCTCGGCGCCGCGGTGGCGGCACACGTTGACGAAGGCGCGCAGCGTCGCCCTCGCGGTCGCGGACGACGACGAGCGGGATATCGCCTGCGCGCAGCGTGAGGTAGGAGCCCGGCTCGGCGAGCTCGCCGCCGTGGCCGGCGTACTGCCAGGCGGAGGCGAACAGCCGCGCGCGCTCCTCGGCGAGCACGTCGGGGTCGGTGTACCAGCGGTAGGGCAGGGTCTCGGTCAAGCGGTCTCCCCGGAGGCGGCGGGCAGGGCCACAGCGTGGCAGGCGGGCATCATCTGCGGGTCCTCGCCGCGGCAGCGCTCGAGGATGCCGAGCTGCTCGGCCTCGCCCGACTCCACCAGCGGGCAGCGCGGGTGGAAGCGGCAGCCGGGCGGGATGCGCGTGGGGTCGGGCGCCTCCCCCGTCAGGATCTGCTGCTCCATCTCCTCGACCTCGGGCACCACCGACAGCAGCGCGCGCGTGTAGGGATGCCTGCGGCGCCGTGAGGATCTCCTCGGTCGGGCCCTCCTCGACGATGCGGCCGAGGTACATGACGGCGACGCGGTTCGCCGACGTTCCACGCGAGCCCGAGGTCGTGCGTGACCACGAGGATGCCGACGCCCGTCTCGCGCACCAGCTTCAGCATCAGGCCGAGGATCTCGCCGCGCACCGACGCGTCGAGCGCGGACACCGGCTCGTCCGCCACGAGCAGCCCGGGGTTCAGCACCATCGCGCCCGCGATGATCACGCGCTGGCGCTGGCCGCCCGAGATCTCGTACGGGTAGCGGGTGAAGAAGCTCTCGGGCGGGCGCAGGCCCGAGCGCGACAGCGCGCCCGCCACGAGCTGCTCCTCGTTGCCCTCGACCTTCTGGATGCGCACGCCCTCGGCCACCGCCTCGTAGATCGTCTGGCGTGCGTTGAGGGCGCCGGTCGGGTCCTGGAAGATCATCTGCGCGTGGCGGCGGTGCTCGCGCAGCGAGGCGCGGTCGCGGCCGATCGGCTCGCCGCGGAAGCGCACCTCGCCCTGGTCGGGCACGCGCAGCCCCATGATCGTCCTGGCGAGCGTCGTCTTGCCGCAGCCGGACTCGCCCACGAGCGCGACGATCTCGCCGCCGTTCATCGAGAGGTCGACGCCGTCGACCGCGCGCGCCACGCCCTTCCCCGCGGGGTAGGTCACGTGCAGATCGCGGACCTCGAGCAGGGGGGCGTCGGTGCTCATTGCGTTGCCACCGGAGCGCCGGACGACATGCACGCAGGCCGCCGCGCGGTCCTCGCCGGCCGGCCACAGCTCGACGTCCGTGGACGGGCAGATGTCGATCGCCGAGGCGCAGCGAGGGTGGAACGGGCAGCCGCTCGGGAGGTCGCGCGGGTCGGGCGGATCGCCGGGCACGCCCGACGGGTTCATGCGGAAGGCCTGGTCGCCGATCACCGGGAAGGCGGCGCCGAGCGCGCGCGTGTAGGGATGCGCCCCGCTCGTGAAGACCTCCTCGGCCGGCCCGTGCTCGACGATCCGGCCCGCGTACATCACGGCGATCCGGTCGGAGAGGTCGGCCAGCGTCGAGAGGTCGTGGGTGATGAAGATGATCCCGAGGCCGAAGCGCTCCTGCAGGTCCTCCAGCAGGCGCAGGACCTGCGCCTGGACCATCACGTCGAGCGCGGTGGTCGGCTCGTCGGCGACGAGCAGGCGCGGCTCGCAGGCGAGCGCGAGGCCGATCAGGACGCGCTGGCGCTGGCCCCCCGAGAGCTGGTGCGGATAGTCGCGCCCGCGCCGGGCCGGCAGCCCGACCAGCTCGAGCAGCTCGCCCACCCGCGACGACACCTGTCCGCGGCCGTTCTTCGAGTGCAGGCGGATCGCCTCGGCGACCTGGTCGCCGACCCGCTGCACCGGGTTGAGCGTGTGGAGCGCGCCCTGGAAGACGATCGCCAGGTCGGTCCAGCGCACGGCGCGCATGCGACCCGGCTTCATGTCCAGCACGTTCTCGCCGTCGAGCAGCACCTCGCCGGTGACCTTCGTCCCCTTCGGCAGGAGCCGCAGCAGCGCGGCGGCCAGCGAGGACTTGCCGCAGCCCGACTCGCCGGCCAGCCCGAGCGTCTCACCGGGATGGAGGTCGAGATCGACGCCGCGCACCGCGGGCACGGGTGTCGTGCTCGCCGAGTAGGTCACGTGCAGGTCGCGCACCGAGAGGAAGTGCTCCTCGCTGTTCATCCCCGTTCCTTCAGCCGCGGGTCGAGGATCTCCTCGAGCGCCGTGCCGATCAGCGTGAACGACAGCGCGACGAGCAGGATGCCGACGCCGGGCGGGCCGAAGTACCACCAGGCCTCCTGCGTGATCGCGCCCGACTCGAAGGCGTTGTCGAGCATCGTGCCCCAGGAGATGTTCGCGGGATCGCCGAGTCCGAGGAACGAGAGCGTGGCCTCCGAGAGGATCACGACCGGCACGGTCAGAGTGGTGTTGGCGAGGATCAGCGGCGCGACGTTCGGCACCACGTGTCGCGTCATCAGGTGCCAGTCGGAGGCCCCGAGCGTGCGGCTGCGGTCGACGTAGTCGCGCTCCCGCAGCGTCAGCACCTGCGCGCAGATCACCCGCGCGGTCGACGGCCAGGAGGTGATCCCGATCACGAGGATGATGTTCTGGAGCGACGGGCCGAGGATCGCGGCCAGGACGATCGCGAGCGGCAGGAACGGGATCACGAGGAACCACTCGGTGACCCGCATGAGGACAGCGCCGACGGCCCCGCCGAGGAACCCGGCGACGATGCCGACCACGGAGCCGATCACCATCGCCAATATGGTCGCCGCCAGGCCGACGACCAGGCTGATGCGCGCGCCGTAGACGAACTGCGTCGCAACGCTGCGGCCCAGGTTGTCGGTGCCGAGCGGGGAGAACTCGGATGGGCTCGCCCAGACCGGGTTCTCGGTCGTGTTGATCGCCCGCAGCCCGGACTCGTCCGCGATCAGTGGCGCCGCAAGCGCCATCACCACGATCGCCGTGAGGATCACGAGGCCCACCATCCCCGGGCGGTGATGGCGGAAGTCACGCCAGGCGGCGGCCATGGCGCGCCTGCGCCGCAGCCAGGTGATCTGCCGGGGCGAGGGCGCCGCGACCGCGTTCATGCCTCGCGCACCCGCGGATCGAGGTACGCCGTACAGCAGGTCGGCGATCAGGTTGAAGAGGATCGTCGAGGCGCTGAACACGAGAAACAGCCCTTGGAGCATCGGAAGGTCGGGACCCTTCAGCGCCTCGTAGCTCGCCAGCCCGAGGCCGGGCCACGAGAAGATCGCCTCGACCGCGATGGCGCCCGAGAGCACGAAGCCGAAGTTGATCGCCATCAGCGCCACCACCGGCAGCAACGCGTTCGGGACGGCGTGCCGGTTGCGGACGACCACGTCGCGAAGGCCCTTGGCGCGCGCGAGCACGAGGTAGTCCTCGCGCATCGTGTCGAGCAGGGACGATCTCATCACGACCGCGTACTCGCCCAGGTAGGCGAGCGTGAGCGTCACCGCGGGCAGGAACATGTGCTCCGCCTGGTCGGCCAGCTTCGAGATGCCCGTGGCGGTCGAGGCCGGGTCCGTGATGCCGCCGACCGGGAACCAGCCGAGCCCGACGGCGAACGTCAGGATCAGCAGCATCCCGAGCCAGAAGTCGGGCATCGAGTACGTGGTCATCGTGAAGCCGGTGATCGTGTAGTCGGTCTTCGTGCGTCTTCGCCAGGCGGCGGCAATGCCGAGCATCACCCCGAACACCGCCGAGAGGACGGCCGAGACCCCCACGAGCGCGATCGTCGGCCCGGCGGCGTCCTTGATCTCGTCCCACACGGGCTGGTTCGTCTGGTACGAGCGCCCGAGGTTGAACTGCGCCGTCTGCTTCAGGTAGTCGGCGAACTGCCCGCCGGTCGACTTGTCGAGGCCGAACTGGCGCGTCAGCTCCGCCCTCTGAGAGGCGGTCAGGTTGCGGCCGCGGAACAGATTCGCCACCGGATCCGAGTCGACGATCCGGAACAGGAAGAAGTTGAAGCAGATGACGAACAACAGGGTCACGAGCGACCCCAGGACCTTCTTCGTGAAGTACCTGCCGCTCACCAGCGCTCGTCAGCCGTGACGCGCCGCCCGAGCATGAACCCAGCGGTGCCCGCGGCGAGCACCGCCACGACTGCGATCGCGATGATGCCGCCGCTCGCCGCCACCGCCGCCCCCGCCGACGCCCGCCGTGGCCGTGATCGGCTTCAGCTGCGCGTAGCTCGGCGAGGTGTTCGAATAGATCACCGGCCCGACGCCTTCGGGCTGTCGCACGAAGCCCTCGAAGCGGCCCTTCACGTACGCCTGCAGGTCCGGATAGACGTAGAGCGAGTGGTAGACGCCCCATTGCTGGTGGCGCCTGAGCATCTCGTGGACGATGTCGACGCGCTTCTGGTCGTCGAGCTCGACCTTCTGCTGCTCGTAGAGGCGGTCGTACTCCTCGTCGCAGTAGTTCGCGTCGTTGTAGTAGTTGGTCGGGTCCTCCGGATCGCTCGCGATCTGGTTGCACTGGAAGTACGACAGCATCGGGTCGGGGTCGACGAACGGGGTCCAGCCCCAGAAGAAGATGTCGTAGGTGCCCTTGCCGATGATCTCCGTGAGCTGGCTGTCGTCGACGGTCTTCCGGGTGGTGGCGATGCCGATCTCCTTCAGCCAGGCCGTGAAGAACTCGGCGATGGGCGGGGCGCTCACGCTGTCCGAGCGCACCATGTAGCTGAAGTTGAGCGGCTGGCCGCCGCCAGGCATCTCGCGCACGCCGTCGCCGTCTGTGTCCTCATAGCCGGCCTCGTCGAGGATCGCGTTCGCCTTCTCGAGATCGAACTCCCACACCTCGTCCGCGGAAAGCTCTGGAGTCCACTTCGGGTTGGGTGAGGTGCTCAGGGTGTTGATCGGCTTCGCGAAGCCCTGCTCCACGCGCTCGACGAGCGTGTTGCCGGTCGATCGCATGGCCGATCGCCTCGCGCACCTCCGGATCGAGCAGGGCGGGGTGGGGCTTCTTCAGGCCGTCACCGCCGTTGATCGCGATCTCGGTCATCGCGCCCTGGTAGCCCTCGATCGTCTCGATGTTCTCGTCCTTCTGGAGCTCCTTGAAGCTCGAGCTCGGAATGGTCTCGGCGGCATCGAGCTCGCCGGTCTTGAGCGCGGCGACCATTGTGTCCGGGTTGTTGAACTTCCGCAGAACGACCTTGTCGACGGCGGGCTTGCCGCCCCAGAAGTTGGGGTTCGCCCGGAAGCGCGCGAACTGGCCCTTCTGGAACTCCTCGAGCACGAACGGCCCCGATCCGACGCCGTCGTTGCCGTCGTACTTCGCGCGCTCCGCGGCGCTCATCCTGCCCCAGATGTGCTTGGGCAGGATGTAGACGTCCATGATCGGCAGCTTCGGGTCCGGAACGCTCGAGCGGAGGATGAGCGTGGTGTCGTCGGGCGCCTCGGCGGTCAGGTTCTGCGGTCACGTGGAAGTGGTTGAGCCACTCCTCCTTGCGCGAGGTGTTGACCGTCCAGGCGATGTCCTCGGAAGTGAGCGGCTTGCCGTCCGACCACTTCATGTCCGGGCGGAGCTTGTAGGTCCAGGTCTTCCCGTCCTTCGAGCCCTTCCACGACTCGGCGAGCGCGGGGATGATCGAGAAGTCGCTGGCCGCCTTGTCGGTGAGCGTCGCGTACTGGATGTTCCAGGCCTCGTAGGCGGCGACCGTGACCCCGATCAGCGGGCTCATGCTGTCGATGCCCTGCGGGTCGCCGACGTCGAAGACGGTCTGATCGCCGCCCTCCTCCTGGCCCTGTGCGCCGACCGCAACGAGGCCGGCCAGCAACAGGGCGAGCGCGATCGTCCCTGCCAACCCCCTGCGAAGCTTCCTCAACGCGAGTCCCCCTCCGTCCTTGGCTCTCCCCAGGGGGGACTATCTCAGGGGTTCACATGAGATGCCAGTTAAGGAAGCGTTCAAGCCGGCGGTAGAAGTCGAGCTGCGGCCCGGCCCGCAGCAGGCCGTGCGCCTCGGTCGGATAGGTCACGTACTCGAATGTCTTGCCGAGCTTGCGCAGCCGCGCAACGAGCTGCTCGGACTGCTTCGGGCTCACGCGCTCGTCCTGCTCGCCGTGCGCGATCAGCAGCGGCACGCGGACGTTCTCGAGCCGGTGGTACGCCGAGCCGGCTCGGTAGGCCTCGCGCGCCGCCGAGGGCGGGCCCATCATGCGCTCGAGATCCTGGACGCCCTCGCGGTCGCCCTGCGCCCATGAGGTCACGATGTCGCAGTCGCCGTACTTCGCGACCGCGCACCTGTAGCGGTACTCCGGATCGTCGGTCACCGAGAGCAGCGCCATGTACGAGCCGTAGCTCGCTCCGAAGATCGCGAGCCGGTCGCCGTCGACCCAGTCGAGCGTGCGCAGGAAGTCGGCGGCGGCCAGGCAGTCCTTCGTGTCGTCGACACCCCAGACGCCGTGGTTCTTGCGCTCGAAGTCGCGCCCGTAGCCGGTCGAGCCGCGGAAGTTGATCGCGAGCCAGGCGAAGCCGCTGTCCACGAAGTACTGCGCGTGGCCGTCCCACTCGTCGCCGTAGTAGGAGGTCGGGCCCCCGTGCGGGTATACGACGGCGGGCACCGGGTGCTCCGGGCTCGCGTCGCGCGGGCGCAAGAGGAAGCCGGGGATCTCGAGCCCGTCGAAGGACGGGTAGGTCACGTCCGTCTGTACGGCGTACGGCGCGCGCTTGACGGACATGGGCGCAGGCGCGTGCAGCACCGCGGGCTGTCCTTCGTGCTCGGCCAGGCGGCGCAGCTCACGCGGCGTCGCGTGGTCCTCGTACCCGGCGACGATGTCGCCGGCCGCGGTCCACAGCGGGGTGCACCAGGTCCCGCCGCGGGCGACCGGCTCGGCGTCGCCGGTCTGCCCGTCGACGATCACGACGTCGAAGCGGTTGCCGCGGCAGCGCAGCGCGAGCATCCGGGTGCAGTCGGGATGCCAGTCGAGCTCGCCGTGGTCGGCGCGGGCGCTCGTGAGCTGCCGGTCGTCCGCGCCGTCGCGCGCCACCAGATGGATCTCGTAGAAGCCGCTCCGCTCGGAGGTGTACGCGATGCGCTCGCCGTCGGGCGACCAGGCGGGGCCGTTGTCGTGCATCCGCGCGGTGCCGGTGACCGCACGCACCCCGCCGCTCTCGAGCGAGGCCACCCGGATCTCGCTGCGATTGAGATCGGCGCGCGGGGTGAACGTGTAGGCGACCTCCGCCCCGTCCGGGGACACGACCGCCTCACCCTCGTCGCCGTACTCGTCGAGCCCGTCGTGCGCGGTCGCGAGCCGGCGCGGCCACGGGTCGGCTGTCGCCACCACGGCCAGCCTCGTCGTGTCGTCGCGCTCGACCGCGATCAGGAGCCGGCCCGCGTCGACCCAGACCGGGGCCGAGCCCTCGGCGAGCTTCCTCGGCGGGCCGCCGGCGGCGGGGGCGAGCCACACGTGTCCATCCGCCGTGAACGCGAGCGTCGATCCGTCGGGCGAGAGACGCGGCGAGCTGTCCTCCCAGAACGGAGCCGGGGCGCGGCCGGTCGTGAGCCGCTCCGGGGGGCCGCCGGAGTCGAGGTCGAGCACCCACACGTCGGACGTTTCCGCGTCCTCGGTGAAGACGGCGCGGCGCCGGTCCGCGGCGATCGTCATGGTGCGCGGCATCGGCGTGTGAGCGACCGCCTCGAGGCGCCAGTGCGGCGGCGGCTTCAGGTCCTTGCGCGGCTGGGCGAGCACTCCCTCGTGCTCGTCCCTCCCGATCCACATCGAGCTCTCTTCAGCCACCCATCCCCTCCTCGAGTCCCTCCAGCGTCTCGCGCACCAGGCTCCCGATTGTCGCCAGGTCGTACCCGCCCTCCTGGACGACGACGGTCGGGAGGCGGAGTGCTCCGAGCGTGCGGCCGGCCGCACGGTATCCGTTCGCGCTCACCTCGAGGGGACTCTCCGGGTCGCCTGCGGCGGCGTCGACACCTAGCGCCACGACGAGCGCGCCCGCGTGCGTTCGCACCCGCCCAGGCGGCGAGCTCGTCCACGGCGGCGACCCATTCGTCGTCGCCGCTGCCGGGAGCCAGCGGCAGGTTGCGGTTCGAGCCGGCCCAGCCGGCCTCGCCGGCGAAGCCCAGGAAGTGCGGGAACCAGCCCGCGCCCGGATCGACGTGGACTGAGCCTGTGAGCATCTCGGCGTCATCCCAGAAGATCGCCTGCGTGCCGTTGCCGTGGTGGGCGTCGATGTCGAGGACGGCGACGCGCGCGGCGAGCGCCCCCCGCAGCCGAGCGGCCGCCGCGGCCGAGTTGTTCAGGTAGCACGAGCCGCCGAAGGCCGAGCGCGTCGCGTGGTGGCCGGGCGGGCGGCAGCAGGCATAGGCGGCCGGCTCGCCGGCGAGCACCAGGTCCGCCGCCGTGAGCGAGGTGTCCACCGCCGCACGGGCGGCCTCCCAGGTGCCCGGTCCGATGAGGGTCATCGTGTCGTAGGCGAACCGTCCTGCACGGGCGCTCGGCGCCGTGGGCGTGGCGGGCGCGAAGCCCGAGAAGAGGCTCGGGTCCGGGAACAGGTACGGGACGACTCGGTCCTGGCCAGGATCCTCCGTCAGGCCCGCCGCATCCCAGTCCTCCCAGGCGCGCGCGAGGTAGGCGATGAGCTCCCGGTCGTGGACCGCGTGCAGGGCAGCGTCGGGTTGGAACTCGGCGTCGACAAAATGGGCGCCGGCTGCGCTCAATTCGGTGCGGATCGCCTCGGCGCGTGCGGGCAGCTCCGTCCCCGGGGTGCGCACGCCAACCCAGATCTCCCCGCCCGGTTCGTGCAGGCGATGAAGGTCGCTCCAGACGACGTGCAACGCGAGTCCCACGGCGCCAGCCTATTCGTGCCGCTGTACCCGACCCGGTATAACGGTTTGTCACATGCGGCGGGTATTCGCCTTGGCCGGGGTGGTGACGACGCTTCTTCTAGTGCCCGCCGCCGCACACGCCGACCGGGCCTTCTCCTCTCGCTTCGCCGCCAACACGCAGGGCGACATCACCATCGCGGCAAACTCGCTCGAGTCGTGTCTGGACGCGCTGGCGGCGTGCGCGAATGTCCGTAACGGCACGGGCTCCGGGCTCAACAACAACGACCGGACGGTCACGTGGGTCGACGCGGACGGCGATCCCGCGACCTTCGACTCGAGCGCGGCCGACCTGACGCTGCCGGCGGGGGCGACCGTGCTGTTCGCGGGGCTGTACTACGGCGGCCGCTTGAACGCCGGCCAGGGCGGGTCGCCGCCGCCGAGTCCGGCTGCTCGCAACACGGTGCTGTTCAAGGCGCCGGGTGACACGGGCTATCGCTCGCTGACGGCGTCGCAGGTGGACGATTCGTCGACGCAGTATCAGGGCTTCGTGAACGTCACGTCGATCGTTGCTGCGGCCGGCGCTGGGAGCTACTGGACAGCGAACGTTCAGCTCGGCACCGGGTTGAGCGATTCGGGCTCGGGCGGTTGGGCGCTGGTCGTGGCGTACGGGGATCCGGCGGCGCCGAGCCGCAACCTGTCGGTGTTCGACGGGATGCAAAGCGTCGGCGGCAGCAGCCACGGTAACGATCCCTTTGAGCGGCTTCCAGACGCCGCTGACAGGGCCGGTGAACTCGACGGTCGGGCTGGTCGCCTACGAGGGGGATCTGGGGACGACCGGCGACGGGGCGGCGATCCAGGGTGGGTCGGGTGCCTTCACCGCGCTGTCGAATGCCGTCAACCCAGGGCCCCCGGCCACCTCGGCCTCGAATTCGAACGTCTTCAACTCGACGATCTCGAACGCCGGCGTGCTGGTCACCTCGCGCACGCCGAGCTTCCGCAACAACCTCGGCTACGACGCGGATCTGTTCCGGACCACGGGCGTGCTCGGCAACGCCCAGACGAGCACGCAGGTCAGGCTGTCGACGAGCGGCGACGCCTACCAGCCGGGTGTGGTGACGCTCGCCACCGACCTGTACGCGCCGAGGATCACCGCGACGAAGACCGTCAATGCCGCCACGGCGAATCTCGGGGACACGCTGACCTACACGGTTGCGGTGCAGAACACCGGGTCAGGACGGGGCGACGGCCACGACGTTCTGCGGACGTCCTGCCCGGCGGGGACCGTCTTCGTCCCCGGCAGCATCCGCGTCAACGGAGCCGCGGTGAGCGACACGGCCGGTGACGATCTCGGCGAGTTCGCCGGCGGCCGGGTGGTGGCGCGCCTCGGCACGGGCGCGACTGGCCGCCGCGGGCGGCACGCTGGCCCCGAACGCGAGCGCGACGGTCAGCTTCCAGGTCACGGTCGCCACGGCGGGCCTGGCGTTGGGCGCCACGATCGAGAACGCGGCGGACCTGTCGTTCCAGGCCGCGACGACCGGGGTCGCGAGCACGGTCAGCGACGGCTCCGGCGACCACCCGTGTGCTCGTGCCCGATCTGGCGATCGGCAAGACGCACTCGCCGGCTCTGTCGCCCGGGCTGCCCAGCACGTACACGATCACCGTCGGCAACGTCGGCGACGGGCCGACGGCCGGGACGGTGACGGTCACCGACACGATCGAGGCCGGGCTGACCATCAACGGCCCGCGCCACCGGCACCGGCTGGATCGTGCTCGACGTCGGTGACGACGGTCACCTGCACCCGCTCTGACCCGCTCGCCGCCGGCAGCGACTACCCGGCGATCTCGATCCCGGTGCTCGTCGGCACGAGCGGCGCCGCCCGGTCAGCTCAGCAACACCGCGACGCTCGCAGGCGCCGAGCGACGGCAACCCCGACAACAACTCCTTCACCGACGCGGGCGCCGTGAGCGAGCCGGCGATCGACCTGCACGTCGAGAAGGTCGTGACCAGCACGCCGAACTTCACGCCGGTCGGCTACCTCTTCTTCCTGGATCCGGTCACCTATCGCATCGAGGTGACCAACAACGGCGTCGCCGACGCCGCCAACGTGCGAGCTCGCGGAGATCTTCGACGCGCCCCTCATCCTCGAGTCGATCACCCCCTCGCAGGGCTCGTGCTCGGGCACCCTCTGCAACCTCGGGCACGATCACGCCAGGCCAGGCGCCGGTCACGATCGACGTACAGGCTCGATTGCGGGACTGGCTTCGACGACCTACCCGTCCGCACGAGCTGCTGAACAACACCGCGACCGTGTCCGCCCCGGTCGGCACCGAGATCAACCCCGACGACAACAGCGCGTCGGCCGCGATCTCGACGGTGCCGTGGGCCGAGACCTCGATCACGAAGGACTTCTCGCCCGCGCAGCCGGTCGCGGGAGGCCCGGTCACCTACACGCTGACCGTCCACAGCGACGGGCCCGGAACGGTGGACATGGTGGTGGCCGACATCCTGCCGGACGCGCTGCAGAAGCCCCCGACGGCGATCTCGATCTCCGGCGGGACCGGCGTCTGTCGGTACGACCCGACCGGGGAGAGCATCGGCGTTCCGCCGCCCCGGGGTCCCGATCGTGTTCTGCGACATCCCCCAGCTCGGCCCCGGCGAGGACCGCGTGATCACGATCCAGAGCACGCTGGCGCCCGACAGCGCCGGCACCCAGGTGGACAACCTCGCGCTCTCGAGTAACACCCTGCCATTCACCGGGGTCTTCAGCTTCGAGCCCGACTTCACCAACAACGACGCTCTGGTCTCGTTCGTGCCGGGCACGGTCGATACGGCCATCGAGAAGACACGGGTCGGACACGAGTCGGTGGCGGTCGGCGCTGAGGCGGCCTTCCGGCTCGTGGTGTCGAACAACGGGGACGTGCCGGCCACGGACGTGGTGGCTCGCGACACGCTTCCGGCCGGGCTCACGCCGCTGGCGCCGCCCGCCGGCTGCGCGATCGAGGGCCAGGACGTGGTGTGCCGGGTCGACTCGCTGCCGGAGGGCGAGCAGCGCAGCTTCGAGATTCGCGCGCGTGCCGAGCCCGCGGCAGCCGGGAGACCCTGACGAATCGCGCCACGGTCGCCTCGTCGGTGCGGCGGCGCCGGATGGCGACCCGGACGACAATCAGGCCAGTGCCGCCGTGACGGTGCGGCCGCCGCCGCCCCCGCCGAGCACCGACGTGGCGGTGGACGTGCGCGCCCCGCGGGCCCGCACACGGTCGGCGAGCCGGGCACCTGGGAGATCGAGGTGGTGAACAACGGGCCGGCGGCCGCCGCGGCGGTCAACCTGAGCGCACGTCGCAGCGGTGCTCGCGCCGACACGCTCGGCGCTCGAGGTCGCCCAGTCCGGCTGTCAGACGGGCGGCGCGGCGATCAGCTGCTCGCTCGGCGACCTCGGCCGCGGGTGAGCGGCGCACGATCGAAGTGCGGCTGCGCCCGCTCGAGGCGGAGCGCCTGACGCTCGCCGCCGAGGTCGGCACGACCACCACCGACACCGTTCCGGCCAACGACACCGACGAGGACAGCATTCGCCCGCGGCTCGCGACCGTCGATGTCGACGTCGACACCGGCAAGAGGCGTCTCGACCCCGGCGAGCCGATGAGCGTGGTCACCGAGATACGCACGAACGGGCGGCCGGCCAACGACGCGCGGGTCTGTGTGCGCCTCCCCGACGCGCTCGCTATCTCGAAGCGGGGCGGAGCGCGGCTGCGCAACGGGCAGGCGTGCTGGCGCGCAGACCGGATCGCGGCCAACCGCTCGCACCGCTACCGCCTCCGCGTGCGGGCGCTAGGCGTGAACCGGCCCCGGCGTGTGACCCTGACCGCGACGGTCACCGGCCCAGGGATCAGGACTCGCCGGGCCACCGTCCGCGTGCTGGTGCTGCCGGCGCAGGCGGCTCCCAGCCCCGTCACGGGCTGAGCCCGCGCGGATAGGGTCCCGCGCATGGCCGGCGCAGCGCGCGCGAGCACGGCATCCGCATCGGCCGGCTCGAGCCCGGCCCCGCGAACTCGATCGCGGATGTCGCCGGCGTCGGCGTGGGCCACGTCACGGTGCGTGCGCGATGAGCCGAATCCGCCCGGCCGGCCGCGGCGTCGCGCGCACGGGCGTCACCGCGATCGCCCCGGCCGCGCCGGAGACCTGTGGGCGGAGCCGATGGCCGGCCGGCGTGGCCGTCCTGAACGGCGTGGGAGAGATGACGGGCGCCCTGCAGATCATGGAGCGCGGCCTCCTCGAGACGCCCGTCTACCTCACCTCGACGATGGCCGTCGGGCGAATCTACGACGGGGCTGTCGCGGCCGCCGTCGCCGCCGAGCCGGCGGTCGGGGTGGAGGACGTCGTCATCCCGACGGTGGCCGAGTGCGACGACAGCTGGCTGAACGACCCGCGGATCGTGCAGGTGGAGGCCGCTGACGCCGGCCGGGCGCTCGCCGCCGCAACGGCCGGCGGCGAGATCGCCCAGGGAGCGGTGGGCGCCGGAGCCGGCATGGTCGCGTTCGGCTACAAGGGCGGCATCGGCACCGCGAGCCGGGTCGCCGAGGGGGGCGCGGTCGTGGGCGTCCTGCTGCTCGCGAACTTCGGCGCCCGCGAGGAACTGCGCGTGGACGGTGTCCCGGTCGGGCGGTTGCTGGAGGGGCAGCCGGCGGGACCTCGCGCGCCCGGCAGGCAGCTGCATCGTGGTCGTGGCCACCGACGCCCCGCTGGCGCCGGCCGATCTCGCCCGGCTCGCACGCCGCGCCGGTCTCGGCCTGGCGCGCACCGGCTCGGTCGCCCACCACGGAAGCGGGGAGATCTTCCTCGCCTTCTCGACCACCGCGCGGGCGCCGCGTGGCGACCCGGCGGCGCGCCCGGCGACCGTGTCCGGCGAGGCGCTCGACCCGCTCTTCGCCGCCACGGTCGATGCAACCGAGGAGGCTGTCCTCAACGCGCTCTGGCACGCGGAGCGGACGGTCGGGCGCGAGGGGATCGTCGCCGAGGCTCTACCGCACGACGAGGTGCTCGAGTTGCTCAGGGCGCATGGCCGGCTCGCCGGTTGAGCGGCGAGAGCGCGGCGCGAATGGCCTCTTCGCAGAGCAGCTCGAGGGCCGGGGATCATCCCGCTCACCAGCTCGAGCGGGCCGCGGTCCTCCTCGCGGATCCACTCGGCCTCGGTGCGGCTCTCGACGATAGCGCCCGATCGCCTTGCGGAAGGCGGTGAGGCGCGCGGGAGAGAGCACGACCGTGCGCATCCCGGCGCCCTGCTCGACGAGCTCGTCGACGATCGCCGTCAGCTCGCGCAGGTGAAGGACGTCGTCGGCCGAAAGATCCGCGGTCCGGTAGCGCTCGGCGCTCGTCGTGCGAATCGCGTGCGCCGCGGCCTCGACCTCCTCGTCGCCGAGGTCGAAGCAGGCGAAGACCACGGTCTGTCCCTCGAGGTCCTGCAGAGCTGTCGATGCGCGCGTTCCACATGTCGTCCTATTGACGTTATCGGCACCTGGCGACCCTTTCGTGATCAGTGTCTCATTACCCCGCCGAGAGCGCCGCCACTCTCTGACGGAATACGTGCGCGCATCCTCTTCACCACCACCCGCGGCGCCGGCCACTTCGGTCCGCTCGTCCCGTTCGCCGCATGCGTGCGTGCGGGCCGGCCATGAGGTGCTCGTCGCAGGACCCTCGCAGGTCGCGGCTCAGGCGGAGCGGGCGGGGCTCCCGTACCGGCCGTTGCCGGAGCCGGCCGAGGACGTGCTCGAGGCGGCGTGGCTGCCCGTGTTCTCGCTGCCACTCGAGCGGCAGGACGACCATGTGCTGCGAGAGGTGTTCGCGGGCTGTCACTCGCGGGCCGCGCTTCCCGGCACGCTCGCGCTCATCGAGGAGTGGGGAGCGGAGCTCGTCGTACGCGAGAGCGCCGAGTTCTCCGGGGCGATCGCGGCCGAGCGGCTGGGCGTCCCGTACGCGACGGTCGGCATCTCCCTGTCCGCGAGCACCGAGCACGTCTACGCCGCGTCGGCGGCTCCGGTTGTCGACGAGCTGCGCACGGGCCTCGGCCTGGCGCCCGACCCGGAGATCAGCGGCCTCCGGTCGGCTCCGTTCCTGACACGCGCGCCGCGCTCGCTCGACGACCCTTCGCATCCCGTTGCGGCGCTGCGCTTCAGCGAGGCGCGCGATGCCGGCGCCGCAGCCCCTCCCGGATTGGTGGGACGGCTCCGGCGCGCCGCTCGTCTATCTCTCATTCGGGACCGAGGTTCCGACGATGCCCTTCTTCCCGGACCTCTACAAGGAGGCCATCGCGGCTCTCGCGGAGCAGCCGCTGCGGGTACTCGTCACGATCGGAGACAAGGCCGACCCCGCCGAGCTCGATCCGCTGCCGCCTTCGGTGCACGTCGAGCGCTGGGTGCCGCAGGCGGCGGTGATGCCGCACGCGGCCGCGATGATCGGGCACGGCGGCTCCGGCTCCACGTTGACCGCGCTCGCCTGGGGCCTGCCGATGGCGCTGCTGCCGCTGTTCGCGGATCAGCCGGCGAATGCGCGAGCGCGTCGCGGCGGCCGGGGCGGGCGTGATGCTCGAGGGCGGGCCGCCTGCGGTGGCGGGTTTGGCTGAAGCCGTCAACGGGCTGGTCGCCGAGCCGCGCTACGCCGCGGCGGCGGGCCGTCATCCGCGACGAGATCGCCGCGCAGCCGCCCATCGAGCGTGCGGCCGGGGTGCTCGCGGACATCGCCGCCGCCGCTCACTCGTCGAACTGGTCCTCCGGGCCGGGAATCGCATAGCCGGCCTCCTCGAGCGACGCCGCGCCGCTCCAGCCCCAGATCAGCAGCACGTCCTCGTCGGAGGTGTTGTCGAAGCCGTGCCAGTTCCCGCGCGGCGTGTAGATCACGTCGCCGGCCTGCGACGGCTCGCGGCCCGTGTTCGTGTAGATCTCGCCGCGCCCGCTCATCACGACGAGGAACTCGTCGCAGTTCGGATGCAGGTGACGCTCGTGGCGCGCGCCGGGCGGCAGTACGGTGCGCCCGACCACGAGCCCCTCGCGCCGGCCGACCGGCCGTCGATGAGGAACTGGACCTGCATGTCGATCCAGCCCTCGTCCTCGCGCAGGTTCTGCTCGAGCGGGACGTCCTCGATCCGGGTGCGGTAAGGCGGCTCCATCAGGCCATCCCCGCGAGCCGGTGGTACGCGTCGTGGACGCTGACCAGGAAGTCTCGGTCGCGCAGCGCTCCGCCGCGGGCGGCGCTCAGCATCTCGCTGGTCGCCGCGCAGGTCGGGACGGCGGCGCCCAGCCGCCGCGCGAGGTCCTGGGCGAGGACGAGGTCCTTCTGCTGAAGGTCGACGTCGGCGTAGACGGTCGTGTCGTCGACGAGCAGCGGCGCGCGGTAGCCCAGCACGGGTGAGGCGATCACGCTCTTGAGCGCGGCGTCGACGACCGCCTCGCGCTTCACGCCGGCCTTCTCGACCAGCGCGACTCCCTCGGCGAACGCCGTGACGGAGACCACGAGCGCGAGGTTGATCGCGACCTTGGTGAGGATCGCCTGGCCGTTGCCGCCGATGTAGGTGACCTTCGGGCCGATCGCGTCCGAGCAGCTCCTCGACGTGCTCGAAGGCGGCGCGGTCGCCGCCGACCATGACCGACATCTGGCCCGGCGGCCAGGGTCGCCGGGCTGCCCGACACGGGGCAGTCGAGGAAGCGCGCGCCGTGCTCGGCGACGCGCTCGGCGAGCGCGACGCTCGCGTCGGGCGCGATCGTGCTCAGGTCGGCCCAGACCGTGCCCGGGCGCAGGCCGGCGAGGATGCCGTCCTCGCCGTCCGCGGTGGCCTCGAGGGCGCGGTGTCGGTGAGCATCGTGAAGAGCACGTCCGACGAGGACGCGAGCTCGCGCGGCGTCTCCGCCCAGCCCATCCCGGCGTCGATCAGCGGCTGAGCCTTCGCCTGGGTGCGGTTCCAGCCGGTCACGTCGTAGCCCGCGTCCGCGAGCCGCTGGGCGATTCCGGCACCCATGGCGCCCGAGGCCGGCGAAGCCGACCCTTTCAATCGTGTTGAGCATGACGGGAGCCTAGGCGAGGCCTCGATCTGGGAGCCTCCCGCGGCGAGCCACCTCCAACCCCGCCTGCCATCCCGGGGCGCGGCCTCGCGGGGGCGGTTGCACGACGTCGGTGGGAAGACCCGCGCTTGCGATCAGCCACGCGATCACGGAGTTCGAGTTCCACATGTCACCCGTCCGCAGCTCGTCGCGTCCCCAGACTGGTAGTCGGCACGGCTGGGACGAGCTCGAGCGAGCCGGCGGGCGACCTGCGGGTCGCCGGTCAGCCGCCGAGGCTCCCCGACCGCCTCGGCGAGGTCCGGGATCGAGCCGCCGGGCCAGCAGCGGACCTCGTAGCGAAACAGGCGCAGCCGGCGGAGGAGGTTGCTCCCGACGGCGCCCGTGGCGACGACGCCCCGGCTCGCCTCGTCGGCATCGGGCGAAGGCGTGACCTCGATCGTGTAGCGCCGGCCGTCCAGATCGACGACGAGCGCCGAGTGGTAGAGATCGCAGCGCTCGCGATGCCGGCGGGCGGCGTCCACCGCCTCGAAGACCCGGCCGTTGAACCGGACCGAATGGCCACCCGCGCCGAGCGGGATCCAGTACAGGTCGACGGCTGCCGGGCGCGGGGTCCCCATCGGCGTCGAAGACGCTACAGCGGCGGCCGGAACGGGGGACGACGCCCCTGAGGGCGCCGTCCCTTCACTCCGGCCGATGGCTTGGCGATCAGCCTGCGGGCACCTCGACGCGCCGCCGCCGCCGGAGGCTCCCGGCGATCATGGCGCTCGCGGCGGCCAGGGAGATCAGGCCAAGCATTGCGGCGGCGCCGATGCCGGCGTCTCCCCACTTGAAACCGGTGTCGGACGAGTCGACCGTGGCCGTTGTGCCCACCGGGTCCACGGCATAGATCCCGACGTGACGCGCGGCATCCACCGCGTCCGGGCTCCGCAGATCCTGCCCGGTCGAGCCCGGCTCCGGCGCGCGGTTGTCGGGATTGCGCAGGTCCTGAGTCACGCCCGCCGGGATGGGGTCCCGGTTGTCGGGATTACGCAGGTCCTGCTGCGCGGCGGCGGAAGCGGGGAACGAGACTGCGAGCGCGACCGCGGTGGTGACGATGATTGTGTTCCTTCCGAGCATTTCGCCCTCCTTCGGTGTGCGGCCCGCCCGTTGCGTGCCGACCGGGACGGACAGTCGCGCCACCCGGTTGGACCTGGGTGGGAAGCCCGGTTAAGGCAGGTAAAGCCGACAGGCTAGTGCCGGGTCAGAAGCCCGTGCGGCGGGGAGATGCCAGCCACGAACTCGGCGCGCCCCTCCTCGATGCGATACACGCCGATTGTGGTCTTCGTAGTGTCTCCGAACCGATCAAACCGGAAGTCGCCGAGAAATCCGTCCTCCACGCGGGTCTCGAACAGCTCGCGGAGCACGGAACGGCGCGTGCCGTCCGAGGCTTCGATGGCGTCGAGGACTATCTCCGCAAGCTCGCCGGTATGGACCGCGAAGCAGCACGGGCGCGCCGCGAAGCGCCGCTCGAACTCCGCGGCGAACTCCTGCCCCTCCGGGGGCAGCTCGCCGTTGGGAACCACGGCGATGGTGACGATGAAGCCGTCCGCCGCCTCACCTGCTCCCTCGACGAGGTTTGCGGGCTGGTTGAAGCCGTCGGGGGCCAGCAGCTGCACGTCGCTCCCGAGCACCTCACGCAGATCCTTCACCAGCTTGGGCCCGCTGTTGGAGATGTATCCGGCGAGATAGACCGCATCGGCGCCCGAGCTGCGGACCCGTTCCGCGAGCGATCGATAGCTGGGCTCGTCTCCATGCCAGACCGCCCGGCCCGCGACCTCCATCCCGATCTCCCTCGCCACCACCGTGAACGACTCCGCGAGCGACGTCCCGTAGGGGTCGTCGTCGTCGAGGGCGAAGACACGCGTGGCGCCGCTCTGCTTGGCGAACACCGCCGCGGCAGCCGCCTGGGCGTCATCGGCGGTGGCCAATCGAAGGAAGCTGCGGCGGCCGGTGGGGTAGAGAGCGTCAGGGTCCCCCTCGGCAACGCCGGGGCCGGAGCGTGTGAGCCCGAGGTAGGTGTTGGACATGCTGATCAAGGCCAGCGGCCCGGCGGGGGCGCGGTTCAAGATCGGGAGCATCTCTCGTGCGCAGATCGACATCACGGGCCCGACCGCCACGATGATGCCGCGGTTGCGCGCGAAGTCGCGCGCGTGGCGGCGGCAGGTGGCGGGATCGGCCGTTTCCGAAGTTGCTGTGGTCTCGTCGCAGATCTGAAGGCCGACCCTGTAGTCACCCGCTTGCCACTCGTGCTCGTCCAGCACCAGCTTGAGCGACTGGCTGTCCTGAACGCCGTGGTCGAAGTAGGGCCCCTGCAGGGCAAGGATGCCCCCGATCAGAACGTCGGGCCGCCCCTCTCCGCCGTAGGTCACGGCCGAGCAGCCCGAGGCCGACAGCGGCGTCGCCGGCGGCAGGTCGGGACGGTCCTCCTCGTCGCCGCAGGCGGCCATTGACGCGGCCAGCGCGACCGCGACCCAAAGCCATCTCGTCCTCCGGGTCATCCCGCACCTCCTGGCAGTTTCTGATCGAGAGCGGTGGTGGTCGCCCAAACCCTGCGCCCGTTGGTCGCGACCTCCTCGAGTGACTCCCCGACCCAGATCGACTTCGCGGCCGCCGCCCCGGCGTCGATCCGTGACAGCGTTCCGTCGCTGTTCGCCACCCACGCCGTCCGCCCGGCGGCGGCGATGTCGTTCGGGACGCGCTCGACGCCGAGCTCCAGGTTGCGGACTATGGCGCGGGAGACCGGGTCGATCTGCGTGGTCGTGGCCGTGTTGCCGTTCAGCACCCAGACGGCCTCCTCGGTGGCCGCGATGCCGATCGGGAACGGCGCGTTGCCACCGGGCCGCCCCGCGAGCGTGATGCGGTCGCTCACGATCGCCCGCTGTGGGTCGACCCTCATGACCGTGGCCCGTCGGGCGCTCATCACCCAGACGGCCCCGGCACCGACGGCCACGTCATTGCCCTCGAGCGGGAGCGGAACCGCCGCTACGCGCCCGGAGGCGGGGTCGACCCGCGACAGGCTGCGAGAGCCGTTCGTGACCCACACAGCGCCCGCCCCGGCGGCCACGGCGGAACGGGGAACCCGAAGCCGGCCGGCCCAATCCGGTGGCCGGCGGGCGCGCGGATATCGCGCACGCAGCAACACGTCCTCATATCCGGGCTCGATGCCGACCAAGATGCCTCTCGCGCCGAGAGTGACCCAGGCGGCTCCCTCGCCGAGTGCCACGCCGTCGGGTTTGCCGCGCAAGGGGACCGTGCGTGAGATGGACCCGCGACGAATGTTGACCGCCGTTAGTGCCGCCGAGTCGACGGTCGGGATCAGCAGGTTGTTCGCGGCAGCGGCGAGACCGGTTGGGCGGCCCGGGAGCGGGACGGCCTGCTCGGGCCTGCTCGCCGTGGCGTCCAGTGCGACCAGGGAGTTGGTGGCCGCGTCCAGGTCGGGGGCCGCGGATCGGGTCGGCTCGTCACTCCGCTGGAGGATGGCGAACAGAGCCGCGCCTCCCAAGAGCAGCGCCGCCACCGCAAGGAGCACGGGGCCGCGCAGCGGAAGCGGGCGCGCCGGAGCCTCGCTGCCGGCGACGCCGTTCACATCGGCCGGCGGCGCCCGGGCCGGCTCCTCCGGCAAGGGCGCCGGAAGCAGTCCGGGATCCTGCGCCAGGATCCGCCCCTCGAGCTCGCGTAGAGGCGGCGAGGGCTCGATGCCGAGCTGCTCGCGGAACATCCGCTCCGTCTCGCGATAGGCGGCGAGCGCCTCCGCCTGGCGACCACAGCGATACAGCGCCACCATCAGCTGCGCGCAGAAGCGCTCGCGGAGCGGATGCTCCGCGGTGAGCGCATCGAGCTCCCCGACCAGTCGCGCATGCTCTCCGAGAGCGAGCTCGGCCTCGATGCGGGTCTCGAGCGCGGTCAGGCGGAGCTCCTCGAGCCGCGCGATCTCCCGCTGAGCGAAGGGCTCATAGGTGAAGTCGGCAAGCGCCGGCCCTCGACACAGGCCGAGCGCCTCGCGCAGGCGCTCTGCCGCATCCGCGGCCCTTCCGGCGGCGAGCAGCCGCTCGCCCTCGACGACGGCGCTCTCGAAGCGCTCGACATCCAGTTCCCCCGGTTCCACGCGCAGGGCGTATCCATTGCCGCTCGTCACGAGCGGTTCGGCGCCCGGGCCCGCCCCGTTCCGGCGCAGGCCCTTCCGAAGCTGTGACACGTACACCTGGACGCTCTTGGCCGCCGAGGCCGGGGGGCTCTCACCCCACAGCTCGTCGATCATCCGGTCGGCGGAGACGACCTTGTTGGCATTGATCAGCAGCAGCGCAAGGAGCATCCTGCGCTTGCCCCCGCCAATCTCGACCGCATGGCCACCATCCCTCACTTCGAGCTGGCCGAGGAGCCGATATTGCATTTCGCGGGTCCTTCCACAGCTGACGGTACAGGGGCTCAGCCCTGGAGGCAATCGAGGCTCGAACCGGAGGTGGCCGGCGGTCTACCGCGTCAGCGTGACCTGGAAGCTCCGCTGCGCGACCGCTCCCTGAGTATCAGCGTGCTGAACGCTTACGCGTGCGCGCACCCGGCGAACAGGCGCCGGAAGCGATCTGTCGACGCGTCGTCGGTCACAGCTGCGCGGCGAAGAGTCGCCTACCGGTCCGGGATGTGCTCACGGCCATCTGAGGGATACATGTCCGTCAGGTGGTCAACCGTTGCACCCGGCGTTCGCGACAGTGATCGCGAGCATGACCGGAGCTCTCCCTAGAAGGATCCGAGCCGGTCAGTCGAGGACTTCCAGGTCGAGCCGGTCGAGGCGCTCGGGGTCGGTGATGATGTCCATCTCGACGATCCTTCGGTTTCGGATCGTGAAGCCCGCGATCGTGAACGGCCGCCCGTCTCGGAAGGTGACCGTGCCGACCGCGCCGTTCACGAGCGCCGGCCGCACCTCGACGTCGAGGCGCGAGAAGGCGAGCGCTCCGCGCGCCACGTTGGCCGCTCCGCGGACAACCCGGGGGGAGCCGATCGAGACGCCGTGGCTGTCGGCCCTGAGGACCACGTCGGGGTCCAGCACCTCGACGAGCGCCTCGAAGTCGCCCTCGCGGGCGGCAGCGAGGAAGGCGTCGAGGACCTCCCGCTGGGTGTCGAGGTCGGCGTCGGGTACCGCAGGCTCGCCCTGCACGCGGCGGCGGGCGCGACTCGCGAGCTGCCGTGCGGCCTCGGGTGAGCGGTCGACTATCGGCGCGATCTCGTCGAACGGCACCGCGAACATGTCGTGCAGGACGAACGCGAGCCGCTCGGCCGGGTTCAGGGTCTCGAGGACCACGAGCATCGCCAGGCCGACGGAGTCCGCCAGGAGCGCCTCGTGCTCGGGGTCGGTCCCGTCGGCGCGGTCGACGATCGGCTCCGGCATGCGCACATCGAGGGCGTCCTCGTGCCGCGATCGGCGCGAGCGCAGGATGTTCAGCGAGACGCGCGCGACGACGGTCGTCAGCCATCCGCCGAGGTTCTCCACTTCGTCCGAGTCGGTCCGGCTGAGGCGCAGCCACGTCTCCTGCACGGCGTCGTCGGCCTCGCTCAGCGAGCCGAGCATCCGGTAGGCCACGGCACGCAGGCGGGTTCGGTGCTCCTCGAACTGCTGCGCCAGAAATTCGTGCTCATTCATCTGTCACATCCGGTCGTCGGGGTGGGTCATATCAGTAGACCCGCGAGACGCGGGTGATGTGACCAAAGGAGAGAGACACAATGCGAGTATTCGTTGCAGGAGCAAGCGGTGCGATCGGCACCAGGCTGGTCCCTCAGCTCGTCGATCGAGGCCATCAGGTGATCGGCAGCTCCCGGTCGCCTGAGAAAGCGGAGCAGATCCGCGGGCTCGGCGCCGAGCCGGTCGCGCTCGATCTGCTCGACCGTGCGGCCGTGCGCCGCGTCGTGCTCGATGCCGAGCCGGACGCGATCGTCCACCAGGCGACGGCCCTGGCGGACCTGAGCTTCTCGCGCAATTTCGACCGCACGTTCGCCGAGACGAACAGGCTGCGGACCGAGGGCACGGACGCGCTCCTCGCGGCTGCGCGCGAGGCAGGCGTCGACCGGTTCGTCGCTCAGAGCTTCGCCAGCTACCGGACCGCACGCGAGGGCGGGTGGGTCAAGACCGAGGACGACCCGCTCGATCCCGCCCCGCCCGCGAAGACGCGCGGGTCGATGGCCGCGATGCACCACGTCGAGGAGGCGGTCACGAACGCCGGTGGGATCGCGCTTCGCTACGGCATCTTCTACGGCGCCGCCAACGATGGGCTGGTCGAGCCCGTGCGCAAGCGGCAGTACCCGATCATCGGAGACGGCGCGGGCGTGGCCTCGTGGATTCATCTCGACGACGCCGCCGCGGCGACCGTTCTCGCGGTCGAGCACGACGGGCCGGGCGTCTTCAACATCGTCGATGACGAACCCGCGCCGGTGCGCGAGTGGCTGCCGGTGCTCGCGGACGCCCTCGGCGCCGGGCCGCCCCGCCGCTTTCCCCGTTGGCTCGCGCGGCTGTTCGCCGGCGAGGTCGCGGTCGTCATGGGAACCGAGGCGCGCGGCGCCTCGAACGCCAAGGCAAAGCGCGAGCTCGGCTGGCAGCCGCGCCACCCGAGCTGGCGAGAAGGTTTCGTGGCCGCCTACACGTCGAACGCCCCGGCGGAGCGACACAGGGGTGCGAGCTGAACGGGCAGACACGCCCGGAACCGTCGTCATGAGCGACGCCTTCGTCACATACGACGAGCTCGAGGGGCCGGACCTCGACGCCGCACGCTGGGGCCCGGCCCGCCTGCCGTTGCCGACGGGCGACGAGCACATTCCGCTGGACCCGAACGCGGAGCTGGCCGTCGGCGAGGGCGAGGTGCGAGTGACGATTCCGCGCTTCTCGCTTGTCGCACGACACGTTTCAGGCCGCCGACAGCCCCAAGTACCTCGCCTTCTCGACACGTCGAGTTCGAGTTGCCGCCGGATCGGCCGGCGACGTTCGCCGTCGACCTCGCGGTCGAGAACATCGGCGGGGAACCGGGGGACTACCGAACAGGCATGGCCGCCTTCCACGTCTTCGACCTCGCCGCGACCAAGCGCGTGTTCGCCGTCTGCGGCACCTCCACCCGCGTGTTCGCGCTGCACGAGCAGCTGGGCGTGGGCGGTGGCGGAGCAGGCGAGCCGTTCTACCACGTGGTCGAGTCGCCGTACGAGGACTTCGACGACGACTTCACCCGGCTTCGCGCGTGCGAGATCACGCTCGATCGAAGCACGATCGACCGCGGCCTGGCGCGTCGACGGCCGCACGGTCTACGAGGCTCACGGCACGGTGATCCCCGAACGCGCTCGCATCGGGTTCGGGATCTGGACGATGCTGCCGATCCGGGACGGTCGCAGTCGCTCGATCGACGGGCAGGGCATGAACGCGCGCTGGCGCCGGTTCCGAGTACGCGGGGTCGACGCTTGAGCCGCCCCGGCCGCCGCTTCCCCCTAACGGAGGGCGTCGCCTTCCAACACTGCGCCTTACACGCCTGCGATTCGCGAGCCCGAGGCCGAGCCGCACGTGTCAGCCGAGGCCGTGGCAACTTCTACGCTCCGGCCGCCGCAGGGCGCAGGGAGTCGCCGTCCCCTCCGGCATATCGCGCATCGTCGAGGATCGGCGAGGGCCTGAAGCCCTTGACGATCAGGTAGATCGCAAACGCCGCCTCGAAGAGGGCTTCGGGCAGCGAGAAGAGAGCGTGCAGTCCGTCCTGCTCGTAGGCGCCGAACAGGACCGCGATCGCCGACAGGAAGATCAGCGGGCCGCCGATGACGCCGAGCATCGCGAGCCGTGGCGGCATCAATCCGGTGCGGTACATCAACCAGCCGAGCAGGATGCCGTTGACGCCGACGCAGAATCCCGGCCCGAACAGGAACGTCCAGTCGTGGATCGCGACCAGGGTCTGCCCCGCGATGTCGAGCGAGGTTCCGTCCGCGCCGACGGACGCGGCCAGGTCGTCGCGCAGGGTGACGACGGAGAGCAGGCTGATCGCGCCGACCCCGATGATCGTCGCCTCGATTGTGCGCGACGCGACGTAGCTGAGCGCGAGGGTCTCGCTGTATCGCCTGAGGATCGGAAACATCACGACCGCCGTGCCGACGTTGCCGATCATCAGGAAGATTTCGAGGAGGGCGCCCAGCGTGACGCGGGTGTCGTCGCCGCTCCCGAGGACGTAGTCGGTGTTGTTGAGCACCGGGTCGTAGAGAATGAGCGCGGCGGGGATGGACGTGAGAAACGTCAAGGCCATGAGCCACCCAGCGATACGAGCCCTTTGGCGCTGTTGTGGTGACTGCTCGACAGCTGCGGCTTCCTGCCTCGAGTCAGACATGATTGCTCGCCTCCGTTGACCTGACCCGACCCCTCAGCTCGAGGCCGCTACGGGCTTCTGGCCGACCCTATCTGAGGTCAGAGACGGCTGCCGTACTCTCCGTGGGACCCGTCACCTCCACAGCCATCGCTTCCAGCGGCTGAATCACCCGACGTGGGTGATGCCCGGGCGTTTGTGGTCGGCAACCGTTGTTCCATGGAGCCACGCCTACTCGGGCCCTGAATGGAGTGGTCACTCGCAATCGTGGCTCTCACGCTGCTCGGCGTTGCGGCGGTTTCTGGGCGGTTGTCGGGCACGCCGGTCACGCCGGTCATGGTGTTCACCGGGGTCGGGCTTCTGGTGGGGCCCAAGGTGCTTGGCGAGGTCGACCTCGAGAGCTCGAGCGGCACGGTGCGAGCACTCGCGGAGGCGACGCTGGCGCTGGTGTTGTTCTGCGACGCGTCGCGCATCGATCTGCGGCTGCTTCGCCGCGAGGTCGGGGTGCCCACGCGGTTGCTCGGCATCGGGCTGCCCCTGACGATCGCGCTCGGCGCGGTCGCGGCGGCCGGGATCTTCGGGCAGTTGAGCGTCGAGGAGGCGGTGATCCTGGCGATCGTGTTGGCGCCGACCGACGCCGCGCTCGGGCAGGCGGTCGTGACGGAGCCGCGCGTCCCGGGTCGGGTTCGCCAGGGGTTGAACGTCGAGAGCGGGCTCAACGACGGCATCTGCGTGCCTCTGCTGTTCGCGGCCGTGGCGGTGGCCGACGTGGAATCGGAGATCGCGGAGGGCCGTAGTGCCGCGACCCTCCTGCTAGAGGAGATCGGGTACGGGGTCGTGGGTGGAGTGCTGGGCGGGGTCATAGTCGCGGCGATCGTGATTCACGCCGGCCGCCGGGACCTGATCGCGGGCCCGTGGAAGCAGGTAATTCCGGGCGCCGGCGCGGCGCTCGCCTACGGGATCGCCAGCGCGCTCGGCGGCTCCGGCTTCATCGCCGCATTCGTTGCCGGGATGACCTTCCGCATGGCCCTTGGGCGTGACCCCGAGGACCTCAATGAGCTCAGCGAGGACGTCGGGAACGTGCTCAACGGCATCACCTTCCTGTTCTTCGGGGCGATTCTGCTCGGGCCGGCGCTGGGCGAGTTGACGTGGGAGCTTGCGCTTTACGCGGTCCTCAGCCTCACGGTCGTGCGCATGCTGCCGGTCGCGATCGCGATGGCCGGCTCACATGCCGGAGCGCCGACGCTCGGCTTCCTAGGCTGGTTCGGCCCTCGCGGCCTCGCCTCGATCGTATTTGCGGTGATCGTGATCGAGGAGTCGAACCTCCCCCATGAGAACCTGATCGTGCTGGCGATCTACCTGACCGTGGGGCTCTCGGTCTTCGCCCACGGCCTCAGCGCCGCCCCGCTCGCCGACCGCTACGCGCGCTGGTACGAGCGACACCCGCGTGACAAGGCCCCGCCGATGGAGAGCGCCCGCACGGAGCCGACGCGAGCCCGTGCGCGCGGGCTCACCACTTGAGCTCGATTTCGAGCTCCCTCTCGTCGTCCTCGATCTCGATCTCGAGCTTGAAGTCCACCTCGTCCGGCACGTGCACCTTGAAGTGCATGCCGCCGCGGTCGAACTCGACGTCGTTGTGTCGGGCGAGCGCGTCGGCGAGGGCATGTAGGCGGGCGGCGGCGTCCTCTCGGCTCAGCCGTTGCTTCTCGGTGATCTCCATCAGGTCCATTCGGGACTCCTTGGGGTTGAGGTTGCGGGTTTCTGGTCGCGGCCGAAGGCGATTCGCGCCAGCTCGACCAAGCCGGCTCGGAGCCCCTCGGGCGCCTGGGCCGAGGGTGATGCGCCCGGGTGCTTGCGCGCGACGCGCACGCGCAGGACTGCGGGCCGGATGTGAAACTGCAGCGGCGGGTCGAGCATCAGCGCCTCGCCGTCGATGCCGGCCGGCACGGGGCGGTCTGCGTCGACCTCGAAGCCCGGCGCCGACCACTCGCGGAGCGGCCGCTGCAACCAGCGGCCGCTTTCGCTGCGCCCTGAGGGTTCGCCGACGACCGTGATCCCGAGCAGGCCGTCGTCGATCCGCGGCCGCGTGCCCGAGCCGACGGCGCGGCCGAGCCGGTATTTGTTGTTGGAGACGAGCACCATTACACCGGCGTGGTGCTGGTGCCCGTCGGGACCGGTCCAGCGCAGGTCGAGCTCGCTGCCGCCGGGGCCGAGCATGTCGGGCACGGTGTCGAGCAGCGTGCGTATCTTCGCGTCGCGGTAGCCCTCGCGCTGGACGGCCTCGGCGTAGAGCCCGAGCGAGACGTTGTTTACGAACACGCGCCCGTTGACCTCGGCCAGGTCGACGGTTCGCTCGCCGCCGTCGACGAACGCGTCGAGGGCGCCGACGACATCGTCGCGGTCGACGCCGAGGTCGAGCGCGAAGTGGTTCCGGGTGCCGGCGGGTATGCAGGCGTACGGCAGCCCGCGCTCGGCCGCGATCGCCGCGACGATCGCCTGCGATCCGTCGCCGCCGGCCATCGCGAGCGCGTCGGCGCCGCGATCAAGTGCCCCGCGGACGAGCGCCTCGAGGTCCCACGGCGGTCCGAGCTCGATCGGCTCGATCCCGCGTGCGCGCGCCTCGTCGGCAAGCTTGAAGCGCTCCGCCTTGCCGCCGCCCGACTTGGGATTGAAGAACAGCACCGGATGTTCCGGCGCGGACGCGTCAGGGAGGTCCACGTGCATGCCGACAGCGGCACGCGCCGCCGCCAGGGCGATCAACAACCCCACTACGACCAGGAGCTCGTCCAACGATGAGTCGTCAGCGACCAGCAGCGCCACTGCACCGGCGAGCGCCAGCGCTGCGACGGCCAGGCCGGCCACGCGCGCCGGGCCTCGCCGCAACAGGCCGTACCAGGCCGCCGCGCCGGCAACCACCACCAAAGCCAGCAGGCCCAGGCCACGCGGGAACTCGCTCACAGCCACCGCGACAGCGAGCGCAATCGTCGCCACTATCGCCACCAGAGCAATGACAGCCGTAAGTCGTCGTTTCACAGGACCTCACCTCTCTCACCTGCGCCAGCGCCGGACGCGCGCGCGTGTATGTGTGTCGTGAGCTGCGCCAGTGCCGTGCCGATCAGCGCGCCCGCCAGCACGTCGGCCGGGTAGTGCACGCCCGTGTGGACACGCGAATAGCCGACCAGGGCGGCGAGCATGCGCAACGGGACGGCGGCCGCCGGCGAGACGTGGCCGACGCCCGTAGCGAACGCAAAGGCGGCGGCGGAGTGCCCGGAGGGGAAAGAGCGCGAGCTCGGCATGCCGACGTGGCGCGCGAGCGGGACCTCGCCCGCCAGACGGTCCGGGCGTCGCCGCCGCGCGAGCGGCTTGACGGCGACGTTGACCACCACCGCCGTGACCCCTAGCGAAGCGAGCCCCTGGACGGCCGCGCGGCGGCCGGTCTCTCCCCCGACAAGCGCGAGCAGCGCAGCGCAGGTAAACGAGACACGCGAGTAGTCGGCGACGCGCGACAGCCTGCTCATCCCGACGTCGAGCGCCGGGCTGGGGGTGCGGGCAACGGCCGCATAGATCGCGAGATCGAGGCGCTCGGCGTCCTCGATCCAGCGGGGCCTTTTCACCTGCCGGGCCACTGGCGGCGATTCTTGCACCGGCCGAAGGGACCGGGCATCCCCCAGTTGGCATGAAATCGAGACCGAGCAGGAGTTACGGATTTCATCCCAGCGGGACGACGACGCGTCGGCTGAGGCAAGGTTCCATGGAACCGACGCGACACATCGGAGACATTCGAGACTTCGCCCGAACGCGAAGGGAGCGACACCATGGCGGACAATGAAGACCCCATCGGGGGATACGAGGCGGTTGGGACAGCGGATCGGCATCCCAAGCCCAAGGCGGTACCCCATCCGACGGTCGAGGAGCGTGCGGCACTCGGCAAGGCGGCCCGGGCGCTGGCGCCGCGCTCCGGGCACGGCGATTGGGAGCCTGCCTCGGATCGGCGCGATGCCGTCGAGCTGCTTGAGGAGCAAGCCGCCAGCCGCGTGCCTGAGCTCGTTCCTCTCCGCTACGGGCGCATGCTGGTATCGCCGTTCACCTTCTTCCGTGGTGCGGCCTATCCGATGGCGGCCGACCTGGCGGGCGAACCCCGAACGGGCCTTGACGTGCAGCTGTGTGGCGATGCGCATCTGTCCAACTTCGGTGCCTTCGCCGCATCCGATCGGCGGCTCGTGTTCAGCATCAACGACTTCGACGAGACCCTGCCCGGCCCGTTCGAGTGGGACGTAAAGCGCCTGGTGGCCAGCTTCGCCGTGGCCGGCCGGGATCGAGGCTTCCCCGACAAACGGCGTCACTCGATCAACCTTGCTGTGACGCGGGCGTACCGGGAAGGCATCAGGGGTTTCTCGGAGTTGCGCAACCTCGACCTCTGGTACTCCCGCATCGACGTCGACGAAATTGCGGCGCTGGCAGCTCAGCAGGTAGGGGGAAGCAGCTCAAGCGTTTCGAACGCAACGTGGCAAAGGCACGCTCGAAGGACAGTCTGCGGGCCTTTGCGAAGCTCACGGAAATGGTCGACGGCAAGCCGAGGATTGCGAGCGACCCGCCGCTCATCGTCCCGATCGAGGAGGTCGGTTTCGGCGGCGAACACCATGAGATCGAGCAGCTCGTACGGGGAGTCATCCGTTCGTACCGGCGAACCCTGACTGCGGACTGCCGCCGGCTGCTCGAGAGCTTTCGCTATGCCCACGCGGCGCGAAAGGTCGTGGGAGTGGGTAGCGTCGGGACGCGCGCCTGGATCGTGCTCATGCTCGGCCGAGACGAGCGCGATCCGCTGTTCCTGCAGCTCAAGGAGGCGGAGGCATCTGTGCTCGAGCCGTTCCTTGGCAAGAGCACGCACAACAACCACGGCCAGCGGGTCGTCGAGGGCCAGCGCTTGACTCAGGCCGCCAGCGACATCATGCTCGGCTGGATCCGGGTGGACGACCTGGACGGCGTGAGCCGCGACTTCTACATTCGCCAGCTCTGGGACGGCAAGGGCTCGGCGCTGGTCGAGATGATGAACCCCCAGGCAATGACGATGTATGCGGGGCTCTGCGGGCACGCGCTTGCGAAGGCGCATGCCCGCTCTGGCGACGCGGTCGCCATCGCGAGCTATCTCGGCGCCGGCGACAGCTTCGATCGCGCGCTGGCTTCGTTCGCGGAGGCCTACGCCGACCAGAACGAGCGCGACTACGACGCCCTCCGGGACGCGGTTGCGTCCGGTCGGCTCATGGCCGAGACAGGCCTCTGACCGCTCACTCGGTCGAGGCCTGTCTCAGCCTGACTGCGCCGGCGCTGGGTCGCTGACTTGGGGTCTCAGGGGACGGCCCCCGAGCCGTCCCTGCTGCGCCTCATTCGCAGTCGATCTGCGCGAAGGCCTGCTGGTAGGAGCTTGCCAGCTGCTTGCCTGCGGTCTCCAGCTTGGCCTTTGCGCCACTGAGAGACAGGTCCGAAGTGAGATCGTTGGCGACAGCCTCGACTTCAGATGAGAAGTCCTGGGTGGCCGACTCGACCTCCTGCTTTCGGTCCTCGTTGAGATCGCCCTGTGCGTCCTTGATCTGGTTGAGGTCGTCCTCGATGGCATTCAGGTTCTCTTCCACGCCGTCGGCCGTCGCGGTTGTCGCCGTGAGCGCGGACAGGTCGTCGATCTGGGTCTTCAGATCGGCGCGGGCGTCGCAGACTTGTGTCTGCGCCTTTTCGGCATCCGACTCTCCGCAACCGACCGCCGCTGTCGCGATCAGGAGGACCACGGCGACGAGTAGACCGGAGCGCAGCAGCCCCCTGCGCGTAGGAGAAGGCTCTTTAGAAGGGTGTTTGCGACTCATGCACCAATTCCATCGTTCGATTTCAACCGGTGCGTCACCCACATGGGATGAAATCTCACGCACGCCGGGTGCCGGCCCCGACGCTTGAGGCGGGGTCAGCCGGACGGCGCCGACGCCGGGTCGCCTCTCGACGAGCCCTCGGCTCGCGCCCCCAGCTCGCTTGCGATGTGCACGGCCGCGGAGGTCAGCGGGGCGGCGAGTGTGAGCCCGACCATGCCGAACAGGGCGCCGGCGCCAATCGTCACGACGAGCACCACGAGGGGGTTGAGGCTCAGCGTCGCGCCCATCACGAACGGCTGGATCACCTGCTGGAGCACGCTGTTGGCCAGCAGCGAAACGACCGCCATGACGACCGCGGCATCCGTGCCCACGGTGCCGAGTGCGATCAGCACCGCGAAGGCGCCGGCGACCCACGCGCCGACGAAGGGCACATAGGCGGCCACGAACGTGACGACCGCGATCGTCCCGGCGAGCGGCACCCCGACGATCCAGGCCGCGATTCCGATCACGACGCCGTTGAACGCGGCGATGATCGTCACGCCCAGGAAGTAGCTGCGCAGCGACTTGGCGACGTTGTCGGTGACGACTTCGGCGTCGCGTTCGGGCACGCCCATGTGCCGGTTGATGAAGCGCGCGCATCACCGGGCCGTCCTTGAGCACGAACAGCGTGCTGAGCGTTGCGAAGGCAAGGAAGAAGACCAGCGACTTCAGGCCGCCGATGCCCTCCGCAACCCCGCTCAGCAACGTCGTGCGGATCTCGGGCGCGGTCTTCTGCACGCCCTCCTTGGCGTTCTGCGCGTTGTCGATGCCGAGGTCGCTCAACCAGCCCTGGATCTTGTCCAGCGACTGGTTCAGCTTCGCCGAGATCTCGCCCGAGTTGGCGGAGATGCCGCCGAAGACGAGGCAGAAGATGAGCACGCCGATCGCGACGAGCCCGAGCAGGACGAGGATCGCGCCGCCGATGCGCGGAACCCGATGGCGCTCGAGCCACCCGACCGCCGGCCCGGCGACCGCGCCGAGCACCGCGGCGAGCGATGACCGGCATGACGATCGTCGACGTCTGGTCGAGCACCCAGATGAGGCCGAGCGATGATCAGCACGAAGCCGATCAGCAGCCACGAGGAGAAACCGAGGTTCCTGAGCCACGCGGGAGCTGAGAACTGAGGGGTGCGCTCGGAATTCATGGTGGGCGATCATCGGAGCCAGAGCGCGCGCACGCATCACCCCGGTGGCATGAAATCAAGCCCGAGAGCGTTACTTGCTCTGAGGTGGCTCGCTCGGCGGTTGCGGTGCCGGCGGTGAGGCTCGCGCTCATCTTGATCGCCCTGACCGCTCCCGTTGCGCCCGCCTGCAGCGTCACGCCGATAGCGCGAGCAGGACGATCCCGGGGATCAGCAGGGCCTCGGATCCGAGCATCAGGAGACCCAGGCGGCCGAGGATGTAGGGCGGGGCGCAAACCGTCACGCCGAGGACGCTGCTGACCACGCTCGTCGTGAGCTTGTCGCGCCTCGACTGGGTCGGCTTGACCCCGATCAGCCGCGCGGGCACGGCGACGTAGCAGACCATCATCACGCCGATGACGATCCCCAGCGAGATCGTGAACCAGGGGCGTCCCCAGCGCGTCACGACCGTCGTCGACAGCGCGAGCAGCAAGCCGACGACCGCGCCCGAGGCGAGGATCGGCGTGAGGTGACGCCGCGCTTGCGCGACGGCCGGCCGGATCTCAGGGGCACCCGGCCGCGTGATCGCGAACGCGAACACCGCGTTGAGGAAGAAGCACGCCACGGTGATCGCGACGATGGCCAGGATGATCGGGATCAGCACCGGGCCGCGCAGCACGTTGAAGGAGTTGCCGTGCAGCACGTGGGCCCTGAGGTCGGCCATCGCCAGCCAGATCCAGATCGCCGGGAGGATCTGCACGAGCGTGAGGCGCCAGTTCGAGACGAGCAGCTTGAGTCCGTCGAAGAGCAGCGCGAAGGCGCCGATCGCGAACGCGAGCGGAGAGAACACGCGCCGGGAGCGGCTCAGGCGGAGGACCGCCTCCTCGATCTTGGCCTCGTCGCTGTCCTCGATGGCCCGCAGGAGCGATCCGATACGACTCAACAGGGGAGTCAGGCGCTCCTGCATGGATGCGCAGCGTTACGGGTCGGGCCGCTCGAGCGCGGCGTCGACGTCGTAGCCGAGCGCGAGCGCGACCTTCGGCGCGCATTGGACGACGCGCGCGAGCGCCCGTCACCGGCGTGACCGCCTCGAGGGTGGCGACGATCTCGTCGCTCGTCACCCCGGCCGCCAGGGCGAGCGCCACGGCGTGCTGGAACGAGGAAGGGGCCGCATCGACGGCGATCGTCGCGGCGATGCGCACGAGCGCCGCGGTCCGCTCGTCGATGACCGCCGACTGCAGTGAGCGCTGTCTCCTCGCGAGGATCAGCTCGACGAGCGCCTCGTCGTGCACGGCGAGCCGACGCAGGTGCTCCTTGTACTCGTCCATCGGCCGGCTCATATCCAAGCTGCCGCGGTCCGCGGCGCGCGTCATCCTTCCGGGATGAGATTCGCCTGCGGCGGATAGATCGGAGCTCTCCAGGAGCCCGAGCTCGACGGCGCGTTCGATCGCCTCGCTGCGCGATGAGACACCGAGCTTGCGGTAGATCGCGACCGCCTCGCTCTTGACGGTGTTGCGCGAGATGAACAACCTGCTCGCGATCTCCGGGAACATGAGATGGGTGGCCAGGTACGGAAGGAGCCGGAGCTCCGCCCCCGTCAGGCTCATCGCCCAGGCGCCGCCCGACCCGGAGGTCGCCGCCACGTGGTCGCGCAGCTCCCGCGCGTCGTCGACCAGCGATGCCCATGTCCGGACGCAGCTCGAGCACCTGCTCGGTCTCGGTGAGAACCGTGCGGGCCGCGGCCGGCTCGGCGAGCGCCAGATGGGCGCGCGTCGAGCTCGAGGCCCACTTGGATGGTCAGCCACGGAATGGCCGTGGTCGAGCATCGGCCGCAGACGGTGCGCGCGCGTCAGCGCGGCGCGGGCATCCTCCTGTCTGCCCTCGTGGAGTGCGACGCGCGCCGTCGCCACGTGCGCGAGCGCGCTCGACGAGTAGTCGCCGAGGCCCGCCTCGTCGACGACCTCCAGTGCCGCAGCCGCTCGTCGCCCCGCCTCGCCCCAGCGCTCCCCGCTTGGCCGCGAGGAGCGCGAGCTGTGCCTGTGCCAGGTAGATCTCCTCGACCGCGCCCATCGGCAAGGCCCGTCTCGACGGTCGCAGTCAGGTCGTCCGTCGCACGATCGGTTGCGCCGAGCAGCGCATGCGCGACGCCTCGCGCCAGGAGCGCGACCGGGACCCACTCACTCTCGGGCGGGAGCTGATTCAGCGCCAGATCGGCGTCGGCGAGCGCCTGCTCGACACCGTTCGGCATCATGTGCGCCCGCAGGGTCGGCGACCCAGGGCTCGATCGTGGCGCTGCCATCCGAGAGCGGGATCGTCGAGGTCGCCCCGTCGGCGAGAGCGAGCCATCGCTCGGCATCTGCAGGCCGGCCCGTCAGCGCGCGGACCCAGGCTCCAAGTACGGCGAGCGCGGGGTAGCGCCGCAACTCGTCGTCGCCGAACCAGCCGAGCCACTCCTCCAAGGTCTCCATCCGGCCGTCGTAGTGCAGCGGCAGCGCAAGGGCGTCGACCAGGCCGGCGACGGTGTCCGTCTCACCGGCAGCGTGCCCGTAGACGACCGCGGCCTCCGGGAAGTCGTTGGCGATGCACCAGTCCATCGCCCGCCGGTTGAGCGCGGGCAGCACCTCGGGCTCGCTGCGCTCGAGCTCGTCGCGCAGCAGCTCACCGAACAGGTGGTGATAGCGATACCACTCGGCGCGCCGGTCGAGCGGCACCACGAAGCAGTTCGTACGCTCGAGCGTCTCGAGCGTGTGCGCCGACCGCGTCGTCTCGAGCACGGCGTCGCACAGCCCGCCGGACATCCGGTCCAGCACCGAGGTGTACTTGAGGAACTGCGCCTCGGCCGCCGGCAGCCGCGACAGCAGCTCGAGGCGGAAGTAGTCGGACACGAAGCGGTCGTCGCCGTTGAAGCTCGCGGCGGCCCGCCGAGCTGGGCGCCCCCGCCTGCAGCGACAGCGCGGCGAGGTACAGGCCGGCAGGCCAGCCCTCCGTCCGCTCGGTCAACTCGGAGAGCTCGGCGGTCGTCGAGCTCGACTCCGGCGGCCTCGAGCAGCACCTCGGCCTCCTGCTCGTCCAGGCGGAGCTCCGTCACGCCGATCTCGCAGACCGATCCCTGCGCCCGCCAGCGGGCCAGCGGCAGTGGCGGCTCCTCTCGGCTCGCGATCGCGATCTGCGAACCGGCCGGCACGTAACGCGAGCAGCTCGGCGAGCACGTCCAGACAGGACGGATTGGCGACCGCGTGCAGGTCGTCGAGCACCAGCACCAGCGGGCGCTCGAGCGCGGCCAGCGCGCTCCCGACGCGCGGGACGCGTAACGCCCAGCTCGATCCCCCTGGGCCCGACAACGCGTCGAACACCTCGCTCGGTAGCGGCTCGACTCGGTGAATCGCGGCCGCGATGTAGCGCAGAAACACCACGGCGTCGTCGTCTCTGCCGTCGAGCGCGACCCACGCGAACGGACGTGGATCGGCCTCGGCCCAGCGCGCGAGAAGGGTCGTCTTGCCGTATCCGGCGGGCGCGACGACGGTCGACGAGAGGCACGGTGCGACGCGCACAGCCGCGCGATCACGTCCGTCTTCGCCACGGTCCCCGGCCGTGACAAGGGCGCAGCGAGCTTGACCTCCACGAGGTCGAAGGGAGCTTCCGCGAGGGCCATCGCATCCCGATCCTATGGGAGAGATTTTCAGTCTGACAACCGGAGCACGATTCATGCCATCGGTATGAGGAGAACCGACGTGGGCGCTCTTAGGCTGGGGGATCATGACGAGGCAACCTGAGCGTCCCCGCTGGCGCCCCATCCCACTTCTCGCCTCGTGGCTTGCTTCGGGCATCGCGCTGATGGTGGCCGCCGGGATCCTGCCCGGCGTCAGCATCGACAACTTCTTCGGGGCGCTCCTCATCGCGGCGATCACGGCAGCGCTGAACGCGGTCATCCCACCGCTGCTCGCCGCCCTGCGGTTGCCGCTCACGCTCGTTCTCGGATTCCTGCTGGTGCTTTTCGCGGACGCCGGCATCCTGCTCATCGCTGACGACCTGACAGATGGGATCCTGAGGGTCGACGGCTTCGGCTGGGCACTGCTCGCCTCGCTCGTGGTCGCCGCGGTGAGCCTTCTCCTCGCCGTCCTTCTCGGCTCGGATGACACCTGGGCGATCCGGATCGCGCAACGGATCGCGCGCCGGCAGGGCATCATCGCTCGCACCGACGTCCCGGGGATCCTGTTCCTCGAAATAGACGGGCTCGCGCTGCCCATCCTCCGCCGGGCGATGCGCGACGGCAACGCCCCGACGATGGCGCGCTGGCTGGCCGATGACACGCACCGCCTGACCGAGTGGGAGACCGATCTCTCGTCCCAGACGGGGGCGAGCCAGGCCGGGATCCTGCTCGGCTCGAACGAGGACATCCCGGCGTTCCGCTGGGTGGAGAAGGAGACCGGCACCCTGATGACTTGCTCGGCGCCGCCGGATTGCGCGGAGATCGAGCGGCGGCGGGCGACGGGCGTCGGCCTGCTCATCGACGGCGGCGCCAGCCGCGGCAACCTCCTCTCCGGCGAGGCGGACGAGGTGATCCTCACCGTCAGCCGGATGGAGGCGGAGAAGCGGTCCAATCCCGGCTATCGGGCGTTCCTCGCCAACGGCGACAACGTGACGCGCACGCTCGTCCTCTTCGGCTGGGAGGTCGTGCTGGAGTGGACCGCGGCCCTGGGCGCAATCCGGCGAGACCTGCGGCCGCGCGGCCACCGGGGCGGGATCTATCCGTTGATGAGGGCGGCGCTCTGCGTCTTCGTGCGTGACCTGATCGTCTCCGGCGTCCTCACCGACATGATGCGCGGGCGACCTGCCGTCTACGCGACCTTCTCGGGCTACGACGAGGTGGCGCACCACTCGGGCCTCGAGCGCCCGGAAACGCTCGAGGCCCTGCGCAAGCTCGACGACCACTTCGCGCAGGTCGAGCGAGCGTGCCGCTACGCGCCGCGGCCGTACGAGATCGTCGTCCTCTCCGACCACGGGCAGACGCAGGGCGCGACCTTCAAGCAACGCAACGGCTACGGCCTCGACGAGCTGGTCGACCGCTCGCTCACGCGAAGCGATGCGACGGGTATCGCCGGCGGGGACGAGCAGAGCTCGATGGTCGGCCACGCGCTGAGCGAGGCGACGGGGAAGAAGGCGAAGCAGCCGAAGAACGACGTCTCTGACCGGGACGTCGTCGTGCTCGGCTCGGGCAACCTCGGTCTCGTGTACCTGATGGAGGAGCGCCGCCGGCTGACGCTCGAGGAGATCGAGGCGCGGCACCCGCAGCTCGTGCCCGCCCTCCGTGCGCATCCCCACGTTGGCTGGCTGCTCGTCCGCTCGTCCGAGCACGGTGCGGTCGCGCTCGGCGCCCGCGGCGCCCACTACCTCGAGGACGGCCGCGTCGAGGGCGAGGATCCGCTCGCGCCCTTCTCACCGAACGCGCCGCGGCACCTGCTGCGCACCGACGGCTTCGAGCACGTCGCCGACATCATGGTCGGCAGCTTCTACGACCGCGACGGGGACGAGGGCTGCGCCTTCGAGGAGCTGATCTCCTTCCACGGAGGGATAGGCGGCGACCAGACTCGTCCGTTCATCCTCCACCCGGCGCGCCTCGAGGTCCCGGCGGCACCCATCCTCGGCGCCGCGAGCGTGCACGGCATCCTCGCGGGCTGGCGGCAGGCGCTCCAGGCGGCCCGGGACGGTTCGGGGGAGACGCTTGCCGAGGGTCATTTCACCCCATCGGGATGAGGACGACCGGGCCGGCCGAGGCCAGACTCCCGGCAAATGACGGTCTCCAGCGACACCCTCAGCTCCATCTCGACTCCTGAACGGTTCGACAGCCGGCTCGGGACGCTCGAGTTCGTCGACGGGGTGCCGAACGGCGAGACCGCCGAGCTCGTCTACGACCACCTCGATTTCGTGCACGCGCTCAACGTCTATCTCGACGGCTTCGCGGGAGCGTCGACGTACGCGATCCGGAAGGGCTTCCACGAGGCGGGCGTGGACGACAACGCGATCATCATCTTCTCGGAGCTGATGGGGTCGGAGTCGGTGTTCCTGACCGCGAACGCCGACACGGTCTATTACCTCGGCGTCGTCGATCTGACGTCCGGGCCGATGGTCGTCGAGACGCCTCCGCAGGCGCTCGGGGTGTTCGACGACATGTGGTGGGGGTGGATCATCGACTTCGGCCTGCCGGGCCCGGATCGCGGCGAGGGCGGCCGCTTCCTGCTCGTCCCACCCGGGTACGACGGCCCGCTGCCGGACAGCGGCTACCACGTCGGACACTCGCGGACGTCGAGGGCGCTCCTGCTCGGGCGGTCGTTCCTGACTGACGACGACCCGGCGCCGACCGTCGAGACGATCAAGAGCACGCTGAAGCTCTACCCCTACGCGCCGGGCAACGCCGGCACGAGCGTCGCGACGCTGCTCGAGGGCCAGGTGCAGCCCGCTCCACCGGCGCAGGTGCCCGAGACGACCTTCGTGGAGGGGAGCGGCAAGGCGTTCAACACGGTGCCGCCGAGCGATTTCGGCTTCTTCGAGCTGATGAACGAGGTGGTGCAGGAGGAGCCCGCCGGCAGCACGAACGCCGAGCTCCTGGGACAGCTGGCCGCGATCGGGATCGTCAAGGGCGAGCCGTTCGAGCCGGACGAGCGGATGCGCCGCATCCTCGAGGATGCTGCCGCCGTCGGGGCCGCGACCTCGCGGGCGCTGTTCTTCGACTCGCGAGCATCGGAAGGGTTCGCGTACTACGACGACTCGGCGTGGTTCAACCCGCTGTGGGTCGGCGGATACACGTTCGAGACGCCGCCGCCGCTCGTCACGAACGAGGGGATCAAGCCGTTCCCCGCGACCGGCGTCCGCAAGCAACACTCCAGGACATCGTTCCTGTACGCGGCCACCGGGGTCACGCCCGCGATGTGCATGCGGCTCACCGGGATCGGGTCGCAGTACCTCATGGTCACCAAGGACGCCGACGGCGACCTGCTCGACGGCGCGAAGACCTACCGGATGACGCTGCCACCGGACATCCCGGCCGCCCGCTTCTGGTCGGTGACCCTCTACGACAACGAGACGCGCTCGATGCTCGAGACGCCGCAGCGCTTCCCGCGGGCCGGCAGCCAGTCCTACCCGACACCGGCGGCGACCGCCGAACGACGACGGCTCGACGACGATCACGTTCGGCCCGGAGCGACCCGCGGACAGCCCGGAGGGCAACTGGATCCAGACGACCGAAGGCAAGGGCTGGTTCCCGATCCTGCGCCTCTACAGCCCGCTCGAGCCGTTCTTCGACAAGTCCTGGCGCCCGAGCGAGATCGAGAGCCAGTGAACACGACCCCTAACGAAGGGAAGCACCATGGCCGAATCAAATGAGACTCCGCTGCTCGACCTGCTCGGGCGCATGACCGTGGACTCGGTCGAGACGTCGAGTCTCGAGCCGGACGAGCTCATGCTCGTTCGCATCGCCGCGCTCGTCGCGGTCGATGCCCCGCCGGTCTCGTATCTGATGAACGTCGAGGCGGCGGCCGAGGTCGGCATCGACGTCGAGAAGGTTCGCGGCGTCCTTGCCGCGGTCGCGCCGATCGTCGGAACCGCGCGAGTGGCTTCCGCGACCGGCAATCTCGCCGACGCGCTCGACATCGCGATCGAGGTCGCGGAGCTCAACAGGTAATCGGCGAACCAGGCAGCGATGCTGCTGAAGGGAGACGGCATGTCCGACAGACCAGTATTTCTCTACGCCGCGATCTACGACGAGATCGACGATGCCGAGGCCGACTACGAGGCCGTGTTCGACCTCCACGCCGCGGGAGCGATCGGGACCTTCGACTCGGCGGTGATCCGTAAGGAGGACGACGGCAAGGTCCGGGTGACGAAGACCGAGAAGCCGACGCAGCACGGCGCCTGGACCGGGGCCGGGGTCGGAGCGCTGGTCGGAATCATCTTCCCGCCCGCGATCCTCGGCAGCGCGATCGTCGGCGCCGGCGCCGGCGGGTTGATCGGCCACCTCTCGAAGGGGATCTCGCGCGGCGACCTCAAGGAGCTCGGCGACGAGCTCGACGCGGGAACCGCCGCCGTGATCGTGCTCGGCGAGTCGAAGATCGAGGAGCAGCTCGAGAAGGCGATGACGCGTGCCAACAAGCTGATCGAGAAGCAGGTCGATGCCGACGCCGAGGAGCTCGAGCGCGAGATCGACGCGGCCGCGAAAGAGGACGCGAACTAGGACGTGATCCCGCTTCTCCTCGCGGCCCGGGGACTTGCGCGCGCCCTCGGCGCCGTGTGGCGCGATCCCGAGACCAAGGCGCTGCCGCTCGTCGCGGGCGTCTTGGTCCTCACGGGCACGCTCTTCTACTGGCGCTTCGAGGACTGGACCGTCATCGAGGCTCTCTACTTCTGTATCGTGACGCTGACGACGGTCGGCTACGGAGACTTCACCCCGACCAGCGCCGGGACGCAGATCTTCACGATCGTCTACATCCTCACCGGATTCGGCGTGCTGGTCGCCCTGCTGACTTCGGTCGCCGAGAAGTACATCGAGCAGAAGGCCGAGCGCGGCGGCGCTCGGGCACGTCTTAGTGCCCGTCGACGCCGGGACGCGCCGGCCGAGGACGAGGGGCCCCGGTAGCACCCGGGCCGCAGCAGTCCGGTGGGGATTTCATGCTATCTGGGCGATGCCGTTCGGCCCGAGGCGCGTTTTGATCGTCATTGGCTGCGGACGAGCGGCGAAATCGAACTCAAGGAGGTATCGACATGCGAGGTCATGGCCGAGTCCTTTTCGCAGCGATATTGCTGCTGATTGTGGGCACGCTCAACATCATCTACGGCATCGGAGCGCTGGACGGCGCGAACATCTTCGTCAACGACACGAGGTACATCTTCACCAACCTCAACACCCTCGGCTGGGTCCTGATCGTCCTTGGCGTGATCCAACTCACCGGAGGGTTCTCGCTCTTTGCCGGCAACACGTACGGGCGGGTCATTGGGATCATCGCCGGCAGCCTCGGTGCGATTGCGAACCTGCTGGCGACCGGCGGCGGCTACCCGTGGTGGTCGCTTGGCATGTTCGCTCTGTGCGTGTGGGTCGTCTACGGCCTCATCGTCTACGGCGAGGACGAGGCGGTGGCGAGAACCTGAGATGGCGAGGGCCGGAATCGAACCGGCGACACCACGATTTTCAGTCGTGGCTCGTGGGATGAACGCCAGGGAGGTGCGACTAGACGCGGCGAAGATAGCCCTGCTAATCGCAACTATCCGCGCAACGCTCCTGTTCGAGAGAACCCGCCCGATGGCGCGCTGGTGGACGCGAGGTGGACGCCCAACGTTGACGACGTGGTGATCGCTTTCGTCGTCCCCGCGCCCGTTGCTACGCGGCACGAGCTGTGACCGCCGCCTGACTCAGCTCGCGCTGAGTTCTCAGTGGTCCGGCAGCGGGTCCATCCCGAGCACGTCCGATTGCGTCTCCTGGACGTCGCCTAAACGCCGCTGGCTTCTGCTTAACGCGCCGGTAGAGCGTCTTAGGGTCGCTTAGTTGCAGGCCGTCGCGCATCCAGCGGTCTGGGTTAGGCGGCGGCGACGAGTTTGTCCGCGTACTCGGCCGGCAGTCCGGCGGCGGCAACTTCGCGGGCTACGGCGCCGGCGTCGTATTCGGCGCGCTCGATCGTCGCTCGGACGCCTTGGTCGGTGGGGGTGAGCACCGCGAACGCGGCGCGCGGGTCGCCGTCCTTGGGTTTGCCGACGGAGCCGCAGTTCACGAACAACACGCCGCCGTACTCGCGGATCCACGGCTTGTGCGTGTGCCCGAAGGCGAGCGTGTCGGCCTCCTCGGCGCGGGCGAGCCGCTCGTACAGAGAGGCGGGCTTGTCCTCGAAGAGGTACTCATTGACCTTGCGCGGCGAGCCATGCACCAGGTGGACAGAGCTGGCGCCGACCTCGAAGTTGAGGTCGAAAGGGAGTGCGCGCATGAACTCCTTGGCGTGCTCGTCGGTGTGGGCGAGCGTCCAATCGACCGACTGCTGGCCGAGTTCGCGTTCGTGCTGGGTGGGGTAGGCGCAGCCGCAGTCTTCGAGGTCGCGGCCGATCGCGTGGTCGTAGTTGCCGTAGATGGTCGGGATGCGGCGCTCCTCGATCAGCGCGCAGACCTCGTTGGGGTGGGGGCCGTAGCCGACCAGATCGCCGCCGCAGTAGATCCGCTCGACGCCGAGCTGCTCGGTGCGTTCGAGCGCGGCCTCCAGTGCGGGGAGGTTGGCGTGGATGTCGGTGATGACGGCGACGCTCTCGCTCATGCTGCTCTCATCCCGAAATTGGACCGTAGCCGCATGGCGGTCGGCTCAGCTGGTGGCCGTTGCGAGCGGCTCGCAGGTTTCGGCGGCGAGGCAGGCGCGCGTGCGCCTGTGGGCGATCGTCATCACGAACGAACGCACCGGGACGTCCTCGTAGTCGGCCAGGATCGCGTCGGCGCAGGCGCGGATCTCGCCGTCGGACCGCACGCCTTCGAACTCCTTCACGAGGTCAGGCAGCAGACGCGCCAGGCGCATCTGGTGGGCGGTGCGGTCCGAGCGGATGGCGTCGATGCGCTCATCGAGCAGGTCCTTCACGCGCAGCTCGACGGCGTCGCGGATCGCTCGGACCTCCTCGATCGGCCGGCCGGCGGGTCGGGGATGGCCCAGTCCTCGACGGTCGTGGGCACGTACGGGCACTGCGCGCCGCAGGCGAGCGTGATCGCCCAGTCGGCGTGCAGCTGCATCTCGACGGTCAGCTTCTTCGGCCGGCGGTCGGACAGGTCGATGCCGATCTCTCGCATCGCCTCGACGACCTCGGGCCAGACCTTGTCGGCGGGTTGCTGGCCGGCGGACTCGGCGCGGATGTCCGGCGGGCGCGTGACGCTCGAACAGCGCCTGCGCCATCTGCGAGCGGCCGGCGTTGTGGGTGCAGACGAACAGGACGTACTTCATCGCTGGTGCCTCCTGATGACGTGTCGTTCTAGTGCGAGGGGCACTACTCGCTCCTCAGTCGCGGCTGCCAGTCTAAGCATTGACAGTCATCAGTTCAATCGATATACGTAGATTGATGGCGGTCGATTTGGAGCTGGCCCCGAAGACCAAGCGCCCCGCCGGCGAGCCGTGTTGCGAGCCGGTCGTGTATCCCGACGTCGAGCGCGAGCAGGCCGAGCGCATGGCGTCGATCGCCAAGGCGCTCGCGGACCCGGTGCGGCTGCAGCTCGTCGACGTGCTGCGCAAGCACGCCGGCAAGGTCTGCGTCTGCGAGCTGGTGCCGCTCTTCGACCTCGCCCAGCCCACGGTCTCGCATCACCTCAAGGTGCTGCGCGAAGCGGGGCTCGTCGCGAGCGAGCGGCGCGGGCTGTGGGCCTACTACTACGTAATCCCGGACTCGCTGGAGGAACTGTCCGCATGGCTGAGCTGACCGACACCGACATCCGCGAGCGCGTCCGCGATCGCTACGCCGCCGCCGCAACCGCCGTGGCCGAGAGCACCGGTTCGGGGTGCTGCGGAGCACCAGGGGCGATCGCGGGCTGCGGGCCGGACATCGCGTCGACCGACAAGCACGGCAACGAGGTCTTCGGCGCGACGCTCTACGACGACGCCGACGACGCCCGCCCTCAAGGCCGCCGTCGAGGCCTCGCTCGGCTGCGGCGTGCCGACGGCGGTCGCCGATCTGCACGAGGGCGAGACGGTGCTCGACCTCGGCTCCGGCGCCGGCGCCGACGTGCTGATCTCAGCCCGCCGTGTCGGCTCCGACCGGCAAGGCGATCGGGCTCGACATGACCGACGAGATGCTCGACCTCGCACGCGCCAACGCCGCGCGACGCCGGCATCGAAAACGTCGAGTTCGTCAAGGGCTACATCGAGGACATCCCGCTCGCAGACGACTCCGTCGACGTCGTGATCTCGAACTGCGTGATCAACCTCTCCGCCGACAAGAGCAAGGTGCTCGCTGAGACCGCACGGGTGCTGCGCCCCGGCGGGCGCTTCGCCGTCTCGGACGTGATCGCCGACCCCGACATGGACGAAGCGACACGCGCGGACATGCAGCAATGGACCGGCTGCGTCGCCGGCGCGCTCACACGCGACCGAGTTCGAGCAGACCCTCGCCGACGCCGGCCTGACCGACATCGAGATCCACGAGACGCACCGCGTCCACGAGCACGCCAGCTCTGCGATCGTGCGCGCCCGCAAGCCCTGAAAGCGGCATGACTGCGCCCGCGACCGGTGAGCGTCTGACCCGGTGACCGCAGCTGCGGGCGGCGATCCAGCCGTACCCGCTGCTGCTCGGCGCTCGGCGCGCTCGACGCCGCCGGCTACCGCGTGATCGTGCCGGTCGCGCCGGCAATCGCCGACGCCACCGGGGCCGGACCGACCGGGATCGGACTGCTGGTCGCGTCGTTCGCCGCAGGCATGATGGCCGGCTTCGCGCTCGCCGGCTGGGGTGTCACAAGGCACGGTTCCCGCGGCCGTGCTTGCGCTGTCGCTCGGGCTGGTAGCGCTCGGGACGCTCGGGTTCGTGCTCGGCGAATCGCTCGCGATCTACTTCCCGAGCCGATTCCTGATGGGGCTCGGATCCGGAGGCGTCTGGATCGGAGTGACCTTCGACACGCTCGCGCGCTGGCCCGGCCAGGAATACCTCTGCATGAGCCGCATCTTCGCCGCCTACTCAGCCGGCGGTCTGATCGGCCCCGCGCTAGGCGCATTCGGCGGCATCCACGGACCATTCCTCGCCTACCTGGCGCTGCTGCTGATCGCCATGCCGCTCGTGCTCGCCGTGGGCGAGCCGGCCACCCGGCGCTCATTCACGACGGATCGGGAGGTACTGCGCACGCGCGGCTTCAAGCTCGCCTCGGCGGCGATCCTGTTCGCGGTCCTCGCGCTCGGAGTCTTCGAGGGCGTGCTACCGCTTCACTTCGCCGACGTCTCGACCAGAGCGAGATCGCCGCGCTGTACGTCGCCGCCGCGCTGATCGTCGCCGGCAGCGCCGCCGCGGCAGCGCAACGTGCGACCCGCGACCGCTCGTCTTCGCCGCGGTGGTGCTGGCCACCGCCGGGATCGCCCTGGCCGGGGCCGCCGCCGAGGTGCCGCTCTGGCTGCTCGCGCTCCTGCTAGCGGCCGTCGGGATCGGGCTCGGCAACACCGGCTCGATCGGAGTGCTCGTCCAGGCCGTTCCGGTCGAGCGGATCGTCACCGCAATGGTCATCTGGTCGCAGATCGGCATCGCCGGATACCTGCTCGGCCCGCTGCTCGGCGGGCTGGTCGCGGACAAGCTCGGCTACGCCTACCTCGGCCTCGTGCCGGCCCTCGCCGGGATGCTGGTACTCGCGCTGTTCTCCGTCCGCCCTGCCGCACAATCATCGATCGGCACATAGGGGCCGCGGCCGCAGCGCTACGTGCGTCGGCTGCGGCAACACCGGCCGCGTCGAGGCCTGCCTGCTCGGTGGTCGCCGGCGCCACAGGCACCCGTCCGCCGAGCTCGCACGGACCGTCACTGCGCCGGTCGCTCGCTCGGGCTCGCGATGCTGCGCGGCGCAACCAGCCGCGGCCGGGGTCGGTCGACCCTGTACGCGCACGAGATCTCGAGCGTTAGCCGAACCGGGAGGCGGGGCTAGGCGAGGGGGTCAAGGCCAGCGCCTGCTGGCAAGCGGCTGCCGGGGCAGCAGCCCTTGCCACGCCGAATATTTGCCCGGTTGACCACGAATGCAGGTCCGAATGCCAGAGCGAAGCCTCCGAGCAGAGCGGCCCAGAACAGCTGATCGCCTAGACCAGCGTCCATAGCCCCTGGAACCGCCAGCACGAAGGCGTTGTCGATCGCCTCCATGATCGTGATCGACACGGTGTCTGCCGCCAGCGCAATCGGCACCACCGCAGCCAGCGCAAGCCCTGAGCGCAGCAACGGGATGGCGCTGGAGGTCCGTCACGTCGGGCGCAACACGGTGCTCATAGAGCAGCGGCTGATCAAAGGCTCGATTGTCGGCGGACAGAAGGTGCGAGGCTTTCATCCCCGTCCGGTGAGGCTCGAGGACCCGGTGCGTCGTGACGTGGCTGAGTATCTGGTGGCCACCGGGCTGCGCAGCGGGTTGCTGTTTCCGCGGAGGGACAGCGAGCCCTGGAAAGTTCACGACTACAAGAACTGGACGCGGCGGGTGTGGCACGCGGCACGCGAGGCGGCGGGGGTCGACCGAATGCCGCCTTACGACCTGCGGCATGCCTACGCATCGCTGCAGATCCGTGCCGGCGTCTCAATCCCCGAACTGGCTGAGCGGCTCGGCCACTCTCCGCAGATGACCGTCTCGACCTACACGCACGTCATACGCGAGCTGGAAGGCGAACCGCGAGTGTCCGCCGAGGCGCAAATCGAGCGGGCCCGTGATGCTCGTGGACGCGAGGTGGACGTTCAAACAGGAAAATGAGGTCGCGCTATCTGCCCAAAAAGGGCTCATTTGCAGGTATGGCGAGGGCCGGAATCGAACCGGCGACACCACGATTTTCAGTCGTGTGCTCTACCAACTGAGCTACCTCGCCGATGAAGCAGCCCGATGGTAGCGGCCGTTTTCTGGTGCTGATCGGGGAGCGCCGGGGGAGGGGGTCCCGGCGCTCCCGGTCCGATCAAGCAGGCACGGCCGCCGGGGCCTCGCCCCTGCGGGCGGCCTCGGCGTGCTCGCGGCTGTCGCGCGAGGAGATCAGGGTCGCGGCCAGCAGCGCGCCCAGCAGCGCCATACCGGCGCCGATCAGGAACGCGTCCTGGAAACCCTCGGTCAGCGAAACCAGCGGGTTGCGCTCACCCGAGGCGACAGCGTCGCTCGTGGTCGCGGTCGCCACCGCGGCCAGGACCGCGAGCCCGAGCGCCCCGCCCACCTGCTGCGAGGTGTTGATGAGCCCGGACGCAAGCCCGGCCTCGTCGGGCTCGATGCCGGTCACGGCCGCGATCGTCGTCGGCACGAACGCCAGGCCGAGGCCGATGGCCGCGAGGAGCGACGGGAACAGGACGTCGCCGACGTAGCTCCCACCGGGGGCGCTCACCTGCGCGAACCAGACGAGCCCGGCGGTGACGAACAGCATCCCCGCGATCAGCGTCGGCTTGAAGCCGATGCGCGTGACGAGCGCGGACGCGGCGCCCGCGGACAGGATGATCGTGCCGGCCAGCGGCAGGTAGGCGAGGCCCGCCTTGAGCGGCTCGTAGCCCAGCACCTGCTGCATGTACAGCGAGATGAAGAAGAACATCGAGAACAGCGACATGCCGAGCAGCAGCCCGACGACGTTCGCACCCCGCAGCGTGCGCAGCTTGAAGATCGAGAACGGGACCAGCGGGTGCCGGGTCCGCAGCTCGACCGCGACGAAGATCGCCAAGAGCGCGATCGAGACCGCTCCGAGCACGATCGTCTGCGTCGAGCCCCAGCCGGCGTCGTTCGCGTCGACCAGCGTGTACACGAGCAGCGCGAGGCCGGCCGTGACCGACACGGCGCCCGCGATGTCGAAGGACGCCGCGCGAGGTGTCGCGGCTCTCGCCGAGGAGGCGCGGTGCGATGAGCGCCGCGGCGATGCCGATCGGCACGTTCACGAACAGCACCCACTCCCAGCCGAGGCCGTCGGTGAGGATGCCGCCCAGCAGCACGCCGGCCGCGCCGCCCGAGCCGGCGACGGCGCCCCAGACACCGAGCGCCTTGTTGCGCTCGGCGCCCTCGCGGAAGGTCGTGGTCACGATCGCGAGCGCCGCCGGCGAGATCAGCGCCGCGCCGAGGCCCTGGACCGCGCGCGCCACGATCAGCCAGATGTCGCTCTGAGCGAGCCCGCCCGCGAGCGACGCGAGCGCGAACAGCCACATGCCCCAGATGAACATGCGCCGCCGCCCGAGCAGGTCGGCAAGACGACCGCCGAGCAGCAGGAAGCCGCCGAAGAAGAGGGTGTACGAGTTGATGACCCAGGACAGGTCGCCCTGGGCGAAGTCGAGCTCGCGGCCGATCGACGGCAGCGCCACGTTGACGATCGAGGCGTCGAGCACGACCACGAACTGGGCCATCGCCAGCAGGGCGAGGGCGAGGTTCTTGTCACGGGGTGAATCGGTGGGGCTCACTGACTTCTCCAGCCGGGGGTGTATGTAAACGGAACAGGAACTCCGGTTCCGTGTACAATACGGAATGCAGGTTCCGTTTGTCAACCCCAGGAGTTAGGATCTCTGCAGTGGCTACGAGGGAAGAGGCCGAGCCGGTTGCGGTCGCAACGATGCGCGCCGACGCGCGCCGCAACCGCGAGCGCATCCTCGACGCTGCCCGCCAGGTGTTCAGCGACTACGGGACCGCGACGCAGATGGATGAGATCGCGCGCCGCGCCGGTGTCGGGGTGGGCACGCTCTACCGCCACTTCCCGACCAAGGATCAGCTCGTCGGCGAGCTCGTCCGCATCAAGCTCACCGACTTCGCCGCGCGGGCCCGCGCCAAGTTCGAGGAGGACGAGCGGCCCTGGGAGTCGTTCGCGGACCTCATGCGCGAGCAGGCGGAGATCGCCTCGAGGGACGCCGCCCAGCAGCGGATGATCTTCGCGATGACGCACGAGGCGCTCGAAGCGGCCGGCCCGACCATCGCCGAGCTGACCGCGGCGAGCCAGGCCCTGATCGATCGCGCCAAGGCGGCCGGCGCGATCCGCGACGACCTCGTGGTCGACGACGTTCGCACGCTGATGTGCGGGCTCGGCAGCGTCATGGCGGCGGATGATCTCGGCGTGATGCCCTACGACTGGCGCCGCCTGCTCGAGTTCGCCCTGGCCGGCATGCGAGACCGCTCATAGCGGCCTCCGCGTAGCTACAGTGCGCCGCCCGGTGCGGCGCCCCCTTGCGATCCTCAGCACGCTCGCCTGCCTCGCCACCGTGGCCCTGGCCGCGTGCGGTGGCGACGACGAGCAGACGAGCGCGATCGGCGACGCGCTGTCCTATCTGCCGAAGCAGTCGCCGTTCGCGATGGCGATCGACACCAACCTCGAGGGTGACCAGTACAAGGCCGCTCGACTCGATGCTTCGCCGCTTCCCGGTCGAGGCGCCCTCCGTCAAGGAGCTGCTGCGCGACCAGCTCGGCGGGAGCGACTCGCGGCGTCGACTTCGAAAAGGACGTCGAGCCGATCCTCGGCAATCCGTTCGTCGTGGGCGCCACTGACGTGGCGAGCTTCATCGCCGAAGGCGAGACGCAGGACTTCGTCGCCGCGATCGAGGCCAAGGACGGCGAGGCGCTCGACAATCTGATCGAGAAGACGAGGCCGCGCGAAGCCGGCGAGGTCGCCGGCGCCACGAAGTACGAGGACGGGGGCACCATCTTCGCCGTCAAGGACGACGTCGTCGTCTTCGCCGCCTCGGAGGAGCTGCTCGACCAGGCGCTCGAGCGCGCCGAGGGCGACGACCACCTCGACGAGGAGACCTTCAACGCGGGCCTCGAGGGCCTGCCCGGCGGATGCCGCGGCACGCGTGTACACGGATCTTCAGGCCCTGATCGGCTCGGACCCGGACGCCCAGGAGGCCCGCAGCGTCAAGTGGGTGGACGCGCTGCGCACGATGGGCCTGACGGTCTCGGCGCGGAGAGCGAGATCGAGATCGAGCTCAAGGTGCGCACGGATCCCGAGGGGCTCACCGACGAGGACCTGCCGATCGCCGCCGGCGACGAGGCGCCGCCGGTCCTCTCACGCGAGGGCGAGATCGGCATCGGCATCCGCGAATCCGGCGCAGATCATCGCGCTTCGCGGAGGCGGCCGGCCAGGCCGTCGACCCGAGCGGCTTCGGCGACTACGCCCAGGCCAAGCAGACGCTCGACGCGCGCCTCGGCATCAGCATCGACGACGATCTGATCGGCCAGCTCACGCGGCGACGTGGCGGCGAGCATCGCGCCCGGAGGCGGCTTCGGAGTCCGCGCCGAGGTCGAGGACCCGGCCGCCCTGACCCGCACGCTCGAGAAGATGGCGGACGTCCTGCCGGACTTCGCGGAGGGCGCGGGAATGGGCAGCGTCACGATCGAGAAGCCCGCCGGAGGCAAGGGCCTCTACACGGTCACGCAGGCAGGCGACGACGACATCGCGTTCGGGGTCGTCGACGATGTGCTCGTCGTGGCCGGACGATCCGGCCACGGCTCAGGAGCTCGCGGGCGAGGAGCCCGGGCAGGTCGACGGCGCCAAGGGCGCGGTGGCGATGCGCTCGGACGCGGAGGCAGCTCGCGAACGCCCTGCTCCAGGGCTTCGGCTCCGCGCTCGGCCTCAGCGGCTTCGACGCGCTGGGCGCCCAGCTCTTCACGGATCCGCTCGGGGACCTGAGCGGGCTCACTGTCCGCGAGCACGGACGGCCTGCGCGGGCGCCTGTCGCTGACCTTCGACTAGCGGCGCTCAGCCCGTCCACTGCTGCAGCAGCGGCAGGGGGTCGATCGGCTCGCCGCTTCGTCGTACCAGCCGCCGACCCAGATCTCGAAGTGCAGGTGCGGGCCGGTCGAGCTGCCCGTGTTGCCGACCTGCGCGATCGGTTGGCCCGCGCTCACCCGCTGCCCCGGCGCCACCAGGATCGAGCCCCTGCGCAGGTGCATGAAGACGTAGTCGCGATCCTCACCGTCGCCGTCGAGCACCACGTACCAGCCGGCGCCGCTGCGCTGGAAGCGCACGAACTCGACGAGCCCGGCCCACGGCGCCACTACGGGCGTGCCCTCCGCGGCAGCCACGTCCTGGCCCTGGTGGCGGTGGCCCGCTGCGCCGCGCACCGAAGATCGCCTCCGCGCCGCCCAGGCTGTAGGCGCCGGCCACGGGGAAGTGGTGACCGGCCTCGGCCGGCGCCGGGGCGGCGCCCGCCGAGCCGGCCTGCGCGGCGCTGCGGCCGGGCTCTGGCCGGTCGCGGCACCGCGCGCTCGGTGCCGCGGCGTGCGCCCGCCGGCGGCGCTCCGGCACCCGCCGCCCGCCGCGCCGGCCGCTCGAAGCCGGGCAGCCCCGCGACGGCGAGCGCCGTGGCGCAGGCCGGGATGGTGAGGCGAAGGCGCACCGCACCGAGATAGTGGGGGCGCGACCTCGGGATCTGGGAAGGAATCCCTGCTCCGCTGCAACGGATCCTTCAGCGCGCGCTCAGGCGGCCGCCATGCGCGAAAGCATCTCGATCGCGCCGCGCTTGTTGAGCGGCTCGTTCAGGTTGCCGCACTTGGGCGACTGCACGCACGACGGGCAGCCCGACTGGCACGGGCACTCCGAGATCAGCCGCAGCGCGTCGCCCACGAGCCCCTCGAAGCGCTCGTAGCCGGCGCGCGTGATGCCCACGCCGCCGGGATGCCCGTCGTAGATGAAGATCGTCGGCCGGCCCGTCTGCGTGGTGGAAGGCGGTCGACAGGCCGCCGATGTCCCAGCGGTCGCACATCGCGATCAGCGGCAGCACCGCGATCTGGCCGTGCTCGGCCGCGTGCAGCGAGCCCTGCAGCACGTCGAGCGGGAACTCGTCGCGCCAGGAGCGGCTCGGGCAGCTCGTACCAGAGCGCCTGGGTGACGAAGTCCTGCTCGGGCAGTCGAGCGCGAGCAGGTCGAGCACCGAGTGGTCGGCCATGCGCTTCTTCTGGTAGGCGACCACCTGCTCGGTGACCGACACGATCCCGAACGACAGCTCGACCCCGCAGGTCTCGCGGCGCTCGCGCACCTGCTCGATGTAGGTCTCCGACTCCTTCTTCGGCTGCGTGTACCAGTCGCCCTCGAAGCGGTGCACGAGCGCGCGCCGCTTCGCGAGGTCGAGGTCCTCGACCTCGTAGGCGGCGCCCATGTGCAGGTAGACGGCGCCCGGGTGGACCGACGAGCGGCGCGCGCGAGCTCTCGACGTTGCCGATCACCTCGCCCGCCTCCGCCTCGACGATCGCCACCGAGTCGGGCGAGGCCGAGCGCAGCGCGATGCGCGCCGCCGGGTAGCCCTCGCCGCGCGGCAGGTAGCGCCCGCCGCGCTCGCGCAGCCGGCCCTGCTTGACGAGCCGCTGCGCGTGCTCCTCCCAGCGCGGCCCGAACACGTCCTCGTCCTCCGGGCGTCAGCGGCAGCTCGTAGGCGGCGGCCTCGAGGTGGGCCAGATGGATCTCCTCCGACTCGTGGTCGAGGATCGCGCGCTCGACCGGCCGCTCGAGGAACTCGTCGGGGTGGCGGCAGAAGAACTGGTCGAGCGCGTCCTCGCCGGCCACGTACATCGCGAGCCCGGTCTCGCGGCGGCCGGCGCGCCCCCACATCTGGCGCAGGCTCGCCACCGTGCCGGGGAAGGTCACGCACAGGGCGGCGTCGAGGTCGCCGACGTCGATGCCGAGCTCGAGCGCGTCGGTCGCCACGACGGCGAGCAGGTCCCCCTCCGCGAGCCGCAGCTCGATCTCGCGCCGCTGCGCCGGCGTGTAGCCCGCGCGGTAGGGGGCGATCCGCTCCGCCAGGTCGGTGCGCCCGGCCTCCTCGAGCCGCTCCCGCGCGAAGCGCTGGATCAGCTCCACGCCGCGGCGCGACTTCAGGAAGCAGATCGTGCGCACCTCGCGCTCGACGAGCTCGGCGAGGAGGTGCGCCGCCTCCGAGAGCGCGGAGGCGCGCCGGCCGAGCCGCTCGTCGACGAGCGGCGGGTTCCACATCGCGATCTGGCGCTCGGCGCGCGGGCGCGCCGTCGCGGTCGACCAGCTCGAGCTCGAGGCCGGTCAGCCGCTCGGCCAGCTCGAGCGGGTTGGCGATCGTGGCGCTGGCGAGCACGAAGCGCGGCTCGGCGCCGTAGGCGCGCGCGAGCCGGCGCAGGCGGCGCAGCACGTTGGCCACGTGCGAGCCGAAGACGCCGCGGTACACGTGCGCCTCGTCCACCACGACCCAGGCGAGGTTGGCGAGCACGTCGCCCCAGGAGCGGTGGTTCGGCAGCACGCCCACGTGCAGCATGTCCGGGTTCGTGAGCACGAGGTTCGAGCGACGGCGGATCGCGCGGCGCTCCTCCCGCGGCGTGTCGCCGTCGTAGATCGCGTGGCGAGGTAGCGGCCGCCGATCCGCGCGAGCGCGCGCGCCTGGTCCTGGGCGAGCGCCTTGGTCGGGTAGAGGTAGAACGCGCGCGCGGCCGGAGGTCGGTGGCGAGCGTGTCGAGCACGGGCAGGTTGAAGGCCAGCGACTTCCCGCTCGCGGTGCCGGTGGTGACGATCGTGTGGCCGCGGCGCGCGGCGGCGAGCGCGTCCGCCTGATGCGCCCAGAGCGCGTCGATGCCCGCCTTCTCGAGGCCTTCCCGGAGCGCCGGGTGGAGATCGTCGGGGATCGGCTCGGCGACCCCGGACTGCGGGCGCTCGCGTGAGCTGGCCACCAGCTCCTCGTCCCGGCCCGTTTCGAGAACCGCCTGCCAGGGGTAGGACGTCCGGACTTGGCCCACGGACTGCCATAGTACGGACGGCCTCCCGGGCCTTCCGGTTCTGCCCCCCAATGAGCGTCCACCACACAGACTGGAACAGAGGGCGGTCGTTCGACTGTGGCGACTTCTCGCGCGCCGACCTGGCCCGCCGCGGCGCCAGCGTCTCACGTGTGCGTCCCGACGCTCGATGAAGCCGACTCGATCGCGCGCACGCTTGCGCCACTCCTCGACCTGCTCGAGTCGCGCCTCGTGGACCAGGTGGCCGTCGTCGACAGCGGGTCGACCGACGGCACACAGGCGATCGTCGAGAGCCTCGGCGCCGAGCTCCACGACGCCCAGGCGCTCGTGCCCGGGACCGGGCCGCTGCTCGGCAAGGGCGACGCCATGTGGCGCGCCCAGGCCGTGCTCCGCGGGGACATCGTCTGCTTCGTGGACGCCGACTCGGAGGACTTCGGCGAGCACTTCGTGACCGGCCTCGTGGGGCCGCTGCTGCGGATCCCCGAGGTGCAGTTCGTGAAGGCGCTCTACCGGCGCCCGCTCAGGCTCGCCGAGGTTCAGTTCCCGGCCGGCGGCGGGCGCGTCACGGAGCTGAGCGCGCGGCCGCTCCTGAACGCGTTCTATCCGGAGCTCGCCGTCTTCGGCCAGCCACTCGCCGGCGAGGTCGCCGCGCGCCGCTCGTTGCTGCGGGAGCTCCCGTTCGACACGCGCTACGCGGTCGAGACGGGGATGCTGATCGACGCGTGGTCGCAGGTCGGGCTCGAGGGGATGGCCCAGGTCAACCTCGGCACTCGCCAGAACCGGCACAAGCGGCTGGCGGACCTCACGCCGATGGCGGCGACGGTCCTCCAGTCGGTGCTGATCCGGTTGCGCAGGGATGGCCGCCTCACCGGCACCAGCTCGTCGCGGCTGCTCACGGATCCGCTCGCGGGCGGCGAGGGCATCGACGTCCGCGTCGTCCAGCGCCCGCCCTTCGCCTCTCTGCGCGCGGACGAGGAGGGGCCCTGGACGAGCGCCGCGGCGGATTAGATGGCGATCCGCTGCGTCTACACGGACCTCGACGGGACCATGCTGGGACTCGGCGGCTCGCTCTTCCGCACCGCGGAGGGTGAGTTCACGCTGCTCGCCGGCGCGGGCGCTCGAGGCGTGTCACCGGGCCGGCGCGGAGCTGGTGATCAAGTCGGGGCGACGGCGGGCGCAGGTGATGGAGGACGCCCGCCTGTTCGGCCAGAGCTCGTACATCTTCGAGGTGGGGACCGGGATGGTCATCGACGGCGAGGTGACCTTCCTCACCGGGGAGCTCCAGCCGCGGGAGGACGCCACGATCCACGCGCAGATCGAGGAGTCGGGCGCGCCGGAGCTGCTCATGCGCCGCTACGAGGGGCGGCTCGAGCCGCATCTGCCGTGGGCGCTCGGGCGCGAGGTCTCGCATCTGTTCCGCGGGGACGTGGACGCCGACGAGGCGAACCGCCTGCTCGCGGCCGAGGGCCACGGCGGTCTGCGGCTCGTCGACAACGGCTGGATCGCGCCGGACACGCACGGCTTCCACCTGATCCCGGCCGGGTGCTCGAAGGCAGGCGCCGTGGCGGCGCACATGCGCGCCCGCGGCTACGCGCGCGAGCAGTGCATCGGGATCGGCGACTCGCGCGAGGACCTCGAGGTGGCCGCGGTCGTCGGCCGGCTCTTCCTCGTCGCCAACGCGGCGGCCGGCGACAGCTCGGCGTACCCGAACGTCGAGCGCACCGAGGCGGCGATGAGCGAGGGCTTCTACGAGGCCGTGATCCGCGCGCTCGCCGAGTCGCGCTAGCCCGCCGCAAAGGTGGCGAGAGCTCGTAACAGAGATTACAATCGAGTGCGTGCTCGGGCTCAGAAAGCACGGCAGTCATCTCGGCCGGAGCCGGGATCGATTCGAGCGGATGGTCGGCCCACCTCCGGCGAAGCCTGGGCTGAGTCCCAGCACCGCGGCGGACCAATAGGACCGTCGCACGGGTGAGGCAGCACGGGCGCCCCCAAGCGGGGCGCCCGTCGCTATCGGGGCCCCGTTCCGGGCGCTCTCTGAGCGGCGCTCACACGAGCGCGCGCCCCGCCTCCTCGAGCTCCTTCAGGTCGGTCGCCTCCGTCACCGAGGCGAGGTCGATGATCCGCTCGTCGAAGGACTCGAGCGCGTTGCTCCCCACGATCGCGTGGCAGGTCACGCCGCCCTGGCGGCAGCGCGTCGCGACCTCGCCGACGATCTTGCCCGCGAGCGTCTGCGAGTCGAGCCGCCCCTCGCCCGTGACGACGAACGCCGACCCCTTCATCAGCGGGTCGAAGCCGATCGCGTCGAGGACGTATGGGGCGCCGGCCACGAGCCGCGCCTCGTGCCGGCCCCAGAGGCCGCCCGAGAGCCCGCCCGCGGCGCCGGTCATCGGCTCGCCGCGCGGGTCGCGGGTGAGCTTGCCCGCGAGCTCGTCGAGGCGACGCTCGAGCCTCCCGACGAGCTCCGGATCCGCGCCCTTCTGCGGCCCGAAGACGCTGGGCGCCTGCTCGAAGGCGGTGCGCACGTCGCACAGCACCTCGAGCTCGGGGCTGACGCCGGCCTCCTCGAGCGCCTCGAGGGCGCCCGCCCCGCCGTCGGTCGTGGCCGAGCCGCCGACGGTCACGAGCACACGCTCGGCGCCCGCCTCGGCCGCCGCGACGATCAGCTCGCCGGTTCCGCGCGTCGAGGCCGCCCAGGCGTCGCGCTCGTCCTCGGCGACGAGCCCGAGGCCGCTCGCCTGAGCCGTCTCGACCACGGCGGCGCCGTCAGGCAGGAGCGCGAAGCGCGCCTCGATCGGGCGGCCGAGCGGATCGGGCACGGTCGCCGTGCGCAGCTCGCCGCCGAGCGCGTTCACGAGCGCGTCCATGGTGCCCTCGCCACCGTCGGCCACGGGCAGCTCGACGGCCTCGCGCTCCGTCGAGCGGAGCCCGGCGGCGATGGCGGCCGCGACCTCGGGCGCGGAGAAGGTCCCCTTGAAGGAATCCGGCGCCACCAGGACCGGCAGGGTCACAGCGCCTCGCTGAACGCGCGCTCGGCCGCGTCACCGTGAACGGCGAACACGATCCGCTCGAGCGAGCCCTCGTGCTCGCGCGCGGCCCCGACCATGATGCCCGCCGCCTCGTCGAGCGGAAAGCCGCCGACGCCGGTGCCGAAAGCCACGAGCGCGATCGAGCGGCAGCCGAGCTCCTCGGCCTTCGCGAGCGTCGAGCGGGTGGCGCGCTCGATGATCTCCGCGGAGGTCGGCCCGCCGAGCTCCATGGTGGCGGCGTGGATGACCCAGCGGGCCGGGAGCTCGCCGGCCGTCGTCTCGACCGCCGCTCCGAGCTCGATCGGCGCGCGCTCGTCGGACTCGCGCTGGATCTCGGGGCCCGCCGGCGCGTGAGATCGCGCCCGCCACGCCGCCGCCGTGCATTAGCCGGGTGTTGGCGGCGTTGGCGATCGCGTCGACCTCCAGCTTGGTCACGTCCGCCTGGAGCACTTCCAGCTTCGCCATGACTCGTATCCTGCCCGATGTGTCGATCTCGGCCTCGCCCGTTCGTCGTCAGGTCAAAGGCGGCCGGCCGGTCGCGCAATGACGAGAGGAGAGGCGATGAAGTACATGCTGCTGCTGTTCGGCGACGAAAGCGGCTGGGAGGGCCTGAGCGAGGACCAGGTCATGGAAGTCACGGAGGCGTACGGGAAGTACAGCGAGGACGTGGAGGCTGCCGGGGTCTTCGTCTCGGGCGAGGGCCTCCAGCCCTCGAGCACCGCGACGACGCTGCGGATGTCCGGCGGCGAGCGGCTGCTCACCGACGGCCCGTTCGCCGAGTCCAAGGAGCAGGTGGGCGGCTTCTACGTGCTCGACTGCAAGGACCTCGACGAGGCGCTCGAGTGGGCTGAGAAGTGCCCCGCGTCGCAGGACGGCACGATCGAGATCCGGCCGGTCATGAACTACGAGGCGATGTACCAGGGCGAGGCCCCCGGTTCGGACGAGGTGCCGCGATGAGGTTCCTGCTCACGGTGTACGACGACGAGCGCCGCTTCGACTCGGTCGACGAGGAGACGCTGAAGGCGCAGATCGACGCCTACTGGGCGCTCGACAACGAGGCCACCGAGCAGGGCGTGTTCGTGGACAGCGCCGGCCTCCATCCGACCGAGACCGCGAAGACGCTCCGGATCAGGGACGCCGAGCGGAGCGTGACCGACGGCCCCTTCGCCGAGACGAAGGAGCAGCTCGGCGGCTACTACCTGCTCGAGTGCGCGGACATGGACGAGGCGCTCGAATGGGCGGCGAAGATCCCCGCCGCGCGCAGCGGCTCGGTCGAGGTGCGTCAGGTCATGGACTACGAGGCGGCCGGCTTCTCCAACCCGGCGAGGGAGGCGGCGCGGTCGGCCTAGGCGGGACGGATGCGGTGGTCGAGCGCCTGTTCCGGCGGGAGTCGGGGCGAGCGGTTGCGACGCTGATCCGGATCCTCGGCGACATCGACCTCGCCGAGGAGGCGGTGCAGGACGCCTGGGCGGTCGCGCTCGAGCGCTGGCCGCGCGACGGCCTGCCGGACAACCCCGGCGCCTGGATCGTCCGGACCGCCCGCAACGGCGCCATCGACCGCCTGCGCCGCGAGCGTCGCTATCAGGACAAGCTGCGCGAGCTCGAGGCGCTCGGCCGGCCCGGACCCGACGACGGCGACGACGACATGGGCTCGATCCCCGACGATCGCCTCAGTCTCTTCTTCACCTGCTGCCACCCCGCGCTCGCCGCGGACGCCCGGGTCGCCCTGACGCTGCGCCTGCTCGGCGGGCTCTCGACGCCCGAGGTCGCGCGCGCGTTCCTCGCCGGCGAGGCGGCGATGCAGCAGCGGATCGTCCGCGCCAAGCGCAAGATCCGCGACGCCGGCATCCCGTACGCGGTGCCGGAGGACCACGAGCTCCCGGATCGCCTGCGCTCCGTGCTGGCGGTCCTCTACCTGATCTTCAACGAGGGCTATCTCGCCACGAGCGCCGACACGCTCGTGCGCCGCGAGCTCTGCGACGAGGCGATCCGGCTCGCCCGGGTGCTGCGCGCGCTGATGCCGGACGAGCCGGAGGTCGCGGGCCTGCTCGCGCTGATGCTGCTGCACCACTCGCGCCGCGACGCGCGCGTCGACGCGGACGGCGGGCTGGTGCTGCTCGAGGACCAGGACCGCGCGCTCTGGCATCTCGACGAGATCGAGGAGGGGCTGCGGCTGGCGGCGGCGGGCGCCGGCGGCGGCCGGGCCGGGCCCTACGGCGCTGCAGGCCGCCATCGCGGCCGAGCACGGTCGCGCGCTGACGCCCGGCACCACCGACTGGGCCCGCATCGCCGCGCTCTACGAGCGGCTCGTCGTGACTCGCGCCGTCGCCGGTCGTGTCGCTCAACCAGGCCGTGGCGGTGGCCATGGCGTCCGGCCCGGAGGCCGGGCTCGAGCTGATCGCGGAGATCGAGGCGTCCGGCGAGCTCGACGGCTATCACCTCCTGCATTCCGCCCGGGCGGACCTGCTCGGCCGCCTCGGCCGGAGCGCCGAGGCGGCCGACGCGTACAGGCGCGCCCTGGCGCTCGCCTCGAACCCGGTGGAGCGGGAGTTCCTGGCGCGGCGGCTCGCCGAGCTGGAGGGCGCCTGATTCAGGCCGGCTCGACGGTGTGCACGACCTCGTAGTGCTTGACCGTGTGCTCGCGCTCGATCAGGTACCTGTCGTCCTCGGGGTAGAAGACGGCCTTCTCGATGTCCTCGCCCGCGAAGCCCTGGATCGCCTCGCGCGAGTCCCAGAGGCTGAAGGTGATGAACTCGGTACGCCCTTCCTCGTCGCGGCGCAGCATGTGCGCGCCCCGGTTACCCGGCGTCTCGGCGTACTCGGTGAAGCCGGTTCCGCGGATGTACTCGGCGTACGCGTCGGCGTCGTCGGTGCGCACGACGCCTCTCCAGATACGGGCGATCATGTCTTCTCCTTCGGCGAGTGGACTCAGCGGCGCCGCCGCTGCACTTGAATCGTGCGCCGGGCGAGCCGCGAGCGGTTGCCCGCCCTGTCGGTCGCGCGCAGACCGAGCCGGACGGTTGGGTGCTTGCCGCGCCGCAGCGCGCGTCGCAGGATGCGGACCTGCCTGCGCTTGAGGCCGACCTTGAGGCGCACGCGCCGGCTCGCCTGCGCGGGGCGGGCGACCCGCCTGACGCCCCGCATCCGCAGCCGCCGCTTGCCGACCTTCAGCACGGCTCCGGCGGCGACCCTGCAGCGCTCGTCACAGCTCGCGTAGGCGATCGCGCCGCGCAGCTTGAGGACCCGCTGGCGACGCGGGACGCGCACGCGCAGCCGCGGGGCGCGGGTGTCGCCGACGGGCGCGGCGGGGGGCAGGGGCGCGGGTGCGGCCGCCCCCGGGTTGACGTTGATGCGCAGGATCTTGCCGAGCAGCGAGCCGATGCTCTGGGCGTCGCCCTCGGGGTCGCCCTGGGTGCCCCCGTCGCCCGTCGACAGGTACAGATAGCCGTCCGGGCCGAACTGCAGCTGGCCGCCGTTGTGGTTGTCGGCCTGCGAGTGCTCGATGGTCAGGATGTTGCGGCGGGTCGCGGGGTCGGCCCGGTTCGGGTCGGACCCCGAGCGGCGCACCTCGTCGAGCGCGAGGTTGCCGGCGTTGTCGGTGTAGTAGAGGAAGACCCGGCCCGACGACGCGTAGTCGGGCGCGACCGCCACCGCGAGGAGGCCCTGCTCGCCGCCCGTCAGGACGAGCGGGTTGATGTCGATGAACTCGTGGTTCTGGCCGCCCGTGCGGAGAACGACGCGTCCGCCGAGCTCGGCGATGAAGAGGCGGTCGGCGTCGCCGTAGGGGGCCGCGATGGCGGCCGGCTGCGCTGAAGCTGCCCACCGGCTCGGCTGCGAGCGTGCCGCCGGTTGCGCTCAGGCCGTGAAACCGGACCCGCCTGCGAGGTCACGTAGAGCCTGCCGACGCCGTCCTCTCCGAAGGAGGTGAGCTGGGGAATCTCCAGATCGGTGCTCGGTCACGGTGCCGCCGCCGCCCGCGTTCAGCGCAAAGAGCTCCGCGCCCCCGTAGCGCCCGAACAGGTAGCGCCCCTCGTAGGCGCCGAGGCTCGGGTGGCGCGCGACATAGCCGCCCACCACCGGCTGGCTCGTCGGCGTGTAGGTGTGCTGCGGCGGGAAGTAGTTCTGCGGGGTGCAGTTCTGCGGGCCGGGCGCAGTCGCCCTCGCGACAGGGCCAGCCGAAGTTCGCTCCCTTGCTCTGAGCGCGCGACACGAAGGTGATCTCCTCCTGCACCCCACCGCCGACGTCGCCGACGTAGATGTCACCCGTCAGCCGGTCGAACGACCAGCGGAACGGGTTGCGCAGCCCGTACGCGTAGACCTCCCCCCGCGCCCCCGCGATCCCCACGAACGGGTTGTCCGGCGGTATCTCGTACGGGGCCTGCGCCTGCGCTCCCGGAGCGACCGCCGCCGAGCAGCGCCGCCGCCAGCGGCAGCGCCCGCCCCGGCCTCAGTCGCGCAGCTGCGAGATGAGGCACTCCCCGGGCTCCTTGTCGTCGCGCCAGCGGAGCAGCTTGGCGCCGTGGCGGATCCGGTTGCCGGTTATGTGATCGAAGGCGATCTCGACGACGAGCTCGGGGCGCAGGCCCTCCCAGACGAGCTCCTCGTCCGACTTCCAGCGGCTCGGCTCGCCCTGGCCGCGCTCGTGGGTGCGGTAGGGCTCGAGCAGCTCGAGGAACTCGCGCTTCTGCTTCGCGCGGAAGCTCGAGGTGTGCCCGACGACCTGCAGCTGGCCGTCGTCGTTGTAGAGGCCGAGGATGAGCGAGCCGACGGTCCCCTCCTCCTTGCCGAAGCGGAAGGCCATCACCACGGCGTCGAGCGTGCGGACGCGCTTGATCTTGACCATCCCGACCCGCTCGCCGGGCCGGTAGGGAGCGTCGCCCCGCTTGGCGATCACGCCCTCGCCGGTGCCGGCGAGCCACTTGCCGGCCTCGGCCAGGTCGGCCGTCGACTCGGTCAGCTCGACCGGGTCCGCGATCACCGCCGCGAGCCGCTCGCGGCGCTCGTCGTAGGGCAGCTCGAGCAGCGTCTCGTCGCTCCTCCGCGAGGAGGTCGAAGGCGACCAGCCCGGCCGGCGTCTCCTTCGCGAGCCGCTCGACACGCGACGCGGCGGGATGGATCCGCTGGGAGAGCAGGTCGAACTCCTGGATCCCGTCGACCGTCACGACCATCTCGCCGTCGAGCACGAGCCGCTTCGCGGGCAGTGCGAGGACGAGCTCGACGATCTCGGGGAAGTAGCGGTTCATCGGACGGCCGTTGCGGCTCTGCAGCTGGACGTCGTCGCCGTCCCGGAACACGATCGTGCGAAAGCCGTCCCACTTGGGCTCGTAGCGCCAGCCCTCGCCCTCGGGCAGGTCGCGGGAGGACTTGGCGAGCTGGGGCTGCACGGGTGGGGCCAGCGGAAGGGCCAAGACCGGCACGTTAGCGGCGCGGCGCGGCGGCCGGCCCGAGGATCCGCCTCAGCATGAGGTCGCCGAGGCGCGGCGAGATCCCGTTCGCGATCCGCAGCAGGCGCACGACCGGGGGATGGAAGAGCTCGCGCCGGTCCTCCGCCACCGCCTCCACCACGCGCTCGCCGAGCGGGCCCGCGGGCGAGCGGCGGTCACGGTGGTACCAGGCGGGCATGCGCTCCCACTCGTGGTCGTGCAGGGAGGTCTCGATCTCGCCCGGGATAGACGGTGGTGACCGACACGCCCGTGCCGTCGAGCTCGTGCCGCAGCGCCTCCGCGAAGCCGCGCTGCGCCGCCTTCGTGCCGTTGTAGACGGCCGCGCCCGGAAAGCCGCGCACCCCTCCGCCCGACGACACGATCACCACGTGCCCGCGCCGCCGCGCGATCATCCCCGGCAGCCCGGCGCGCACGGTGTGGAGCGTGCCGAGCCAGTTGACGTCGTTCATCTCGCGCACCTGGTCGAGCGGCTGCTCGGCGAAGGGCACGTAGTGGGTGAGCCCGGCGTTCGCGACGAGCACGTCGAGCTCGCCGAACGCCTCGACCGCGGCCGCGATCGAATCGGCGTCGGACACGTCGGCCGCGAGCGCCACGTGACCCGACCCCGGCAGCGCCGCGGCGAGCGCCTCGACTCCCTCGCGCCCGCGGGCCACGAGCCCGAGCGTGCAGCCGCGCGCCGCGAAGGCGCGCGCGATCGCCTCGCCGATCCCGCGCGAGGCGCCGGTCACGAGCACCCGTGTGCCAGGCCCGACCCGCACGGGCACGATCCTAAGTGCTCCCCACTGTCGCGCGACCCTGGAACGGCGCCTCGAGCCGCGGGGTAGGATGGACAGATGGCTCAGGAGCAGGTGACAGTCGCAGAGGAGGAGTACCTCCAGATCATCTACTGGCTGCAGGAGGCGAGGCTCCCGATAACGGGCGCCAACATCGCCCGCGCGATGCAGGTGTCGGCCCCCACCGTCCACGAGATGATCGGCCGGCTCGAGTCCGACGGGTACGTCACGCGCGCGGCCGACAAGTCGCTCAGCTTCACCGACTCCGGCCATGAGCAGGCCAAGCAGATCGTTCGCCGCCACCGCCTGATCGAGCGCTTCCTCACCGACGTGTTCGACATCCCCTGGGACCAGGTCCACGAGGAGGCGGAGCGGCTCGAGCACTGGATGTCACCGGTCGTGGAGGAGCGCATGATGCGCGCGATCGGCGACGCCAAGACCTGCCCGCACGGGCATCCGATCTACGAGGGCGAGCGCGAGGAGGGCGTGCCGCTGGCCGACGTGGAGGAGGGCGCGAAGGTGCGTGTGCTGCGCTTCGAGAACGAGGCCGAGGACCTGCTCCACTACCTGAAGGAAACCGGCCTGCAGCCGGGCCTCGAGGGCACGCTCGCGAGCGCGGGCGACGACGAGGTCGTGCTCGACGCCGGCGGCACGCACGCACGCGGTCACCCGCAGCGTGGCCGAGACCGTCTCGGTGCTCGCCGATCCCTCGCCGCCGGTCCGGACCGCGCTGCCCGACCAGCTCGTGCTCGGCAAGGACCGCTACGGCCGCTGAGCGGCATCAGTACGCCGCAGGCGCGCGCCGGGCCCGCAGGTCGTAGTAGAGGAAGGTCGAGAAGAGCGCCATGAAGGGCGCGGTGATCGACTCCGCGCAGATCGTGCCCGCGAGGACCCAGACGGCGTCGCCGCTGCTCGTCGGCGATCCCTGCGAAGGGCGCCGTGATCACGAACGCCGGCAGCGACGGTCGCCAGGTTGATCATCACGACGAGCCCGAAGGTGCGCCACCAGAAGCCGCGCACGACCTCGCTCGACTCGCGCAGGGCGTCGACCCCGCGGGCGCCGTCGATCACCACCGCCTGCGGCACGAAGAACCAGCGCACGGCCAGGTAGATGCCCAGGATCACGACGCAGGAAGCCCGCCGCTATGCCGAGCGCCGCGATCACCACGGCGAAGAAGAGTGGCGTGAACGCCTCGAAGCCGGAGACGAGCGCCTGTCTCGCTCCCGGCTCCTCGCCCGCCGCGATCGCTCTGCAGGGCGTAGATGCAGATCGCGGTGACGAGCGGCATCACGACGAGGAAGCCGACCACGGTCGGCACCACGGATTCGGTGATCGGAGGGCTGTCGTCGTAGGGGCCGGTGAGCATGTCGAGCCCGATGCCCTCCACGATCAGGTGAACCGGCACGATCACGACCGCCGACAGCAGGATGAAGGTCCCGGCGTGCCGGAAATAGACACGCAGCGAGTCGCGGAACAGCGCCGTGATGTCGCGCGGCCGCGCGAGCGTCAGCGGGGTCACGCAGCCGCCCCGGCCAGCTCTCGGTAGGCATCCGCCACACGCGCGATGCCCTCCTCGATCTGGTCGGGTGGCACGGCGGAGTAGGCGAGCCGGAAGGAGCTCTCGCCGCCGTCGAGCAGGAAGTCGGTCCCCTTGACGAACGTCACCCCGCGCTCGATCGCGCCCTCGAAGAGCGCGTCGCCGTCGGTGCCCTCGGGCAGGTCGACCCAGAGGAAGTAGCCGCCCTGCGGCACCACGAAGCGGGAGTCCGGGAGGTGGCGCGAGAGCGCGTCGCAGGTGGCGTCGCGGCGCTCGCGGAGCGCCGCCTTGACCGTCGCGATCGAGCGCTCGATCGCGCCCGAGAAGCAGAACTCGGCGACGATCGCCTGGGCCACCATGTTCGGCGAGATGTAGGTCTCGGTGGCCTCCTTGCGGATCGCCGCGATGATCGGCTGGGGGCCGACCAGGTAGCCCACCCGGATGCCGGGGCAGACGGTCTTCGAGAAGGAGGATGCGTAGACCACGTTCCCGTCGGCGCCGCCGAGCTCGAGCATCGTCGGGTGCTGCTCGCCCTCGAAGCGCAGCTCGACGTACGGGTCGTCCTCGAAGATCGTGAAGCCGTGCTCGCGCGAGAGCTCGAGCAGGCGCCGGCGCTTCTCGAGCGAGAGCGTGCAGCCGGCGGGGTTCTGGAAGTTGGGGATGATGTGGGCGAGCTTCGGCCGCGCGCCGCCCTCGAGCTCCGCGGCGAGCGCCTCGACGTCGATGCCGTCCGTCCTCGAGCGGGATCGCCAGGATCTCGGCGCCGAGCTTGCGCAGCGCGAGCAGCGTGCGGTCGTAGGTCGGCGCCTCGACGACCACGACGTCGCCCGGCTCGACGAGCTGGTTGAACAGGAAGGCGTCGGCCTGCATCGACCCGTTCGTGGCGACGAGCCGGTCCGGCTCGACGTCGTGCTTCTTCGCCAGCCACTCGAGCAGGCGCGTGTAGCCGGGCGAGGTTCCGTAGGCGCACATGCCGCCCGGATCGCGCTCGAAGGCGCGGTCGGCGGAGGCGCGCAGCTCGTCGACCGCGACGATGTCGAGCGAGGGTGCGCCGCGCGCCAGCGAGATGTTGGTGAACTCGGTCACCGGATGCGCCACGATACCTATGGATTCGAAAGTAGGGTGGCCCCGAGATGAAGCGCAGCCAGCTGCTCATCCTGATCCTGGCCGTGATCGCCGTGGCCGGTGTCGCGGTCGTGTCGAGGGGCGGCGGCGGAGACGACGGCGGGGACGGCGAGGAGACCGCGCCGGCGGCTCCCGAGGGCGCCGTTGCGGTTCCCTTCGCCTACTCGCCCGAGAAGGAGAAGCTGCTCGTCCCGCTGATCAGGCGCTTCAACTCGGAGCGCGTGCAGGTGAACGGCAAGCCCGTCTTCGTGGAGGGCGCGGTCGTGTCGAGCGGCGAGGCGCAGGCGGACATCGCCGCCGGGCGACCTCGAGCCGGTCGTCTGGTCGCCCGCCTCGTCCCTCTGGGGGCGCCTGCTCAACTTCGAGGCCGACCGCGCAGCTGGCGCCCGACGAGAACCCGTCGATCGTGCGCACGCCGCTCGTGATCGCGATGTGGGAGCCGTTCGCCGAGGCGCTCGGCTGGCCGGAGCGAGCAGATCGGCTTCGAGCAGATCATCCAGCTCGCGCGCTCGAACCAGGGCTTCGCCGCGTTCGGGCACCCGGAGTTCGGGAGCTTCAAGCTCGTCCACACGAACCCGGACTTCTCGACCTCGGGGCTCGAGGCGGTGGTGGCCGAGTACTACGCGGCGACCGGCAAGAAGGAGGGCCTGACCGAGGACGACGTGGAGAGCTCGAAGGCGCGCGCGATCGTCCGCGACATCGAGCGCTCGATCGTCCACTACGGCGACACGACGCTCTTCATCGCCGACCAGATGCGCAAGGAGGGGCCGGGCTACGCGTCCGCCGTGGCGATGGAGGAGGTGACGCTGCTCGACTTCAACCGCAACCGCGGCCCGCAGCCGAAGCTGGTGGCGCTCTACCCGCCCGAGGGGACCTTCTACTCGGACAACCCGTTCATCGTGCTCGACGGCGAGTGGGTGTCGCCCGCACAGCGCCAGGGCGCGCGAGCGCTTCCAGGAGTTCCTCGCCGAGGAGATCACGCCCGAGCTGGCGGCGCGCTCGGGCTTCCGCCCGGCCGACCTCGACGACGGAGCCGGTGGCGCCCGTCTCCGAGGAGAACGGCGTCGATCCCGCGCAGCCGGAGCGCGTGCTCGGACTGCCCGAGCCGCGCACGCTCGACCGCATCCGGCGCGCCTGGCGCGAGGACCGCAAGCCGGCCAACGTGCTGCTCGTGGTCGACACCTCGGGCTCGATGAACGAGGAGAACCGGCTCGTGCGCGCCAAGGAGGGCCTCGACGCCTTCTTCGCGGAGGTCGGGAAGCAGGACAGCGTCGGGCTGAACATCTTCTCCGACCGGCTCCAGCCGCTGCTGCCGATCGCGCCCTTCCGCCAGAACGAGCGCCGGCTGCGCGACACCGTCGACAACCTGATCGCCGACGGCGGCACGGCCGTCTACGACGCGACGATCGACGGCTTCGAGTCGGTGCGGGCCGAGGCCACGCCGGAGCGGATCAACGCCGTGGTGGTGCTGACCGACGGCGAGGACACCGACTCGTCGGCGAGCGCCGAGGACGCGGTGCGGGCGGTTCGCGCGCAGGGCGACTCGGACGACCAGGTGCGCGTCTTCACGATCGCCTACAGCGCCGGGGCCGTGGGCGCCGCGGAGGCGCTCGCCGCGATCGCCGAGGCCTCGGGCGGCCAGGCCTACGAGGGCGACACGGAGGACATCGAGGCCGTCTACCGGAGCATCTCGAGCTTCTTCTGATGCCGCGCGAGATGCGTCCCTACAGCAGGTCCGAGTACAACCGGGCGCTCGTCCTGAACGCGCTCACGCAGCCGTTCAACGTCTGCCTGCTCGCCGGGATCGCGATCGCCGGGATGCTTCTCGACGCGTTCCTGCCGGTGCTGATCGTCGGCATCGTCGTCTACGGGATCGCCGTCGCGCGCACCTACTTCGACGAGGACGAGGCGAACAAGGTGCTCGAGCGCGAGCGCAAGGAGCGCCGCGAGCGGCTCGAGGAGGGCAGGCTCGACCCGGGCGTGCTCGCCCCGCCGATCGCGCGGGCTCTTGAGCGAGGGGCGGCGCCGCGAGGCGCGCATCCGCGACGCGATCGACAGGGCCGAGCTGCCGTACGAGGAGGTCTCCCGGGAGGTCGACCGCTTCATCCCCGCGATGGAGGACGGCGCGCGCCGCGCGCAGCTCTTGTACGAGGCGCTCGCGGAGAGCCCGCCGGCCGCGGTCGAGCAGCGGCTGGCAGAGGTGCGCGGCGACGAGTCGAAGGCAGAGCTGGCGGCGGCGCTCGAGAGCCAGCTCTCGGTGCTCAGGCGCATGGAGGGCCAGCTGCAGCGCTTCTACGACGAGATGGAGCGCATCCTCGTCGAGCTCGACACCGTGCGCGGCAACCTCGTGTCGGTGTCGGCGTCGAGCGAGCGGGCGAACCAGGAGCGGCTCGCCGGCGACGTCCGCGCGCTGCGCGAGGAGGTCGGCGCGGTGGCGGCGGGGATGAGCGAGGCGTACGAGAGCGGCTAAACGCGCGCGCCCAGGATCTCGACCGCGATCTCGGCCACCTGGGTCGGGTTGCGGCCCACGCGCACGCCCCGCGCCTCGAGCGCCTCGGCCTTCGCCGCGGCGGTGCCCATCGAGCCGGACACGATCGCGCCGGCGTGGCCCATCGTCTTGCCGGGCGGCGCCGTGAAGCCGGCGATGTAGGCGAGCACCGGCTTCGACACGTGCTCGCGCGATGTACTCGGCGGCCTCCTCCTCGGCCGAGCCGCCGATCTCGCCGCACATCACGATCAGCTCGGTCTCGGGGTCGGCCTCGAACAGCTCGATGATGTCGATGAAGCTCGAGCCCGGCACCGGGTCGCCGCCGATGCCGACGATCGAGCGAGTTGCCGAAGCCGCTCTGGGCCAGCTCGTTGCCGATCTGGTAGGTGAGCGTGCCCGGAGCGCGACACGAGCCCGACGTTGCCCTCCTTGAAGAACTGCGCGGGGATGATGCCCACGTTGGCCTTGCCGGGCGAGAGGATGCCCGGGCAGTTGGGGCCGATCAGGCGCGGTGCGTGCCGCGCGCGCAGGTGGTTGTAGACGCTTCAGCTCGTCGTGGGCCGGGATGCCCTCGGTGATCGCGATGACGAGCTCGATGCCGGCGTCCTCGGCCTCGAGGATCGAGTCGGCCGCGAAGCGCGGCGGCACGAAGATCATCGCCGTGTTGGCGCCGGTCTCGGCCACCGCGTCGTGGAAGGTGTCGAAGACCGGGATGCCCTCCACGTCCTGGCCGCCCTTGCCGGGCGTGACGCCGGCCACCACCTGGGTGCCGTAGTCGCGGTTGCGCAGCGAGTGGAAGGTGCCCTCGCGGCCGGTGATGCCGGAGACGCAGAGCTTCGTGTCCGCGTCGACGAGGATCGGCCATCAGCCGGCCAGCTCCACGACCTTCTCGGCGGCGCCGAGCATCGTCGACTCGGTGTGCACGTTCGGCAGGTTCGCCTCGGCGAGCAGCGCGCGGCCCTCCTTGTCGTTCGTGCCGTCGAGCCGGACCACGAACGGGCACGTCCGGCTCGATCTGGTCGAAGGCCTCGATCAGGCCCTTGGCCACCTCGTCGCAGCGGGTGATGCCGCCGAAGATGTTGAACAGCACGGCGCTGACCTTGTCGTCCGAGAGGATGACCTCGACCGCGCTCGTGATCGCCTCGGCCTTGGAGCCGCCGCCGGCGTCGAGGAAGTTCGCCGGGCGCCCGCCCGCCTGGGCCACCACGTCGAGCGTGGACATCACGAGGCCGGCGCCGTTGCCGAGGATGCCGACGTTGCCGTCGAGCTTCACGTAGGTGAGCCCGCGCTCCTTGGCCATGCGCTCCTGCGGGTCCTCGGCCGAGACGTCGCGCAGCTCGGCGATGTCCGGGTGGCGGAAGAGGGCGTTGTCGTCGATCGTGACCTTGGCGTCGAGCGCCACGACCTCGCGCGTCTTGGTGATCAGCAGCGGGTTGACCTCGACGAGCGTGGCGTCCTCGCCCACGAACACCTCGTAGAGCTTGGCGAGCATCGCGCCGACCGGCCGGATCACGTCGGCGGCGATCCCGGACTCGAACGCGAGCCGGCGGCCCTGGAAGTCCTGGAAGCCGATCAGCGGGTCCACGTGCAGCATCGCGCATCGCCTCGGGGTCGGTCTCGGCGACCTCCTCCACGTCCATGCCGCCCATCCGCGAGAGCATCGCCATCGGCTTCTTGGCGGCGCGGTCGAACACGATCGCGGCGTAGTACTCCTCGTCGATCTCGCTCGCGCTTCTCCACGTAGAGCTCGTGCACGGTGAAGCCCGCGGATGTCCATGCCGAGGATCGCCTTCGCGTGCTCCTCGGCCTCGTCGCGGTCGTTGGCGAGCTTGATGCCGCCCGCCTTGCCGCGGCCGCCGATCTGCACCTGGGCCTTGATCACCACCGGGAAGCCGAGCTCCTCGGCGGCCTCGACGGCCTCGCGCACCGAGGCGGCGTGGCTGGCCGTCGGGCACGGGCACCCCGTGCTTCTTGAACAGCTGCTTGCCCTGGTATTCGAGGAGATCCATGCCGGATAGATAGGATGCGCGCCCGCCGCGCGGCCGAGCGGCGCAGGACCCTATCGAAAGATCAGATGGCTCTACCGAAAGACGTCAAGTTCGTCACGTTCGACTGCTACGGCACCCTCATCGACTGGGAGAGCGGCGTCTACGACGCCTTCCAGAAGGAGGCCGACCGTGACGGCTTCACGATCGACCGCGACGCGCTGATCCCGCGCTTCATCGAGGTCCAGCGCGAGATCCAGCGCGGCTCCTACGAGCTCTACGCCGAGGTGCTGCGCCGCACCGCGGTGCGCGTGGCGAGCGAGCTCGGCTGGGAGCTCGAGCCCTCGCGCTCGAACTTCCTGCCCAACAGCGTGCCGGCCTGGCCCGCCTTCCGCGAGACCAACGCCCAGCTCGAGCGCTTCGCGAAGAAGTACGAGATCGGCGTGCTCTCGAACATCGACGACAAGCTGCTCGGCGCCACGCGCCGGCACTTGCGCGTCGACTTCGACCTCGTCGTCACCGCGCAGCAGGTGCGCTCCTACAAGCCCGACCCGGCCCACTTCAAGGAGTGCGCGCGCCGGATCGGCTCGACCAAGAAGAACTGGGTCCACATCGCGTCCGGCTATCCGACCGACGTCGAGCCCTGCCTGAAGTCGAAGATCCCCGTGATCTGGGTCAACCGGCACGGCGAGGAGGTCGACGGGCAAGAAGCCCGACGCCGAGGTCCGGACCTTCCGCGACGCGGGCAAGCTGCTGAAGGCCGCCTAGGTCCGCGCTTGCGGGCGGTCTCCGTCACCGAGGACGCGCTGCGTGGTCACGAGCGCGTTCTGGCAGACGAACGCCGTGGCGCTGCGCGCCGGCGGCGAGGCCGATCCTGATCGACTCGCCCTACCTGCCGGACGAGCTCGACGCGCTGCCCGGCGCTGCTGGCCGGCGCGGGCTTCGAGCCCGACGGCCTGCTCGCCACCCACGGCGACTTCGACCACCTGCTCGGGCGCGTCGCCTATCCCGGGCATGACGCTCGGCGTGGCGCGAGTCGACGGCGGACCGCTTCCGGCGCGCGCCCGGGCGAGCCCAGCGCGCAGCTGCGCGACTACGACGCAGGAGTTCTACGTCGAGCGCCCGAGGCCGCTCGCGCTCGGGCAGGTGCAGGCGCTGCCGGTGCCCGGGCGGCTCGACCTGGGCAACGGGCCAGACGCGATCGAGATCGAGCTGCATCCGGCCGAGGGGCACACCGTCGACGGCATGGCGCTCTTCGCGCGCCCGCTCGGGCTGCTGGTGGTCGGGCGACTACGTCTCGTCCGTCGAGATTCCCTGGATCTCGACGGCGCGCTCGCCGGAGCTACCGGGCCACGCTGGCGCGGCTGCGGCCGCTCGTGGAGGCCGCCGAGGTGATCGTGCCGGGCCATGGCCCCGCGCATACGAGCGCGACGGCGCTGCGGCTGATCGACGAGGACGTGGCCTACCTCGACGCGCTCGAGCGGGGCGAGGAGAAGCCGCGCGCTGCCGGAGGGGCGCGACACGCACGCCCAGCGGCAGATCCACGCGCGAACCTGGACCAGGTCGGCGGGGCTAGGGCGGGCTAGCGCCGCGCTCGATCACGAGCTTCCGCTCCGGAACCTGCACCGCCTCGGGCGCCTCCTCCCAGTCCACGACCCGGCTCGTCACGAGCTCGCGGATGCAGCCGGCCCTCGAGCACCAGCTCGAGGATCGCCGGGATCGTCGGGCCGTGCCTGCGCTCGGCCGATGTGGAAGCTCACGCCGCGCGTGTACATCTCGAGCAGCGGCAGCGGCGTCTCGGCCTCGTAGAGGATCCCGACGCTCGTGCAGTCGCCGCCCGGCTCGGTCGAGCGCAGCGCGCAGACGAGGCTCTCGCGCGTCGCCCCGGCGTCGACCGTGATCGCGTAGGAGCCGAGCTTCTCGGGCAGGGACCCTCGTGCACGTGCGCGCCGAGCTGCTCGGCCACGCGCAGGCGCTCCGCGTCCGTGTCCAGGTAGGTCACCCGGCTCGCGCCGAGCGCGTGCGCGGCGTCGACCGCGTAGAGGCCGATGCTCGGCGCGCCGCCGCCCACGACGAGGACGTCGGCGCCCGGCCGCCGCTCGAGCGGATGCGCGACGGTGCGCCAGCCGTCGGGGACGTTGTCGCTGACGCTGGCGACCGTCGCGGGGGCGAGGTCGTCGGGGATCGGCACGAGCATGTGGTCCGCGAAGGGCACCCGCACGAGGTCGGACAGCGCGCCGCCCCAGTCGCCGCCGAAGGGCCCGAAGCCGAACATCGAGCGCTCCGGAACGGTCAGGCAGTCGCCGGTCTGGCCGCGCAGGCAGCGCTCGCACTCGCCGCACGAGATCTGGAACGGCACCACGGCGCGCGTCCCGACCTCGAGCTCGGTCATGTCGCCGGCGTGGACGATCTCGGCGACGAACTCGTGCCCGAGCGCGATCGGACCCGGGGATCGGGGCCTTGCCGCTGACGATCGGGTAGTCGAGATCGCACAGCGCGACGGCGAGCGGTCGCACGATCGCGTCGTTCGCCTCGCGCATCAGCGGGTCGGGCGCTTCCTGCCACTCGACGCGGCGGTCCTCGGTCATGGTCAGCTGCCTCATGGGGCGGCATCCTCGCGCATGGCTGCGGGGTTTGCTCGGCTGGCCGGGGCGGTTCGGTCTCGCGTATTGGCTGGCGAAGGGGGCGTTGCTCGGCTGCCGTGCCGGGGCCGGGGGCGGTCGAACATCATTCGGTCCCAGGGAGACGGGCTCGTCGTACCTTGCTGCGTTTGACCACCTATTTGGTGGTCAAGTCAGGAAGGTGGCACGCAGATCTCGGCCTGGGCCCCTGCCGGTGCCGACCAAGATCTCGGGAAGATCCAGGATTCGTCGAAGACTCGTGCGCGCGTGACCACATTCGTCCTGATCCCCGGCGCCGGAGGCGTCGCCTGGTACTGGCACCGAGTGGTCCCGCTGCTCGAGGACGCGGGCCATGAGGCGATCGCCGTCGACCTCCCCGGAGACGACGAGAGCGCCGGGCTGCCGGAGTACACGCGGCTGGTGCTCGACGCGATCGGCGATCGTGACGGCGTCGTCCTCGTGGCGCAATCGCTCGGCGCCTTCACGGCGCCGCTCGTGGCGGCGCGGACCGAGCTCGAGCGGCTCGTGCTCGTGAACGCGATGATCCCGGCGCCCGGCGAGAGGCCGGGCGAGTGGTGGGAGAACACGGGCTCGGAGCCCGCCCGCGTGACGGCGGCGGAGCGCGGCGGCTACGGCACGGAGTTCGACCTGGACACCTACTTCCTGCACGAGCGTGCCGCCGGAGGTCGTCGCGGCGGGCGAGCCCCACCAGCGGCCGGAGGCCGACGCCGTCTTCGGCTCGGTCTGCGACTTCGAGGCATGGCCGCAGATCCCGACTCACGCCGTCGCCGGGGAGTCCGATCGCTTCTTCCCGGCCGGCTTCCAGCGGCGGCTCGCCCAGGATCGCCTCGGCATCGAGGCGGACGTGCTGCCGGGCGGTCACCTCATCGCGCTGTCGCAACCGGTCGCGCTGGCGGACTACCTGCTCACCCGGTAGCGAAGGTGCGTGACCACCGGCGACGCTGCGGAGCACCGCTCGCCGCGCTCGGCTCGGGCCGTCGTGACGAAGGTGAAGGTCATGTCGCTCAGCGCAGCGCCGCGCTCGTGCTCGGAGCCGGCGTGCGCGCCCGAGGCCTCCCGCTCGCCGAGCGCGAAGCGCGGCTCGGGCTCCGCCTCGCCGCGCAGCACCGCCGCCACGTGCTCGGCGATCGCCGGGCCGTGCTTGTAGCCGTGGCCCGAGCCGCCGCCGAGCAGCCAGACGCCCCGTGCTCCGGGTGGCGGGCGAACAGGAAGCCGCCGTCCGCGGTGAGCGAGTAGTGACAGACGGGCGCCGAGCGCACGCGGCGCCCCGGCGAGCGCGGGAAGCGCTCGGCCAGGTAGTCGCTCGAGCGCCGGACGCCTCCTCGGCGCGCCTGCTCGGGCCGCGCGTCGGGGTCGATCCGGCGCCCTCCGCGTCGTTGGACACCTTCATCCCGTGCGGCTCGATCAGCCCGTGCCCGTAGAAGGAGCTGTCGAAGTCGAGCCAGCCCGGGCACCGGCCGGGGTCGCCCACTCGGCCGGCACGTCGAACAGCGCCACGTCCTGGCGCGTCACCCGCAGTCGGCACGAGCGCCGGGAACAGCCGGCCGAGCCAGGCGCCGCAGGCCCAGACCACGTGGTCGGCCTCGAGGCGGCGACCGTCGGCAGCGACCACGCCGCTCGCCGCGGGCTCCGCCGCGCCCGCTCGAGCTCGCAGGCCGCCCTGCGCGCGCCCGCGCGACGAGCGCGCGCACGCCGTCGCCGGCGCGCAGCACGCCGGCCTCCGGCTCGAGCAGGCCGAACGCGACGTCGTCCACGCGCAGGCCGGGAAGAGCCGCGCCGTCTCCTCGGGCGTCGAGCCGCTCGACCGGAACGCCCGCGGCGCGCAGGGTCGTCTCGCTGTCGGCCTCCCAGCCGTCGTCGCGCCGCGCGAGCCAGACCGCCCCCGCCTCGATCAGCACACCGCCGCCGAGCTCGCGCCAGAGCGACGAGCGACCTGTACGCAAGCTCTGTGTAAAGACGGTCGGCGCCGTGCGAGAAGCGCATCATGCGCGTCTCGCCGCCGGACTCGGAGCGCGGGTCGCCGGGCTCGAACGCGTCGACCAGCGTGACCTCCCAGCCGTCGCGCGACGAGCCGGTCGGCCAGCGCCGAGCCGAAGATCCCGGCCCCGACGACCAGCGCGGAGGGCACCGGCCTACTTGATGACGGCGATGGTGTCGCCGGTGGCGACCGAGCCGCCCTCGGAGACCGACAGCTCCTCGACGGTGCCCGGCGCTCGGCGCGGTGATCTCGTTCTCCATCTTCATGGCCTCGATCACGCAGATGAGCGCGCCCTCGTCGACCTCGGCGCCCTTCTCGACCGCCACCTTGAGCACGGTGCCCTGGATCGGCGAGACGAGCTCGCCCGGGCGCGCCGCCGCCGCCGCCGCTCTTGCGCTCGCGCCGCGGCGCCTTCTTCGGCGCCGGCGGCCGCCGGCGCCGGCGCCGTTCGGGCTGCCGGCGCCTCGCCGATCACCTTCACGTCGAAGCGCCGGCCGGACACCTCGACCGCGTAGTCGCGCTCGACCTTCTCGGGCTCCGGCCTCGTCGCCCTGGCTTCTCGCGGCTCGGGAAGGCGAGCTGCCTTCAGCCACTCCCTGTCCTCGACCAGGTCGCGGCAGGTCTCGCCGCGCGCCCACTGCTCGGTCGCGAGCAGCGCCTGGTGGAAGGGGATGAGCGTCTTCAGGTCGCTCGATCTCGTACTCGCCGAGCGCGCGCAGCATGCGCTGCGTCGACGCCTCGCGGTCGACGTCCCAGACGATCAGCTTGGCGATCATCGGGTCGTAGAGCGGCAGCACCTCGTAGCCCTCCTCGGCGCCCGGAGTCGACGCGCACGAACGGCCCGGCGGGCTCGCGGTAGGAGCCGATCCGCCCGGGCGCGGGGGCGAAGTTCTTCGAGGCGTCCTCGGCGTTGATGCGGCACTCGATCGCGTGGCCGCGGATCACGACGTCGTCCTGGCCGTAGCCGAGCGGCTCGCCGGCGGCGATCTTGATCTGCTCGCGCACGATGTCGATGCCGGTGACCATCTCGGTCACGCAGTGCTCGACCTGCACGCGGGTGTTCATCTCGAGGAAGAAGTACTCGCCGTCCTGGAGCAGGCCCTCGATCGTCCCGGCCGCGCGGTAGCCGACCGCGCGCGCGGCGTCGGTGCCGATCTTGCCGATCCGCTCGCGCAGCTCGGGGTCGACGGCCGGCGCCGGGCGACTCCTCGATCAGCTTCTGGTGGCGGCGCTGCACCGAGCAGTCGCGCTCGAACAGATGGATCACGTTGTCGTGCGACGTCGGCGAGCACCTGCACCTCGACGTGGCGCGGGTCGGGCAGGTAGCGCTCGACGTAGACCGTCGCGTCGGAGAAGAACTTCTCGCCCTCGCGCGCGGCGCCCTCGAAGGCCTTCTCGAGCTCGTCCTCGGACTCGCGCGACGCGGAAGCCCTTGCCGCCGCCGCCGCCCGCCGCCTTGATCGCGACCGGGTAGCCGATCGACTCGTCGATCACCTTGCGGGCGTCCTCGACGGTCTCGACCGGCTCGGTGGTGCCCGGCACGATCGGCACGCCGGCCTCGCGCATGATCTCGCGGGCGCGCGTCTTCGAGCCCATCGCGTCGATCGCGTCGGCGGGCGGGCCGATGAAGACGATCCCCGCCTCGTCGCAGGCCCGCGCGAAGGCCGCGTTCTCGGCCAGGAAGCCGTAGCCGGGGTGGATCGCCTCGGCGCCGGACTGCGCGCGCGACCTCGAGGATCTTCTCGACCACGAGGTAGCTCTCGGTCGGCGGGCCCGGGGCCGAGCAGGTAGGCCTCGCCCGCGCGGCGGACGTGCGGCGCGTCGCGGTCCGGCTCGGAGTAGACGGCCACGCTCGCGACGCCCAGCTCCTCGAGCGTGCGCATGACGCGGATCGCGATTTCGCCGCGGTTGGCGACGAGCACCTTCTCGAACATCAGGGGCCGGGAGGTTATCGACGCGCTCCATAATGGGGCGATGATGAGGGTCGCCGCGTCTGGCTGCCGCTGCGGCGGCGTGGCTCGCTGCTCGCCGCTCCGGCGGGCGCGAGCCGAGCTTCGAGCGCTGTGGCAGCGTTCGGCTTCGAGTGCGCGCGCGTGAGCGTGCCGCTCGACCGCATCGGGCGCGCTGCCAGGGCCGCGTCTCGCTGTTCGTCAAGCGGATCCGCGCGCGCGAGCGGCCGCGGCGCGGCGCCGCTGTGCGTGCTCGCCGGCGGGCCCGGGCCAGTCCGCCACGGCCGCCTTCGGCAGCGACGCGCTCGCGATGCTCTACCCGGCCTACCGCCACCGCGACCTGATCGTCTTCGACCAGCGCGGGACCGGCCGCTCGGGCGTGCTGCGCTGCCGCGCGCTCGAGCGGGCGAACCTGCTCGACGCCGGTGCCGCGGCCGGCGCGCTGCGCCGCGCGGCTCGGGCCGCGGCGGGCGCTTCTACACGAGCCGCGACACGCGTCGGAGGACATCGAGGCGATCCGGCGCGCGCTCGGCGTACGAGCGGATCGCGCTGTTCGGGACCTCGTACGGCACCAAGGTCGCGCTCGGGTACGCGCTCGCCCATCCGGACGCACGTCGAGCGGCTGGTGCTCGACTCCGTGGTCGAGGCCGACGGGCCCGAGCCCGCTCTACCTCGACACGCTCGAGGCCGTGCCGCGCGCGCTGCGGGCGCTGTGCCGAGTCGGCTGCCGGGCGTTCACGCGCGACCCGGTGGCGGACGTCGAGACGCTCGTGCGGCCGCCTGCGCCCGGGCGCCGCTGCGCGGGCCGCGTCGTCGGACGCGCGGGCCGCGCGGCGCGCGTCGCGGCTCGACCGCGGCGGACCTGTTCGCGGTGCTGCTCGCCGGCGACTTCGACCCGGTCGCTGCGGGCGCGCCTTCCCGGGCGCCGTGCGCTCGGCGCTCGACGGCGACGCGCGCGCCGCTGCTGCGGCTGCGCGAGCGGGCCTTCGCGGTGGACGGCGAGCCGCCGCCGCCGCGCGTGCTGAGCGCCGATGCTCTACGCGGCCACGACCTGCGAGGAGACGCCGTTCCCGTGGCCGCGGACCACGCCGCCCGACCCGGCGTCGAGCGCACGCCGCAGGCCGCGGCGGCCGCCGCGGCGCTCCCCGACAGCGCCTTCTTCCCGTTCGACCGCGCCACCGCGCGTCGACAACGACCTCATCGACCTCTGCGGCCGCTGGCCCGCGCGCGCCCGTCGCGCCCGGCTTCGGCGCCGGGCCCGCTGCCCGGACGTGCCCGTGCTGCTGCTCGAGGGCGAGGACGACCTGCGCACGCCGGTCGAGAACGCCCGCCGGGTGGCGGCGCAGTTCCCGCGCGCGCGTCTCGTGGTGGCGCCCGCGACCGGCCACTCGGCGCTCGGCGCCGACGCGTCGGGCTGCACCAGCGGTCGCCTTCGCGCGCTTCATGCAGGGCCGCACGTTCAGCACGCGCTGCCGGCGCGCGCCGGCGCGACTTCCCGCCCTCGCCTCCGCCGCCCGCGGAGCATCGGCGAGGTGCGCGCCGCAGGGACCGGGTCGGGCGTCCGCAGCCGGGTGCTCACGCGCGATCGGGCTGACGCTGCGCGACATCGCCGAGGACGCCGTCACCGGGCTGATCCTCGACCCGGCGAGCCGGGACCTCGCCCGCGGCGGCGGCCTGCGCGCGGGCAGCTACCGGATCGACGGCCGCGGCGACCTGTACCTGCGGCGGCTCGCCTTCGTGCCCGGCGTGCGAGCTCGAGCGGTCGCATCCGCACGTTCGTGGGACCGCGCCGGCAGCGCGGCCGCATCCGCGTGTCGGGCGGCCCGGGGGTGCCGGACGGCCTCGTCACGATCCGCGGCCGGCGGATGCGGGGCACGCTCGGCGGCCGCCGGGTCGAGGCGCGCCTCGTCCCGTTGTTCGCCGCCGAGGCGGCTCGCGCCGCCGCGGCGGCGCCGGCTGCGCGCTGAGGCCGCCCGCTCAGCGCGGGCCGAGGCCCGCGAAGAACGTGGCGAGCATCGTGGGAAAGAGGTCGTCGTCGACGGCCTCGGGCTCGAGCAGGCGCTCGAGCGCCACGCCGTTCGCCATCGCGAAGGTCATCAGCGCCACCTGGTCGGCCGGGATCGCCGGCTCGATGCCGAGCTCGCTCGCGCGCGCGCTCGAGCAGCTCGGCGATCCGCTCGCGCAGGCCGCGGTAGCGCTCGACGAGCTCGGCGCGGAAGCCCTCGTTGCGGGCGGCGTAGACGGCGAACTCGAAGAAGAGCCGCTCCCACTCCGGCTCGGCGGCGATCGCGGCGATGAAGTCGGCGCCCGCCTGGCGGGCCTGTTCCTCGATCGTGCCGCCGCCGTGGAGCGCGCGGTCGAGCTCCGCCACGCCGCTGCGCGAAGCGCTCGTCGAGCATCGCCAGGAAGAGCGCCTCCTTGCTCTCGAAGTTCGCGTACACGGCGCCCTTCGTGAAGCCGGCCTCCTCGGCAACGAGATCGAGCGAGGCGCCCTCGAGCCCGCGCGCGGCGGCCACCTTGGCGGCCGAGCGCATGAGCCGCGCGCGTGTGTGGGCCTGGCGCTCCTTGCGCGTCAGCCGGCGCCGCTCACGCGGCGATCGGGGCAGCGCCGGACCGCGTCCGCGGCGCGAGCCGTGGCCACGATCTCGCCCTCGCGCGACGGCGACGAGGATGATCGCGCGGCGCACCATTCGCTCGGGGCGCGGATCGGCGGCGCGGAGCTCGAGCCGGCGCGCCAGCGCCTGCAGCACGATCCGCATCTCGAGCTGCGCGAAGCTCGCGCCCAGGCAGCGACGCACGCCGCCGCCGAACGGGATCCAGGTGTAGGTGCCCGCCCTGGCCCTCGAGGAAGCGCTCGGGCCGGAAGGCGAGCGGATCCGGGTAGATGTCGGCCCGGCGGTGCATCAGGTAGATGCAGGGCACCACGTTCACGCCGGCCGGGCAGCAGCCGCCCGCCGATCTCCATCGGCTCCTGGAGCGGCGCAGCACGATCGAGATCGGCGGCCGCAGGCGGAGCGTCTCCTTGACGACCGCGTCGGCGTACTCGTCGTCGCCCGTCGCGCAGCCGCTCGAGCGCGTCCGGATGGCGCACGAGCCGCTCGAGCGCCCAGGCCAGGCCGGTGGCCGTGGTCTCGTGGCCCGCGACCAGCAGCGTCATCAGCTCGTCGCGCAGCTCCTGGTCGGACATCGCGCTTGCCGTCCTCGTGGCGTGCCTGGAGCAGGAGCGACATCACGTCGTCGCGCTCCTCGAGCTCGCCCGCCGCGCGGTGGGCGGCGATCTCCTCGTAGATGGCGGTCGTCGGCCGGCTCGAGCACCTTCCGCCAGCAGCCCGAGGCGGACGACGCGCTGCGGGCCGAGTGCGAGCCCGCAGCGCTCATCCGGCGCGGGTCGCTGCCCCAGCGCAGCAGCTCCGAGAGGGCGGCGCCGAGGCGGCTCTTGCCGCTCCTCGTCCTGCACGCCGAAGACGGTGCGCATGATGATCTCGAGGGTCAGCGACTGCATCAGCGGCCGGGTGGCAAGCGGCTCGCCGAGCGGCCAGGACTCGATGGCCTCCTCGGTCACCGCTCGCATCGTGTCCGCGTAGCCGCGCAGGCGGTCGCCGTGGAAGGGCGGCAGCATCAGCTTGCGCTGGCGCATGTGCGGCGCCTCGTCGAGCAGGAGCACGGAGTTCGAGCCGAGCACCGGCAGCAGCACGACGTTGGCCTCGCCGGCGTGAAGCAGCCGCGGGTCGCCCGTGAACACCTGCTTGATCGCGTCGGGGTCGGTGAGGAAGACCCAGGTGCCCTCGTTGGCGATCTGGAGGGTGAACGAGTCGCCGTAGCGACGCTCGGACTCCTCCATGTATGCGGTCGGACGGACGATCCAGCGGAGCGTCTGAAGCGGACCTGGAGTGCGCGGCCCCGGCGGTAGGCTGACGTTCACATACCAGAGAGTATCCGAAGCGGATCGCCTACGCGAGCGCGCGCCCGACCAGCCCCGCGTGCGCCTCGATCTCACGGGCGAACTCCGGGAAGTCGCGCGCGTAGAGCTGCTGCGGCCCGTCGCAGAGGGCGAGCTCCGGGTCCTCGGCCACCTCGACGATGATGCCGTCCGCGCCCACCGCCGCGGCCGCCCGGGACAGCGGGCCCACGAGCCGGCGGTCGCCCGAGGCGTGGCACGGGTCGACGATCACCGGCAGGTGGGTGTGCAGCTTGAGCCAGGGCACGGCGCCGAGGTCGAGCGTGAAGCGCATCGCGGTGTCGAACGTGCGGATGCCGCGCTCGCACAGGATCACGTCGCCGTTGCCCTCCTTCAGCACGTAGTCGGCCGCCTGGAGCAGCTCGTCGAGCGTCGAGGAGAGGCCGCGCTTCAGCAGCACCGGCTTGCCGAGCTTTCCCACCACCTCGAGCAGCCCGTAGTTCTGCATGTTGCGCGCGCCGACCTGGATCACGTCCACCGTCTCGGCGAAGCGGTCGGCGAGCTCGACCGCGGTCATCTCGCTCACGACCGGCAGCCCGGTCTCCGCGCGCACCTCGGCGAGGATCTCGAGCGCCTCGAAGCCCAGTCCCTGGAACGAGAAGGGCGAGGTCCGCGGCTTGAAGGCCCCGCCGCGCAGCATCGACGCGCCCGCGTCGGCCACGGCGCGGGCCACCGCGCGCGTCTGCTCGGGCGTCTCGACCGTGCAGGGGCCCGCGATCAGGCAGAACGTCTCGCCGCCGCCCACGCGCCGGCCGTCGACCTCGACGACCGTGGGCTCGTGGTGGCGACAGCTCGCTCGAGGCGAGCTTGTAGGGCCGCGAGATCGGGATCACCTGGTCCACGCCCGGCAGCCCCTCGAGGCCCATCTCGCGCACGCCCTCGGGATCGCCGATGGCGCCGATCGCGGTGGTCAGCTCGCCGGGCATCACCTTCGCGTGCACTCCCGCCGCCTCGAGCCGATCGACGATCGCCTCGATCTGGGCGGGCGTCGCCTCCGGTGTCATCACGACCATCACCGGGTCAGCGGCTCCTCGGCGGGTGTCGGCGGGCGTTGCGCGCGCGCGTGCCTGGCCGCGGCCGCCGCCGCGGCGGCGGCCTTCGCGCGGCTCTCGCGCACCATCGTCACGATCAGCAGGATCACGACGCCGACCGGGAACGGCACGAGCACCCAGGTCGGGATGCCGAGGCCGGCCTTGATCAGCAGCGCGGTTCCGGCGCCGATCAGGACGACGGCGAGCGTCGTGCGCAGCACGGCCGGCTCCACACGGACCGACCAGTGGCTGCCGAGCCACACGCCCGGCACGGAGCCGATCAGGATGTTCCCCGCGAGCCCGAAGTCGACGTTGCCGGCCGCGATGTGGGCGAGCCCTGCCGCCCAGAGCAGGATCGCGGCGTGGAAGACGTCGGTGCCGACGACGCGCGTCGGGATCAGCCGGAAGCCGAGGATCAGCCCGACGGCGATCAGCGCGCCGCTGCCGGCCGAGGTGATGCCGAGCACGAAGCCGACGCACACGCCGAGCGCCACGGCGGCGATCTTGTGGCGGCGGTCCATCTCGACCGTCGCGCGCTCGCGCGCGTGCATGCTCTTCAGGAAGGCGCGCACGAGCGTGGCGATGCCGGTCAGGAGCAGCGCTCCGGCGAGAATCGTGAGCAGCAGGTCGTCGAACTCGCGCCCCGCCCAGTCCTCGAGCAGCGACAGCACGTAGACGCCGCCGATCGCGGCCGGCACCGAGCCGATCGCCATCCAGGTCGACAGCTTGAGGTCGACCGTCTTCTGGGTCCAGTGCTTGTAGCCGCCGACGGTCTTCGTGACGGCCGCGTAGGCGAGGTCGGTGCCGATCGCGGTGATCGGCGTGACGCCGAAGACGAGGATCAGCATCGGGGTCATCAGCGACCCGCCGCCGATGCCGGTCATGCCCACAAGGATGCCGACCCCGAGGCCGAAGCCGATGAGGGCAAGGTCCATGCGCCGAGGAGCCTAGTGAGCGGGGCGCTAGAGGACCATGCCTGCACCGACGGTGTCGTTCGTCGACTCGTCGATGAGGATGAAGCTGCCGGTCGCGCGGTTGCGCCGGTACTCGTCGACGAACAGCGGTGAGGACAGGCGGAGCCGCAGCCGGCCGATCTCGTTGAGGCCGAGGCTCGTCGGCCTCCTCGTCGCGATGCAGGGTGTTGACGTCGATCCGGTAGCGGACCTCGTCGATCTTCGCGAGCGCGGTGCGCGTCGTGTGCTTGATGCGGTAGCGACCGCGCGGCGAGAGCGGGCGCTCGGCCATCCAGCAGACCATCGCGTCGATCTCGCGCGCCTCGATCGGGCGGTTCTGGTTGCGGCAGATCATGTCGCCGCGCGAGACGTCGATGTCGTCCTCGAGCCGCAGCGTCACCGACAGCGGCGGGTAGGCCTCGTCCAGCTCGCCCTCGTAGCTGTCGATCGCGGCGATCCGGCGTCTCGCGCCCGGAGGGGAGGACGACCACCTCGTCGCCGGCGCGGAACACGCCGGAGGCCACCTCGCCCGCGTAGCCGCGGTAGTCGTGGTGCTCGTCCGACATCGGCCGGATCACCCACTGGACCGGGAAGCGCGCGTCCTGGAGGTTGCGGTCCGACGCCACGTGGACGTGCTCGAGGTGGTAGAGCAGCGAGCTGCCCTCGTACCAGGGCATCCGCGCCGAGCGCTCGACGACGTTGTCGCCGTGCAGCGCCGAGATCGGGATGAAGGTGAGGTCGTGGACGTCGAGCTTGGCCGCCCAGCCCGCGAACTCGGCCGTGATGCGCTCGAAGACCTCCTGGTCGAAGTCGACCAGGTCCATCTTGTTGACGCAGACCACGAGGTGCGGGATGCGCAGCAGCGACGCGATGAACGCGTGCCGGCGCGACTGCTCGAGCACGCCCTTGCGGGCGTCGACGAGGATCAGCGCGAGGTCGGCCGTCGACGCGCCGGTGACCATGTTGCGCGTGTACTGCTCGTGGCCGGGCGTGTCGGCGATGATGAACTTGCGCCGCGGCGTGTGGAAGTAGCGGTAGGCGACGTCGATCGTGATGCCCTGCTCGCGCTCGGCGCGCAGGCCGTCGGTCAGCAGGGCGAGGTTCACGTAGCCGTCGCCGCGCCGCTCGCGAGGTCTCCTCGACGTGCTCGAGCTGGTCCTCGAAGATCGACTTGGTGTCGTACAGCAGCCGGCCGATGAGGGTCGACTTGCCGTCGTCGACCGAGCCGGCGGTGGCGAAGCGGACGAGCTCGGACGGTGGGGCGGCCACGGCCGCTGCCGTGGTCGCCGTTCGAGGAGAACCGGCTCAGAAGTAGCCCTCCTTCTTGCGGTCCTCCATGGCCGCCTCGGAGACGCGGTCGTCGGCGCGCGTCTCGCCGCGCTCGGTGATGCGCGTGGCGGCGATCTCGGTCACGACGTCCTCGAGCGTCGCGCCGTCGGAGCGGACGGCGCCCGTGCAGCTCATGTCGCCGACGGTGCGGAAGCGCACCGACTCCTCGAAGGAGCGACTCGCCGGGCAGCAGCTCGACGAACTCGGAGGTCGCATAGAGCATGCCGTCGCGCTTGAAGACCTCGCGCGGGTGGGCGAAGTAGATCGAGGGAAGGTCGATCGTCCTCGGCGCGGATGTACTGCCACACGTCGAGCTCGGTCCAGTTCGAGAGCGGGAACACGCGCACGTGCTCACCCGGCTTGACGAAGCCGTTGTAGAGGTTCCAGAGCTCCGGCCGCTGGGCCTTCGGGTCCCACTGGCCGAAGTCGTCGCGGAACGAGAGGATCCGCTCCTTCGCGCGCGCCCGCTCCTCGTCGCGGCGGGCGCCGCCGAAGGCGGCCTTGAAGCCGTGCTCCTCGATCGCGTCGAGCAGCGTCACCGACTGGAGCCGGTTGCGCGAGGCGCGCGGGCCGCTCTCCTCGATCGACGCGGCCGTTGTCGATCGAGTCCTGTACCGACGCGACGATCAGGCGCGCGCCCGTGTCGGCGACCATGCGGTCGCGGTACTCGATCACCTCGGGGAAGTTGTGCCCGGTGTCGACGTGCATCACCGGGAACGGGAGCGCCGCCGGCCAGAAGGCCTTGCGCGCCAGGTGCAGGAGCACGGCCGAGTCCTTGCCGCCGGAGAAGAGCAGCACGCCGCGCTCGAGCTCGGCGGCCACCTCACGGATCACGTGGATGGCCTCGGACTCGAGGGCCCGCAGATGGGAGATCTCGTAGTTCATCGCCTCGTCGGGCGGCAGGATACGCGGGAACTCGATGGTGCTCATAGGCGCTGGCTCAAAGGGTGACGCTCATGCGTGAAGACCGCACTCGGTCTTCTCCTGCCCCGCCCAACGGCCCTCGCGGCCGTTGCCGGGCAGCGTGCAGGGAGCGCATCCGATGGATTCGTACCCCCTGTCGTGCAGCGGATGGTAGGGCAGATCGTGGTCGTGCGACATAGCGCCAGACGTCGTCGTCGGTCCACTCCGCGAGCGGATTGAACTTCCATACCCCGCGCGCAGCTGTCCCATTCCACGGCTTCCGCGTTCGCCCGCGTGGGGGACTGCTCGCGCCGGATCCCGGTGATCCACGCGTCAACGCCGACCAAAGCGCCGGCTCGAGCGCCTCGACCTTGCGGGCGCCGCAGCAGTTCGCCGGCGCTCCAGGGCGTGCCGTTCGGCGGCGCGGCGTCCATCACCTCGATCGCGAGGCCGTAGCGGTCCTCGACCTGGCGCCAGACCTCGTAGGTCTCCGGGAAGAGCACGCCGGTGTCGATCGTGAACACGCGCGCCGAGGGCTCGATGCGCATCAGCAGATCGATCAGGACCGACTCCTCCTTCTGGAAGGAGCAGGCCATCACGAGCCGCGGGTGGTGGCGCTCGACCGCCAGCCGAGCGTCTGCTCGGCGTCGGCCGGCGAGCCGGCGGCTCGGCCGCCGGCGCCGAGGTTCTCCGCTAGACCGCGCATTCGCCCTCACCCCGGATGACCTGGAAGGGCTCCTTGCGCTGCCAGTCGATGAAGTGGCTCATGTTCTCGAGGCTGAACTCGATCGGGAGCGCCAGCGGCCTCGCCTCGTCCTCGAAGCGCGTCGTGCCGACGCGCTCGGCGTAGTCGTTGAACTCCTCGCCGTCCTCGCGCTCGGCCTCGTACATGCGGATCCAGCGCTCGACCGCCTCGGGCACCCGCTTCGCCGGCAAGCCGCACCTTCAGCCGGCTGCCGTAGATCACCTCGCCGCCCTCGTAGCGGCCGCCGATGTGCGCGACGTAGGCCGGGATCGTGTGCTCGCCGACCTTGATCGACGCGCCGTAGAAGCCGATGTTGGCGATGTGGTGCTGGCTGCAGCCGTTCGGGCAGCCGGACATCTTGATGTGGATGCGCCTGCGTGAGCGGGTCGTCGATGTTCATCGCCTCGACGCGCTCCATCACGGCGCGGTTGAGGCCCATCGAGCTGGTGATGCCGAGCTTGCAGCGAGTCGGTGCCGGGGCACGAGACCGTGTCGACGATCTGATCGGCGCCGGCGTCGCCGAGGCCCAGCTCGCTCGAGCGCGCTCCAGACCTCGTAGACGGACTCGTCGCGCACCCAGCGCAGCACCAGGTTCTGCTCGACGGTCGTGCGGGCGTAGCCGCCCGAGTAGTCGCGCATGATCTGCGCGAGGCCGCGGAACTGCTCGGGCGTGAGGTCGCCGCGCACGACGCGCACCTGAACGCTCGAGAAGCCCTCCTGGCGCTGCGGCTCGACGTTCGAGGCGCGGAAGCGCTCGAAGCCCGTGCCGTCGCCGTTGGGCTGCGCGTAGTGGGCGAGCGGCTGCGGCGCGTTCGCCTCCTCGTCGTGCTCGAGCAGGAGCGGGGTCGGGATCGAAGTCGCGCTCGGCGACCCAGTCGCCCTGCGAGCTCCTCCTCGACCTGCTCGCGGAACGCGTCGATGCCGATCTTGTCGATCAGCACCTTGATGCGCGCCCGCGCGCGGTTGACGCGCAGCCAGTCCTGGCGGTCGAAGATGCGGAAGACCGCCTCGGAGACCTTCAGGTAGTCGCCGTTGTCGAGCTCGACGAACTCGTAGAGCGTCGGGGCGACGCGGGGCATGATCGAGGTGCCGCCGCCGACCCGGATCTCGACGCCGCGCACGCCGTCGCGGACGCGCGGGATGAAGGCGATGTCGTGGATGCCGGTGATCGCGCGGTCCTCGTCGGTCGCGGTGAACGCGGTCTTGACCTTGCGCGGCATCAGCTGCGTCGTGGGGTGGCGCACGAAGTAGCGCACGTACGCGCCCGCGTACGGGGTGATGTCGAAGAGCTCGCCCTCGGTGATGCCGGCCCACGGGTCGCCGGTCACGTTGCGGACGGTGTTGCCGCAGCCCTCGCGCGAGGACAGGCCGGAGTCGGAGACCTTGCGGATCAGCTCGGCCATCTCGCGCAGCGGGATGTGGTGGATCTGGATGTTCTGGCGCGTCGTGATGTGGCCCTTGTTGAGGGGCGCGTACTCCTCCACCACGTCGGCGAACATCTCCATCTGCTCCGGCGTGACGCCGCCCATGGGCAGCTTGATGCGGCACATCTGGACGTCGGCCTGGCGCTGGCCGTAGACGCCCTGCTTCAGGCGGAAGCCGATGAACTCGTCCTCGGGGGTCTCGCCCGTCGAGGAACTTCTCGGCCTCGTTGTCGAAGTCGTCGAACTCGCGCTCGATGATCGGGATCACGTGGCCCGGGACGTTCTCGTAGACCTCGGGATTTTCGAGCGAGCCCTTCCTGCCCTTGCCCTTCTGCTCTTTGGGCTCAATCGAGACGGGTTCCATGGTCGATTACCTCTCCGCTTAGCCGGGGCGCCGTCTGCGCGACTGCAAAGTACCAAAATCCGGCCGGGTTTACTGCATTACCCGTTTTGGGCTCGACCGAGTCGTCCCTCCGCCCCGAGATCCGGCGTCAGCATGCGGTTTTGACCACCGTATGGGTGGTCAAGTCAGAGAGGTTCGATCATCCCGAGAGGACCGCCGAGCGCGCCATCGGCAGCGAGCGGAAGCGATCGATGAGTCCCTTGCGCAGGTCGTCGGACAGGCCGATGGCGGTGACGAACCCGCCGAACGCCATCGTCTGGATCGACGATGCCCGGGCATCAGGAAGTCCACGTACTCGTAGCCCGGTGTCTGGATCGCGCCGCCGAACACGTACACGAACAGCAGCACGAACATCACCGGCTGGATCGTGAACGAGACCCACAGGTCGGGCTGGCGCGGGATGCGCAGCAGGTTGCGTCGTGGCGACCACGGCGGTGTCGGAGACGGCGTAGGCGAGCGAGCTCATGCCGCCTGCTCGCTCCTCGCGTCTCATCGACGCGACCCGGCTCGTCGCCGTCCTCGCCGGTCTGGTCGGGCTCCGCGGCGTGGCCGGTGAGCGTGATGAACACGTCGTCGAGCGTCGGGCGGCGCACGGCGATGTCGTCGATGCCCGACGCCGGCGGTGTCGAGCCGGCGCACCGCCTCGGCGATCGCGCCGCGGCCGCGGCTGAAGCGGCAGCACGAGGATCCCGCCCTCGCACTTGGGGCGCTCGTCCGCGAGCGGGACGAGCGCCTCGATCGCAGAGTCCTGTCGACGAACCGGCCTGCGAGCGTCACCTCGAGCCGCTCGCCGCCGACGCGGTCCTTCAGCTCGTCCGAGGTGCCCTCGACGCGATCACCTGGCCGTGGTCGATCACGGCGATCGAGTCGGCGAGGCGATCGGCCTCGTCGAGGTACTGAGTGGTGAGCAGCACCGTCGTCCCGGCGGCCACGCGCGCCTCGATCGTCTCCCACAGCGCCGAGCCGGCTGCGCGGGTCGAGCCCGGTGGTGGGCTCGTCGAGGAAGAGCACCGGAGGGCGCACCACCAGCGCGGCGGCGAGGTCGAGGCGGCGGCGCATGCCGCCCGAGTAGGTCTTGGCCAGACGATCCGCCGCGTCGGCGAGCTCGAAGCGCTCGAGCAGCTCCGTCGGCGCGCGTCTCGGCGTCGGACTTCGGCCATGTGGTAGAGGCGGCCGACCATCTCGAGGTTCTCGTGACCGGTGAGGTTCTCGTCGACCGCCGCGTACTGACCGGCGAGGCCGATCTGCGAGCGCAGGGCGCTGGCGTCCTTGACGACGTCGAGGCCCGACGACGCGCGGCGCTGCCGCTGTCGGGCGGCAGCAGCGTGGTGAGGATGCGAACGGCGGTCGTCTTGCCGGCGCCGTTGGGGCCGAGCAGCCCGAGCACGGTGCCGGCGAGGCACGTCGAGATCGATCCCCTTCAGAGCCTGCGACGGTCTTGAAGGACTTATCGGAGGTTGCGAACCTCGATTGCGTTCGTCAGCCATCGACCGGTCGAGGTTACGCATCGAGGCGCGATCGGTCGCTCAGCCGCCCCAGCGCACGTCGTCGCCCCAGGGCGACGGCCCGCCGCTCGCGCCCCGTTCCCTCGAGCAGCGCCGGCGCGCGCCCACGGGCTGAGCGCGGCCTCGGCGGGTGCCGGGGGCGGCGCCGTGTCGCGCAGGAACTGCTCGATCGCGGCTGCGATCGCGGCGGCCTCCTCGGGCGAGGCGGACTGGCGCAACTCGATGCGCGGGCGCGCCGGGCGCTGCTTGCCGTTCCGCGTCACGGGGCGGATAGCGTAGTCGCCCGTGCCCGAGATACCCGTCTTCCCGCAGGAGGCCGTGCTCGGCGCGATCACTCCGGCCGAGGCGATCGAGCGGGTGCGCGACGGCTTCGTCGAGTTCGCCGCGCGGGAGCTGGCAGATGCCGCCCAAGACCTACCTCGACGCCGCGCCGCACGGCGACTTCCGCGCGATGCCCGCCAAGGGCGCCGGGCTCGCGATCCTCAAGTGGGTCACCTCGTTCCCGCGCAACCCCGAGGCCGGGCGGCCCGTGGTGATGGGGATGATCTGCGTGTCGTCGGCGCCGACGGCCAGCCGCTCGCGCTCGTCGACGTGCGCTCGATCACGGCGCTGCGGACCGGCGCGGTGGCCGCGGTGGCGGCGCAGGAGCTGGCTCGCGAGGACGCGACGAGCGCCGGCATCGTCGGCTGCGGGCTGCACGGAACCTGGGCGGCGCGCTGCCTCGCCGCCGCCGAGTACGGCCCGGGCGTCTGCTTCGACCCCGATCCCGAGGCGGCCGGGGCGCTCGCCGGCGAGCTCGGCTGGGAGGTGGGCGGCCTCGACGACGCGCTCGCCTGCGACGTCGTGACCTGCGTGACCCCGGGCACCGAGCCGGTCGTGCGGGAGGCCGACCTGCGGCCCGGCCTCCACCTGAACATGCTCGGCGCCGATGGTCCGGGCAAGGCCGAGGCCGAGCCCGAGGCGGTGGCGCGCGCCGAGCTCTTCTGTGACGAGTGGACCCAGGCGAGCCACGGCGGCGAGCTCACCGGGGCTGTCGAGGCCGGTCTCGTCACGCGCGAGCGCGTGACCGAGCTGGGGGCGGTGCTGACCGGCGCGGCGCCGGGCCGCTCCGCGCCCGGCGCGGTCACGCTCTTCGACTCCACCGGCCTCGCGATCCAGGACCTCGCCCTCTGCCTCGCACTGATCGAAAGCTCATGCGGCGGCCGCGTTACGTGCCGCTACCGTCCGGCTCTAGCCGCCTCCCCCGACCCCTCGGTACATCGTTCATGCGCAAACTCGCCCTGCTGCTCGCCGTCCTGTCCATCCCGGTTCTCGTCGCGCTCGGCTGCGGCAAGGACGAGACCGCCTCGAGCGCGGCCTCGCTCGCGCCTGCCGGCTCGCAGGCCTACGGCGAGGTCGACCTCGACCCGTCGGGTGACCAGAAGAAGGCCATCGATGCGCTCGTCGGCAAGTTCCCGGGTGAGGGAGCACCGCGGAGCGGCTGCGGAGCCTGATCGAGGACGGCCTGCGCGGACTCGGAGGCTCCGATCACCTTCGAGAAGGACGTCGAGCCCTGGCTCGGCGACACGGCGGCCTTCTTCGTCATCGGCGCCGAGCCCGAGTCGAGCGCGGCGCTCGTCGCGACCACCGACGACGACGCCGCGCGCGACGCGATCGAGAAGTCCTTCGAGGGCGATGCGCGCGAGAAGACGTACGAGGGCGTCGACTACCTGTCGGACGGCGACGGGGCCGGCGGCGTGGTCGACGGCTTCGTGGTGCTCGGGAACGAGGCCGGCCTCAAGGCCGCGGTCGACACGTCCGACGGCGGCTCGCCGCTCGAGGACGACGAGACCTACAAGGACGCGACCGCGGACATCGCCGAGGACCGGCTCGGCCTCTTCTACATCAACTCGCCCGCGCTCCAGCAGGTGCTCCAGCGCCGGCAGCCGGCACTCGGGTCCTTCGGCGACCTCTTCAAGGAGCCGCTCGTCACGACCTTCGACGTGGACCGCGACGGCGTGACGTTCGAGGCGGACGCTCCCGGGTCGCTGGCGGCGACGACGCCGTTCCTCGGGCAGGGCAGCGACCTCGTCGAACGAGCTGCCCGCCGACTCGTGGCTCGCGCTCGCGCAGCCCGACCTGGGCAAGCTGCTCGACTACTACGTCGACGCCTTCGGCCAGGCCGCCGGCGGCCGCGACGCGATCGCCGGCCAGCTGAGCGCCATCACCGGGCTCGACCTCGACCGCGACGTGCTCGGCTGGATGGGCGACTTCGGGGTCTTCGTGCGCGGCACGAGCCTCGCCGACCTGAACGGCGCCGTCGTGGTCGAGACCACCGATCCCGCCGCGTCAGCGCGCCTGATCACGCGCCTCGGCGCGCTCGCGAGGGGCTCGCAGCCGACCTCGGGCACGACCGTCGAGCCGCTCGCCGGTGCCCGGAGCCGGCGAGGGCCTCACGCTGCGTGACGACGAGATCCCGGCCCCGGTGCATCTGTTCCAGCGCGACGACCGCGTCGTGCTCGCCTACGGCGACGCCGCGGCCGAGGATGCCCTCGACCCGGCGCAGCGCCTCGGCGACTCGCCGGAGTTCAGCGGAGGCCACCAAGTCGCTCGACGGGTACGCGGTCTCGTTCTACCTGGCGGCGGCGCCGGTGCTCGAGCTGGCCGACTCGACCGCGGGCGGTGACGCCGACTGGCAGAGCGCGCGGCCGTACCTCGAGCCGTTGAAGGCTCTCGTGGGCGGAACCGCCGGCGACGACGACGAGCTGCACTCGGCCTTCAAGATCCTCATCGAGTAACGCTCACCAGCCGTTCTGCCAGGCGATCACGAGCAGCACGAGCGCGACCAGAGCCGCCACCACCACGACGACGATGTTGGCCACGATGGCGGCCGGGAGCCAGCGCGGTACCTCGCGTGCCTCGAGCTCGGACGACTCCGGTTGCTCGCCGCGCTGGCCGGGCTCCGGGCGTTCTCCCTGGATGGCGGCTGTGAGCGTCGCGGTGATGAAGCGGTTGAGGCTGAGGCCCTCCCGCTCGGCGGCCTCGGCGAGATCGTCGTGGAGGGTCCTTGGCATGCGCAGCAGAAGGCGGCCGCTGTGTCCGCCGCCCTGCTTGCCGGATTGCGGCTTGGGGCCCGCCGGCCTGGGCTTCGCGGCCGCGGCGGCAGCCGCGGTGGGGGCGTGTGCGGCCTCCCCGTTCGCCGCGCGCTGGAGGCCGTCCTCCTCGAGCTCGCTGCGGAGCTTGGCGAGCGCCGTACGCGTGCGCCGCCCGAGCTGGCTCTCGGAGATCCCGAGACGCCCGGCGACCTCCCTGCGGTCGAGGTCCTCGATGAAGCGCAGGAAGACGATCTCCCGCTCCTGCTCGTCGAGCGCCTCGAACGCGCCCGCCAGCAGCAGTCGCTCGTCGGAGGACTCCGGCCGGGGATCCGCGACCGCGTCCGCGCCGCTGCCGGGAGCCGGGGCGCGCAGGGCGGCCTCGAGCTCCGCGAACTCGGCGGGCGAGACGCCGACCGCCTCGGCGAGCTCCGCCTCCGTGGGGGTGCGACCGAGCCGCCGGGTCAGCAGCTCGCGCTCCCTGGGCAGCCGGCCGGCCGCCTCGTGCAGCGGCCGCGGCAGGCGTACCGTGGCGCCGCGGTCGCGGATGTAGCGCTTCATCTCGCCCGCGACCGTGGGCACCGCGAAGGCGGCGAACTCGTCGCTGCGGCTGGGGTCGTAGCGCTCGATCGCGTTCAGCAGCCCGATCGACCCCGCCTGGAGCAGGTCGTCGAACTCCGCCTGCGGGCCGCGGTAGCGGCGCGCCAGCGTCTCCACGAGCGGCAGGTAGAGCGCCACCAGGCGATCGCGCGCACGTTCGTCGCCGCGCTCGCGATATGCGACCAGCAGGCGACTGGTGGCCGTTTCTCGTACTTTCCGATCGCGCTTGCCCGCCGGTCTCACCCCCCTCCTGAGCGCGCCTGGGCTGATATCAGGCCGACCATAACCGGTATCACCGCTTTGCAGAGCGGTTTTCGGCTGACCGTCCGGACACGGCCCGGGGGTACTTGGCAGGTGTAAGGCTCGCATCGACCCCCGGCCTCGAAACGAGGAATGCCCCCGGAATCCCCCTCCTTCCCGCGGCGCACGCGCCGCACCGCGCCCTGGCTCCTGGCAGCGCTCACGATTGCGCTTGCACTGGCCGGGCCGGCCTACGCCGATTCGATCGGCGCGGAGGGGACTTCGGATATCGATGCGGCCCTCGCGGCACAGGGGGTCGGCGCACCCGAGGCGCCGCCAGAACCACCGGAGCCGGTCTACGAGCCGGCCGAGGCCCCGCCCGCCGAGCCGGTCCCACCCGAGCCGGACCCGCCCGAGCCGGACCCGCCCGAGGCGGACCCGCCAGTGGCGGAGCCGCCTGAGGAGGAGCCCGCCGTGCCTGTTGCGGCCGAGCAGGCTCCCGCCCCGGCGGCGGTGTCCCCGGCCTCGGCCGAGCCCGCGCAACCGGCCGATCCGGTCGAGGAGGAGGAGGCCACCGAGCCGCCCGCGTACATCGTGGACGAGACCGGACCGGCGCCTCCGCCAGAGGACCCGGAGGAGGCCGACGAGGACGAGGCGGATGAGGACGCTGGACCGCTCGTCATCCCGCTCAACCTCAACGTCGACATCCGGATCCTGAGCCCCGGGGACGACGGCGGCGTGAGCCAGGGCATCGACCTCGGCGACCTCGCGAGCCTCGGCAGCGGGAACCCGACCGACGTCCTGGGCGGCCTCGGCCTGGGAGCGCTCGACCTGGGCCTCGACTGGACATGGAACTGGAACTGGACGTGGGACTGCGGCGACGCATCGATCGCCGGCCTCGACTGGAACTGGAACTGGACCTGGTCGGGCGACTGCGCGGCCGGCATGCTCGGCGAGCCCGGCGACGAACCCGCGACGCAGCTCCTCATGGAGCGCATTCGCACGGACCGCCTGGCCGGCCGGCTCGAGGCGCTCGGCCCCGAGACCGCGGCCGAGCTCCCGACCAAGACCGGCGCACAGCCGGGTCCGCTCGTGGCGACTCCCGGCGCCGGGGGCGGCAGGCCCGCCGAGCGGGACGAGCGGGACGAGGCCGGCACCCTGCCCGCCAAGTCGTCCCCTCCCGCAGCCGCCGGCGGCGCGCTCGCCCCCGCCCCCGCATCCACAAGCTTCGCTTCAACCGATTTCGCCTCAACTGGCGCGACCACGCGGCCGAAGGCCGCAAAGGCGCCCGCACGCCGCCCGGCCGGCTCCGATCCGAATGGCGACCCGGAGAGTGAGCCGGCCGGGCTGGCCGCGCAGGCCATGGGCCTGTCGGCGGCAGGCGGAGGAGGAGGAGGAGGCGGTGGCCTCGTCCTCCTGCTCGCGGCCCTCATGGGCGCCCTGGCCCTCGTGCCGCCGCCCGCCGGTGGCCGGATCGCCGCCGTCAAGCACAAGCTTTCCTCTCTGCTCAGCTCGTCGCGGCTCGAACGGCCGGGTTAGCGCCGGCGCGATCCCAACGCACTCGCCGGGACCTCGCGGCCCCGGCGCGACCCAACTCAGGAGGAAGCATGAAAAGACGTTTCCTCGCGTTGGCGATCAGCGGACTGGCGCTCGGCATAGGTGCCGGACCAGCAATGGCCAGTGACCCGGTAGCCGCCCAGGTGGCGGACCAGTTTGCCGGCTCGGTCCAGTCCGCGGAATCCAACGCGAACTCCACGCAGTACAACCCAAGCAACACCAACATCAACGTCCGAGTGTTGAGCGAGGGCGATAACGGCAGCGTGTCGCAGGAGAACAACTCCTACGCCGAGGCCGATGCCATCAACGACAACGACACCGATCAGGCGGTGACCCAGTCGCAGGCCGGTGGCGGTGGTGACCAGCTGCAGGAGGCGACCCAGGGGGCCGTGAACCTGCAGAAGGCGGAGGCAGACGCCGAGTCGCTCCAGGTGAAGCCCGAGAACAAGAACATCTCTGTTCGAGTGCTGAGCCCCGGCGACAACGGCTCGGTCCGTCAGTCGAACAACTCCGAGGCGAATTCCAAGGCCAAGAACGAGAACGATCTCGACCAGGACATCACCCAGGAGCAGGGCGGCGGTTACGCCCCGATGAACGGCTACGCCCCCGAGAACGGCAGCAAGTCGTACAAGCAGCACGACGACTGCGGCTGCAAGGGCGGCGGCACCGGCATTCAGGCCGCCGGACAGGAAGCCGTGAACAAGCAGTCCGCGGATGCCAAGGCCAAGTCGGTTCAGGTCAAGCCGACCAACACGAACATCTCGGTGCGCGTGTTGAGCCCCGGCGACGACGGCCACGTGTCGCAGGAGAACAACTCCTACGCCGAGGCCGACGCCAAGAACGACAACGACACCTACCAAGGGATCGAGCAGTCACAGGCTCCCTCCCGTGGCTGTGGCTGCAAGGCAAGCGACCTGATTCAGGCCGCGGGCCAGTCAGCGTTCAGCTGGCAGGATGCCGACGCCGACGCGGAGTCGAAGCAGATCGAGCCGGAGAACAACGCCTTCTCCCTACGCCTGAAGAGCTGGGGCGACGGCGGCCGGCTGAGCCAGTCGAACAACTCCTATGCGGACGCATACGCCCGCAACGAGAACGATCTCGACCAGGAGTTGGACCAGACGCAGGGAGGCTGACCAAGCCACCTTGCGGATGGCCGTGACGAGTTGAGCTGAGCAAACGAGGTGGCTGCCGGCCCGGACGCGGGCCGGCGGGCCGCCTCGTTAATCGTCATCCGGCCTTAACGCAACTTGCGGAAATTGACGTATGGACAAACCGCGCATACGTTGGACATTGGCCCAAATGCCAACCCTCTGCCCCAAGGGATGCAAGCCGTGAAGCTTCGCCTGACCGCCCTAGTGCTCGTGGCGGTTTGGGCGGTGCCTGCGGCATCCGCTCAGGGCGCTGCGGCGCCCGCGCCCGATCCGGCGCCCGACCCGGCCCCCGCGCCGGCCGCGCCGGCGCCCGACCCCGTGCCCGAGCCGGAGCCCGCGACCTCGGCGCCGGTCGAGGAGGCCCCGGCCCCCGTTTCGCAGGCGCCGCCCGTGGAGCGCGCGCCGGCGGAGCCCGCACCGGCGGCCCCGGCGCCCGCCACTCCCGCACCCGAGCCGGCATCCGAGCCCGTGGCCGATGCCACGCCTTCGACGACTGCGCCGGAGCCCGCCGCGGTGCCCGCCGACAGCCGTTCGAAGCCGTCCGACGCGCGTGACCGTCCGAAACCGCAGCCGCGCGACGAGGACCGCGCCGCACCCGCGGAGGACGTGAGCCCGCTCCCCGTGGTGTCCGACGTCGGCCCCTTCGTCGAGGGCCTGCGCGACCGCGCCACCGACGCCGCCCCGCCGATCGCGATCGCCGCGGTCGCGCTGCTGACGCTCGCGCTGACGAGCGGGGGCTTCCTGCTCGTGGCGACCCGCCGCACGGGGGCGTGGGGGGGATAGCTGTGCGCAGAGCCGCGCCGGCGGCCGTGATTGCAGTGGTGCTCGCCGCTGCGCTGCCGGCGCCGGCAGCCGCAAGCCGCTCAGTCGCCCGCTCGACCTACGCCTGCGCGACAGCACCGAGTGACTGCAGTGGCTGGTACACGCCGCCGGTTGACGCTGAGTCTGGGACTGGGCCAACTCGGCGGTACATCGTGGCGGTGGACTGCAGCGACACGGACGTTCAGCGCGGACACGTCGCGGCACCGAGCGTCTTCTGCAGGTCACGAGCGAACGGAGGCGCGGTACACGCGTACCGGTCACGATCCACGTCGACCGCACGCCACCCGCCGTCTCCGCCGCCCCCGACCGTCCCCCCGACTACAACGGCTGGTTCAACCACCCCATGAGTGTCGCCTTCGCGGGGACCGACGCCACCTCCGGCGTGCAATCGTGCACGAGCGCCGGCTATGGCGGGCCGGACGCCGCGGGGGTCGTGCTGGGCGGCAGCTGCCAGGACGTGGCCGGCAACGTCGGCGCCGCCTACTTCCCGCTGAACTACGACGCGACGCCGCCCGGCGCGCCCCAGGTGACCGCGACCCCTGACGACAACCAGGTCACGCTCCGCTGGCCTCCGGCTGCCGGTGCCGAGCTGATCGAGGTCGCGAGAATCACGGCCGCCGGCCTGCCCGCCCTGGTCTTCCGCGGCGGGGGCACGTCGTTCACGGACCGCCCGCTTCGCAACCAGCAGCGCCAGCGCTACCTGATCACGTCGATCGACCGGGCCGGCAATCGCGCGCATGGCCTGGCGAGCGCAGTGCCGACGGCCTCGCCGCTCATAGGCCCGCCGCGCGGCGCCCGCCTCGGGGAGCCTCCCCTGCTCGTGTGGGAGGCCGCCAAACGCGCGAGCTACTACAACGTGCAGCTCTACCGCGGCGAGCAGAAGGTGCTGAGCCGCTGGCCGCGGCGCGCGCAGCTGCAGCTCTCGGAGATCTGGCACTTCGACGGCGGCCGCCGTCGGCTGAAGGCAGGCCCCTACACCTGGTTCGTCTTCCCGGGCTTCGGGGAGCGCTCCGACCGGCGCTTCGGCAAGCTGCTCGGCAAGAGCAGCTTCCGCGTGGTCGGCTAGCCGCTCGCCTCCTCAGCGCGCGCCTCTCATCGTGGCCTCATCCGCCGCGGAGAGCCTTCCGGTCGTTCAACCACCGGAAGGACGCCGCTGATGAGCTCCGACACCCGCGTTACCGACAATGCCGACAGGCTCGATCCCGCACTCCTCAAGCTCGCGGGAATCGTCCTCGTCGGAGCGGCCGCGGTCCAGCTCGACATAACGATCATCAACGTGGCGATCGGCACGCTCGGCCGCGAGCTCCACGCCGGCCTGTCGACGATTCAATGGGTCTCGACCGGCTATCTGCTGGCTCTGGCGATGGTGATCCCGCTCACCGGCTGGGCCGTGGATCGCTTCGGAAGCAAACGAATGTGGATGCTGTCTCTCGCGCTGTTTCTCGGTGGCTCTGTGCTGTGTGGCCTTGCCTGGTCGGCCGGGAGCCTGGTCGCATTCAGGGTGGTGCAGGGCATCGGCGGAGGTATGACGTTCCCGCTGCTCCAGACGATCGTGGCCCAAGCGGCCGGGCCGCGGCGGCTGGGCCGGCTCACGTCGGCCATCGCCGTTCCCGCACTCGTCGCCCCGGTCATCGGGCCGGTGATCGGCGGCCTGATCCTCGACAGCCTCAGCTGGCGCTGGATCTTCTTCATCAACGTGCCCGTGTGCGCAATCGCGCTACTGCTGGCCTGGCGCTACATGCCCGCGCCGGAGGAGCGCGGTGAGCATCCGCTCGACGTGCTCGGATTGGCGCTCCTCTCACCCGGGCTGGCGGCGGTCGTCTACGGCCTGTCGGAGGCCGGGTCCCAGGGGGGCTTCGGAGACGTCCAGGTCATCGGTCCGCTCGCGATCGGCACGGTGCTCCTCGTGGGCTTCGCGTGGCACGCGCTTCGGACGAGGATCGAGCCGCTCATCGACCTGCGCCTCTTCCGGTCGCGCTCGTTCGCAGCGTCGGCCGGCCTCATGTTCCTCGCGGGGCTCTCGCTCTTCGGCGCGATGCTTCTCCTCCCGCTCTACTACCAGCAGGTGCGTGGCCAGAGCGCGCTCGACGCCGGACTGCTGCTCGCCCCGCAGGGCCTCGGGATGATGATCGCGCTTCCGATCGTCGGCACGCTCGTGGACAGGGTCAGCCCGAGGCCGATCGTGCTCGTGGGCATGGCGCTGGCCACGGTGGGAACGATCCCGTATGCCCAGGTCGGCGCCGGAACGAGTGAGCTGGCGCTCGGCGCCTCGCTCGTGATCCGAGGTGCCGGCCTCGGCGCCGTGTTCGTCCCGGCGATGACCGTCGCCTATCGCGGACTCCGCCGCGAAGCGATTCCTCGAGCGACCAGCGCGGTGAGGATCTTCCAGCAGGTCGGCGCCTCGTTCGGCACCGCGGTGCTTGCAGTGATCCTGCAGCACCAGAGCACGACGCACGCCGCAGGCGGCAGCTCAGGCCTCGCCACGGCGTTCGGGAACACCTTCTGGTGGACGGTCGGGTTCACTGCGCTCGCGTTCGTCCCAGCACTGCTCATGCCCACGTCGAGTCCACGCGCCGTGCAGGAGCGAGACCCCCAGCCCCAGCTGGCCGTGGGGCGCTGAGGCGTGATCGATGCACTGGTAGGCGTCCTCGCGCTGGTCGCGCTGCTGGCAATTGCGCGCAAGGCGATCCGGCTGGCGGCCGGACCGGACTCGGGTGACAGGAATCGTCGACCTGGCTGACCGAGCCAGCCGGCCGTTCGGCCCGGGTGCACATATGGTGTGATCGCTGCATGCGGAGGGTCGCCAGGACGCTGGCGCGGTTGCCGATTCGCGTACGGCTCACGCTGGCCTTCACCGGGGTCATCGCCCTGCTGCTTCTCGTGGCGGGCGTCTTCCTCGCCCGCGAGTTCGAGCGCGACCTCGATCGCTCGATCGCCGACGCTCAACACGCCCAGGCGCAGGACATCGCGGCGCTCGTTCATACCGGTACGGGCGCCGATGCCATCCTCAACAGCGGAGAGCGCTACGCACAGGTCTACGCCGCCGGCGGCGAACGGCTCGCCTCGACCGGCCCCGCCCGCAGGACCCGGCTGCTCGAGCCTGCCGAGTTGCAGCAGGCCGCCCGGCGGCCGCTCACGGTCGAGCGCAGATCCCTCAATGGAACCGAGGTGCGCCTGCGAGCCGTCCCCGCGCGGCTGGAGGACAGCGAGCGTGGGGTGGTGGTAATCGGTGACTCGCTCAGCCAGCGGGACTCCAGCCTCGCCTCACTGAACCGGCTGCTCCTGATCGCGCTGCCGCTCGCGCTGCTGGTCGCGGCCTTCGCCGGCTACGAGGTCGCGGGGGCGGCACTGCGGCCTGTGGAGCGAATGCGAAGCGGGGCGGCGGCGATCAGCGAGAGCAACCCGTCCGAGCGACTGCCGGTACCCGAGGCGCGCGATGAGATCGGTGCCCTCGGCCGCACGCTGAACGAGATGCTCGACCGGCTCGAGTCCGGCTATGCACGCGAACGCCGGCTGGTGAGCGACGCGAGCCATGAGCTGCGCACGCCACTGACGACGATGCGCGCCGAGCTCGAACTGGCGCTCCGGGGTGAGCGGGACGTCGGCGAGCTGCGCGCCGCGATTGCCTCCGTCCACGAGGAGACTCGGCGGATGTCGAGCCTCGCTGACGACCTGCTCGTCCTCGCCCGCGCCGATCAGGGCCGGCTCCCGCTTCAGCCCGAGCCGTGGCCGGCGCACGGGCTGTTGGCCGCCGCGGCCGAGCGCGGCGAGGCGGCATTCACCGCGGCCGGCCGTTCGATCGCAGCACCGGATGACGATGGCGGGGCCGCCGTGGTCCTGGCAGACGCCGATCGGCTGGCCCAGGCTCTCGACAACCTGATCGCCAACTCGCTGGTGTACGGCGACGGCCCCGTGGAGCTGACCAGTGTGCGGACGGCAGAGATGGTGGAGCTGCATGTGCTGGATCGCGGCGCCCGGCTTCAGCCAGGAGTTCATCGCCCGCGCCTTCGAGCGTTTCAGCCGTGACGCCGGCGGCGGCACTCCGGGCACCGGCCTCGGCCTGGCCATCGTCGAGGCCATCGCCCGCGCCCACGGTGGCAGCGTGGCGGCGGGCAACCGCCCGGGTGGCGGCGCCGACGTCTGGCTCAGGCTGCCCGCGGCCTGAGGCACGAGCCGCTCAGCCCGGCGTCCGCAGCCGATAGCCGGCGCCGCGGACGGTGTCGAAGCTCTCGACCCCGAAGGGCCTGTCGATCTTCTCGCGCAGGTAGCGCACGTAGACGTCGACGACATTGGAGCGGTTCTCGTACTCCATGTCCCAGGCCCCCTCGATCAGCTGATAGCGAGAGAGCACCTCGCCCGGCCTGCCGCATGAACACCTCGAGCAGCTGGAACTCCTTGGTCGACAGCTCGATCGGCGTCCCGGCCCGGCGCACCTCCCGGCTTGCCGGGTCCAGGACGAGATCGCCGACCTCGAGCAGCGTCTCGCGTTCGACCGGCCCGCGGCGGTCGAGCGCGCGCAGCCGCGCCAGCAGCTCGTCGAAGTCGAAGGGCTTGACGAGGTAGTCGTCGGCGCCGGTGTCGAGGCCGGTGACGCGGTCGGCCACGCCGTCGCGGGCGGTGAGCATGAGGATCGGGCGTGCGCAGGCCGTCCTCGCGCAGCCGCCGGCAGGTCTCGAAGCCGTCGATTCCCGGCAGGTTGACGTCGAGGACGATCACGTCGTAACCGTTGGCGGGCGCCATCCAGAGCGCGTCCTCGCCGGTCACCGCGACATCTGCCAGGAGGCCACTCTCGCGCAGGCCCTGCCGGATCAGCTTGGCGAGCTTGACCTCGTCTTCCACTACGAGGACGCGCATCGGCAAAGGATTGCGAGGCGACGCCTCCGCCGCAACGTGCTCATCGTCCTCTAATGCGCCTGGCGTGGAATCGACCCCATGAACGCTTCGATCGAGTTGCACGACCTCGTCAAGTCCTTTGGGCCTGTCCGCGCCGTACGCGCGGTCGACCTGTCGGTCGGACGGGGAGAGACGGTCGCACTGCTCGGGCCGAACGGGGCCGGGAAGTCGACCACGCTGGACATGCTGCTCGGCCTCACGAAGCCCGACGCCGGCCGCGTGTCGATCTTCGGGAACGAGCCTCAGGCGGCGATCGCCGCCGGTGAGGTGGGCGCAATGCTGCAGATGGGGAGCCTGATCGGCGATCTCTCGGTGCGCGAGCTCGTGTCGATGATGGCCTCCCTGTATCCGCGCCCGCTCGAGATCGATGACGTGTTGGAGCTCACCGGCACCGGGGCCTTCGCCGGGCAGCGGACGAAGAAGCTGTCGGGCGGCCAGACTCAGCGCGTGCGGCTCGCCCTCGCGCTCGTGAGCGATCCCGAGCTGCTCGTGCTCGACGAGCCCACGGTGGCGCTCGACGTCGAGGCACGACGCGGCTTCTGGGCCGCGATGCGCTCCTTCGCGGCCGACGGCAAGACCGTCATCTTCGCCACCCACTACCTGGAGGAGGCCGACGCCTACGCCGACCGCGTGGTGCTGATGGCCCGCGGCGAGGTGGTGGCCGATGGTCCGACCACGGAGATCAAGTCGAGGGTCGGCGCGCGCACGATCCGCGCGACGTTGCCGGGCGTCGAGGATGCGGAGCTGGCTGCACTGCCTGGCGTGAGCAGGGCAGAGCACCACGGCGCAACCGTGATCCTCACCGCCACGGCCTCGGACGCCGCCATTCGCGCCCTGCTCGATCGCTACGACGACGCGCGCGACATCGAGATCGCCGGCGCGGATCTCGAGCAGGCGTTCCTTGCACTTACCAGCGACCAACCGGACCAGCCGGTCCGCGAGGAGGTACTCGCATGAGGTATGCCGTCTACACCCGCTACGAAGCGCTGCGGGCCATCCGCAACCGGCGCGTCGTCATCTTCGCGCTCGCCTTCCCGCTGATCCTCTACCTGGCGATCGTCGCACCGAGCCGCGACGTGAACGACTTCTCGAACACCGGCATCTCGCTGCCGCTGTACTTCATGGTCGGCCTTGCCGCGTTCGCGACGATGAACGCCATGCTCGCCAGCGGCGGCCGCATAGCCGCTGACCGAGCCGCGGGCTGGAACCGCCAGCTCCGCGTCAGCCCGCTCCCGTCCATCCGCCTACATCGGAACGAAGGTCTTGACCGGCTACCTGCTGGCGGGCCTCAGCATTGTCGCCCTGTACGCCTGCGGCGCGGCGTTCGGCGTGAGCCTGTCGGCCGGCCGCTGGCTCGAGATGACGGGTCTGCTGCTCGTCGGGCTCGTGCCCTTCGCGGCCCTCGGGATCGCACTCGGACACCTCCTCAGCTCGGACTCGATCGGCCCGGCGGTGGGCGGGCTGGTGGGCGTGCTCGCGCTGCTGGGCGGAAGCTGGTTCCCGATCAGCGGGCACGGCTTCCTGCACGATCTCGCGCAGGCGCTGCCGTCCTACTGGCTCGTGCAGGCGAGCCACGTGGGCCTCGGCGATGCCGCGTGGGGCCTGCGCGGCTGGCTCGTGATGGGTGCCTGGACCGTGGCGCTCGGCGCGCTCGCCATGCGCGCCTACCGCAGTGACACCGGGCGCGTGGCCTGACAGGAGCCCTACAGCGGGATGTTCCCGTGCTTGCGCTTCGGCGTGTCGACGCGCTTGGTCTGCAGCGTCTCCAGCGCGCGGATCAGCTTCGGGCGCGTCTCGTGGGGGATGATCACGTCGTCGATGTAGCCGCGCTCGGCCGCCGAGTAGGGGTTGGCGAAGCGCGCCTTGTAGTCGCCGATCAGCTTCTCGCGGCGCTCGTCGGGCGTGGGCGAGGAGCGCGATGTCGCGGCGGTGGATGATGTTCACCGCGCCCTCCGGCCCCATCACGGCGACCTCGGCGGTCGGCCAGGCGAACACGAAGTCGGCCAGCATGTGCTTCGAGTTCATGACGTCGTAGGCGCCGCCGTAGGCCTTGCGCGTGATGACGGTCAGCTTCGGCACCGTCGCCTCGGTGAACGCGTAGAGCAGCTTCGCGCCGTGGCGGATGATGCCGCCCCACTCCTGCGAGGTGCCGGGCAGGAAGCCGGGCACGTCCATGAACGTGAGCAGCGGGATGTTGAAGGCGTCGCAGAAGCGCACGAAGCGCGCGGCCTTCTCGGACGCGTCGATGTCGAGCACGCCGGCGAGCTGGCTGGGCTGGTTCCCGACGACGCCGATCGGGCCGGCCGTTCAGGCGTGAGAAGCCGATCGATCGATGTTGCGCGCGAAGTGCTCCTGCACCTCGAAGAACTCGCCGTTGTCGACGAGCAGGTGCACGACGTCGCGCATGTCGTACGGCTTGTTCGGGTTGTCCGGGCACGATCGAGTCGAGCTCTGCGTCCATGCGCTCCGGGTCGTCGCCGGTCTCCATGCGCGGCGGCAGCTCGAGGTTGTTCTGCGGCAGGAACGACATGAGGTAGCGCGCGTCCTCGAGGCAGCTCTCCTCGTCGTCGGCCGCGAAGTGCGCGACGCCCGACTTCGAGTTGTGGGTCATCGCGCCGCCGAGCTCCTCGAACTCGACCTCCTCGCCGGTGACCGTCTTGATCACGTCGGGGCCGGTGATGAACATGTGCGAGGTCTCCTTGACCATGAAGATGAAGTCCGTCATGGCCGGGGAGTAGACGGCGCCGCCCGCGCACGGGCCCATGATCAGCGAGATCTGCGGGATCACGCCCGAGCACTGCACGTTGCGCACGAACACGTCGCCGTAGGCGCCGAGCGAGACGACGCCCTCCTGGATGCGCGCGCCGCCCGAGTCGTTGATGCCGATGACCGGGCAGCCGATCCGCGCGGCCAGGTCCATGACCTTGCACCATCTTCTCGCCCATCACCTCGCCGAGCGAGCCGCCGAAGACCGTGAAGTCCTGCGAGAAGACCGCCACCGGGCGGCCGTCGATCATGCCGTGGCCGGTGACGACCGCGTCGCCCCAGGGCCGGTTGTCGAGCATGTCGAAGTCGAAGGTGCGGTGGCGGACGAACGTGTCGAGCTCCTGGAACGAGCCGGGGTCGAGCAGCTTCTCGATCCGCTCGCGGGCGGTCAGCTTGCCCTTGGCGTGCTGCTTCTCCTCCGCCTGCGGATTCGTGTGGATGGCCTGCTCGCGCAGCTCCTGGAGCTGGGCGAGCTTCTCCTCGTAGGTCTCGGGCGACTTCTGTCGCATAGCGGCGGTCGATCCTACTCGGGGTAGTACGGGGAGCGGCGCCGCCCGCCCGCTCGACCACACGCGCCGTGCAGCTCGCGGACGACCCCCGGGTGCCGCCGGGCGAGGTTGTTCGCTCGCCGGGGTCGCGCTGCCGGTCGAAGAGCTTCGGGCTCTCCATCCGGTTGTCCGCGAAGAACGTCCAGCGGTCGTCTGCGCAGGTAGTGGCGTGTTGCGATAGCCGCCGTAGGCGATAGGCCGCGCGCGGCGGCTGCCTGCCGCGGAACAGCGGCGAGAGGTCGATCGCCCTTCATGCGCGGCGGCGGCTCGACGCCGGTCATCGACAGCAGCGTCGGCGCCGATGTCGTGCGGTGAGGCGCGGTAGGTGCTGCGGTCTGCCCGCGCGCCGGCGCGTCGGGGTCGACGATCACGAGCGGGACCCGGACGAGCTCGGGGTGCAGCGCGATCGAGATCTTCCCGGTCCAGCCGCGCTCGCCGAGGAAGATGCCGTGGTCGGCGACGAGCACGACGATCGTCTCGCGGTCGAGGCGCGAGCTGCGTGCAGGCGCTCGAGCAGGACGCCGATCCAGTGGTCGGTCATCGTCACCTCGGCCGCGTAGAGGGCGCGCAGCCGCTCGAGGACCCGCGCGCGCTTCGTCGCGGATCGAGCCAGCTTCGACACGCGCCGTAGCGCAGCGTGCCGGGCTCCCGGCCGCGCCAGTCGGGGTCGCCGTAGAGGTCGATGTAGCGGCGCGGCGGGGTCCACGGCTCGTGCGGCGCGAAGGTGTCGACGACCAGCGCGAACGGCCGCTGGTTGCGCGCGCCCGCTCGAGGGCCTCGACGCCCGAGCGGAACACCCGGCCGGCGAAGGTCTCGCTCTCGTCGCGCGCGTAGCCCCCGTTGGCCAGGTAGCGCCGCAGCGCGGTCGCCGATCTTCGGCGCCGCTCGAGCGCGGGTGCAGCCAGTGGTCGAGCACTCGCTGCCGGAGACGCCCTGGCCGGTGCCGCCGACCTGGCCGCCGCGCCGCAGGAACAGGTCGAACGCTGCGCCGCAGCGGCCGTACGGAGTACGAGAAGCCGAGGAACGGATTGTCGGTGACGTAGCCGGTCCAGTAGCCCGCCCGCTGAAGCGGCTCGTCCAGGCCTGGTCTCCACGTCGTCGAGCGGCTACCAGCCGGGTGAGTCGATGCAGCCCGTCGGTAGTCGTGCCAGCCGCGGAAGGGGAAGCCGCGCCGCCCGCTCAGGAACCCGTTGCGCACGGGGACGGTGGGCATCGCCTCGGGGACGCGCGCGTGAAGGACAGCCCCTGCGCGACTCAGCTCGTCCATGTTCGGCGTGCGCGCGCGGTCGCCGTAGACGTGGTCGGCGCGCAGCGTGTCGACCATGATCACGAGCACGTTGGGCGGCTCCTGCGCGCCCGCGCGGTCGCCCAGCGACACGAACGGGGCCGCCGAGCGCGGCCGCCGCGCCGGCGACGAGCGAGCTCCCGGCGAGTCACTGGGCACGGGCGCATTCTGCCTCGCTGTCGGCGGCGCCGGCGTCAGCGATAGACCGGCAGGACGCCTGCCGGCGCGCCGGTACGGACCGCTCGTCGCAGGGCGTCGATTCGCTTGCGGTGACGGCGGGCGATGTTGCTCTCCTCCCTCGGGTCGCGGTCGAGGTCGTAGAGACGCCGGCCGACGCCCGCTGTTGGCCGAGACGTAGGCCCACTCCGTCGTTGCGGGCGTAGTGCCAGTTGGCGTAGCCGCCGATAGGCGAAGCTTGCGCGACTCGTCGGGCCGCTGGCCGCGAAGCAGCGGGGAGAGATCGACTCCGTCCATGCCCGTCCGGCGCGTCGCACGCCGGCGAGCGACAGCAGCGTGGGGCCGATGTCGTGGGTCTGGGCCAGGTAGCCGCTCGTCCGGCGGCCGGCGCCGCGGGTCGACCACGATCAGCGGCACGTGGATCAGCTCCGGGTGCAGCATCGACGAGATCTTCCCCGTCCAGCCGTGCTCGCCGAGCAGGTAGCCGTGGTCGCCCACGAGCACGATCACGGTGTTCTGCGGCCAGCGCCGAGCTCACGCAGACGCGCGAGCAGCACGCCGAGCCAGCGGTCGGTCATCGTCACCTCGGCGGCGTAGAGGTCGCGCATGCGCGCGATGCACCGGTCCGGCGCGCGTCGTCGGCGCGAGCCAGCTCGCTCGACCCGCCTGTAGCGGCCGATCCCCGGCTCGGGGCCGCTGTACGCCGGATCGCCGTAGAGGTCGATATAGGCGCGCGGCGGGGTCCAGGGCTCGTGCGGCTCGTAGGTGTCGACGACGAGCGCGAACGGCTGCCGCGCTGCGCGCGCTCGAGCGCCAGGGCCGCCGCGTTGAACACCTGCGCGGCCCATGAGATCGACTCGTCGCGCCAGTAGCCGCCTGCGGCGATGAAGCGGCGCATGCGCTCGACTCGACCTCGTCCTCGCGCCGCAGCTCGGGCACGAGCCACTGGTTCGAGGTCGGCCGCGGCGACAGGCCGACCGGCGTGCGACCTCGCCGACCTGACCGCGGACGCGCGCGAACCTGTCGAAGCTGTCGCGAAGCGCCGAGTAGCTGGCGGGAGAAGCCGAGCCAGGGGTTGTCGGTGACATAGGCGGTCCAGTAGCCGGCTCGGTTCAGCGCGCTCGTGAACGTCTCGTCCGGATCGCCGATCGGGGCCCAGCCCGGCGTGTTCAGGAGCCCGGGCCACTCGTGCCAGTGGCGGAACGGCCAGACGCGGCGCCCGGTGAGGATCGAGCGCCGCGCCGGGACGGTCGCCATGGCCTCGGGGTAGCAATGGGTGAAGCGAGGCCCGCGGCGGGCAAGCTCGTCGATGGCGGGCGTGGACGCGCGGCCGCCGTAGCGCCGAGCGTGGTCGGCCCGCAGGGTGTCGACGATCACGACGAGGAAGTTCGGCCGCGCGCGGCTGCCGCCCGGGCCGGGCGCGTCGGCGAGCGAGGCCGCCAGCGCCACCGACGCGCCGGCCTCGAGGAACTCGCGTCGCGTCGCCGCCATCGGCGATTCTCCGCGCCCGGCGACGCGGAGTCCACTCCGCGCGCGGGTCAGCCGCGCGAGAAGGGGCGGTGATGCGCGGAGCCGAGCGCGTCGAGCATGCCGTCGAGGACGGACTGGGCCTCGGAGACGGGGCGCCGAGGCTCGGCGTCCACGGGCTCGGCGGGTGCGCGATGCGGCTCGACGGGCTCGGGTTCCGGGAGCTCGACGGGCTCCGGCTCGACGGGTCGGGCTCGATCGCCGCGATCGGCTCCGGCTCGACCGTCGCCGCGACGGGCTCGGGCTCCGGCGGCGGCGGGTCCGCCACGGCCGGCACGGGCGCGATCCTCGCCGGCTCCCGCCTGCTCCCTGAACAGCCATGCCCAGAAGCCGCGGCGCCGTGGCTGGGCGGGAGACAGGCTCAGGACCGGCGCATCCAAGGCCGGCTTCACGACCACGGGCTCCTCGGCGAGCAGCTCGGGCTCGGGCTCCGGCTCCGGTTCCGGTTCCGGTTCCGGTTCCGGTTCCGGTCGGGGTCCGGCATCGGGTCTGCTGCCGACTCCGGGTCCGGCTCGGCTCCGGCGGCTCCGCCTCCGGCAGCTCGGCCGTCAGCGTGACCTTGGTTCCCCAGCCGGAGGGCTCGATCGAGACGGTGCCGCTCGCGTGCTCGCCCTCCCAGGCGACCGTGTGCTCGGGCTCCAGCTTGGTGATCCTGATCTCGCCGAAGGCCCGAGGTGCTTGGCGAGGCGCTCGACCTCGCTCAGCTCCTCCCAGAGCTCCGGCGGTGACTTGACGATGGTTCGCTTCGCGGTCAGATCCGACATCACCGACCGGTTCGCTCGCCGGAATGGTCTCCTTACCGAGGAACGGGACCTTGCCGGCGCGCGGGCGAGGAACGCGAACTGGCCGCAGAGCGTGAGCTTCACCTGGTTGCGCGTGCGCGCATCGAGCCGCGCGAGCCCGCCCGGCCAGCTCGATCACGCGGTTGCGCGGGCGACTCGCGCGCCCACCAGCGGGCGAAGAAGCGCGGCAGGCCGAGCGCGCGCCAGCCACCAGCGTCATCCCGTCGATCCCCGGCCGCAGCTCGACGACCTCGAGCCCGGCCTCCTCGGCCAGCAGGCAGAACCCGTAGGGCGTGTGGTTCCAGAGGCTGCGCGAGTGGAAGGCCTCGAGCTGGGAGGTCGAGCCGGCGAACCAGCCGCCGGGGCGCAGCACCCGGGCCACCTCGCGCATGAGCGGCTCGGGCCGGCGCACGTGCTCGAGCACCTGCTTGCAGTAGACGAGGTCGAAGCTCGCGTCGTCGAACGGCAAGCGTCTCGCCGTCGAAGGTCACGAACTCGGCGTCGCTGCGCGTGCGCTCGGCCACCTCGGGCGAGCTCTCGATGTCCGCGCCGACCCATCCGGACGCCGGGATTGCGCGAGCGGAAGAGGTCTACCGAGTCGCCTGCGCCGCAGCCGAGGTCGAGCACCTCTTCGCGCCGGCCGGGCGTAGGCGTCGGCGAGCGTCTGGCGGCTGTGGTCGCCCGGGATGCGCGCGCCGAGCAACTCGCCGAGGTCGTCGCCGAGCATCGGTCTAGGCCTCGGAGTACTCCCCGAACTCCTCGCGCATCACGCCGCACACCTCGCCGAGCGAGCAGCGGTCCTTGAGCGCCGCCCGCATCGGGTCGAGCAGGTTGTCGCCGCCGCCGCAGGCCTGCCGCAGCTCCTCGAGCCGCCGCCGCGACAGCATCGCTGGTCGCGGTCCTCCTTGAACGCCTTCAGCCGCTCGACCTGCTGGCGCTCCGCCTCCGGGTCCACGCGCAGGATCTCCACCTCGTCGACCTGGTCGGTCACGTACTCGTTGACGCCCGACGACGATGTCCTGCTTCTGGCGGTAGCGCTCCTCGTAGCCCCAGGCCGACTCCTCGACCTCGGCGCGGATGAACGGGATGCACTGCACCGAGCCGCCCATCTCGTCGACGCGGTCGATCAGCGCCTGTGCCGCCTCCTCGATCTCGTCGGTGAGCGCCTCGACGAAGTAGGAGCCGGCGAACGGGTCGACCGTGTCCGCCGCGCCCGACTCGTGGGCGAGGATCTGCTGGGTGCGCAGCGCGATCCGCGCGGCGGTCTCGCTCGGCAGCGCGAGCGCCTCGTCGAAGCCGTTGGTGTGGAGCGACTGGGTGCCGCCGCACACGGCCGCGAAGCCCTGAAGCGCCACGCGCACGATGTTGTTGTGCGGCTGCTGCGCCGCGAGCGTGACGCCGCCGGTCTGGGTGTGGAAGCGGATCTTCAGCGAGCGCTCGTCCTTCGCGCCGAAGCGCTCGCGCATGATGCGCGCCCACATGCGCCGCGCCGCGCGGAACTTCGCGACCTCCTGGAAGACGTTGTTGTGGCCGTTGAAGAAGAAGGCGAGCCGCGGGCCGAACTCGTCGACGGCGAGCCCGGCGTCGATCGCCGCCTGCACGTAGGCGATCGCGTTGGCGAGCGTGAAGCCCACCTCCTGCACCGCCGAGCAGCCCTTCTCGCGCATGTGGTAGCCCGAGATCGAGATCGTGTTCCACTTCGGGATGCGCTCGCGGCAGTAGGCGAACAGGTCGGTGGTCAGCCGCATCGCCGGCACCGGCGGGTAGATGAAGTTCCCGCGCGCGATGTACTCCTTGAGGATGTCGTTCTGGGTGGTGCCGCGCAGCTGCTCGGCCGGCGACGCCCTGCTCCTCGCCGACGAGCTCGTAGAGCAGCAGCAGGGCGGCGGCCGGCGCGTTGATCGTCATCGACGTGGACACCTGGTCGAGCGGGATGCCGTCGAACACCCGGCGCATGTCGTCGATCGTGTCGATGGCCACGCCGGTGCGGCCCACCTCGCCCATGCAGAGCGGGTCGTCCGAGTCGCGGCCGAGCTGCGTGGGCAGGTCGAACGCCATCGACAGCCCGGTCGAGCCGTGCTCGATCAGGTAGTGGAAGCGCTCGTTCGTCTCCTTGGCGCTCGCGTAGCCGGCGTACTGGCGCATCGTCCACTTGCGGCCGCGGTACATGTCCGGGTGGATCCCGCGCGTGAAGGGGTACTCCCCGGCCTCGCCGAGCCGCTCCTCGAGCCCCGCCTGAACGTCCTCGGCGTCGTACTCGTTCTTGATCTCGATCCCTGAGTCCGTGAAGCGGCGCGGGTCGTCCGGACCCACGATCGGGGCGATGCTCGGCTGGTGCTCGGGTGTCGTGGCCATCAGAGGGCGAAGGATACGGTTAAGCGGGTGAGCACCTCGCCGCCTGCGACCCGCTCGGACCGCTTCGCCGGAGTCCAGGTCGTGCTCTGCGCTGCTCCTCGCGATGTGGCTGCTCGAGGTGCTCGACATCGCGCTCGACCACCGCCTCGACGAGTACGGGATCGAGCCGCGCGAGCTCGACGGGCTCGTCGGCGTGGTGGCGGCGCCGTTCCTGCACGCGGACTTCGGCCACCTGATCGCCAACACGATCCCGTTCCTGGTGCTCGGGATCATCATCGGGCTGCAGGGCGTGGCGCGCGTGCTGCTCGTGACCGGGATCGTGATGCTCGTCAGCGGGCTCGGCACCTGGCTGGTCGCGCCCGACAACTCGATCCACATCGGCGCGAGCGGCATCGTCTTCGGCTACGCCGCCTACCTGCTCGCCCGCGGGGTCTTCAACCGCGACGTCGTCGAGATCGCGATCGGCGCTGGGGGTCGCGGCGATCTGGGGCACCGCGCTGCTGGGCGGCCTCGTGCCGCAGGACGGCGTGTCGTGGCAGGGCCACTTCTTCGGCGCGGTCGGCGGCGTGCTCGCCGCGCGCGTGCTGGCACGGCCACGGCACGTAGCATCTGAGGCATGGAGGTCACGGTCCGCCTGTTCGCGATGCTGCGTGAGCGCGCCGGCGTGCCGGAGCTGACGCTCGAGCTGCCCGAGGGCGCCCGCGTCAGCGACGCGCTCGACTCGCTCGAGGAGCTCGCCGAGGGGATCCCGCTGGTGATGGCCGTGAACCGCGAGTACGCCGACGCGACCCAGGTGCTCGACAGCGGCGACGAGCTCGCGCTGATCCCGCCCGTGAGCGGTGGGGCGGTGGCGCCGGCATGGGTACGCGTGAGCGCCGAGCCGCTGTCGCTGGACGCGCTTGCAGCGCGAGTGCGCGATCCGCGCGCGGGAGCGGTGGTCACGTTCTCCGGCGTCACGCGCGATGTCGAGCGGCTCGAGTACGACGCCTACGCGGAGATGGCCGAGGAGCGGATGGCCGCGATCGCGGCGGAGGCGGCCGAGCGGCACGGGCTCTGCGCCGCGGCGGTCGAGCACCGGATCGGCGACGTGCCGCTCTCGGAGCCGAGCGTGATCGTGGCGGCGTCGGCGCCGCATCGCGGCGAGGCGTTCGCCGGCGCGCGCGAGATCATCGACCGCGTCAAGGCCGAGGCCCCGATCTGGAAGAAGGAGATCGAGGGCGGGGAGGGGCGCTGGGTCGAGGGAGCCAAGCCGCGCGCGCCGCGCAGCGCGGACCGATGAGCGCGCGCGCTGTCGTCATCCCACCCGGGGGAGGGCGGCAGTTCGGCAACGTCGAGTTCCTCGCGCTCAGCGAGCACACCTCGCGCTTCAACCTCTCGATCATCACGATGGCTCCCGGCCGCAGCGGTCCCGAGTCGCACGTCCACGCCGACGAGGACGACGCCTTCCTCGTGCTCGACGACGAGATGACGTTCCTGCTCGGGGACGAGGAGCTCGCGGCGCCGGCGGGCACCTTCGTGCTGGTGCCGCCCGGCGTCGAGCACACCTTCGCGAACCGGACCGAGCGGCCGGTGCGGATGCTGAACATCCACGCGCCCGCCGGCTTCGACCGGCGCCTGATGTCTTAGGTTCGACCTCGTCAGGGCGCGAATTCGCGCGCGGCGCCTCCTCCCCCTGATCCGCCCGCTGGGGCGGCTGGGGCGGCCGGAGCTGCGGGCGCCGCCGGGGTCGTCGGCGCGGCGGCCACCGCGGCCGCCGGAGTCGCCGCGGCCGCACCGGCTGAGCCCGGCGCGAACTCGTTGGCCGGATCGGGCCCTGGCGGGGGCGTCGGCTCCGGCTTGCGCTGCGCCTTCTGCCCAGGGGCCGCCGCACGCTCCCGCGCGGGACTCGGCGTGGCAGGCGTCCGGGCGGGTTCGGCGACCGGCGTCTGCGGGGTCTCGACGGCCGACTCGTCCTTCACCGGCGTCACGTCCACGGCCTGCCGGTGCTGCTGCTGCTCCGACCGCGCCCCGGGCACCACGCCGTGGTTCGCGAACTGATCGACGGCGGTGCCTCCGCCGGCAAGCGCCGCGGCCGAGGCCGCCACGGCGGCGAGCTTCTGGCCTGCGGCGAGCTCGACGGCGGCGTGCGCGCGCTCACCGAGGGCCGCCGTCTTGTGCTGCACGGCGCCGAGCGCCGAGTCCGCCTTCTGCTGGGCGCCGCCGAGCACCGCCTGCAGCCGGTCCTGCGACGTTCGCGACCGCGGACTCGATGAAGCCCCGGAGCCGGCCGTCGCCGCTCGCGCCCGCCATGCCGGCCGGCGGCACGAGCCCCGCGACCTTCGCGGGCACAGCCCGGAACTCCTTGAGCGCCGCGCGGCAGGCGAGGCAGGTCCGCATGTGCGGTCGCAGCAGGGCGAGCTGCTCGGCGCTCGCCTCCCCGTCGGCCAGCGCCGAGAGCAGCGGCGTGAGCCGTTCGCACTCACCGCCGCCCTGAATCGCCGCCACCCGGCGCAGGAAGGCCTGCCGGCCCTCGGTGATCAGGCGGTTCACCTTCGTGTAGGACCACCCGGTCAGCTCGCCGATCTCGCGGTACGAATAGCCCTCGGCCTTCAGCAGGAGCGCGTGGATCTCGTGGGGCTTGAGCCTGGCGAGCGCCTCGGCGCCCTGGCTCAGCGTCTCGAGCCGCTCGGCCTGGTCGTGGGTGATCGCGGACGGGGTGGGGCGGTCGCCGAGGTTGCCGTCGTCGGTGACGGGCGAGTGGCGCTCGCGCTGGCGCCGCAGTGCGAAGGCCTCGTGCTTCACGACCGTCTTCAGCCACGGGACGAGCTCCTCCTCGCTCGTCGTCGGCGCTTTCGTGAGCAGGATCTCGAGGCCGCGCTGGTAGGCGTCCTCGGCGTCCTCGGGCGTCGCCGCGTAGCGCCGTGCGGTCGCAATGATCTGCGCGCCGTGCCGGCTTGCGAGCGCAAGCGCGGCCTCGTCGATCTCGCCCCGTGCGGGCCGCGTCCTTGGCTTCAGCATCTCCACGGCGTTGAGGCGGGATCCTGCTGGTTCTCGCCCCGTACCGCCCAGTCCGAGTTCGCAAGTTGCGGGTTTTTCGTGCGAGGTCCTACGAGCGCACGGCACGCCAGCCGCGCGACTCGAACAGCGGCACGTAGGCCTCGCCCACGAACAGCCTGTCCTCCGGGCGCTCGATGCGCGGATAGAGCTGGGGGGCGAGCAGCCGGTCGTCGCGAGCGGCGAGGTCGATCACCCAGCGCTCCGGCGGCGCGAGGCGCGCGAGGAAGCGCAGCTCGAACGGTGCGAGCCGCAGTGGCTCGTCTCCGCCCCAGAGTCCGAGGCCCTGGTCGCGCGCCGCGGCGACCGCCGCCCGCTCGTCGCGCAGTGGTGGCGCGGCGCCCGGCCGCGGGACCGCCGCGACGAGCGACGGCTGCACGCGGAAGGGATCGACGTTCGGCCAGATGAAGTAGGGCAGAACCTCGCCGCTGACCAGCATCCGCTCGTTGTAGGAGGGTGGCCGCGGCGGGCGCGGCTGGTCACGGTTGAGGTAGCAGAGGAGGCGCCCGTAGCCGTCGATCACCTCGGTCGCGAAGGCCATGAAGAAGCGGAAGTCGTCCGGCGTCGCGCCGAGCTCCTCCATGTCGCGCTCGACCTCCGTCCGGAACGCCAGCTTGGCAGCCTGGGCGAAGCGCGCCTGGTTGTCGGCGCAGCCCGGCCCCAGCAGCGGCTCGAGGTGCTCGCGCAGCTCGCGGCGCAGCCGCGGCCCGCCCTCGGCGAAGGGGTCGGTCAGGAAGCTCTCCCAGCGCTCGTCCGTCAGCGGGACGAACGGCCCGCCGGGCCGCTGGTCGACGGCCTCGGTCGCGACGTCGGGGAGTGTCAGCGCCCGCTCGGGGGCGTCCACGCCGAGCAGCCGCACGCCCAGATTGCCGTCGGCCTCCACGTTCACGGTGTCGCCGTCGTACACCTGCTGGCCGGGGGTGCCGCGGCCGTCGCCGCGCCGCCCGAGCCGGGCGAACCCGACCGAGAAGCCCTCGAAGGTCTTGCGGATCGCCTTCGCCATGTCGTCGCTCGGCGGGCACGTTAGCCCCCTCCATGTGAGGTGGGTCACACAGCCGGAATAGAGCGCAGCCCGCGGCGTCCTTGGCCTCAGACCCTGATCACCCCATTTAAGGAGTGGAAGTGGCACGTAGAAGGCGAGATTCGAGAGGAAGGCTGGGAATGTTTGCCGGCGCGGCCGCGCTGGCCGTGTTCGCATTTCCCGGCGTCGCGAACGCGGACGTGAACTCGAACGTCAACGCAGGCGTTCTCTCCGTCACGAGCACGGCCGGCGACGCGATCACGATCACGAGCGTCGGCGGCAACGTCAAGATCAACGGCGACGACCCGGACAACGGCGTGGCCGCGAGTTCGACCATCACCGCGATCGACGTGCTCGGTGACGACGCCCCCAACAACATCAACCTGGCCGGCGTGAACGGGACCGACTTCACCACGCTCGCGTCGGTTGACGTCGACGGCAGGGGCGGCAACGACCTGATCAACGGCTCGCAGCTCGCCGACTCGCTCGAGGGCGGCAACGCCAACGACCGGATCATCGGCGACAACAACCCGCTCGGCACGGTCGACGACATGCGCGGCGAGGCCGGTGATGACGAGCTCGTGTGGAACCCCGGTGACGGCGACGACCGGAACGAGGGTGGTACAGGCAACGACGAGGCCGAGGTCAACGGCGGCGGCAAGGAGCAGTTCGAGGTCAAGCCCTCGCCCGTGGCGGGCCGTGTCGCGTTCGATCGCGTGCAGCCCGACCCGACGTTCGGCTCGCCGTTCAACGTCGACATCTCTGACGACACCGAGCGGCTCGACCTCAACGCGGGCGGCGGCGACGACATCGTCAACTCCGCCGGCGGGCTCGACGCGCTCGGGTTCGCGCTCGACATCGACGGTGGGGACGGCAACGACGTCCTCGACGGCGGCGACGGCGCCGACACCATGAACGGCGCCGCGGGCAACGACCGCGTCGTCGGCGACGACAACCCGGTCGGCACGCGCGATCTCATGCTCGGCGGCGACGGCGACGACACGCTGGTCTGGAACGGCGGTGACGACGACGACACCAACGAGGGTGGCGCCGGCAACGACACCTCCGAGGTCAACGGCGGCGGCAAGGAGCAGTTCGAGATCAAGCCGTCGGCGACCCCGGGCCGCGTGGCCTTCGATCGCATCCAGCCGGACGCGACGTTCCTCGCTCCGTTCAGCGTCGACATCTCGGACGACACCGAGCGGCTCGACCTCAACGCGGCCGGTGATGTGGACATCATCAACGCCTCCGGCGAGCTCGCCGCGCTTGCGTTCGCGCTCGACATCGACGGCGGTGACGGCAACGACGTGATCGACGGCGGCGACGGAGCCGACCAGATCGCGGGCGGCCTCGGCGACGACCAGATCGCGGCCGACGACAACCCCGTGAACACGCTCGACGTGGTGCGCGGCGACGCCGGCAACGACACGATGATCTGGAACCCCGGTGACGACAACGACGTCAACGACGGTGGCGACGGCGACGACACCGTCGTCGTCAACGGCGCGACGGGCGACGAGGACTTCCGCGTGAAGCCCTCCGTGACGGCCGGCCGCGTGCAGTTCGACCGGGTGGACCCCGCGCCGTTCAGCGTCGACATCGGCACCAGCGAGAACCTCGTCGTCAACGGCGCCGAGGGCAACGACAAGATCAAGGGCTCGAACGGGCTCGCAGCGCTGATCGACTCGACGTTCAACGGTGACGACGGCAACGACAGGATCAAGGGCACCGACGGCCGCGACAAGCTGACGGGCGGCAAGGGCGGCGACGTGATCCGCTCCTTCGACAGCGCCCGCGACCGGGTCGAGTGCGGCTCGGGCTTCGACCTCGGTCTGGTCGACCGGCGTGACACGGTCCGTGCCTGCGAGATCGTGCTGGGCGGCGCCCTGCGCGTGAAGGCGACTGCCAAGACGGTTGACGTCTCGGGCGGCGCCGCGGCGGTCACTCTGCGCTGCGTGGCCACCCAGAAGTGCAGCGGCCTCGTGAAGCTGCGGGCCGGTGGCAAGTCGCTCGCGAGCGCCAAGTTCGCGATGGGCAAGAAGGCGTCGAAGACGGTGCGTCTCAAGCTCAACAAGCGTGGCCTCCGCATGCTGGCGAAGGCTCCCGCGAAGGGCCTGAAGGTCAAGCTCCGCATCGACGCAAAGGACGCGGCTCGCAACGGCTGGCGGACGGACTCGTCGCTGAAGCTGACGCCCTAGACGTTCCCGCGGGCCATTCACAAATAACCGCAGGAACCAGGAGGCCGTCCGCGCAAGCGGGCGGCCTCCGCCTTTGCCGATGTCGCCCAGGCCGCTACATTGCCCGCGCCGGTCTGTTTACTTCTTTACCGGTGATCGGAAGCAGCGGATGCCAAACGGGCTGATCAGAGAGTTGCGCGAGGTCGAGCCGGTTGCGCTTCCGGAGCGGGACGTGCGCGCCGGCCGGCCGGTACTGCGCGGCATTCTTCGCTTCGACACCGTGCGGGCGCTCACCCGCATCGTCACGCTCGGCGCGCTCGATCTCGCCGCGCTGTTCCTGGCGATCTACACGGCGCTCGTCGTGAAGTCCGCGCTCACGGCGCCGCACCAGGTCAGCGAGATGTGGGGGCAGGCGCAGGAGTACTTCCCGCTCGGCGGGCTCGTGATGCTCCTGCTGTTCGCCCGCTCCGGGCTCTACCGGGAACGGGCCCAGCGGCCCGGCGCCGCCAAGGTGATCAGCTCGCTCGTCGAGGTGACCCTCGTCCTGCTCGTCTACGCCGTGATCGAGGGCGAGAACTTCCAGTCGTACTACATCTTCTACGGCTCGCTGTTCTTCGCCCTGATCTACGTGTCGTTGCTGCGCTGGGTGTTCGAGCGGGTGAGCGGGGCGGTGCTGCGCGCCGCCGGCTACCGGCGCCGCGCGGTGCTGGTGGGCTCGGGCACGAACATCCAGGCGGTCTCGCACGCGCTTCGCGAGAGCCGTGAGATCGAGCCCTACGGTTTCGTCGCCCGCAGCCACGTGGCGCTCATGGACGGGCTGCGCGACTTCCGCTCGCTCGAGCAGCTCGAGCGCCACTTCGACTCGATCGACGAGGTCCTGATCGCCGACCCGGACTTCCCGCAGGCGGAGGCGGTCGAGCTCGTCGATCGCTGCCACGACCACGGCGTGCGCGTGCGCGTGGCGCCGTCGACGATGGAGATCCTGATGGACCGGGTCGAGTTCGTCCCCGGCCAGGCGCTGCCGCTGTTCGAGCTGAAGCCGCCGGTCTTCGAGGGCGTCGACTTCGCGATCAAGCGCAGCTTCGACCTTCTTGTCGCCGTACTGCTGCTGATCGTGCTCGCCCCCGTCCTGGGAGTGGCGGCGCTGCTCATCAAGCTGAGCTCGCGCGGGCCCGTGCTCTACCGCTCGGTGCGGCCCGGCATCGGTGGCAGGCCGTTCGCCTGCCTCAAGTTCAGGACGATGGTCACCGACGCCGATCTCCAGCAGGATCAGCTCGAGTCCCGCAACGAGCTGAGCGGGGCCATCTTCAAGATCCGCGACGATCCGCGCATCACCGCGGGTCGGCCGCTTCCTGCGGCGCTGGTCGCTCGACGAGCTGCCCCAGCTCTTCAACGTCGTGCGCGGCGAGATGTCGCTGGTGGGGCCGCGCCCGCTCCCGCAGCGCGACTACGACCGCCTCGACGACTGGCACCGCAAGCGCTACCTCGTGCTCCCGGGCATGACCGGGCTGTGGCAGGTGTCGGGACGCTCCGAGCTCGACTTCGACGAGCTCGTCCGGCTCGACTTCCTCTACCTCGAGCGCTGGTCCGTCTTCCTCGACCTGACCATCCTGCTCAAGACGATCCCCGCGGTCATCCGGGCGCGGGGCGCCTGGTGAGCTGATTCTCGCGAGCTCCCGAGCGATGGGGAGCCGCTACGACGACGAGCTCTGGGAGCTGGTGCCGGAGGATCCCGGGCCGCCTCCGCGGGCGCTCACGGAGTTCGTGCGCGGGCTCGACCGCGTCGGCAGCGCACTCGACGTCGGTTGCGGCGACGGGCGCCTGAGTGCCCTCGTCGAGGCGGACTCGCTCGCCCTCGCGGACGTGTCGGCGGTGGCGCTCGAACGGGCGCGGCGGCGACTCCCGCAGGCGCGCATCGTGGAGCTCGAGCCCGACTCCCCCTTCCCGCTCGACGACGCGGCCTTCGATCTCGTGCTCTGCGCCGAGACCCTCGAGCACGTCCGCGACGTCCAGCTGCTGCTCTCCGAGATCAGGCGCGTGCTGCGCCCGGGCGGCCTGCTGGCGCTGAGCACACCGGCGGCGCGCTTCCTCGTGCGCCCGCCGGATCCGCTCTCCCCGCACCTGCGGCTGCTGACGCGCCGCTCGCTGCGGCGCCTGCTGGACGAGCTCGGCTTCGAGGTTTCCTCACTGCGGCGCCGGTCCGGCACGCTGTTGGCGCTCGCGACGCGCTAGGGCGTGAGCAGCACCGAGGTGGGTGCGCCGTCGAGGGTCACGGCGCCGAGCTGCGCGGGGTCGACGGGCTGCGGCGACGCGGCGCGGAAGCGCAGCAGCGTGTAGGTGTCGCCGCGCTCCACGCCGGCGAGCTCGAATCCGGGGACGGGGGAGGCCGGCGCGGCGGGGACCGGCGGGGCCGCCGGCTCCTCGCCCGGGCGCCGGACCGTCACTCCGAGCACGTCGATCTCGCGGACCGGCGTCGCGCCGGGCGCCGGCGGCCGTGCCTCCGGCAGGTAGAGCGAGAGCGGCAGCCGGCCTGTCGCCGGGGCGACCAGCGCCTGCCGGCCCGGCACGGCGGCGATCTCGTCCGCGGCCGATCTCCAGTCGTCGCGCTGGTAGCGCGGCTCCACGTCCACGGCGATGACCGCGACCGCGAAGACGGCCGCCAGGCCGGCGGCGCCCGCGAGGCCCCAGGCGCCGGCTCGGCGCACCGCGAAGCCGATACCGACGAGGACGAGGGCGGGCACGAGGCCGGCGATCAGGTTGCGTGCGATCAGGTAGTCGGCGCCGGCGATCGCGAGCACGAGCGGCAGGGCGAGCGCGGCAGCCGCGAGGACGCCCGCGACGACACCGGCCGCGCGCTCGCGGGCGTCGCCGAGGCCCGCCACCGCCGCGACCGCGGCCAGCGCCAAGGCGGCCGCGAGCGCCGTGAGCAGCGCCTCGAGCGGCGCGTCGTACCCGACGAGGAACTGCTTGGCGACCTGCGCCGCGCGCGTGCCGAGCGCCGACTCGCCGATCCATGCCGCCCCGCCGTGCGAGCGCTGGTCGAGTGCGATCGGCACCAGGGCGGCGGCAACCGCAAGGATCCCGGCGGTAGCGACGGCCGCTCGGAAGCGATCGCGCTCGCGGAGGGCGACGAGCAGCCAGACCGCCTCGGCGACGACGAGAAAGCCCGCGAAGTAGTGGGTGGCCAGTGCAAGCGCGCTGACGACCCCCCACGCGGCGAGCCGGCCGGACGACGGCCGCTCGCGCGCGGCGAGGAAGAGCAGCATCGACAGCGCGCAGAGCAGGACGAGCAGGGCGTAGGCCCGAGCCTCCTGCGAGTACCAGACGAGCAGCGGGTTGACGGCCGCGAGGGTCGCCGCGATCAGCCCGGCGCGCTGCGAGAGGAGCCGGGCGCCGATCGCGTAGATCACCGGCACGGTGAGCGTTCCGATGAGCGCCGACAGCGAGCGCAGGCCGACCTCGCCGTCGCCGAAGATCCGGCTCCAGACCCACGCCAGCGCGTAGTAGAGCGGCGGCGTCGACTCCGAGTCGGGTATCCGCTCGAGCATGTCGCCGAAGTCGAGGCGGACGAGGCCGACCGTCACGGCCTCGTCGAGCCAGAAGCTCTGGAGGTCGAGCGTGGCGAAGCGGATGACCGCCGCCAACGCCACCACGGCGCCGAGGGCGACTCGCGACACTAGGGCTGGCGCTGCTTCTGTTGTTGCTGTGCTTGCTGCTCCAGCGCCTCGAGCGTCTGCTGCTCGCGCAGCCGGGCCCGCGACTCCAGGAAGAGTGCCCGTCCCGGCTTCGAGTAGGGATCGAGGTAGAGCACGCCGCGCAGGGTCTCGAGCGCCTGGTCGGGCCGGTCGAGGGTGCCGAGCTGGAAGGCGGCCAGGCGGTACCACGTCTGCGGGTCTCCGGGGAAGCCGAGCACGGCCTGCTCGAGGCTCTTGCGCGCGGCATCCTCCTCTCCCGCCGCGGTCTGGACGGATGCCCTCACGAGCAGCGGATGGGGCGACAGCGGGTTGGCGTCGGCGGCGTCCTGCGTCTTCGCGACCGCTTCGTCGAAGCGGCCTTCGTCGGACAGGTCGAGCGCCTCCCCGGCGGCGCGGTCGGACGCCTCGGGCTGCCAGACGACCCAGGCGAGCGTGAAGCTCGTCAGCACCACCGCCACGGCGGCGACGATCCGGCCTGTGGGCGGCCGCCCGAAGCTCGTGGGCTCGGAGGCGGCCAGCGCCGCCCCGGGCCCGCGCCCGGCCACGAATCCCGCCGCCGCAAGGGCCATGACCGCGGGGCCGGGGATGAACCAGGTCCAGTCGAGGATCGAGTGGAAGCCGAAGGCCACGGCGACCAGCGACAGGGCGACCAGGGCGATGCGGTCGCCGTCCCAGTCGCGCCGAGGTGGTGGCTCGTGGCCCGTGTGGGTGGCCGCGGGCCGCTGCCAGAAGCGCAGCCGGTACGGCAGCAGCGCGGTCGTGCGCAGCACGGCGGCGAGCCACGCGAGCAGGAGCAGGGTCGTGACGGCCACGCCGACGATGCCCAGGTCGGCGAGCGTCTGCGCCACGAAGCCGTGGGCGTGGCGCGTGACGACGATGTCGGTCCGGTGGCGCAGTCGCGCCACCGCGAAGGCGCCCGCGCCGACCCCCACCGAGGGGCGGTCCTCGAAAACGCGCCCGGCCTCCCGCCAGTACTTGCCTCGGCTCGAGGAGGATGCGAATACCCGGTCTCCGCCTTCGTCCGGAGAGACCTCGCTCTCGCTGGTGAGCTGGCTCACGCGGTCGTCGATCGTTCCCGACAGCGCCACCGACGTGAACGCGACGAGCGGCACGAGGCAGGCCACGGCCACCGCAACCACCCCCGCGCGCCTGCGCATGCGCATCGAGACGAGGCCGCGGGCGCGACCCATGTCCACCGCGAGGCCGACGCCGAGCAGCAGCAGGGACATCAGGACCAGCAGCAGGCCGAACTCGCTCGCCACGGCCTCCTTCACCTCGAGCGGCTGCAGGCTCTTCGCGAAGGCGTCCTTCGAGAGCGCCCAGGCGGACACCGCCGCCCCGGCCAGCGCGGGCGGGAGCAGCACGATCAGGCTGCGCAGGCGCAGCGGGACGATCGCGAGCCACAGCACAGCGGTCACGACCGCGGCGGCCAGCGCGCCGCGCGACTGGGTGAGGAGGATGGCCACCACGCACAGCCCGATGGCGGGGTAGGCGAGCGCGCGCACGACCGTGCTCCCGGTCCGCCGCGAACCGAGCCAGAGCGCGGCCGGAATCGCGATCGCCGCGACGGTGCCGACCGCATTCCAGTAGGAGAACGGCGCGCCGATGCGGTTGGACAGCTCGTCCTCGGCCAGCGTGCCCGGCCAGACCCGCGACGCCAGCGCGTACAGCACCGGCAGCATCGCGCCGATCAGGATCCCGCCGAGCACGCCGGGCGCCGCTCTCGGAGCGAGCCGGGCGCCGGCGATCCCGGCCGCGAACACAACGAGATACGACAGCGTGCGCCCGGCTTCGACGTAGCTCAGCTCGGGCGCCACCGACCACAGGAGCGACAGCGAGGTCAGCACCGCCAGCGCCGCGAACAGCAGGAGGCTCGTGGCGCCGTACAGCGGGCCGCGGCGGCCCCACAGAAGGGCGGCGGCGATCACCACCGCGCCGCCGAGCACGAGCAGCACCTCGGCGATCGTGGTGCGCGTGAGCTCGGTGCCGCCGGCGGCGCCGAAGGCGACGGCCGCCAGGATCCCCCCGAGGACTACCGCGATGGCGCTAGCGACGTTTCGGGAAGCGAACACGCGGGATCTTGTTCAGAACGGGGATGCGTTCGAGCGCGGGCACGTGCTCCCGCAGCGCGACGAAGCCGCCGGCCAGCGCCAGGAGGCCCAGGCAGATCAGGGCGACGAGGAGCGGCGTGGGCACCTGGTTCGAGGCGCTCGCGAGGTTGCAGGCCCTTCGTGCCCGGCTCGACCGGCTCGTCTCCGATCTCGACGCTCGGGGCCTCGTCAGCGCCGGAGCCCGAGCCGCCGGCGCCGGAGGTGATCGCCTCGAGCTCGGCGGCGTCCTGGGCGCGCGCGCCCTGCTCGCCGGGGTCGGCCGCGCCGGCGCCGCCGACGCCCTGGCCGGGGCTGCCGCGGCCGCCGCCCTTGTCCGACCCGCTGGTGATGGCGTCGCCGATCAGGTCGCGGCAGTCGCTGTACTCGGCCAGGTCGGTCGGCAGATTGTCACGCGCCTTGCGGAGCTCGGAGTTCGAGTACTTGCGGCTGAGCGCGCCGTCGTCGGCGCAGTCGCGGATCACCTGCCTGGGGGTCGCCGAAGCCGCGGCAGGGGCGGCGAGGACCACGAAGGCGGCAAGCAGGAGGAGATGTCGAACTACTCGGGTCACAGCAGATTTCCCCTGATGTCGGAGCCGTGTTCCGTAGTGCGCCGGCCGAGGAACCACAGGCCGGGCGGGGGCAAAGCTAGCAACCGCCCAGGCGCGATCGCCGAGCCTCAACGCTTGCTGACCCCCTCTGTCGCGGCAAAGTTGCGGCGTGCCACCGCGGGTCGCCATCCTGCCGCCGGTCCCCGTTCCCTACCGGGAGCCGCTCTTCCGCGCGCTGGCAGAACGCGGGCGGGTGGAGCCGCGGGTGATCTATCTCGCGGGCAGCCAGGAGGGCTGGGACCAGCCGCCCGACTGGTTCGCCGGGCGGGAGGGCTATCCGAGCGAGGTGCTCTCGGGCTGGCAGCGCGCGCGACCGGGGCGCAGCCCGGTGACCGTCGCCCGCGGGCTCGGCGCCGCGCTCGGCCGGGCCGACCCGGCCTGCGTCGTGAGCTGGGAGTACGGCCCGGCGACCTGGCGGGCGCTCGCGTGGTGCAGGCGCCGCCGCCGGCCGCTCGTGGTCTTCAGCGAGCTGACGCCGTGGAGCGACGCGGCCCTGTCCGGCGTGCAGCGGCGCGTGCACCGGCTGCTGGCGCCGCGCATCGGCGGCTTCATCGTCGCGAGCTCCCAGGGCGTCGAGCGGCTCGCGCGTCTGGGTGTCGATCCGCGAGCGCGTGGAGGTTGCGCTCCAGAGCGCCGACCTGGAGCCGCTCGCCGGCCTCGAGCGGCGGCGAGCGCCGCTCCGGTCCGGTGCGCGTCGTCGTGATCGGCAGGCTCGTGCCGGACAAGAACCTCGCCGCTGCTGCTCGACGCGTTCGCCGAGGCGGAGCTCGGCGGCGAGGCGGAGCTCGTGCTGCACGGGAGCGGACCGCTCGAGGCGGAGCTGCGGGAGCGCGCCGCGCGCCTCGGGGTCGCCGCGCGGCTCGGCGGACCGGTGGCGCCGGCGGACCTGCCGGCGCGTCTACGCGAGCGCCGACGTGCTCGCCCTCGTCAGCACCTACGAGCCCTTCGGGGTGACCATGCGCGAGGGCGCGGCGGCGGGGCTGCCGCTCCTCTGCAGCCGGCGCGCGGGCGCGGCGGGCGACGTGGCCGTGGACGGCGAGAACGCCGCTGCTCGTGGACCCCGAGAGCCGGACCGAGATCGTCGCCGCCCTGCGGCGGCTCGTGCGAGAGCCCGGGCTGCGCGAGCGACTCGCCGCGGGCAGCCGCGCGGTGACCGAGCGCCATCCGCTCTCGGCGGACGCCGAGGCGTGGGAGCGCGCCGTGCTGCGTCAGCCGTAGAGCCGCGGCAGCACGTCTCGCTCGACCGTCTCCTGGACGGCCTTCGGGCGGAACGGGCGCAGGCGCTCGAGCGCGGCTGCGCGATAGGCGCGCACGCGCTCCTCGGGCAGCTCGAAGGCCGCCCTGATCGCGAGCGCCGAGCGCCTCGCCGTCGAGCGCCGGGGCGACCAGGTCCGGCTCGCCGAGCTCTCGCGCCAGCCGCAGCGCCTCGAACGGGCCGCCCGAGGGCACGGTCGCGAGCAGGGCGCCGTCGGCAAGCGCCTCGAGCGGCGCCTGGCCGAAGTCCTCCCAGCGCGCGCCGGCCGCGTACACCCGCGCGGCGCGCATGCGGGCCCGGAACTCGGCGAGCGGCACCGTCCCGCGCAGCTCGAGCCCGGCCGCCTCGGGCACGCCCGAGCGCTGCAGGTGCGCCCGGGCCGTGCTCAGGCTCGAGCCCGTACACCTCGAGGCGCGCGTCCGGCAGCGCCGCGGCGGCCCAGCCGGCCACGAGCACGTCGAGGCCCTTGGCCTTCGGATCGGGGACGTAGGCCACGGCGACCCGCTCGCGCTCGTCACGCGGCGGCCCGGAGGCCTCGACGGGCGGCGGCACCACCACCGCCGGCGCCGCGCCCGGCGGGCAGCTCTGCCAGCGCCGCATGGCTCAGCGGCAGGGTCAGCCGCGCCCGGCCGAGGCCGCGCCGCTCGAGCGCATGGAGGAAGGCGTTGCGCGCACCCGGCCGGTTCATGCGGGCCGGCGCGTCGAGCCGGACCGCATACGGCACCGGGATCTTCGGCAGCGCCATCGCCGCGGTGGTGGAGGAGATCACGATCGCGCGCGGCTCATGGCGCGACGAGCGCCGTCAGGAGCGCGCGCCGCGCCGCGTGCATCTCGACGAGGTCGTTCGAGCGGATAGCCGCGCCGCAGGCGGTCCGCCGGCTCCGAAGCCGACGCCGACCGCCTCGGCCTGCGCGCCCGACACGCCGAAGCTGCTCGAGGAACAGGCGGTCGGCGTGGCGCCAGCCGAGCGTCGTCCCCAGCGAGACGAGCAGGATGTCGGCTCTCGGGCTCAGCCGACGATCTCCCCGAGCGCGTCGAGGTAGCCGTCGACCATCGCCTCGCCGCTGAAGCGCGCGCGCTGGCGCCGCCGCCCGGCCGCGCCCATGGCCTCGCGCGCGCTCGGGATCGGCCGCCAGCGCGACGAGCGCCCTGCGCGACCGCGTCGACGTCCCCTGGCTCGACCAGGAAGCCCGTCTCCCCGTCGAGCACCGCCTCGCCCGTTGCCGCCGACGTCGGTGGCCAGCACGGGTCGCTCCGAGCGCCATCGCCTCGAGGACGCTCATCGGGCAGCGCCTCGGCCTCGCTCGCAGGCAGACCGCGTCGGCCGCGCGCATCAGCTCGAGGGCATCGCGGCGCACGCCGAGCAGCTCGACGCCGCTGCCGTCGGCCAGCGCGCGCGAGCGCGCTCGTGCTCGCGGCCCTCGCCGGCCACGTAGCCGCGGATCGCGGGCTCCGTGCGCCGCGCGTCGCGGACCGCCTCGACGAACAGGTCCACCCGCTTCTCGGGGCGCAGGCCCGGATACGCACAGCGCGGCGAAGCCGTCGCCCTCGAACTCGGGGGACGGCTCCACGTCCTGCGATCGTCGTCCTCGAACACGCCGTTCGGCACGACTGTCGATCCGGTCACGCGGGTAGCCGAGCGCGGCCGAGCGGCTCCACCTGGCGCTCGGTCACGCGATCACGGCATCCACGCGCCCGTGCGACCAGGCGGGTGAGCGCCCGCTGGTGCGGCCGCGGCGGGACGAGCCGCCCGTCGGTCGTGAGGGCGTGTGCTCGTTGAGCACGTGCGGCGCCTCCGCGCGCCGGGCGATGGCCGCGCCCACGATCTGCGCGCTCACGCCGCGGCGTGATCACCGCGTCGGGCCGCGGGCCGCGTAGGCGAGCGCGCGGCGCCAGCCGGCCAGGTCGGTGCGCCGGCGCAGTGCCGATGGAGGCGACCGCCGGCACGCCCGCGCGCGTCAGCTCGCCGAAGAACGGCCCCTCGCCGGTCGAGGCAGAGCACGCCGGCCTCGACGCCGCGGTCGTGCAGCGCGGGCACGAGCGTGGCCCAGTGGCGCTCGGCGCCCCCGGTGCGCATGTCGGGACAGACGAACAGCAGCCGCATGGCAGCCCGGCGCCCGGCGGTGGACGGCCAGCGTGTCGCCGGCGCGCGCGCTCGGCAGGTAGGGGCGCTCGGCCAGGAAGCGCGCCGCCTCCTCGCTCGGCCTCGCCGCGCGGGTAGCCCGGCGGCGACCGTCCGCGCCTCGTGGCGACCGGGCACGGCGTCGACCACGCCGAGGCGCCAGCCGCGCTCGGCGGCGAGCGCGGCCCAGTGCAGGTCGAGGCCCCAGCCGAAGCGCAGCTCCGGGAAGGGCAGCAGCTCCGCCGGCGGCTCGCGGCCGGAAGGCCGTGACCGGGCCGATCTCGACGAAGCGGGTGATCGCGCACCAGCGCGGCGGGCCGCCGCCGGGTGACCTTCCACGCGGAGTGGCTGCGCAGCGTCTGGGCGGGCTGGGCGAGGTCGAGCGCGAAGGCGCTCGCAGACGCCCAGGAGCCGGTCGAGGAAGCCGGCGGCAGCGCCACGTCGTCGTCGACCACGATCGTCCAGTCGGCGCGCCCGGCCGGTGCCGCCGCGAGCACGCGGTTGAGGTTCTCGAACTTGCCTCCGGCGAGGCCGCTCGCGACGGTCGCGTCCGGCGAGCGCAGGATCGGGCGCGTCCCGGCGCGCCGAGCGCGAACGGTCACCTGGTGGCGCGTCGAGCGCAGCGCCGGGCAGCGCGCCCGGCAGCAGCGAGCCGGGGCGGTAGAGGCCGAGCACGAGCACCTCGAGCGGCCGCGTCCGCGGCGGCGAGGCGGGCGGCCCGCCGGCGCGTGCCGCTCGGCGACGTCGAGCGCGCCGTAGGCGAGCTCGCCGGCGCGCCGCTTGGCGACGCCGCCACGGGTCGGTCACGTCGCCCGCGTCGCCCGACAGGAACGTGCTCGGAGTCGGGCCGCGCGCTCATCGCTCGCGGAGCGCCTCGATCAGCCGCCCGGCCGAGTGCGCGCCCATGATCAGGCCCTGGGGGCAGGCGCGCCGGACCGTGTGCCAGCCACAGCCGGCGAGCACGCGCAGCTCGCGGCCGAGGCCCGGGGCGCGCCCGCGGCGGGTGTCGCTCGACGCGGGCGCCGCGGCCGCGCGCGTAGGCCGCGCGGGCGAGCCGGCCGAGCCGGGCGTCCTCGGCGGTGCGTCGGTGATCGAGCCCGGCGGCGGCGATGTAGGCGATCCGCCCGCCCGCGGCGCGCAGCCGCTCGAGCCACTCCTCCTCGTCGCCGTGCGGGCGTCACGATCGACTCGTCGAACTCGCCGATCCGCTCGACGGCGGAGCGCCGCACCGCGAAGTTCGCGCCCCACACCCTGCTCCGCCTCGCGGTCCTCGGGGCCGAGGTCGAGGGTCGTGATCGGCGGGTCCTCGCGCCCGCAGGCGCGCGGCGTGCTTCCCTCGAAGCGGGCGCGGATCGGCCCGCCGAGCGCCTCCGCCTCCGGGTGGCGCTCGGCGCCCTCGAGCAGCGCGTCGAGCCAGCCCTCGGGCGCGACGATGTCGTCGTCCACGAATGCGATCAGCGGCGCGCGCGCCTCGCGCAGGCCGGTGTTGCGCGCGGCGTTGAGGCTGCGCCGCTCGCCGTGGCTCACACAGCGGACGCCGTGGCGCTCGGCCACCTCGGCGGGTGGAGTCGGTGGCCCCGTCGTCGACGACGAGGAGCTCGTGAGCGGCCCGCGTGCGCTGGCGGCAGAGCGAGTCGAGCGTGACCTCGAGGTACGCCGCGCGGCCGCGCGTGGGGACCACGACCGTGACCGCCGGCGGGTCCATCGCCGGATAGCGTAGTCGCGGCGATGCGTGTGCTCGTCGTGCACAACCGCTACCGCCTCGAGGGGGGCGAGGAGCGCGCCGTGGAGCTGCAGCTGGCTGCGCTTCGCCGCGCCGGGATCGTCCACGCGCTGCTCGAGCGCAGCTCGTCCGAGGTCGGCCGCGGCGGCGCGGCGCGAGCGCTCTGGCGCGGCGGGCGCGACGAGGACGACGTGGCCGCCGCCGCCGTGAAGCTGCGAGCCGACGTCGTGCACTTCCACAACATGCTGCCGCTGTTCGGCCCGCGCTCGCTCGCCGCCGCGCGCGAGGCCGGCGCGAGGGTCGTCCTCCAGCTGCACAACGTGCGCCTCTTCTGCGCGATCGGCGTGGCCGCGCGCGACGGCGGTCCCTGCTTTCGCTGCCACCACCGCTTCACCCTGCCGGGGCTCGCGCTCAACTGCCGCGGCTCGCTGCCCGAGGCGGCCGTCTACGCCGCCGCGCTCGCTCGCCACCAGCCCGCGGTGCTCGAGGCGGTCGACCGCTTCGTGGTGCCGAGCAGCTACGCCGCCGGGCAGGTGGCGGCGCTCGGGCTGCCGGCGGAGCGGGTCGGAGCTCGTGCCGCACTACCTCCCGGAGGAGGCCTTCGCCCACCACTCGCGCGCCGACGAGGGCCTGCACGCGCTCGTGGCGGCGCGGCTCTCGCCCGAGAAGGGCATCGACACCGCGATCGAGGCCGCCGCCCTGGCCGCGGTGCCGCTGCGGGTGGCCGGCGAGGGGCCGGAGCAGGCGGAGCTCGAGGCGCTGGCGGCCCGGCTCGGGGCACCGGTCAAGTTCCTCGGCCGGCTCGGGCGCGAGGCGCTCGCGGCGCGAGCTGGCGGCGGCGGCGATGCTCCTGCTGCCCTCGCGCTACCACGAGTTCGCCGGCTACGCGGCGCTCGAGGCGATGGCGGCGGGCGTGCCCGTGCTGGTCACGACGCTCGGCGCTCCGCCCGAGCTCGCCGGCGAGCGAGAGCAGCGTGCCCCCGAACGACCCGGAGGCGCTCGCCGCGCGCATGGCGGCGCTCTGGGAGAGCCCGGACCTTCGCGGCCGCGAGGGCGACGCGGCCCTGGCGCGAGCGCGCGACGGCCACGGCGAGGACGGCCTACCTGCGCTCGCTGGTGGCCCTCTACGGCGAGCAATAGGCTGTTCGCCCCCATGCAGGTTCCGCTCTTCGCCACCTCGCTCGCGCCCTACCAGGACCGGATCGCGGCGCGGATCGCCGAGGTCGCCGCCTCCGGCAAGTACATCCTCGGGCCGGAGCTCGAGGCCTTCGAGAGCGAGTTCGCGGACTACCTCGGCGTGGGCCACGTGGTCGGCGTCGGCAACGGCACGGACGCGCTGACGATCGGGCTGCGCGCGCTCGGTGTGGGTCCCGGCGACGAGGTCGTGTGCCCGTCGCTGACCTTCTACGCGACGGCCGAGGCGATCGTCAACGCGGGCGCGACGCCGGTCTTCTGCGACGTCGACCCGGACACCTGGTGCGTCACGGCCGACACCGTGCGCCCGCTGCTCGGCGAGCGCACGGCCGCGATCGTGCCGGTGCACCTGTTCGGCAACGTGGCGCCGGTGCCGGAGCTGCGCGAGCTCGGCGTGCCCGTGCTCGAGGACGCCGCCCAGGCGGCCGGCGCGTCGCTCGGCGGGACGATGGCGGGGGCGCTCGGCCACGCGGCCACGTTCAGCTTCTTCCCCTCGAAGAACCTGCCCTGCCTCGGCGACGGCGGCGCGATCGCCACCGACGACGCGGAGGTCGCCGAGCGGGCGCGCGTCCTGCGCTTCCACGGCTCGAAGGACAAGCGCCACCACACGGAGGTGGGCTACAACTCGCGGCTCGACTCGATCCAGGCGGCGGTCCTGCGGCTGCTCCTGCCCGAGCTCGACGGCTGGAACGCGGCTCGCCGCGAGGCGGCGGCGCACTACGAGCGAGCCGGGCTCGGCGAGCACGCTGACGCTGCCGCGTGCCGACGCGCGGGCGCCGAGCACGTCTACCACCTGTACGTCGCGCTGTCGCGATGACGCCGACGAGCTGGCGCGCTCGCTCACCGAGAGCGGGATCGGCGCGCGCGGCTACTACCGCACGCCGGTCGCACCGGCAGCCCGCGATGGAGCGCTTCGCCGCGCGGCGAGCTGCCCGTCACCGACGAGCTCGCGGCGACGCTGCTCGCGCTGCCGATGGGCCCGGAGCTCGGCTCCGAGCAGGTCGAGGCCGTGGTCGAGGCCTGCGCGGCGCGAGTGCGCTCGTGAGCGACCCGCTCCGCATCGGCGTCGTCGGGCTCGGCTACTGGGGCCCGAACCTGGCGCGCAACTTCGAGGCGCTGCCCGGACGCCGAGCTGCGCCTGGATCTGCGACGACTCGCCCGAGCTGCGTCGAGCGCCAGCAGCACCGCTTCCCGTCGGTCCGGGCGGGCTCGTTCGACGAGCTGCTCGCCGACACCGAGCTCGACGCGGTGGCGCTCGCCACGCCCGTGCCGACGCACGCCGAGCTCGCGCGGCGCGTGCTCGAGGCCGGCAAGCACTGCTTCGTCGAGAAGCCGCTCGCCCAGACCGCGGCCGACGCCGAGGCGGTCGTCGAGGCCGCCCGGGCGAGCCGGCCGCACGCTGATGGTCGGCCACCTGCTCGAGTACCACCCGGGCCTCGAGCGCTCAAGAAGCTGGTCGACGACGGCGAGCTCGGCACCGTCCACTACATCTACGGCAACCGCGCTCAACCTCGGCAAGCTGAGGCCCGAGGAGAACGCGCTCTGGTCGCTCGGCGCGCACGACGTGTCGGTGCTCCTGCGGCTGGCGGGCGAGGAGCCGGTCGAGTGCCACGCGCACGGCGAGTGCTACATGCAGGAGGGGGTGGAGGACGTCGTCTTCTGCTACCTGCGCTTCCCCTCGGGGCTCGCCGCGCACCTGCACCTGTCATGGCTCGATCCCCACAAGGAGCGCCGCTTCACGGTCGTCGGCTCGAAGAAGATGGCGACCTTCGACGACATGGCGCTCGAGCAGAAGCTGATGGTCTACGACAAGGGCTTCGACCAGTCCTACGAGGGCTACGGCGAGTACATCGCCCGCTCCGGGGACGTCTACTCGCCCCAGGTCTCGAACGAGGAGCCGCTGCGGCTCGAGTGCCGCCACTTCGTCGAGTGCGTCCGCGAGGGACGGACGCCGCGCTCGGACGGCGAGTCGGGGGTGCGGGTGGTGCGGGTGCTGGAGGAGCTGCAGCGGAGCTTGGACGGCGGCTCAGGCCGGGCCGGCCAACCGTAGGCAGTAAACGCGCGCCGGACCGTTCCGTAAGGTCTACACCCGTGCGTCCGGCCGGTGTTGCGCAGTCCCAACAGGGTGCGCCGGGGCCCGGCGAGGCCCACCTGCTCGCGTCGGGGGCGCTCGTGCAACAACTCGCCCAGGCGAGCGGCCTCGTCGTCCTGCTCGTGATCGTGACCGTGCTGGCGCGCCGGCTGTCGGTTGCGGAGCTCGGCGCGTACGGACTGGTGGCTTCGCTGGCGGGCTACCTGCTGGTGCTGCGGAACAGCGTCGCGAGCTCGGCGGTGCGGGCGATGGCGGGGGCCTTGGACCGGGACGAGCGCGGGCGGATGTTCAGCGCGGCGGCGGCGCTGTACGTGGTGGTCGGGCTCGTGACGGGCGTGCTGATCGCGCTGGCTGCGCTGGCGATCGGCGGGCTGATTCTTGAGGGGGAGCTCGGCCGCGACGCACGTCTGGGGGGAGCCGGCCTCGGGCTCATCACGGCGGTCGGTATCGCGGTATCGGTCAACCTGGACGCGCTGCGCGCCGAGCGCCTCTTCGTGCGTGGCGGGCTGACAGAGATCGCGGCCGTGGCGCTCTACCTGGCGCTGATGCTCGACGCTCATCCTGAGCGGGGTGGACCTCGCCTGGGTGATTGCGGCGAGCGGCGCCATTCCGCTCTTGAGCGGGGTGCTGTCGGCGTTCGTCGCGCGCCGCTCGGGTGTGCCTGTGCACTTCGAGGCCGCGGGCGTCACGCGCGAGCGGGCGATGGAGATCGTTCCGACGGCCGGCTGGCTGCTCGTCGTCGAGCTCTCGAACCTCGCGATGTACGCGTTCAGCCGCGTGATCCTGGGCGCCTATCGGTCGCCTTCGGCTGTCGGCCAGTTCGAGGGTCCCCTGCGTGCTCACAACCTCTTGTACGCGCTCGGAGGGGCGCTGGCGGTGCCCGTGGTGCCGACGGCGTCGCGCTACGTGGCCGCCGGTGACTCGCGCCGGCTTCGGGGACTTGCCGTGCGCGGCACCCGTTACACGCTTGCGCTGTTCGTGCCGGTCTGCGTGGTGCTGATGGCGCTCGCCGAGCCGATCCTCGAGGTCTGGCTGGGCGACCGCTACGGGGAGGGGGCCACGGCGCTCACGATCCTCGTGTCCTACTGGCTCTTGTACGGAGGGCTCGTCGTGACGCCCGGTTTCCTGGTCGGCGTCGGCCGGGCGCGCGCGGCCGGCCTGACCTTCGCCGCCGCGGCCGTGCTGAACCTGGCGCTTTCGCTCCTCCTCACACCGGAGCTTGGGCCTCGAGGGCCCGGCGCTCGGCACCGCGATCCCGTTCTTCCTGGCGTTTCCGCTGCTCCTGCGCGTGGGCCTGGACGCCGCGGGCGCCTCTCTGGGCGATCTCGCGCGGCGCGCGTGGCTGCCGGCCTATTCGCTCGGGCTGGTGCTGGCGGGTGTGCTCGTCGCCATTCGGCTGGGCCTCGAGCCGGAGAGCCTGCCCGCGGTGCTGCTTGCGGCCGCAGGTGGCGTGCTCGCCTACTGGATCGCGTTCTACGCAGTCGTGCTCGCACCGGACGAGCGCGCGCTCGTGCGCGGCCTCCTCAGAGGCTGAGCTCGGACAGGAGCGGCGCGGAGCGGTCGCGCTCCGAGGTCTGGAGCTCGAGCCCCTCGGGCCAGCGGATGCCCACCTGCGGGTCGTCGAAGCGGAAGCCCGACTCGGCCGCCGGGTCGTAGTAGGCCGAGCACTTGTAGATCACGTCGGCGCTCTCGGAGAGGACGCAGAAGCCGTGGGCGAAGCCGTCCGGGGCGTAGAGCTGACGGTGATGCTCGTCGTCGAGCTCGAAGCCCTCCCAGCTCCCGAACGAGGGCGACCCGGGCCGGATGTCGACCAGCACGTCGAGGATCGCGCCGCGCGCGCAGCGCACGAGCTTGGCCATGCCCGGCTGGAAGTGCATGCCGCGCAGCACCCCGCGCGCGGAGCGCGAGTGGTTGTCCTGGACCCACTCGTCGTGGACGCCGAGCTCCGCCAGCGCGCTCGTCCTGAAGGTCTCGAGGAAGAAGCCGCGGGCGTCGCCGTGGACGGTGGGCTCGAGGAGGAGGGGGCCTTCGAGGCGGGTTTCGAGGCGGTTCACGTGACCTCCGCCTCGACGCGGTCGCAGATGAGGCGCGCGAGCGCGAGCGATGACGTCGCGGCGGGCGAAGGGGCGTTGCGCACGTGCAGCGCCCGCGGGGTCTCGGAGAGGACGAAGTCGTCCACCAGCCGGCCGTCGCGGGCGATCGCCTGGGCCCGGATGCCGGCGAAGCCTCCGTCGAAGTCCTCGGGGCGGATCTCCGGCACGTATTGCGCGGCGGCCGCGGCGAACGTCTCCTTGCGCAGCGCATGGCGCAGCTCCGACCGCCCCGTGCGCCACCAGCGCCGCGCCACGCGCAACGTGCCCGGCCAGAGCACGTCGCCGGCGTTGCGCGGCCACAGCAGCGCGCTCGGGCCGAGCGAGACGTGCCCGTCGATGTGGCGGCTGAGGTGCACCCCGAGGAAGGGTAGATCCGGGTCCGGAACGGGATAGATGAGCGACTTCACGAGATGGGCGCGCTCGGGTCTCAGGTAGAGGTAGGCGCCCTTGAACGGCACTATCCGGGGGTCAGGCGAGGCGCCCGCCGCCACCGCGAGCCGATCGGACGCCGCGCCCGCGCAGAACACGGCAAAGCCGGCGCGCGTCTCGCCCTGCGAATGCCCGAGAACGACGCCGCTCCTGTCGGAGGTGATCGTCTCAACCGCGCATCCGGTCGCGACCTCCACCTCCCGCCCGCGCAGCCCGGCCGCCATCGAGCGGGCCACGGCCGCGAAGTCGACGATCCCCGTGGAGGGGGAGTCGAGCGCGGCGACACCCCGGACGTGCGGCTCGACCGCCCTCAGCTCGTCGGCATCGAGGCGGCGCAGGCCGGGAACGCCGTTCTCACGTCCGCGCCGCTCGAGCTCGTCCAGGCGCCCGAGTTCGCCCTCGTGCCGGGCCACGATCAGCTTGCCGCAGCGCTCGTGCGGGATCGAGTGCTGCTCGCAGTAGGCGTACAGCTCGCGAGCGCCCGTCACGCACAGGCGGGCCTTCAGCGAGCCGGGCTTGTAGTAGATGCCGGCGTGGATGACGCCGCTGTTGGCGCCGGTCTGCCCGGTGCCGACCTCGCCGGCGCGCTCGAGCACGGCGACGCTGCGCTCGGGCCAGCGAATGCCGAGCTCGCGGGCGACGGCGAGGCCGAGGATGCCGGCGCCGACGACGACGAAGTCGCGCTCAGACGGTACGCCGGTCATCCGATGCGCCAGGCCACCTGTCCACGCAGCCATTTCACGGTGCCCTCGATGCCCGCCTCCAAGCCAATCCGCGCTTCCCAATCCAGCACGCGCCGGGCCTTCTCGACGGAGGGCCAGCGGCGCTGGACGTCGACCTCGAAGCTCGCCGTGTGCTCGACCTCGAACTCGTCCGGGTCCCTGCCGCAGGCCCGCCAGACGACTCGTGCAATCTCGAGGACGCTGCGCTCATCGGCGGCGGAGATGTTGAAGTCCTCGTTCTCGGCAGCAGGGTGCCCGAGCGCGGTCACGATGCCCTCGGCGATGTCGTCGACATGGGTCAGCGTGCGTGTCTGCTCGCCCGACCCGAAGATCTCGAGCGGTCGCTGGCCCTCCAGCACCTTGCGGATCAGGTCGGGTACAACGTGCGCGATCCCCGGCTCGGAGTCCGGCATCTCGCCCGGTCCATAGGCGTTGAACGGCCGGCAGATGGTGAATGGCAGCCCATGTTCCTCGTGCAGCGCGCGGCAATAGATCTCGCCGGCGAGCTTGGAGAAGCCGTAAGCCGATCGCGGCGCGGGGCACTCGTGCACGTGCTCCTCGGGCGTCGGAAACAGCGTTGCGCGCTCGAAGACCATCGACGACGAGACGTAGAGAAGACGCTCGACCTCGGCCTCGAGCGCTGCCCGGAAGACCGCGTTGTAGAGCCCGTTGTTCACCTCCAGCAGGGTGTGCGGCAGCTTGTGGAAATTCGCGATCCCGCCCACGATCGCTGCGAGATGGACAACGTGGCTCGAGCCTCGGACCGCCTCCCGCGCCTCGCCGAGCTGGCGCAGGTCACCGCGGTGGATCTCGCAGGCATCGATCATCCAATCCGGCGCCTCTCGCTGGTCGGCGACCCGGACCTTCCAATTGCCGCTGTCGATCAGTTTCCGAACGACGGCCGAGCCGATCGCGCCGGCCCCGCCGGTCACCAGCACCTGAGTCACTCGGCTACGGCGCGCTCGCGGACAACGTCGAAGACCGCGCCGGACCCCGTGATGTTCCACGGGTCGACGAGCAGCGTCCCCTCCGGCAGCCGCCCGAGCAGTCCCTCGAATGCGGAGTGGTTGGTGGCGATCACCACCGCGTCGGCACCCTCGAGGGCGACGTCGAGCGGTTCTGAGTCGTGCGGTACGTGCGGGTCGTGCCGGGCGACGTTGGCCAGCTCGCGATCGAGCATCCGCACGAGCTTGTACGAGAGCGAGTCGCGCACGTCATCGGAGTCGCGCTTGAAGGTGAGGCCGAGGACCGCCACCTTGAGGTCGCGCAGCGAGCCGCCGAGACGTGATTTCAGTCCCTTGACGAGGAACAGGGGCACCGTCTCGTGCACGCGGGAGACAGCTAGAAGCATCCCCGGCGCGCTCGAGCGCTCCTCCGAGAAGGTGAAGTCCTTGCGAAGGCACGCTCCCGCGGTCAACCCGGGACGGGCGATCCCGCCGCGCGGATAGTCGTGATTGATCAGGTCGATCACGTCGAAATACGTTCGCGCCGTACTGCTCGCACTCCATCATCAAGAGGTTGGGAAGCGCGAACTGCGAATAGCGCAGGATGTTCGTCCAGATCTTCGCCAGCTCGGCCTGAACCGGGGTCGTATGGACGATCTCGGTGCCGAAGGTCTCGAACAGCTCCGCCGCCTTCGTGCCGGAGTTTTCGCCGACGCCGCCGATGATGCACGGCAATGTGGCGATCTCCTCCAGGAAGTGGTTCTCGGCGATGCGCTCGGGCACGTGTGAGATGAAGAGGTCCTCGCCGACCCGGAAGCCGCGTCGCTGCTCGATGTAGCCCGCCACCCACTCGGTGGTGCCGGGCGCGACCGTGGAGCGCAAGATCAGCGAGTGGCCCTCCCGCAGCACGGGCAGCAGGTCGTCGATCACGCCGCGCAGATGCGAGATGTCGATCTCGATGTGGACATGCGACGGCGTGTGCAGCGTCAGCACTATGTGGTCGGCGCGCGCGGCATCCTGAACGAGCCGTGTGAGCTCCAGCCGGTCGTGACGACGCACGCGCTCGAGTAGATCCTGCGTGCCCGTTTCGCTGAACGGCATCTGCCCGGCGCGAGACTTGGTCGAGCACGGCCGTCTGCCGCTCGATCCCGATCGTCCGTAGCCCGCGATCGGCGAACGACAGCGCGAGCGGCAGGCCGATCCGGCCGAGGCCGACTACGGCGACTCGCTCATCCATGCGAAGCAGTCTACGTGCGCTCGGAGAGGTACTGGCGCGCCAACGCTAGGACGAAGCGCGGGTTGAAGTACAGGTAGCGCGGCAGGAGCCGGCGCGGCTCCTGAGCGATGCGATAGATCCACTCGAGTCCGCGTTTCTGCATCCACGCAGGTGCTTGCGAGATGCGACCCGCGTGAAAATCGAACGCCGCGCCGACGGCGCAGATCACCGGGACATCGAGACGCTCCCGCATGCGGGCCATCCACAGCTCTTGCTTCGGTACGCCAATCCCAACCCACAGGACGTCAGGTCGCGCCTCATTGATCTGTTGCACGAGGGCGTCCTCCTCCTCGGCTGTCATCGGCCTGAAAGGCGGGGAGTAGCCCCCCACGATCTCGATGCCGGGATTGGCCTTTCGGAGATTGAGGGCCAGCTGGACAAGCGAGCCTTGATCGCGTCCGCCGTAAAGCCACACGCGGTGTCCCCGCTCGGCGCAGCGAGCGTTGTAGCGGCGCATCAGCTCCGGCCCGTACACCCGGTCGTCGAGCTTCTCGCCGAGCAGCCTTGCGGCCCAGACGACGGGCATGCCGTCCGGCAGCACAAGCGTCGCGTCGCGCAGCGCCACGCGCATCTCGGGATCCTCGTAGCCGACCGTCAGCGCATGAACCGCAACGGCGCAGACATACCCGCGGGGTGTCGCTCTCCACCATGGCGTCCATGGCGTCCATGGCGCCCTCGTAGTCGGTGATCGCGATCGGCGAGCCGAGGATATGGCGGGTTGGGATCGTGGGGTACGGGGGCGCATGTCCCGCGGCGCCTTGCGGATGAGGCTGTACTCGGGTCATGGTCAGGTTCGGCGGCGACGGGCGCTGTCAGCCGGCCGGTCGGAGAGTTTAGCCCGAGCCGTGTTCACCTTCCGTTGCCAACACCCCGCTGCACGGAGGGTTGCGCCGGCGTCCATTGCGGCCAACGGTCCGGTGTGAGGCCGTCATACGCAGTTGGGATGAGGCGCTACCTCCAGCGCATGCAGGCCGCGCTCCGGTACGACCGCGGAATCATCGGCGCCCCGTCCGACCGCGCGAAGCGCCGCTTCCTACTCAGCGTCTTCAAGGAACGCCGCCACGAGCTGCTGGTTGAGTCGGGCACTTTCCCAGGGGGGCACGGTCGAGTACTTCGTTCCGCACGCGAAGCGCATCATCTCCGTCGAGATCGAGCCGGCCCTTCATGCGGACGCGCGCGAGACGCTTCCGCGACACCCCGGGCGTCGAGCTGTTCCTCGGCGACGCCATGGATCTCATCCCGCAGATCCTCGAGGAGGTCACCGTGCCGCCGTTCGTGTACCTGGACGGCCACTTCACCGGCGGCGTCAACCAGGAGCCGGGCAAGGCCATTGAACCCGCTCCCGACATCCTTGCGGCGCTCGGCGAGCTCTCGCTTCCGCAGGGCTCGACTCTCGTCGTCGACGATCTGCGCCTCTTCGGAAGAAGAGGCGGCGGCTTCCCCGGCGCTCGACGAGCTCACGGCGGCGGCCCGCCGGTCCTTCCCCGACGCGGAGGTGTATGTCGGCATCGACTCGCTTGTGATCGCCACCTGACTCAGACGCCCGGAGCGCTGTGAGACGTGAGGGGCTCCCATCCAAGCCGCGTACGGGCTTTCGAGGCATCACCCACTACGTGCTCCACGTCGGCAGGACGGAGGAAACGCGGGTCGGTGCGAACGTAGCGCGACGGGTCGAGGCCGGCGTGGTCGAACGCGATCTCCACGAGGTCGCGAACCGTTCGGGTCTCGCCGGTGGCGATCACGAAGTCGTCGGGCTCGTCCTGCTGGAGCATGAGCCACATCGCCTCGACGTAATCCCTGGCTTAGCCCCAGTCGCGCTGGGCGTCGAGATCGCCGAGCACGTCGATCTCCGTTGGGATCGACTGCCTCGTGATCGCAGCCTGACCGGAGCCTGGGGGCAGTCAGGCGAGCGCCACACGTCGATAGACGGCTGCGTGAGCTTTGGCTGAGCGCTGCCATGACAAGCCCGCGGCTCGCCTGAGTCCCAGCGTTCTGAGGCTGTCCGCGTAGCTCCTCGTCCGTGGTCACGCGCTCGATTGCTTCGGCGATGGACTCGAGCGATTCGGGATCGAGCGAGACCGCTGCGTCGCCGCACACCTCGGCGAGCGACCACGGGTTGATGCTGCGACGGGACAGCCGCAGGCCATGGCCTCGAGCGGTGGCCGCCGAAGCCCTCGTACAGGCTCGGGAATATGAGCGCACGCGCTGCTCGATAGAGCACCGGCACCTCCTCGGGCTGCACGAAAGCCGAGGTGGCGTACTCGCGCATCCACGCCAAGACTTCCCGCGAGCTCGGTAAGCCTCGCCAGCCGTCCGTAGGTCCGTCCCGTCAGGATCAGGTTGAGATCGTTTCTGGAGGTGGTGGCGAAGGCTCGGATCAGCCGCTCGTGGTTCTTGTGAGGCCATAGGTTGGCCGGGTAGAACAGGAACGGCCGCGTGAGCCGAAGGCGCGCCATCACGGCGGGGTCGTTGGGACCGGACGTACGCGTGAATCGTTCGTGGTCAATGCCGCTCGGCACCGTCTCGACCCGGTCGGCCGGTATATCCAGGGCCTCCACGATTCGGCGGGCGGAGTAGTCGCTCGGCGTGATCACCGCCACCGCTTGACGGGCCGCGCGGTCGTAGGTGAGCCGTCGCAACGCGCGTTCTGGAGCGCTGAAGAACTCCGGCATGTCGTGATGTTGGACGTCATGAAGGGTTACGACTTCGGGCAGGCGGGTGCGAGGGATCGGGACTGTCACCGGGAAATGCAGCGCTTGCAGGCCGGGGGGCAGCTCACGGGCGATGACTCCCGCAGCCGCGTAGCCCGTAGAGCATTGCCGCTGCGCGCGGAAGGGCCGTGTACCGGGCCTGTATCGCCGAATTTGATGGAGCGAGACGGGCCCGGAGCATGGTCCACGTAGGCGGCCGCCACGACGCCGTTTGCCAGCACCGTGACCTGTTCCGGGCCGTTGCCTCGCGCGAACTGGTCCAAGTAGGGCGCGGACGTACGACTCGGAGCCGCCCATCCGCCCGGGACCAGGGTAAGCAGCGACATCCCGAGGTGCACGGGGCGGTGACACTATCCTGCCGCCACCGTGGACCTCGCTACACAACGTCGCGACTGGGAGGACCTGTCCCGCCTCGATCCCCTTTGGGCGGTTCTGTCGGAGCCGAGCAAGCGTTTCGGCGGCTGGAGTCCGGACGAGTTCTTGGCGAGCGGTGAGCGGGACGTCGCTCACTTCCTGGAGGTGTGCGGCCGACAGGCACTTCCCCGCAACCGGTCCCTCGCGCTCGACTTCGGCTGCGGGGCGGGGAGGCTCACGCGCGCTCTTTCGTACCGCTTCGAGAGCTGCGTGGGGTGGACATCGCCGAGCCCATGGTCGAGGTCGCCCGCGACCTCAACGCGATCGGCCCGGGTGCGACTTCTTCGTGAACGACGAAGACGATCTTGCGCGCTTCGAGGACGGACGTTCGACTTCGTCGTGTCGCACATCGTGCTTCAGCACGTGCCTGGGCGCGACGCGATTCTTCGTTACATCGACGAGCTCGTACGCGTTCTTCGGCCGGGAGGCGGCGCTCGTTTTCCAGTTGCCGAGCTCGGTGCCCGTCGTGGTCTCGCCTTCACCTGAGCAGAAGGCTCTACCTCGCGCTGCGGCGAATGGGGCTCTCGGCGGAGACGTTCTACACGCGGCTGCGTCTGCAACCGATGCACATGAGCTTCCTGTCGAGCGAAGTTGTCTCCCATCGGCTCATGGACAGGAGGCGCTCGAGTGTTCGAGCTCGTCGAGGAGCGCGATCCGAACGGCGTGGTGTCTGCGGGCTACTACGCGACCCGTTAGCGGCCTCAGAGTCGCCGTCGCGGCCGGGGAAGAGCGTGCAAGGCCGTGAGTAGCGTTCCGCCGATTCGAGGCCAATGCGGATCCTGATCATCGACACTTACTACCCCGCGTTCCTTGCGGAGCACTACAGGCAGCAGCCTGATCTCGGCGCAGGCCTCCTACGCCGAACAGCTCGAGAAGCTCATGAGCCTTCGCTTCGGGACGAGCGACGCCTACTCGCATGCTTTGACGGAGCTCGGCCACGAGGCCACCGAGCTTGTCGCCAACTGTTCGCCGCTGCAGCGCGCGTGGGCAAGGGAGACAAGGGCTCCTCGGTGCCCGCTGGCGCTGATCTCACGAGGGGGACGCGCACAGCGAGTCGCCCTGCTGATGATCGCGCTATCTCAGGTCCGGGCGTGGCGGCCCGACGTGGTCTACGTGCAGGATCTTTGGTTCTTCCCGAGGCCGGTGCTGGCGCGCCTGCGTCAACACGCCCGCCTGATCGCGGGGCAGATCGCTAGCCCCTCACCACCGCGGCGCCGAACGCTGCGCGGCTACGACCTCGTCGTCACGTCGTTCCCTCACTTCGTGCGCACTTTCGAAGCGCTCGGTGTGGACTCGGCGTATCTCCCGCTGGCGTTCGACGCGCGGGTGCTGGATGCGCTCAGGGCCCGTGGTGTGGACCCCAGCCTGTCGCCTGCTGAGCGGCCGATCGCGGTTGCCTTCGTGGGGGGTGTCGACGCCCGCGTTCACGAACGCGGCGTGCGCCTGCTCGAGTGCGCCGTTCAGGTGAGCGATCTCCAGATCTGGGGGTACGGGCGCGAGACGCTGCCGCTCTCGTCGCCGCTGCGCGCACACCACCACGGGCAGGCTTGGGGCCTCGACATGTACGAGATCCTGGCTCGCAGTCGGATCGTGCTCAATCGCCACATCGCGGCGGCCGGCGGATACGCCAACAACATGCGGTTGTACGAGGCGACCGGTGCCGGAGCGCTGCTCGTGACCGACCACGGCCGCAATCTCGGGGAAGCTCTTCGACCCGGGTGGAGAGGTCGCGGCATACGAGGACGAGAATGGTCTGGAGGAGATGCTGCAGGACTTCCTCCAGGATGAGGACCGGGCACGCGCGATCGCCGCGGCAGGGCAACGGCGCACGTTGCGGGAGCACACCTACGAGCGCAGGGTCGAGAAACTCGTTGCGCTGCTCGAGACCAGGCTCTGACTTCAGGGACCTTCCGGGCCCTGCCTAGACCCGCGCGCCCCTTATGCCTCGGCTTTCGGTCATCACCCCCGCCCGAACCAGGTGCGCTACATAGGGGAGGCGCTCGACAGCGTTGCGGCGCTGCCGGTCGAGCACGAGCACATCGTGATCGACGGCGGGTCCACCGACGGGACGGTGGAGCTGCTTCACGGGCGCGACGATTCCCGCTGGTTTGGATCTCCGAACCCGATCGCGGCCAGACCGACGCGGTGAACAAGGGCCTCCGGCGGGCGCGCGGGGAGTACGTCGGGTGGATCAATGCAGACGACGAGTACGTCCAGGAGGCGGTTGCGCGCGCCGTCGCCCATCTCGACTCGAGACCGGCGATCGCAGCGGTCTATGGCTTCATGGAGATCACGGACGAGGGGGGAGCTGACTCGCACGTATCGGCCCGCACCGTTCAGCTGGACCCGCTACCTGTGGATCGGCGACTACGTGCCGACGACCGCGATTGTCTTCAGGCGCGCTGCTCAGGGACGCGGGGTGCTCGACGAGCGTTTCGCGACGCCGCGGACTACGACTTCTATCTGCGCCTCTTCCACGGCGTGCGAGTCGATCGCGTCGAGACGCCGCTCGTCCGCTTTCGCTATCACGCGGAGAGCAAGACCGCGCACGATCCCGTCCTCGGCCAGCGCGAGGCCCTTGCGGTTCGGCACCGCTGGGCGCGCAACGACCGCGACGCCGCCGCGATGAGAGGGGCTCGACTCCGCCAAGCAGCGCGTGTTCTCGATCGTGCCGCCGTGGCCGCCGGGACGGCTCGTCACGAAAGCTGCCGATGCGATCTATCGGCTGCGAGACCGGCGGGCGTCCGGTGAGTGAGAACGGACCGCTGTGGCGGAAACTCGGCACGGTCGCGTTCCGCTATGTGGACGCGGTCATCCCGGTGTTCCAGGCATCCGCGGCGGCACTGTGGCCTGCCCCGCTTTCTACGGGACAGACGCCGGTACTCCGAGCTCGCCGATGGCCAGTCGCGGCCACGCTGGAGCGACGACTGGCCGGCACTCACCGACGCCACGAGCACCACGCCGTTTGATCCGCACTACACCTTCCAGGATGGATGGGCCGCCCGGCAAATCGCCGCGCGTAAGCCCGCGCGCCACGTGGATGTCGGCTCCCGCATCTCGTTCGTGATCGGGCTTTCGGCCTTCATTCCCATCACGTTCATCGACGTGCGTCCCCTCGAGGTCCAGCTCAGCGGTCTCGACAGCCGGCCCGGGAGCCTGCTCGAGCTGCCCTACGCGGACGGTGAGCTTGCGTCGCTGTCCTGCCTGCACGTGGCCGAGCACATCGGGCTCGGACGCTATGGCGACCCGCTCGATCCTCAGGGCACGATCAAGGCGGCGCGCGAGCTTCAACGCGTCCTCGCGAGCCGCGGCACGCTCTACTTCTCGCTGCCGGTCGGCCGGAAGCGGGTGGCCTTCAACGCACACCGCGTGCACGATCCTCGCGAGGTGCCGGCGCTGTTTCCGGAACTCCGATTGGAAGGCTTCGCCGCCGTGGACGACCAAGGGCGCTTCTACGAGGAGACTGACCCGGAGGCGGTCGCTCACTGCGAATGGGGCTGCGGCCTCTACCGCTTTACCCGCGACTGACCCTGACCAGGCGCTCCCGCGCCGCAGGCGCCACCGCGATGACATTCGCGAACTCGAGATGCCCGGACGAGCGGAACGGCATCGGGCGGTCACCGTTGAGAACGTAGGTTCGGTACCCGTGACGGGTCACCTTCTCGATCACGTCATGGGGCCTCACGCTGTCCGGCAGCGTGTTGTCCGACAGCTCGAAGAGCAGCAGGTCGATTGCATTCGCCGCGAGGAGGCCGCTCGCTCCGTCGAGGACGTCCGGCTCGCCTCCCTCGACGTCGATCTTGACGACCGTCACTCGCTCGATGTCGTTCTCTCTGCAGTAGGCGTCAAGCGTGATGGCTGCGACGGTTGTTCGCTCGACGGCCTCGACTGTGTGGCTACCCACATCGATCCGACGGGGGACCGTGCTTGTCCAGGACTCGTATCCCGGGCCGTAGCTGACCAGCTCGACGCTCGCCCCCGTGGCGTCAACTGCCAGCGGGTTGACGATCACGTTGTCAAGCCCGTTCGGGTAGAGCGTCCGGCTCGAGACGTGCTCGGGACACCGCCACGGGCTCGAAGGCGTGGACAGACCCTTCCGGAGAAACCGCGCGCGCCAACGGGGCGCTGAAAGCGCCGATGTTGGCGCCGACGTCGAAGACGACCTCATTCGGCTCGGCAAAGGCGCAGAGGAAGTCGATCTCACGCCGTTCGAAGTGACCGCCGTGAACGACAAATTGCTCGATCTCGTTCCGGTCCAGGAGTTCGAAGCGCATGCCGCGAAGGTCGATCATCACCAGGGGGGGATCGAGACGCCTGGCACGAACCCGCCCCGCGGCGTTAGGTCGCTCGGCTGCGGAGGATGGTCGCGGCAGCGCCTGTCGCACGCCGTGCGCCGCGCGCCGCGTGATGAAGGCGCAGCTGCAACGAAGCCGGCACGGGTGCTGATCCTGCGCCAACCGGCCCCGGTAAATTGCCGCCGCGGCCGGCCAAGGGACCGAGCATGACGTCATGGAAGCGGTCGTCTCCCGCCAAGAGCTCGGCCGCTATCGCGCCGACACGTTTCCCCGCGACGTCGCTCAATGAGCCGTTTCCGTAGACAAAGCGGTGGCGCCAGAGTGTTTCCAACGGATCATCGTCGTCGAGCAGAGTCGCCTGCAGAACGTTGCCGTAGCGGCCGCGTGGAACCAGCTCGACGCACGAGCTTGCCAACCCCGACGGCAACAGCAAGTTGGAGCCGTGCACGCCCACCGCCAGGTCGGCGCCCGCCGCGAGCGAAAGCCAGGTCTTTTCATCGTGCCCAGTCGGAGCGCGCGAGCGTTGATCCCTCACCTCGTCCGGGAGTGGCGCCTCACCACCAATGCCTATCGCCGTGAACGCTGCTTCCGGAAAGCGCCGGCGAAGGTGACTGCAGAGGTCATGGACGTTCTGTCGCTGAGACCTGCCGGTTCTTCCCCAACGGCGATCGTCCCGGAGGCTCAGGACGACTGAGGGCTTTCCAACCCGCTCGGGCCGAAGGTCAGGCAAGAAGTCGGGGAGTCGGTAAGTCGCCGGATGCGGATGAGGGAAGGCCGGGCTGAGCCAAGCCGAACTCGAAGCGCTCGAGTTCCTGGCCGATCTTGGCCTCCAAGTCCAGTAGCCAGCTTCCGAGGCGACCGGGCGTGGCAGCCACAGCCCAGACCTCCGCGACGTCCCGAGGCGCCAAGTGGGCGAGCGAGAAAGGGAGCACGGACTACGTCGCGGCCGGCGTCCAGCTCTCGGCTCGCGTTCAGCAGCTTCAGAACGGCGTGCCCGTAGACGACGTCCAGGCAGTTGAGCACCGTAGCTCGAGCGATGTCGCGCCTGCGGTCGATGTGCATCTCGACGGGGTCGGCATCGGGATGCTCCCAGTACTTCCTCAGCGGCTCCGAGTACCACTCCGACCCTGGTGCGGCGAGCGTCTGGCCGGTGTCGAGCCCAAGTGTCGCCGGATACAGCAGGCCGTGCCCGGCCGGAAGGTCTTGGAGGAAGCGGCCGTGGCCTCGCGGGCAGCTGCCGCGCACCAACGAACGCCAGCCGGCGAGATGAACGACACCCACCTCCAGCGGCTCATCACACTGAGGACAGGAGCCGAGGCGTTCGGGCGTGGGGCGAAGCGGAACGGGCTCGCCTGGCCTGTGTCGTACGAACTCGGGCACGTGGCAAGGCTACGATGTCGCGCTCCATGGCGGCCGAAGTGATCGAATACGGTGGGACGACCTACGCGGAGATCCTGTGGGCGGACACGACCGTCGAGAGCTCGACCTTCTTCTCTCCTGCCGAGTCGTCGTTTCAGTTCGGGCTATTGGCTCACCGGGCGGGTTACCAGGAGCAGCCCCACTTTCACCGGGCAAAGCGCCGCCAGATCGACGACCTGCAGCAGATGTTCGTTGTTCAGCGAGGTGTCGTGGACGTGCAGCTCTTCACGGATCAAGGACAGCTCTTCCGTGAGCTTCGCCTCGGAGTAGGGGACGCGATCGTTCTCATTCATGGGGTGCACGCGATAAAGGTCGTCGAGGATTTCCAGGCGTTGAGCGTCAAACAGGGGCCCTTCTACGGGGGCGAGGAGGATCAGGTCCCCGTGCGCACGGGCTGATGGGCCGGGTTCCGCCGGATTTGGCCGTTGAACTGCGCGATCAGCTCGGCCTTCGCCGCGCGGTCGAGACCGGCACCTACAGCGGAGAAGGCGCCCGCGTGCTGGCAGGTCTCTTCGACTCCGCCATCACGATCGAGCTGTCCAGGGAACTTTGGGAGCAGGCGAGCCGCTCACAGGCGGACCTCCACAACCTCGAGCTCCGCCATGGCGATTCCAGCGAAGAACTGCCGCGCGTCGTCGATCCCGGGACGCCCACGCTGTACTTCCTCGATGGCCACTGGAGCGGCGGTCCGACCGCAGGCGAGGGGCACGAGTGCCCGGTACTTGCCGAGCTCGACGCGATTGCAACGGGTCATCCAGACGATTGCATCTTCATCGACGACGCCCGCCTTTTCACTGCACCTCCTCCGCCTCCGCACGACCCAACCCAGTGGCCGACGCTCGTTGAGGTGATCGATGCCGCTCGTGCCGCGGACGACACACGTCATGTGACGCTTCTGGACGACCTCGTGATATCGGTGCCCGCGCGCGCCAAGCCCGCGGTAGACAGGTTTGGCCAGTGGGTGGCCCAGCCTCCGAGGCCCAGGGTTGTCGGCCGGACGGCGATGGCGGTTCGCCGGGCGGGCCGAAGGCTGCGACCGACGCAACGCGCTGATTGAGGCCTAACCGGTGCCGCCGGACCACAGCGCCCGTATCGGCGCGAGCAGGGGTTCCCACTCCTGTCGCGTCACGTAGCGCAACGCCAAGCAGACGATCGTGAACAGGCCGGCTGCAGCGATTGCCGCAAGCCATCCCGAAACGACATCGAGCAAGATGCCGACGGGGACGGCGAGCACGATCGCTGCCAGGGGCTTCGCCAGCAGTGCAACGATGGTCAGGCGCAGATGCCGAAGGTGGAGCGCGATTGCCTGCGCCACGGTGATTCCGATGTCCGAGACCAGCAGCCCGACGGCGGCCCCCTCAATGCCCCAGACCGGGATCAAGGCTGCGTTGAGGCCGACGTTCACGAGGAGAAATACCGCGGCGATGGCGAGCGCCGTCCGCTCTCCGTATTGCGCCAGCAGCCCGTACCAGTACAGCTGCTGCAGGAAAAGCATGGGCACTGTCCAGGCGAGGATCGCGAGCGTGGAAGCGGACCCGGCATAACGATCGCCGACCAGCAGCGTGAGAAGGTCGGAGGCCGCGAAGGTGATGAAGAGCGCGACCGCGGTGCTAGCCAGGAGGAAGATGCGATTGAGCAGGAGCAGCGAGCTCCGTGCCTGTGCGACGTCTCGCCGTAGGTCGGCGCTGAGGATGGGGAAGAAGGCACCGCCGATCACCGATGGGACCACGAGGAAGAACTGAACAAGGGTGAGCGGGACGCTGTAGAGGGCCGCTCCAGCCGCGCTTTCGAGCTTCGAGACCATCAGGACGTCCACTCGCTGGTAGATCACGGCGACGGCCCCGGCTGCCGCGATTGGAATCGAGGCCCGGATGAAGCGTGAAACCGGCTTCCAGTGCCGCGAGAAGCCAACGCGCACACCGGTCCTCCGTCTTACTAGCACCGCGCCGAGGATCGCGCTGGCCGCATAGCCGCCCGCCATGGCCGCAATGAGCGAGCTCGGTCCTCCCCCGAGCGCCAAAGCCGCGATACCCGCGACGGCGATCACCGTCCACCCGACGGCTATCGCCACTGCCGAGTAGAACACGGTCCGGCGGGCGTGGAAGAGGGCGTCGATGGGGGAGATGAAGCCCTGCGCCAACACGACCGCAGCGCCGATCGCGACCGGTGCGATCACGGCGGCGGGGTATCCCAGCAGCAGCGCGATCGGAATCATCAGGCCTACCGCGGCGACGGAGGTGAGCGCCTCGGCGGAGAGCGCGATTCCGAGGATGTGCGACTCGCGCTTCGGTTCCTCACCGAAACGCCGCATGGCGAGAAACCCGAGGCCGGCCTCGGAGAGCATTCCGAAGATCGCCATCAGGGAAAGAGCGATCGAGTAGAACCCGAATGACTCGACGCTGAAGGTCCGGGCGGCCACAATCGAGAGAACTCCGCCGACGGCAAGCCCGTAGGTTCTCGCCACGAGCATCGACGCGGAGTTGGACAGGAGAGAGGCCGGCTCGGTGCCTACCGGGTCCGATGCCATGCGACCTCCTGGAGGCGCGACGGCTGCGGTGAACAGCGCCAGTACGCCTCGTCGCGGACCGGCGCCCCTCCCCCGGGGGAGTAGCGAGTCCGGCGAAGATCCACGTGCGCGAAGTGCTTCTCGAGGAGCGACCGCAGGTCCTCGAGCGAATCGAAGAACTGGAGGTGGTCGTGGCCCTCGGTACCAAGCGTTTCCGAACCGACGAAGATGCCATCGGGACTCAGGGTCGCTCGGATCTTGAGGAGCATGTGATTCGTGACGTCCGGCGCGAAGTGGCCAATCGCGCTGTCCCAGATCACGACGTCATAAGGCGGGCTAGGGAAATCATCGCGCACCGCGTCCATGCGGCGGTACGAGATGTTGTCGCCAGGGTTGTGCCGCGTGGCGTGCGCTATTGCGGATTCCTCGATGTCGATCGCGTCGATGGCGCGACAACGTTCGCTGAAGAACCTGCGATCGAAGAAACCGTCGCCGCAGCCAATGTCGAGAACACGGTCGTCCGGCCGCAGCACCTCGACGGCGTAGAACCCGCGGAACCATCCGTAGGGATTTCCGTTCCCCGCAGCCAGCAAAGCGGCACCGAATCGGTGGTCGAAGAAGTGCGGCTGCTCGCCCGGTGGCATGAGCATCCACTCCCGGCGATAGAGGCTGCGGTGGTAGCCAACGAACAGCCGATCCAGCAGACGGCCTCGCCGAGGACCGCCCCAGACAAGACGCTCGAGGCCGCGGAACAGCGGCCTCAGAAACGGCCAGGCATGTGCGGCAAGCTGGGATCGGACTCGCGTCAGCACGACGGCCGAACCGTATCCTCCAAGGCGCCGAAGGCCTGGCGCCGCATCGCAGGTGTCGGATTCGCCACCATGAGCCCCGCGTGATCCCGGTTTACGAGCCGCACATCGGCGAGGAAGAGGTCGCGGCGGTCGCCGCGGCGGTGCGGCGCGGCGAGATCTCCGGCTCGTTCGGCGAGTCGATCCCGGCGTTCGAGCGGCGAGTTCGCCGACTACGTCGGCGCGAAGCACGGGGTCGCCGTCACGAGCGGCACGACCGCGCTGCAGCTCGCGGTGGCCGCGCGCCGGAATCGGGCCCGGGCGACGAGGTGCTCGTCAGCGCCAGCACGAACATCGCGACGGCGCTCGCCGTCTTCCACAACGGCGCGGTGCCGGTGCCGGTCGACTCCGAGGACGAGACCTGGAACCTCGACCTCGACCTGATCGAGGCGCTGATCACGCCGCGCACCAAGGCGATCATCCCCGTGCACCTCTTCGGGCACCCGGTCGACATGGACCGGCTGATGGAGATCGCGGAGCGCCACGGTCTGGTCGTGATCGAGGACTGCGCCGAGTCCCACGGCGCAACTGTCCGCGGCCGGATGATCGGCTCGCTTCGGCGCACATGGCGCTGCTTCAGCTTCTACGCCAACAAGGTCATCACCACCGGCGAGGGCGGCATGGTCGTCACCGACGACGACGCGCTCGCCGAGCGACTGCGGCTGCTCCGCAACCTGGCCTTCAGGCAGCCGCGCTTCCTTCACGAGCAGCGCCGGCTACAACTTCCGCATGACCGGCTACCAGGCCGCGATGGGCCGCGTCGCAGCTCGAGAAGATCGATCGATCATCGAGCAGAAGCGCCGCGTCGCCGCAGACCTACGACCGGCTGCTCGCGGACGTCCGCGGGATCGCGCCGCCGGTCGAGCTCGACATGGGCGCGCAACGTCTACTGGATGTACGCGCATCGTGGTCGAGGACGAGTTTCCGCTCGGCCGCGACGAGCTCATCGGCGACCTGCGCGGAGCGCGGCATCGAGACGCGCACGTTCTTCTGCCCGATGAACCTGCAGCCGTTCCTGCGCCGAGCAGGCCGGATTCCGCGACGTGCCATGCCCCGTGGCCGAGCGGCTTTGGGAGCGCGGGCATGTACATCCCCTGCGGCATCGACGCTGAGCGACGATGTGACTCGCGGAGCATCGTCGACACCATTCGACGCCGGCGCGCCGGGGAGCCGACTTGATCAACTCCTTCACCGGCCTGCACGCCGGCCTACTACGACCTGGTCTACGCCGACAAGCCGTACGCGGACGAGGCGAGCTTCGTGCTGGCGCAGCGCGAGCAACTGCTGGGCCGTCGCGCGCGTCGCTGCTCGACCTCGCCTGCGGCACCGGCCGGCACGCCGTCGGCGTTCGCGGCGGCGGGCTATCGAGGTCACCGGGGTCGACCTGAACGAGCAGCTGCTCGACGCGCCCGCGAGCGCGAGTCCGGACATCGAGTTCGTTCAGGCAGGACATGACCGAGCTCGACCTCGGCGACGCTCGCTTCGAGGCCGTCACCTGCCTGTTCGACTCGATTGGCTACCCGCAGCGCAACGAGCTCGTGATCGCCACGCTGACGCGGCGGTGCGGCACCTCGCGGCGGACGGCGTCTTGGCGGTCGAGTTCCTCCACGCGCCCGCGATGATCTGCACTCGGCGCCCTTGCGCGTGCGGCGCTGGGACACATCCGACGGCGGGAGCTGCTGCGGATCTCGGAGACCACGCTCGACCTCGCGGTCCAGGTGATGCACGTGGACTACGAGCTGATCGAGCTCCGCTCCGACGGCAGCTTCGAGCAGTCTCGCGAGCGCCAGTCGAATCGGTTCTTCTCAGTGCCGGAGATGGGCGCGCTCATGGCGGCCGGCGGACTCGCGCTTCAAGCGGCGGTCTCGGCCTATGAGGACGCGCCAGAGATCGGTGCGGACACATTCCATGTGCTCGCTCTGGCGCGGCCGGCCGGCGGCGCGTGAAGGTCGCAGTCGTGCTGCCCGAGCTCGACCCGTGGTCGGGCGGCGGCTTCACATTCCAGGAGAGCCTTGCGGCGGCCGTGGGGCGGCTTCGCGGCGAGACGCGTCACGAGTTCGTCATCTATTCCCGCGACGATGCAGGCCCCGGGTCCGTGCGGATGCCGGCGAGCCGGCGGGCGCTCGCCTCGCGCAGGCTTGTCCGCTTGACGAGGGAGGCACAGGAGCGGGCGCTAGGCGTCAGGCCGGTGAGCGGCCGAACATGGTTCGAGCGTTCCCTTGCGCGCGAGAGCATCGACCTCGTCTGGTTCGGGCACGCCGCCGGCGGAGGACTGCCGGGGG
>CAWBHC010000009.1:0-60674 GCA_963788595.1 uncultured Thermoleophilaceae bacterium
GTCGATGGCCAACCAACACAGGCCACTGTCTGCGGGCCAGTCGATGTGGGGCGGAGCGCCCCCGACGGTGGCTATTGGATCGCCGAATCGGGCGACGGCTTCAGTTCACCTCACATCCGACAGGTAGACGCGAACGGCACGATCACGACTGTCGCCGGCAAGCAGCTGCTCGGGAGCGAGGACGACTACGGGAGGATGGTGGATATGGCCCCGCGGGAGACGGCGGACCCGCGACCGAGGCGAATCTTGATGACCTGAGATCGATCGCGGTCGGCGCAGACGGTCATCTGCTGCTCGCGCAGGCTGACTACGGCTACCGCGTACGCAAAATCCTGGACGACGGGACGCTTGTCACCGTGGCAGGTACGACCGACAATCGGCCGAGCGGATTCCCCCCGGCCAACGATGGCGGACCCGCCACCGACACTCAGATCGACCCGGTGTGGATCGCCCCTCCGCCGACGGGGGATACGTGTTCGCCGACGTGAATCGTCGCATCCGGCACGTCGATCCAGACGGACGCATCCACACGATCGCCGGGCGGCCCTCGCTCCGGGGAATCTGCAGGGGATGAGGCGATCCTCTCGCCGCGACGCTGAAGGGCGTCGACGGCACCGCGGTGGGCCGCGGAGGGCTATACATCGCGCAGGAATTCCGACTGCGGTTTGTCGATAAGACGGACATCACGAGCGCGCCGCACGGCACGACAAGCGACGCGTCAGCCACCTTCATGTTCGACTCCTTCTACACCGGCCCGACGTTCGAATGTCGACTTGACAATCGAGAATGGGCGGCCTGTCAGTCCGGACAGACCTACACGAGCCTCAGCGAAGGTCACCACCGATTCTCGGTCCGAGCGGTCGATCGTCGACGGCGCGGATCCCACCCCAGCTACGGCCACCTGGGCTGTTGATCGGTCTGCGCCGCAGACCACGATCGGTTCCGGGCCTTCCTCACCGACCAACGGCACGACGCCCACCTTCACGTTCTCGGCAAGCGAGCCCGGCTCGCGCTTTGAATGCAGGCTCGACGGCGGGACATTCGAGGCATGCGAGTCACCTCTGACGACGCTGGCCCTGCCTGACGGCGCGCACACCTTCGAAGTTCGTGCGATGGACCCGGCCGACAACCAGGGACCGACGGCCGCCGCGCGCGCCTTCACGATCGACACGGTCGCGCCGCAGACGGTGATCGACTCCGGCCCGTCCGGCACGACGAGCAACAGCTCGCCGGTGTTCGCGTTCAGCTCGGAAGCGGGGGCCAGGTTCGAATGCCGGATGGACGCTGGCGCATGGGTGGTGTGCGCGAGCCCGTACAGCTACACCGGGCTCGTCGATGGTGAGCACACGTTCACCCTGCGCGTGACCGACGCGGCGGGCAACACGGACGCGACACCAGCGACGCGGGCGTTCACGGTGACCCTCCTCGCGCCTGCGCCCTCACCGGTCCCCAGGCCTGGCCCCGCTGGGCCGACCACAGCCCCCGCGACCACAGACGCCGACGGCGATGGCCCCCGCAACGACTGGCTCGTCCCCGGCCATATAGTCCGAGCCCCGAAAGCCCCGACGGCGGCCCACGTCGGCGCCCACCCGACCATGCGCCTCGCGCTGCCAAAGCGGCCCACAGGCGCCAAGCTACGCGTCTACGTCCGCGCCACGGGCGGTAAGTTCCCAACCGCCGCGACGACCACGAGGCGTGCAGCCACAATCCGCGGCCTGAAGCCCCTCACGCGCTATGAGTTCAAGGTCGGCCGTCGCCGTCGCACCACGCGGTCGGCAGTGTCAAAAGCGTCGACGGTCGCGCTAAGGGTCCGGACCTTGCGCCGTCCTTAGCGACTGGCAATCAAAGAGGCTGGCCGCGTGTGTGCGCGGCTCGCCGTGTCGCTGGGCTGGTGACCGCTAGCCGCAGACAAGACGATCGTCGCGACTGCGCCCGGGCTCATCGGACGAGAGTTTTCGGAGCCCCGGATGGCTTCGACACGCGCGTCGCGGGCGGCGGGGTCGGCTTCAACAGGCCCAAGCGGTCCTACGGGCTCAACCCCGAAGCGCGTCCGGACGTACTCGTCGACCGCGGCCTCGTCCTGGCGCACCATGTCGTCCTGGCCGGCACGTGTTCGCTCACTTCTTAGTCGAGGACTCGGGCCAACGCGTCTTCGACGGTGTCCGGGGTGCATAGCGCGATCTCCACGTCGGCCGATGCCTGCATCGCTTCGCCCCAGGCGACGCCCAGCCCGTACGGTGCTTCGGCGTCGGCGAGTACCGGGTCGAATGCGCGTCGGTAGGCAAGAAGATCGAGGAGTGCAGCGCGGGCCGATTCCCACACGGGTCGCTGCACGCCCTTGACCTCGATAAGGACCCAGCGTGGACTTGCGCCGTGGACGCGTAGGACGAAGTCGGGGATCAGGGGACCGGCGCGCTTGAATGGGTGGTGTTTTTGGATCGTGTAATAGAGCGATCCTGCAGTCAGCTCTTTAGGAGCATGCTGGTAGTAGAGATCGATCCGTGACCCGTCGCGGCGGCCTGTGAGGAAGCGTCCACTCTGAAGGAGTCCTAGGTGCTCGATCTCCCATCCAAGCTCCTTGAGGGCGTGCTCTAGCGTGAAGCCGCAGACGAGCTCTAGGAGCAGATCGTCCTTGCCCGTGACCAGGGCATGCTCTTCAATTGCGCTACGGAGCGCCGAGCGGTCAAGGCGTCGCACGTAGCGAGCGTGCAGCGCCACAACATCGAGCGCGGCCTGATAGCGCGGGCGATGCCGGCTTGCGCGTACGCGCGCGCGAAGCTGAGGTGTGGGCGGCTTCGGGTGCAGCTCCGTAAGCATTCGAGTTCGAAGCCAGCGGTCGGCTTCAGCGACCCGCTTACGCACACGGTCTCCGAGTTCCGCGGAGGCCGAGCGGTGCCACCCGGTCTTGCGGCCCACCGAGCGAATCGCATCGAGAGCGAAGACCAGCAATTGGTTTTCTGGGGTCTCGAAGGCGCGCCGGGCTGGGGTGGTGACGTAAACGTGGGGAAGGCCGGTGGCTGCTCGAGCACTAAAGGTGGCCGCCCACTGAATCGATCCCCGGAATCGTTCGGCACTGGTTTCCGTCTCGGCGACAGTCGTGGTCCGCAGGCGGCGGATCAACGTAGGCATCTGCCGCAGCAGCCGATCGACTTCGGGACTGTCGATGAATTGGATCTGGGCGAGCGTCCGGACCTCGTGGGGTTTCATACCGAGGAGGGCCGAGGCCTCGAGAAGCACGTCGTGCTCGTGACGCGCGGTCTGGGTCACAAAGCGCCACACGTCATCCCGGACAGAGGTGATGACGCTTGCCCGCTCCCAGGCCTTTCGTTTCACGAGTCAGGTTCGAGCTCAGCGTTGGGTTGAGCTTCGTCCTCGCTGTCTTCCGGTGGTGCCGCGTCCGCCTCACCGGTCGGCAGCGGAGCCGAGCTCGAGACCGAGCACCTCAACGAGTGTCCGGTGAATCTCTGGCCGCATTGATCCACCCGTGACGGCAGTGAGCGTCTTGAGCAGGTCGGCACCTTGCTCGTCGCTGATGCCTTCGAACTGTGGCAGCAGATAGCTGTAGAACGCCTGGAAGCGCAGCTCCGCTCTCGCTCACGTCCCCTAAGCGGAGCCGTTCGGCGGCAAAGCGCGCGATGTCGCGATAGACAGCAGGGCCGACGTCTTTGGATCTCGCGGACGGCCATGAGCGCCTTGGAGGTCTCGGCGGCCTCTTCAGATTGCTCCGCCCATTCGTCGATGAGATCCCTGAACAGCGGGTCGCTAGGGGATCGGGACCTCGATGAACGCGAATCGCCTCATCAGCGCATACGACATCTCGAAGAGGAGGCTCTTGTCGAAGACGTTCATGGTCGCGACGATCCGCCACTCGCGGGGTATCTCGAGCACATCGGTGGCGTCGCTCGGGGGGATGGCATCCTCCGGCAGAAGCGTGAGCGGCGAGGTGGCGCCGGGGCGCGTATAAGGGAGCGTCACGGGCTGGCCCGAGAGCACGGTAAAGAGCTGGCCAAAGGCCCTGTCGAATTGTGAGCGGTTCAGCTCGTCGATGACGAGCCACTGCCTCTGATCGATGGCCTTGAGGAAATGGCCGAACTCGAACTCCAGCTCGTTTGGCCCGGTGGGCCGGAGGCCGCCGATTGTTTCGTAAGTCGTCCAGTCCGCCGTCGCTGTGGTCAGCAGGTAGCCGTCGCATAGCCCCAAACGCTTTGCCGTGTCGGCCACTGCCTGTGCGAGCGTCGTCTTCGCCGTGCCGGGCGGACCTGTCAAGATCACGTGTTTCTCGCTCTCGAGCGCTGCGACCACGGTGGCGTAAAGCTTGGGGTTGAGTCGTAGCCGGTAGGGCTTCGACTCAGCCGTGGCCCTGACGTCCGTTGCGGTGAGGCGGCTGGCCGGTGCTCGCACTGCTTCGAGCCGTAGCTGAGCGAACCGTCGGGCGAGACGGGAAACGAAAGTGTCGCTCAGCGCGTAGAAGTAGCCCGTCTTAACGCCACCGTTCTTGTCAAACGGACCATGCTCCGTCACTCGCCATTCGATGGGAATCTCAGTGAGCGCGACTTGCCCGTCGAGATCGCGGTAGACGACCTCGAGTCGTCGACCGTCGTCGCTCCACTCCTTATCCTCGGACGGTGCCGGCCGAGTCGCATCAACCGCTTCACCTCGCACGGAGCTGACCGCACGAATCGCGCCGTTCGCGTAGGTCAGCACCACGTCCCCGGCATGAGCGTTCAGCAGCTCATCCCAGGTCAGGGCGTTGAGTTCCGTCCTTAGCGAGCTTCGGCGCCCACAGGTAGCCCCCGCCTTCGCCCCGCTCGAATGACGCCCCCTGGTTCACCCACCAGACCCGCTTGCGCGACGGCCCGATTACTCCATCTGCCGGCGCGGGGAGTGTCTTGCGCCGGACATAGAGCATGCTGGCTTGCCCCTTGAATGCCTTGGCAATGCTTTCGGGATCGTCCGAACCGTCCAGCATGAGCTCCTGTTCGGCGTAATCGGCCGACAGCGGCTCGAAATCGGCGAGCTTCAGCCATAAGTGATGCTTTCCGACCTCGTCGCGGTAGTACTCGGGGATCAGGTCCGACTCGTCGTCCGGACGCTCAACGCGAATTTCCAACAGCCTGGCGCGCCAGATCTCACCGGTCCTGTGGAGATACACGAACGTTGGGACTTGCTCCGCTAGTTGGTCGCGCAGCCGCCGTAGTCGCTTGGCCGCAACCGCCGCCCTTCCGCTCGGGTCGCCGATCTTGGCCCACCAAACCTCGCCGTGCTCGTCGGCGACCTCACGATGCATGTCGATCGTCCGTCGCTCCTCAGCCACTGACCAGCGAAGCAGCAGGTGCATCGCCGTATCAGAAGCGTCTAAGTCGTCCCGCCCCCGGACTTCAAAGCCGAGGCGCTCGAGCTTCCTGACGACACTGCTTTCGCCTCCGCTGAACTGATCGAGCTTCAGAGTCCCGTGGTCTGGGTTCTGAAGGCCGTACGCGACGCCGTAGATTGCCTTCGAGTCGTACGTCTTCCCCTCGTAGACGAGGAAGAACTTCCGGGCGGGACCAAAGCCGTGCTTTTCGAGAAATGCGTCGCGTCCAAGCTGGTCGTACTCAGCGATGGCGGCCAAGACCGTCTCCCGACTAACTTCATCCGTCGTCGTTGGGTCCGGCTCAGGCTCAGCCGATGGCAGACCGCCGTATTCACCCTGGCAAAGCTGGAAGAGGAACCAGTCAAACTCGAGGAAGTCATCTGCGCCTAGCTCACGCCGCAAGGCCGCAGCCGCTTCCTGAAACGGCCGCAGGTCTCTAACCGGATATCCCAGTCGTCCGAGCGCCTCCTTGGACACCTTGTTCCAGATCTCAAACCCGCCTGGGTCCATGACCATCACCAGGCCGGTCGAGATATTGGGCCGAAGCCCGGAATCTCATCTATAGCCTCCGCCTTCTCAACGCTCGAGCGCTCGTCATCCCGCAGCACCCCCAGCGCTTGCCGGACCAGGCCTTCCTTCTCGGAGTTCTCAAGCCCTAGAGCGGGGCCAAAGACGCGGCTCCCGTTCACCCATATGTAGCTGCCATGAAGATCGAGCCCACCATCATCGATCGCTCCCTTCAGGCGAACGAGCATCTCGGCAGCGAGAGGCTTCACGAACAATCCGAGTCCGGATATCTGCTCGCCGGTCGAGGCGAGTGGTCGTCTCAAACGGCCAGACTTCCCGGTTGAACACCTCGAGGGGAACATCGCCGGAGGCCAGCAGTCCCCGGAGCTCTCTGACCCGTCGACGTCGGATCGCAAGCCTGACCTGCTCGGGCTGGGAAGCTCTGAATTCGGCGAACCGGGATCGCAGCTCGTCCATCGATACGGGACCCGGTTCCGGAGAGGCGCTGCCATCGGCCAAACGAAGGCGGTATCGCCTGTCTGACTGCCGCTCGATACGCACTTGCTGACCAGGCTTTAGCGCTGTCTCAGCGAAGAACCGCCGGAATGCACCGCGTTCCCGAAAGCGCGCCTTCGGTCCATTGATGTCGGTGACTACGTCCTCTTCGACTCCTGGTATCTGGAGCGTGACGGGATCGCCAGCGTCGTCAGGCGTTGCGCCGCCGATCGCGTCGTTCGGGAAGAAGCCGAGCTTCCCGTGGAGTGGCAGGTAGCTGCTTCGAAGGCACCCAGAAGTAAGGGTGATGGTGATCGCATCGCTGTTGCCGCCAGACCGCTCCATGGTGTTGTGCTCCCGCTCAATCCGGATTCTCCACAGGAACGCGCGCGAGCGCTAGGGGCCCGGCTCACTCAGCGTCCACTGCTTGCTCCGACCGGGAGCGGGTAGGCGCCTCACGGCGCTCGTGTCGCGGCCACGGCCCAACAAGCCTGCGGACACGCTTCGCCGCGCATGCCACGCTGCTACCTGCAAGCGAGACGCAGCAAGTCCGACTCGTCCCGGAGCCCTCAGCCCGCTGGACCGGCCCACAGCCCACGAAGTTTGTCGAGACGGCAATCCCGGCGGAGCTCCGGATCGAAGAGCTTGGGGCCACCCGGGTCGACTTCGTCGCAGTTCAGCCGCGCAGCAGCCGCTCGCGCTCGCGGCTGTTCGGCAGCCGCCGGCCGGTGCGCTCGGCGGCGGCCGCGACCACGACGATCCCGGCCTGGCGCCGCGCCCGCGGGTTCAAGGCGAGCCGGTCCTCAAGCTGGCCGACCTGCGAGAACAGCGACACCGGGCAGGACATCACGCCCTCGGCGTCGATCCTCGCGCGCAGCCGGATCAACCGGACGACGGCCGCCGCGTCGTCGCTCGTCCAGAGCACCGACACCGGCGACGACCACAACTCCCTCCAGGCCGCCTGCTCCGAGGCCGTCAGCCCGTCCGGTGGCGGCGGTGGAGTGCGCGGCGCGTCCGAGATGGTGTGGCCGGCGCGGCCGCGGCGCTGATCGTTCGAGGTCGGCAGCAGCCGGTGCGACATGGCCCGGATTTTCGCACGGCAGACACTCAGAGCCACAGACCCAGAGGTTTCCCAAAGGGGCGAGGGGGAGGGGTGCCCAGGGTCGGCGCAGCGCTTAGCACCGCGTTCGCGGCCTCGACGGGGCCGCCCGACGCCCTTAGCGGCCCGGCCCGACCTCCGACCTCCGACCTCAAATGCTGCCGATCCTGCGCAGGAACGCCGAAAGGTCGGTGTTGCCGTCGACGCCGTTGCCGCCCGGCGCCGCGCTTGATCAACACGAAATGGACGTGCGCCGGCGAGCCGTTCGATTTTGCCACGACCTCGCCGGCGCTCACCTTCTGCCCGACCTTGACGCGTGCGCTCGTGCAATGGCCCCAACCGACCTTGTCGCCGCGCTCGAGCCCGGCGACGTCGCGGTCGGCGCGCAGGTGCACCTATCCGCCTAAGGCGAGCCTAAATGTTGTTGACGGTCCGTCAAGAGGCTTGTTAACATTGCGTCAACGAGGGCCCATGTTCACTGCCAGGTCGCGGGTGCAGATCGCCGACGAGGCAACCACAGACAAGGAGCTGGACCAACCACCAAGGAGCTCGTCGCCATGGGCGCGATCAAGGGCGCCGCCCTACGAGGTCACTGTCTAGTCAGCGTCTACGTCGTCCGATGGATGGGCAGCTCGACCGCGCGTCGCGGTGCCGATCGGCGCAACGCTGCTCACCGGTCGAGGGCGAGCTTCGGCAGCTGGCGCCGCTGGGCTGCACGCCTCGGCGACAGATGGGCTCGTTCTCGAGCGTCATGCTCACCTCCTGGGCACCGAGCTGGTCGCCAGCATGCAGGAGGTGAGCTGATCGCCGCGCATACGGAGCGGCTGTCAGCGACGTAGACGGCGAGCGGCACGCATCAGCGCGCTCAGCTGGCGCCGTCGCGCGTCGTCGCCGTGGTCGTCGCCGTGCTCGCATTCGCCTCGACGACGCGCAGGCCCACGACCACGATCACGCGCTACGGCGGTCACTTCAACGTCGGCGCCGTCTACGTTCAAGTGCCAGCGCGCCGGCGATCGTGCCCGTTCGCCGCGACCACGGCGGCCGACGCATCAATCGTGCGCTATGTCAAGCACCGCCCTACTGCGGCACCCGTTCGGCGCCAATTTGTCGATGCGTCGCCTAGCCGCGTGCGCACCGCACCTACGGCTGGTTGCGCTCTGTCAGCACGCCGCCATGTACGGGCGCATCTACGTGTTGCGCTGGCGCGCAACTCCGTGCAGCGTATGGACTTGGCCCCCGATGACCGGTTAGCGAGATGGTCGTGTTCGGCCACGGTACGCGACCCTGGCGCCAAATAGGCGACGCCGTATCGACTGAGTCGTCGTCGGTGCGCACGGATTTCGGGCCGGGTTGCTCGCGTGCTCGGTGCTATTGTCCTATCCGCGTTACTCGTCGAGGCGGGCGGCATGAAGGCCGCACTAATCATGCTCGCCGTCGCCGTCTGTCTGCTCGCCGGCGCGGTCGCGTATCACGCCTACCAACTCGACGACCGCACGACGACCGTCAAGCACGACCGCACCGCAGAGCCGGCGAATTCGGCGAACTCGGACGATTGGACGCTCGGCGACCGAGCGACGACGGATTCTGTTTGGGCGGCGATCCCGGTTGCGGCGACAACGGCATCCAATTGGGCGGCGAATGACCATTCCGAACGAAAGCGGCAACATGGCAAGACCGGCTCCGCTGCTCGGCATATCCGCGATCGGCAGGCGGCTGCTCGGCATATCGGTCCTCAGTGCCGCCACCGTTGTGGCCGCGCTCGCCATCGCTGGCCCGGCGTCCGCGAGCGCCAGCCAGCCGAGTACCTGCGGCGCGATCTACACGAAGCTCTACAGCCTCCCGAAGACAGATGTCTGGGTCAGCAAGCGTGGCCCGGTGACATGCGGCCGGGCTCGCGCCATCACGGCGAGCATCTATGGCGGACGCGGCAAAGTGACGTGGCATTGCGTCCGCGGCCATCCCAACTGTGCGCACGCCGAGGGCTACTCGATGAAGCGCGCATTGCCGGGCTGGAAATTCTGGACAGGACCGGGCGGCGGATCCGCCTGGCGCGGACAAAGCAGAATCGACTTCGGGTACTACACCTAGTAAACCGCTGGGAGGATCGCGGGGCGATGTGCCGCCGCGACCGCGGCCGTGGTAGATGGGCACGCCGGCGCAGCCGGGCTCGGCGCACGTGCCGGGTGCTCGGGTGACCGCCACGCAACGGATTCTCCTGCCGCCCTTAATCCGCCAGCGGATCGTAGTCGTCGGTCAACCCATGCTCGTGGCAGTGTGTGACGTGATCCCAGGCCAGCTGTACTGCGGCCTGGAACGTGATCCTCTCGCTAGGGATACGGTCGCGGTGTCTGCGCGTGTGCTTATGCACCTCGATCCCGACGTGCGCGGGGTCGCGTTCATGCCCCCAAATTTCTTCGCGGTTGATGATCAAGAAGTAGCCGTACTCCACCCGGCGTGCGTGCCCGTCCTCGATCAGCACCAGTTCACGGATGTCGAGTCGCGCCTCGATTGTGGGCGTCGATAGCAGGTGGATCGGCCCGTGCACTTGGCCGTAGCCGGTGTTCGGTTCAAGCCAGAACGTCAGCTCGTCGTGTGGCAGGCCGAGGTCGTCGCACTCGCGCCGGCGTTGCTCTTCGTACTCGAAGAAGTCGCGCGTCAACCCGCGGCCGGGGTCTTACGCGTGTTCGAGTTCGCGGCCGACCTGGTCGGCAAGCGTGGTGTCCTCCGCGTCGCGCAGGCGGTCGCGGGTGCGGAGGAGGCTCGCCCAGCGTGAGCAGTGCCGCAGTGGGATGTGGCTGACGCGTGGGTCGTCGGAGTAGTAGGAGGAATAGAACTCGCGACTGCTGATCCCGCAGGCGTGTTCATAGGCGGCCAGGGCCTGGTCGACAGCGGCTGCGGTCAGGTGGTGCTGCTGGCGCTCCTCCATCGCTTGCCTCCTGTGTTCGACCTCGGAGCCGGTTCTCCTAAGCCAGATGAAGCGTATCTGAGCGTATGTCCCGGCCCGGATGCTCGTCCTGACACTGGACTCGGGCGGGATGCAATCTTCGACGGGGTCGCGGGAACGGCCACGGCCGTCCCGCTCGCGCCCGCCACGGCAAGGATGAGCCGCTGCCCGTGAAGTCGCCGGCGGCGAAGTTCGCCCCCTGAGGCCGTGGCTCTAGGCCGGATTGTGGAACGACCGTGACGCACCCTCCACTCTGCGTCACGATCTGCGTCACACTCGCCCGCGCATGGCCCCGCATGACCCCGCAGACGGCCCTTGTCTATGCGGTTTGCGGGACTATGCGGAGCGGTGCGAGGCGGACGGGCAGATGGGCGGTGCCTGGCTCGAACAGGCGACCTCCTGCTTGTAAGGCGCGGGCGGCTGCTGCGATCTGCTGTCCCCTCCGGCTTGAGTCGCTCTGCGAACGACAACTCGCTGGCAAGTGCTGCGCTCTGCTGCAACCCGATGCTTCCACCTCGCTTCCTTGCTCCCCACCGGGTACGTGTGGAGTCCACCGGCTCTCCCCATCACGAGGAACGTCAGCCGGATCCATGCATCCAACCCACGAGCCGCAACGCCAACCGAGGGGGACGATCGGCGGTCGCGTCGCATCTTGACCCCTCGCTCCTGCTCCCGCCCGCGCCGAAGCCCGAGCAATCGACTCATGCCCGGCTACTCGTATTGGAGTGCTTCGAGGACGCGCAGGCGGGCGGCGCGACGAGCGGGCAGGATCGCGGCGACGATGCCGGCGATGACCGACACGATCACGAACGTGATCAGCGCGCCGACGGGTATGGCGAACTGGAGGTCGTACTCCGACAGCGCCTGCGTCACCAGCAGCGCGAGGAAAATCCCGAGCGGCAACCCGAGCGCGGCGCCGATCAGAGCCGTGATCACGCTCTCGTGCCTGACCATGCGACGCGTTTGACGTCGCGTCATGCCGACCGCCCGCAGCATCCCGAGCTCGCGGGTCCGCTCGAACACGGACAGCGCGAGCGTGTTGACCATCCCGAAGAGGCTGACGATCACCGACAAGGCGAGCAGGACGTACAGCAGGAGCAGGAACTGGCTGATCTCCTCGTCCTCCTTGTCGATCCATTCCTGCCGGGTCTGGACCCGCGTGTCGGGGAAGTCCTCGAGACCGCGCTCGACGCTGGTCTTCGCCCCCGCGCCGGCGGCGCCGGGAACGTTGATCAGCGTGAAGCGGTTGCGCGGCCGATCGTAGAGCTCGTCGAAGGCGTCCTGCGAGATGCTCGCGGTGCCGAGCAACGGATAGAAGGGGCTCCCGTCGTAGATCCCGCGGACGACGAACTCCCGCCGCTCGTTGTCCGTCGTCAGAACGGTGAGCGAGTCTCCGACGGCGAGGTCCTTGTCCTCGGCGACATTGTCCGGAACGACCGCACCGTCGGCGCCCAGGCTCGCCAGCACCTCGTCCGAGCCGTCAGTCCAGCGAAAGTTGTAGACCTGGTTGATCGAGCTTCCGTCGAGTCCGGTCAGGTTGGCTCCCGAGCCGTCAACCTCCGACACGTCCTGGCGCACGTTGCTCACGAGGTCGGTGCCCTCGACCTGCTCGGCCGCGTCTCCGACCACAGCCGGGAACTCCGAATAGCCGTCCTGCGAGGTCACGACCAGGTCGGCCAGGATCTGCTCCTCGATCGCGTCGCTGTTCGAGACGCGAAGGCCCTGCGCGAGCACGCCGACAAACGTCACGAGCGCGATCCCGATCATAAGCGCGGCGGCGGTCGAGGCCGTGCGCCCCGGGTCGCGGATCGCGTTGCCCTCGGCGAGCTTCCCAGAGGCGCCGCCGATCCGGCGCGCGGGCCATCCCACGAGGCGCGTGAGCGGGACGACGAGGCGCGACGAGAGCAGCGCCACACCGATGAATAGCGCCAGGACGCCGACGCCGAGCAGGATGAACCGGTCGCCCGTGGCCACGTCGGGCGCGAGCATCGCGTACGAGAGCGCGAGCACGGCCAGCACGATGGTCGCGGCGGCGATGTACGGCCCGAAGCGGGAGAGCGCCGAACGCGGCAGCTTGGCGCCCTCGCGGACCGCCGCGATCGGCGGCACCCGGGTCGCGCGGAAGGCCGGCGAGAGCCCGGCGACTAGCGTGATCACGGTCCCCACCAGCAGCGAGACGATGATCGTCCGGGTGGCGAACACCGTCTCCGTCTGCGGCAGGTCGAGGTTGAGCGCGCTGAACAGCTCGTTCAGCCCGACCGCGAGCCCAAGCCCGGCGAAAAGTCCGATGATCGACGCGAGCAGGCCGATCACCAGCGCCTCCAGGATCACGGAGCCCAGCACCTGCCGGCGAGACGCGCCGACCGTTCGCAGCGTCGCGAACTCGCGCGTCCGCTGCACGACGGTGATCGAGAGCGTGTTGAAGATCACGAAGGCGCCGACGAACAGGGCTATGCCGGCGAACGACAGCAGGAAGTATTGGATGATGCTCGTGAACGTCGCCACCTCGTCCGAGTCCTCGCTTGCCTGCTCGGTTCCCGACCGCACCGTCACGGACGTACCGAGCTCCTCGCGGATGCGGGCGACGAGCTCCTCGGGCGCGACCCCGTCCAGCGCGGCGGCCTGCACCGCGTCGAGCTCGCCCTCCTTGTCGAGGAGCGCCTGGGCGGTCGGGACGTCGAAGATGGCGAACGTGGCGCCGCCGAGCGAGCTCACATCGCCATACCTCGCGATTCCGACGATCTCGTACTCCCGAGCGGGGCCGAGGGCCGCGACGCCGATCCGGTCGCCGACGGCGAGGCTCTCGTCGTCGGCAACTCCCTCGTCGATCGCGACCTCCGCCGAACCCGACGGCCAGCGGCCCTCGACAAGGTTGAGCGGATTGAACCGGTCGTAATCGGGCGCCGTATCGATGCCGAACGCGAACGAGGGTGCGCCTCCCGTGTCGATCGACTCGCCGTCGGCGTTGAGCAGCTTGGTCTGGGGGTCAGTCACCGAACCGGTCGCGACCTCGACCCCGTCGACCGCTCGGACCCGCTCGAGCACGTCCTCCGGGATCGGAGGCGACTCCGACGTCTCACCCTCGAAGCTGATGTCGGCGCCCTTGCCGCTGACGACCGCGTCCGTACCGGCGTATGACTCGACGAAGATGGCGTTGAACGCCTTGTCGATCGTGTCCGTGAGCACGTACGCGCCGCTCATCATCGCGACGCCGAGGACGATCGCGATCGCGGTAAGCACCGTCCGGAATTTGCGCCCGGCGAGGCCTCGGAGCGCGACCCCGATCATCGCAACGCGATCGCTTCGACCGCCGCGAGCACCTCGTGTTCGTCGGCGCCGCGCAGCTCCTTGACGATCAGGCCGTCCGCGATGAAGAGGATCCGATCGGCGGTCGCCGCGGCACGCGCGTCGTGCGTGACCATGACGAGCGTCTGGCCGTAGTCCTGCACCGAGCCGCGGAGCAGGTCGAGGATCTCGCCGCCCGTCTTCGAGTCGAGATTCCCGGTCGGCTCGTCCGCGAAGACCACGCTGGGCCGGCTCACCAATGCCCGGGCGATCGCGACCCGCTGCTGCTGGCCGCCCGAGAGCTCCGAGGGCCGGTGCTTCCGGCGGTCCTGGAGACCGACCTTCCCGAGCAGGTCGTCGAAGAACTCGGCCTCCGGCTTCCTGCCTCCGAGGGTCAGCGGCAAGACGATGTTCTGCTCCGCCGTCAACATCGGCAACAGGTTGAAGAACTGGAAGATGAAGCCGATGTGCTCTCGGCGCAGTTTCGTGACCTCGGTATCGCTGAGCTCGCCGAGCCGTGTTCCCGCGATCGTGACGTGCCCCTCAGTTGGTTCGTCGAGCGCCGCGAGGAGATGCATCAGCGTCGATTTTCCGGAGCCCGAGGGACCCATGACGGCCGTCAGCTTCCCGCGCTCGACAGCGAGAGTGACGCGGCGCAGCGCGTGCACGGCCGTCTCGCCCTCGCCGTAAACACGGCTCAGCTCGTGCGCCTCGACCACGGGCCCGTCAGCGGCCGGCGCATCTCCACCGCCGCGATCAGCAGGCATCGGGCGACCGGCCATCGCCGCCAGGCTACACAACACAGCGCCAGCTGGTCTAGCGGTTTCCGCGCCCGCGAACTGGTCGACACGGCCCGATGGCCGCCTCGATGCAGAAGATGCCTGCAGCAAGCCTCCCCCGGCCGCGGAGACCCGTCCCGCCGCGTGGAGTCTCACGCTCGGGCGTCGATGATTGCGGAACGACCGAGCGAGACCATCCCGTGGTTGGCGTTCCGCTCCGAACGCGGGTCCAGAGGAGGATGGGCGGTGCCTGGCTCGAACAGGCGACCTCCTGCTTGTAAGGCGCCAGCACCTGCTGCGGTCTACCGCCGTTTGTCGCTCAGACCGCTCGGCGAGCGATGAATCGCGCTTGGCTGCTGCGCTTTGCTGCGGTTTGTCGCTTCCACAGCGCTTCCACATGCTCGCTCCTACTCTCACGTGGAAGCAGCACTCCGAACGAGGACATATCGGCTAGCGCTTCTCGTCCAACCCGATAGTGCTCTGGCGGTTGACCGAGACCCCTGCTTCTGCGCAAGCCACCGGGCAGCGGTAGGCTCGGCCGGGTGAAGAAGCATGTCGTGATTTTGGGCGCCGGCTTCGGAGGATTGGAACTCGCGACGCGGCTCTCGGAGACGATGAGCGACGCCGTCCGCGTCACGTTGCTCGACCGCAACGACTCCTGGTACTTCGGTTACTCGAAGCTCGACGTGATGCTCGGCAGGCAGTCCGCCGACGACGTACGGCTGTACTACAGCGACGTCGTCAAGGATGGTGTCGAGTTCCGGCGGGAGACCGTGACCGGCATCGACCCGGTGGCCCGGCGGGTCTCCACCGATGTGGGATCGCACGACGCGGACTACCTCGTGGTGGCGATGGGCGCGGACTACGACATGGCGGCCACGCCGGGCCTGCAGGAGGGCGGCCACGAGTACTACACGCTCGCCGGGGCCGAGCGCCTGCGCGACGCGCTGCAAGACTTCGACGGCGGCAGGGTCCTCGTTTCCGTGCTCGGGCAGCCGTTCAAGTGCCCGCCCGCCCCGTTCGAGGCGGCGTTCATGCTGCACGAGCACTTCAAGCAGCGCGGCATGGCCGACGCGGTGGAGATCTCGTCGGCCTTCCCGATGCAGCGACCGGTCCCGGTGACCGGCGAGGTCGCGCAGATGTTCCGCGACGGGCTCGTCGCGCGCGGCATCACCGAGCTTCCCGAACACCTCGTCACCGGGATCGATCCCTCGACACGGACGGCGCAGCTCGCGAACGGCGAGACGCTCCCCTACGAGCTGTTCATCGGCATCCCGAAGCACCGCGCGCCCGATCCACTCGCGGCCTCCGGCCTCGCAGTCAACGGCTGGGTCCCGGTCGACCAGACGAATCTCAGGACCCAGTTCTCCGGCGTCTATGCGATCGGCGACGTTTGCACGGGGCCCCGAACCGTCCCCAAGGCCGGGATCTTCGCCGAGTCGGCCGCGATCATCGTCGCCGACGACATCGCGGCCGCGATCACGGGCGGTGAGCCGCCGGCGCCGTTCGGCGGATCGGGGATCTGCTATGCCGAGTTTGGTGGCGGGTTCGTCGGCAAGGTCGAGGTAAACTTCCTGCACGGCGACGCGCCAGCGGCCCGGCGCTACGAGCCCGCGCTCGAGTACGCCGCCGAGAAAGAGGAGTTCGGCGCCATTCGACGGGCGCGCTGGTTCGGTCACTGATCCCGGGCTGAGAGGCGGGTACTGGCTGTGGCCGGGAGCGCTTGGGCGTACTCCTCCTCGTGGACCTCGCCCTCGAGCTGACCGGGGTGCCGGACTGGTTGCATGGCCACGCGGACCACGAACCGGTTCGAGGCGGCTCCCGTGCCATTCGCCGGCGAGCCGCAGGGTCGCGCGATGTCGCCTAGTTCGCTCCGACTCCATCCGTTTCCAAGTCCCGGCTGCTGCCCGCAGACAGCTTGCGCAGACCCTGCTCGATCCAGACCCGGCACTCAGCACTGCGCGCGAACGGCGCACGGTCGCTCTCCGCTCGCGCCAGCACCTGCTCGGGCGGCTCCCCTGAATGGAGCCCCGCGTACAGGTAGACCAGCGCCGACGAGCGCGCGCCGGTGCGACACGTCACCAGCGTCGGGCGTGGTAGGTCGTCCAGCGCGGCCACCTGGCGGCGGGCGAGATCCATGTCCAGAATCCGCGGCGGGTCTGACACGATGTTGGCCGAAACGTCTACGGCAGCTTCCACGTCCGCGTACGACATGCCGCCGTCCATCGCGCGAACTCCTCACCGCAGAGGTACAACCAAGACGCGGCGGCGCATCGCCCAGGCGAGCGAAAGTCCGTCTGACCGTGTAGTGGACGCTTCCAATCTTCCTTTGCGCGACTACACTGGTCCCTCGGGGAGGACAGCGCATGGGACCCACGTTCGGCGATCAAATTTCTGGCTTGGCCGTCGACGGTAGGGAGCTGCAGGCCACCGTCTTCGACGAGAACCAAGTCCGCGCCGCGGCCGGCCTGACGCTCGTGATCGGGGCTGTCGCCTTCAGCTTCGCCTACTTCGACCAGCAGTACGTCCCGCTCCGGGTCGCCTCGAGCCTGTTCTTCGTCGAGTTCTTGACCCGAGTGACCTTCGGCATCCGTTACAGCCCTGTGGGCATCATCGCCGGCTGGATGACTCGCCGCCGGCCGCCGGAATGGGTCTCAGCGAAGCCGAAGCGCTTCGCCTGGGAGATCGGCCTCGCCCTGGCCCTGTCCATGACGATCATCACCAACAGCGGCATCACCGGCACACTGCCGAGGACGCTCTGCGCGATCTGCATGGTGCTGATGTGGATGGAGTCGGTGCTCGGCCTCTGCGCCGGCTGCGAGCTCCACGGCTTCATGGTGCGACGCGGCTGGACGAGCAAGGATCCAGCCTTCGAGGTCTGCGCCGGCGGGGCCTGTGAGATCCCCGCGCAGCCGGCCGCTCAGCCGGCCTCCAGATGACGACAGAAGCGGCGTCGCGCGACCACGTGGGGGCCGAGGTCGCGTTCCTCGAAGCACACCCCTCGTTCCATGAAACGGCCATCGTCGACGAGCTGCGCGCGACGGAATACGGCCGAATCGACGCCCACGGCGACGTCTACCTCGACTACACGGGCGGGGGCGTCTACGCCCAATCGCAGCTCGACGAGCACATGCGCCTGCTGCGGGAAAGCGTGTACGGGAATCCCCATTCGGTGAATCCAACGTCGTCGGCCTCGACCCAGCTCGTCGAGGACGCGCGCGCCGCCGTCCTTCGCTACTTCAACGCTGACGAGAGCGAGTACGAGTGCGTCTTCACGCCGAACGCGACGGGCGCACTGCGGCTCGTCGGGGAGGCCTACCCGTTCGGTCCAGACGACCAGTTCCTCGCCACCTTCGACAACCACAACTCCGTCAACGGCATCCGCGAGTTCGCCCACGCAAGGGGGGCGGGGTCGGCGTACGTTCCGCTCGAGGCGCCCGATCTCCGGGTGGCGGATGGGCTGCTCGAGCGCTACCTCGACGCGGCCGCGGGCGAGGGTCGCCACAACCTCTTCGCCTACCCGGCGCAGTCGAACTTCTCGGGCGTCAGGCACCCACTCGAATGGATCGCGCCGGCGCAGGAGCGCGGCTGGGACGTCATCGTCGACGCGGCCGCGTTCGTGCCGACGAGCCGGCTGGACCTGTCGGTCTGGAAGCCGGACTTCGTACCGATCTCGTTCTACAAGATGTTCGGCTACCCGACCGGGCTCGGAGCGCTGCTCGCGCGGCGCTCCACGCTGGAGAAGCTGCAGCGTCCCTGGTTCAGCGGCGGCACCGTGGTGGCCGCGAACGTCCAGGCTGAAATGGTCGTGCCGGAATCCGGCCACGCGCTCTTCGAGGACGGGACGGTCAACTACCTCGGCATCCCGGCGATCGCGATCGGGCTTCGGCACCTCGAGCACATCGGCATCGACACCGTCGCGCGCCGGGTGGACGCGCTCGGGGCGTGGCTGCTCGAAGCCCTCCAGGGCGTGCGGCACTCGAACGGCGAGCCGGCGACGCGCGTGTACGGGCCGACGACGTGGGACCGTCGCGGCGGCACGATCGCGTTCAACTTCCTCCACCCGGATGGCGCCGTGGTCGACGAGCGCTTCGTCGACATCGTCGCGGCGGCGCACAACATCTCGGTCCGCACGGGCTGCTTCTGCAACTCGGGCGCGGGGGAGACCGCCTTCTCGATCTCAAAGGACACGTTGATCGGTGCCGAGTTCGCCGAGGGAATGATCCTCGACGACTACATCCGCCTCGTGGGAATGCCGACGGGCGGCGCCGTGCGGGTCTCGCTCGGGCTCGCGACGAACTTCGCCGACGTCTACCGCTTCGTGAGCTTCGCGACGGAGTTCCTCGACGTCAGCGACGTGCCGGCGGATCTGCCGCCGCGGCTGTCCTGCTGACGGCCTAGCTCAGAGCCAGCCGCGCGTGCGGGCGGAGCACCTGCCGCAGGTTTGCCATCAGGTCGCGGAGGATTACGTCGAGGAACGCGTGCGACGCGTTGTCCTCGCTGTTGAACATACGCTCGAACGGCTCCTGCGGCAGCACGAGTAGGAGCGTTCGCTCACGCGTAGTGGCGGTCACCGAGGATGGACCGCCGTCGATGAACGTCTCATATCCGAAGGCATGCCCGGGCCCGACGAGGCTGACCCGGATGCGGCGGTCGCCGCGGATGATCACCTTCTCGACGGCGCCGTTGATCATTACGAAGCACGCCGTCGAGGGGGTTCCCTCGGTGATCAGCGTGCGGCCGGGTGGGCACAGCGCGTACCGCCCGGCGGTCAGGAAACCCCAGAGCGCGAGCGAGTCGAAATCGTGGAAGGCCGCGAGCCGCCGCACGTACTTGCTGTCGGGTGGCCCACAGAACTCGAGCTCGGCGATGTCATCGGCCGGCGCCTCGGGGGGCACGTCCCCGCCGAGCGAAGTGGCGAGGGCCGCGAGCTGGTCGCGGAGGCGCGCACAGGCTACCCGGGCGATTCGGCGTTTGAGCGCGAAGGCCGTCGGATGCCGGCGCGAGACGAGCCCGGCGAAGTCCGCGCGGCTCAGGGACAGCAGGGTGGCGGGCTCCGCGACGGTCGCCGTGGCCGAGTGCTGCCCGCCGTCGAGCAGCGGAACCTCGCCCAGCACCTCGCCCGCGCCCAGGCTCGTGACCTCGACCACGCGGTCGCCGGGCAGCGGAACGGAGACCGAGATGCGTCCGTCGACGATCAGGAGCATCCCCTTGACCTCGTCGCCCTTGCGCCAGAGCACCTGGCCCACCGGCAGCTCCTGGCGGCGCATGATCTGCGCGAGCTCCCCGATCTCCACCTCCGACATCCCCTCGAGGAGCGGAACGGTGGGCAGGAACGCCCGCGCCTGCGCCTGCGCGGCGGCCGGGTCAAACATCGAGGTCGAGCGTCTCGTACTCGAGGACGTTGTCCCGCCGCGTCGCGGTGATCATGGAGTATTCCGGCACCTCGAGCCAGGTGGAGATGTCGACGGTGAGTGGCTCCGATGCGATCAGCAGGGAACGGGGAACGTCGCTGGCCGCCATCGCCGAGCCGTTCTCACTCTGCACGTACTCGCCGCCGACCGTGTACCAGAGGCTCACGTATGGCAGGTCGGTCTCGAGCAGGTGGTCCGCGTCGGGGTACCAGCCGTAATCGAACGAGAAGCGCGTCGCGACGAGCACCTCGCCACTCGAGAGACACAGGTTCACCGGCGATGACGTATCGATTCCGTGCCCCGCGCGAACCTCGCGCAGCACGCGTAGCGCGGCCATCGTCGCCTGGGAAAGCTCATCGGCGTCCGGACGTCCATATGGGTCCTCGAGATGCGAGAGCACGAGCGCGTAGATCCACTCCGAATCCGTGGTTCCCTCGATCTCCCGTGCCAGCTCGGGCCTGACGTGCTCGACGAGGTCGTAGCGCATGCGGCTGAAGTCGCGCAGGTGGCCGTTGTGTGCCAGCGCCACGCTCGCGCCGCGGAAGCGGAAGGGATGGAGGTTGGACTCGCCGACAATCTCGCGCTCGGTGTGCGTCACGCCGCGGACATGGGCGATCAGGCACGTCGGGTCGAGCTTGCTCGCAAGGCTGCGCAGGTTGCGGTCGAACTCGGGGAGGGTGGTCGCCCGGTAGGTGAACGGGTCCTCGGCGCGGAGGGAGCGCTCGTCCCAGGCGACCATTCCGAACCCTGCCAGGTTGAGGAAGGTCTCCATCATCCGCGGGTTGTAGGACTGGCGGACGAGGCTGCTGTCGGTTTCGAACAGCACGTGCGAGAGGCCGATCGGCTCGCCGAGATATGCCAGTACTCGGCACATCCGAACGATCGTAGCCGGGTAGCCTTCGCGGGGAGCCAACAAGGAAACGGGAGGCAGATGAAGGAGTTCAGGTGTGGGGAGATCGTCCCCGGTTGCGATGCGAAGTTCGAGGGCGCGTCCGAGGAGGAGATCCTCGAGCAGGTAGCCGTCCACGCCCGCGAGGAGCACGGAATGGACGAGGTGCCGCCCGACGTCGTCGACAACGTCCGTGCGCGTATCACCGAGGCCTAGCCGGGCCTGCTCGCCTCGCCATCACCGACGCGCGGCCTGACGTTCGCCACTCGAACTTGCCGCGCCGCCGATTTCTTGGCGACTTTCTGGCAACGCAGCACAACGACTTTGGCTTGCTAGAGCCAAATCTGGTTTCACGCGGTTCCAGCACTCCGAGCTGTGAGCGGCGAGAGCGCAGTTCGCATGGGAACGCGACACGGTGTTGCGGTCCATGTTCATCTGCCCTGGCGCCGCCCGATCGCGCAGACCGCGGGGACCGGGCGCAGGTCCTCGACCAGCACCCTGTCGACGGAGAATCCGCCCTCGCGTAGCCGGTCGGCCAGCTCGTTCCCGAGGTCCCGGGCTCGCTCCGGCGCGGAGTGTCGCGCGTCCCAGAAGAGGTAGACGGCACCATCCCGGGCGAGGTGCTCGCGGACGGCACCGAGCGCCGCCTCCGGCTGCTGCCAGAAGGGAGCGACGTTGAAGGCGAAGACCTTGTCGAAGCGCCGATCGCCGAGGTCGGCGTCCTCCAGCGCGATGGCCTCGAGCACAGCCCTGCCCGCGTCGACGTGCTCGCGGTTCCTCCGCGTGGCCATTTCGACCATCTTGGGCGAGCGATCGATCGCGGTGATCGTTCCCGTCGTCAGCCTCTCGCAGACCAGGGAGACCGCGACGCCGTGGCCGCAGCCGACCTCGAGCAGGCACTCGGCCGGGCGGACCTCCAGGGTGTCGACCGCCCAGACGAACCGCTCCGATGCCTTGCCCGCCATACCCGAGCAATAGCATCACGCGCCCGTGAAGCCCGTCCTGATTTACTCGATGAGCGTCTTGGTGGACGGCTTTAGCGCCGACCACGAGGGCGCGTTTGGGTGGACGGCCCCTAAGGAGGAGCTGTTTCGTTCCACCTCGCGCAGGTACGCGAGCTCGGCGGCTATCCTCGCTCTGCACCGTCACCCGCGCCACGCTGGCCTTGCTCGAGCTCTACGTGCTCCGCCGCATCGGCAAGGCGGAGTTCGAGCAGATCGCCACCGAGTTCGTCAAGCAGGACTCCCACAACCTGACCACCCGCACCTTGCAGGCTCGCCTGAAGGCCTACCGGATCTCGGTCTGATAGCGGGCTGGTCCAGCCAGCCGATAGCAGGACGGTGGCTCACTGAAGCAAGCGAGAACCAACCGCTGGCCTTGGGGACGCGGGACGCGAAGGACGCCACCGGGTGCTGCGAGAGCGCCGTGCCCGGCCGTCGGGACCCTCGGCGCTTCCACAACGCTTCCACAACAAACCCGGGAAGGGTTCGGTCCGCCAGGCGCGATGGCCGACGTTTCGCTTCGGAAGCGGAATCCTGACGATGGGCGGTGCCTGGCTCGAACAGGCGACCTCCTGCTTGTAAGGCAGGCGCTCTACCAGCTGAGCTAACCGCCCGGGCGGCCGAGTCTAGTATCAGCGCCCTTGGATTCCCGCCTCTTCTGGAAGTCGCTCGTCGTCCAGGCCGCGTTCGTCGGCGTGCTGTTCGCGATCCTGATCGCGCTGCCGCTCGGCGAGGACTTCTTCGAGGACTACGGCTGGATCACCGGGCCGGTCGCCTGGTTCGGCTGCTCGGCGCTCACCGCCCGCGTGCTCGACATCCCGGTCGGCTACGTGCTCTTCTCCGCGATCGCCGCCGGCGTGTGCGGAGCGATCGTCCTGCTGGTCGCGACGCACTGGGCGGGCATGATCGTCGCGCTGCTCGTCTTCGCCGCCTCGAACGCGACCTACGACCCGGATGCGGTTGAGGACGAGGAGCTCGACACCTCTACGGCAACGAAGTAGCCCCGACGAGAATCGAACTCGCGCTACGAGAGTGAAAGTCTCGCGTGCTAACCACTACACCACGGGGCCGCGCGACTGATTCTAGGCTCGGGTACGCAATCATCTGCGCCGGCCCCTGTAGCTCAATGGCAGAGCAAGCGCCTTTTAAGCGCAAGGTTGGAGGTTCGAGTCCTCCCGGGGGCATCGCCTGCGAGGGCAGGCTCAGGCGGCGGCTTGGCCGGTCGGCGCGGCGCCGGCCTTGGGCGGCTCGGCGGTGAGCACCGCGTCGAGCAGGCCCGGGAAGCGCTCGTCGAGCTCGGCCTTGCGAAGCGACAGCATCCGCGTGCGGCCCTCGGGACGCGTCCTCACGACCCCGGATTCGCGCAGCACGCGGAAGTGGTGAGAGAGCGTCGCCTTCGAGAGGCCGAGGTCGAACGTGCCGCACGTGCACTCGTCGCGGAGTGCGAGCTGGCCGACGATCTGGAGCCGCGCCGGATCGCTCAGCGCGTGAAGCACGGCGGGGAGCTCGAGCTCGGTACAGGATGGGTGGTGGGGCTCTCTCATGAAGAAGCCTGCCGCCGCAACTCTAGCGACCGTTCGATGGATATCTAATCGGGATCACACGCATCAGTGGCGGAAGTGGCGGCGGGCCGTGAAGACCATCGCCACGCCTGCGGCGTCGCACGCCTCGACGACCTCCGCGTCGCGCTTGGAGCCGCCCGGCTGGATGATCGCGCGCACCCCGCCGTCGATCGCGAGCTGGGGCCCGTCGGCGAACGGGAAGAAGGCGTCCGAGGCCATCACGGCGCCCTCGAGGGAGAGCTCGGCTGCGCGCGCCTTGTCGAGCGCGATGCGAACCGAGTCGATGCGGCTCATCTGACCCGCTCCGATCCCGAGTGTGCCGAGATCGCTCGCGAGCACGATCGCGTTCGAGCGCACGTGCTTGCAGACGCGCATCGCAAACAGCAGCTCGCCCCACTCCCGCTCGGTCGGCTTGCGCTCGGTCGCGACCGTCATCTCCTCGCGCAGCTCGAGCCCGGTGTCGCGGTCCTGGACGAGGAGGCCGCCGCGCACGCGCTTGTAGTCGTGCTCGTTGATCGTGGCCCGGCGCCGCTCGTTGTTCTCGAGCAGGCGCACGTCCGGCTTCTGCTCGAGTATCGCGAGCGCCCCCTCCTCGTAGCCCGGCGCGAACACCACCTCGACGAACATCGAGTGGAGCTTCTCCGCGAGCGCGCGGTCCACCGGGCGGTTGAAGCAGAAGACCCCTCCGTACGCGCTCACCGGGTCAGTCGCCAGCGCCCGGTCGAACGCTTCGCCGAGATCGGTGCCGACCGCCGCCCCGCACGGGTTGTTGTGCTTGACGATCGCCGCGGCCGGAAGCTCGAAGTCCGCGACGAGCCTGCGCCCGGACTCGAGGTCGAGCAGGTTGTTGAAGGACAGCTCGCGGCCGTGCAGCTTCGACACCATCGAGGTCAGGTGCGAGCGCGCGCCGACCTCGGCGTAGTAGGCGGCGCGCTGGTGCGGGTTCTCCCCGTAGGCGAGGTCGAGCACCTTCTCGTAGGAGCGCGTGTACTGCGACGGGAAGTCCTCCTCGCGCTCGGCGAACCAGCGCGAGATCGAGGTGTCGTAGCGCGCGGTGTAGGAGAACGCCTCGAGCGCCAGGGTCGAACGGGTCCGCGAGGAGAGCCGGCCCTGGCTCTCCGTGAGCTCCTCGATGACGACGTCGTAGCTCTCCGGCGAGACGACGACGGCCGTGAAGGGGTGGTTCTTCGCGGCCGCGCGAATGAGCGTCGGGCCGCCGATGTCGATGTTCTCGATCACCTCGGCGTCCGGAACGCCGCGCCGGGCCGCCACGCGCTCGAACGGATAGAGGTTCACGCACACGAGGTCGATGGGCTCGATCTCGAGCGAGTTGAGGGTGTCGACGTGGCCGACCTCCGAGCGCACCGCGAGCACCCCGGCGTAGATGCGCGGGTTGAGCGTCTTGACGCGGCCGTCGAGGATCTCGGGGAAGCCGGTGTAGTCCTCGACGGAGCGGATCTCGATGCCCTCGGCCACGAGGTCCTGGGCCGTGCCGCCGGTGGACACGATCTCGACGCCGAGGTCGGCGAGCCCGCGCGCGAACTCGACGAGCCCCCGCTTGTCGGACACGCTGAGCAGCGCGCGCTTGACCCGCACCTCCGCGGGTGCGGTGAGCTCGACGCCGCGTGGCTCAGTCTGGGACATCGATGTGCACCAGGCGTGGGTTGCGGTCGTCGAGCCTCACCCTGCCCTGCGAGATCAGCCGCACAGCCCGCGGAAGCAGGCGGTGCTCGATCTGGTGGACGCGCTCCTCGATAGCCGCGATGTCCCGATGGTATGGAAGGTCGAAGGCTTCCTGCAATACGACCGGTCCCGTGTCGACGCCCTCGTCCACGAAATGGATCGTGACACCCCCGACCTTGACGCCGTAGTCAAGTGCCTGCTGGATCGCTCCGACGCCCGGAAATGCGGGCAGCAGAGCGGGATGGACGTTGATCATGCGGCCCGCGAAGCGGCGGATGAACTCCGGCGTGAGCAGCTCCATGAAGCCCGCCAGCACGAGCAGGTCCGGCCTGCGGTCGTCGAGCCAGTCCGCCAGCGCCCGGTCGCGCTCGGCGCGTCCGTCGTAGGAGGCGATCGCGAACACGCCGGTCTCGACCCCTGCTCGCTCGGCCCGGGCGAGGCCGCCCGCCTCGGCCCGGCTCGCCGCGACGGCCACGATCTCGGCCCCCTCCCGGCCGTGCACGGTGTCGAGCAGGGCCTGGAGGTTCGTGCCCTCACCGGAGAGGAGGACCGCGATCCTGAAGCTCACGCCGCGACGCGCAGCACCGGGTATGGCCCGCCGCTCGTCTCGAGCCGCCCCTCGTCGATGAGCTCGTCAACGCGCGCCAGGATGTCGGCGCGGCGCATGTGCGACGAGCTCCCGTAGACCGGGCAGCCCGTCGTATGAGTTGCGCTGGATCTTCTTGCTGCGCGAGCCGTGCAGGATCTCCGCGCAGGTCGTACGGCCGACGGCCGGGCTGGCGCTCGTGGCCACGGCGATGATCGCGTCGTCGAGGTTCCCGATCTCGACGGGATCGGGCGGCGGTGCCACGAGCTGCAGCGCCGGGTCGCAGACGTCGCAGCAGCCCGGAGCGCCGGTCCCCGCCTCGGAGTGGTCCCCGAAGTGGCGCAGGATCGCGAGCCGACGGCAGTTCTCCTGCTCGACGTACGCCCAGATCTCGCGGTACTGGCGCCAGCGCGAGCGCGCGCGCCTCCTCGATCGAGGTGCGGCAGAGCGCCGCCGCGCGGCCGTCGTAGCGGCCGGTCACACGACCGGCGATCCGGTCGGGTGCGGACGGCGACGGAGCGATCACCCCCGCGCGCGTGAGGTGGCCGACGAGCGCGCGCAGGCGCTCGCCGTCGCCGCGCAGCGCGCGGGCCTCCGCGAGCGCGTCGAGCGAGTAGCGGCCCTCGCCGTCGGCCGCCGCGGCGATCCGGTCCGCGAGCCAGCCCGGCAGGTCCGGCGTCCATCTCCTCGCGCTTGATGAAGTGGACGTGCAGGGCGCGGTCACGGTTCTCGGCGAGCAGCAGGGCGCGCGCCGGCAGGCCGTCGCGCCCGGCGCGGCCCGCCTCCTGGTAGTAGGCCTCGAGCGACGAAGGCACGCTCGCGTGGACGACCGTGCGCACGTTCGGCTTGTCGACGCCCATGCCGAACGCGTTGGTGGCGCAGATCACGGGCAGGTCGTCGGCGAGGAAGCGCCGCTGCACGTCGGCCCGCCGCGCCGCGGTCGAGCCCGGCGTGGTAGGCGGCCGCCTCCACCCCGAGCGCCGCGCTCAGCTGCTCGGCCAGGTCCTCCGACCCCGCCCGCGTGCCCGCGTAGACGATCGCCGGCAGCGTGTCCTCCGCCGCGCAGGGCCTCGATCAGGAGCCGCGCCTTCTCGTGCCCGCCGGGCCGCGCGACGGTGAAGCTGATGTTCGGCCGGTCGAAGCCCGTGGCGACCCTGAGCGGGTCGCGCAGGGCCAGCCGGCGCACGACGTCGGCCGCCACGCGCGGCGTGGCCGTGGCGGTGGACGCGACGATCGCGGAGGCCGAGAGCGCGCGGGCGGCGTCGGCGAGCCGGAAGTAGTCGGGCCGGAAGTCGTGGCCCCACTGCGAGACGCAGTGCGCCTCGTCGACCACGAACAGCCCGACGCGCACGCCCGCCCGCATGCGGTCGAGGAAGCCGGGCGCAGCGAAGCGCTCCGGCGCCACGTACAGAAGCCGCAGCTCACCGCTCGCCGCGCGCGCGAGCACCTCGGCGTTCCTGCCCGCGTCCTGTTGGGCGTTGACGAGCGCCACCCGGTCGCCGAGCCCGCGCGCCGCAAGCGCCTCGACCTGGTCCTGCATCAGCGCGACGAGCGGCGAGACCACCACCGTCAGGTCGTCGCGCAGCAGCGCCGGCAGCTGGTAGCAGAGCGACTTGCCCGACCCGGTCGGCATCACCACCATCACGTCGCGCCCGGCGAGCGCCGCCTCGCACGCCTCGCGCTGTCCCGGCCGGAAGGCCGGGAAGCCGAAGTGGGAGTGGAGTGCGGCGGAGAGGTCCATGAGCGAGAATCGTCGCGGCCACGGAGGACAGGGCCACAGTAGCGCCGCTCGCGGCGGGAGCGGCCCGCCCGTTTGCAGGCCTGTAACGCTCGTCGCTGAAGAAGTTGCAGAGTGGTCCGGCGAGCGCAGCCGCGACGGCGTCTAGTGCCGCACCACCGCCAGCTCCTCGAGCGCGAACTTGCCGTTCGCGGCGTCGGTGCGCTCGAGCGGGTAGTCGCCGGAGAAGCAGGCGTCGCAGTGGGTCTCGCGCGTGGAGCGGATCGCCTCGTAGACGCCCGTCGAGCGACAGGTAGCGCAGCGAGTCGCAGCCGAGCTCTTCCGCAACCTCGTCGTCGGTGCGGCCGTAGGCGACCATCTCCTGCGTCGTCGACATGTCGATGCCGTAGTGGCAGGGATGGCGGATCGGCGGCGCCGAGATCCGCATGTGGATCTCGAGAGCGCCCGCGTCGCGGAGCATCTGGACGATCTGGCGCGTGGTGTTGCCGCGCACGATCGAGTCGTCGACGACGACGAGCCGCTTGCCCTCCACGACCTCGCGCAGCGGGTTGAACTTCATGCGCAGGCCGTGCCGCCGCAGCTCCTGCCCGGGCTGGATGAAGGTGCGCGCCACGTAGCGGTTCTTGATCAGCCCGTCGTCGCGAGGGATGCCGGACGCCTTGGAGTAGCCGGATGCCGCCGGGTTGCCCGAGTCCGGAACGGCGATCACGACGTCGGCGTCGACGGGCGCCTCGCGCCAGAGGATCTCGCCCATCTTGCGCCGCGACACCTGCGTGCGGTTGCCCTCGAGGATCGAGTCGGGGCGCGCGAAGTAGATGTGCTCGAACACGCAGAAGGCGCGCCGCTCGGACTCGACGAGCTGACGCGTCTCGATGCCGCGCGCGCTGAGCGACACCATCTCCCCCGGCTGAACCTCGCGCAGCAGCTCGGCGCCGATGATGTCGAAGGCGCAGCTCTCGGATGCGACGCAGTAGCTGGCTCGCCGACCATGCCGAGCACGAGCGGGCGCAGCCCGGCCGGGTCGCGGAAGGCGACCACGGCCTCCTTCGTCATCACCACGGTCGAGAACGCGCCCTCGAGGCGCGGCATCACGTCCGCGAGCGCGTCCTCGATGCGATCGGCCTCGTGCGTCGAGAGCAGCGCCGCGATGATCTCCGAGTCCGACGTGCCCCGGAACTGCACGCCGCGGTCGCTCAGCTCCGCGTGCAGCTCGACCGCGTTGATCAGGTTGCCGTTGTGGGCGAGCGCGACCTGGCGGCGGTCCGAGCGCCAGACCGGCTGGGCGTTCTCCCAGGCCGAGGAGCCGGTCGTCGAGTAGCGCACGTGGCCGAGCAGCCATCTCGCCCTGCAGCGCGCGCAGCTTCTCCTCGTCGAACACCTGCGAGACGAGCCCGACGTCGCGGACGGTCATGATCTGAGCGCCCTCGCAGACGGCGATGCCGGCGGACTCCTGACCGCGGTGCTGGAGAGCGAACAGCGAGAAGTATGCGAGGCGCGCGACGTCCATCCCCGGCGCGTAGACGCCGAACACGCCGCACTCGTCGCGAGGTCCGTCGCGATGGTCGAGCTCAGGGTTCATCTCAGGTGCAGGCAGCGACCGATCCGGTGCCTGAGACCGCCGTCGGGCGAGGTCCCTGCCACGCGTCCGAGGGTACCAGCGCGGCCCGTCGGCTCTCGCCGGGCGCTACAGGGCGGCGGCCGACGCCGCGAGCGGCTCTTCGGCCGTAACGACGATGGGCTCCTCTTGAGCGGAACGCGCGTAGCGGTGGTTGATCCGCGCTCCCGGCGGGGCGGGCACGGGCCCGTCCAGCAGCGGGTCGCCCGTGCTCTCCATCCAGAGCGTCGAGCCGCGCCGCAAGCTCTTCACCCATCGCGGCATGGGCGGGGTCCTGCGCGAGGTTGTTGGCCTCGTCGGGATCGATCGCGAGGTCGAAGAGGCGCTCACGCGGGATCGGCTCGTCGCCCCAGCCGAGCCCGACGAGCAGGTCCTTCGTCGGGCTGTCGTCGCAGTTGGCAAGCACCGGCCCGCCGTCGATGTAACGGCGGATGTACTTGTGGCGCTCGGTCCGGATCGCGCGCTGCGGCTCGTAAGCGGCGTGGTAGGTGAGCTCGGAGAACAGGTCGCGTCGCAGCGCGTCGGTCTCGCGCCGGACGAGCGGGAGCAGCGACTCGCCCTGGACGAACTCGGGTGCGTCGACCCCGGCGAGCGCGCAGAAGGTCGGATACAGGTCGAGCTGGGACACGAGCGCGTCGATCACGCGGCCGCCCTCGAAGCCGCCGGGGCCGCGCACGATCAGCATCACGCCGGTGCCGCGGTCGGTGAGCGTGGCCTTGCTGCCGGGAAACGCGAGGCCGTGATCGGTGGTGCAGACCACGAGCGTGCGCTCGGCGAGCTCGTCGCTCAGCAGCCCGTTGAGGACCGCGCCGACACCCTGATCGAGCGAGCGCGCGCTGGCCTTGAAGGCCGCCATGTCGCGCCTCACGTCCTTGACGTCCGGGAGACCGGCCGGGGGCAGCGAGTAGAGCGTGTCGCGGACCGAGCTCGGCTCGAAGAAGCTGCGGTGCGTCTCGAAGAAGCCGACCGAGAGGAAGAACGGCTCGGGCGGCCGATCGCGCAGGAAGTCGACGGCGAGCGGCGCGACGGTGTCGACGTGGTTCCGGTCGATGCGGTGCACCCGGTCGTAGCCGAGGATGCCCGCTATCGCCCGAGATGTGCTGCTCGCCGATCAGCTCCGAGTGGTAGCCGCCGCGCCGCAGCGTGTGCACGATGTGGTGGCCGTAGTCGAACAGCTGGAAGCCGCGGTGGGCGAGCCCCATCATGCCGTTGCAGTGCGGGTACTGACCGGTGGCGAGGCTCGCGCGGCTGCCGGAGCAGGTGGGCGCGGCCGTAAAGGCCTTTCGGAACAGCACCCCTTGGTCGGCCAGGAGCTGGATGTTCGGCGTCGGGATGAAGTGCCCGTAGGGCTGCACATAGCGCCCGGTGTCGTGCGAGTGCAGGTAGAGGATGTTCGGGGGCGGGCGCTCATCCTGCTCTTCTCATCGGCCCGTGCGCCTCGTGGCGGTAGCGCTCGACCCACTCGTCGGACAGCTCGTCGGACTGGCGCTCCAGAGGCGGCTGCTGCGGCTCGGCCCCGGCGCCGTCGATCCCGAGGCGCCCGAGCACGGCGCTCACGGCGGCCGGCAGGTCGGCGGCGAGATCCTCATACGTCAGCTCGAGCGGGGCAATCGAGTGGTCGGCGAACCACGACCGCCAGGCATCGTTGTCCGCGCGCAGCTTGGAGACGAGATGATGGATCGCACCGAGATCGTACTCGGGGGTGTGCGCGCCGGCGCCGTCCTCACCCGAGCGCCACGCCTGGGTCTGAATCGCCCGCCACAGCGATACCGCCTGGCGCACGTCGTCGTGCCGGCGCACCGAGACGTACTCGAGGTTCGGGAAGAGCGCGAAGAGGATCTCCGCCAGGCCGGCGTCCTCGAGCTCGGGCAGCGTGCGCGCGAGGATCACGAAGTCCTTCACATGCATCCACATCAGCTTCGCGCCGAAGACCCCATTCGGCCCGGTGCCCTTCGCGAGCGCGGCCGCGAGATGCTCGCGGTAGTCCCTCACCTCCCGTAGCGAGGAGTAGTCCGGCCCCGGCGGCCGCTCTTCGGGGAGCGCCAGCTCGGCCGCGCGCTCGTAGTCCCGGAAGTAGCCGCGCGGGCTGCGGGGAACGCCGGTGCGCCTGCGCGCCTCGAAGTACTCCTCCGGCTGGCCGGCCACGCCGGTGGCCGCCAGCGCGTGGCACAGCAACGTGCTCCCGCTGCGCGGCGTCGCGCACACCAGGTAGCTGCGCTCCGGGCGCAGCAGGCCGGCGAGAGCGGCGCTCACTCGCCCTCGTCCTCGACCATCAGGGCGCTGACCGTCGCGTTCGTCTCCTCGTCGATGAGGATCATGCTGCCGGTGTAGCGGCTGTCCGCGTAGGCGTCGACCGGGAGCGGCTCTTCGAGACGCAGCCGCACGCGGCCGATGTCGTTCGGCTCCAGCTTGTCGGCCTGGCGGTCCTCGAACGCCTCGAGGTCGAGCGCCGACAGCACCTCGACGCTCGCGCGCGTCTCGGCGGTGCCGCTGCGCAACGAGCCACCTGCCGCCGCTGGCCGCGGAGTCCTCCGAGAGCCAGGAGGCCGTGGCGGTGACCTCGTCTGTCAGCCGCGGCGCGTCGCCGACCGGGGCGAGGAGCGAGCCGCGCCCGACCGGCACGTCGTCGGCGAGCCGCACGGTGACCGAGCGTGGTGCGGAGGCCTCCGCCAGCGCCTCACCCAGCACCTCGATCGCCTCGACCGTCGTGCGCTCGCCGCCCGGCAGGACCACCACCTCGTCGCCCGGCCGCAGCGTTCCGCGCGCGAGCTGGCCGGCCAGGGCGAGCGACCCCTGCGGGAGCTCGATCGTCCACTGGACGGGCAGCCGCGCCGGGCCCTCCGCCTCCGGCGAGGCGGGCAGGCGCTCGAGCTCGTCGAGAACACTCGGCCCGTCGTACCACCGCATCCGCTCGGAGCTCGTGACGACGTTGTCACCTCTCAGCGCCGAGATCGGTATCGCGCGCAGGTCCTGCAGCCCGAGCCGTGCCGCGAGGGCGGAGAACTCGCCGGCGATCTCCTCGAAGCGGCCCTCCTCGTAGCCGACTGCATCCATCTTGTTGACGCAGGCGATCACGTGCGGGACGCGCAGGACCGCGCTCAGCGCGAGGTGTCGGCGCGACTGGGAGGCCACGCCGCGCGTGGCGTCGACCAGGATCAGCGAGACGTCAGCGCGCGAGGCGCCCGTGACCATGTTGCGCGTGTACTCCTCGTGGCCGGGCGTGTCGGCGAGCACGAAGCGGCGGTCAGCCGTCGCGAAGTAGCGGTAGGCGACGTCGATCGTTATGCCGAGCTCGCGCTCGGCGCGCAGCCCATCGGTGAGGTAGGCAAGGTTCGGCGCATCGCCGTTGTGACTCACGGACTCGAGCGTGTCCTCGAGGACCTGCTTGGAGTCGAGCAGCAGCCGGCCGATCAGCGTGCTCTTGCCGTCGTCGACCGACCCGGCCGCCGCCACGCGCAGGAGGGTCGCCTCGCTCAGAAGTACCCCTCCCGCTTGCGGTCCTCCATCGCCGCGTCCGAGGTACGGTCGTCCGCGCGGGTCGCGCCCCGCTCGGTGAGCCGCGAGGCTGCGATCTCCTCGACCACCTCGTCGAGCTCGCTCGCGCGCGACTCGACAGCGCCGGTCACCGACATGTCACCCACCGTGCGGTAGCGCACCGAGGTGGTGAGCCGCTCCTCGCCCTCCTGCGGCGTCAGGTACTCGCTGACCGCGAACAGCATCCCGTCACGGCGAAACACGTCGCGCTCGTGGGCGAAGTAGATCGGCGGCAGCTCGAGTCCCTCGCGCGCGATGTAGGTCCACACGTCGAGCTCGGTCCAGTCGGAGATCGGGAAGGCGCGCACGTGCTCGCCCTCGTGCACGCGCCCGTTCCACATGCGCCACAGCTCGGGGCGCTGGCTCTCGGGCTTCCAGCCGCCGCCCCGCTCCCGCACCGAGAACACGCGCTCCTTGGCACGGGCCCGTTCCTCGTCGCGGCGCGCGCCGCCGATCGCGGCGTCGAAGCCGTGCTCCTCGATCGCGTCGAGCAGCACCCTGCTCTGAAGGCGGTTGCGCGAGCCGCCCGGCTCGTCCTCGGTGACACGGCCGGCCTCGATCGCCCCGGGCACGGAGGCGACGATCAGCTGTTCGCCGAGCTCCTCGAGGCGGCGGTCGCGGAATTCGAGCACCTCGGGAAAGTTGTGGCCGGTGTCCACGTGCAGCACCGGGAACGGAAAGGGGCCGGGGCGGAAGGCCTTCTCGGCGAGCCGCAGCAGGACGACCGAGTCCTTGCCGCCGGAGAACATCACGACCGGTCGCTGGAACTGCGCCGCGACCTCGCGCATGATCGCGATCGCCTCGTCCTCGAGCGCCTGGACGTAGCCGAGCCGGCTCACGCCCCCACCCCCACGGCCTCGCGCCGGCGGGCGACCAGGGCGACCACGCGCTCCGCGCAGCGCTCGGGCGACTCGGACTCGGTGTCGAGCACGAGATCCGGCGAGAGCGGCGGCTCGTAGGGGTCGCTCACTCCGGTCAGGCCCTCGAGCTCGCCTGCGCGCGCACGCGCGTAGAGGCCCTTCGTGTCGCGAGCCTCGAGCACCTCGAGCGGGGCTTTCACGTGGACCTCGATGAACGACTCGCCGATACGCTCGCGAACCGCCTCGCGGGCCTCGCGGAAGGGAGAGATGAGCGGCGCCAGGACCAGGACGCCGTTGCGGGCGAGCAGGTGGGCGACGAAGCCGACCCGGCGCACGTTGCGGTCCCGATCACCCTTGGAGAAGCCGAGCTCGGGAAGCAAGTTGGCCCGGATCTCGTCACCATCGAGGACCTCACAGGGCAGCCCGCCGGCGCTGAAGTGCTCGGCGACTCGGTCCGCGATCGTCGACTTTCCGGCGCCGGACATGCCCGTGAGCCAGATGACCGGGGCGTAGGCGCGCCGGCGCCCGGGATCTTGAGGGAGAGCAGTCACTCCCGAGAGAAGTCTAGTAAACCGATAGGGTTTATGTAGATCGCTCTCCGGTTAATGCCAGGGGAATGCGGCGGCTTCTCACCTTCGGCCTCATCGGGTTCGCGGCCCAGCTGATCGACGGCGCGCTCGGCATGGCCTACGGGGCCACCTCCACCACCATGCTGCTCAGCGCCGGGCTGGCCCCGGCCGTCGCCTCGGGCACCGTCCACCTGGCTGAGATCGGCACCTGCCTCGCTTCCGGCACGGCGCATTGGCGCTTCCGCAACGTCGACTGGCGCGTGGTCCGCATCATGGCCCTGCCGGGCGCGCTCGGGGCTTTCTTCGGTGGCGTGGTGCTCAGCTCTATCTCAGCCGAGTCGGCGGAGCCGGTGACGGCGACGATCCTCTTCCTGCTCGGCGCGTACGTCCTGTTGCGCTTCCTGCGCCCCCGCGACGCGAAGCGTCTCGAGCGGCCCTCCGGCAAGCCGCTGCCCTGGTTCGCTCTCTCTCCGCTCGGGCTGTTCGCCGGCTTCATGGATGCCGCCGGAGGCGGCGGCTGGGGGCCGATCGGCACGCCGGCGCTGCTCTCGTCGGGACGGCTGCCGCCACGCAAGGTGATCGGCTCGATCGACACGGGCGAGTTCCTCGTGGCGGTCGGCGCCTCGATCGGCTTCGTCGTTGGGCTGAGCCTGAGCCAGATCGACCTCGGCGTGGTGGCTGCTCTGCTCGTGGCCGGCGTCATCGCAGCGCCGCTGGCCGCCTGGCTGGTCCGGCTCGTGCCCGCACAGATCCTCGGCACGGCGGTCGGTGGCTTCATCCTGCTCACCAACGCGCAGACACTCGGCAAGACGATCGGCCTGGGCGGCGACGAGCTCTTGGCCGCCTACGTCGCGATCTGCGTGGTCTGGGCGGCCAGCCTCAGCGTGTCGGTGGCGTCGGTGCGCAGCGCGCACGCGTAGCGCGTACGAGCTCGGCTTGTAACCGAACATTTACGTCCGCGTGTTGAGCCGTCACACGGCCCGGCTCATGCTCCGGCCATGGACTCTCTCGACGCTCAGTGCCTCTTGTTGGAGGTCGCCATGGGCGAGATCCCGCCTCCGGATCTGTGGCGCCACGACCGCTCCGGCGCCCTCGCGTGCAGCTACGAGGGCGGGACGCGGACGTTCACGTGGCCCGCCGATGACGTGGCCGAGCTGGCGCGCAGGTGGCGACAGCGCGACCCCGGCCAAACGCCGAAACAGGCGCTCGCACTGCGGGACGCGCACGAGCGTCTCGCAGCCCTGATCGCCGAAGCCGGTCTGGGATCTGCTGACGTCATCACCCACGATCTCGGCCGCGCGGAGCTGCGCGCGATCTGGGAGGACGAGAAGGTCATGCTCGTCGTCGAGCGCATCGGTCAAGCGGCCCCGTCGCGGGCGTGAAGCGCCGGCCGGGGTCAGCTCAGGGCGGCCGGAATCGCGCTCTCGTGGACCTCGCGCAGGCGGTCCACCGGGACGCGGAGCGCGCCCGCGACCTCAAGCGTGTCGCCTCCGACCACGCCGATCACCGTGGCACCGGGCACCGCCTCGAGCGCCGCGAGCGGGCCGGACACGACGACGCCGCCGGGACCCTCGCCGAAGAGCGCGTCGTCATCCACGGCCGGCAGCTCGACCGCGGCGCCGAGCCCGCCCTCGATGCAGCACTCGGCGAGCGCGCAGGCGAGCCCGCCCTCGCTGACGTCGTGCGCGCTCGAGAGCTTGCCCGAGCGGACGGCACTGCGCACGTCCGCGAGCCCTGCGGCCTGCTCGGCGAGCCCCAGCGCCGGAAGCTCACGCGCGAGCCGGCCGCGCAGCTTCTCGAGCTCGCTGCCCTCGAGCGACGGAGCGAACGGCCCGAGCAGCGCTACGGCGTCTCCCTCCTCCGCGAAGCCCGTCCCCGGCACGCGCTCCGGGTCGGGCAGCTTGCCGACCATGCCGACGATGGGCGTCGGATAGATCGGCCCGCCGCCGCCCTCGTTGTAGAGCGAGACGTTCCCGCCCACCACGGGCACCCCGAGCGCGACGCAGGCGTCTCGCAGGCCCTCGACGGCCCGGGTGAGCTGCCACGCGATATGAGGCTTCTCGGGGTTGCCGAAGTTGAGGCAGTTGGTGAGCCCGAGCGGCTCCGCGCCGACGCAGGCGAGGTTGCGCGCGCATTCGAGCACGGCCTCGAGCGCACCGGTGTAGGGGTCGCAGGCCACGCGCCGGCCGTTGCCGTCGATCGAGACGGCGAGCGCCCCGCTGCCGCCGTCCGCCGCGAGCATCAGAACGGCCGCGTCGGCCGCGCCGGGCCGGCGCGCCGTGCGAGAGCCCACGATCGAGTCGTACTGCTCGAAGACGAAGCGCTTGGAGGCGATGGTCGGCGAGCCGAGCAGGGCGAGCAGCGTCTCCTCAGGGGAAGCGCTCTCCGCGAGCACGCGCGGCGGGTCGGGATAGACCGGGTCGCCGGGCTCCTCCGGCTCGAGGTCGTAGAGCGGGCAGTCGTCGACGAGCGCCTCGACCGGCATGTCACCCACGAGCTCGTCGCCGTCGAGGATCGCGCAGCCGGCGCGTGCCGGTGACCTCGCCGATCGGCGTCGCGCGCACCTCCCAGCGCTCGCACAGCTCGAGCACGGCGTCGAGCCGCTCGGGCTCGACCACGCACAGCATCCGCTCCTGCGACTCCGAGACCATGATCTCGAAGGGCTCCATGTCCGCCTCGCGCAGCGGCACCCTCGACACGTCGATGTCGAGCCCCACCTCGCCCTTCGAGGCCATCTCGCGACGACGAGGACGAGAGCCCGGCCGCGCCCAGGTCCTGCAGCGAGCGCAGCAGGCCGCGGTCGAGCAGCTCGAGGCAGCACTCGACGAGCTTCGACTCCTCGAAGGGGTCGCCGATCTGCACGCTCGGCCGCTTCGACGCGTCCTCCTCGGAGAGCTCGGCGCTGGCGAGCACCGACGCGCCGCCGATCCCGTCGCGGCCGGTGCGCGCGCCGAGCAGCACGAGCTGGTTGCCGAGGCCCGCGGCCGCGCTGCGGATCAGCTGGTCGTGCCGCGCGAGGCCCACGCACATCGCGTTGACGAGGCAGTTCTGCTCGTAGGCGGGCTCGAACATGACCTCGCCGCCGACCGTCGGCGACGCCGATCGAGTTGCCGTAGTGCCCGATCCCCTTGACCGCCCCCTCGAACAGGTAGCGCGAGCGCGGCGAGTCGAGCTCGCCGAAGCGCAGCGAGTCGAGCACCGCGATCGGGCGCGCGCCCACCGCGAAGATGTCGCGCAGGATGCCGCCCGACGCCCGTGGCCGCCCCCTGGAACGGCTCGACGGCGCTCGGGTGGTTGTGCGACTCGACCTTGAACGCCGACCGCGAGGCCGTCGCCCACGTCGACCACGCCGGCGTTCTCCCCCGGGCCCATCAGCAGGTGCGGGCCCTCGGTCGGCAGCAGCCGCAGCAGCTTCTTCGAGTGCTTGTAGGCGCAGTGCTCGGACCACATCAGCGAGAAGACGGCGAGCTCGAGCGCGTTCGGGTCGCGGCCCGAGCCGCGCGCAGATCCCGTCGTACTCCGAGTCGGTGAGGCCGAGCTCGCGATGTCGGGCGGCGGAAGCCGCCGCGCTCACGCGGGGACCATCGCGAGCGATTCGAACAGCCGCCCGCCGTCTGCCGATCCGGTGAGCGGGTCGACGGCGTGCTCGGGGTGCGGCATGAGGCCCATGACGTTGCGGGCGGCGTTGCACACGCCCGCGATGTCGTCCATGGCGCCGTTCGGGTTGTCGCCCGGCGCGTAGCGCAGCACGATCTGGTCCTCCGGCAGCGTGCCGCGGCGGGGCGAAGTAGCGCCCGGTCGTGTGCTTGACCGGGATCGAGAGCCGGTCGCCGCGGCTCGCACGTGCGCGTGAAGGGCGTGTCGGTGGCCTCGACCACGACCTCGACCTGGCGGCAGACGAAGCGCAGCGAGTCGTTCGGCAGCAGCGCGCCGGGCAGCAGGCCGGCCTCGCACAGCACCTGGAAGCCGTTGCAGATGCCGAACACCGGCCCGCCGTCGCCGGCGAACTCGATCACCGCCTCCATCATCGGCGAGAAGCGCGCGATCGCGCCGACGCGCAGGTAGTCGCCGTACGAGAAGCCGCCGGGCACGACCACGGCGTCGATGCCGGTCGAGGTCGCGGTCGCCGTGCCAGAGCAGCTCGGCGTCGGCGAAGCGCCGGCAGGCGTGCAGCGCGTCGACCTCGTCGCAGGAGCCGGGGAAGCGGACGACGCCGAACCTCACGCCGCCTCCTCCGACGATCTCGTAGTCCTCGATCAGCGGATTCGCCAGGAGACGCTCGCACATCTCCGGAAGCCTTGCCCGCGTCCTCCACGTCCAACTCGATCAGACGGCCGACATGCACGTTCCGAACCCCCTCGAAGCCGAGCGCGGGCAGCGCCCGCTCGACGGCCTGCCCCTGCGGGTCGAGGATGCCCTCCTTCGGGCCGAATCAACACCCGCGCCCTCACTGCGAGGAGCGCTCCAGCCAGTTCGGAGAAGGGCTCACCGGCGATGCGCTCGTAGGCCTCGACGTAGCGCGCGCGGGTGCCCTCGACGACGTCGTCGGGCAGCGCCGGCGCCGGCGGGCGCTTGTCCCAGCCGGACCCCGAGGCCCAGTCGCGCACGAACTGCTTGTCGAAGCTCGGCTGCCCGTGACCCGGCTCGTAGCCGTCGGCCGGCCAGAAGCGCGACGAGTCGGGCGTGAGCACCTCGTCGCCCGAGCACGATCGTGCCGTCGGCGTCGACGGCCGAACTCGAACTTGGTGTCGGCCAGGATGATCCCGCGCTCGCGCGCATGCGCGGCGCCGCGCTCGTAGATGGCGATCGAGAGCCGGCGCAGCTCCTCGAGCAGCGCGCGGTCGCCGACGATCTCGGCGGCGCGGTCGAAGTCCACGTTCTCGTCGTGGTCGCCGATCTCGGCCTTCGTCGCGGGGGTGAAGATCGGCTCCGGCAGCTGCTCGGACTCGCGCGAGCCCGGCCGGCAGGTCGATCCCGCAGACGGCGCCCGTGGCCTGGTAGTCCTTCCAGCCCGAGCCCGTGATGTAGCCGCGCACGACGCACTCGACCGGCACCATCTCGAGCCGCTCGACCAGCATCGCGCGACCGGCGAACTCCTCCGGGACCTCGGTGTAGGAGATGAGGTGGTTGGCGCAGACGTCGCCCAGCCGGCCGAGCCAGAAGGCGGTCAGGCCCGTGAGGACCTTGCCCTTGTCCGGGATCGGCGTCGGGTGCACGACGTCGTAGGTCGAGATGCGGTCGGAGGCGACCAGCAGCAGGCGGTCCTCGCCCACGGCGTAGATGTCCCTCACCTTCCCGCTTGTCAGGTGCGTGAGAGCGGCGGCATCGCTCACGGGGGCGAATCTATCAACGGCTCCCGACTGGTTCGAAGAACGGACGGCTGAGTGATCTAAAACACAATCGGGTGTAACCGCGTCGGTTACGCTATCTCCGATACCGGGTCCGTCAGTACCGGAGGGCAACCTCTGGTCCCGACTCCGAAAGCTCGCATGTCCTCACCACGAATCGTCGCCGTTCGCGCTGGCCGCGCTGGCGATAACGCCGGCGACTGCGCATCGCCGCTCGCACCGCCTACGTCGCCGACGACGGGGTGCAGCGCCGACGTGACGGCCCAGCTCGTCGTCGGAGCCGGCGGGGCGCTGTCGCCGCTGGGCGCGCCCGCGCTCGAGGCGGCGTCTCCGCGGCGCCTGACGATGACGCCGGACGGGACCTCCCTCTACGTGACGGCCGGGGCGTAGCAGGAGCGGACGCGTCCTGCAGTACGACGTGGCGGCCGACGGCGCCGCGACCCCCAAGGCGATCGCCGTCGCTCGACGCCGGGAAGAACCCGACGGCGATCGCGATCGACCCTGCCGGGAAGATCGTCGTGGTGGCCGACAAGAGCACCGGCGAGCTGCGCCAGTTCCGGATCGGCCCGGGCGGCGCGCTCGAGCCGCTCAGCCCGAGCCGCTCCAGCTGCACGGAGGTGTCGTCGGCCTCACGGTCGCGCCCGACGGGAAGAGCGCGTTCATGACGGTCGACGGCTTCGTCAAGCGCATGGCCGTGGGCGCTGACGGCGGGCTCGACGCCGCCACGCTCGTCGGGCTGGACACGCGCGCGGACCTCACGGACGTGGCGCTCACCCCGGACGGCCGCCATCTCTACGCCTCGAGCCGTGACCGGCGCATCTTCCGCTTCGAGGTCGCGGCCGACGGCACGTTCACACAGGTCGACCCGCCGGTGACCTCGGGCGCGACCGACACGAAGTTCAGCTCGCTCGCGATCTCCGCGGACGGCAAGAGCCTCTATGCGGCGGCCGAGCTCGGCTCCGCGGGCACGCCTCTTCCAGTACACGATCGGCACGGACGGCGCGCTCACCGCCGAAGGGCACGGCGAGCCTGCCGCTGGCGCAGCAAGCCCGAGCGACCTCACCATCACGCCCGACGGGCGCAGCCTGTACGTCACCGCCGGGGACCTGGCGCTGTTCGACCTCGACTCGACCGGGCTCGCGACCCCGAAGACGCCCGCGACCTTCGACCTCGCCCAGCGCCGTCGGCGTCGTCGTCAGCCCCAACCAGGCGCCCGTCGCCCGCTTCGAGGTCGCCATCGCCCCGGCCGGCAGCGCCGTCGAGCTTCGACGCGGCACGGCCTCGGACTCGGACGGCTCGATCACCCGCTACGACTGGGACTTCGGCGACGGCACCACCCTCGAGGACGGCGGTCCGCAGGTGGCGCACGTGTACGCGCAGCCCGGGCGAGTACGAGGTCAAGCTGGTCGTGACCGACAACGAGGGCGCCTCCACGCTCACGACCTTCACCGGCAACTCGGTGCTCGGGAACGGCTCCCCCGCGGCGGCCATCACGCGCATCGTGGTGGTGGCCGCACCGGTGCTTCCGCTAACGGCACCACCCGCGGCGCCGCCCGCGCCGATCGTGGCGCAACCGGCTCGCCCGGAGCTCGGCGAGACCGTGATCGTCGAGCCCGAGGACGGCCGCGTGCGCGTGCGCCTGCCCGGCCGGCAGAACTTCGTGAACCTGCGCACGCTGCGGGTGATCCCCGTCGGCTCGCTCGTCGACGCGCGGCGCGGCAAGGCGCTCCTGAGCAGCGTGCGCGACCGCTCCGGCGACGTCCAGCAGGGCCACTTCTCGCAGGGGCTCTTCCAGGTGCGCCAGCGGCGCTCCGAGCGCTATCTCACCGAGCTCGTGCTGCGCGGCGAGCTCGGACCCTGCCCCGACGAGGGCGAAGCGAGCGCAGCCCGCGCGGGCCGCGCGAAAGCTGTGGGGCAACGCCGACGGGCCGCTTCCGGACCCGCGGCCGCTACTCCTCGGGCGCGGTGCGCGGCACGCGCTGGCTCGTGGCGGACTCCTGCGAGGGCACGCGGACGGTCGTCCGGCGCGGGCGCGTCGCGGTGCGCGACTTCACCGACGACAGCCGCACGTCCTCGACCAGGGGCGAGCGCTACCTGGCCAGCCCGCGCTGAGCCTGCTCGGCTGCGGCATCCGGCGCAAGCCAAGGTCTCTGACGTGTCCTGGGTCGAGGTCTTCGCGGTCTTCGGCGTCTGTGCCACCTGGCCGGCGACTTCGTGCTCCAGACCGAGTGGCAGGCGACCCGGAAGTTCGGCGGGCTCGGCCGTGACCGGACCGCGAGGCGGGCGCTCCTGGTCCACACGGCCACCTACATGCTGGTATTCGTGCCCGCCTTCGTATGGCTGTGGCCCGAGTGCTGGAGCGCTCGTGTTCCTGCTGGCGGCCATCCTGTTCGCGACCCACGCCGTCGAGGACGACGGCCGGCTGATTCACTGGTACGTCCGCCGCGTCAAGCACAGCGAACCCGCTCGAACATCTGGTGGTGACCGCTGCGGTCGACCAGACCTTCCACGTGCTGATCCTCTTCGGCCTCGCGCTGCTGGCGACGGCATGAGCGCGCGGCCTCGGCCCGTCACCCGCCGCACGGTCACCCCCCGGCAGGTGCTCGGCGTGGCCTCGCTGGGCGCGGTGCTCGCGTTCGTCGACGCGACGATCGTGAACGTCGCCTTCCCGGACATCGCGCGCGGACTTCGACGGACACCGAGCCTGGCGAGCGATCTCCTGGGTCCTCAACGCCTACAACATCGTGTTCGCCGCGTTCATCGTCGCGGCCGGGCGCGTCGCCGACCTGCTGGGCCGCAAGCGCCTCTTCGAGTGGGGCATCGATCGTCTTCACGCTGGCGTCGGTGCTGTGCGCGCGTCGCGCCGTCGGTGGGCGCGCTGGTGGCGGCCCGCGTCATCCAGGCGCTCGGGGCGGCGATCGTCGTGCCGGCCTCGTTGGCGCTCGTGCTCGAGGCGTTCCCGGAGGGCCAGCGCGCGCACGGGGTGGCGCTCTGGAGCGCGGTGGCGGCGCTCGCCGCGGGCCTTGGCCCGAGCCTCGGCGGCGTGCTCGTCGAGGTGGACGGCTGGCGGCTCGTCTTCCTCGTGAACGTGCCCGTGGGGATCGTGGCCCTGATGCTGTCGCAAGCGCACTCTGGTCGAGAGCCGCGCGCCTGGCCGCCGGACGGTGCCCGACCTGCTCGGCGCGCTCGTGCTCGCGGGCGGCCACCGTCGCCCTGACGCTCGGGCATCGTCAAGGGCGAGGAATGGGGCTGGACGAGCGCCGCCGTGCTCGTGTCGTTCGGGGCCGCCGCTCGGCCTGGGCGCGGTATTCGTCGAACGCTGCACCTGGCACCGGTCGCCGATGATCGACCTCGGCGCTGCTGCGGATCCGCTCGCTCGCCGCCGCCAACGCGATCACGCTGGTGGCCGCCGCCGGCTTCTACGCCTACGTGCTCTGCAACGTGCTCTTCCTCACGACCGTCTGGGGCTACCGCGTGCTCGAGGCCGGCCTCGCGATCACGCCCGGCCCGTTCATCGCCGCGGCGGTAGCGCGGCCGGCGTCGAAGCTCGCCGAGCGCGCCGGCGCATCGGCCGTGATCGCCGCCGGCGCCCTGATCTGGGCCGCGGGCGTCTTCTACTTGGTCACCGCGGTCGGGACCACGCCCGACTTCGTGGGTGAGTGGCTGCCGGGCATGGCGATCCTCGGGATCGGCGCCGGGATCACCTTCCCGGTGGTGGGCAGCGCCTCGGTGGCCGAGGTCACCGGCGGGCGCTTCGCCACCGCCACGGGCATCAACTCGATCGCCCGGCAGCTCGGAGCCGTGCTCGGCGTGGCGCTGCTGGTGGCGATCGTCGGCACGCCGGCGCCCGACGAGGTGGCGGCGGCCTTCGACCGCGGCTGGACCTTCGCCACGGTCTGCTTCGCGATCACCTCTGCGGGCGCGCTCGCGATCGGCCCGATCCGGGCGCCCGCCGCGGCCGAGGCAGCGCCCGCGGCCGGCGCGGCGCGGCCGGCGGCCCCGCTGCCCGCACGCCCAGCCCCCTCCGGCGCGCGCGTCAGCGGCGCCCCGCGGCCCGGCGCGCCGAGGCCCAAGCGCAGCCCCGCCGAGTTCCTGCGTCAGGTGCCGATGTTCGCCGGGCTTCCCGCGGAGACGCTCGACCGCATCGCCGCCCGGGCGGTGGCAGAGCGCCTCCAGGCGGGCGGCTGGCTGTTCCGCCAGGGCGACCCCGCGGACGGCGTGTACGTGGTGGTCTCCGGGCGCGTGGACGTGATCCTGGAGGAGGGCGGCCGGCAGGAGCTGCTGCGGGTGCTCGGCCCCGAGTCGGTGGTGGGCGAGCTGGCGCTGCTCGCCGGGGGCGAGCGCTCCGCTTCGATCCGCGCGCGCCGCGACTCCGAGCTGCTCAAGCTCACGCGCGACGAGTTCGACACGCTCGTGGCCGAGGACGCGCGCTTCACCGGCGAGCTCGTCCGCCTGATGGGCGTGCAGCTCCAGCGCAGCCGGGCGCTCGAGCCGCCCGGGCCGAGCGCCGCAGCGGTGATCACGCTCGCACCCGCGCACGAGGGCCTGCCGCTCGAGCCGGTGGCCGCCGCGATGCTGGACGAGCTGACCCGTAGGCGCTCCGCCGTCCGGCTCGACGGCCCGGCCGCCCAGCCCTTCGAATCGGCCGCCGAGGCCGAGCTGCTCGAGCGCTACGAGCAGCAGCACGACGTGGTGCTGCTGGTGGCCGTCGAGGGTCAGCCCGAGTGGCGCGAGTTCTGCCTGCGCCACGCCGATCGCGTGGCGCTGCTGGCCGCCGACAGACCCCCGGGCCCGGGCGCGGCGCCCGCCGGCTGCGACCTGCTCTTCATGGGCGCCGACGCGGCGCCCGAGCACCTCGGCGAGTGGCTCGACGTGCTCGCGCCCCGCGCCCGCCACCTGCTCGAGCCTGGCGCGCTGCTGGCGGAGTCCGTTGCGCGCGCCGCGCGGCGGCTGTCGGGGCGCTCGGTCGGGCTCGTGCTCTCGGGCGGCGGTGCCCGCGCCTTCGCCCACATCGGAGTGCTCGACGAGCTGCTCGCCGCCGGCGTGGCGATCGACCGCGTGGGCGGCGTGTCGATGGGCGCCTTCATCGGCGCGATGCTCGCGCTGGGCATGGACCCGGACGAGATCGACGCCCGCTGCTACGAGGAGTGGGTGCGGCGCAACCCGCTCACCGACTACCGGCTTCCGCGCCACTCGCTGATCCGCGGCGAGCGGGTGACCGCGATGCTCGCGCGCAACCTGCCCGGGCAGATCGAGGAGCTGCCGCTCGACTTCTTCAGCGCGTCGGGCGACCTGCCCACGGCCGAGCTCGTCGTCCACCGCCGTGGCCCGCTGCACCTCGCGGTGGGCGCCAGCATGTGCCTGCCCGGCCTCGTGACGCCGCGGCTGATGGGCCCGCGCATGCTCGTGGACGGCGGGGTGCTCAACAATCTGCCGGTCGACGTGATGGCCGCCAGCGGCGAGGGCCCGGTGATCGCGGTCGACGTGACCAACCGCTTCGAGCCGCCCGCGCCGATGGACGGGAACGGCAGGCGGCGGCCGCGCCGGCTGAGGCGCCGCCACGAGGACGCGGCCGATGACCCCGAGAGCCGCCTGCCGGGGCTGACCGAGGCGCTCACGCGCGCGCTGATGCTCGGCAGCGTCGACACGGCGGAGGCGGCGCGCCTGCACGCCGACCTGCTCATCACGCCGCCCAACGACGGCGTGGGCATGCTCGAGTTCCATCAGCTCGACCGGATGCGCGCCTCGGGCCGCCGCGCGGCGCTCGCGGCGCTCGAGCGGGCGCCGGGGTCGCTCTGACGGGCGTGTAGGGCTACCCGATCCGGTCGAGGCGCTGGACGATCGTCCGGGCGTGACGCACGAACGCATTCGGGTCGAAGACCGCGTCGAGGTCCAGCTCCGGGGAGGCCTCGCCGAGCAGGTCGCGGAACTCGATGCCCTCGTCCCAGGCGCGCTGGGCCGCCTCCTGGACGGTGCGGTACGCGTCGTCGCGCGAGCGCCCGGCCTCGACCAGCGCGAGCAGCGCGCGCTGCGAGTAGAGGGCGCCGTGCGTGGCGTCCAGGTTCGCGCGCATCCGCTCGGGGTGGATCCTCATGCCCTCGACGACCCGGACCGCGAGATGCTGCGCGTAGTCGAGCAGGATGGTCGCGTCGGGCAGCGTCACGCGCTCGACCGAGGAGTGCGAGATGTCGCGCTCGTGCCAGAGCGCCACGTTCTCGAGCCCGGTCAGGGCGTACGCCGCGCAGCAGCCGGGCGATGCCCGAGATGCGCTCGGTCACGATCGGGTTGCGCTTGTGCGGCATCGCGGACGAGCCCTTCTGCGCGCCCTCGCGGAAGGGCTCCTCGACCTCGCGGACCTCCGTCCGCTGCAGGTGGCGGATCTCGGTGGCAAAGCGCTCGAGGCCCGCCCCCGCGAGCGCGATCGCCTCGAGCAGCTCGGCGTGGCGGTCGCGCGGCACGACCTGCGTCGACACGTCCTCGCGCCCGAGCCCGAGCCGGTGCAGCACCGCCTCCTCGATCTCGGGGCCGTTGGCGGCGTAGGTGCCGACCGCGCCGGACAGCGCGCCCACCGACACGACCTCGGCCGCGCGCTCGAGCCGGCGCATGTTGCGGTGCGCCTCGAACGCGAAGCCCGCGAGCTTGACCCCGAAGGTCGTCGGCTCGGCGTGGACGCCGTGGGTGCGGCCCGACGCAGAGCGTGTCCACCTGCTCGCGCGCGCGCCTGATCAGCGCGTCCCGGTAGTCGTGCGCGCCGCCCACCAGGACCATGGCCGCCTGCGAGAGCTGCAGCGCGAGGCCGGTGTCGAGCACGTCGGACGAGGTGAGCCCGTGGTGCACCCAGCGACCGGCCTCGCCGACCGACTCCGCCACCACGTCGACGAACGCCGCCACGTCGTGGTCGGTCACCTGCTCGCGCTCCTTGACGGCCTCGACGGTGAAGGCGGCGCGGTCTCGGATCACGTCGCCGTCCTCCTCCGGCACGACCCCCTGCTCCACGAGCGCGTCGACGACCGCGAGCTCCACCTGCAGCCAGGTGTCGAGCTTGCGCCGCTCGGACCAGATCGCCCCCATCTCGGGCCGGGTGTAGCGCTCGATCACAGGCTGCGGCCCGGGCTCAGACGCTCAGGATGCGCGCCGCGAGCACGGCCGCGTTCTTCGCGTTGTCGACGCCGACGGTCGCCACCGGCACGCCGGGCGGCATCTGCGCGATCGCGAGCAGCGCGTCGAGCCCGCCCGCGACCGAGGTCTTCGAGGTGAGCGGCACGCCGATCACGGGCAGGTCCGTGTGGGCAGCGACGACGCCCGGCAGCGCGGCGGCGAGGCCGGCGCCCGCGATGATCACCTTCAGCCCGCGCATGCGCGCGTTCTTCGCGTAGTCGGCCACGGTGTCCGGGTCGCGGTGCGCGCTCATCACGCGCATCTCGTGGCGGACGCCGAGCTCCTCGAGCTGCGCGGCCGCCTTCTCCATCACGGGCATGTCGCTCTTCGAGCCCATGACGATGCCGACCTGCGGCGCGTCGTCCACGTCGAGGTCGTCGAACTGGTGCTCGACGGCCGTCTCGGTGACCGGGCGCGGCGGGGAACTCCTCGGTGCTCACGCCTCGACCCTATCCACTGCCCGCAGTGCGATGTCGGTTCGCATCTGACGGCCGTCGAAGTCGATCTCCCCGGCCGCGGCGTACGCGCGCTCGCGCGCCTCCGCGGGGCCGTCGCCGAGCGCGGTGACGGCGAGCACGCGGCCGCCCGCGGTGACCACGTCGCCGTCGCGTTCCGCGGTGCCGGCGTGGAACACCTCGGCGCCGGCCGCGGCGGCCGCGTCGAGGCCCGAGATCACGTCTCCCTTCGAGCTTGACTCCGGGTAGCCGCGCGAGGCGAGCACGAGCGTCACCGCCCAGTCGTCCGACCACTCCGGGCTCGACGCCCTCGAGCCCGCCGACCCGCGTCGAGGCCTCGAGCAGGTCGAGCAGGTCGGAGCGCAGCCGCGGCAGGACGGCCTGCGTCTCCGGGTCGCCGAAGCGCGCGTTGTACTCGAGCACCTTCGGTCCCGACGGGCCCATCATCAGGCCCGCGTAGAGCACGCCGTGGAAGGGCGTGCCGCGCCGGCGCAGCTCGTCGACGATCGGCTGGTGGACGAGCGCGGCCAGCTCCTGCGCGCGCGCGGCGTCGAAGCCCGGCACGGGCGAGTAGCTCCCCATCCCGCCCGTGTTCGGGCCCTCGTCGCCGTCGAAGATGCGCTTGTAGTCCTGCGCCGGGGCGAGCGGGACGGCGCGCTCGCCGTCGCAGAGCGCGAGCAGCGAGAGCTCCTCGCCCTCGAGGAACTCCTCGAGCACCACCTCGGTCTCGCCGAAGCGCCGCTCGCCGAAGAAGACGTCGAGCGCCGGCGCGCGCCTCGCGCTCGTCGGCGGCGATGATCACTCCCTTGCCCGCGGCCAGCACGTCGGCCTTGAGCACGGCCGGGTAGGAGGCGCAGGCGAGGTGCTCGGCCGCCTCCTCGCGCGTGCGGAACAGGACGTGCGACGCGGTCGGCACGCCCGTGTCCTTCATCAGCTGCTTGGCGTAGGCCTTGGAGCCCTCGATGCGCGCGGCCTCCCTGCGTCGGCCCGAAGGCGGCGATGCCGGCGTCGGCGAGCTCGTCGACGAGCCCCGCGACGAGCGGCGCCTCGGGCCCGACGACCACCAGGTCGACTCCGCGCTCGCGGGCGAGGCCGACGAGATCCGTCGTCCGAGAGGCACTCGACGCCGTCGCGCGCGATGCCGGCGTTGCCCGGCGCGCACAGGAGCTCCGGCCCGCGCGGGCTGCGAAGCAGCGTGCGCACGAGCGCGTGCTCGCGCCCGCCGCCGCCGACGACGAGGACCTTGGTCGCCACTAGAGCGCCGAGATGAACTCGTCCACCGGGATCGCGGCGAGCGTCTCGTAGTGGCTCGTCCCGCGCGAGCCGAGCTCCATCGAGACCCGCGCCACCGTCTTCTCGTCCGGCGCCTCGACGATGTTCACGAAGTCGTAGCGGCCGAGCACGGCCCATTGCGCGGTCACGGTCACGCCCAGCTGCTCGATCTCCTTGTTGACCTCGCGAATGCGCTGCGGGTTGCTCTTCAGCGTCTGCACGCCCTCGGGCGTGAGGGTGGACAGCATCACGTAGGTGGGCACGGTGTTCCTTTCCTTAGAGACCGACGTCGCGCGGAATGTAGCCTGACGGCGAACCGCGCGCCCTACCCACAATCTGGAGAATCCGAATGAAGCTCCGCCTCACCGCCCTGGCGACCGTCGCCACCGCGCTCGCGGTTCCCGCAACCGCCTCGGCTGCAGCCCTCACGGTCGACCCCGCGCTGCCCTGCTACGGCTCGGGCCACAGCGTGAACCTGCTGGGCTCGGGCTTCTCGCCGAGCCTGATGAGCGGGATCAGCGTGACCAAGGACGGCGAGGCCATCGGCACGCTCTCGACCGACGCGACCGGGGCGTTCAACGGCCAGCTGCGGCTCGGCCAGAAGGACGGCAGGCGGACGAGCATCTACACGGCCACCGACACCTCGAATCCGACGCTCACGGCATCGACCCAGATCGTCGTGAGCGAGGCGGACGTCGGCCTCGCGCCGAAGAGCGGCGCCCCGGGACGCAGGGTGCAGGATCAAGGCCGTGGGCTTCACCGCCGGCAACGGCAACCTCTACGCGCACGTCACGCGCGGCGACTCGACGCGCAACCTGCGCATCGGCGAGCTGGCGGGAGCGTGCAAGAAGATCACGAAGCGCCGCCGCCTGCTGCCGCGCGACGCGCAAGGCGGGGGTCTACGTCGTCCAGTTCGACGCGCTTCCGCAAGTACCAGGAGCGGCGCGCGCAGAGCGTCGGCTTCACGATCACCGTCCGGCGCGTCGTCAGGCCGGCGGCCGCGGCGAGCGCCGCCGGCTGGTCGCGGATCTGCTGAGCTAGCCCGGCCAGGACACGCGCAGCGCGAACGGGCCGGCGCCGCTTCGGCGGCGGACGGTCACCGTCACGCAGCTCGACCGGCTTGCGGCGGCACCAGTCGACGCCGAAGCCGCGGCCGCCGCGCACGCGTGCGCCCGGCCGCGGAGCCGCGCGACGCGCACGGTCACGCTCGGCGCGCAGCCGCGCGGGCGCCGGCGAGCCGCGCCGCCAGCTCGCCGTCGAGCCGCATCCGGAGGTGGAAGCGCCGCACGGCCCCGCGCGCCGGGCCGAGCCGGCCGCGGAAGGTCCGCGAGCGCGGGCCCGTCCACGGATTCAGCACGTCTCGGCGAATCGCCGCGAACGCGGAGCGGTCGGGACGCAGGACGCGGTTGTACTGCCACGGCGCGTCCGGATAGTGGACGTGCGCGTAGCCGTCCGCGAAGCCCTCGCCCGGGTCGCTCAGGTAGTGGCGACCCTGGTCGCCCGGGAACAGCCGGCCCGCGTCCACGCGGGCGCACACGCGCATGGCGCTCGACCAGTGCTTGGCGCCCCAGTCGAGCGCGTTCCAGGGATTGTTCGAGCGCCAGCTCGCCAGGTGGTGGCCGTACTCGTGCGTGAGCGCGTACTCGACCGGCACGCCGCGCACGGCCTCGCCGGGCACGTACATGCGCTGCTCGGCGACGCGCGTAGCAGGCCACGGCCCCGCGACCGCCGCAGATGCGCTCGATCTCGGCCGGCGCGCCCACGTACACGGACAGGCTGCCGAGCTCCGGGCCGTGCAGGCGCGAGTCGAGGAAGTCGACGAGCGCCCGGTCGGCCGCGGCGTCCGCCGGATACGCGCGCGAGACGCTGCACGCTCGACGCTGCCGCCGTCCGAGGTCGCATAGGCGCGCGTGCCGGCCGAGAGGCCGCCGCGCGGGCGACGGGGCGCTCGAGCACGGTGTCGTTCAGATGGGCGTGGGCCGGGCGCCGGCAGCGCCCGCGCTCGCGGGACGTCGCGCTCACGAGCCTGACGCCGGGGACGGCATCGACAGCAGCGCGGCGACCGTTGCCGCCGCGGCGAGCCAGCGGGCGCCGACCGAAGAAGACCACGGTCAGGCCAGCGTAGGACTCGAACCGCGGGGCGAGCCTGGCCTGGACGCAACCGGCCGGGTCGTCGGGTCTAGAGCATCGCCGCGGGCGACGGCGGCCTTCTCGAACGCGAGCTCGCCGTCCGCCGCGTCGACCGCGATCGACGTCGCCGGGCCCGAACTCGCCCTCGAGCAGCTCCAGCGCGAGCTTGTCGACGAGCTGCTTCTGGATCACCCGCTTGAGCGGGCGCGCGCCGTAGGTCGGGTCGTAGCCGAGGTTGCCGAGCAGCGTCCGCGCGTCGTCGGTCAGCTCGACCTCGATGCCGCGCTCGCGCACACGCTCGATCAGCCGCTCGACCTGCAGGTCGACGATCTCGCCGATCTCCTCGCGCGTGAGCGGGTGGAACTCGACGATCTCGTCGAGCCGGTTGACGAACTCGGGCTTGAAGGTGGCCTCGACGCCGGCGATGCCGCCCGGGACGTTCGAGGTCATGATCACGACCGTGTTCTTGAAGTCGACGGTGCGGCCCTGGCCGTCGGTCAGGCGGCCGTCGTCCATCACCTGCAGCAGCACGTTGAAGACGTCGGGGTGCGCCTTCTCGATCTCGTCGAGCAGCACGACCGTGTACGGGCGGCGCCGCACGGCCTCGGTCAGCTGGCCGCCCTCCTCGTAGCCGACGTAGCCGGGCGGCGCGCCGACGAGCCGCGACACCGAGTGCTTCTCCATGTACTCGGACATGTCGATGCGGACCATCGCCTGCTCGGAGTCGAACATGAACTCGGCGAGCGCCCGGGCCAGCTCGGTCTTGCCGACGCCGGTCGGGCCGAGGAACAGGAACGTGCCGATCGGGCGGTTCGGGTCCTGAAGGCCGGCGCGCGAGCGCCGCAGCGCGTTCGAGACCGCCGCCGACCGCCTCGTCCTGGCCGATCACGCGCTCGTGCAGCCGCTCCTCCATGTGGATGAGCTTCTCGACCTCGCCCTCCATCAGCTTGCGAGACGGGGATGCCGGTCCAGCTTGGCGACGACCTCGGCGATGTCCTCGTCGTCGACCTCCTCCTTGAGGAAGGTCACGTCCGACTGAAGCTCGCGCAGGCGCGCCTCCTCGTCCTCGCCGAGCTGCTCGAGCCGCGGGATCTCGCCGTAGCGGAGCTCGGCGGCGCGCTGCAGGTCGGCCTCGCGCTCGGCGCGCTCGACCTCGCGGTGGGCCTGCTCGAGCTGCTCCTTGGCGGCGCGGATCGCCTCGATCGCCTCCTTCTCGCCTGCCAGTGCGCCTTCATCTCGTTCGAGCGCTCGCGCAGGTCGGCGAGCTCGCGCTCGATCGCCTCGCGGCGGGCGACGCTCGCCTCGTCCTTCTCCTTCGCGAGCGCCTGCAGCTCGATCTCGAGCTGCAGGATGCGGCGCTCGACCTCGTCGATCTCGGTCGGCATCGAGTCGATCTCGATGCGCAGCCGCGAGGCGGCCTCGTCGATCAGGTCGATCGCCTTGTCGGGCAGGAAGCGGTCGGCGATGTAGCGGTGCGAGAGCGTCGCGGCGGCGACGATCGCGGAGTCCTGGATGCGCACGCCGTGGTGCACCTCGTAGCGCTCCTTGAGCCCGCGCAGGATCGCGATCGTGTCCTCGACGCGTCGGCTCGCCGACCATCACCGGCTGGAAGCGGCGCTCGAGCGCCGCGTCCTTCTCGATGTGCTTGCGGTACTCGTCGAGCGTCGTCGCGCCGACCGCGCGCAGCTCGCCGCGCGCGAGCATCGGCTTGAGCAGGTTGGCGGCGTCGACCGCGCCCTCGGCGGCGCCCGCGCCGACGATCGTGTGCAGCTCGTCGATGAAGAGGATGACCTGGCCCTCGGCCTCCGCGATCTCCTTGAGGACGGCCTTGAGCCGGTCCTCGAACTCGCCGCGGTACTTGGCGCCGGCGATCAGCGCGCCGATGTCGAGCGCGATCACGCGCCGGTCGCGCAGCGACTCGGGCACGTCGCCGGAGACGATCCGCTGGGCGAGGCCCTCGACGATCGCCGTCTTGCCGACGCCCGGCTCGCCGATCAGCACCGGGTTGTTCTTGGTGCGGCGCGAGAGCACCTGGATCACGCGCCGGATCTCGTCGTCGCGGCCGATCACCGGGTCGAGCTTGCCCTGCTCCGCGGCCTCGGTGAGGTCGCGGCCGAACTTCTCGAGCGCCTGGTACTTGTCCTCGGGGTTCTGGTCGGTCACGCGGTGCGGCCCGCGCACCTGCTGAACCGCCTCGCCGATCTGATCGCGAGAGGCGCCGGTATCGATGTGCGGCTCGCTCGCGAGGGCCAGCAGCAGGTGCTCGGTCGAGACGTACTCGTCGCCGAGCCCGCGCGCCTCCTCGTCGGCGCGGTTGCAGGACCTCGATCAGCTCGCGCCCGAGCGAGGGCGCGGCCGCGGCGTCGCCGCTGATCTTGGGGAGCCCGTCGAGCGCCTCGTTGGCGCGCCGGCGGACCCGCTCCGGATCGGCGCCCGCGCGGCGCAGCACGGGAACGACGATGCCGCCCTCCTGCTCGAGCAGCACGACGAGCAGGTGAGCGGGGGCCACCTCCGGGTTGCGGCGCGCGCGCGCAAGCGCCTGCGCCGCGGCGAGCGCCTCCTGAGACTTGACTGTGAAGCGATCTGCTTGCATAGAAAACCTAAGTGAGCTTATAGCAAGTTTGCAAGAACGTCCACCCGAGCTTACGCCTCCGCTGTGGCGTCCGCCCGCGCGTGACCATCTATCTTCCGGCGACCGTGACCGACGAGCCAGACAGCGGAGGCCCGGCCGACCTCAGGCGACGCGCCGCCGAGCTGCTCGAGCACAACCTGCGGCGCGTCGAGACGACCCCGCGCCGCCCGCTCGACCCGAACCTGATCAGGACCGAGGCCGATCAGGCGGTCGTCAACGTGTCGGCCGCCTTCGAGACACTGAACGCGCTCGGCCTCGTGACCGAGGCGGACCGCGAGCGCTTCTTCCGGCGGCTGCGTGAGATCACGAGCACGGCCTACGCGCCCTTCCGGGGAGTCGAGCTCAGGCGAATAGTGCGGGCCGAGCCCGCCCGTGAGACACCCGGCCTCCACCTGCTCGCCGCCGAGCTCTACGGCGACGGGGTCCTGCTGCGCTGGCTGTTCGTCTCACCGCCCGCCAACCCGGACAGCACCGCCGGGGGCGAGCACCGGCCGCCGGCGGCGTTCTCGCTCTGGGACGACGCGGGCACGGCCTACACGCCACAGGGCGGCGGCTGGATACCCGGCCATCACCTGCGCGGGGACACGGCCTTCGTCCCCGCCGTGCCGACGGCCGCCACGAAGCTCGAGATCGCCGCCGGCCGGCACCGGTTCGAGCTGCAGCTGCGCGCGCCCGCCTGAGGCGGCGCGGCGATCAGGGAGCCGGGGGCGCGGGGGTCGGAGCGGGCGTGGCGGGAGCCGGCGCCGCGGGGGCGGGCTCCACGGCAGCCGGTTCAACCGGGGCCGGTGCGGCGGGGGGAGCCGCAGCGGGTGCGGGCGCAGCCGTGGCGGGTGCGGTCGGTGCGGGTGCAGGCGCCGCCGGTGCGGTCTCGGGGGGCGCGGCAGGTGCGCCCGTTGCGGGCTCGGGCGCGCTCTCGGCGGACGCCTCCGGTGCGCTCTCGGAAGGCGTCTCGGCTGTGGGCTCGGGCGCGCTCTCGTCGGTCGCCTCCGGGGCAGGCGCTGCCGGTGCCTCGGCCGGAGCGGAGGCCGGCGCGGTGTCGCCCGGCACCGGAGCGGTCGGGGCTGGGGCGGCGGGAGTCGTGGGCGATGTCGACGGACTCGCGGGCACGGGCTCCGCTGCCTCCGCATCGTCGGGCGCAATGTCCTCGGCCGGGGCCGGGATGGCCGCCGGCGGGGCCGGGATGGCCGGCAGCGGCACAACCGTGGTCGGCGGAGCGGGCGCGACCTCGTCCGCGTCGTCGCCGTCGTCCTCGTCGTCGCTGCCGGGCCTCGTGAGGTCCTGGAGGAAGTCGAGCGGGCCGTCGTCGTCGTCGCGTGATGGGCTCCGCTCGTCACGGTCGCCGGCTGCGTCGTCGTCTTCGCGGGTGACGTCCTGCTCCGGGTCGGCGGGTCCGCCGGCGTCGCCGCCGGGCTCAGGCGTGCCCGGGGACTCGGCGCCGTCCTCGTCCTCGTCGGTCCGGACCTGCGGGCGCTGCGGGGCGGAGACCTCGAGGATCATGGTCGCCGGGGCCATCTCGACGCGGACCACGGGCCGCGGCGCGGGAGCCGGGGCCGGGGCCGCGGCGGGCGCGACCGGCGCCGGAGGCGCGGCCTCCGCACCGGCGGTGTTGACGGCCACCTGCATCGCGGCGTCGTCGTCGGCCTTCTCTGCGGCAGAAGCGGCCACCGCGCCACCGGAGCTGCCGGCACCGGAGGCGTCGCCGCTCGAGGCGACCGAGCCGGACCCGCCGGCATCGCCGGCAGAAGGAGCCGCCTGAGCGGAGAAGGCCTGAGCCGCCGCGTCTCCCAAACCCTCTGGGAGCAGTCCGGCCACGAGCCCGTCCGAGGCCGGCGCGCCGCCTCCTCCGGAACCCCCCGCTGCCTTTCGAGTCCCGCCGTCGCGGGCCGCGACAGCATCATCGCTCGCGACGTCGTCGCTGCCGGTGGGCTGGAGAGGCGCGATCGGGAGCACCTCCGCCTCGCTCAACACCGCCACGCCGACGACACCCGCGGCGAGCGCAGCCCCCACCGGGATCGGCGAGGTGAACGGCATGCGGAGCAGCGAGCGCCGGCTGGGCACGGCCTCCTCCGGCTGGACGCCGACCGTCGGCGCGGGCTGGGCCTCGCCGGGCTCGGACGGCTGCCCGATGAAGGGCTCGAGCGCGATGCGCGGGACGGTCTGGTCGATCAGCTCGCGCAGCGGGACTCGCCCGCCGCTGCGGCGCTGGGTCCACGCGATGATCAGGAGCGCCCGGTCGAAGCTGCCCTGCAGGTCGCGTCCGCGCGGGTCCGCCTTGAGGGTGACGTCCCAGGCGGCCTCGCAGTAGCCGAGCAGGGTCTCGCGCGGCACGGCCGGGTAGTTCTCGCGCGCGCGGGCGAGGGCGAGCGCCCGCTGCACCTCGAGCTCGCCGAGCGGGTCTACGTGGAGTCCTGTGCCTGAGTTGCGGTCCATGGGGCCGAGATGCGCGCTGAGAGTCTCTCTCCCCCACGGCGGGAATAGCCAAACGCACGCTCGAAGGCGCATGAGGGTATAAGACATCGATGGCCGAGGGGACACCCCCGAAGTTCAAGCTCACCGGCACCACGGCCGGCACCGGACGCACCCGCGAGCAGGCCGGCGAAGAGACCCGGCAGCAGCAGCCGGCCGAATCGCCGCAGCCCGCCACGGAGCAGCCTGTGGAGCGCGAGCCGTCCGTCCCCGCGCCACCGCCGCCCACTCCGAACGGCCGCGGGCCGGGCCGGCTCCCGGAGTCGAGCCGGTTCCGTCGCGGCGACGTCTACACGCGTCCGGTCGTCCAGGGCCGCGAGGTGCGCGAGGGCACCTGGACCCGGCTGCGCCAGCGGGTGCGCGAGCTCGCGACGAGCGAGGGCGAGCGCCGCGAGCAGGAGCTCGACCGGGCGATGCACGAGGCGCCGCACGCCACACGGACCAACACGATCGCCGTCGTCTCGCCCAAGGGCGGAGTGGGCAAGACCACCTGCACATTCCTGATCGGCAACCTGCTGGCGGAGGCGCTCAACCTGCGCGTGGTGGCCGTCGACGCGAACCGCGACTTCGGCACGCTGGCCTCGCTCGCTCCCGACGAGGCGCGCGTCGATCGCACGCTCGCCGATCTCCTGCCCCACCTCGACCACATCGACTCCGTGTCGGACGTGCTCGCCTACGTGTCGCAGCTTCCCTCGGGGCTGCACGTGCTGGCCGCGCCGGAGGAGGCCGAGGTGATGGCCGCGATGACGCCCGAGACCTACGGCGACCTGCTCGACCTGCTGGGGCGCTTCTACGAGGTGATCCTGCTCGACCTCGGCACGGGGATCATCGACCCGCTCGCCCAGTTCGGCATCCGGCGCGCCGACCAGGCCCTGCTCGTCACGACCCCCGAGTACGTCACGGCCGACAAGGTCATCGGCGCGCTTCGCTACCTGAACGCCGAGGCGGGCTGGGACAGCGGCGACGAGGAGGAGAGCCTCAACCGCAAGCGCCTGACCGTGGTGCTCAACCGAGCGCCCTCGGAGCGCTCCGGGGACCGGCAGGTAATCGAGTCGGCATTCCGGCGCTTCGGCATCGGCCGCCACGTGACGATCCCGTATGACGATCGCCTGCGGGTGATGCTCGACTCGGCCACCTACTCGCTCGCGGAGCTCGACCGGTCCGTCCGCCTCCCGGTGAAGCGCTTGGGGGTCGACGTCGTCGACAGGCTGATCTGAGCGGCGTGCCGCGGACGATCAGAGAGCGGCCCCGCTACGCGGCCCTCCTCGGCCTCGGTCTGGCCTGCCTCGTGGCGGTCGGGGCGCTGGCGGGCGTGCTGCTTGCCGGAGGCGACGAGCCGGCGGACCCGGACCCCGATGCCGCCGCCCGCGTCGAGGCCCGGCAGGCACGCGAGCTGCGCGCCGTGCGCACCGAGCTCGAGGACACGCAGGCTGAGATCGAAACGCTGAGGACCGAGGCCGAGCGGGCTGGCGAGGCAGCCGGCAGGCAGCGCGCCCGGGCCGCGAGCTGGCGGCGCCGGGCGCTGGCGCTCGAACGCCGCAATCAGGCGCTTCGCCGCGCGCTCACGCAGGCCCAGCAGGAATAGCGCCGCCCAGGGCGCTAGCCCAGGGCGCCTCACGCGCGACAGGCCGATTGGAACAAATCACCTCTCGTGTTACAAGAGCGCGACGAATGGGCATCAAATCCCCAGGTTCCGGGCAACCGTGACCAGGAGGAGGGAGAGTGGCGCTGCTCGCTATCGAGGAGCTGATCGTCCGTTTCGGCGGCGTGACCGCCCTGGACGGTCCGTCTCTGCACGTCGACCAGGGTTCGATCTGCGGTCTCATCGGCCCCAACGGGGCCGGCAAGACAACGCTCTTCAACTGCGTCAGCCGCCTCTACGACCCCGAGTCCGGCCGCATCGACTTTGACGGCGAGGACCTGCTCGCCCGCGCGCCGCATGAGATCTCGGCGCTCGGGATCGCCCGCACCTTCCAGAACCTCGGCCTGTTCCGCTCGCTGACCGTCCGCGAGAACGTGATGCTCGGCTCCTACAGCCGCAGCCGCCCGGGATTCGTGGGCAGCGCGCTGCGGATCGGCGCCGCTAACAGGGCGGAGCGCGACCTCGAAACCACCGCCGACGAAGTCCTGGAGCGCATGCGGCTCGCCGACGTCGCGGGCCATCCCGCAGCCGGGCTCCCCTACGGGACGCTCAAGCGGATCGAGTTGGCGCGCGCGGTCTTCCAACGCCCGCGGCTGCTGATGCTGGACGAGCCCGCGAGCGGTCTCAACCACTCGGAGGTCGGCGAGCTCGCTGAGCTGATTCACACGCTGCGCTCCGACCTCGACCTGACGATCCTGCTCGTCGAGCACAACATGGGGATGGTCATGGGCCACTGCGACCAGGTCGTCGTGCTCGACCTCGGGCGCAAGATCGCGGAGGGCGAGCCGCGCGAGGTCCAGGAGGACCCGAAGGTGATCGAGGCCTATCTGGGAGCCCCCGCATGAGCCTGGTCGAGGTCGAGGGGCTGCAGGCGAGCTACGGGCCGGTCCACGTCCTCGAGGGCATCGACTTCTCGATCGAGCAGGGCCGCCGGATGGCGCTGCTCGGCCCCAACGGCGCCGGCAAGACGACCGTCTTGCGCGCGCTCTCCGGAATGGTCAAGACGAGCGGGCGTGCCGAGTTCGACGGCGCCAGCCTGATCGGGAAGCAGACCGCGGAGATCGCGCGGCGAGGCGTGGCGCACGTGCCGGAGGGCCGCGGCACGATCGCCAGCCTGTCCGTTGAGGAAAACCTGCGCCTGGGCGCCTACGTCCGCCGCGACGCCGCGGGCGTCAAGGAGGACCTGGGCCGCTGCTATGGCTGGTTCCCGCGACTCGAGGAGCGACGCCGCCAGCAGGGCGGCAACCTCAGCGGGGGTGAGCAGCAGATGCTGGCCGTCGCGCGGGCGCTGATGCTCAGGCCGCGCCTGTTGATGCTCGACGAGCCCTCGCTCGGGCTCGCCCCGATCGTGACCAAGGAGCTCTTCAAGGTGCTCGGCGAGATCTGCGACGAGCAGGGCATGACGGTGCTGCTGGTGGAGCAGAACGCGAACCTCGCGCTCGAGTTCGCCGACCACGCGTACGTGCTCGAGTCAGGGCGCATCGCGCTGTCGGGCGAGGCGGACGACATCAAGGGCGACGACGAGGTGCGTCGCTCCTACCTGGGGTACTGAGGTGGACCAGTTCATCCAGGTGGTGGTGGACGGGATCGCGACCGGATCGATCTACGCGGCCGTCGCCCTCGCGCTCGTCCTGATCTTCCGCTCGACCGGGATCGTCAACTTCGCCCAGGGCGAGATGGCGATGTTCAGCACCTTCGTGGCCTGGGGCCTCTACGAGGCGGGCGTCCCGCTGGGCCTCGCGGTGCTCACCACGCTGGGGCTCTCCTTCATCGCCGGCATGGTGATCGAGCGCGTGCTGATCCGCCACTTCGAGGGTGGCGACGTCCTCACGCTCGTGATCGTCACGCTCGGCCTCTTCATCCTGCTGAACAGCCTGGCCGGCTGGATCTGGGGCTTCGGCAACCGCGGCTTCCCGAGCCTGTTCTCGGACGACTCGGTCACCGTCGCGGGCGTGCGGCTGAGCGTCGAGTCGCTCGGCATCGTGGCGCTCCTGCTGGTCGTGGTCGGCCTCCTGTTCCTGCTCTTCCAGCGCACCAAGATCGGCCTGGCCATGCGCGCCGCCGCGCTAAACCCCCAGGCGAGCGCGCTCGCCGGAGTCCGCGTCGGCCACATGCTGATGCTCGGCTGGGGACTCGCGGCCGCGCTCGGCGCGCTCGCGGGAGTGCTGGTGGCGCCGCGCCTGTTCCTCGACGTGAACCTGATGGGAGGCGTACTCATCTATGCGTTCGCCGCCGCGGCGCTCGGCGGCTTCGACAGCCCGATCGGTGCGGTCGTCGGAGGCTGGATCATCGGCGTGAGCGAGAACCTCGCCGGCACCTACGTCGACTTCATCGGCGCCGACCTCAAGATCCTGGTGCCGCTGACCATCATCTTCGTCGTCCTGCTCGTCCGGCCGGCCGGGCTGTTCGGCACGCGGGAGGTGGCACGAGCGTGACTGGGCGGCGCTGGAGGATCGCGCTCGGATGTGCGCTGGTCGTCGTCGCCGTCCTGATCCCGTTCATGTTCGGCCCCTACCGCGTCGGCCAGTTCACGCTCGTGCTCGCCTACGCGGTCGCGGTGCTCGGGCTCAACCTGCTGGTGGGCTACAACGGCCAGATCTCACTCGGCCACGGCGCCTTCTTCGCGCTCGGCGCCTACACCGCGGCATTGCTGATCGAGAAGGGGAGCGTCCCCTACCTGCTGACGCTGCCGGCCTCCGCCGCGGTCTGCTTCGCGGCCGGCTTCCTGTTCGGCGTGCCCGCGCTGCGCCTGCGCGGCCTCTACCTCGCGCTCGTCACGCTCGGGCTCGCGATCGCGATGCCGCAGCTGATCAAGCGCTTCGACGAGCTAACGGAGGGGACTCAGGGCCTGGTCGTGGCCCAGCCGGAGTCGCCCGGCTGGCTGCCGCTCGAGGACGATCAGTTCCTGTACCTGCTCACGCTCGCCGTGGCGGCGCTGATGTTCCTGCTCGCGTGGAACCTCGTGCGCGGCCAGCTCGGGCGCTCGATCAAGGCGGTCCGCGACGGCGAGATCCCGGCCTCGACACTGGGTGTGAACCTGGCCGCCACGAAGACACGCGTATTCGCCGTGGGGGCGGCCTATGCGGGAGTGGCGGGCGCGCTCTACGTGTTCGCGATCGGGTTCGTGGCGCCCGAGGCCTTCACGATCACGATCTCGTTCGCGTTCCTGGCGGCGATCGTCGTGGGCGGCCTCGCCACCATCTCGGGCGCGCTGCTCGGCGCGCTCTTCATCGAATTCGTCCCCGTCTACGCGAGCGACGTCAGCGACGCGCTCACCGGCGTGATCTACGGCGGGGTGCTGATCGCGTTCATGTGGGTGCTGCCGGAGGGCGCCGCGGGGCTGCCGCGCCGGGTGCGCGCGCTCCTGGCGCGACGTGACCGGCGGGACAAGGCCCCGCCGGACAGGGAGCCCGCGACGGCAGGGGCGGAGCCCAAGCTGCCCGCGGGCAAGGCATGACAAGTCAAGGAGGAGGAGCCGGAATGAGGGCTGTGCGGATTCTGTGGGTGATGCTGCTGGTGGCGGGCTGCCTCGTCATGGCCGCGTGTGGACGTGACGACGACGAGGGCAGCAGCGACCCGGGGATCACCGACGACTCGATCAAGCTCGGCGGCAGCTACCCGCTGAGCGGCCCCGCATCCGCCTACCGCTCGATCGAGC
>CAWBHC010000010.1:0-16349 GCA_963788595.1 uncultured Thermoleophilaceae bacterium
GCCCAGCGTTTCTCTGGTTAGATCGGCGGGATGCGACGGGGGTTGGTGGCCTCACTGGGCACGGCACTCGGCTGCCTGCTCGCGCCCGTAGCGGCGTCGGCGCAAGACTCACAGCCCACCGAGGTCCGGGTCGGAGCGCTGGTCAACGACATCCAGCAGCTCGACCTCCAGTCCCACTCCTACAACGTCGACCTGTACATGTGGTTCAAGTGGAACGACCCGGACATCGACCCGTCGCGCTCGTTCGAGTTCATGAACGCGTTCGAGCTGTGGGGCCACATCCTCACCTACGAGACGCGACGAGCCGGAGAAGCTCCCCGACGGCGACTCTACCAGGTGCTCCGCAACCAGGGCAAGTTCAACGCCAAGCTGCCGCTCGGGCGTTACCCGTTCGACGAGCAGGACCTCGTGGTCGAGATCGAGGACACGAGCGCCGACATCGAGCACGCTCGTCTACGTGCCGGACCGCCGCCCGATCGCGCTGAGCGACGACCTCACCCTGCCCGGGTGGAACATCGGCGAGCCGACCCTCGAGGTGGTCGACAACACGCTACTCCGACCGACTTCGGCGACCCGGGCGCGACGATCGGCAGCCTACTCGCGCGTGATCATCGACGTCCCGGTGGCGCGCCCGCACGGCACCTACGCGGTGAAGCTGCTGCTGCCGATGCTGCTCGTGGCGCTGACCGCGGCGCTCGCGCTGTCGGTGCATCCCCGCTATGTCGAGGGCCGGATCGGCATCGGGATCACCGCGCTGCTGACGCTCGTGGCCCTGCAGCTCACCACCAACTCCAGCCTGCCCGAGGTCGACTACCTGCTGCTGCTGGACAAGCTCTACATCCTTTCGTATGCGTTCGTGGTGCTGACCCTGGCGGTGATCGTTCGCAACTCGTGGGTCGACGCGACCGGTGACGTGGCGGTGGCGTCGCGCGCCGACCGGCGCGGGCTTGCGCTGCTCACTGGCACGTACTTCATCGCGGCGGCGCTGATCATCGTGTTCTCCCTGGCGTAACCGAACCGCTGTCGCGGCATACCTCTTACTGACCGATGGTCAACAGAGGAGGCGAGCGCCAAGATGGACGCACCCCGCGACAAGCAGTTCCTGCTGGCCAAGGCCGAGGGCCGGGCACTCGAATGGATCGCCCGCCGCCTCCCGCGCTGGGTGCTGCCCGACCACATGACCGCGCTTGGCGTGGTGGCCGCCCTTGGAATCGCGTCCGCGTACCTGCTCTCGAACGGCGACAAGATCTGGCTGTGGGCGGCGTCGGCGCTGCTGGTCGTGCACTGGCTCGGAGACTCGCTGGACGGGACGCTCGCGCGGGTGCGCAAGATCGAGCGGCCCAGGTACGGCTACTACCTCGATCACCTGGTCGACGCGCTGGCCACCGCCGTGATCGGGCTCGGGCTCGGCCTCTCCCCCTACATGCTGCTCTCGGTCGGCCTGGTCATCGTGATCGCGTACCTGGTCCTGTCGATCAACACCTACCTCGAGACCTACGCCTTCGGCGTCTTCACGCTCGGATACGGGCGGATGGGACCGACCGAGGTTCGGCTGGCGCTGATCGTGCTGAACACCCTGATCGCCGTCGGGGTCGGGCTGGGCTTCCAGGTGGGCGGCCTCGGCCTGACGGTGCTCGACCTGATCGGCCTGGCCATCGCCGGCGTGATGATCGCGGCGCTGCTCGCTCGGGCGGCCCGCAACCTCCGCGTCCTGGCAGAGCAGGAGCCGGCCCGCTTGAGGGGTCAGACCCCTTGACAATCACGCGAGGGCCTTTGCCACCACGCGCAGGTCCTCGGCGAAGGCCTTGCGCTCGGCTTGTCGGGAGTCGTCGTCGCGCTGGCGCAGGATGGACGAGGGGTGGATCGTGGCGCATACGATCGGGGCCAGGTCTGAGTCGAGCAGCTCGCCGCGATGCTGAGTCACGCGAAAGGATGCCCCGAACACGGCCTTCGCGGCGGTGGCGCCGAGAAACACCAGCGCCTCGGGCGCCACGACGCGCAGCTCCTCGTCGAGCCAGGGCTTGCACGCCTCGATCTCGAAGCGCTTCGGCGTCTGGTGGATGCGCCGCCGCCCACGCTCCTCGAACTTGAAGTGCTTGACGACGTTGGTCAGGTAGGCCTCGCCGCGGGCGATCCCGGCGGCCTGGAGGCCGCGGTCGAACTCCTTGCCTGCCGGACCGACGAACGGCTTGCCCGACAGGTCCTCCTTGTCGCCCGGCTGCTCGCCGACGAACATCAGGCGCGAGCGCTTCAGCCCTTCGCCGAAGACGGTCTGGGTAGCCGGGCGCCAGAGATGGCATCCGCGGCAGCGGGCCGCAGCTTCGCGCAGCGCCGCGAGCGTGCGCTTCTCAGGTAGGAACGGCGTGGCGTCGTTGGGCTCTGACACTCCCCAGATATACCCTCCCACGCCGTGCCCGGACCGCTGCTCGTCATAGACGCGCCCTCGATGCTGTTCCGCGCGTTCTATGCGCTGCCCGACTCGATCAAGGGCGAGGACGGCACGCCGGTCAACGCCCTGCTCGGCACGGCCAACCTCGTGCTGCGCGAGATCGAGAACCACGAGCCGCGGGCGGTGGTGCTCTGCTTCGGCCCCGACGCCGCCGACTACCGCGTCGAGCTCTACGACGGCTATCACGCCGACCGCCCCGAGGTTCCCGAGGGGCTCGTTCCGCAGTTCGCCGACTCGCGCGCCTTCTTCGAGTCCTTCGGCTGGGTGGTCGCCGCCAGCGACTCGCTCGAGGCCGACGACCTGCTCGGCTCCTTCGCTCGCCGCGAGGCCGACGCGGGCGGCAGCGCGCTCGTCATGACCGGCGACCGCGACATGTACCAGTGCGCGAGCGAGCGAGTGGCCGTGCTCTACGTGCGCACCGGCCGCCAGGGCGCTGAGCTGGTGGACGCCGCCGAGGTGCGCAAGCGATACGGCATCGCGCCCGAGCTGGTGCCCGACTTCATCGCCCTGCGGGGCGACCCATCGGACGGGATCCCGGGCGCCAAGGGGATCGGGGAGAAGACCGCAGCCGAGCTGCTCGGCCGCCACGGCTCGCTCGACGCCGCCCTCGATAGCGCGGTACGCGAGTCCAAGCCCAGTGTCCGGCGCGCGCTGCTCGAGCAGCACGACGAGCTGCTTCGCTTCCGCGAGATCGCGACGCTGCAGGAGGTGGACGTCGAGCTGCCGCCCGACCGCCCCACCGACCACGCGTCGGCCGCCGCCGCGGCCCGGGCGCGCGGGATGAACCGGCTCGCCGAGCGCATGGAGAAGGCCGCGGCCTCAGGCTGAGGAAGCGGCCCTGCGCCTTCGCGTCCGCCGCCACAACACGAGCCCGAGCACGAGCACGCCGATCACCAGGACGACCGCGAGCACGGGCGCAAGGAAGGCGGCCAGGGTGAGCGTGCCCGAGCCCAGGTCCTCGATCAGCGAGAGGACCGGGTTCCCGATGCCGGCCGTGGCGACCGTGGAGACCGGACGTATCGCGGCGCGCGCCGCATGCACCGCTCCGGCCGTCGAGCCGCCGGCGACGAGGCTGACGATAAGCGACGCGTCGGTCTCACCGGTGAACAGCACAGTGCCGGACACCGGCGCGATCACGGCGCCCGCCCCATGGAGCACGTGATCGACCGCGGGGATCTTGTCGCCGACGAAGTCCGCCGCCGTCAACACTCCGAGGACGATCAGAGCGGGGGTCTTCGACAGCTCGTCGAACGGCTCGCCGAGCTCGACCACTCCGAGGCGCGTGAGCAGCGCGCCGGCGAAGGCGGGCAGCCAGGCGTTGAGCCCCGCCGCGCCCGACAGCCCCAGTCCCGTGAGCACGTCCATCCGGGCATAGTGTGACCACAACGAACGAAGACCCCGTGAGGGGCCTTCGAAAGTGGAGGCGGCCGGTACTGCCCCGGCGTCCGCGGAACACCGCCCCGATGCTTGCTACGAGTGTTCCCGTCGGAGTCGAATCTCGGCCACCGGCTCGGTCAGTCCGCGGGATACGTCGCCGGCGCCATACCCTCCTGAAGATGTCCCCCGGCGATCGAGGGTCCTATCGCCGGAGTGATCCCGCTATATGAAGCCGCGGATCCGGGCCGCGGGCTGCCCGGTGCGACTCTCTCACGGCCTAACTAGGCGGCGAGAGCGAACGAATGGTTCTGATCGTCCGCACGTATTGGTTTCCGGGATCATTTAACGAGGCCAACCCGGAGTCCTCGACTCGCTACATCGGGACGATCACGCTCCACGTCGAAGCTGATTCGCCCCCCTGTTGCTCCTACAAGTCTAGCCATGGGCGCGAGCCTGACAGGGTCATCCCCTAGGGACCATTCCCAATTGGAGAAAGGCCCCTCCCGCGGCAGTCTCGGTGTACGCAATCGAGCAGCCATCGGAGGATCGAGATGAACGAAGACGACACCCGCCAGAACGAGCCTGACGCCCCCGGGCCCGAGGATCCCACTGTCCAGGGGCCGCGCCGGCTGATGCGCTCGCGCCAGGACCGCGTGTTCGGCGGGGTCTGCGGCGGCCTCGGCAACTACTTCAACGCCGACCCGATCTTCTTTCGCATCGGCGCCATCGCGCTTGCCTTCCTCGGGGGCGCGGGCCTCCTGCTCTACCTCGCCGCTCTTCTCCTGATGCCCGCCGACGATGGCTCCGCGGCGGTCGCGCCCGGCGTCGAGGGACGCAATCGCGGTCTTGTGATCGCGGGCGTCGTGGTACTGCTGCTCGTCGCGTGGCCCTTTCTTCTCGGCTTTGGATTTCTCGCTGCGGGACTTTTCATCCCGCTCGCCATTCTGGTCGGCGCCGGCGTACTCGTCTGGTGGCTTGTCTCAGGGGAGGGACCGAGCGGCGACGCCAAGGACATCGCCCGCCGCGCGGCGCTCGGCATCGGGGTTCTCATCCTCTGCGGCGTCGCCGCGGTGGGCGGGGCCTTCGCGGCGGCAGCTGGACCCGATTGGGTCGTCGCGGTGGTGGTCATCGCCGCCGGGGCTGCGGTCCTCGCCGGCGCATTCTTGGCGCCGGTGCGCTGGCTGGTGCTGCCGGCGCTGGCGATTGCCCTGTCCGCCGGAGTCGTCTCGGCCGCCGGCCTCGACCTCGACGGCGGCGTGGGTGAGCGCGAGTACCGGCCGGCCTCGGTAGCCGACATTCACGACCGCTACGAGCTCGGCATCGGCGAGCTCGTCATCGACCTGCGCGACACCGACCTGCCCGCCGGCGACGTTCCGATCAACGTCGACGTCGGAATGGGCGAGGCGCGCGTGCTCGTGCCCAAGGACGTGTGCGTGGCGACCTCTGCCGACATCGGCATGGGCAACGTGGCCGTCTTCGGCCGCGACAACGGTGGCATCGACATCGACTTCGACGAGCGGCCCGATGTCGAGGGCGACGCCACACGACTCCTGGTCGACGCGGAGATCGGGTTCGGCGAGCTGCGAGTCGACGACGACGCATTCTTCGAAAGCCGGCGCGGTATCGACTTCGACCACGACCCGGTCGACCTCGACGCAGGCGGGAACGCAGCCTGCGCTGCCACGGGTGAAAGCGCCAGTGGATAGGCCCCACGTGCCCTCGCTGGTGGCCGGACTGGCGCTGCTCGCCCTGGGTGCCGTGCTGCTGCTGAACTCGCTCGATGCGATCGAGCTGAGCTTCGCTTCGTTTGCTCCCGTGGCCTGTGCGGCCACGGGAGCGATCCTGTTGGCGAACGGCCTGAGCCGGCGGGAGTAGCGAGATGGCCGTCGACACGCTGCGCCGCGATCGCTCGGCCCGCTGGCTCGGCGGGGTGTGCGCGGGCATCGCACGGCGCTACGGGGTCGACGCCGCCCTCGTGCGGCTTGCGTTCGTGGTGGCCACCGCGGCCGGCGGCGTCGGGATCGTGCTGTACGCACTCGGATGGCTCGTGATCCCCGCGGGCGACAGCCCGGCCGCCCGGCGCCGCCTGCCCACAGGGCGCAGCGCGGTCGAGGTGGCGCTGGGAGTGGGTCTGCTGCTGCTCTCGGTGCTGCTCACCTTCCGCGGCCTTGGCATCTGGTTCTCGGATGCGATCGTCTGGCCGCTCGTGCTCGTCGCGAGCGGCGGGGCGCTGATCTGGCGCGGCTCGGGGACGTCGCCATCGCGGGCGCCCGCACAGAAGCCGCCCGCGGCGGCGTTGCTGAAGAGGGAGCCCGCGCAAGCCGCGCCCGCTCGGCGTGGGACCGCCGCGGCGATCTCGCGCACCGGCATCGGCATCGCGCTCGTGATCGCCGCCGGCTTTGCCTTCTTGCAGGCAACCGGCGCTCTCTCCGCTGCCCGGAACGTGCTGCTCGCGGTGCTCGTCGCCGTGGTCGTCCTCGGCGTGATCTTCGCTCCCTGGATCGTGCGCCTGGTGCGTTCGCTCACCGAGGAGCGCTCAGAGCGCATCCGTTCGCAGGAGCGCGCCGAGGTGGCCGCTCACCTCCACGACTCGGTGCTCCAGACGCTCGCACTGGTGCAGCGCTCGGACGACCCGCAGGAGGTCGCGGCGCTCGCGCGGCGCCAGGAGCGCGAGCTGCGCGCATGGCTCGCCGGCCGGCCCGCGCCGGGGCAAGGCAGCCGGCTGGCGCCCGCGCTCGAGGCCGCCGCCGTGGATGTCGAGGAGCGTCACGGTGTCCCGGTCGAGGTGGTGGTGGTGGGCGACCGCGATCTCGACACCAAGACCGAGGCCGTCCTGGCCGCCGCGCGCGAGGCGATGACCAATGCGGCGAAGTTCGGCGGCGGCTCGCCGGTGGACGTCTACGCGGAGGCCGCCGACGGCCGTCTCCAGGTGTTCGTGCGCGACCGCGGGCCCGGCTTCGACGCATCCGACCTGCCGCCCGACCGTCGCGGGGTCCGAGAGTCGATCGTCGGGCGCATGGAGCGCCACGGCGGCCGCGCGACAATCACGAGCAGCCCGGCGAACGGAACGGAGGTGGAGCTTGAGCTCCCCGCGCGTGCTGATCGTTGACGATCACCAGCTGTTTCGCTCGGGCGTGCGCGCCGAGCTCGAGCGCCACCTGGAGATCACCGGCGAGGCGGGGACGGTCGACGAGGCGATCTCCGCGATCGAGCGCGACAGCCCGGAGGTGGTGCTGCTCGACGTGCACATGCCCGATGGCGGCGGGGTCGAGGTGATCCGCCGCGCGGCCGAGCGCGAGCTTCGCCCCTGCTTTCTCGCGCTCTCGGTCTCAGACGCCGCGGAGGACGTGATCGCCGTGATTCGCGCGGGCGCCCGCGGCTATGTGACCAAGAACATCGCGCCCGACGAGCTAGCCGACGCGGTGCGGCGCGTGTTCGACGGCGACGCGGTGTTCTCCCCGCGACTGGCCGGCTTCGTGCTGGACGCCTTCGCGGGACCGGCCCCGCACCCCGAGACCGAGCTCGACGCGCTCACGCCCCGCGAGCGCGAGGTCATCCAGCACATCGCGCGCGGGTACATGTACAAGGAGATTGCGCTGCGCCTGGAGATATCGCCGAAGACCGTCGAGGCGCACGTGTCCTCGGTGCTGCGAAAGCTGCAGCTCTCGAGCCGGCACGAGCTCACGCGCTGGGCGGCCGACCGCGGGCTCGGGCCCTAATAGCGCTCGGACAGCGCGCGCTGCATCTCGCGCTTTTGCTCGCGGTCCTTGATCGAGCGGCGCTTGTCGAACATGTCCTTGCCCTGCGCCACGGCGAGCTCGACCTTGGCGCGCGACCCGCTGAAGTAGATGCGAGTCGGGACGAGTGTCAGGCCCTTCTCCGCGGTCTTGCCGATCAGCCGCTCGATCTCGCGGCGGTGCAGCAGCAGCTTGCGCGGCCGGTCGGGATCGTGGCCCTCGCGGGCGGGGTCGTAGGGGGCGATGTGCATGTTGCGCAGCCAGACCTCGCCGTCGCGCACCTCCGCGTAGGCGTCCTTGAGCTGCACCGAGCCGTTTCGCAGCGACTTGACCTCCGAGCCCTGCAGCACGATCCCGGCCTCCAACTTCTCGAGCAGGTTGAAGCGGAAGCTCGCCTGCCGGTTGGTGGCCACGTCACCAGCGGCCGCCTTGCGTTTTCTCTTCTTGGCCATCGGCCCTACGAGTATGACCCGGCCGGGGCCAGGTCCACCCGTCCGAGGACGGTCTCGACTCGCTCTACGACGACCTCGATCTCCTCGCCGAGGCGCAGCTCGCGTCCCGACTTCTCCTCCACGAGCGCGGTGTCGAGCTCGTTGAGCTCCCACCAGCCACGCAGGCGGCGCGAGGGCAGCAGGCCCTCAAAGCCCTCCTCGCCGAAGCGTACGAAAGCGCCCTTTCCGATCAAGCCGATCACCTCTCCCGTCGAAGGCCGGGGGAGCCGCCGGGTCGGCGCTCGGCGAGGCGGCGCTCGAGCAGGAAGGCAAGGCAGATGTCGTCGGCCGCGCGCTCGATCTGCATGGCCGACCGCTCGGCCGCGGAGCTCAAGACCCCGGCCTCGTCGAGCTCGTGCGCGGGCGCGGCGGCGTGCTCGATGCCGAGTCCCTGCAGCAGCGCGCGATGCGCGACCACGTCCGGGTAGCGCCTGATCGGCGAGGTGAAGTGGCAGTAGCGCGGGCTCGCGAGCCCGGCGTGGCCGAGGTTCCGCGGGCGAGTAGTAGGCCTGCTTGAGCGAGCGCAGGACCAGGATCCCGTAGGCGCGCGGGCGCCCCACCCACGATGCGCGAGATCTCGGCGGACAGGTCGGCGGCCTGTTGCGGGGTCATCTGCTCGGGCACCGGCGGCGTCGGGACGTCGAGGCTCGCGAGCTGCTCGGCCAGGAAGGCGACCGCGGCGGGCTCGGGACGCTCGTGGACTCGGTAGAGCGTCGGCAGCTGGCGGTCGGCCAGGTAGCCGGCCACCTGCTCGTTGGCCAGGATCATCAGCTGCTCGATCAGGCGGTGCGACTCGGTCTGGGCCTCGAATCGAACGCGGGTCACGTGCCCCGCCGCGTCGAAGTCGAAGCTCGGCTCTGGCGAGCCGAACTCGAGCGCATCGCGTTTCTCGGCGCAGCGCACGCGACACCTCGCGCGCCGCCGCCGAGCGCGCCCGCCCAGGGCTCCTCGGCGCGAGCGCGCCCGGCGAAGATCCCGTCCACCTCGCGGTAGGTCGAGCCGTTTGTCGCTGCGCACGCGCGAGCGGTGAAAGGAGACGTTGCGAGCGTCGCTGCCGTGCATCTCCATCTCGCACCGTCACGGCCAGCCGCTCCTCACCAGGGCGAAGCGAGCACGCGCGGTTGGAGAGCGCCTCCGGCAGCATCGGCTCGACCGCACCGGGCACGTAGACGCTCGTGGCGCGGCGGAACGCTTCGCGCTCCAGCGGACCGCCGGGCCGCAGGTAGGCGGTCACGTCGGCGATGTGGACCCAGACCCGCACGTGGCCGTCCTCGCGCGCGAGCCGAGATCGCGTCGTCGAAGTCCTGGGCGTCGTCTGGGTCGATCGTGAAGGTCGGTAGCGCGGTGAGGTCCAGGCGGGAGTCGGCGGCGTGGGGCTCGCCGGCGGCGTGCTCGGCCTCGGCGTCGGCAGCGCGCGGGTAGCTCCGGTAAAGGCCGCGGTCGAGCATCAGACCCTCGATCACGTCGCGCGCGACGTCCGGGCGTCCCAGCCGGCGGATCACACGCGCGCCGCGCTTGCCCGCTCCCACCAGGACGAGATCGCCCTCGTCGGCCCCGCCGCGGTCGACTGCGGCGCGCGGGCCGCGGCCGAACAGCGGCTCGCCCACCAGGAAGCGCCCGCGCTTCTCCAGCACTGCCACGAGCGGTTGTTCGAGCCGCCGCTGCGGGCGGCCGCGGACGGCCGCGCTCACTGCAGCTCTTGGACGAGCTCGTCCAGCGCTGTCGGCAGCGCCTCGTCGCGCTTGGTCTCGAGGTCGTCCTCGGCCTTGACGTCGGGCTTGAGCCCGTTCTTGTGGATCGTCTTGCCGCCCGGGAGGTAGTAGTTGGCCACGGTCAGGTCGAGGTACCCGCCGTTGGACAGCGGCTCGACCTCCTGCACCAGGCCCTTGCCGAAGGTGTTGGTGCCGACGATGGTCGCGCGGTCTCGGTCGCGCAGTGCGCCGGTCACGATCTCCGAGGCGCTGGCGCTGCCGCCGTCCACGAGCACGACCACCGGGATCTCCTCGTCGATGGCGTCGCCCTCGGCGTCTTCTGAGCGCTCCGAACGCGCGCGTCCGCGGACCGACACGATCTCGCCGTCCTCGATGAAGATGCTCGACACGAGCACCGCCTCCGAGAGCAGGCCGCCGCCGTTCCCGCGCAGGTCGAGGACGATGCCGTCGGCGCCGCGGTCGAGCAGCTTGTCGACCTCGCGGCGAAGCACGCCGTGCGCGCCCGAGCTGAAGCCGCGCAGCTCGACGACGCCGACCTTGCGCCCGTCGCGCTCGACGATCCGGCCGCGAGCCACCGGGACCTCGATCTTCTCCCGCTCGACCTCCACGGTGCGCGTGTCGGCCGCGCCAGGCGTGAAGACCTCGAGCTTGACGCTGGTGCCTGCCGGGCCCTTGATGCGCCCCGTGGCCACAGCGCTGCTGAGGCCCGCGATCGAGCGCCCGTCGACCGAGAGGATCACGTCGCCCTTCACGATCTCTGCGCGCTGCGCCGGGGTGCTCGTCGAAGACCTCGAGCACGCGCAGCCCACGCTCGTCCTTCTCGACGGACATGCCGACGCCCTCGAACTCGCCCGAGATCGACTCCTGGAACTTGCTCGCCTCGCTGGGCGAGATGTAGGCCGAGTAGGGATCCTCGAGGGAGTCGACGATGCCCTTCAGCGAGGCGTCGTCGAGCTTCGACTCGTCGACGGGCTTGTAGAAGTTGTTCTCGATCGTGTCGACGATCTCGGCGCGCAGCGCGCGATCCTCGTCGACCAAGGTGTCGCGCAATGGCCCGGGCAGGCTCTCGGGATGGCCGCCCAGGTAGATCCCGGCCACGAGCGCCAGCAGGGCGCACACGATTGCGATGCCTCCGGTCCGCATCGAAGTGAGATTAGTGAGCGCTTCTTGGCTCTTCTTAAACGCGCAGGAAGCGGCGCAGCGTGATGCCGCTGCCGATCGCGGAGACGGCGATACAGGCGCAGAGCAGCACCACGATGAGCAGCGGGAAGTCGATCGTCTCGGGCGCGGCGAGCAGCTCGAAGCGCTCCGACAGCGGGTCGATGAAGGTCTCCTTGGCGATCGTCAGCAGCAGCACGGCGAGCACGCCTCCGAAGAAGCCGACGATCACCCCCTCGATCACGAACGGCCAGCGAATGAACCAGTTCGTGGCGCCGACCAGCTTCATCACCTCGACCTCGCGGCGGCGCGCGAAGACCGACAGCCGGATCGTGTTGGCGATCAGCGCGATCGAGGCCAGCACGAGCAGGATCGAGAGCCCGGCCGTGAGCGCCTTGACCAGCCCCGTCGCCGAGAGGATCTCCTTGGTGTCCTCCTCGCGGTTTCGGACCTCGTCGATCGCCGCAAGCTCCGGCCGGCCATTGGGCGCGAGGCTGTCGACGATCACGCCGAGCTTGTCGGGGTCGTCGGGCGTGATGCGAAACGACGAGGGCAGCGGGTTCGAGCCGAGCAGCTCGGCCCCCTCGCGAAACGCCCTCGGGTTCTGCTCCTTGGCGCGCTCGAGCGCCTCGGTCTTCGAGATGAACTCGACCGACTTGACATTGCTCGTGCCGTTGATCGCCTGCCGCAGCTCGGCGGTCTCGGCCTGCGTGGCGGCATCCGCGACGTAGACGTCGACGGCCACGCGCCCGCGGATCTCGTTGGCAGTGCCGGTCGTGGCCTGGACGATCGGGATGAAGACGCCGAGCACGAGCGCGGTCAGCAGCACGGTCAGCAGTGCCGCGAGCGCGGGCGCGGAGTTGCGCTTGAGCCCGCGCAGGGCTTCCTTTAGGAAGAAGCTGAGGCGCATCTAGTTCGGGTGCCCCTCCGCCCCCACGCCGAGCTCTCCGCGCAGGCGGATGGCGAACTCGGTGGTCGACTCGTCCGGCCGGTAGAGCCCGGACTCCTCGTCGCGCACGATCCTGCCGTCGCGCAGCTCGATCACGCGCCGGCGCATCTTGTCGACCATCTCGTTGTCGTGGGTGGCGACCACCACGGTCGTGCCGGTGCGGTTGATCCGGTAGATCAGCTGCATGATCCCGATCGAGGTCTCGGGGTCGAGGTTGCCGGTTGGCTCGTCGGCAAGCAGCAGCGGCGGGTGGTTGACGAACGCGCGCGCGATCGACACGCGCTGCTGCTCGCCGCCCGAGAGCTCGTCGGGGTAGTTGTGCAGCTTGGTGGAGAGGCCGACGAGCCGCAGGATGTCCGGCACCTTGCGCCTGATCTCCTGGCGCGTCTCGCCGATCACCTGGAGCGAATACGCCACGTTGTCGTACACCGTGCGGTTTGGCAGCAGCTTGTAGTCCTGGAACACCACCCCGATGTTGCGGCGCAGGAACGGAACCCTGTTGCGAGGGATCTCACCCAGCGAGCGGCCGGCGATGTCGATCTCGCCCTCGCTCGGCTCGAGCTCCTTCATGAGCAGGCGGATGCAGGTCGACTTGCCGCAGCCAGTGGGCCCGACGAGGAACACGAAGTCCCCGCGATCGATCCGCATCGAAGCGTTCTGAAGACCGACGGAGCCGCCGTCGTAGATCTTCGTCACGTTCCTGAGCGCGACGACCGGAACCGGGACCGCGGGCACCTTGGCGGGTGCGCGGCGAGCTCCGAGCTTTGTCTTGGCTGTCGCCATTGAGTGCTCCATAGATAGCGGATGGGCCTTTGGAAACCCTACGGTTGCAAGGGTTTCTGCACTCGCCAGCGGGTAAAGAGGTCGCCCTCGCCCTCCGCGACGGAGATCAGCTCGAGCTCGGCGGGTTCGATCAGCCCGCGCCCAGCCACGATCGTCAGGGCCGCCGCCCCGCCCGCCAACTTCGGGTTGAGGGTCAGAAAGAGCTCGTCCACGAGTCCGGCGGCAAGCAGGTGCGAGTTGAGCGTCGGCCCGCCCTCGCAGAGGACCGATCGCACGCCGTGATCCTCGCGCAGGCGCGCCATCAGAAGCGGCAGGTCGTCGCCGACGCGTGCGTACTCGACCTGCTCGCCAAGACCCGGCAGCGACACGTCGGAGCCGGTCGCGATGATCACCCGCTGCTCGGGATCGTTGAGGAGCGGAAGGTCGGCGGGGAGGTCGAGCCGCCCGCTGACCACCACCGCGAGCGGGTCCCGCGCCAGGCCCTCGCGCTCGCGCTTGTCGCGCAGCTCCTCGGACTTCGCCATGCGCCCGTAGCGCTCGACCCGAGCGGTGCCGGCCCCGACCATGACCGCGTCGGCCTGGGTGCGCAGGTGGTGAAAGAGCTGCCGATCGAGCTCGGTGGAGAGCCCCTTCGTGCGCCACTCGATCGTCGCCTTGCCGTCGAGGCTCGAGACCATGTTCAGCGCGAGGTAGGGACGCTGCCCCGGTGCCCTGTCGCCGAGGCGCAAGCCGGAGGCAAGGTCATCGGGTGAGGTCGAGCGGCGCTCGGGGTGGATCAGCTGCACGGGGGAAAAACCCTAAGGGACTTGCTTAGCCCGGGAAAAACTGCAGCAACAAGGAGTCGGCCCCGGTCCGGGGGGGTCTGCCCCGGCTGCACGGCGGGGTGCCTTAGGTTTTGGGGGCTATACAACAACAAAGTAAGGCACCCGTCGTCTAGTTCGCGCGCAGCACGCAGTAGCCCGGGAACTCGAAGTTCTTCGAGTTCAGGCCGCGGCCGGCGCGGTAGAGGCCGCCGTCGCTCGGTCGCTCCATGATGAATGCGTTCTCCGGGCCGCAGCACTCATCCGACTGGTCGACGCGCAATCGGCGTGAGACCACCTGGAGCAGCCCCGAGGCCGAGCGCCGCCCGAGGACATCCGTGCGAAAGCGCGAGCGGCCGCGGTTGCTCGCCGTCCACCGCGGGTGGAAGACCGTGCGCTTGTCGCCCTTGCAGTAGGAGTCCCATCCGGCCGGATCGTTGGGGCCGCAGGCGAAGCCCTTGTTGAACACAGTTCGCCCCGGATCGGAGGGGTCGAACTGGGTGATTGCGTTGTCGATCGCAAACCCGGGATTGGCACCGAACACGCCGCCGACGTCGAGGCTCGTGTCCCACTCCTCGTAGACCGACTTGCATTGCGGGCTCGGGAGCAGGCGCATGCTGGGCCTCCGCCTCGCGCCGGGGCAGTTGGGGATCGCGTCCCCGAAGTCGGCCATCGTGCGCGTATGCGCGATGAGCCGCCGGCCGTGGTTTCGAAACAGCCATGTCTCGAGCGAGTGGAACCGCACCGTGCCCCGGCGCGGCGACCCCGAGCCCTGGTGCAGGATCATCATCCAGGCCAGGCCCTTGCGATCCTCGTTGGCGGCGAACACCTTGAACCCGGCGTGCGCCTCCTCGCTCCCCGCGTAGGAGCCGATCGGGCCGAAGGCGGGCATGCCGGCGCGGCTGAAGTACCGGAAGGCGCGCGGGCTGGAGCCGTGTTCATGACCGAACGCACAGCGGTAGCGAGGGTCACGCGGCGGGTGCCAAGTGGGCCAGGTATGCCCCGCGCGCTCGACGGTGTGCAGCTCGTGTACCCAGTCGGCGCAGAGCGGTGTCCCGTCGGGGGCAGGCGGCTTGGACCGATCGATCGGGTCGGGGGACGCGGACGCCTGCGCGGGGGCAGCCGTCAGCCACAGCACGAGGAGAACCAGGGGCACCGCCATCGCGCGAAGGGTGGCAGGACCAGCACGCGGCGCGTTCGAGCCCTTGGTCACACGACGGCGAGCACGCGGCGCGTGCGAGCCTCTGGTCATACGACGGCCCGCTCGGCGAACAACCCTCGGTATCGAGCCCGCGTGAGGTTTCGGCTTCTCGCGTGTTGAAGGTCTTGACCGTCCCTGCGCCATGACTCCGAAGTCGCTCATCGCTCCTGCTCGATTGGCCCGCCGGCCCGTGCTGGCGACCCAGTCCGACGCCCGCCTGGTCGACCTCGTGCGCGCGGGCTACGAGCCCGCATTCGAGGCGATCGTGACGCGCTATCGGGGCGCACTGCTTCGGTACGCGGAGCGTTTCCTGCCGCGCGAGCGAGCCGAGGACGCCGTTCAGCAGTCGTTCGTGAGCGCCTACGAGGCGATCCTGCGCGACGAGTCTGCGCTCAACCTTCGCCCCTGGCTCTACCGGATCGCGCACAACACATCGCTGAACGCGCTGCGGGACCGCGGGCTGCGTCACGACCAGCTGGATGAGCGGATCGACGGGGTAGACCGACCGGACCAGGCGCTCGAGCGCACCCAGGGGCTGCGCGACGTGGTGGCGGCGGTGCAGGCGCTGCCCGAGCGCCAGCGCGACGCGATCGTCTTGCGCGGGCTCGAGGGTCGCTCGTACGAGGAGATTGCCTCGGAGCTGGTGACGGGCGGATCGGTGAGACAGCTCCTAAATCGCGCACGCAATACGTTGCGGGCGGGTGCGACAGCCGTGACGCCCATCGGCCTCCTGGTGCGGATTCCGTGGTCCACGCCCACCGAGCCGGCCGCGACGCGGGTGGCGGAGTTGTGTGGAGCCGCCGGCACGGGCGCCGGTGTGGTCACGGCCAAGGTCTGCGCGACTGCGCTCGTGACCGCTGCCGCGGTGGGCGGCGTCGCGGCGGTGCCCGCGCGCGACGGCGACGATCGCGCCCGGGCCGGACAGGGCGGCGGCGAGCGGGCGAGCGGCGGGTCGAGCGGCCGCTCCGCCGCAGGCGCTGACGTGGCCCGCAGCGGGGTTCCGGGCGCCGAGCCGAGCGGCACGGATGACGGCGGCGACGACGCCGGCGCAGGACGCGGACGAGGACGACACCCGCGCCGGCGGGGGGGCGAGGACGACCGAAGCGGGCCGGGCGGCGGCGAGCACGGGGGCGGCGAGCAGGGAGATGGCGACAGCGGCGGCGGGCAGGGAGCAGGCGACTCCAGGTCGGGCGGTGGCAGCTCCGGGCCGGGGAGCGGCTCGAGATCCGGCAACGGGCGGGCGGGCGGCGGCGGCTCGGGGTCGGGCAGCGGCTCCGGCTCGGGCTCGGGGAGCGGCTCCGGCTCGGGCTCGGGCTCCGGCTCCGGCTCGGCAGCGGCTCCGGCTCGGGCTCGGGCTCCGGCTCGGGCTCGGGCAGCGGCTCCGGCTCGGGCAGCGGCTCCGGCTCGGGCAGGGGCTCCGGCTCGGGGTCGGGCAGCGGCTCCGGCTCGGGCAGTGGCTCCGGATCGGAATCGGGAAGCGGCGGCTTCGGGTCCGGGTCCAGCAGCTCCGGCTCGGGCAGCGCCAGCTCCGGCTCGGGCGGCGGCACTCGACTCGGGCGGCGGCAGCTCGGTATCGGGGGGCGGGTCCGAGTCGAGCGAGAACGGCACCGGCACCGGCCAGTCCCGCGGGTCGAGGACCGGGATCCCGGCCAGTCCGCAGGCCGACCTGAGGACCATGGCCCTGCGAGGCTG
>CAWBHC010000011.1:0-91038 GCA_963788595.1 uncultured Thermoleophilaceae bacterium
GCTCCACGGCGGCCGACGCCATCTGAGCCAGGTGGAGGAGCACCGCCTCGTCATCGCCGGTGAAGGCTCCGCCCTCCTTGTCGAAAAGCTGAAGCGCACCCAGCTCGCTGCCGTCAAGGGTGGTCAGTGACGCGGCGAGCCATCCCACGAGCGGCGGCCCGCCGGCCACGGTGCGGAAGGGACGCAGCTGAGAGAGCTCCTCGCCCGCGATTCTCACCGAGCCGCCATTCGAGCGAAGGATCGGGTAGATCGCGAGCAGGTCGAGCCACTGTGTGAACGCAGCCCAGCGCCGGTCGCGCTCGTCGTAGGAGGCCGCCTCGGCACAGCGGGGCCGCCCATGCAGCGCAACGGTCGCGATGCAACAACTCGCCCCCACGAGCTCGCGCGCCTGTTCAGCCACCAGTTGCAGCATCTCTTCCAGCGACTCGGAGGCGTCGAGGCTGAGCGAGGCGTCCGCCAGGAAGGTCGAGAGCTGACGTGACATCTCCGCCTGGCGACGCTCGAGGCGGGCGGCTTCGCGCGCCTCGCCGAACCCTCGCTGAACCATCTCGAACGACGAGAGGCTCTCGAGGAAGAAGTCACCGGCCGCGCTCGCCGTGTTCTCGACCTCGGAGGGACGGGATGCTCCGCGCAGGGCCGAGATCAACGCCTCCTGATGGGTTACCGCCAGGTCGAGCACGGTCAGCTGCCGGCTCACCGCATCCCGCCCCAGCTCGTAGGCGGCGTGCAGCGAGTGCTCGCTCGAGTCGCGCAGGTAGTCCGCCAGAGCGGCGGCGTAGGCCGCTCGAAACGAGAAACCACCGGTCTTCCCGCCCGCTCTCACCTGCGCACGCCGAGGAAGCGCACCGCCACGACGAGGGCGTCGTCCGTGGGCCTCCCATGGCCTGCGACTACCCGCTCGCTGATGGCCTCGGTCGACCCCGACACGTCCAACGACTCGCCGAAGCCGGTATCGATGCCGTCGGTCGCCAGGACGAGGAGATCTCCCGGCCGGATGTCGACGGTGGCGGTCCTCAAGCCTGGAAGCTCATGCCCGGGGACGCCGTTGCGAAGCGCCAGGGAGTCCTTCAGCCGGAGCGCGGATGGGTCGCCGCTAAGCACCCGTCCCTCGACGCTGCCGACGCCGAGCCAGGTCATCGTGCTCCTCCGGGCGCTGATGAAGGCGAGGCTGATTGCCGCTCCACGGGTGCCCCGGAGGGCGTCGTGGCAGCGCTTGGTGATCAGGACGAGGTCCTGACTGCCCGTCTCCCGCACCACTTCGCCGGCGCGGCCTGCCGCCAGTGCCGCCTCGCTCCCGTGGCCCACGCCGTCGATCGCCGCGACGAGTGCGCCATCCCGGTGCAGTGCAACCACGCCGAGGTCGCCGCTCGTGTTCTCGCCGCGCCTGCACCTGCCGGCGATTCCCCACTCGACTCCGCTCTGTGCGACCCGCTCAATCACGCCGGCGGCGCTCCTCTCGCAGGCGCGCAAGCTCATCGCGCCGGCGCCATTTCCTCATCGTCACCTTCGTACCACCTTCCGGGTCCGATGCGATCTCGAACTCATCCATGAGACGGCGCGCACCGGGGAGCCCGAGGCCTAGGCCGCCCCTGCCGCTGTAGTCGTCGCTCAGCGCGACGCCCAGGTCGCGGATCCCCGGCCCGTCGTCGGTGGCGATCACGATGATGCCGTAGCGGTCCGGCTCGTCGAGCGGCCTGAGGACGATCTCGCCCCGGCCGGCGTGCACGACGATGTTGCGCCCAACCTCGGAGATGGCGGTGGCGATGAGCGTCGGATCGGGACGGGGAAATCCCAGCCGCTGCGCCATGGCGCGCGCCTCCGCGCGGGCCGTCACCAGATCGGCGTCGGTCTCGATGCGGACGCGGACCTCACTCTCCATCCTCTGGATCCCCCTGCGTCAGCTGATCCAGCAGCGTGGTGGCAGCGTCGAGGTCGAGGGCCGCGCGCAGCGGCTCGAGGTTCAAGCGGAACTGCACCATCCCGATCGCCACGTCCGGCTGGATGCCCACGATCACCGTCTCGGCGCCGCGCAACCGCGCGGTGAGGACGATCGCCCGCAGCGACCGGGCCACGAACGAGTCGATCACGTCGAGAGCCGCGACGTCGATCACGATCCCGCGGGCGCGATGCCTGCCCACGAGCTCCGACAGCTCGTGCCGGAGCTCGACCACCTCCCTGTCGGACAGGTCCGACTGGATGGAGGCGATGATGTAGTTCGCCTGGCGCAGGATTGCGACCGACACTGCGAGCCGGCCTAGGCGTCGTCGTCGCCGGCCGGATCGCTTCCCTCGGCGCCCCTGTAGCCGGCCAGCCGCTCGGCCTCCTCGATGCCTCCCTGCAGGTCCCCCACCGTCCGCATCATGCTGAGGTCCACGCCGAGGTCGACGACCGTCTGGGCGATCTCCGAGGAAAGGCCGGTGAGGATGGTGCGCGCCCCCATGAGCCTCGACGCCTCGACGGTCTGTACCAGGTGGTTCGCCACCGTCTCATCGATCGTGGCCACACCGGTGATGTCGATCACCACCACGGTCGCCCGGTTGTCCCGAATCGCCCCGAGCAGCTGCTCGGTGAGCTGCCGCGCGCGCGAGGAGTCGAGCACGCCGATGATCGGCAGAATGAGCAGGCGCTCGCGCAGCTGAAGGACCGGCGTGGACAGCTCGCGGAGGGACTCCTGCTGATCTTGAATGACGCGCTCGCGCTCCTCCACGAAGCTCACCCCGACGGTTACGGCGATCCGGTTGGCCGCCGGCTCGTACGCGTCCAGGACACGATTCAGGTTTTCGAGGTCGTCCTCGTACTTCGTGAAGAGCGAACGTGCCAGCACGTCGCGCAGGAGGAGGACGATGCCGAGCACCTCGTCCGTCTCGACGCCGCGCGGGATGATCCGCTCGGACAGCTCGCGCGCGTATGTCTGCAGAGTCTCGATGCTTCCCGTCTCGAGGGCATCCATGTAGTTGTCGTAGACCTCGGTGGCCTCCGAGAAGATCTCGTCGTCCGACATCACCTGCAGGAGGTCGGCCTCGCTGATGCGCCGAGCCCACTCCTCCCGCAACTCGGTGCGGCAGTCGCGCAGGTAGGACACGAGCTCGAGTAACACGGAGTTGTCGCCGTCGGTGCGCTCGGCCGGGCGCTCGTCCTGTGACCGTTCCGGCCGCTCCTCCTCCGCCTGATCCGGCCGCTCCTCGGCCTGATCCGGCTTTCTCTCAGCGGTCTGACTGTCGGCCTCTTGGGCCATCTTCTCCTCCTCGGATGTGACGTCCGCCGCAACCACGCGCGGCGCTGCGGGCTCGTGCGTCGTTCACTGAAGTCGCGGCCCGCGCACTCTGGCTCCGTCGAGGAACAGGCGCGTGATCGTGGCGATCATGTCCTCTTTGCCCAGCGCGGGGGTCGATGTGAGCACTCCGACAACCATCCCGATCAGGGACTCCGTGAGGTGAGCGCTCGCTATGTCGGGGCGGATGTCACCCGCTTCCTGGCCGCGAGCGAACAACCGGCGCAGCGGCCGCGCGAGGCTCCGCTCGAAGCGCTCCGGATCGGACCGCATCCGCTCGCGCACCAGCAGCACGAAGGAGTCGCCCACCTCCACCAGGGCTCGCACGGCCCTCGTTACGCCCTCCTCGGGTGCGACCTCGTCGATCCTGGCGGCGGCCAGCAACGCGTCGGCGTCGCTCACGGCGGTACGGGCGAGCTCGTCGAGAAGAGCCTGGCGGTTCGGGAAGTAGCGGTACACCGTGGCCCGAGCCACGCCTGAGGCAGCCGCCACGTCGTTCATATTCGCGTGCTCTCCCTCCACGGCGAACGTTCTCGCGGCGCCGTCGAGGATCGCGGCGGCGACGCGTTCCTGCAGTGTTTGTCGAAGAACCCCTTCGGACATTGGTGTCGCGGCGATAGTTTAGTCACTCTCAGTATGAGATGCTAACGTCTCATTTCAATGCGTCCGTGTCCGAGTGGAGGTTGAGATGTCGTTGTCGGATCTGGCAAAGACGGGTCTGCGAGAGATGCCGTCAAATGCAGCGTGGCTGATGTCCCGAGCCATTCAGCCGGCGGAGTCTGTCGGTACGGCGGCGGAAGGCGCGAGGGCGGGGGCCCGCGATAGGCGGCGAAAGATGAGCGCGGCCGTCGTCGACGCCATGCCTGTCGGCGGAGACTCCGTCGAGCTCCGGCTCAAGCGGGCCCGTGACGCTGCCGAGCGTGCCCGTGAGGCCGAGGAGCGCGCGCTCGAGGCCGCCGAGGAGGCCAAGGAGCGCTCCGACCACGCCAAGGAGGTGGCCGAGCGCGGTCATGCCCGCGTGGCGCAGGTGGAGCGGGAGACGAGCCGCGACGTCAAGCAACGCGTCGCCGATGCTCAAAGGGCAGCCGACGACGCCGTGGCGCGCGAACGCCGCGAGGCCGAGGCGGAGGCCGCGGAAGAGCGCCAGGAGACGGCCGCCGAGGTCGACGAGGAGATCGAGGAAGCCCAAGACGAGGCCGAGGAGGCACAGCGCAGGGCCCAGGAGCTCGTCGACGACGCCACGGAGAAGCTGGCGGAGGCGAGGCGGCTCGCGGACGAGGGTGCCCAGGCCGCGCGTGCTGCCGCCGAGGAGGCGCAGCGACAGGCGCAGGAGCTGGCCGACGAGGCGGAGCAGCAGGCCGGCGACGCCGAGGCCAGGGTCACCGCCGCCGAACAGCTTCGTGAGCGCGCCAAGGCGACCGCGCGGCATACCGCCCGCGGGCTCAAGCGCACTCCCTCGAACGGGGATCTGAAGGACTACAACAAGCCGGAGCTGCTCCAGCTCGCGGCAGGCATCGGCATCGAGGGCCGGACGAACATGAGCAAGGACGAGCTCGTCAGCGCAATCGCGAAGGCGTCACGCGCCAAGCGGTAGGAGGAGGAACCGAGCATGAAGATGCGACCTTTCAACCGGAAAAGCCAGCTCGAGCGGCTGCTCGAGTCGTTGGGCGACTCTCTCGACGTGCCCAGCGTCGACTCGGGCAAGGCGACGAAGGCGGGTCTGATCGCCGCCGGCGGCCTGGCGGGACTCACCGCGGCGAGCGCCGGCATCTCGTCGCTCCGAAGGCGGTCGGAGGGTACGCGGGACGGTTCGTGAGGGTCAAAGCTGGGGCGATCTCGCCGGCGGGGGCGAGGCGCCCCGGTGACGGCATCCTCATCGAAGCCTCGATCCTGGGGCGCGTCCTGGGCCTCCGGCTCCTGACGCTCGACGCCACGATCACGCTCGTTCCGGCTGACGTGAGGACGCCGTCATCGATCGCTCGTGATCGCCCAGGTCACGCGATCACGCAGCGACGGGGGTCGCCGGCGGCCCGGCGACGGGCCGCCGGCGGCGACCTGGCTCGCGCGGTGGAGACCCTCGGCGAGGGAGAGCGGGTGCTCGCCGAGGCGCGGCGCAACGGCGCGCGCTCCTAGCGGTATTCCGGACGGGCGCTGGGCTCGGCTGTATCGGGCAGCGACCCTGCTCCCGCACGGGCCGGGCTGGGTGTCTGTCCTCGGCGGCAGTGTCGGGGCCCGCGGGAATAGCCCGGGGTCGCCGTTCCGGCTGGCGGGTCTCGCGGCTGACTGGTCAGCCGGTGGGTGGGGGCGCGCAGCTCGGGGCTTCCAGGGCCTTGCCCCGCGCGGCGAGGCGGCGGTACATCGCGATGGGGTAGGTGAGCGCGGCCCGCAGTTCTATCCGGTTGCGCACGACAAAGCTGTCGGCGAAGGCGCCCTCGAACTGGCCCGCCGTGGCGTCCGCGGTGCTGAGGTAGCTCTCGAACAACAGGTCCTGTCGCGCCCCGGGCAGGTCCTTGAGCCGCCGATGGAGTGTCCGGTAGACGCGGCCGATGTCCGCGGTCGCACGCGCCAAGCGCCGGCTGTAGGCGGGGAACGTCTCACCGGCCCGGGTGGTGTATCCGCATGCTGATGCCGGTCTCGCGCACCACCTTCTTGCAGAGAGCGTCGAGTGGGGCGCCGCGCGGTGCGGTGCCGCTGTCCGCGCGCGCTGGGCGTTCCTGCTGGTTCTCGCGGGCTTCCGACTCGGGTTCGGGAGCCGACGCGCCATCTCCGCAGGGATTGCCCGCCCTCGGCTCCCGCGTCGCGTTCGCCCTACGTGTCGCTCGCGGTGCGCTTCGATACGCACTTCCCGAACGCGTTGCGCTTGTTCGGGTTGGTGCCGTACTTGTTCGCGAACGCCTCTGTTCCCAGTGACCGGCGCTCTCCTGCACACGCCTTGGCGGCGTTTCTGAAGGCCTCTGCCGCCTGTGCGTCGGCGGCGTCCATCTCGGCCTTCTTGGCCTTCGCCTTGGTCGAGACGCACTTTCCGTGGGCGTTCTTGCCGTTGCCGTTCGTGCCGTAGAAGTCGGCGAATGACTCGCCGCCGTGCGCCGCGGCGAAGTTTGGGTCGGCCGCTTCGGCCTTGCACTCCTTGGATGCGTTGGTGCGCGCCTGCTGCTCCTCGCCGGCCTCCTCGGCGGCGTTCTCGCGCACGCAGCGGCTCATGCTCTTGTAGTTCGTCTTGAAGGCCTCGCGTGTCGCCTTGGTCTTGCCCCGCTCGGCCTTGCACTCCGCGTGAGCGGCCTGCTGGTGCTCCCGCTCGGCGGGCGGCTTGGCGGCGGCGGCCGCCGGCAAGGCGACCGCCGCAACTAACGCGATGGCAAGCGTGGTCTTACTCATGTGGGTTGCAACGCACGTCGAGGCCAAAGGTTCAGGAGTAACGCCTGAACTTCGCAAGCGTCTCGGCGTTACAAGTGTTGATGCGCCGCCGCTTGCAGCCCGGCTGTCGGGGTACAACAACTGAGTCATGCCGGCCGTTTCCGTTCCCACCGAGGCTCCGCTTCGCCCGCGGCTCTCGAAGCGGGAGCTTTCGCTCGCCGCGGATGGCGTGCTGCTCGAGCACATGCGAAGCGGTAACGAGCTCGCCTTCGAGATCGCATTCGAGCGGCACGGGGGCGCCGTGCTCAGCTTCTGCCGGCACATGCTCAGCTCGGCCCAGGAGGCGGAGGACGCCGTCCAGCACTCCTTTGCCTCGGCCTGGCGCGACCTGGAGCGTGGCGGAGAACGGGAGCTTGCGCTCAGGCCTTGGCTGTTCACGATCGCGCGCAACCGCTGCCTCTCGGTGCTCCGCGCCCGGCGCCCGCAGACGCAGCTGCCCGAGCTCGCCACCGCGGGCCTGTCGGACGAGGTCGAGCGCCGGGCTGAGCTCCGTGAGCTCCTGCGGGACATCGGCGAGTTGCCCACCGACCAGCGCGAGGCGCTCCTACTCTCCGAGCTTGGGGACCTCTCCCATGCCGCTGTGGCGGGCGTGCTCGGCTGCGAGGTCGCGCGCGTGAAGTCGCTCGTCTTTCGAGCGCGCAGCACGCTGATCGCCAGGCGCGACGCGCGTGCGACGCCGTGCGAGCAGATCCGCGAGCAACTCGCGAACCTGCGCGGCGGGTCACTGCGGCGCAACGAGCTGCGCTTTCACCTCAGCGCGTGCCCGGCCTGCCGCGCCTACCGCGCTGAAGTCAAGCGCCAGCGCGAGCTGCTCGCCGCGGCGCTCCCGGTCACGCCGGGAAGCGGCCTCGAGCTGGCCGTCCTCGCGGCCGCAGGCATCGGCGGTGGCGGGGCCGCCATCGGCGGAGCGGCGGCCGGCGGAGCGGCGGCAGCCGGCGCCGGTGCCGTCCTCAGCGGTGCGGGCTCGACGCTGCTCACCAAGCTGGCGCTCGTCGGCCTGATGGCGGGCGGTGGCGTCACGGCGGGAACCGTCCTGGTCGACGACCCGGGCAGTCGCTCAGCGCCGACGCGCGCGGACATGCACCAGCGAGCCACCGGCAGCGGGGGCGACCGGGCGGCCACACCGGGCGAGCGGGGCGACCACGCGGCGAGCGCCAAGCCCGTCAAGACGACCAGTCCCGCGGCGACCAGATCGGTGCTGGGCGCGGTCTCGGCCCAGACGAACCAAGAAGACGGGGCCCTGGCCGGCGACGAGCCGCAGCCTGCGGGAGCATCCCCCGAACGAGCTATCGGCGGCGGGCGCGGCCGGAAGCCCGGACACGCCAAACAAGCCACGCGCGAGGCCGCCCGCCCCGTGGAAGTGCCCGGCGAGAAAACTCCACACGGGCGTGGCCGCGTGGAGAAGACGACCGGCTCCGTTCCGGTCCGACGCGGGCCGACGGAGGCGAAGGCACCAGCAATCACGAAGCCGCCCACCGGCCCGAAGCCGAGCTCAGCTCCAAAGCCGAAGGCACCCGCGGTCCCGAAGGCGCCCACCGGCCGGAAGCCAAGCTCAGCTCCCAAACCGAAGGCCGCCACTCCCACCCCGAAAGCGCCCTCCGGCGTGCCCGCCCCTGCGGCGCCACCGGCCGAGCAGCCGGCAGACAAGCAAGAGGCTACGAAGCCTTAGCGCGTAGGGTCGAAGCGGCGCGGCCCCACGTGCGGGTCGGCGCCGAGGACCCTCTGGCGACGCGGCAGCAGCCCGGCGCGCTTGCTGCCGGCGCGCCCGAGGGCGAAGCCGCCCGCGAGCGCCGCGGCAGTGGCGCCCACGAGCGGGCCCTTCGCCCGGCCCGCCGCCTCGGTGACCGACTCACCGGCCTCCTTCGCCCTCGCGACGGGCTTCGCGATCACGCCGTTCGGTGACTGACTCGAGCGTGTCTCGGTCGCTGCCATCGGCTAGCCCAGGATCTTGCCGATACGCTCGGCCTGGTCGCCGACGCGCTCCATGTCCTTAGACACGGTCTTCGTCGTCTCACCGAACTGCTTGCTCACCTTGCCGACCGACTTGGCGATCGCCTTGACGTCGATCTCGGGCTTGCCGAGCGAACGCGGAACGGGAACGCCGAGCACCGTCTTGCGACGCATCTTGCCGCGGATGAGAAGCCCGCCGGCGACTCCGACGGCCGCCACTCCCACGGCGACGGCCGGCACCTTGGCCTTGGACGCCACCTGCTTGACGGTTCCCATGACTCCGTTGTTCGTCTGGGTCGCCCGGCTCTGAGCCGACTTCGCACCGCCGCTTTGGCCCGACCGCTGGGCAGGACTTCGCTTCGCGCTCGCCGCCCTCGAGCGGGAGGAGCCGTTACTCGAACGCGAGGCGCTGCTGGTTCGGCGCGTCGACGCAGCCGATTTCGAGCGGCCCGATCCACCCGACTTTGACTTCGATCCGGACGCGTTGGCTGAACTCTTGCTGGCGCTGCTGCGGGTCGAAGCCGACTTCTTGGTGGCCATCCCGAAACCTCTCCGTTCGAGGGAAGTGTGGACTCTACCTGCGGGTTGGCCCCCCTCCCCGCTTTTGCAGGGGATTCTGCGCCCCGAGCGTGCATGCGTCTCCGGCTGGGTAGGAGCGCAAGACCGACGCGACCAGAGAGGACGATGCCCATGAGTGACATGCCTGCCCGCGACGCCAAGCTCGTCGAACTGCTGAACCAGGCGTACACGAAGGAGAAGCAGCTCGAGATCGCCCTGGCCGCGCACATGGAGGTGACCACGCGCGACGACTACGCGAAGCGGCTGAAGGCTCACCTAAAAGAGACGAAGTCCCATGCGACCAAGGTGTCGCAGCGAATCAAGCAGCTAGGAGGCAGCCCCGAGACCGTGTCCATTCCCGGTCCCGAGGGCCTGACCAAGGCCGCGGAGAGCGTGTCCGAGGTGATCGGCAAGGCGAAGGCCGCCGCACAGGGGCCGATGCACATGGTGCGCGGATCGGGCGAGCAGGAGAAGATGCTCCACAACGCTCGGACCGAGTATCAGGAGGAGGCCCACGAGATCGCGACCTATACGGTCATCGACTCGCTGGCCACCGCCGTCGGCGACAAGCAGACCTCCAAACTGGCACGCGACATCCTCCGCCAGGAGGAGCGCATGCAGCAGTTCCTCGCCAAGCTGCTGCCCGAGCTGACCGTGGACGTCGCGCACGACGAGATCCCCGTCTCGGAGATCGAGGGCCCGGCAGCTCGCCGGACCACGGCGGACTCGAAGCCCAAGCGCACCTCGACCAGCAAGAAGACCTCGACACGCAGCAAGACGTCGTCGGCATCCAAGCGCAGAAGCACCTCAAGCCGAAGCAAGTCGAAGTCCTAGCGCGTTCGCGCATGCGCGTCGTCGTCACCAGAGCAAGCGCAACGTGAGGACGAGGTCCTGCGTTCAGTCGCTGCCAATCCGCGTCGGACTCGACCGTCGGTGCCGGGCTTCCAGAAGCTCCCAGGTTCCGCTCAGGGTGGCGCTGCTGCCGCTAGCGGCGTAGGCCGACCGGTGGCGTTGCGACTATGCCCGGCGGCGATGGCCGAGAGATCTTCAGGGCGTTGGTGGGATGGCAGCGGCCTCTCTGTCAACGCTTCCGCCCTCGCCACGTCCGGATCCTCGTCGCGTCCCGGTCGTTCAGCGCCGCGGCCGGCTGACTGTGAGGCGGACGCTGTCCGTGGCGCTTTGCCCGTCCGCGCGCGCCTGGAGCGCGAGCGTGTAGCGGCCGGTGGCGCTCGGGGCGCGTAGGGCAAGCCTGTTGCGTCCCGCCTTAGCCCGGCCGCGCACGCGCGCGACGGTGCGCCCGCCGCGCCGCACAGCGAGCTCGACCTCGGTCGGAACGGTGGCGACGTAGCGGAGCGTCAGGCGCGCACCCGGGCGGACGCGCAGGCGATCGTCGAAGGCGGCCAAAATGAGCCGCTCGATCGTCACCACTGAGCCCGGCTGCCCCTGCGGGCCGGCCGGGCCGACGAGGCCCGCGGGCCCCTCCGGACCGGCGGGGCCGGCAGGCCCCTGCGAGCCGGCGGGGCCCTGCGAGCCGGCAGGCCCCTGCGGGCCGGCGGGCCCCTGCGGACCGGCGGGGCCGGCAGGCCCCTGCGAGCCGGCGGGGCCCTGCGGGCCGGCGGGGCCGGCGGGGCCGGCCGGACCCTCAGGCAGCGGCACAGCGGGGTATGAGATCGCGATCTGCGGCGGATCGGACGTCAGCGCGGCCGTCCCGCCGGCGGGGACGAGGTTGGAGCCGCCGCCGCCGCCACCACCAGAAAGACCGGCGCCGCCGTCGTTGTTGCCGCCGCCGCCGCCGCCGTAGAGACCGGCGCCGCCGGCCCCACCGGTATTCCCCGAGCCGCCGGCGCCCAGGCCCCCGGGTCCGCCGCCGGGAACTCCGCCCGCTCCGCCCGCGCTCGCCGTGCCCGGGCCGCCGCCGGTGCCCCCGGTGGGCGCACAGGAACCGCCGCCCTGGCCGGTCTGGCCGGGTGCTCCGGCGTCGCCGCCCGCCCCGCCGATGCACAGATCGTCGTCGCCGCCGCCCCCACCGCCTGCCGCGACGAGCCGGCGCGAGGCGAGCGTGTTCGGGTCGGTGCGCGTCGTGGCGCGAACGTCCGAGGCGCCGCCGCCCCCGGGACCAAAGATCGAAGTACTCGAGCCGCCCCCGTTGAAGCCGCCGTCGCAGGGCTGGCCCGGGTAACACCTGGAGCCCACGGTCGGAACGCCACCCACCTCGACGTAGAGCACGTGGTTGCCCGGCACCGCCAGGTCGCCGCTCACGACGGCGCCGCGACCGCCGACCGCGCCGCCGAACACCGACGTGCCTCCGCCGGCGCCGCGGGCGACGACGTGGACGCTCGTCACGCCCTCGGGGGCTATGAACATCTGCTCGTCCCCGGTGAACGGGAACACGCAAGTCGTCGTACCGGCTGCCGTCGTGCAGGAGTGCGCTGCGACGGCCGAGCCGGCCGGAGCGACCGCGGCGGCGACGGCGGCAGCCAACGCGACCGCACCTGCCCGCCGCCCAGAGAATCGGGTCGGTGCGCGACCGGCACGCACGCCCGCCGCCGGATCGGGCGCGTAGTTGATGACTAGCCTCGACCTGCGCATGCGAGTCCCTCCCTCACCGGGGGTCGACCATGACGTTTGTCGACGGAGTACATCACGACCCGCCGACCTTTCGCAGACGTCCCGCTGACGCGCGGGGCCAGCCGATGGTCAGCGGCCCATCACCCGGATGCGGCGTGTACCTATGCGGGGCTCCAAGCCCGAATCGCACCCCGAACGAAGAAACCCCGCTATCGCGAGGGTTCTTCGGATGGAGCTAGCCGGACTCGAACCGGCGGCCTCCTGGGTGCGATCCAGGCGCTCTCCCAACTGAGCTATAGCCCCGAGGTCGTCCCATGGTAGCGGCGGCTCAGCGCCCACGAAGCGGCCTGACGCGCATGTAGCCTGGCCCCTGGTCGCCACCACATGAGCTTTCGCGGACGTCTATGGCTGTTCTTCGCCCTGATCGTGATCGTGCCGATGATCGCGCTCGCGGTCGTGCTCTTTTCGCTCACCGAGAACAGCGAGACGGGCAAGGCCGACGCGGGCATCGCCCAGGGCTCGCGGACCGCGTTTGCCGTACACGAGGCCGCGGCGCGACAGACGGCGGACGAGGCGCGCGCGATCGCGGCCGACCCGCGAGCTGCGGCGGGCGCTCGCGGACGGCCGCTCGGCGGATGCCCGAGCCAGGATCGGCGAGCTGGTGGGCGGGGAGGTCGAGGCGATCGAGGTCCGCTCGCCCCAGGGCGCTCTGCTCGAGCGAGCCGGCTCCGCGACGGCCGTGGCGCCCCGGGGCGCGGTGGTCGAGCGCGAGGGAGGCGGGCGGGCGGCGGTTCTGCGCGTGTTCGGCACCGAGGCGTCGGAGCTGAGCGGCCGGGTCAGCGACCTGTCGGGATTCGAGGCCAGCGTGTTCCGCCGGGGGCGGACCCTCGACTCGACCCTCGGCGACCCGCCGCCGCGATCCGCCCATGGCGCGGCCGGCGAGCCGCGAGCCGTGGAGTCGCGGGCGGGCAGCGAGTACCGCGGCCGGATAGATCGGATCGAGGAGCCGGGCGGGCCGCCGATCGAGGTGGCGGTGCTGCAGCCGGCGGAGGCGCTCAGCGACCGCATCGCCCGCAACCGAATTCTGATCGCGGCGTTGCTCGCAGCGTTCCTGGGCCTGGCGCTGGTATCGGCCTGGGTGATCGGCCGCGCGCTCACGGGCCAGATCGGCACTTTCCTGGCAGCCGCGAAGCGGCTGGCCCGCGGGGACTTCCGGCAGCCCGTGGCGACCCACGGCAACGACGAGTTCGCCCAGCTCGGCAGGGAGTTCAACAGCATGTCCGCCCAGCTCGCCGGCAAGATGGAGGAGGTCGAGCGAAAGCGCAGCGAGCTCGAGGAGACGATCCGCCGGGTCGGGGAGGCGCTCGCGACCGGGCTCGACCGCCAGGGCGTGATGGAGCTCGCCGTGAAGCAGGCGATCGACGCCTGCGAGGCCGAGTCGGGCCGCGCGCTGACGCTCGACATGGACGTCTTCAACGGCTTCGAGGCGGGTCCGGACCGATCCGATCTCGAGGAGGCGCTCGAGGCATCCGAGCGGGCCGCCTTCGCCATCAGCCCCGAGGTGGGCGCCGAGCTGCTCGACGCGCTCGACGGCGATGCCGGCAGGCTGGCGCCCGAGCGTCGCCGCGCCGTCGCCAGCGAGGCGCGCGACACGCACGCGCTGACCGTCGTGCTCCGGCACGTGGTCGGCTTTCCCGAGTCCCTCGGAGCGCTGTCGATCGCCCGCCGAGGCCGGCCCTTCGACCGCACCGAGGCCGAGCTGCTCGAGTACCTCGCGGGCCAGGCGGCCGTGTCGATCGAGAACGCGAACCTGCACGAGACGGTCGAGCGCCAGGCGGTGACCGACGAGCTGACCGGGCTCGCGAACGTACGCGCCTTCTGGTCGATCCTGGGGCGTGAGCTCGAGCGCAGCCGCCGCTTCGGCAGCTCGCTCGGCCTCGTGATGGTCGATATCGACGACTTCAAGCAGGTCAACGATCGCCTCGGCCACCAGCAGGGCGACGAGGTCCTCGCCCACGTGGCCGACGTGCTTCGCAAGCACTCGCGAGACATCGACGCGCCGGCTCGCTACGGTGGCGAGGAGCTCGCGGTGATCCTGCCCGAGACGGAGCTCGATGGGGCGGCCCTCCTCGCGGAGCGCATGCGCGAGGCGGTCGAGAGCATGCAGGTGCCAGGCGCCCGCGGCGGCGGATTCCTTCAGGTCACGGCGAGCTTCGGTGTCGCCGCGGCGCCCGGGAGCGGCATCGAGCCGGAGTCGCTCGTGGCGGCTGCCGACGCCGCGCTATACCGCGCGAAGGGCGCGGGCAAGAACAGGGTCGAGACGGCGCTGCCCGCCGGAGACCCGGTCCCGGTGCCCGACCCCTAACCGTCCACCCGGCCTCGGTAAGGTTCCGCGCGATGGGCCTACTCGACGATGCGATCAAGGAGCATCTCGAGCTGAAGCGCAAGCACGGAGCGCCAGAACAGGAGGTCCAGCGCCAGCAGGAAGAGGCGCTCGGCCCCGTTCGGCGCGAGGCGGCGCAGCAGCCCGAGAGCGTTGAAGGGGACGCTGCGGAAGCAGAGGCCGCCGCGCCCGAAGTCACGGCGGAGGAGGCCGGCGACGCCCCCGTGGCGGAGCCCCTTCCGAGCGACGAAGAGCAGCTCTTCGACGGGGAGACCTTCGCTGCCGAGGAGCCCGTGCCCCCTGTTGAGGACGCGCCCGCGCCTCTGGTGGACGAGGAGCCCGCGCCTCCCGTGGACGAGGAGCCCGCGCCTCCGGTGGAGGAGGAGCCCGCGCTGCCGGAGCCGGCCGCAGCGCACGGCGACACGCCTCCGCGAGGGATCGAGCCCGTGGAAGAGCCGGAGCGTGCCGCGGCTCCCGGGGAGACCCAGGAGTACGACCCGTTCGCGGACGACGAGCCCGAGGAGGACGAGGCGCCGGCGGCCGCAGAGGGGGACGAGGCGGACGTGCTCGAGGACACGCCCGACTTCCTGCAGGAGACGCCCGAGCACGACAGGCTCTGGTTCGAGCAGAAGCCGCCGCGCGACTTCGACTTCGAGTAGGGCGATGGAGCCAGCCGGACTCGAACCGGCGACATCGACCTTGCAAAGGTCGCGCTCTTCCAGCTGAGCTATGGCCCCGCTGACGAGATTGTAGGCCCGGCCGGGCCGATTTCGCCATGGGCTGGGGAAGGGAGGGTGTTCGTCGGTCGCCGTCTCGGGAGTCTGCTCGACGATCGTTCGGGCGGCCACCGCCGGGGAGGCGGTGACCAAGATCGCGGGTCGCGAAACTCTCGGGGCCGATGAAGATTCGGACGAATCGGCGTGAGCCGAAGATCGTTCGCGACGGGAGATAAACCGCCAACCGCCCCCCAGAGCGCTGAGCCCGCCGCCCGCGATCAGAACCCACGGCCCCCACACCGGTACGCTCCCGTCGATGGCCAAGACCGCAATCGAGCCGATCACGCTCTCCAAGAAGGAGTACGAGAAGGAGCTCGAGCGTCTGCAGACCGAGCTCGTCCGACTGCAGGAGTGGATCGTCCACGCCGGGCTCAAGGTGGCCGTCGTGTTCGAGGGGCGTGACACCGCCGGCAAGGGCGGGGTCATCAAGCGCATCACGGAGAAGACGAGTCCGCGCGTGATCCGCACGGTCGCGCTCGGGACGCCGACCGAGCGCGAGCGCACGCAGTGGTACTTCCAGCGCTACGTCGCCCACCTGCCCGCCGGCGGAGAGATGGTCCTGTTCGACCGCAGCTGGTACAACCGCGCCGGCGTCGAGCGCGTCATGGGCTTCTGCACGGAGGACGAGTACCAGGAGTTCATGCGCACCGCCCCGCGCTTCGAGCGCATGATCCAGCACTCCGGGCTCATCCTCATCAAGTACTGGCTGTCGGTCTCGGACGAGGAGCAGGAGCGTCGCTTCAAGGCGCGCATCAAGGATCCGACCAAGCAGTGGAAGCTGAGCCCGATGGACCTCGAGGCGCGCGCCCGCTGGGTCGACTACGCCGAGGCCAAGGACGAGATGTTCGCCTACACCGACACGAAGGAATCACCCTGGTACGTCGTCGAGGCGGACTCCAAGCGCGAGGCGAGGCTGAACCTGATCAGCCACCTGCTCGATCAGATCCCGTACGAGCACGATCGAGGCCGAGAAGATCAAGCTGCCACCGCGCCAGGAGCGTGCGTACGTGCGCCCGCCGGCCGAGAGCCAGACCTTCGTGCCGACCCGCTACGTGATCGGCTAGCGCAGCCCGGCTGCGTCGCCGTCTGCGGGAGCCAGGCGCCACAGGCGGGACAGCTTCCGCCGCCCGGGACCCGCTCGGCGCTCCACAGCCGCGTCTCGCATTCGTGGCAGGACCAGGTGAACATCTCACCCTTGCCTTCGGGCGCGGAGCGGAAGCGGATCAGCGCTCGGCAGCGAACGCCGCGTCGAGCAGCTTCGGCGCCTGGATCGCGGGGTCGCGCGAGTTCAGCAGCACCACGCCGAGCGTCCGCCCGCCGCGGCGCGCGACGCCGACGAAGCAGCGGCCGGCGGCGTCCGTGTAGCCCGTCTTCAACCCGATCGCACCGCGGTAGTCGAGCCGCATCAGCGGGTTGTGCCCGGACAGGTAGAGCTTGCCGCCCTTGATCGGGAACGGCAGCTCGGCGTACTCGGTGAGCGCGATCCGCCGGATGCGGGCCCGGCGCATTGCGAGCCGGGTGAGAACGGCGAGGTCGCGCGCGCAGGAGCGGTTGCCGTCCTCGAGCCCGTGCGAGGAGGCGAAGTGCGTGCATCGGAGCCCGAGCTGCAGAGCGCGCGCGTTCATCCTGCGCACGAAGCGCGCCTCGCTGCCGGCCATGTGCACGGCGAGCGCGATCGCCGCGTCGTTGCCGGACACGATCAGCAGGCCGTTCAGGAGCGTCTCGAGCCGCACCCGCCTGCCCTTCGGCAGCAGCCCGACTCCCGAGCCCGAGTAGTCGAGCGCCGACTGGGTGATCATCACCCGCTCGTCGGGACGCGTCCGCTCCGCGACGAGCAGCGCGGTCATGATCTTGGTGAGGCTCGCGATCGGCAGCGTCCGACGCGGGTGGAGGCGCCAGAGCACCTCGCCGCTGCGAAGGTCGAACACGAGCCCCGCGCGCGGAGGATGGCGCAGGAAGACGTGGAATGCGTCGACCCCGGAGAGCGAGACGTCGAGCCCGACCCGCTGCTCGGCGCCGGCCTCGGGCGCGGGCGGTACCTCGGTGGTCCGCGCGACCGCCTTGGCGGCCGCGGGCGGCGGCGGCGAATGGCCGCGCACCTCCTCCTCCTGCACGAACGTGAGCCAAGCCGCGGCCGCCACTGCCAGCGGCGCGAGCGCGGTGAGCAGCGCGGCGACGGGCCTACTCATCCGGGGGCCGTGAGGACAGGGCGCCGAGGATTCCGAACCCGAGCAGCGCCAGGATGATCACGGACAAGACCACGAGCACATCGATTCCGTCACGTACCGCCACCGAGATGGTCAGGACCGCCAGCAGGCAGATGATGGCGAGGCTGGCGGCCAGCACGAATGTTCGCGCCATCAGTACACGGGGATACGCCGCTCGGACTCGTAGTCCTCGTGGACGTTGTTCGCGAACAGCTTGATCGCGAGCAGCCCGAACAGGAAGCCGCCGAGGTGGGCGAAGTAGGCGACGCCCCCCGCCACCGTCGACCGGCTGGGCGATGTCGTTGACCCCGTAGCGCGAGCTGCATCAGGAACCAGAGGCCGAGCACGAGCAGCGCCGGCAGCTCGATGACCGTGAAGAAGATGATGATGAAGATGACCGTGATCACGCGCGCGCGCGGGTAGAGCAGCGCGTATCCGCCGAGCACCGCGGCTATCGCCCCGCTCGCGCCGACGCGTCGGCACCGCGGCGTCCGGATCGACGAGCACCTGGCCGCCCAGCGCCGCGATGCCCGCCGAGCAGGTAGAAGGCGATGAAGCGCCCGCGGCCCATGGAGTCCTCGATGTTGTTCCCGAAGATCCACAGGAACAGCATGTTCCCGGCCAGGTGCAGGAAGCTGCCGTGCATGAACATCGAGGTGAAGATGGTCACCCACCAGGGCGCCTGGTCGGGAGCCTCGCCCGACGACGCCCGGCTGGCCCTGGCAGACGATCTGCGTGCCCGTGGCGTCGACCCCGCACTCGTCGCCCGGGTGGGTGATCTCGTAGGGGATCGCGCCGTACTCGACCACGCGCTCGCTGCCTGTCTCGCTGATGTTCCAGAAGCTCGCCTCGAATACGAACCAGACGACCGTGCAGGTCACGACGATCACGAGCGTGACCACCGGGAAGCGGCGCGTCGGGATGTTGTCCTTGAGCGGGAACACGCGGCCTGACCGGGGCGCGGCTAGCGGACGTCGAGCGCCTCGATCGCGTTCGAGAACGAGAAGCCCGGCTCGACGCCGCCTTCGATCGCGTACACGCGGTTGCCGAGCGCCGCTCCGCCGAGCCCGTGCCGCGGCGTGCGCATCGACGGCAGGCTGCGCCACGCGCGCGTGCGCGGGTTGAAGAGCTCGACGTCCGCGATCGTGGTGCCGCCGGGCTCGAGGTTCTCGCCTCCGAAGACGACGATGCGCCCGTCGCGCGAGGCGCGCCGCGGCGATGCCGCCGCGCGGCGTGCGCAGGTCCGGCACGTCCTCCCACACGCGCCGGCGCGGGTCGTAGCGCTCGACCGCCGTGAAGTTCTCGGCGTCGCGGCCCGCGATCACGTAGAAGCGCCCGCCCGCGGCGACCCCGGTCGTGTGGTTGCGCGCCGGGCCGAACGGGAAGCTCGGGCCGCTCGTCCAGCGACGGCGCTCGATGTCGTAGATCTCGAGCGAGCGCAGCGAGCCGGTGTCGTTCGCGCCGCCCGCGGCGTAGAGGCGGCCGTCGAGCGCGGCCAGCGCGTGGGCCGCGCGCGGGGTCGGCGAGGCGGGCAGCCGGCGCCAGCGCCTGCGCTCGGGGTCGAAGCGCATCAGCGCGCCGGTCGGGACGCTCAGGTCGTTCGCGCCCGTGTAGCCGCCGTGCACGTAGAGGTCGGCCGCGGTGCGCCACGGCGGTGGCGTGGTTGACCGCGATCGGCATCGCGCGCACGCGCGACCAGCGGTTGCGGCGGATGTCGTAGCGCTCGACGGCGGCGCTCGTCGCGCCGCTCCGCTCCTCGAAGCCGCCGACCACGTAGATCGAGCGCCCGATGCGCGCCGCGGCCACCTCGGTGCGCTCGAGCGGCGCGGGCGCCAGCGCGGTCCAGCGATCCGTGCGCGCGTCGCCCGTGCTCGGCCCGGCCGCGAGCACCACCGCCGCGCCGCCCGCCGCCAGGACCAGCGCCGCGCCTATTGCGAGGCGCGCCGCTGCCGTCACGACGAGGCGGCCTGCGCGAGCGTCTGTTCGGCGTGGTAGCTCGAGCGCACGAGCGGTCCGGCGGCCACCGAGCTCGAAGCCCATCGCGTAGGCCTCGCGCTCGAGCTCGGCGAACTCGTCCGGGTGCCAGTAGCGCACGACCGGCAGGTGGTCGCGCGTCGGGCGCAGGTACTGGCCGACGGTCAGCACCTGGACGCCGTGCTCGCGCAGGGTCCCGAACGCGTCGAGCAGCTCCTCCTTCGACTCGCCGAGCCCGGTCATCAGCCCGGACTTCGTCACGACCTCGTCGCCGCCCATCTCCTTGGCGTTGCGCAGCACCCGGCAGGAGCGCAGGAAGCGCGAGCCGCGGCGCGCGAGCGGGTACAGGCGCGGCACGGTCTCGACGTTGTGGTTGAAGACGTCCGGGCGCTCGGCGATCACGCGCGCGAGCGGCATCTCCTCGCCGCGGAAGTCCGGGGTGAGCACCTCGACCTTGCAGCCCGGCGCCATGCGGCGGATCGAGCGGATCACGCCGACGAACGCGAAGGCGCCGAGGTCGGGCAGGTCGTCGCGGTCGACGCTCGTGATCACCGCGTGGCGCAGGCCCATCTTGCGCACCGACTGGGCCACGCGCAGCGGCTCGAGCGGGTCGTTGTGGGTCGGCTTGCCGGTCTTGACGTTGCAGAAGCCGCAGCGCCGCGTGCAGGTGTCGCCGAGGATCATGAAGGTCGCGGTGCCGCGCTCCCAGCACTCGCCGATGTTCGGGCAGGCCGCCTCCTGGCAGACGGTGTGCAGGCCCTGGTCCTCGATCAGGCCGCGCAGCTCGCGGTACTGCGGGCCACCGGGCGCCGGCCGCTTGAACCAGGCCGGCTTGCGCTCGCCGAACGGGACGCACCTCGCCCATGTCGAGCACGCGGGCGCCGCCGGGGTTCGAGCGTGAGCGCGTGCTCATGCGGCCACGGGCTCGCGCGCCATGAGGCGCCGCTCGGACACGAGCCGCTGGCGCAGCCCGAACGCCTCCGCGAAGCGCCACGCCATCCGCTTGCGGAAGCAGGGCAGCGAGCGCGGTGCGGCCCGTCTCGCTCGCGATCGAGGTCATGCGCACGTGGTCGATGCCGCAGGGCACGATCCACTCGAAGGGCGTCAGGTCGTTGTCGACGTTGACGGCGAGGCCGTGCGTCGAGACTCCCCCGGAGACGCGCACCCCGATCGAGGCGATCTTGGCGTCGCCGGCCCAGATGCCGGTGTGCGGGTGCGCGCGCGGCTCGGACTCGACGCCCTCGTCGCGGAGGGCCGCGACCATCGCCCGCTCCATCGTGTGCACGAAGTCGGCGACGCGGTCGACCTCCATCACCGGGTAGGCCACGAGCTGGCCGGGGCCGTGGTAGGTCACACGGCCGCCGCGATCGGTGTCGCAGACCTCGATGCCGCGCTCGCCGTACCAGCCGTCGCCCATCGGCAGGTCCGCGGGCTCGGTGCGCCTGCCCTTGGTGTAGACGGGCGGGTGCTCGAGCACCAGCAGCAGGTCCGGGAGCTCTCCCGCGCGGCGGCGCTCGCGCAGCCCGGCCTGCAGGGCGAGCCCCTCCCGGTAGGGCACCGTTCCCAGCTGTGCGACCCAGAGCTCAGCCACCGCATGAAGGCTACCCTGCGGTCGGTGAACCGCGAGGAGCGCTTCTGGCCCGCCAGGATCCGCTGGCGGTTGCGCGGCGCGACGATGTGGCCGGCCTTCATCGCCGTCACGCTGATCGACGGGCTGATCCTCCACCTGCTGCCGCCGATCGGCACCGGTGTCGACCTGATCCCGGCGATCCTGCTGGCCACCTTCGGAAACCTGCTCCTGATCGGCGTGCTCGCGCCGTGGCTCGCGCGGCGCGCCTGGGCGCGCCGGCCGGCCGCCGAGCCCGGGGCGCCGGCGAAGGCCCAGCTCGAGGTGCTGACCGACCGCGTCGGGACGGGCCTCCTGCTCGCGAGCATCGTCGCCGTCATCGCCGCCGGGCTCGCGGCGCGGCCGACCGTCGTCTCCGAGACCGAGGACACCGAGCGCAACGCGGAGGCGTTCAGGGCGCTCGTGATCCACACGGGGAACCCCGAATTGATCCGCAACCTCGAGACCGCCAACACCGTGCGTCTGCGCGAGGATTACTTCCGCACGTGCATCGCCCGCGACGACCGGCGCCGTTACTTCTGCGCCTTCGTCGACACGAGCACGGACCCTGCGCAGGTCACCCGCGACCAGAGCGCTGAGCCGAACTCGATCTATCGGCCGGCGCCCTGACTAGGGCGACCCTGGGGTGCAGCGCAGCGTTCGCACGCGCGGCAGCGAGTCCAGCACGCGCACCAGTCGCACACTGCGCCGGATCTCCTCGGGCGCCTCGGCCCGCCGGACGCGCCGCAGCACCACGCCGGGCAGCGCCGGCGGCGGCAGAGAGAGTTTGCGGGCCGCGACGGGCCGCAGCGCCGCCGCGGCGCGCAACAGCGCACGCCGGCGGTCGCCGGGGCCGGACTGCGTGTAGATGGTGATGCTGTAGCGCCCGGCGAGCAGGGTCACGCTGTCGAGCGACAGCCCGACGTGCAGCGCTCCGCTGCGCGCGAACGCGTAACCCAGGCGCTCGGTTCCGAAGCGGTTGAACCCGGCCAGGAGCGAGTCGCGCGAGCAGATCGGAGTGACGTACAGGTCGAGCGCCCGCGGGCAATCCCGTACGCGGAAGCGCGTGCAGTCGTCGTAGGAGATGACCCGCGAGCCGCGCGAGCCGCCGTGGTCCTCGTGGTCGAAGCGGGTGAGCAGCAGCCTGCCGAAGCGCTCGCCGAGCCAGAACGCGCCGCCACGAAGCCGTCGCGCCAATGCGCTGTCGAGGACCTCCGTGCGCGCAGGCCGCGGCGTCGCTCCACAGGTACCGGGAGCGGTCTCCGCTCCCGCGCCCCTGTTGCGCCAGGACGGTCCGCTGCTCTCGGGCGCCCCGTTGGTGAGCCAGGTCAGGCACGACCCGTCCGCGCCGATGGAGTACAGCTCGGTGTCTTCGCCCGGGTAGTCGTCACGGTTGTTGCGGTTGCTCGCGAAGACGATCCGGCGGCCGTCCGGAGACCAGGACGGGGAGGAATCGTCGCCGCGACTGTTCGTCAGCCGCAGCGGCTCGCTCCCGTCCGCATTCATGACGTACAGCTCACAGTTGTAGCCGCACTCGTCGGACGTACACCACTTGCCGTTGCGGTCGCGACCGCTTGCGAAGGCGATCTTCGTGCCATCGGGAGACCAGACGGCGTCGCCGGCCTCGCGAGCGAGGAGCCGCGGCCTGCCGCCGCCCGCCGCCTCCACGATGAGGAGCGAGCTGCGGAAGTCGTAGTCGCGACTGAGGCGGCTCCGCGTGAACGCAACCCGCGCACCGTCTGGCGACCACGCCGGCTCACCCACGCTCGACAGCCGTGGGAACAGGCGCTGGCGCCAGAGGACGCGCTCGGCGCCGCCGTCGACCGGGGCGACCACGATGTCCGTCCAATACTGCTCGCCTGCGAGCCGCACACGGGTGAATGCGACCTGGCGGCCGTCGGGCGACCACGCAGGGCTCTGGACGATGTGTCGCGACGCGCGCGTCAGCGGATGCTCACTCGTCCCGTCGAGAATCACGACGCGCGACCGGAACTCGTCGTCCTGCCGCTCGACCGAGCGCACGAAGGCAAGCCGCGAGCCGTCCGGCGACCAGGCCGGCTGGCCGTCGTACACCGCGGATGACGGCGAGCGGCTTGGGCTGAGCCTGACCGAGCCCGAACCGTCCGGGCGCATCACGTGGATGCCGCCTGCGTAGCTGTACGCGATGTCGAGCGACTCCGGCAGGCCGGGCGCGGCCTGTGCGGAGCCTCCACCCGGCGCCAGGGCGGCGACCGCCCCGAGCAAGGCGATGACGCGCACGCGGCCAGCGTAGGCCGGGGCCGTCACCGCGTCTACGGACGGGCGCCGTGGTTGCCGCCGAGCGGCACGAAGGTGCGGCCCCCGTCCACGACCTCGAGCAGCTCCACGTCGTTGCAGCCGCGGCGCAGGGCGCGCTCGGGGAACACGAACGAGAAGAACTCCGACGGCCGCCGGCCGAGGTGGAAGCTGCGGCCGACCGCGCGGATGCGGCCGTTCACCACCAGCGCGAGCTCGCGCGTGCCCTCGGCCGAGCCTCCCTCGAGCCTGCCCGTCACGCGCGTCGGGCGGATCGCGTCGCCGGGCTCGACGTCGTCGAGCAGCTCCACGTTGGCGATCTGCGCACGCACGCTGCTGCCGCGATCCTCCTCCAGCACCGCGGGAAGGGCGCGGGCGACGGATCGGCCGAGCGCCAGCCGCGCTGAGCCGGCGGCCGAGCAGCTCCCGGTTCGGGCCCACCCGGTAGACGCTTGCCCACGGGTCGCCGAAGGCCCGCTCGCTCTCCGCGCTCGTCCCGAAGAGGCGCGCCCAGCGCGCTCGATTCACGGCGCGCCGCTCGACCAGCTCGTCGATACCGATCCGGACCTCGTCCTTGAAGTCGCGGGTCGTCATCACGAGCTCGTCACGGGCCTGCGACGCGGGCGCGTAGACGGAGTAGCCGTCGTTGGGCCACCAGAGGGTCTTCCCGAGCATGTCCGCGATGGTCGGCACGACGTCGATGGTCCGCACCATGCTCTCGTCGACCTTGCCCCGCATCTGGCCGGGCGCCTTGATGAAGAACGGCACCGGGCCGACCTCATCCACGTTCGAGTCGCTCACGAAGCGGCGGCTGGGCACGCCGATGTCGTAGCTGTAGCCGTGGTCGGCCACGACGGCGAGCAGCGAGCGTCGCAGCAGCCCGGTGCGCCGCAGGCGCGCGAGCAGACGCCCGAGCTCGAGGTCGGTGTAGCCGACCTGGAGGAAGTGGCGCACGTGGTTGTGCTTCGACAGGTCGGTGTCGGCGAAGCTCGGCAAGGTGTTGATGCCCTGGACGGGATCCTCGCCGGCCGGCCGGTTCGGAGCCCCCGACGGCAGGTAGATCCAGGGCTCGTGCGGCAGCAGCGCGTGCTGCAGGTAGAACGCGGGCCGCTCGCGGCGCCTGATTTCGCCGATCCACTTGTGGAGACGGGCGGGGCGGCCGGGGCCCTTGAGCCGGTCGAGCACGCTCGGGCGGCGCGGGCGCGCTCCCTCGCATAGCCGCGGCGGGCACACCGCCGTGGCCGACTCGACCTTGTGGATCTCGTACCCGAGCCGGTGCATCAGGTGGTAGACGCTCGGCTGGTGGCTGCGCACGTCGGGCTTGCTGTTGCGCACCGGCAGCCGGGCGTCGAGGATCGCGGGGACCGCCTTGAAGGTCGAGTCGTAGACCGTGTGAGCGTTCGGGAACCAGGTCGACATGGCGGCGAGGCGCGCGAAGTTCGGGAAGCGCCTCGCGTCGATCCGCCCGTCGGGCCGCAGCAGGTCGTCGGTCGGGAACTCGTCGAGGATCAGGACGACCACCGGCGGCCTGCCCTTGGCGTCCGGCGCGTAGCCCGCCGTGGCCTCCTCCTCGCCGCGCCATACGCCCGCCAGCGCGAGCACCGCGACCACGAGGCCGGCCACCCCGAGCGCGAGCGCCATCATCGCTGGCCCCCATCGCTTCACCAAGAGGCAAGTTAAAGAGTTGTTGCTGAGTTGTGGTTATGCGCGCGCCAGAGTGAGCAGCTCGCCGTCGCGCGTGACCTCGAAGACCTCGACCACGTTGCGCCCGTTCGCGAGCGCGGCCTCGGGAACGTTGACCGCGTAGTGCTCGCCCGGCCGCCCGGCGAGCTCGAAGGTCCGGCCGACCCCCTCGATCCGGCCGTTCACGGCGACCGCGATGGCGCGGCCCGGGTTCGGGACGTCCTCGCCGCTGAGGCTCCCCGCCACCTGCGCGGGCACGATCCCGCCCGGGCGGCGCACGTCGTCGAAGCTCTCCGCCGCGGCGATGCTCGCGCGCACGCCGCGCGCGGCGGGCCGGGCCAGGCCCGCCACCCGCGTGCCCACGAGCTCGCGATGCGGGCCGATGCCGGTGTAGAGGCTGTCCCAGTCGCCCGAGCCGAGCTGGCGCAGGCGGCGGCGGACGACTGTGCGGCGGCGCGCCTCCCAGCGCCTCCCCGAGATTCGCACGATCCCGCTGAACTCACGCGTGGTCACGGCGACGCCGCGGCGACGGCGGACCGCGCTCGAGAAGGCGGAGCGCCCGTCGGCCCGGTAGCCGAGCCGGACGCCCAGCACGTCGGCGATCGTCGAGGTCACGTCGAGCGTCTGGGCATAGGCGCGGCTGGTGCGGCCGGTGTGTTGTCCGGGCGCCTTGACGAAGAACGGGACAGGCGTCAGCTCGTGGACGTTCGAGGAGCTCACGCTGCGCCGCGTGCTGACTCCCACCTGCCAGGCGTAGCCGTGGTCGGCTGTGACCACGATCAGCGTGTCGTCGTAGAGGCCGAGCCGCTTCAGCCGCGCCAGGAGTCGTCCGAGCAGGCGGTCGACGAAGCCGAGCTGAAGCAGATAGCGCTGCTCGTTGTGGCGGGTCAGGAACTCGTCGTGGAAGGCGAGCTCGCTGTTCATCTCGGGGACGAGGTCGCGCGCCCCGGAGCGTGTTCGCGCCCCCGAGGGCAGGTAGAGGTAGGGCCCGTGCGGCAGCAGGACGTGCTTCATCCAGAGCGTCGGGCGGCGGCTCCGCCGTATCGAGCGGACGAAGCGGGCGAAGCGCTCGGGCCGGCCGTGGTTCAGCCTCGGCATGATCGCCGGCCGGCGGACGTGCGCGCCGCGACAGAGCCCGGGCGGGCAGAGGGCCGTTGCCTCCTCGGCGGCGACGATCCGGTAGCCGTGCGCGGCGAGCGAGGTGAAGATCGAGCGCGGGTGCCAGCGCCGCTCGGGCTCCGAGTCGGCCACGGGGCGCATCCCGTCGAGGATCAGGGGTACGGCCTTGGTGGTGGAGTCGTAGGTCGAGTAGGCGTTGCGGAACCAGGTGGAGCCGGCGGCCAGCGCCGCGAAGTTGGGATAGCGGCCGGCGTCGATCCGGCCGCTGGCGTCGACCAGCGAATCGCCCGGCAGCTCGTCGAGGACGAGAAGCAGGGCGTGCGGCCGCGGCGGCGGCTGCGCCGGGCCGGCGGCCGGCCGGGGTTCTCCGGGCGCCTCGGCGGTGGCCGAGGCGAGCAGAAACACGACCGCGGCGGCGAGCGCCGCGGGCACCGGGAGGCGGGTGACGACTGAGCGCATGGACCCCGTGTAGAGGTGCCGGCCGACGTTTCACGCCGAGGTAACGAGAGAGCCGCAGGTCCGTAACGGGATCGCAGCTTCTTCTCCGGATGTTCTCCGGACGACCACATCGCGTTCACGTAGGATTCGCCCTGCAAATCGGGGGCGTTAAGTCGTGGGTAGATTCGAAACTGAAAGGTCTATGGGGCGAACGGATTTCGTAGAGGGCTCTCCCCTCACGCGGGACGCACTCGCGTTCGCGGCCGAGCGGCACGCGGGCCAGACGCGCGACATGGCCGGCGACCCTCCCTTCGTGACCCATCCGGTCGAGGTCGCCCGCCTCCTGCACGAGGCCGGCTGTTCGGACGAGGTCGTGGCGGCGGGAGTTCTCCACGACGTGCTCGAGGACACCGACGCGCAGCCGGAGGAGCTCCGGAAGCGCTTCGGCGACGAGGTGGCCACGCTGGTCGCGTCGGTGAGCGACGATCCCACGATCGAGGACGGCGCGGAGCAGAAGGCCGCACTGCGCCGGCAGGTTGCCGAGGCGGGCGAGTACGCCGGGGCGATCTTCGCTGCGGACAAGGTCTCGAAGGTGCGCGAACTGCGGCAGCGCTTCGACCGCGGCGAGCTCAGCGAAGGCGACCGGGCGAAGCTCGACCACTACCGCGCGAGCCTCGACATGCTGTCCGGGCTGCTCCCCGGCCACGCCCTGATCGACCGGCTCCGCACGGAGCTCGAGCCGATGGGGTCGGGCCTCACCCCGCTCTAGCTCGCGAGCAGCGGCAGCCCGAGCTCGCGGGCGAGCCCCTCTCCTCCCCAGCGCATGACGAGGTCGTGGTTCCATGCGAAGACCGGCCGGGCCAGCGGCGCGACGGCGTTCATCCAGCGCTTGCCGGTCGAGACGTTCCACTCGTAGAGCACGGCGCGTGACTCCGCCGTCCTCGAACAGCCGCCAGCGTCCGTGCCCGCTCAGGTCGCCCTCGGCGCGGCCCTCCATCAGCGCCGGTTCCTCGACGCGGTCGACCGTGAAGTCGAACTCGACCGAGTACGGGATCCGGCTCCGCCACTCGATCCGGTAGCGGCTCCCTACCCGGTTGCGGTCGCCGGGCGCCAGCTCGTCCACGCGCTCGACGCCGCGCCACCAGCGCGGCCAGTCGAGCGGGCGCTCGAGCAGCTCCCAGGCGCTCTCACGCGGAGCGCCCAGGAGCCACGCCGTGAGGAAGCGGTACTCGGCCGAAACAGCCCCTACTCCGTCTCGAGGTTCACCATCACGTGCTTGACCTCTGTGTAGTCCTCGAGCGCGTACTGCGACATGTCCTTGCCGTAGCCCGACTGCTTGAAGCCGCCGTGCGGCATCTCCGTCGCCATCGTGATGTGGTCGTTGATCCAGACGGTGCCGAAGCGCATCGCGTTCGCCACGCGGTGGGCGCGCGCGACGTCACGCGTCCACACCGATGCCGCCAGCCCGTAGCGCGTGCCGTTGGCCCACTCGATCGCCTTGGCCTCGTCGTCGAACGGCTGGACCGTGATGACCGGCCCGAAGATCTCGTTCTGGACCATCTCGTCGTCCTGCGCGAGGTTCGCCACGACCGTCGGCTCGAGGAACGAGCCGGGCAGGTCGGGCGCCCTGCCGCCGGTCACGACCTCGGCGCTCGACGGCCTGCGCTCGAGGAAGCCCTCGACGCGCTCGCGCTGTGTCATCGAGTTGAGCGGCCCGAGCGTGGTCTCGGGATCGAAGGTGTCGCCGACCTTGTAGCCCTTGGCCTCGTCGGCGAGCCCGCTCACGACGTCGTCGTAGACCCGCTTCGATGCGAGCACGCGCGTGGCCGCGGTGCAGTCCTGGCCGGCGTTGTAGAGGCCGGCCGCCCCGATCGCCTCGAGGGCTGTCTCCATGTCGGCGTCGTCGAAGACCACGACCGGCGCCTTGCCGCCCAGCTCGAGGTGGACGCGCTTGAGCGTGTCGGCCGCTGCCGCGGCGATCCACTTGCCGGTGCCCGGGGAGCCGGTGAGCGAGACCATCTCGATGTCGGGATGCGTCACGAGCGACGCGCCCGCGGGCTTGCCGTTACCGGTGATCACGTTGAAGACGCCCGGCGGCAGGAACTCGGCGGCCAGCTCGGCCAGCTTGACGGTCGAGATCGGTGTCGTCTCGGCCGGCTTCAGGACGATGGTGTTGCCGGTGGCGAGCGCCGGGCCGATCTTCCAGATGGCCATCATCAGCGGGTAGTTCCAGGGCGTGATCTGGGCGACGACGCCGATCGGCTCGCGGCGGATGATCGAGGTGCGGCCGGCCACGAACTCCATCGACGCCTTGCCCTCCAGCACGCGCCCGGCGCCCGCGAAGAAGCGCAGGTTGTCGGACATGAACGGCATCTCGTCCTCGAAGAACGCGTTGCGCGGCTTGCCGGCGTCCGCGGCCTCGAGGTCGGAGAGCTCCTCGGAGTGCTCCTCGAGCGCGTCGGCGAGCTTGATGATCGCGGCGGCGCGCTCGCCCGGAGGCGTCGCGGCCCAGGCCGGGAAGGCCCTCTTCGCGGCCCCGACCGCCTGCTCCACGTCCTCCTCGCCCGACAGCGGCATCTCCGCGATCACGTCTCCGGTGGCCGGGTTCGTGACCTCGTCCGTCGCGCCGTCTGCGGCGTCGACGAAGCGGCCGTCGATGAAGTTCTGCAGCTTGATCGTCGTGGCTATCGCCATCGTCCCTCCCGTTCTCGACTCGATCCGGCCCCTGCGCGGCTAAGCCGCTACGCCCAGCACGTCCTCCACGGGCGTGTACTCCATGCCGGTGCCCTCCGCGACGGCCGGGTGCGTGACCTTGCCGCTCGCAACGTTCACGCCCGGCTTGAGCCCGGGCACCCTCTCGATCGCGCCCTCGACGCCGTGGTCGGCGAGCGCCAGCACGTACGGGAGCGTGGCGTTCGTGAGCGCGAACGTCGAGGTCACGGGGACCGCCCCCGGCATGTTGGCAACGCAGTAGTGCGTGACGCCGTCGACCTCGTAGACCGGGTCCGAGTGGGTGGTCGGCCGCGAGGTCTCGAAGCAGCCGCCCTGGTCGATCGACACGTCGACGAGCACGGCGCGCTCCTTCATCAGCGCGAGCTGGCTGCGCCGGACGACGTAGGGCGCCTTCGCCCCGTGGACGAGCACGGCGCCGATCACGAGGTCGGCGCGCGGCAGCATCTCCTCGACCGCGAGCGTCGACGAGTACACGGTCGAGGCGCGGCCGCCGAACGCCACGTCGAGCTCGCGCAGCCGGTCGATGTTGCGGTCGTAGACGTAGACCTCGGCCTCCATCCCGATCGCGATGAAGGCGGCGTTCTGGCCGACGACCCCGCCGCCGATCACCATCACGGTCGCCGCGGCCACGCCGGGCACGCCGCCCAGGAGGACGCCGCGGCCGCCGAGCGGGCGCTCGAGGAAGAACGCCCCGGCCTGCGTCGCGATCTTCCCGGCCACCTCGCTCATCGGCGCCAGGAGCGGCAGCCGGCCGTGCGCGTCCACGACGGTCTCGTAGGCGACGCAGGTCGCGCCCGACTCGCAGAGGCCGCGCGTCAGCTCGGGGTCCGGCGCCAGGTGCAGATAGGTGAAGAGCAGATGGTCGGGTCGCAGCATCCGAACCTCGAGCGGCTGGGGCTCCTTGACCCCGAGGACCATCTCGGCCTCGTCGAGGACGGACTGCGCGTCGGGCAGGATGCGCGCGCCCTGGGCCTCGTACTCCGAGTCGGGGATCGTGCTGCCGACACCCGCGCCGGTCTCGATGAACACCTCGTGACCGCGCTCGGTCAGCTCACGGACGCCCGCGGGCGTGAGCGACACGCGGTATTCGTCGGTCTTGATCTCGGTCGGAACGCCTACCTTCATGTCTCCTCCTCCTTACTGCAACGAGCTCGCGCGCGCGCAAGGCCAGCCAGAACTCGATGCGATCGCGGGCGTTCGACAGGTCCCTGCCGGTCAGTTCCTCCACTCTGCGTATCCGGTAACGCAGCGTATGCCGGTGACAGAACAGCTCGCGTGCCGCCTTCTCCCACTGGCCGTTCTGCTCGATGAACGCCTCGAGCGAGCGCAGCAGCTCGTCGCCGTACTCGCCGCTGCCGTCCTCGAGCGGGCCGAGCACGCTGTCGCAGTAGAGCCGCAGGGCGTCGTCGTCCTGGAGCGAGAGCAGCAGCTGAAAAGCGCCGAGGTCGCGGTAGGACGCCACCGGCGGCGCGGCGCCGTTGGCGAGCGCGGCCGCCTCGAGCGCGCAGCGCGCCTCGTGGAACGTCCGCCGCAGCGAGCCGACCGGCGCCGGCCGCGACGCCGCGGCGCGCAGCTCTCCGTGGTCGGCCGCAAGCGCCTCGCGCGCTCGGGCGGCGAGCGTCGACGGCGTCGATGTCCTCGCCAGCGTCGACCACGGCGCACAGGAGCCGCTCGCGCGCGGCAACGAGCGCGCCGACGCCCGTGTCGGCGAGGAAGCGGTCGAGGTCGCCCTCGGCCTGAGCGGGCGGCGGCGCCCCGTCGTGGCCGGTGAACACGAGCACGGCGGCCTCGGCGCCGACGCCGAAGGGGCGCAGCCGCACGGCGAGCTCGTTGGCCGACGGGCGACCGGTCAGCGCCTCCGCGAGCACGTCCCCGGCGAGCCGCCGCTCGGTGTCTCGCATCGCGCGCTGGCGCATCAGCTCGAGCGCCACGACGGTCACGGCCTGCTGCAGGATCAGCCGCTCGAAGTCGCCGATCCCGCCAGCGTCACGGGCCGCCACGAGCCAGGCCTGCGGTCCCCCCCTGCCGCGGATCGAGACCGGCAGCACGAGGGCGCGTCCCGCCAGCTCGGGATGGTCGGGCGCGAACTCGGCCGAGCGCTGCGGCACCTCCTCGCGGACTGCGTCCAGCGCGGCGGCCGGGATCTGTCGCCGGAAGGTCCGGCTCGCGATCGTCTCGCCGCGCGCGGAGAGCACGCAGACCGCGCCGCCGATCGCGGCCGCGAGCGCCCGCACCACCTCGTCGAGGCCGCTCTCCTCGAGCACGAGCCGCTCGAGCCGCTTGTGGATCGCGATGCCGCGCTGGAGCACCTCGTACTGCTCGTTCACGAGCCGCGTGAACGCCTTCTCCGTCAGGGCGATGAAGGGCAGCTCGTAGGGGATCTCGAAGAGCGGGAACTCGAGCGCCTCGGCCTCCTCGACCAGCGCCGCCGGAATGCCGTCGTGGTCGAAGCCGGTGCCGAAGCCGAGGCCGGCGAGGTGGCGGCCCGACAGCAGCCGCACGAACTCACGCTGGCGATCGGGACCGTCGAGCTGGATGCCCGTGGTGAGCAGGAGCTCGCCGCCCGAGAGCCAGGGCGTCGGGTCGAGAAGCTCCGAGATGTGCACCCAGCGCACCGGGGCGTCGGCGCCGTCTCCGCCCACCTCGAGCTCGAGGCCCATCTCCGCGACGAGTCCCCGGACGGTCAGCATCACGGCACCATGCTCGGCGCGCCTGTCTCGCTCAGTGGCTCGACGATCCGGTCCCAGGCCTCGGTGAGCACCTGGCGCAGGACGCGGTCGATCAGCTCGAACTCCTCGCTGTCGGCGATCAGCGGCGGCGAGAGCTGGATCACCGGGTCCCCGCGGTCGTCCGCCCGGCAGATCAGCCCGTGCTTGTAGAGCTCGCCGGACATGAAGCCGCGCAGGAGCTCCTCGCCCTCCTCGTCGCTGAAGCTCTCCTTGGTCTCCTTGTCCTTGACGAGCTCGAGCGCGTGGAAGTAGCCGGCGCCGCGCACGTCGCCGACGATCGGCAGGTCCTCGCGCAGCTTGTCGAGCATGCCGCGGAACTCCGGCTCCTTCTCGCGCACGTGCCCGCAGAGGTCCTCGCGCTCGAAGATGTCGAGGTTGGCGAGCGCCATCGCCGCGGAGACCGGGTGGCCGCCGAAGGTGATGCCGTGCGTGAAGTTCTTCTTGTCGTGCATGAACGGCTCGGCCACGCGATCGGAGACGATCACACCGCCCATCGGCGCGTACGCCGAGGTGATGCCCTTGGCGGTGGTGATCATGTCCGGCTGCACGTTGAAGCGCTCGACGCCGAAGTAGTGGCCGAGGCGTCCCCACGAGCAGATGACCTCGTCCGAGATCAGGAGCACGTCGTGCTTGTCGCAGATCTCGCGGACGCGCTGCCAGTAGCCGTCCTGCGGGACGAAGGAGCCACCCGAGTTCTGGACCGGCTCGAGGATCACCGCGGCGACCGTCTCGGGACCCTGGAACTCGATCATGTGCTCGATCGCGTCGGCGGCCCAGAGCGGGTCGCGGTCCTCGGGCCAGCGGTAGCTGTTCGTGTTCGGCACGTGATGCGCGCCCGGCACGAGCGGCTCGAACATCGTCCGCAGCGGCGTGATCCCGGTGATCGAGAGCGCGCCGAAGGTGGTGCCGTGGTAGGCGACCTCGCGCGAGATGATCTTCGTCTTCAGCGGGTTGCCGGTGAGCTTGTGGTACTGGCGCGAGAGCTTCCAGGCCGACTCGACGGCCTCCGAGCCGCCCGAGGTGAAGAAGACCCGGTTGAGGTCACCCGGGGCGAGCGCGGCGATCCGTGAGGCCAGCTCGATCGCCTTCGGGTGCGCGTAGCTCCAGTTCGTGTAGAAGCCGAGCTCCTTGACCTGGGCCGCGGCGGCCTCGCCGATCTCGGTGCGGCCGTGGCCCGCGTTTACGCAGAAGAGCGCGGACAGCCCGTCCAGATAGCGCTTGCCGTGCTCGTCGTAGACGTAGCTGCCCTCACCGCGCGTGATGATCGGGATCTCGTGCGCCTCGTCGTAGGCGCCCATGCGGGTGAAGTGCATCCACAGGTGCCTGCGCGCCTTCTCCTGAAGGTCGGTGCTCTCGCCGGCGCTGGTGTCGTACACGGTCTGGGGGGTTGTGGCCACGCTCTCTCCTCGACTAGACAGCCTGGACAACGCTATCGGCGCAATCGGCGCATCACAAGGGAGCCGATGGCGAAACCAGGGCAGACCTATTTGTCCATTCTGTCCAATCAGGGGCAGGTGTTTTCGGCAGATCGCACCTTGCGGCCACGCCAGATCGGACATAGCTTGCCCGTAGGGATGAGCCGCGTGGGCGAAGGAGGGAGCAGCCCGCCGGCGGATGCACCGAGCGTTCGCCTGCAGGGGGTCACTAAGCGCTTCGGCGACTTCACCGCCGTGCGCGGGATGGACCTCGACATCCCGCAAGGGCAGTTCTTCACGATGCTCGGCCCGTCGGGGTGCGGCAAGACCACGACGCTGCGCATGATCGCCGGCTTCGAGGAGCCCACTGAGGGCACGGTCTCGCTCGACGGCGAGGACGTCACCGGCCTGCCCGCCTTCAAGCGCGCCACGAACACCGTCTTCCAGAGCTACGCCCTGTTCCCGCACATGAGCGTCGAGAAGAACGTGGCGTTCGGGCTCGAGCGCAAGCGCCTCGCGAAGGACGAGGTGCGCCGCCGCGTGGCCGAGGAGCTCGATCGGGTGGGCCTGGCGGCCGAGGCCAAGCGCAAGCCCCGCCAGCTCTCGGGTGGCCAGCAGCAGCGCGTCGCGCTCGCCCGTGCGCTGGTGAATCGCCCCGCGGTGCTGCTGCTCGACGAGCCGCTCGGCGCGCTCGACCTCAAGCTGCGCAAGCAGCTGCAGGTCGAGCTCAAGCGCATCCAGCAGGACGTCGGGATCACGTTCGTCTACGTGACGCACGACCAGGAGGAGGCGCTCACGATGTCCGACCGCATCGCAGTCATGAACCGCGGCGTGATCGAGCAGCTCGACGAGCCCGAGGAGATCTACGAGCGCCCCAGCACCACCTTCGTGGCCGGCTTCATCGGCGTGTCCAACCTGATGCCCGGCGAGGTCGTCTCGACGAACAGCGGGAGCGTCGAGCTGCGCCTCGACGCCGGGCCGACGGTTCGGGCCGGTGCGGGCGAGGCCACCGTCGGCGAGCGCGCGCACGCCGTCGTGCGCCCGGAGAAGCTGCAGCTGCACGCGTCGAGCAACGGGGACGCCGCCGCCGGGCGCGCCAGCGTCGAGGGCCAGGTCGAGAGCTCGCTCTACCTCGGCACGGCCACGCAGGTGGTCGTGGCGCTCGGCGACGGGACTCGCCTGACCGTGCTCGTGCCGAACACCGACGAGGACGAGCGCCGCCGCCTGCCCATGGCGGGCGACGGGGCGCGGCTGACCTGGTCCGACGAGAACATCCACATGGTGAGGGAGACGGCGTGACGCCGGACGACGACCTGGAACGCCAGTTCGAGCGAATGCTGCGCGACCCGCTCACCCGCCGCCGGCTGATGAAGCGCGGCGCCGCGGGCGCGCTCAGCCTGTCCGCGCTGTCCTACCTCGCCGCGTGCGGGACCCGCACCGGCGGCGTCGCCGAGTCGGGCCAAGGCGAGTCCGACATGATCCAGAAGGCCAAGATCTCGGGCACGCTGACGTTCTCCAACTGGCCGCTGTACATCGAGGAGGACCGCGGGACGCTCAAGGAGTTCCAGAAGGAGTACGGCACCGAGGTCAAGTACGTCGAGGAGATCAACGACAACACCGAGTTCTTCGGCAAGGTCCGCCAGCAGTACGAGCGCGGCGACTCGGGTGGGCGCGACATCCACGTGGTGACCGACTGGATGGCCGCACGCATGATCAGGCTCGGCTACGTGCAGAGGTTCGACCCGGCGGCGATCACCACCGCACAGCAGAACCTGATCGACCGGCTGCGCACGCCGCCCTTCGACCCCGGCCGCGACTACTCGATGCCCTGGCAGTCGGGCTTCGGCGGGATCATCTACCGCAAGGACAAGGTCAAGCGCGAGCCCAAGTCGGTGGACGACCTGTTCGACCCGGACTACAAGGGCAAGGTCACGATGCTCACCGAGATGCGCGACACGGTCGGCGTCGTCGCCGCCGGCATGGGCTTCGACCCCGAGACCGCATCGAAGGACGAGTTCCTGAAGGCGATCGCGCGGATCGGCGAGGCCTCCGACTCCGGGCAGATCCGCGGCTTCACCGGCAACGAGTACACGAAGGACATCACCAAGGGCGACTCCTGGGTGATCATCGGCTGGTCGGGCGACGCCGTGCAGCTCGAGGCCGACAACCCGAACATCAAGTTCATATCGCCCGAGACGGGCGTGCACCTGTGGACCGACAACATGCAGATCCCGGTCGGCGCGCCGAACGCGTACACCGCGGAGAAGATGATCGACTTCGTCTACCGGCCCGAGGTCCAGGCGGACATCGCCGAGTACGTGAACTACATCTGCCCCGTCGAGGGCGTCCAGGAGATCCTCGCCAAGCGCGCTCCCGAGCTGGCCAACAACCAGCTGATCTTCCCGGACGACGAGACGCTCTCCAAGGCGTTCATCTTCCGTCAGCTCAAGCCCGGCGAGGAGGTCGAGCTCGACGAGGCGTTCCAGAAGGTGATCGGCGCCTAAGCCGCGTGTCCGCGCGTCTCCGGAAGGCCGGCCTGCCCTACCTGCTCCTCCTTCCGGGGCTCGGCTGGCTGGCGGTCTTCTTCCTCATCCCGCTCGGCTACATGGCGTTCGAGTCGCTCAAGGCGGGCACGCCCGAGACCGGCTTCATCTTCGACTGGCAGTTCTCGAACTACACCGACGCGATCTCGGACTACAACGAGCAGTTCCTGCGCTCGTTCGAGTACGCGGGGCTGGCCACGATCGCGGCGCTGCTGATCGGCTACCCGCTCGCCTACTTCATCGCCTTCCGTGGCGGCAGGTGGCGCAACGCGATGCTGCTCGCCGTCATCGCTCCCTTCTTCGTGACCTACCTGATCCGCACGCTCTCGTGGGAGACGATCCTGTCCGACTCCGGCTTCGTGGTCAGCACGCTGAAGACGGTGGGCATCGTGTCCGAGGACGGCCGCCTGCTCGACACGACCTTCTCTGTGGTCGCGGGCATCACCTACAACTTCCTGCCGTTCATGATCCTGCCGCTCTACGCCTCGCTCGAGCGGATCGACCACCGCCTGCTGGAGGCGGGCTACGACCTCTACGGCCGCCGGCGCGACGTCTTCCTGCGTGTCACGCTGCCGCTGTCGATGCCGGGCGTCGTGGCCGGCTCGCTGCTGACGTTCATCCCCGCGGCCGGCGACTTCATCAACGCCGAGCTGCTCGGCACGCCGAACCAGTACATGATCGGCAACGTCATCCAGAGCCGCTATCTCGAGATCGGCGACTACCCGACCGCGGCGGCGCTGTCGTTCATCCTGATGGCCGCGATGCTGGCGATCGTGCTGATCTGGGCGCGCATCGCGGGCACCGAGGCGCTGCTCGGCGCCGAGGGAGAGGCGCGCTAGGGGAACCACTAAATGGAGGCCGGCACCGCCACCGCACCGAGCGCCGCGCGCACCCAGCGAGAGCCGCCGGCCGCGGCAGCCGCCGCCGCGGCGGCAAGCTGCTCGATCTGGGGCTGAACCTCTATGCGCTGCTCGCGCTGCTGTACCTGCTGGTGCCGATCGCGATCATCCTCGTCTTCTCGTTCAACAATCCGGTCGGACGCTTCAACTTCATCTGGCAGGAGTTCTCCCTCGACGCCTGGACCGACCCGTTCGGCGTCCCCGGCATCGGCGACGCGCTGCTGACGTCGGTCGAGATCGCCGCGCTCTCGACGCTGGTCGCAACCATTCTCGGGACGATCACCGCGCTGGCGCTCGTGCGCTACGAGTTCAGCGGCCGCGCGCCGGTCAACTTCTTCATCTTCGTCCCGCTCGCCACGCCGGAGGTCGTGCTGGGTGCGGCGCTGCTGTCGATGTTCCTCAACTTCCTGGTCGCGACCGGCTTCGGGACGATCCTGATCGCGCACATCATGTTCAACCTGTCGTTCGTGATCATCACCGTGCGCTCGCGGCTGATCGGCTTCGACCGCTCGCTCGAGGAGGCGGCGCAGGACCTCGGCGCCACCGCCTGGCAGACGTTCCGGCTGGTGACGCTGCCGCTGATCATGCCGGGCGTCGTCGCCGCCGCGCTGCTGGCGTTCGCGCTCTCGATCGACGACTTCGTGATCACGAACTTCAACGCCGGCTCGACGATCACGTTCCCGCTGTTCATCTGGGGCGCCGCGCGCGTGGCGCTCCCGCCGCAGATCTACGTGATCGCATCGATGATCTTCCTGGTCACGCTGGCGTTGATGCTGCTCACCGTGTGGCAGCAGCGCCGGGCTGAGAGGATGGCGGCGGTCCGCCCCGAGCCCGAGGAGGCGTAGATGGAAGCAGCAGACGCCCGCCGCCGAGCGCAGCGAGCACGGGCTGAAGAAGGACGCGATCGGCTTCGTCGACGGGCTGATCATCGGGATCGCGTCGACGGCGCCCGGCCTACTCGCTGGCGGCGGTGCTCGCGATCGTCGTGGTGACGGTCGGCGTGCAGGCGCCGGCGGTGCTGCTCGCGTCGTTCGTCCCGATGTTCCTGATCGCGTCGGCCTTCTACTACATGAACCGCGCCGACCCGGACTGCGGCACGACCTTCTCCTGGGTCACGCGGGCGATGGGCCCGACGCTCGGCTGGGTGGCGGGCTGGGCGGTCTGCACCACGGGCATCATCGTGATCGGCTCGCTCGCGGAGGTCGGCGGCGTACTACATCTTCGACATCTTCGGCCTCGACGGCCTGCGCGACTCGAAGGCGCGCAGTCACGGTCTTCGCGATCGTGATCATCGGCGTGATGACGTGGATCTGCGTGCTCGGCACCGAGCTGTCGGCGCACGTGCAGCGCTTCATGATCGCCGCCCAGGTGGTCGCGCTGCTGATGTTCGCGGCGGTGGCGCTCATCAAGGTGGCGCCGGCGACGCGCCCGAGGGCTCGACCGACCCGGCGCTGTCCTGGTTCTCGCCGTTCGCGGTCGACAGCGCCGAGCCTGCTCGTGCTCGGCCTGCTGACTGGCGTGTTCATCTACTGGGGCTGGGAGTCGGCCGTCAACCTGAACGAGGAGACGGAGAACTCCGACACCTCGCCGGGCCTGGCCGCCGTCGCCTCGACCGTGATCCTGCTCGTGACCTACGTGGCGGTGACCGTCGCGATCGTGTCGTTCGTCGGCGTCGAGGCGGTCTCGGAGTACGAGGACGACACCGCGCTGTTCGGCGCGGTCGCGGACCAGGTGCTCGGCACCGAGCTCGTCCTGGATCGTGGTGCTGGCGATCATCACCTCGGCGCTCGCGTCGACGCAGACGACGATCCTGCCGGCCTCGCGCACGTCGCTCTCGATGTCACGCCAGGGCGCGTTCCCGGAGCCGCTCGGGCGCGTGCACCCGCGCTATCTCACGCCGCACGTCTCCACGATCACGATCGGCGTGATCGCCGCGGTCTGGTACGGGGTGCTCAACTCCACCTCGCAGAACTTCCTGTTCGACTCGCTCACCGCGCTGTCGCTGATGATCGCCTTCTACTACGCGTTCACGGGGATCGCATGCGCGATCTACTACCGCCACGAGCTGACCAAGTCGGTGAAGAACTTCCTCTTCATCGGCGTTGGGCCGGTGATCGGCTCGCTGATCTTCGGCTACCTGTTCTACAAGGCGATCGTCGAGTACGCCAAGGTCGACGACTCCTACAGCGGCAGCCAGGCGTTCGGGGTCGCGATCCCGGTGGTGCTCGGCCTCGGCCTGCTGATCCTCGGCGTGATCCTGATGATCGGCTGGCGGCTCAGCGGACACAGCGACTTCTTCGGCCGCCGCCCGGAGACGGTCGACCCAGACGTTGCGGCAGGACGCAAGGCCGGCGTCGCCGCGGTCCCGGAGGAGGCGGTCTGATGGCGGGCTCGATCGTGGTCGGATATGACGGCTCGGAGGGCTCGCGCGCGGCGCTCGACACGGCGGTAGAGCTGGCGAGCCGGTTCGAGGACCGGCTCGTGATCGTGTTCGGCGCCGGCCCGCCGGGGGGCATGGGCGAGGAGTTCCGCGAGCACCGCCGTGCGATCGAGAAGCACGGCGAGCACGTGACCGGCGAGGCGGTGGAGCGCGCGCGCGAGGGAGGCGTCGAGGTCGAGCTGGTGGTCTCCCCGGACCGCCCCGCAGAGGCGCTCCACAAGCTGGCGAACGAGCGCGATGCCCGCTTCATCGTGGTGGGCTCCTACGGCGAGGGGCCGATCAAGAGCGCGCTCGTCGGCGCCGTGCCGCACAAGCTGCTCCAGGTCGCCGAGACGCCCGTCGTCGTGGTGCGCGGTTGAGCATCCCGGTCGGGCGCGATGTCGACCGCGAGCGGCTTGCCGCGCTGACAGCGCATGAGCGCGACCGCTTCGTGAGCGACCATCCGGGCTCGCTCGAGCTGCACGAGCGCGCGCGCGCCGAGCCTGCTGGGCGGCGTCCCGATGCCGTGGATGGCCATGTGGCCCGGCGGGTTCCCCGTCTACCTGGCCGAGGCGCGCGGCGCGCGCGTGAGGGACGTGGACGGCAACGAGTACGTCGACTTCTGCCTCGGCGACACCGGGGCGATGGCGGGCCACTCGCCCGAGCCGACCATGGCGGCGCTCCGCGAGCGCGCGGGCATCACGGCGATGCTGCCGACCGAGGACGCCGCCTGGGTGGGGTCCGAGCTGGCACGCCGCTTCGGGGTGCCCTACTGGCAGTTCTCGCTCACGGCGACGGACGCCAACCGCTGGGTGCTGCGCACGCTGCGCGAGGTCACCGGACGGCCCAAGGTCGTCGTGTTCAACTGGTGCTACCACGGCAGCGTCGACGAGGCGTTCGTGACGCTGGATGCCGACGGGCACGAGCGCTCGCGCGTCGGCAACGTCGGCCCGATGGTCGATCCCGCGGAGACGACCCGCGTGGCCGAGTTCAACGAGCTCGGCTCGGTCGAGGCGGCGCTCGCGCACGGCGACGTCGCGTGCGTCCTCATGGAGCCGGCGCTCACCAACATCGGCATCGTGCTGCCCGAGCCCGGCTTCCTCGCAGGCGTGCGGGAGGCGTGCACGCGCGCGGACACGCTGCTCGTGATCGACGAGACGCACACGCTGAGCGCCGGACCCGGCGGCTGCACGGGCGCCTGGGGCCTCGAGCCGGATGCCGTCACGCTCGGCAAGTCGATCGGCGGTGGCGTCCCGATCGGCGCATACGGCGTCAGCGCCAGGCTCGCCGAGGAGATCGGGGCCCTGGAGGACGCCGACTTCGAGGACACGGGCGGCGTCGGCGGGACGCTGGCGGGCAACGCATTGTCCCTGGCAGCAGCGCGCGCCACGCTCCGGGACGTCCTCACGGACGAAGCCTTCGGCGCGATGATCGCGCTGCGCGAGCGCTTCGTCGCGGGTGTCGAGGGGACGCTCGCCAGCCACAGCGCTCCCTGGTCGATCGTCAGCCTCGGCGCCCGCGCCGAGTATCGCTTCGCCTCCCCTCCGCCGCGCACGGGCGCCGAATCGGCCGCCGCCGCCAACCCGGAGCTCGACGAGTACCTCCACCTCCACCTGCTGAACCGCGGGGTGATGATCACGCCCTTCCACAACATGGCGCTGATGTGCCCGGACACCTCCGCGGAGGACGTCGACCGCCACAGCGAGGCGTTCGAGGAGGCGGTGGCGGCATTGTTCTCGCGATGATCAAGGAGTTCCGCGACTTCATCCTGCGCGGCAACCTGGTCGAGCTCGCGGTGGCCGTGGTGATCGGAACCGCGTTCGCGGCGGTCGTGGCGGCGCTCGTCGCCGATCTGGTCACCCCGCTGATCGCGGCGGTGGGCGGCCAGAGCGACTTCTCGGACCTGACCTTCACGATCAACGGAAGCGAGTTCAGGTACGGCCATTTCCTCAATGCGCTGCTCACGTTCCTGATCGTCGCGGCGGTCGTCTTCTTCCTCGTCATCAAGCCGATGAACGCGCTCATGAACAGGCGCCGCGCGGAGCCGCCGCTCGACGAGCAGACGCGCGCCTGCCCCGAGTGCCGCAGCGATATCCCCGTCCTGGCGAGCCGATGTGCGTTCTGCACCGCCGAGGTCGGGCGCGCGCAGGCCGCTGGCTAGTCTCGGTCGCCAATGGCGACCTATGACCTGATCGCAGACCTGCCCCTTCGGATCGACTCGCTCTCGCTCGAGGGCCGCGAGCTCGCGTTCAGCGAGGAGTTCGTGCGCAAGACGACCCTGATCGGCCTCCACGGCGACGGCGAGACCGGCACCGGCGAGGACGTCGTCTACGACGCGGGCGACCACGACATCCTCCAGGCGAAGGGCGACACGATCGAGCTCGCCGGGCGAGTGGACGCTCGACTCCTTCTCGCAGCGCCTCGAGGAGGTCTCGCTCTGGCCGGAGGAGCCGGCCCGTGGCGACGTATCGCGCGACTACCGCCGCTGGGCCTTCGAGTCGGCGGCGCTCGACCTCGCGCTGCGGCAGGCGGGCCGCTCGCTCGCCGACGCGCTCGGCCGCGAGCCGCGGCCGGTGACCTACGTGGTGTCGATGCGGCTGGCGCCGCCCGGCGAGATCGACACGCCCGCCCGGGCACTCGATCTGCTCGAGCGCTATCCCGGCACCGGGCTCAAGCTCGACCCTACGAACAACTGGACCCAGGAGCTCGTCGACGAGCTGGCCGCCACCGGTGCCGTCAACTCGCTCGACTTCAAGAGCTTCTACAAGGGCACGCCGGTGGACCTGGTCACCGACCTCGATCTCTACTCGATGTGCATCGAGGCCTTCCCCGGCGCCTGGTACGAGGACGCCGATGTGAACGATGAGACCCGCCCGCTGCTGGAGCCGGTCGCGGACCAGCTCACCTGGGACGCCCCGATCCATTCGGTGGCGGACGTGCTCGAGCGGCCCTGGAAGCCGCGCATGGTCAACATCAAGCCGTCGCGCTTCGGGCCCCTGAAGCGCCTGTTCGAGATGTACGACTGGTGCGAGAGCGAGGGCGTGGACGCCTACGGCGGCGGCCAGACGGAGCTCGACGTCGGCCGCGGCCACATCCAGTACCTGGCCTCGCTCTTCCACCCCGACACGCCGAACGACACGGCACCGGGCGGCTTCAACAACCCGCGTGCTGGCGGACGACCTGCCCACGAGCCCGCTCGAGCCGCGCATCGACCCGGCCGGGTTCCGCTGGGCCTGAGACCAAACCGAGGAGCAGGCCGGTGGCGCTCGTCCGCTAGCGTCGCCGCCGCGTGATCGAGGTCCACACCCTCCACCCCGAGCGGCAGACCGCCGTCGAGATGGCCCGTCGCGTCGCCGGCTTCCTCGGCGAGGCGCGCCGGTCGCTCGACCTCGCCCTCTACGACGTGCGGCTTCCCGGCGAGCCCGGCGAGATCGTGGCCGCAGCGCTGCGGGACGCCTCGGACCGCGGCGTGCGCGTGCGGATCGCCTACAACGCCGACCACGACGAACGGCTCTTCCCGCCGCCGCCGCGCACGAAGCCCGAGCTGATCGAGGCCCTGCCCTTCGACACGCGCGGCGTGCCGGGCATCCCCGACCTGATGCACCACAAGTACGTGGTGCGCGACGGCGAGAGCGTCTGGACCGGCTCGACCAACTGGACGACCGACTCGTGGACGATCCAGGAGAACGTCGTGCTGACCGCGCGGGTCCCGGAGCTCGCCGCCGAGTTCACGCAGAACTTCGAGGAGCTCTGGCAGTCGGGCGACGTCTCCGACTCCGGTCACCGGGAGCCCCGCCGGCTCGAGCTCGGCGGCCGCGAGCTGCGGGCGTGGTTCACGCCGGGTCACGGCGAGGAGCTCTCGCACCGCATCGCGAGCGCGATCGGGGCGGCCAGGCGGCGCATCCGGATCGCCTCTCCGGTGATCACGGCCGGGCCGGTGCTGGGCACGCTCGCGCAGGTCGCCGCCGAGGCCCGGGTCGACCTGCGCGGCGTGGTCGACCGCACGCAGATGGAGGGCGTCATCTACCAGTGGCGGACGAACGGCCGCTCCGCCTGGAAGATCCCGATCCTCGGCTCCGTGCTCGAGCACGCCGACTTCACCGGCAAGGTGTCGGTCCCATGGACGCCTGAGTCGATCCACGACTTCATGCACGCAAAGGTCACCGTGTGCGACGACGTCGTCTTCGCCGGCTCGTTCAACCTGTCGCGCTCGGGTGAGCAGAACGCCGAGAACGTCGTCCAGCTCCACGACCCGGAGCTGGCGGAGCACCTCGCCGGCTTCATCGACGAGGTGCGCGCCCGCTACCCGGCCATGCCCGTGCCTGACGATGGACGGCCGCGCTCAGGAGGTTCCGCACCTCCAGCGGATCGTCCGTGAGGGTGAAGAGCCGCTCGTCCCCGGGCGAGATCTTCTCGTCTCCCAGCAGCTTCTCGATGACCCACGACACGAGGCCCTGCCAGTAGTCGCTGCCGACCAGGATCACGGGAAACTCCCGGATCTTGTCGGTCTGGATCAGCGTGAGCGATTCGAACAGCTCGTCGATCGTCCCGAACCCGCCCGGGAAGACGACGAACCCGCTCGCGTAGCGCACGAACATGATCTTGCGGGCGAAGAAGTAGTGGAAGACGAGCCCGATGTCGCAGTACGGGTTGAGCCCCTGCTCGAACGGCAGCTCGATGTTGAGGCCGATCGACTGCGTGCCCGCGTCGCGCGCGCCGCGGTTGGCGGCCTCCATCGCCCCCGGCCCACCGCCCGTGATCACCGCCATGCCGGTCTCGCCGACGACCCGTGCCGTCTCACGCGCGAGCAGATACTCGGGATGGTCCCGCGGCGTGCGCGCCGAGCCGAAGAAGGAGGCGGCGGCGCCTACGTGGGCCATCGTGTCGAAGCCCGTCCGCAGCTCCGCACTGATGCGGGTGATCCGGTCCGCGTCGCTGAGCGTCGAGACGACCGCCGTCTCCTGCGCGGCCAGGATCTCCTCGTCGAGCGTCTGCGGCATGCGCGGCTCGGGGCCATGAACCTCCTCCATGGCCCCGAGCCTAGCCCCCTCCCCCGGAGGACCGGGCGATAGCCACCTGATGCACTCGCCGGGTCGCTAGAGCGCGAGCGAAAGCGGCTGCTCGAGGAGCTCCTTGACGCGCGCCAGGAACTTCGCGCCGTCGGCCCCGTAGAGGATGCGGTGGTCGCAGACGAGGCTGAGCGTCATCTGATCCTGGGCGACGATCCTGCCGGCCTCGTCGACGGCCGGGCGCTTCTCGAGCTTGCCCACGGTGAGGATCGAGGCCTGCGGGGGGTTGATGATCGCCGTGAAGACCTCGATTCCGAACATCCCGAGGTTCGAGACCGTGAACGTCCCGCCCGAGAGCTCCGGCGGCGTCACCGTCTTGTCGCGCACCTTTTCGATCACGGCCCGCGCGTCCTTCGAGATCTGTCCGAGCGACTTCTGGTCGGCGTTGAAGATCGTCGGGACGACCAGCGCGTCCTGGGCGGCCACCGCGACGCCGATGTTGACGTTCTCGTAGAGCTCGAACTTGCCGTCGCGGTAGGCGCCGTTCACGCGCGGATGCTCGGTCAGCGCGGTGGCGGCGGCCTTCACGACCATGTCGTTGAACGACGGCGCCGGGTCCGCGACCTCCTTCAGGCGGCTGCGCAACTCGACCGCCTGGGTCATGTCGACCGTCAGGCTGATCGAGAAGTCGGGCGCCGTCGCCTTGGACTCCGCCATGCGCCGCGACACGGTCTGCTGCAGGCGGGTCAGCTCCTGGATCTCGGCCTGCCCCTTCGGGCCGGCCTCGCCTCGCTGCGGCTCGGGCTTCTCCTCGGCCGCCGGCTGCTCCTCCTTCTCCGCGGGCTCGGCCTTCGCTTCGGCCTTGGCCTCCTCCGGGGCCTCCTCCGCCGCAGCGCCGCCGCCGTCCTCCGCGGCGGCCTGCACGTCCGCCTTGACGATCCGTCCGCCCGGACCGCTGCCCTCGATGCCCTGCAGCTCGAGACCGAGCTCGCGCGCCATGCGCCGCGCGACCGGCGACGCCTTGACGCGCTCGCCGCCGTTGCCGTCGCCCGACGGCGCACGCTCGCGCGTGGCGGTGCCGCCGCCGTCCCCGCGCTCGGCCTCGGCGCCCGACTGAGTCTCGCCGCCGCCGTCTCCGCCGCCACCCCCGCCGCGCGACTCGCCGGCAGCGGCGGCCTCGGCGTCCGAGTCGCCCTCGGCGGCCTCGTCGCCGGTCCTTCGGCTTCCTGCTCGTCGCCCTTGTCCTCGCCGGCCGCTCGTCTTCTTCGGCCGTGTCCTCGTCCTCGCCGCCCTTCTCCTCGGCGTCCTCGTCCTCGCCGGCCGCCTCGTCTTCCTCAGCCGCCTTGTCCTCGTCTGCGTCGCCCTCGTCCTCGGCCGCCTCGTCCTTGGGCTCCTCGTCCTTCTCCTCGCCGGACGCCTTGCCGTTCCCCTTCGCCTCGCCGGCCTCGCCGATGCGAGCGATGACCTCGCCGATGGCGAGCGTGTCGCCCTCCTGCGCCACGATCTCGATGAGCGTGCCGTCGGAGTCGGCGTCGTAGGTCATGTTGGCCTTGTCGGTCTCGATCTCGACGAGCGGCTCACCGCGCTTGACATCGGCTCCCTCGTCCACGAGCCACTTGAGGACGGTGCCCTCCTCCATCGAGTCGGACAGGCGGGGCATCGTGACGTCACTGGCCATGCGCAGGTTCTCCTATAGATCTCGGAATGTGGCGAGGGCGGCCTGCACGACATGCTCCTCGTGCGGGAACGCAGCCTGCTCGAGCGGCTTCGAGTAGGGCATCGGGACGTCCGCTCCGGTCACGCGCTGAACGGGAGCGTCGAGCCAGTCGAAGGCCTGCTCCTGAATCAGCGCGGCGAGGTTCGCGCCGACCCCGCCGTGGGGCCAGCCCTCCTCGACGATCACGGCGCGGTTCGTCTTCTGAACGGAGTCGAGGATCGTGTCGAGGTCGAGCGGCCGCAGCGTGCGCGGGTCGATCACCTCGGCCTCGATCTCGTGCTCCTCGGCGAGGACGTCGGCCGCCTTCTGAGCGGTGAGCGCCATGCGCGAGATGCCGATGATGGTGACGTCCTCGCCCTCGCGCCGGATGGCGGCCTCACCGAAGCGCAGGGGGCCGCCGTTCTCGGGCACCTCGCCGCGCTGGCTGTAGAGCGTCTCGTGCTCGATGAACACGACCGGGTTGTCGTCCTTGATGGCGGCCTTGAGCAGCCCCTTGGCGTCGGCCGGCGTGGAGGGCACGGCCACGAGCAGGCCCGGGAACGTGGAGGTAGAAGGCCTCGAAGCAGTGCGAGTGCGTGGGGCCAAGCTGGTGACCCGCCCCCTGCGGCATCCGCACGACGATCGGCACCTTGACCTGACCGCCGAACATGTACCGGATCGCCGCCGCGTGGTTGACGATCTGATCCATCGCGAGCAATGAGAAGTTGATCGTCATCAGCTCGACGACCGGCCGCAGGCCCAGCATCGCCGATCCCACGCCCATCCCGACGATCGTGTTCTCCGAGATCGGCGTGTCGCGAACGCGCTTCTCGCCGAACTCCTCGAGCAGGCCCGCGGTCACCTTGAACGCGCCCTGGAAGACGCCGATGTCCTCACCCATGATGAAGACCTTCTCGTCGGCCTCCATCTCCTCACGAAGCGCCTGGTTGAGCGCCTCCCGGTAACGCATCACGGGCATCAGCCGGCGCCTCCGGACTCGTCGCGCTCATCGGCCTCCGGCTCGCCGTCGCCGGAGGCCTCGGCGCCGGCTTCGCCGTCGTCGGCGTCGTCCTCATCCTCCGCGGCGTCGTCTCGCTCGTCGTCCGCGTCCTCGGCGCTGGCCTCTGCCTCGTCGCCATCTTCGGCGTCCGCGTCGCCCTCGTCCTCCGTGCTGCTCTCGGCGTCGTCTTCGCCGTCCGCGTCGCCCTCGTCCTCCGGCGCTGCTCTCGGCCTCGTCTCCATCTTCGGCGTCCGCGTCGCCGTCGTCCTCCGCGCTGTCCTCGGCGTCCTTCGCCTCGTCCTCGTCTTCCTCCTCACCCGCGCCCTGCTGCTCGTCCTCGTCGTCCTGATCCTTGGGAGCCCGCCGCTTGCGCGCCTCGCGGTCGCCGACACCGGCGTAGGCGGCGCCCTTCTCGGCGAGCTCGTGCGGGATGTCGCCGGCCTCGCGCTCACGCTCGCCGCGGTGCACCTCGGGCGAGCGCTCGTCGACGGTCCACCAGGCGGGGACGTCCTCGGAGAACACGTAGACGTCGTCGTAGAGCGAGTCCAGGTCTGGGAAGGGGGACTCGTCGGCGAAGCGCTGGGCCTCGTCCACCGCCTCGATCGCCTCCTCGTCCATCTTCTCGACTTCGTCCTGCTCGAGCACGCCCTCGTCGACCAGGCGCTTGGCGAACGCCTGGATCGGATCGCGCTCGCGCCACTCCTCGACCTCTTCCTTGGAGCGGTACTCCTCCGGATCGGCCATCGAGTGCCCGCGGTAGCGGTAGGTCACCGCCTCGACGAGCTGCGGCTTGCGCTCGTCACGCGCACACTTGAGCGCGTCGGTCACGACGGCGTGCACATCGAGGACGTCCATGCCGTCGCAACGCGTGCCGGGCACCCCGAAGCCCTCGGACTTGAGCGACAGGTCGGTCACCGCGGAGTGCCGGTGAAGCGCGGTGCCCATACCGAACTGGTTGTTGATGATGAGGAAGACGACGGGCAGCTTCCAGAGCGCGGCGAGGTTCATGGTCTCGCCGAAGGTGCCCTGGTTGGTGGCACCGTCGCCCATCATCGAGAGGATCGCGTCGTCCGTCTCGAGGTAGTCGCAGGCAAGAGCCACGCCCGCGGAGAGGGGCAGGCTGCCGCCGACGATGCCGTAGCCGCCGAGGAAGCGGCGCTCCCAGTCGAACAGGTGCATGGACCCGCCGCGTCCCTTGGAGCATCCGTCCTCGCGCCCGAAGAGCTCGGCCATGACGGCTCCAGGCGACGTCCCGCGCGCGAGTGCCTGACCATGCTCGCGATAGGTCGACATCAGGTAGTCGGTCTCGTTGAGCGCCTGGGTGGCGCCGACAACGGTGGCCTCCTCACCGATGCAGAGGTGAAGGAAGCCGCCGATCTTCGCCTTCGCGTACATCTCTCCCGCGCGCTCCTCGAAGCGGCGGATAAGCATCATCTTCTCGAGGACGGTGCGACACGTCTTGGCGTCCGGAAGGCCGTGCTTGACCTCGCCGAAGCCGATCTCCTCGCCGCCGGGTACGTCCGACGTTGAGTCCGCGCCGTTGCCGCTCTCCTCGGCGGCCTTGGCGTCCTTGTCCTTGCTCGTAGCGTCCTTGGTCGCCATCGTTGCGGACTGTACCCGGTGATGCCCGGCTTCAAGACGCAGGCTTCGGGAACGGTTCGGGCCTTGACCGCCGGGCCGGGTTGCGGGACTCTCTGCGAGGTGCCCGGCTGACGCTGACAGCTCCCGTTCGACCTCTATCCAAGGCCACCGCCTGGGATTGCGCTACGGGCGCACGCCCAACCTGACCTCGAGCGAGCGCGTCGCCGAGCCGCGCCTGTATTCGATCTCCACCCGTTGCCCCGGGCGCTCGCCTTCGATGGCGGCGGCCACGTCATCGGAGTCGCGCACGCGCCGGCCGTCGATGGTCAGAATCACGTCGCCGGCGCGTAGGCCGGCGGCGGCGGCAGGAGCTCCACGGACCGCTTCGACCACGAGCGCACCCGAGCCGCGCTCCGGATCCGACGTGCTCACGCCCAGGTAGGCCCGGCGCACGGTGCCGCGGCGCTCGAGCTCCCTCGAGATGCGCCGCAGCGTGTCGATCGGCACGGCGAAGGACAGCCCGTCGCCGCGGCTCTGGGTGATGACGCCGATCACCCGGCCACGACCGTCCAGCAGCGGACCGCCGGAATTGCCGGGATTGACGGCGGCGTCGGTCTGGATGGCGTCGCGGATGGCCGCGCCGTCCGGAGCGCTGATGCGCCTGCCCACTGCGGACACCACGCCCGCTGTCAGCGTGCGGGCCAGGCCGAAGGGGTTGCCGATCGCTATGGCGGTGTCGCCCGGGCGGACGTCGGCGGACCGGCCGAGCGGCAGCGTTTGCAGATCGCGTGCGCGCTCGCCGGGGACGCGCAGGATGGCCAGATCGGTGGAGGCGTCGCTGCCCACGACGCGGGCGCGCGTACGCCGGCCGCCCAGTCGCACCGCCACCTCCTCCGCCCCGGCCACGACGTGCTGGTTCGTGACTACGCGGCCGCCCGCTATCGCGAAGCCGGTGCCGGTGGCGACGCCGTCGTCCTCGCGCGGCGGGCCGTCGGGCCACTCGACGCCGGGCTGGCGGCCCTCGACCACGAAGACCGCGCGGCGCGCTCGCCTGTAGACCTCGCCTACGGTTGGCGCGGCCCGAGCGGTCCCTGCGGGAGCCTGAGCCGGCTGAGACTGACGCGGCGCCGGTTGCGTGGCCGCCGTGTCGCTGTCCTCACCCGCGCCCGCGAACAGAAAGATCGCGGCCACAGCACAGCCCGAGGCGAGGCCGCCGAGCAGCGCCGCGAGGAGGGGGGAGATGGAGCGCATCGACGTTCGCCGACCGACTGCCGGCCGGCGCTCGAGCGCGCCGGCCGGCCTCGTCGGCTACAGCTGGGTCGACTCCTGTGAGGAGCCCTGCCCGTCCTTCTCGGGACAGTCGCCGCGGTCTCCCTGGCCACGGTCGGGCTGTCCCTCTTCGGGCGTCGTCGATTGCGCGGGCACCACGCCCGCACCCGACGCGCCCCCGTTGTCGGCAGCGGAGCCATTGGAGCCGCCCGCCAGCGCGACGCCCGCGGGCACCGCGGCCAGCACGCCGGCCACCATCAGAGCGGTGACCACGCGGCGGCCACGCCGGCGGCCTCCATGGCTCTCATGTGCCGATTGATCTGGGGTGTGTTCATCCATGAGCACGACCGTAGGAACGGGTCTGTCAACGGGAGATAACGGCTCTTAGGTTCGGCTTACGAGGCGGACCCGGCTCGTGCAAGCGCGGCGGCCGCGTCCTCGAGGCGGTCGTCGCCCCAGAAGAGCTCATCGCCGACGGCGATCGTCGGGACGCCACGGACGCCCCTCTCGTACGCCTCGGCGGTGACCTGTCGGAGCCTGTCCTTGACGGACTGACTCTCGATCGCCTTGAGCACCGCGTTCGGGTGAAGCTCACACGCCGCGGCCGCCATCAACACATAGTCGATGTCGGAGAGATCCTTGCCGCCGGCGAACGCCTGCCGAAACGCCGCGAGCGAGAAGGCCACGGTGCGGCCGATCTGCTGCGCCCAGACCGCGACGCGCATGGCGTTCAGTGTGTTGTTTGGCCAGCCCTCAGGCCAGCGAACTGGCATGAGCTCGTACTCGGCGGCTCGCCGCTCGACCTCGGCCATGCCCTCGTCGCGAGCGGCCGTGGTGGCCCAGGAGCGCCCGCCGGTCTCCTTCCAGATGCCGCCGAGGAGGATCGGTTGCCAGACGGGCTGGGTCGGCAGGACGTGATGGAGACGTTCGGCGGCGAGATATGCGTAGGGGGAGCCGAGGTCGTAGTAGAAGACGGATCGCTCGGGCACTTCGTGAAGCGTACGCGGGGTCCGCAGGGTCGGACCCGGTCGCGCGACGGTGGTGCTCAGCGCAGCCTGAGTCGCTCTCCGGCGACGATCAGGTTCCGGATCGCCGCTCGCGATCTGCTCCTGGTTGAGCTCCCAGAGCTCCGCCACCTGCGCCGCAATGCTCGCGGCAGGCGCGTCAGCCCCGAGAAGGTCCTTCGGCGATCGTCCAGAGCGACTCTCCGGACTGGACGATGTGGAATCGCGCGCCGCGCACACGCGTCGACGGAGCTGGGCGTCCCTGTGGGCCGGGCGGCATCAGACGCGGACCCGGCGGGATTACCTGGATCGGGGTTAGTGGCCACCTCCGCCGATCCGAGCCCGGCTGAGCTTTCAACGCCGACGTCCGCGACGGTTGGCGAGGTCGGCTTCGGATCGACGCGCACACTGGCGGTCAGGCTGGGCCGTGCTTGGCGCGGGATCCCGGGCTCGGCTGTGAGGACCTGAGGTTCAGGAACCGACGAGGGCGAAGTATCAGCCTGCGGGAGTCGCGACATTCGTCGGAGGCGGTTCGATCGAGAAGCCCGGGGTGGGCGGAGCGGCGGGAGCGGTCCCCTCGAGAGGCGCCACCGGAGCGTCCTCCGCGACGTTCGGGATGGTGGGCTCAGAGGGCGCCATCGGGGCAAGCCTTCCCTCAGGATCATCGGCCGGCTCGCTCTCGAGCGGCGCATCGTCCGGCGAGGACTCCTGCGGTGAGGGTCCGGCCTGTTGGCCGGCGTCGAATGGGCAGATCGGTGTCGCCACCGGGGTCGTAGATCGGGCTGTCAGTCTCGATGTCCTGTGACTGCTCCGGCAGCACGCCGCCCTCCTGCGAACTGTCGGGCTCGGCGGCGATGCTTGCGGCGGGGAGTACGGCGGCGAGAGCGAGGGAAGGCGCTCGTCAGAGCGGGACGGATCCATCTGGACCGCGCCTCGGACCTTGGACCCAGAATCGAACTACGTACATGAGGATGTCGGCTGCAGTCGCCAGGCCCTGTCTTAGTGGATAGTGCCGACTGAGCGTTGTCGACCTCGTCGCTCCGCACGCTGCCCAGCTCCTCCGTAGCTCATTAGTTCAATGGATCTGCGACGCAGCGAAAGGCCTTCGCGCCGCCGGCGGTGTTGGGGGTGATGGCGACGCTGCCGGCTGCATCCGTTACGTAGAGGACATCTACCCGACCGTCTGGTAGCTGGATAAATGTTCCGCGTCAGCTCTCCACCGGCCGCCAGGCTGACGCCGGGCTCCCCGATGGCGGTCATGAGTTCGTCGTGACTCGGCAGACGTCGCCCGGGCGTGGCCGCTCGGTCGACTCCTTCGCACGCTAACTGCGGCCGAGCTGTAGGGGGCAGGGCCCGCGCGAGATCTGTCTCCACACAGACATCGGAAACCGGCACGGTCGCCTCGTGGGCATCTAACCAGTAGCCGCGCTGCGGACAGTCCGTTCAGCCGATCGGCGTTCCGCGCCCGTGGCACCTTCCCTAGCCTCGCCTCCTTGACGCGACTCCCACCCAACGTGTCCTTCTTCAAATCGCGATAGCTGAGACTGCCGTCACGGACCTCCGCCCCGGTTATCGTCAGCGCCGCGTACGACGAGCCGCCCAGCGCGATGAAGACCGCGGCCGTTGCCATCACGTTGGCATAGCTCAGATGCATGCGTAGCGCTCGTAACACGCGACCTCTCTTCTCGGCTTGCATGCCTCCCGATAACCCCTCCGGCGCGCTGGAGTCGCGGCAGCCGCTCACGGGATCAGGCTCGAGCGCTACGAGCTCTCGACGGCTCAGCGACACCGTCTGTCCGCGCACCGTCACCGTGAGTGGCTCTTGTGTATCCAGTCTGGAACGCGTAGCCCGCCTCCGCGGGCAGGCGAGCCCGGAACCGATAACGCAGCAGGCCGCAGGTGCGCCGGAAGTGGTAGCGGATCGCCCACGAGCCGTCGGGCTGAGTGCGCGTCGTTCGGAACGTCTGCCAGCGCCCGGAGAGCACCACCTGAAGCTCAACGAGCTTGCCCGCTGGTGGTGCGGGAAGTGCGCTCAGGCGACCGGAGAATCGGACGCTTTGACCGTTCTTCGAGTCGCCGGGGTGTGGCTCGGAGCGTCGAGGCCGCCGATGTCAGCAGACTGATCGCGCTTTCGGTCGGCAGCATCACCGGCGTTCCGGAGTAGGCGAACCGCAAGGTGCGTGTCGCATCCGCCAGCGCCCGATATGTGAAGCGCACCGCCAGCGTCGGTGGTCACGACGCCGACCAGTTGGCCGCGGTCGGTCTCGCTGCCTGAGAGCACCTGAATCTCCGCGCCCGGGACTGGCTGCCCATCCCGATTCTCGAGTCGACCGGCGACGGTGACGCGCTCTCCGTAGCGGACGTCGGCACGTGGCAGGAGCTCAACCACTCGGCGCCTGACTGTGCGGCGCTTTCCGCGACGCTTGACGGAACGGCGTACCGTGCGCTCGTTCCGAATCCCAGCGCGCAGGACCGTCGGCACCCGTAGGGGCAGGGTGATGGCCATCGGTTCGCCACTCGTCCGCTTGTCGGTGCTGTTTTGGTTCGAGGCTTGGTCCCAGGCTGTCGCACGCAGCAGGTAGACGCCAGCTGGGAGAGAGGGAATCGTCTATCTCGCGCGAGTAGGCGGTCGCCCTGTCGCTCCGTGGCCAGCGATTGCCAGGTGCCTGTCCCTTGTCGGCTCAACTCGATCTGGCCGGATGCCACTCCGGAGACCCGATCGCTGACCGCAACCGAGACGAGTGTGGGATCCGCGGACGACGTCGGCTCGAACGCGAGTTGCGGTGGCTCCGGATCGAATCTGAGCGGCACCGCTACGGAGGCATTGGTCGGCTCGTGGTTGGTGGCGGCGTCCTCGCGCCACATCCTGAGTTGCCATTCGCCGGGTCCTGGCACCGATAGGTCGGCGAGCGCCGAAATGTCGGCCCCCGCTCGCCTTCCCTCGGTGCAATCGCCACCCCCCGACTCGGCAGATCTGGTAGTGGGCCGCGGCGATCGGCGCTCGGTCTCCTTCGGATGGGTTGACCCAGGCGACGTCGAAGTCATTGGCGTTTCGCCACGACAGTCCCGCCGGCGACATCGAGCCCCACTGCGCCGGGCGCGGTGTTGTCCACCCGAACCGTGACTGGGGTTGACACGCCGGGATTGTCCGCCGCGTCGATCGCATCGACGGCCAGCGTTGTGATCCATCCGCCAGCGACGTGGTGTCGAACCGTGATAGCCCCGGGACCGTTCGACACACGGGACCCGTGCGCGAAGTCGCATCCACGGTGGTGCTCGCCCCACGAGCATGCCGGACGACGATGGCCCGCGCACTCTTGACCCCCACATTGTCCCCCGCCAAGTAGTTCACCGTCTGCACACCCCGCACCCACTGACCCTGCGTGAACGGGTTGTCCTGCCCGATCCCCACCGCCGGCGGGCTCACGTCCACCACCGTCACCTGTGCCTTGAACGTTCGGATGTAGTTCAGGCCGCGGCTCGAACAATGGGGCGCCCCGCGCTCGCCCACGCAGATGACGCGTTGGACGATCTTCGTTGCGCCGCTGATGTCGAAGGGTCGTGGGCGAGGCCACGCCGCCGCCTGGGCGTATCCACTTCGAGGGCAGTGAGTGTTCGCCCGGACGTTCTTGATCGGGGTTGGCGGACCATCGGGGCGGCTGGCCCAGAGCTGGAGTGCGTAACGGCAGTCCCGGCGACGGGCCTGGCCGGACCAGTTGAGCCGTGCGAAGCGGGTGCCTGGGGGCGCCTCCATCACGAAGTAGGAACGTGACCCACGTGGGACTCGCCCTGGCCGTGGCACGTTTGAGGTGACGAGGCCTCGCAGTCCCGGCCCCTCCGCATCACACGCCCGCTTCCACATCATTCCGCGGGTGGCGAAGTCGGCGAAGGCCTGGGTCGAGTAGTTGGCCCGGTCGGCTTGGCAGGTATTGATCGTGAATTCGCTCGCCGTGGCGGATCCGGACTGAGTCAGCAAGACGAAGCCGGTGAGGGCGAGCACAACCAGGCGCATGGGGCGGGGGCGGATGTTCATGACCGTGAGAGAGTCGGCAGAAGGAAACTCGCCCCCTGCGACCCGAATTTGGCGCGCCGCAGCCTATTGCGGCACCGAAGCGCTCAGAAGAAGTATCAGAAACCGTCAGGACTGTTTTTAACGCAACTAGCGGGGAAAGCGGATCCCGCCATGCGCCCGCCAACGGCCCTCAGCCGTGAATCAGCCAGCCATCCGTCGCCCGAGCCGCCTCCATCACGGTCTCGGCGAACGCCGGATGCGGGTGAATCGTGCGCGCCACCTCTGGGTAGCCGCCCTCGAGCTGGCGTGCGTTGACGAGCTCCTGAATGAGATCGGCGGCCTTCACCGAGACGATGTGGCCGCCGAGAATCTCGCCGGTCTTCGAGTCGCCCACGATCTTGACCAGCCCGCTGCGGTCGCCGTAGACGGTCGGCGCTCCGACCGCGCCCATCGGGATCTTCCCGACGACCACGTCGTGGCCGGCGTCGCGAGCCTCCTTCTCGGTCAGTCCGAACGAGGCGACCTGCGGCTGACAGAAGGTGACGGCCGGGATGTACGTGTAGTCGATCTCGTGTACCTCGTGCCCGGCCGCGTCCTCGACCGCGATGATCCCCTCGTCCGAGGCCTTGTGGGCAAGAGCGGGCCCGGGCACCATGTCGCCGATCGCCCACACGCCGGGCCGAGAGGTCCGGAGGCGCCCGTCGACCTTGACCAGCCCGCGCTCGTCGCGCTCGATCCCGGCCTCCTCGAGCCCGAGGCCCTCGACATCGGGCGCGCGGCCGGCCGCGATCACGAGGTAGTCGAACTCCTCGGTCTCTCCGTTGAACGTGACCTTCACGCCGGAGTCCGAGGCCTCTGCGCCCTCGACCTTGGCCCCGGTCTCGATGCGGACGTTCTGCTTGCGGATGTCGCGCGCGACCGCCTTCGCGATCTCCTCGTCCTCCAGCGGCAGGATCTGCGGCAGCGCTTCGAGGAGCGCCACCTCGGTACCGAGCCGACCGAGCGCGGAGGCGATCTCCGTGCCCGACGCCCCAGCGCCGATGACGCACAGCCGCGACGGCTGCTCGTTCAGGAGCCACATCCCGGCGGTGTCGAGGATCCGCTTCCCGAACTGGAGATCGAGGAGGGGCTTGGACACGGAGCCGCACGCCAGGATCACCCGGTCGGTCTCGATCTCGGTCCCGTCGAACTGGCCGCCGATCTTGACGTTGCCGTCGTCGGTGACCGCGCCGAAGCCCTCGATCAGGTCGACCTTGTTCTTCTCGAGCAGCATCCCGACGCCGCCCGTGAGCGTCTTGATCACCTTGTCGCGGTGCTTGGTCGCGCCCGAGTAGTCGACCGACGAGCCCTCGACGTTGATGCCGAACGACCCCGCGTGCTGAACCTCCTGGTAGACCTCGGCGACGCGCAGGATCGCCTTCGCGGGAATGCACGCCTCGTTCAGGCAGCGGCCGCCGGTGTTGCCCTTCTCGACCACGGCGGTCTTCAGGCCGAGCTGTGCGGCGCGGATCGCGGCCACGTAGCCGCCCGGCCCCGAGCCGATGACGATGCAGTCGTACTTGCTTTCCGGCATGGGGCGATGAGCCTACCTATCGGCGCGATGCCCCCGGTCGCTCGGGCATCTGGATGCGCGCCATCGCCTTGACGAGGAACCAGAAGAGCGTGCCCGCGGCGGCGATCATCGCCGTGAGCACGAGCGCCGCGACGACGCTCGTCGCAGAGATCAACGCGAGCGAGCAGATGACGAGCGTGATCGCGAGCAGGGTCTGCATGCCGAGCACCGCCCAGTACTTGGCCTTCCACATGCCGACCGCCACCACGCACACCACGGCGGTCACCAGGAGGCTGCCCGCAAGCGCCTGGCCGGCGTCGGCGTCGGTCCCCCCATCCCAGCCGGCGATCACGGCGATCAGGTTGGCCAGCGCGAGCAGCGCAGCGGCCACGGCGCCGACCGTGACGGCGGTCGGCCGCTCCCCCGGCGCGAGCGGCTTGAGCGCGCGCCGCGCCTCCTCGTCCTTCGCGCGCCCGCGCGCGTAGCCGCGCTGCATGGCGGGGGCCTGAGGGCGTGCCGGACGCTGCGCGGGTGAGCTGCGGGGCTTGCGCCGCTTTCGCTTGCTCGCCATCAGCGAGCCGCAACGTTAGCGGCGGGGCGTGTTCTAAGGTCCAGCCGAGATGCCCTCCCGTGCCCTGATCAGCGCCGTTTTCGTGGCGGTGGCAATGCTCCTCGTCCCCGTCGCGGCCGAGGCGAAGCGCAGCGTGCCCGAGCGCTTCTACGGCGTCATGTGGGACCGGGCGACGGTCGGTGCGCCCGATGCCGCCCAGGAAGGCCAGTGGGCGCTGATGGCGCGGTCGGGCGTCGAGACCGCCCGGACTGTCTTCCCGTGGTGGCGCATGCAGCCGCACGCCGGTCAGGCGCCAGACTTCAGCGGCACCGATCGCATGGTCGCCTTCGCGACCGCGCACAACGTCAGGCTGCTGCCGGTGGTCCAGTACACGCCCGCGTGGGCGGCCATCGACCCATCGAACTACGCCTCTCCGCCGCGGGACCCGAGCGACTACGTCAACTTCATCGAGGCTCTCATGATGCGCTACGGCCCCGAGGGGAGCTTCTGGCAGGAGCGTCCCGACCTGCCGAGGCGCCCGCTGCGCGAATGGCAGATCTGGAACGAGCCACACCTCCAGAACTACTGGGATACGGGCGCTCGCGGCGACAATGCGTGGGCGGAGGAATACGCCACCCTGCTCAAGGCGGCGAGCCGGAAGATCAGGGAGCTCGATCCAGACGCCACGATCGTCCTGGCAGGTCTCGCGGACTTCGCCTGGCAGCACCTCGACCGGCTCGCGCGCTTCGGGATCAGGCGGTACTTCGACGTCGCATCGATCAACTTCTTCACCTCGCGCGCCGACCGGGTGCTGAAGGGGGTGCGCTACTTCCGCACCGCGCTGCGCCGCGCGCACATGGCCCGCCGGCCCATCTGGCTCACGGAGGTCACCTGGCCCGCCGGCAAGGGCCGCGTGCCAACGCCCGGGCCGCTCTGGCAGCGGCAGTGGTGGACGACCGACGCGGGGATGGCCAGCCGCCTGCGCTCCATCTACTCCCTGGCAGCGCGGGAGAGCCGGCGGCTGAGGCTGTGGCGCGTGTACTGGTACACGTGGTCCTCCGCCTACGAGAGCGGGGACCTCTTCGACTACACCGGGTTGAATCGCTACCGCGGTGACAGCTACGAGTCGATGCCGGCGCTGAAGGCCTACGTCGCGAGCGCACGGCGCCACCAGGGCTGCCGCAAGCTCTCCTCCGGCGTCTGCGCGCGCCGCTAGATCTGCTCCGGCAGAGACGAGCGCAGGGCGGCCGCGGCCGCCTCGGGATCCTGCGCGTCGCGGATCGCGCGCAGGACGACGATCCGCTGCGCTCCCGCAGCCACGACCTCGGCGATGTTCCCGCGGTCGATCCCGCCGATCGCGAACCACGGGCGCTCGCCCGCCACGCGCGCCGCGTGGCGCACGTAGTCGAGACCGGCTGCCGGGCGCCCCAGCTTGGTCGGCGTCTCCCAGACGGGGCCGACGCTCAGCTGGTCCGCCTCGGAGCGCAGGGCCGCCTCGAGCTGGGCGGGGCTGTGGGTGGAGAGCCCGATCAGGAGCCGCCGGCCGACCTGCTCGCGCACCTCGGCGACGTCCAGGTCGTCCTGCCCCACGTGGACGCCGTCGGCCCGCGCCTCGAGCGCGAGATCGGGCCGGTCGTTCAGCCAGAAGAGCGCGTCGTGCTCGTCGCACAGGGCGCGAAAGCGCGCCGCGGCGGCGAGCACCTCGTCGTCCGCTCCGTCCTTGACGCGCAGCTGGAGCATGTCGACGCCGCCGCGGAGCGCCGCCCGGACGAGATCGTCCGGGACGGCCTCCACGACGAAGTACAGGCGAGCCCGGCTGAGCGCTTCAGCCGGGCGCACGGCTACCCCGTCGGGTTATCCGGCGCGTCCGGCAGGTTGATCGAGCCGCCCGGGCGCTTGACCTTGCCGCGGTTCGCGTTGTACCAGCGCTGGAGCGCGCCGTACTGCGGCAGGCGCTTGCCCGATTGCGTGACGATGCCCGTGTTGAACGTCGACGGCGAGTTGTTCGGCAGCTCGGGAAGCAGGTACTGGAGCTGGCTCTTCACGCGCCCGTTCTTCAGGGCGAGCGAGTACGCCTGCTGCAGGTAGCGCGCGCTGGTCTTCGGGGGCAGCGCGCGCTTGCCCGACGCGAAGTAGCCGTACTCCGTCAGGTAGACGCGCATGCGGCCGCCGCCGTTCTGGCGCAGCGCCCCCGTCTTCGCGATGCGGTCCAGCGCCTTCGTCAGCCGCGAGAGCGTCCCGATCGTCACGTTGTCCTCGCCCGGGAACTCGTAGTCCGGCGCGTGCCGGAAGTCATACGGATGGTGCGCGTAGCCGTCGGCCTTCAGCTTCGTGCAGTTGCGCACGCGCTTGTAGTCCTTGTTCACGCAGGTCACGGCCCGCAGGAAGGCGAGCGGCGCGAGCGACATGCCCGAGCGCGCGTACGGGCTCGTCTCGCCGATCAGCACCTTCGCGCGCGAGTCGGCCTTCTTGATCGCGGAGTAGCCGCGTGAGTAGAGCGAGCGGTAGATCGACGGCGAGCTCGAGAGCGGCCCGAGCCAGGTCTTCCAGTTCGGCTCGTTCCAGATGCTGTAGCGGTCGACGCGGCCGCGGAAGTGCTTGGCCACGATCCCGGCCCACTTGCCGTACTCGACCGAGTTCGGCTTGTACCAGGCCCCGCTCTGGGGCTGGGCCTTGCGCGAGTTCGCCCAGCGCGGCGGCGGCCCGGTCAGGGAGAGGTGCACGCGCATACCGTGCTTGGCGGCGCGGTCGATCAGGTTGTCGTACAGGCCGAAGGCGTACTGGATGTTCTTCGGCTTGTTGCGGGCGCGGTACTGCGCGGGAAACATCGTGTAAGCCCAGTTGAGGTTCACCCGGAGGCGGGTCACGCCCAGCGCCTTGGCGTACTTGTACGGCTTGTCGCCCTTCCAGCGCTTGTTGACTCCGAGGAAGACCCCGTCGTCCTGGATCGCGAGCTCCATGCCCCTGGCCGCGTGCGACTCGGGCGCCGCAGCGAGTCCGGTGACGAGCACGGCAGCGGCCGCCAGAAGGGCGACGACGCAGCGAGTTAGGCGTGGTGCGGCGATGTTCATCGGTCGAGGATCTCCTTGGGTTTTCGAATCAGCGGGCCGCGAGCTGCTTGGCGCGCGACACATCGCCAAGCGAGACCCGGAATGTGGCGCCAGAGCCCGCATTGACGCGGAAGGTCCGCCTGAAGTAGCCGACCTTGTTGAGTGAGACAGAGCCGAGCGAACGGTAGCTGGCGCGCCGGCTCGCCTTGAACTCGACCTCCGCGCTGCCACTCGAGGCGGACCGAATGGCGCCGAAGACCTCGACCCGGCCGCCGCCGCGCCGCTCGAGGTGGAGCGGCAGGGCGAAGGCACCGTAGACGCCCGGCTTCTTGCGCCCGTTTGCGAAGCGCAGCCCGGACTGCCAGCTCGGCGCGTCGCGCAACTGGTACTGGGAGTAGCTCCTGACACGCGAGTTGCGGTAGGCGATCCACTCGCTCTCGTCCATCAGCCCGGGCGCGCGGCGGAGCGGGGTGGCGAACGGATCGGGCGGCCTCGTCTGGTAGCCGAACTCGGTGATCCAGATCGGCGTGCGGCGCGGGAGCTTGCCGCGCCGCGAGAGCGCGTCGAGCGTGCGCGTCACACGGCTCAGCTGGCCGATCGCGGCGTCGCCGGACACGGGCTCGGGCACGCTCGGCCCGTTGGCGAGGGTGTACGGGTGATAGGCGAGACCCGACGTCGGAATCCGCCCGACCCGCTTGCAGCCGCGCTTGCGCGCGGCGCGCCCGCGGTACTGGCGATAGTTGCGATCGAGGCAGACCATCTCACGCAGGAACTCGAGCGGCGGGACCTTCTTGCTCGACGTGCCGCCGCGCGGCATGAGCTCACCGAGCAGGACCGTGTCTCCGCTGTGGCCCGCCCTCATCAGGCCGGAGTGCCCGGCCAGGTAGAGGTTGCGGTAGATCGACGGCGACACCGGAATGCCCTTCCGGCGCTGCGGGCTGAGCCAGCTGGAGAGGTTGGGCTCGTTCCACAGCGACCACAGGTCGACGCCGGGGAAGCGCTCGCCGACCGCCTCTGCGAACAGCCCGTACTCCTTGCTGCTCGGCCGGTTCGTCCCGCGCCGTCCGCCACGCTGCGACGCCCAGTCGGGCGCGAGCCCGACGATGCTCACGTAGGGCCGCATCCCGCGAGCGAGGATCGCGTCGATCACATCCGGATAGTTGCCCCAGGCGTACTCGGCGGGATCGGCGGCGTCGAAGCCGGAGGGCTTGCGTCGCCCGTCCGGCGCGACCTCTTCCCAGGACAGGCCGATCTTGACCACGTCGGCGCCGAGCGAGTCGAACTCGTCCAGGGCCGAGGCGGTGTTGTGGCGAACCTCGGAGTCGTCCTGCATGATCGTCAGCTGGCCGGTCGACGCCTGCGCCGCGGGAGCGGCGATCGCAGCGAGAAGAACGGCGGTGACGATTGTCAGTCGTTTCATCGATCCAGTGGGGTCGGGTGCGTCGGGCGAACGCGGGAAAACAGGAACATGCGGCCTGCGCGAGCCCCTGCCTTCTACACCTGCAACAAGTCGGAACGCGCTCGGTTGCGGTCCTGCGGCCCTGGTAGCGTCCGCCCGGCAGGCCCCTAACAGCTAGCAGATAATGAGTATCGGAGTCTCAATATTCCTCATCGCGGCGGGCGCGATCTTGCGCTACGCCGTGACCGCGACGGTCTCCGGAATCGAGATTCAGACGGTCGGCCTCATCCTGATGATCGTCGGAATCATCGGCCTCGTGATCTCGCTCGCGGTGATCTTCCTGCGCGACGACGGGCGCACGCCGCGCCCGCCCGACGACTATCCGACGCGCCGGGTCTGAGTCGTCTCCGGCGCCGCCGGGTACCATCTGACGCGAACACGGGAGCTCGGGGTGAACCGGGCTGAGAGGGCGGCTGCGGCGCCGCCGACCGTCGAACCTGACCCGGGTAATGCCGGTGGAGGAAGGGGCGATGCAAGAGCCGCGGAGAAGCAGAGGAGAGCGCTACGACGCGGTGGTCGTGGGCGCCGGGCTGATCGGCCTCGCCTGCGCCTGGCGCGCGCAGCGACGCGGCCTGTCCGTGCTCGTCGTCGACCGCGCCGCGGAGCCGGGTGCCGCGACGTCGGCGGTCGCCGCGGGCATGCTCGCACCGATCACCGAGGCCGACTTCGGCGAGCTCGGCCCGCTTCGCGTCAATCTCGCCGGCCGCGAGCGCTGGGCCGCCTTCGCAGCCGAGCTCGAGGAGCTCACCGGCATGTCGACGGGCTATCGCGAGACCGGCGCGCTCGTCGTGGCGGCCGACGCCGACGACGCCCGCGAGCTGCGACGCCTCCACGAGTTCCAGCGCGAGCTCGGCCTCGCCGCCGAGTGGCTCACGCCGTCGCGCTGCCGCGAGCTCGAGCCGGGGCTCTCCCCGCGGATCGCGGGCGGCATCCTCGCGCCACAGGACGCCCAGGCCGAGCCGCGCGCGGTGGTGCGGGCACTGGCGTCGACGGTGGACGCGCTCGAGCTCGGGGTCGAGGTCGAGTCGGTCGAGCACGAGGCCGGCCGCGTCACGGGCGTGCGCACGAGTGGCGGGACGATCGCCTGCGAGCAGGTCGTCGTCGCCTGCGGCGCCTGGAGCGCAGCGCTCGCCCCCGACGGCCAGGGGCCGCCCGTGCGCCCGGTCAAGGGCCAGATCCTCGAGCTGCGCGCGCGCGGCGCGGGACCCGAGCCGTTCGGGCGCGTGCTGCGCACGCCGCGCTGCTACCTCGTCGGGCGTGGCGACGGCCGCGTCGTGCTGGGAGCGACCGTCGAGGAGCAGGGCTTCGACACCGCCGTGACCGCGGACGGGGTCTTCCGCCTGCTCGAGGCGGCCTGGGAGGTGTTGCCCGAGGTGGGCGAGCTCGAGCTGACCGGAGCGCGCGCCGGGCTGCGGCCGGGAACTCCCGACAACGCACCCGTGATCGGACGCGGCGAGCTCGACGGGCTCATCTGGGCCACGGGGCACTGGCGCAACGGGGTGCTGCTGGCGCCGCTGACCGGCGAGGCGGTGGCCGCGCTGCTGGCCGGCGACGAGCTGCCGGAGGAGCTCGCCGCGCTCAGCCCCGACCGCTTCGGCGCGAGGGCGCGCGCATGACGCTCGTGGTCCTGAACGGGGAGCGCCAGGAACTGCCGGACGGGGCGACCGTCGAGGTCGCGGTGATCGCCACGGGCGCGCCCGCCGACGGCCGCGGCGTCGCGGTGGCGCTCGACGGAGAGGTCGTCCCGCGCGGCGAGTGGTCGACGACACCGGTGCGCGACGGCCAGCAGGTCGAGGTGCTGCACGCGGTCCAGGGAGGCGCGTGATGTTCGAGATCGCGGGTCGCCGGCTCGAGTCGCGCCTCATCCTCGGCACGGGCGGCTTCCGCAACCTGTCGGTCATGGCCGCGGCGGCCGAGGAGTCGGGCGCCGAGCTCGCGACTGTGGCGATGCGCCGCGTCGATCCGAGCGCGCGCGGCTCGATCGTCGAGGTGCTGTCGGACACCGGGCTCGAGGTGCTGCCGAACACGGCCGGCTGCTTCACGGCACGCGACGCGGTCGCCACCGCGAAGCTCGCCCGCGAGGCGCTCGAGACCGACTGGGTGAAGCTCGAGGTGATCGGCGACGACCGCACGCTGCTGCCCGATCCGGCCGAGCTGCTCGCGCGCCGCCGAGGAGCTCGTCGCGGACGGCTTCACGGTCCTCCCGTATACGAACGACGACCCGATCCTCGCGCGCAGGCTCGAGGACGCCGGGTGCGCCGCCGTGATGCCGCTTGGCTCGCCGATCGGGAGCGGCATGGGGATCAACAACGCCTACAACCTGCGCCTGATCGTCGAGGCCGCCCGCGTGCCCGTGATCCTCGACGCCGGGATCGGCACGGCGTCGGACGCCGCGCTCGCCATGGAGGCGGGCTGCGACGGCGTCCTGCTTGCGAGCGCCATCTCGCGCGCGGCGGACCCGGTCGCGATGGCGCGCGCCATGCGCAAGGCGGTCGAGGCGGGCTACGAGGCGCGAGTGGCCGGCCGCATCCCGCGGCGCATGTACGCCCAGGCTTCCTCGCCGGAGGAGGGCCTGCCGGAGCTCGGTCCGCTCGCCGATCCGGCGGAGCACGGCCGCGGGCGGTGAGCACCGAGCTCGAGCGCGGCCCGGTCGACGCGCTGGCCGAGCGCTGGCGCGCCGCCTGGCACGGGAGCGGCTTCGAGGCCTGCTGCACGCCCGACGTCTCCTACGAGGATCCGGTGGCGGTGGATCCGCTGCGCGGAGTGGATGCGCTCGAGCGTCACGCGGCGGTCCTGCGCGGCGCCTTTCCGGACCTGCGGATCGAGGCGACCGCGCCGCCGCTCACGCGCGGCACGCACGTGTGCATCCCCTGGCGGGCGCTCGGCACCCAGGGCGGCGATCTCGGACAGATGGTGCCTGCGAGCGACCGCTCACGTGACGCTCCACGGGCTGCACTTCATCGAGCTGTCCGACGGCGCGGTGCGGCGCGCGCGCGGCTTCTTCGACCTCTACGACGCCGCCACCCAGCTCGGCCTGTTGCCCGCTCGCGGCGGCATGGGCGAGACCGCGATGCTGCTGTTGCGTGGCTTCGGGCTGCGCCGCAAGGCCTGACGCCCTACTTCGTGACCTCGATCGTGCCCGCCATCCCGGGGGCGTGCACGCGGCAGATGTACTCGTAGGTGCCGGGCTCGTCGAGCGTCAGCTCGAACGTGTCGCCCTCCATCATGCCGCCCTGGGGGCCGGAGCTGAACGAGGGTCCAGGGCCGCTCGACTTCTCGACGTCGTGCGGAACGCCCTCGTCGTTCGTGAAGGTGATCGTGTCGCCGGCGGCGACGCTCACGTCCGAGGGCTCGAACTGGATGTTCTTCATGCTGACCTCCGTGCCGCCGGGAGGCGCCGCCCGCGCCGCCGCCCTCGCCGGCCGGCTCCTCGGTGCGTCGCTCCGCCGCCGTTCCCGGAGTCGTCGTCATCGTCGCCGCCGCAGCCGGCGACCACGAGAGCGAGTGCCATGCAGGCCAAGAGCAACGCGATCAGCTTCCTCATGGGCCGAACACTAAACCCGTGGCAGGGACGGGCTCAGCCCGAGTGCGCCAACAGGAACTCGAGCAGCGCCTTCTGCGCGTGCAGGCGGTTCTCGGCCTGGTCCCACACGGCCGAGCGCTCGCCGTAGAGGACGTCCTCGCTGATCTCCTCGCCCGGGTGGGCGGGCAGGCAATGGAGGACGATCGCGTCGTCGCGTGCCTTCGCCAGCAGCTCCGCGTCGACGCGATACGGAGCGAGCAGCGAGCGCCGCCGCTCGGCGTCCTCTTCGTCGCCCATGCTCACCCAGACGTCGGTGTAGATCGCGTGCGCGCCGCGCACCGCCTCGGCCGGCTCGACCCCGGGCGCCTCGGGCAGCGACAGCTCCGGCGGCGTCGCCACCGCCACCTCCACCCCCGCGATCGCGCCGCCGAGGAGCAGCGAGCGGGTCATGTTGTTGCCGTCGCCGACGTAGGCGAGCTTCAGCCCCTCGAGGGTGCCGAAGCGCTCGAGCAGGGTCATCAGGTCCGCGAGCACCTGGCAGGGGTGATGCTCGTGCGTGAGCATGTTGATGACGGGGATCCGTGAGTGCCGCGCCAGGTCCTCGACCGTCTCGTGCGGGCCCGGTGCGAATCCCGATCGCGTGCACCATCCTCCCGAGCACGAGCGCCGTGTCGCGTGGCGACTCCCCGCGGGAGAGCTGCAGCTCGCCCTCGCGCAGGATGAGCGGATGGCCGCCGAGCTCGAACACCCCGGTCTCGAACGAGACCCGCGTGCGCGTCGAGGGCTTGTCGAACACGAGCGCGACGCTCATCCCCTCGAGCGCGCGTGACGCGAGGCGGCCGCTCTTCAGCTCGATCGCCCGCTCGAGCAGCCGCAGCTGCTCGTCCGCGCTGAGCTCCTCACCTGTTAGGAAGTGCCGTGCCATGCGAGTCCTGAGCTGGAACCTCTACCACGGCAGGGACTTCCCCCCTGACCCGGCCCTGTTCACATGGCGCGCCCGGCTGCTCGGGACGACCGAGCGGAACGAGACGCACGCGCAGGTCAATCGCGTGCTGCTCGACGAGTTCGCCACCGTGCTCGACGGCTTCGAATGGGACGTCGCGCTCCTGCAGGAAGCGCCGCCGCGCTGGTTTGGCGCGCTCTGCGCCCGCACCGGATCGCACGGCACGCTCGTGCGGACCTCGCGCAACTGGTGCCCTCCGCTCCAGCGGCGGCTCGCCGACTGGAACCCCGACCTGCTCGCGTCGTCCGACGGCGGCTCCAACCAGATCCTGGTGCGTGCCCCGGGCCGGGTGCTGGCGCGCCGCCGCCTGACACTCGCCTACCGGCCCGAGCAGCGGCGCATGCACTGGGCGCATCTCGAGCTGCCCGAGGGCCAGGTGTGCGTCGCGAACCTGCACGCCTCGGCGGGGCTGCCCGACCGCGCCGCCAGCGAGGTGGTGAGCGCCGCCGAGCACGCGCTCGCCTGGTCGGACGGGATCCCGCTCGTGTTCGGCGGTGACCTGAACCTGCGCCCCCGCCGCAACCCCGAGCCGTTCGAGGTGCTGCGAGAGCGGCTGGGGCTCGCCGCTCCGACGGCTCCCGACGCCATCGACCACCTCCTCGTGCGCGGCCTCGAGGTGCGCGAGCGGCCGCGGCGGCTCGAACCGGAGCGGCGCGAGCTGACCGAGCCCGACGGGCTGCGCCTGCGCCTCTCGGACCACGCTCCTGTCAGCGCCGCGTTCGCGCTGCCGAGTTGAGATAGTCCCGGCGGGGAGCCAACCACGGTCGAGGGAAAGGGCGGGCGATGGCAGAGCGCCGGACCAGTACGAGCAAGCCGAGCGGAGGGTCGAAGCGGGCGGCGAGCAGCAAGCGCACGGCGGCCGCCAAGAAGGGCGGAGCGGCACGCGGGCGCCAGCAGAAGGCGCAGAAGGCCGCCAAGACCGTGTCGGATGCGGCCGTCGAAGCCCGCCAAGACTGCCGGCATCGAGGCCAAGACGGTCGCCGAGTTCCGCGAGGCGCTCCGAAAGAACCTGACCCAGCCGAGCGGGATGGTGTTGCTCACGCGCGACCGCATCGAGGAGGCGCTCTCGAAGAGCGGCAAGCTCTCGCCGAAGGAGGCGCGGGGGATCGCGGCCGACCTCGTCAAGCGCGGCCGCAAGGAGACGAGCGACGTCCTCAAGGACCTCGAGGGCCTGCTCGACAAGGGCCGCCGCGACATCTCCAAGCGCGCCGGCAAGGCCCGCAAGCAGGCGGACGGTGCGCGCGGACGTGCGGTGCGCACGGCGTCGCCGGCGCTCGCTCAGGCCGATCGCGCCCGGCGAGCGGCCAAGGTGGGAAGCAGCTTCCCGATCAGCCTCTACGAGGACCTGAACGTGGCGCAGGTCAAGGCGCGCCTCGGCGATCTCACCCCCGCCGAACTGCGCAAGGTCCGCGACCACGAGCGCCGCAACGCGAACCGCAAGGGCGTCCTGAGCGCGATCGAGTCGAAGCTCAAGTAGCGCCTGCGACCATTGGGCGTCGTGGAAGGCGCCCCGACGACGACATCCCGGCCCCGCAAGGGGGACGAGCTCGAGCTGCGGATCGACCGGCTCGCCCATGGCGGCGCCGGCGTCGCCCGCAGCGACGGCTACGTCGTGTTCGTTCGCGGCGCCGTGCCGGGCGATCTCGTGCGCGCCCGCATCACCCGCTCCAAGCGCTCGTTCGGCGAGGCCGACGCGATCGAGCTCGTCGAGCCGAGCGCCGACCGCGTCGAGCCGCTCGCCCTGCACCCGGGCGCGCCCTGGCAGGTGCTCCCCTACGAGCGCCAGCTGCAGGAGAAGGAGGAGCAGGTACGGGACGCGCTCGCGCGCATCGGCCGCTTCGAGTCGCCGCCCGTCGAGTCGATCGTGCCCGCGGTCGAGCAGCTCCACTACCGCAACAAGCTCGAGTACTCGTTCGGCGAGGACGACGAGACCGGTGAGCTCGCGCTCGGCTTTCACCGTCCCGGCCGCTTCGACCTGATCGACGACGTCGAGCACGACATCCTCGCCTCCGCGCGCGTCGACGAGCTGCGCGAGATCGTCAAGGCCTGGTGCCGGGAGCAGGGCCTCAGCGCGTGGGACAGGCGCGGCGCAGCAGGGCCTCCTGCGCAACCTCGTCGTGCGCGAGGGACGCCGCACCGGCCAGCTCCAGGCGCGCATCGTGACGAGCCCGGGCGGCAGCTTCGACGTGGACGGGCTGGCCGCCGTCGTGCCCGCCGACTCGTTCCTGTGGACGCGCGCCGCGGGCGTCGCCGAGACGACCCGCGATGGCGACACCCAGATCGTCAAGGGCCCGGCCGTCCTCGAGGAGGAGCTGTCGGGCCTGCGCTTCCGGATCTCGCCGGACGCCTTCTTCCAGACCAACACCGAGATGGCCGAGCGCCTCTACGGCACCGCCGTCGAGCTCGCCGGCCTGAGCGGGCGCGAGAAGGTGCTCGACCTGTTCTGCGGAATCGGCACCATCGCGCTCGTCCTGGCGCTCGACGCCGGCGAGGTGTGGGGCGTCGAGATCGTCGAGGAGGCCGTGGCCGACGCGATCGAGAACGCGCGCCTGAACGGCATCGACAACGCCCACTTCTTCGCGGGCGACGTGCGCCTCGCGATGCGGCCGCTGCTGGAGCAGAGCGGCTCAGCGGACGTGGTCGTGGTCGACCCGCCCCGTGCCGGCCTCTCCCAGAAGGTGGTTCGGCGCGTGCTCGAGGCCGAGGCGCAGCGGATCGTCTACGTCTCCTGCAACCCGACGACGCTCGCGCCGAACGCCCGCCAGATGGCGGACGCCGGCTACGAGCTGAAGACGGTGCGGCCCGTCGACATGTTTCCGCAGACCCCGCACATCGAGTGCGTGGCGCTGCTCGAGCGCGCCTAGCGCGCCGCGCTCGAGCCCATCTCTGGAGCGCCTGCGGGAGCGATCCGCCGCCGGCCCGGCGCGCGGGCGGCCACGATCACCGCACCGGTGGCGAGCACGGCCGCGCCGACCACGAGCGCGGCGCTGAACCCGTCGACGAACGACGCCGGGTTCATGCCCGGCCCGAGCCGGCCGACGTGGTCCGCAAGCACGCTGCCGAGAACGGCGATGCCGAGCGCCCCGCCGACCTCGCGGGCGGCGTCGTTGACCGCCGACGCCACGCCCTGCTGCTCGTCCGGCAGCGACTCGACGATCGCCGTCGTGGCGGGCGGGGCGGCGAGCGCCATGCCGAGCCCGAGCACGAGGCCGCCCGCCAGCAGGTGCCAGTAGGACGAGCCGGCGTCCATCGTCGAGAGCACGACGAGTCCGACCGCCATCAGCGCCAGCCCGGTCGGCCCGACGGGGCGGACGCCGACCCGCTCGACGAGGCGCGGCACGCGCGGCGCGACCGCGATCATCACGACGGCCATCGGCGCCAGCGCGGCGCCGGCCTCGAGCGGCGAGTAGCCCAGCACGAGCTGGAGGAACTGCAGCAGGACGAAGATCAGCCCGAACGCCGCGAAGAACTGCACGAAGATCGACAGCGATCCGCTGGTGAAGCCGCGCAGCTTGAAGAGGCGCGGGTCGAGCATCGGCTCGCGGGCGGCGCAGCTCCCACGCGACGAACGCGACGCCGAGCAGCGACCGCGCCGGCGAAGCCGCCGACGACGAGCGAGTCCCCCCAGCCGCGCTGCGGTCCCTCGATGAACGCCCAGACGAGCGCCGAGAGGCCGAGCGCCGAGAGCAGCGCCACCGACCGGATCGAGCGGCTTCGGCTCGTGCATGTCGTGCGCGGGCACGACCCGCAGCGAGCCCACGAAGGCGATCGCGGCGAGCACCACGCTCAGGCCGAACACCCAGGACCAGTGGCCACCTCGAGCACCGCGCCCGAGACGAGCAGGCCGAGCAGCGCGCTGCCGCCTGCGACCCCGGCCCATGCGCCGACCGCACGGTCGCGCTCGCCCGCCGGGAAGGTCGCGGTGATGATCGAGAGCGTGGTCGGCATGATCAGCGCGGCGCCGAGGCCCATGAAGGCGCGGATGGCGATCAGCGTCGACGGATCGCTCACTGTCGTCGCGATCGCGGCGCCGATCCCGAAGATCCCGAGGCCGGCCAGCAGGACGCCGCCGTCGCCCGAGGCGGTCGCCGAGCGCGCCGGCGGGGAGCAGCAGGCCGGCGAAGACGAGGGCGTAGGCGTCGACGATCCATTGAAGCTCCGTCGGAGTGGCCCCGATGTCCCGAGCGAGGTCGGGGAGCGCGACGTTGAGAGAGGAGACCGCGCTCACCACCGTCGCGAGCGCGAAGCACATCATGACGAGGACCTTGCGGCGATCAGCAGGACATCGGAAGCTCCTGACGCGAGTAGTTTCATCAACTGTTGAAACACTCTGGCACATCTTGCGCTAGATTTCAACACCTGATGAAAACGACGCCCGAGAAGCGACGCGGCCCGCGCCAGGACGGAGTCCAGGCGCGCGAGGCGATCCTGGATGCCGCGCGCGAGCAGTTCGCCGCAAACGGCTTCGAGGGCGCGACCATGCGTGCGATCGCCCGCGAGGCCGGTGTGGACCCGGCGCTCGTCTCGTACTACTTCGGCTCGAAGAGCGATCTGTTCCTCGAGTCGCTGCGGCTGCCGGTCAACCCGGCGGCTGCCATCGACGAGCGTGCTCGAGGACGGCACGGACGATCTCGGGACGCGCCTCGTCACGCGCTTCCTCCAGGTCTGGGACAACCCCGCTCAGCGGCGAGCCGCTCGTCAGCGGTGCTGCGCTCCGCCTCGAGCCAGCCCGAGCTGATGCGCGACTTCCTCGAGCGCCAGATCGTCCCGGCCTTCGCCCGCGCGGTCGACGCCCCCGACGCGGAGCTGCGCGCCTCCGCGGTGGCATCACAGATGCTGGGCCTCGCCTTCACGCGCTACGTGCTGCGCGTCGAGCCGATCGCCTCGGCACCGGCGCGAGGAGATCGTCGAGCGCTTCGGCCCGACGCTGCAGCGCTACATCGACGGCTAGCCGGTCGCGAGCGCGAGCTGGGCGAGCATGCTGCGCTCCGCCGGCGCCGGGCCCCAGAACTGGTGCTGCGCCTCCCGGCCGGCGGCGCGGTAGGCGGCGTCCAGGTGCGGCGGCAGGGGATCCCAGGCGCCCACGTCCCTGATCCAGCCGCCTCGCTCGTCACGCCAGACGAGCAGCTGCGACAGCCCACGGCCGAGGAAATGGCCCTCGTGCGTCGTCAGGACGACGAGCGCGAGAGGCTCGGCTCCCTCCGGTGAGCAGGGGCCGCGCGCCCGGCCCCGCCCCGGCCTCGTAGCGCTCGCGGAGATCGGCGACCGCGGCCGGCCAGCCCGGACTCGGGATCGTCGTGGAGATGCAGGTCCGTGCAGGTCACGTAGCCGCGCGTGAACACCGGCGAGCGCGGCGTCGGCTCCGCCACGACCTCGATCTCGAATGTCTGGCCGGCCAGCCCGGTGCTCGCGCAACGGCGTGAAGCGCCCGGTGGCGGCGCCGATGTCGGGCCAGCGCTCTGGCTGCGCCAGGAAGGACAGCGCTGCACCAGGGTCGGCAGAGCGGAACCGGATCGTAGGTCGCCCACTCCTGCTCGGCAGGGGATCGCTGGGGCGGCATCAGCGGGCCGAGTGCGGCACGGTCGAGACGCCGCTCCGGGGTGAAACGCCCGCCGCTCGGCGGCCGTGGGAAAGGCGATGCCGTATGCCCGGCGCTCGTCGTCCCACCACGCGTCCGGAAACCAGTCTCCGACCAGCATGCGGGCGCCCTCGAGCAGCGCGTCATGGTCGAGGCGGCCGCGACGCCGCAGTCGCAGCATCCCGTAGGCCCGGTTCAGAGCGAGGACGTCGAGCGCCCCGAGCCTGCCACCGCCGCGCCGGGCCCAGCGCGTGGTGATGATCCCGTGGGCGAGACGAAGGTCACGGACGTCTCGTTCGGACTCCGCGCGGGCGTAGTAGGCGGCATTCAGGAAGTCCGTGACCCAGGCGATCGCCCCGGGAGCGGCGATCGACGAGCCGGCCATGCGGGCGAAGCGGAGCGGTCCGGGCAGATGCGCCATCGCCCCGCAGCATGACCGAGACGGCTAGCCGGTCGCGTCCTCCTCGACCGAGACCTCCTCGTTCGCATGCACGGTGCAGAGGAAGGGGCCGTTCGTCTCGATGGCGGCCTTGATCTCCTGCTCGGTCAGCTTGGTGCCGCACTCCGCGCAGCGGCGCTCGATGACCGGGTCGACTCCTTCGCGTCTCCTCGAGCTCCATCTAGGCCTCGCTTCCGACGACGTGCGTGACCGGCAGCCCGGTGGCGGCCTTCGCCTTGCTGGGCAGGTCGAGCTTGAGCCACTTCGACACGTGCAGCGGAAGGGTCGACACGATCACCTCGTCATAGGTGTTGAAGTTGCATTCGTCCTGGATCGCCGCGAGCGCGTCGGGATCGCCGACCCGCGCGCCGGACACGTCGAGCCCCTCCTCGCGCAGTTCCTCCACGAACGCCTTGCGGTGCTGCTCCGCCTCCTCGCCGCCCGCGTGCATGTCCGCCGCCCAGGCGAGCCCGTGGGGCGTCGAGGGCACGAGCAGCGTGAACTCGCAGGGACCCTGCACCGTGCGCGAACGGAGCGCGTCGAGCAGCTCGGGCGACTCGGCAGTGCGGTTCGCGACCACAAGGACGCGTGCCTTGCTGGTCATGGCGGCAGCGTACCGCTATCGGCCGGGGCGCGAGGCCCCGATGGCATCAGTACGGAGGAAGGTCCTCGTACCAGTCGCCGAGCGCCCGGAACGCTCCCCAGAACTCCCGCTTGGCGCCCTCGTCATCGAGCGAGCGGTCGATGTCGGGCACCGTGAGGACGTCGCAGGTCGGTGTGAGCCGCTGGAGCTCGCCGGGCTTCCACTCGACCTCGCGCGCGAGCGGCACGCGCAAGCGCGTTCAGCTCCTCGAGCGCCTCCTCACCCATGACGACGACGATGCGCGGCTGCACGATCGCCAGCTCGTCGAGCACGCGGGCACGGCACTCGGGGGCGGAGTCGTCCGTGTCGTGGACCGGGCACTTGACGAAGACGGTCCCGTAGACGGCGAGCGGATCGATTCCGAGCCGCTTGAAGCTCTTCATGAGCGCCGAGCCGGCCCGGCCGTAGAAGGCGACCCCCTCCTCGATCTCGGACGGCACGGGCGCGTACTTGAGCAGCACGATGTCGGCCTGCGGGTGGCCTGAGCCGAGCACCGGCATCAGGTTGCCGCGCGGGCAGTGCTCGCAGTCCTGGATCTCGCGGGTGAGGCCGTTCAGCTCTCGTATCGCCCGCTCGAGGTACTTCTCGCGGATCTCGTCATCGGTGGCGGGCATGTGATCCGAGGGATTTGACGGATCCACGAGCGCTCCTCTCCGGCGCATCACTTCTTGCCGCGCGTCTGGATGAACTTGAGCGCCTGGACGTACAGGAGCGACTGCTTCTTGCGGACGATGTCGGCGTCGCGCAGCGAGGCGAGGAACTCCTCGGGGCCGTCGAAGTCGCGCATGCGGATCTTGACCGAGCCGAGCCCCTGGACGACGTGGCTGTCCGAGCCGGCCCCCGCGACGATCCGGTACTTGGCGGCGAAGCGCGCCGCCTCCTCGTTGAAGGCGGAGAAGGCCACGCGCGGGTTGAAGACCTCCATCGCGTCGATGTCCTCGACGACGTCGAGCAGATGCTCGTAGTCCGGCACGGAGTGCATGCGGTCGAACGGATGCGGCACGTACACGAGCCCGCCCTGCCGGCGGATCTCCGCGATCGTCTCCTGCAGCGTCATCCCGCGCGGGATCTTCTCCTCGATGAAGAGCCCGATCACCTCGCCCTGGTCGGCCGTCTTGACCTCCTCCGCGACGATCACCTTGATCCCGTTCGCGCGCTCGCGCGCCTCGAGCGCGCCCGAGACCTCGTTGTGGTCGGTGATCGCGATCGCGCCGAGCCCGACCTTCTTGGCGGTGTCGAGCAGGGTGTCGACCGGGGTCGCGCAGTCGGGCGAGTGGTCGGTGTGCATGTGCAGGTCGACGTGGATGAAGTCGCGGCTCTCGAGCCGCCTGCGGAGCTGAGGGCGGCCGTCGGCGTCGTGGCGGCGGGCCGCGATGCGCTCGTAGAGGGCCTCGTAGTCGTCCGCCACGCGCGACCACTCGAGCTGCGGGTGGGCCCGCTCGATGCGCCCGGCGTACTCGCTCACGAGCGCCGGGTCGGACACCAGCCGCTCGAGCTGCGCGGCGAGCGTCAGGGCGTCGCGCGGCTCGAAGAGCGGCCCGAGCTCGCCGTCGCGCACGAGCTCCTCGTACTGGGGCAGCCGCGAGACCACGGGCACGGCGCCGCCGGCGAGCGCCCGGAGGACCAGCTGTGGGGCCGGAGCCGAGCCGCTCGAGGCGGCGACGGCGATCGTCGCCCGCGAGAGGTGCTGCGCCTCCGAGCCGTCGGCCGGCCCCGCCATCGTCACGCGGTCGCGCAGCCGGCGCGGGAGCGTCACCACGGGCGCGGTGGACGGATCGCGCAGCCAGATGGTCGCATGCCAGTCGAGCTCGACCGGCAGCTTGCGCAGCGCGCGCAGGAAGAGCCGCAGGGCCCCGCGCTCCTCCTCGGCCGAGAACACGATCCGCGGCGGCCCCCCTGCCGCGTCGGGCCGGTGCAGCAGGTCGGCGCCGGGATGGATCACGTCGTAGTGGCCGGGGAAGTAGCGCTCGATCAGGTCGCGGGTGGCCGCGTAGCTCGCGGTGCGGCCGTCCAGCCTGCCGAACAGGAGCTCGACCACCTTGCGCGCGACCTGGGTCGACACGAAGCGCTCGGTGGTCGAGTGGAAGGTCCCCACGTTGAGCGCACGCGAGTGACGCAGCGCAGCCGAGGCCGCGCTCGGCGCGAAGGGCTCGTGCACGTGGACGAAGTCGAGCTCGGCGCGGTCGAGCAGGTCCTCGAGCGTGCGCGAGACGTCGATCGGGAGCGAGACCGAGCCGCCGCGCTTGAAGGGCAGGGACTGGCCTACGGCGACGACCGAGGCGCAGCCCGGGTCGGCAAACAGAGCGTCGGGATCGCTCTGGAGGGCGTCCACCTTCGCCCTGCCCTCGCGGACGAGCTCACGCGAATCGGAGGGCGCGACGACGACCAGCCGGTGCCCGCGCGCGCAGAGCTCGTCGGACAGCCGCTCGACGAAGCGGTTGACCTCGTGATGCTTCTCCCAGGGCCAGGGTGTGACCTGAGCGATCGTGAACGGCACCGGAGGAGGATACGCCGGACCTGCGCAGCCGGCCGAGCCGGCTGCTCCGGCGATACGATCGCGCCGCTGTGACGGACTTCCCGACCGTCCGAGTCGCCGCGATCCAGGCCACCCCGGTGATCCTCGACGCCGAGGCCACCGTGGAGAAGGCGATCCGCCTGCTGGGCGAGGCGGCGGCCGCCGGAGCGCAGCTGGCGGTGCTCCCCGAGACCTTCGTCTCGCTCTATCCGTCGAACGCGTGGGCGCACCAGGCAGCGACCTTCGGGGGTAGCGACGAGTTGTGGGAGCGGATGTGGGAGAGCTCCGTCGAGGTGCCCGGGGCGGCCGTCGAGCGCCTCGCCGGCGCCTGCCGCGAGCACGGCATGCATTGCGCGATCGGCGTCAACGAGCGCGAGGCCGAGCGGCCGGGCACGCTCTACAACGCACTGCTCCTGATCGGCCCGGGCGGCCTGCTCTGGAAGCATCGCAAGCTGATGCCGACACAGCAGGAGCGGCTCTTCCACGGCATCGGCCCGGGCGACGACCTCAGCGTGACGGAGACGCCTCTCGGCAGGATCGGCGGGCTCATCTGCTGGGAGAACCGCATGCCGCTCGCACGCTGGGCGCTCTACCAGGGCGGCCCGCAGATCTGGGTCGCGCCGACGGCGGACGACTCGGACGGCTGGCAGGCGAGCATGCGCCACATCGCGATCGAATCGGGCGCCTTCGTCGTCTCGGCCCCGCAGTTCATCCCGCGCTCCGCGTTCCCCGGCGACTTCCCTCTCGAGCTGCCGGACAGCGACGTGTTCGGGAACGGCGGCGCCGTGATCGTCGACCCGGCCTGGGGCGACGTGATCGCAGGCCCCCTCTACGGCGAGGAGGGGATGCTGGTGGCCGACTGCGACCTGCGCCGTGGGCTACACGCCAAGCGCTGGTTCGACGCGGTCGGCCACTACGAGGTCCCCTACCTCACGCGCAGCCTCACGGAGCTTCCGCCGCAGCCGGAAGAGGACGCCGAGGCAGCGGTCTAGCTGCCCCGGCACCCGTCCCAGGTCAGCGCAGCCGTAGCTTCACCACGGCGCCCGCGTGGTCGGACGGCCACAGGCCGTTCGGCGCCCGGTCGGAGAGCTTCGCCCCGACGACCTTGCCGCTCAGCGTCTTCAGCTTCGGCTTGGCGAAGATGAGGTCGATCCGGTGGTCGAACCCCTTCGTGTTCGGATCGCGGGCGTCCGACTGCTCGAGGCAGCAGGTGTAGCCCGGCCCGAAGCTCTTCGGCCAGGTGTCGACGAGCCCGCCGCCGGCGAGGATGTCGAACGCGCCGGCCGGGGACTCGCGGCCCTGAGGGTCGGAGTTCATGTCGCCGGTCACGATCACCTGGCGCTTCACGCGGATCGGCCCACCGGGCCCGACGAACTCGCGCGCCTGCACCTCGCGCGGCGCGTCGGCGAACGCCTCGAGGTGCGTGTTGGCGAAGCGCAGCTTCTTGCCCTTGAAGGTCACGTCGACCGCGGTCCAGCCGCGCGTGCTCGTGAGCGGGCTCGCCGGGGTCGGCACGGTGATCTTCTCGGCGTAGTTCTTGCCGAGCCGCTTCGTGACCTTCAGGTCCTTGCTCTTCTTCACGAGGATCACGTCGAACATGGTGAGCCGCACGTCGTGGCCGGCGTCGATCGGCGCCTCGATGTCCGTCTCCTGCTGCTTCGAGCCGACGCTGTACTTCAGGCCGAGGCGCTCGAGGTCACGCTGCAGTATGGCGAGGAAGTCGTAGACGACCAGCTTGGACGGCGTCGTCGACCCGTCCTTTACGCCAACGGGCCCGCGGCGCCAGATCGCCACCTCCTGCATCCCGATCAGGTCAGGTTTCGTCTGCTTGATCTCGCGCGCGAGCAGCTTCGAGCGCACGCGGAAGTTGGTGCTCTGGACCTCGGCCCAGAGCTCGCCCGCGCGGCGCTCGAACTCAGCCAGGTCGGGCGCGCCGATGGGCCGGAAGATGTTGCCACCCAGGTAGATGTTCCGCGTCATCACCGTCACGTCGACGGGCTTCTTCTTGGGCTTGGCTGCCTGGGCCAAGCCGGCGGGAACGAGGGCGAGGGTCAGTGTGAGCGCGCATGCGAAAGCGCGCCGAGTCCAATCGATCATGAGAAGAAGAAACCGTGCCGGGCCGCAGAAGTTGCGCCCCGGCACGGCCTGACTAGCTCTTTGTGGCCTTCGCCTTGCTCTTGGCCTTGGGCTTGCCGGGCAGCTTCGGCGCGCCGCCGTACGGTCTCGATGTAGTCCTCGACCATGTCGCGCGCGACGGGGTCGGGGTGCTGCTCGGGCGGCGACTTCATGAGGTACGCGGAGGCGCCCGTGATCGGGCCGCCGAGGCCGTGGTTCAGGGCGAGCTTGCAGCAGCGCACGGCGTCCATGACGATGCCGGCCGAGTTCGGCGAGTCCCAGACCTCGAGCTTGAGCTCGGCGATCAGCGGCACGTCGCCGAAGGTCTCGCCCTCGAGGCGGATGTGCGCCCACTTGCGGTCGGTCAGCCACGGCACGTAGTCCGAGGGGCCGACGTGCACGTCGTCCGCGGGCAGGTCGAGGCCCATGACCGAGGTCACGGCCTGGGTCTTCGAGATCTTCTTCGACTCGAGGCGCTCGCGCTCGAGCATGTTGAAGAAGTCCATGTTGCCGCCGACGTTGAGCTGCTAGGTGCGCTTGAGCTGCGACGCCGCGCTCGTGGAACAGGCGCGCCAGCACGCGGTGGGTGATCGTGGCGCCGACCTGCGACTTGATGTCGTCGCCGATGATCGGCAGGCCCGCCTTCTCGAAGCGGCTCGCCCAGTAGTGCTCGCGGGCGATGAAGACCGGGATGCAGTTGACGAAGCCGCAGCCGGCCTCGAGGATCTGCTCGACGTACCACTTGGTGGCCTGCTCGGAGCCGACCGGCAGGTAGGAGACGACCACGTCGGTCTTCGTCTCCTTGAGGATGCCGACGATGTCGGCGGTCTCGCCCGGCGCCTTCGTGATGCATCTGCGTGAGGTACTTGCCGAGGCCGTCGTGCGTCATGCCGCGGTGGACCTTCACGCCCAGGTTCGGCACGTCGGCGAACTTGATCGTGTTGTTCTGGCCGGCCCAGATCGCCTCGGAGAGGTCCTTGCCGACCTTTTCGGCGTCGATGTCGAAGGCGGCCGTGAACTCGATGTCGCGGATGTGGTAGCCGCCGAGGTCGACGTGCATCAGGCCCGGGACCTGCTCCTTCGGATCGGCGTCCTTGTAGTACTCGACGCCCTGCACGAAGGACGAGGCGCAGTTGCCCACGCCGATGATGGCGACGCGCACCTTGTCTGTCTGATAGCGCGACGAGCCGTTGGATGAGATGTCGGTCACTGTCGGAAAGTCCTCCTGGCTGGGTCTCACGGCTGGTACGGCCTCACGCGTGGAGACCACCGGAAAGGAACCCCGGCGGACCCGTCGCGGTTACACCGCGTCGGCTCCGTCCGCAAGCTGCCGGAGCTGCGTGCGGACGTGGAAGACCCGTTGGAACGTCGTGAAGATGGTCAGCGCCGCCATCACGTAGATGGAGGCTCGAGCAGGTCCAAGTCTGGCAGCAGCTCCTCGGCCGCGAACACGAGTCCGATCGAGAGGATCACTACGCGCACCGGCCGTGAGGCGATCCCGACCTTGCACTCGACCCCGAGCGCCTCGGCGCGGGCACGCGTGTAGCTGACCGAGAACGAGCCCACGACCGTGAGGACGGTGGCGCCGGCGGCGAGGTCGTCCTGCTGCTGGGCGAAGTAGGCGGCGACCGCCGCCAGCACGACGCCCTCGGAGACGCGGTCGAGCGTCGAGTCGAGGAAGGCGCCGAAGGGGGATGCCCTTGCCGGACATGCGCGAGTAGCGGCCGTCGAGCATGTCGCAGACCGAGCCGAGGATGAAGGCGATGCCGGCGAGCACGAAGTGGTTCTCGACGATCAGCACGGCGGCGACGACGTTGCCGAGCAGGCCGGTGAGCGAGATCGCGTTCGGGGTGAGTCGCGACTCGATCAGGCGGTCGCGCGCGAGCGCCCGGATCTCCGTTGCGGTGAGCGGCCCGGGCTTCCCGTTGCCCCCGCGCGCGCGCTCCCGGACCGGGTCGCTCACGCCGGCGCCTTGGCGGCGCCCGTGCGCCACGCCCAGGCTTCCGGCCGGGCGCGAGCGAAGGCGGCGCTGGCGGCGTACGCGGACACGGCCGCGACGAGGGCGCCGAGCGCCGCGTCGAGCCAGATAGTGGTTCGCGGTGACCATCACGACGAAGGTCACGACGAGCGGATAGACGGCCCAGAGCGCCTTGAGCACGCGGTTCCTGACGAGCATGAACGCGGGGACGGCGATCATCAGCGCGAACGCGACGTGCATGCTGGGCACGGCCGCGAACGGGTTGTAGAGCACGTTGGCGCTGTTCTCGGCCGCCTCGCCGACGAAGTTCGCGACCGTGTCGGTGAAGCCCCACTCGGGCAGGAAGCGCGGCGGCGCGGTCGGGAAGACCGTGTAGCCCACGAGCGCGAGGCCCATGGCGACCATGAACATGTTGCGCACGAAGTAGTAGGCGTGGTTGCGCGCGAGGTAGAGCCAGATCAGGAACGTCGTCGTGACGACGAAGTGCGAGTTCACGTACATCCAGTTGGCGAACAGTGAGCAGCCATTCCTCGCCCTTCGCCCATGCCTGCAGGCTCGGCTCGAAGAAGAGGCCCAGCGAGCGCTCGATGTCGACCAGCGCGCGCGCGTTCTCGAAGGCGAGGCCGGCCTGGCCGTCGATGAAGCCGCGGACGATCCGGTAGAGGTAGTACGCGCCCGGCGAAGAGGCGCGAGCTGGCGGATCGCGTCGAGCCAGCCGCCCGGCAGCCAGCGCCCCGTCTGCCGCCAAATGCGGACCAGCTGCTTGTACAGCGGATGCGTGCGTGGCACGACCGCAGAGCCTAGCCGGTCACCGAGTCGTCACATCTGCGACCGCGCTGGAACGAGCCGCTCGGGCGCGAAGCGCGTCGACAGGCGCACGAAGCCCGTCTGCTCGGCGATCACCTTCGTCCAGTCGCCGTAGGGCTCGACGCAGGCGTTCGACGCGAACCAGTAGGGCGTCCAGCGCACCTTGACGATCGCCTCCCCGGGCCGCTTGACGTCGAGCAGCAGCTCGTCCGACTGCATCTGCTCGAGCACGACGTTGGCGTCCTTCTGCGGGATCACGAGCGGCGCGGGGAGCAGCACCTCGTAGACGCGCCAGTCGTCCGACTTCCAGCGCAGCCGCAGGTAGGGCAGGCCCTTCTCGATCAGCGCGCGCTCGCCGTAGCGAGCTCTTGTCCGGCTTCGCGCTCGGCAGCGCCACGTAGCGCACCGCGTTGTCCGCGAGCCAGCTCGCGTAGGTGCAGCCGGTTGATCCCCTCGCGGTAGAAGATCGGGTGGAGGCCCGTGTCGAGCTGGCGCAGCCAGCCGCGCGCGAGCGGCTGCTCCATCGCGACCTCGGCGCCCTCCCAGTGACTGCGCGTGAACGGGATCTCGATCCGGCGCTGGTCGGGGAGCCTGAAGAGGAACTGGCGCAGCGGCTCGAAGTAGTCCGACTTCGCCGCGGGGTCCTCGATGTACTTGATCACGTCGCGAACGGCGGGCGACCATTGCCAGAAGGCGAGCAGCCCGAAGCCGACCGCGAGCAGCGGCAGCACCACGAACCGGTACCGGAAGCGCCGCCCCCAGAGCGCGCACAGCAGCACCGGGCCGCCGAACAGCGCGCCGAGGCGCACGGCGTTGCCGCCCATCGGCGTCTCGACCGCGAGCGCGAGCGGTGGCGCCCAGCCCGTACAGCGCGGCGCCCCAGCGGAGGGCCGCCTCCTCGCGCGGCAGCACGATGAAGCACGGCGAGCGCGAACAGCGGGATCGGCACGTAGGCGGAGGTCGGGAACGGCGCCCAGCCGCCCTCCGGGAACGCCCACGCGAGGAAGAGCGGCGGGAGGAACGCGGCGGCCGCGATGGCGAGTCCCTCGAGCCGGTTGACGCGATTGCGCCGCTCGGCGATCGCGTACGCGACCCCCGCCATCGCGAGGAAGAGCCCCGCGACCGGGCTGCCGAGCGGGCACAGGACCGCGAGCACGATCGCCCATCCGTAGCGGTGGCGCTGCAGCGCGAGCAGCGCGGCGAGCCCGAGCGCCACGCCGATGGCGAACGGCAGCCGGCTCGTGAACAGGAGCGTCGCGGTGGCGGCGCCGAACCAGATCGAGCCCCAGCGGGCGCGCTCCTCGCCGAAGTGGCCGCGCGCGAGCGGCGGGAACAGGGCGGCGCAGGCCACCGACGCGCAGCGCGAGCGCGACCGGCGGGCTCAGGAGCCAGGCGAGCGGCGGCGAGAGGATCGAGTAGGCCGGCGTGTGATGGCCGCCGTACCACTGGCCGTTCCAGATCGTGAAGCCCTCCTCGCCGAACAGGTCGGCGCGGAAGGTGTGAGCGGCGAGGTCGACCGTGCGCGGCTGCCAGATCAGGTAGACGATCGCGAACAGGACCGCGACCAGGATCGGAGCCGACGTGCCACCAGTCGATCCGGCGGTACCAGCGCTGCGCGAAGCCGCCGCCCTGGGAGCGGGGAACGGGCGCCTCCGCGGGCTCCGTTGCCGGGGCTCTTGGCGGCGCTGTGACGGCGGACACCACGGCGCGCAGCACGGCGGTGGTGAGGCTAGTGGATAGGCGTGTCCGCCCTCAACGGGAACGGCCGAGGAAAGCCGCCGTCCGCCCGACGAGCTCGGGCCGGTCGTGCCAGGTCCAGTGGCCGCCCGTGACGAGCTCGAGCTCCACTTCGCCGCCGAGCGCGTCGGCGTAGGCCTGGCCGAAGTCCGCGCCGATGTACGGGTCGTCCTCGGGCCACAGGACGAGCGCCGGGCAGCGGAGCTCGCCGAGCCGCGCGCCCGCGCGCTCGAGCACCTCAGGCGGCGCGGAGCGGTAGAGCTTCAGGATCGCTCGCTGCGTGCCCTGGTCGAAGTGCTCCCAGGCCCGGTCGGCCAGCTCGCGCGGCAGCTCGCGGCGCAGCCCCCGGCGGGTCGTGAAGCCCATCATCAGCTCGCCGATCACGGGCGTGCGCCAGCCGCGCGCGACGCGGTGCCAGCGGTAGCCCGGCAGCAGCGGAAGCGTGGTGAAGAGGACGAGCTTCTCGATCGCGCTCCGGGAAGCGCTGGGCGAACGCGAGGCCCACCCCTCCCCAGTCGTGCACGACCAGCGAGAACCGCTCGAGGCCGAGCTTGCTCGGTGAAGGCCTCGAGGAAGCGGTCGTAGCCGGCGATCGAGTAGTCGAAGTCGCCCGGCTTCGCGGAGCGGCCGAAGCCGGGCAGGTCCGGGGCGATCGCCGCCGGTCCGCTCGAGGAACGGAATCCAGTCGAACGAGCCGGTCGGCACGCCGTGCAGGTACAGGACCGGAGCGTCGCCCGAGCGGCAGCCAGTGGATCTCGAGCCCGGCGACCTCGGCGTGCTCTTCGGCGATCTCCATGGGCGCGGGTTCATACCATCACGCGCTCGATGGCCGACCGGCGCAGGCTCCGCAGGATCCGCGACAAGCTCCGCAGGGAGTACGGGCGTCCCCTGCTGCGACCGCATCGCGCGCCGGTCGACGAGCTGATCCTCACGGTGCTCTCGCAGAACACGAACGACCGCAACCGCGACGTCGCCTACGGCCGTCTGCGCGAGCGCTTCGCGTCCTGGGACGAGGTGCGCGACGCGCCGGTCGGAGGAGATCGAGGACGCGATCCGGCCGGGCGGGCTCGCGCCGACCAAGGCCGTGCGGATCAAGCAGATCCTCGAGGCGATCGGCGACGACGACCTCGCCTGGCTCGCCGACGCGCCGCTCGCCGAGGGCCGCGACTACCTCGTGCGAGCTGCCCGGCGTGGGCCGCAAGACGGCGGCCTGCGTGCTGCTGTTCTCGTTCGGGCCGCCCGACGTCCCGGTCGACACCCACGTCTACCGGGTCGGGCTCGCGGCTCGGGCTGTGGCGCGAGAAGGCGAGCTTCGACGAGGCGCACGACGAGATGCTGCGGCTCGTCGGCGACGACGGGCAGGAGGCCTACGAGGTCGCACGTGCTCCTGATCCGCCACGGCCGCCGCACCTGCAGCGCCCGCTCGCCCGACTGCGCCGGGCTGCCCGCTGCGGCGCATGTGCCCGGAGGGCCGGCGGCGGCTCGGGCGCGGATGACGGAGAGCGCGCGACGGGATTGGCTCCAGCGCGGCCTGCTGGCGCTCCCGTTCCTGATCGGGATCGCGGTGCTGCAGGGCCTGACCGTCGAGATCGAGACCTTCCACGGGACCGACGCCCGCGTCTACCAGCTGCCGACGATCCTGCAGCTGGCCGAGCGCTTCGACCTCTCCGACTACCCGTCCGCCCAGACGCCGCTGTACCACGTGCTCACGGCCTGGTGGGGAGAGCTCGTCGGCTTCGAGCTCTGGAAGCTGCGCCTGCTGAACGTGGCGTTCTCGTACGGGATGGCGCTGGCGCTGCTGCGCCTGCTGCGCCGCGCCACGCCGCTCGAGAGCTGGCAGGCGTTCGCGCTGACGCTGCTGTTCGTGCTGTCGCCCTACGTGCTCGGCACCTCGTTCACGCTGCTGACGGACAACCTGGCGATCCTCTTCGCGCTGCTCGCGCTCGAGCGCATTCACGCGTACTCGCGCGGCGGCGGGCTCGGCGGCGTTCGCGCTCGCGTGCGCCGCGATCGCCGCGGCGCTGCTCACGCGCCAGGCGTTCGTGTGGCTCGTGCCGGTCGCCGCCGTCTTCCTGGTGCGCCGCGATCTGCGCTCGCCCGGGCGGCTGCTGGCCGGCGGCGCGATGCTCGCGCTGTCGGTGGTGCCGCTGGGGCTGCTCGCCCTCGAGTGGAACGGGCTCGTGCCACCGAGCGCCGACCCGGCTTCGTGCGGCCTCTGCGACGACCGCCAGGGCCTCGCCCGCGAGGCGCTCAGCCTGCGCACCGTCGGGTTCACGGTCGCGCTGGCGGGCGCGTACGGCGCGCTCGTGTTCGGCCCCGGGCTCGTGCGGAGGCTTCGCCGGCTGCGCTCGTCGCGCCTTGCGCGCGCGTATGTAGGCCTGACCGGCAGGGCGTCCGGGCTGCGCACCGGATTGGCGGCGGCGGTCGCGACGGCGGTGCTGCTGCTCGCGATCTCGCCGCTCCTCTACCGCCGATCACGCCCGCAGCAGGCGGGCGATGCCGGTTATCTCTGGCAGCTCTCGGACCGCTTCCCGGAGCTGTTCGGTTCGTCGCTCCTGTTCTGGCTGCTCGTGCCGCTCGGCTGCGTCGTCCTCTACCTCCTCGTCAGGCGGGCCGGGATCTGGTCGCTGCCGGCGATCTACCTCGCCTGCTTCCTGCTCGCCGCGCTGCCGGTCCGGCTCGTCTACCAGAAGTACTTCGACCCGTTCGTCCTGCTCGCGCTCGCGTTGCTCGCACGGCCGCCCGACCTGCGAACGCGCTGGGACTACGCCGGGCATCGCCGTCATGTACGTGGCCTTCGTGGCGTACGCCTTCAGCTTCGCGGGCTGAGCGCGGTCAGGCCCTGAGCTCGGCGACGCAGCGAGATGCTCTCGACCTCGTAGGTGCTGCAGGCGTCGAGCGCGCGCTCGGAGACGAAGCGATAGTCGTTCTTCCTCACGTCCCTGATCTCGAGGCCCTCGGCCTCGATCGCGTCGAGATAGGTCTTGCGCGGGATCGCCCCCGCGATGCACGCCGCCCACAGGTCGACGTTGCGGCGCGTGCGCTCCTTCAGCGCCCGGCCGCTGACGATGTCGGCGATGGCGAACCGTCCGCCGGGCCGCAGGACCCGCGCCGCCTCGGCGAACACGCGGCCCTTGACCGGCGAGAGGTTGATGACGCCGTTCGACAGGACGACGTCGAAGCTCGCGTCCTCGAACGGGAGCTCCTCGATGTGGGCCTCGACGAGCTCGACCTGCGAGAAGCCGTCGCGGTCGCGCAGCCGCGCGGCCTTGGCGAGCTGCTCGTCGGTGATGTCCACGCCCACCACGCGCCCGGACTCACCGACGAGCACCGCCGCGCAGAAGACGTCCGTACCCGAGCCCGAGCCGAGGTCGAGCACGGCCTCGCCCGGTTGCAGGGCGGCAAGGTCGAGGTGATGCCCGACGCCCGCGAACGAGGCCAGCGCCTCGGCGGGGATCGCGTCGAGCAGCTCGGCGGAGTAACCGAGGTGCAGCGCGAGCTCCCGGCCCAGCTCGAAGTGCAGGTCCGCCTGCTCCTCACGGGCCACGTGGCGGTACATGTCCTTGACCTCGGCCTCGAGGCGCTCGCCGTCCACCAGCGAGCTCGCGTCGAGCTGGGGCAGGGCCTCGGCCTGGGCCAGCTCGTCGGCGGCGGGGCCGGTGCTGGAGCTCATGGGGAGACCTTAGACCCGTCGGCCGCTGCCGAACAGCCGCAGGCGAGCTGCGTGAGCCGGTTACTGGATCGTCGAGCGCGTCGATCACGAACACGAGCGTCTCGTTCGGGCCGATCGCGGGCGGCGCGCCCTGCGCGCCGTAGGCCTGCTCGGGCGGGATCGTCAGCTTGCGCCGGCCGCCCTTCTTGATGCCGACGAGGCCCTTCTCCCAGCCCTCGATCACCTGTCCCGCACCGAGCTGGACGGGGAAGGCCTGGCCCGTGTCCCAGGAAGCGTCGAACTCCTCACCGGTCGAGAAGCTGACGCCGACGTAGTTGACGATCACCGTGTCGCCAGGCTTCGCGCCCGGGCCGGTGCCCTTGACGATGTCCTCCTTCTCGAGCTTGCGCGGAGGCTCGCCGGTGGGCTTGTCGATCACCGGCTTGACGCTCGTGTCGGTCAGGTCGGCCTGGGCCTCGGTCTCGGTGTCCGTGTCGGACGAGGGGGGAGTGCCCTCCTCGAGGGTCGTATCGGCCGAGCCGCCGGACCCCGAGTCCTCGTCATCGCCGCAGGCCGGGCAGCCCGAGCGCCGCGATCACGACGAGCAGGGCCAGGAGCGTGAGCGGTCGAACGGGCATGGCTGCGGAAGCCTAATGGCTGCCAGGTGGCCGGGATCGGTTCGCTCGGTGCGCACCACCGGGATTGGGCGCGATTCCGACGATCTGCCATACTCGCACTCAGATTTCTTTCGACAGCAAGCGGCAAAGGAGACCGGAACGGATGGGCAAGACGATCGGCATCGATCTTGGCACGACCAACTCGTGCATGGCCGTCCTCGAGGGCGGCGAGCCCACCGTGATCGAGAACGCCGAGGGTGCCCGTACGACCCCCTCGGTGGTTGCCTTCACGGAGGGCGGAGAGCGGCTCGTGGGCGCGCCCGCGAAGCGCCAGGCAGTGACCAACCCGGAGAACACGGTCTTCTCCATCAAGCGCTTCATGGGGCGCAAGGAGGCGGAGGTCAAGGAGGAGGAGAAGATCGTCCCGTTCGAGGTCGTTTCGGGCCCGAACGGTGACGCGCGCGTCAAGGCCGGCGGCAAGGAGTACGCCCCGCCGGAGATCAGCGCGATGATCCTCCAGAAGCTGAAGGCAGACGCCGAGGCCTATCTCGGCGACAGCGTCGACAGCGCGGTGATCACCGTCCCCGCGTACTTCAACGACGACCAGCGCCAGGCGACCAAGGACGCCGGCAAGGTCGCCGGCCTCGACGTCAAGCGCATCATCAACGAGCCGACCGCGGCCGCGCTGGCCTACGGGCTCGACAAGGAGGAGACCGACCAGACGATCCTCGTCTTCGACCTCGGCGGCGGCACGTTCGACGTGTCCGTGCTCGAGATCGGCGACGGCGTCTTCGAGGTCAAGGCCACCGCGGGTGACAACCACCTCGGCGGCGACAACTTCGACAAGGCGGTCGTCGACTGGCTCGTGGCCGAGTTCAAGAAGGCCGAGGGCGTCGACCTCTCGCAGGACAAGATGGCCCTCCAGCGCCTCTACCAGGAGGCCGAGAAGGCCAAGACCGAGCTCTCGACCACGCAGGAGACGCAGATCAACCTGCCGTTCATCACGGCGGTCGACTCGGTGCCGAAGCACCTGAACCAGCGCCTCACCCGCTCGAAGCTGACCGAGCTGACGGCCGACCTGCGTCGATCGCGTGGTCGCTCCGACGAAGCAGGCGCTCGAGGACTCGGGCGCCGGCAAGGACGGCATCGACCACGTGGTGCTCGTGGGCGGCATGACGCGCATGCCCGCGGTCCAGGAGAAGGTCAAGGAGCTCACCGGCAAGGACCCGCACCGCGGCGTCAACCCGGACGAGGTCGTGGCCGTCGGCGCCGCCATCCAGGCGGGCGTGCTGGCCGGCGACGTCAAGGACGTGCTGCTCCTCGACGTGACCCCGCTGACCCTCGGCATCGAGACCAAGGGCGGCGTGATGACGAAGCTCATCGAGCGCAACACGACGATCCCGACGCGCAAGTCGCAGATCTTCTCGACGGCCGAGGACAACCAGCCGAGCGTCGAGGTGCACGTGCTCCAGGGCGAGCGCGAGATGGCGACCTACAACAAGTCGCTCGGCAAGTTCCAGCTCACCGGCATCCCGCCGGCGCCGCGCGGCATCCCGCAGATCGAGGTGACGTTCGACATCGACGCGAACGGCATCCTCAACGTGGGCGCCAAGGACCTCGGCACCGGCAAGGAGCAGAAGATCGAGATCAAGTCCGGCTCCGGGCTCGCCGAGGACGAGGTCGAGCGGATGGTCAAGGACGCCGAGGCGCACGCCGAGGAGGACCGCCGCCTGCGCGAGCTCGTCGAGGCCCGCAACGCGGCCGAGAACGCCGCCTACCAGGCGGAGCGCCAGGTGAACGAGATGGGCGACTCGCTCGACTCGTCCGCCAAGGAGGAGATCGAGGCCGCGATCAAGGACGTCCGCGACAACCTCGAGTCGGACGACGTCGCGCTGCTCAAGTCCAAGACCGACGCGCTGCAGGCCGCCTTCCACAAGGTGTCCGAGCAGATGTACGCAGCCGCCCAGCAGCAGGCGGCGCCGACGCCGGCAACGGCGCCTCCGCGGACGGCCGCCGACCGACTCCGCGGCCGACGAGGAGGAGGTCGTGGACGCCGAGGTCGTCGACGGCGGTGAGGACAAGAGCTAGCGATGTTCGAGACCCCGCCGGTCCCGCCGGAGGAGGAACTCGACACGTCGCGCGACGAGTCGGGCGAGCCCTCCGGCGAGGAGGACCCCCAGAACGAGCAGGACATCCTCGAAGAGAAGGAGAGACGGCCGACGGTCCGAGGACCCGCTCGCGCGCGCCCAGCGCGAGCGGGACGAGTACCTCGACCTCGCCCGCCGCTCGCAGGCCGACTTCGAGAACTACCGCAAGCGCGCCGCCAGGGAGGCGGCCGCGGCGGGCGAGCGCGCCAAGAGCGGGCTCGTGCGCGAGCTGCTGCCCGGTGGTCGACAACCTCGAGCGGGCGCTCGCGTCCGCCGGAGAGTCCGAGCAGCACCTCGCCGAGGGCGTCCGGCTCGTGCACTCGGAGCTGATCGCCGTGCTCGAGCGCAACGGCGTCCAGCAGTTCGACCCGAGCGGCGAGCGCTTCGACCCCGGTGAGCACGAGGCGCTCTCGATGCGCCCGCAGGACGGCGCCGAGTCGGGCGTCGTGATCGACGTCGTCGAGAAGGGCTACCGGGCCAACGGCACGGTGCTGCGTCCGGCCCGCGTGGTGGTCTCCGCATAGCCATGCCCGCCGTGAAGGACCCCTACAAGGCGCTGGGCGTCGACAGGAAGGCCTCCGACGAGGAGATCAAGAAGGCCTACCGCAAGCTCGCGCGCCAGTACCACCCGGACGCGAACCACGGCGACAAGGAGCGCCGAGGAGCGCTTCAAGGAGGTCCAGGAGGCCTACTCGATCCTGTCCGACCCGGAGAAGCGCAAGGAGTACGACTCGGGCGGCGGGATCTTCGGCGGCGGCTTCGACCCCGGCTCGCTTCCGCACCGGCACCGGCAGCGGCGGCTTCGGCGGCTTCGGCGACATCCTCTCCGACCTCTTCGGAGGCGGCGGCGGCGCGCGGCGGCGCTGCCGGGCCCGAGCGCGGCCGCGACCTCGAGACCGAGGTGCACATCTCCTTCGACCAGGCGATGGAGGGCGCGCAGATCCCGGTGTCGGTGCCGCTGTCGGCGCCCTGCCCGACCTGTCGCGGCACCGGGGCCAAGCCCGGCACCCAGCCCGACCATCTGCTCGCGCTGCCAGGGCCGCGGCGTCGAGGCCGAGTCGCCAGGGGCTCTTCTCGATCACGCAGCCGTGCCGCGCAGTGCGGCGGCACGCGGCACCGAGATCAAGGATCCCTGCCCCACCTGCGAGGGCTCCGGCCGCACCCGCCAGGTCAAGCGCTACCGGGTGAACATCCCGGCGGGCGTGCGCGAGGGCAGCCGCGTCCGGCTCGCCGGCAAGGGCGAGGCCGGGCCGCGCGGCGGTGCCTCGGGCGACCTGTACGTGGTCACGCACGTGACCGACTCGCCGATCTTCCGCCGCAAGGGCGACAACCTCGAGGTCGAGGTGCCGATCACGATTCCGGAGGCGATCCGCGGCGCCACGATCGAGGTGCCGACGCTCGCCGGCACGAAGCGCATCCGCGTCCCCTCCGGCACCCAGCACGGCACGGTCCAGCGCCTGCGCAACGAGGGTCCGCCGAAGCTGAACGGCAAGGGCCGCGGCGACATCCACTACCGCCTCTCGATCGAGGTCCCGAGCGAGCTCTCGAAGGAGCAGGCCGAGGTCGTCGACGAGCTCGCGACCGTCATCGACGGCAACCCGCGCGAGCGGCTGCTCTCGCAGGAGGAGGTAGGCGATGGCCGTCGAGCCCCCCGAGCGGAGCCGCGGCGTCTACATGATCTCGGTGGCGGCGGAGCTGGCCGGCATGCATCCGCAGACGCTTGCGCATCTACGAGGCGCGCGGGCTCATCACGCCGAAGCGCTCGCCGAAGAACACGCGCCTGTACTCGCAGGCGGACGTCGACCGGCTGCGCCGCATCCAGCAGCTGACCGGCGAGCTCGGCATGAACCTGGCCGGCGTCGAGCGCGTGTTCGAGCTCGAGGACGAGATCGACCGGATGCGCCGCCGCATGCGCAACGTCGAGCGCCAGGCCGAGCGCGTGCAGGCGGAGCTCGCCGCCGAGATCGAGCGCGTGCGGCGCTCGTTCAAGCGCGAGCTCGTGGTCTACGAGCCGCCGGGGCGGGACCTCATGCGCACGGACGCGCCGCGCCCGGTCCGCGTCCCGATCGAGCGGCCCGAGCGCTAGCGCAGAGTCCCCGCGCCGTCAGTGCGGCGCCTGAACCACGTCCCCCTGAAGCTGCCAGTTCTCGCCCTCGAAGCGCATGATCTGCATCGCCTCGAGCGGATAGCCGTCGTCCGCGCTCGTCTGACCTCGATGCCGGGAAGCAGGATCGGCACCTCGATGTCGAGGCTCCGGGCGGAGTCCATCAGCGCCTGGCGCGTCGGCTCCTCCATGCCCTTGAGCGTCTCGACCATGGTCTGCGCGGCCGACCAGCCGTAGACGATGTTGGGGTCCTCTGGGTTGGCCCGCGGCTCGTATTCGGCGAGCGCGTCCTTCAGCTCCTTCATCGCCTCGTCATCGGCGAACTCGGGGCCCGCGGGATCCTTGAAGTAGGCCGTCGAGATCAGCCCCTGCGACTTGTCGAGCCCGGCCGGCTCGAGCACCAGCAGCTTCGACGAGGCCACGTTGTTGATGATGTGGAGCACCTTCCAGCCGAGCTTGTCGGCGGCGACGATCGCCTGCGCGCCGAACTTGGGCGTCGTGATGTTGAGGAACGTGTCGGCATCCGAGCTCGCCAGCTTCGACATCTGCGAGCTGACGGTCGGGTCGGTGACCTCGTAGCTCTCCTCGGCCACGACCCTGATGTTGGTCCCCTCGGTGGCCTTCTTGAAGCCGTTCAAGAGGTCCTCGCCAAAGGCGTCGTTCTGGTAGAGCACCGCGACCTTCGCGTTCGGCTTCTCCTGCTCGAGGAAGTCGGCGTAGACCTGCGACTCGGTCACGTAGTCCGGCTGCCAGCCCATCGTCCAGGGATGGGCCTTCGTGTCCGCGCCCCAGAGCGATGCGCCCGTGGCCACGAACAGCTGCGGGACCTCCTCCTTGTTGGCGTAGTCCCAGATCGCGACGTTGTTGGCGGTCCCGAGCGTGTTGAAGAGCGCGAAGACCTGCTCCTCCTCGATCAGGCGGCGCGCGTTCTGGACCGCCTTGGGCGGCTCGTAGGCGTCGTCGAGTGTGACGAACTCGATCTTGCGGCCGTCGACCCCGCCGTTCGCGTTGACGTACTTGAAGTGCGCCTGCGCGCCCT
>CAWBHC010000012.1:0-94960 GCA_963788595.1 uncultured Thermoleophilaceae bacterium
ATGCGCGGTCACGCTCGCGGTCGTCGGACGGCGGTTTCGGGAAGCGCCCTTCGAGGACGCTCAGCGCCGTGGCGAGCTCCGCCTCGTCGCTTCGATCGGACAGGACGGCGTCGATCAGGTCGGCCGGCACGCCGCGCCGGCCCAGCTCGCGGGTGATCCGCTCCGCGCCCCACCCGGCGAGCTCCCGCTTGTCCTCTGCGAAGCGCTGCGCGTAGCGTGCATCGTCCAGGAACCCGGCGGCGGCGAGCTCCTCGACCGCGACCTCGATCGCGTCGGGCTCGACCCGCCTGCGCTCGAGCGCCGTGCGCAGCTCGGCCACGGTCCGCTCGCGCCGCGCCACCGCCTTGTAGGCGAGGTCGATGGCCCGCTCCGCCTCGGAGCGTCGAGGCCCGGGACTCGGCTCGGCAGACCCTAGGTCGTCCATGAGCGTCGCCCGCCGGGCCTGTGCTCAGGCCGCCTCGCGGGACTCTCCAGCGGGAGCGGCCGGGGCGGCGCCGTCCGCAGGCTCGGCAGCCTCGTCGGCCTCCACCGCCGCCAGCGGCGCCGTCGCGGGCTCGACGCCGAGCGCGTCGTAGATCTTGCGCTCGATCTCGCTCGTGACAGCCGGGTTCTCGCGCAGGTAGCCCTTGACGTTGTTGCGGCCCTGGCCGAGCCGCTCGTCGCCATAGGAGAAGAACGAGCCCGACTTCTGGACGATCCCGTGCTCGATCCCGAGGTCGAGGATGCAGCCCTCGCTCGAGATCCCCTGGCCGTACTCGATGTCGAACTCGGCCTGGCGGAACGGCGCCGCGACCTTGTTCTTGACCACCTTCACGCGCACGCGGTTGCCGACCGCCTCGGTGCCCTCCTTGAGGGTCTCGATGCGCCGGATGTCGAGGCGCTGCGACGAGTAGAACTTGAGCGCGCGGCCGCCCGGCTGCGTCTCCGGCGAGCCGAACATCACGCCGACCTTCTCGCGGATCTGGTTCGTGAAGACGCAGAGCGTGTTGGCGCGGTTCAGGTTGCCGGCGAGCTTGCGCATCGCCTGGGACATCATTCGTGCCTGCAGGCCGACGGTCTGGTCGCCCATCTGGCCCTCGAGCTCGGCCTTCGGGGTGAGCGCCGCCACCGAGTCGATCGCCACGATGTCGACGGCGCCCGAGCGGATCAGCAGGTCCGCGATCTCGAGCGCCTGCTCACCGTGGTCGGGCTGCGAGACGAGCAGCTCGTCGACGTCGACCCCGATGCGCTTGGCGTACGCCGGGTCCATGGCGTGCTCGGCGTCGATGAACGCACAGATGCCGCCCATCTTCTGGGCGCTGGCGAGCACGTGGTAGAGCAGCGTCGTCTTTCCGGAGGACTCGGGGCCGAATATCTCCACGATCCGCCCGCGCGGCAACCCGCCGACCCCGAGCGCCAGGTCGAGCGACATGGCCCCCGTCGGGACGGCGGCCACCCGCACCTGGTAGGCGTCATCTCCCATCTTCATGATCGATCCCTGGCCGAACTGGCGCTCGATCTGCGTGAGCGCGCCCTTCAGCGCAGCCTCGCGGGCCTGAGCGGCCTTTTGCTGCTCCTTGTCCATGCTGTGTCTCCTCGAAGCTCTTGGGTCCACAACGTAGGAGTCGGATCGGACAGACGTTCGCCCCCCCTGCGGGCGCGGCGGCCCGGCGTCAGCCGCGCCGGTCGCAGATGTGCACCTCCGTCCGGTAGTTCATCGTGACGGAGCGGTCCGCGGCCAGCTCGCGGGCGGCGGCGATCAGGCGCTCGCGCTCGTCCGCCGGCAGCGTGGAGACGAAGCTGACCGAAGCGATCCGGTCGGCCAGGCCATCGGCGTCGAGGGTGTGCCCGTGCGGGAAGAAGCGCTCTTCGAGCGGCCCGAAGAACGTGGTCCGCTCGAACGTGGCACGCCAGTCACCGCCGCGATGCGACGGCACCGACCCCCGGTACGGCGCCAGCAGCTCGTTGATCGCCCGGTCGACCGGGTCCTTTTCGACCCGGCGGTTCCAGACGAGCGCGAGCGCCCCGCTCGAGCGGAGCACGCGGTGGATCTCGGCGAGCGCGGCGTCGCCGTCGAACCAGTGGAAGGCCTGGGCGACCGTCACGGCATCTGCCGAGGCGTCGGGCAAGGGGATCTGCTCGGCGGTGCCGTCGAGCGCCGTCACCGCCTCCGGCAGCTCGGCGCGCATCTCCGCCAGCGGCTCGATCGCCACCAGCTCGCAGCCCAGCTCGAGCAGCGGCCGGGTGAGCGCGCCCGTCCCCGCGGCCAGGTCGACGACGTCGACGCCAGGCCCAAGCCCGAGCCGCCGCGCCAGGTGCTCGATCGCGGCCGCCGGGTAGCCCGGCCTGCCGCGACGGTACTCGCCGGCCGTGCGCGCGAATCCCTCCGCCGCCGGGTGCAGCCGGCTCACGGAGCGAGGTCCTCTGCCAGCAGCGAGAACATGGTCAGATCCTCGCGCGCGCCGTTCCGGGTCCGAAAGCGCCGCAGCGTCCCCTCGTGCGTGAAGCCGGCCCGCACGGCGAGCCGCTGGGAGGCCTCGTTGACGGGGTTCGCGAGCAGCTCGAGCCGCTCGAGCCCGAGGCGCTCGATCGCCCATCGCGAAAGCAGCACCAGTGCGCGTGTGCCTGCTCCCCGCCCCCGCGCGGCCTGGGCCATCCAATAGCCGACCTCCCCCTTGCGGTCGCGCCAGTCGAAGTTGGACATCCCGATGGCTCCCAGGAGCTCGTCGTCGTGGTCGACGACGGCGAGCGACAGCTCCCGCCCGGCCGCGCGGTCCGGTTCACGGGTCGTGATGAACTCGGTCGCGTCGCGCTCGGTGTATTTCTCCGGGACGACCGTCCAGCGTGGGATCTCGCGGTCCTGGCAGGCCGCGGTGACGGCGGGCACGTCCGCGATCGTCCAAGGCCGCAGCAGCACCTCGGGGTCGGCGAGCGGCGGGTCTGGCAGCGGGATCGAGGGCACTAGGCGGCGTCAGCTCCGACGACGTCGGCGATCCGCCTCGCCCCGTCGCGCTCGAGGAGCGCCGCGAGCCCGGCGAGGATCTCCTTCACAAGGCCCGGCCCGCGGTAGACGAGCGCCGTGTAGAGCTGAACGAGCGAGGCACCCAGGCGGATCTTGCGGTACGCGTCCTCGGCCGTGAAGACCCCGCCCGCGGCGATCAGCCCGAAGCGCCCGCCGCCGGCCGTGATGCCGTAGAGCAGGCCCAGGACCTCGTTGACGAGGCCCTCGACCGGCCGGCCGCCCACGGCGCCGGGCATCCGCTCTAGCCGCTGCGGCGGGGGGCTCAGGCGCAGCGCCTCGGGCTTCCCGGCCGGCAGGTTGATGGCGAAGCCGGCGACGAACGGAAAGGGATCGGCGATGGCGACAGTCTCGCGCAGCACGCCCGCGTCGGTCGTCGGCTTGAGCTTGAGGATCACGGGCACGCGCGGCTCGAGCTCCGCGAGCCGCGCGAGCAGCCGCTCGACCCGGGGCAGCTCGTCGAAGAAGTCGCGGTCGCCCGGCGAGTTCGGGCAGCTCATGTTGAGCGCCACGTAGTCGGCGTGCCGCTGCAGCAGGGCGAACGAGCGGGCGTAGTCCTCGTACACGGCCGGCTCGACGGCCGGCCGGCGCGGGTCGTTCGTCTTGACGAGGTTCACGCCGAGCGGGACCGGCAGGCGCTGCCCGTCGAGCCGCGCCGCAACCGCCTCGGCGCCGTCGTTCGGGACCCCGTAGCTCACGATGATGGCCTCGTCCTCGGGCAGGCGAAAGAGGCGCGGGCGCGGGTTGCCGTCAGAGGGGTGCGCGGACACGGAGCCCATCTCGACGTGACCGAAGCCGAGCTCGGCGAGCAGCGGAAGCGCGCGCCCGTTCTTGTCGAAGCCGGCGGCGAGCCCCAGCGGGTTCCGGAACGACAGCCCGCCGAGCTCGACCGCGAGGCCGCCGTCACCGCCTGCAAAGGCCCTGCGCGCAAGCCCGCGGACCGGCGCGGCGCGGCCCGCAAGCGCCGAGCTCCTCAGGGCGAGCTCGTGCGCGCGCTCGGGCTCGAGCCGAAACAGCAGGGGCCGGACGGCCGTCTCGTACAGCGCGCTCACTGGCGCTGGACGCTAGCGCGCCCGAGGGCCTCGTAGACCGCGCCCTGCGGCCGCAGCGTCGAGCGGTAGAGCGTGAGCTGCTCGCCCGCGAACGGCTCACCCGGGGGCGGCTCCGCGGGCAGGGGCTGTACCCGCCGCTTCCCGCGCTTGACGCGTGCGAGCGTGACGTGTGGCCAGAAGGGCCGCTTCTCGGGGCGGTACCAGCGCCCGGCCTCGAGGGCGTCCGCGACGGCCGCCTGGAGCGCCGTGGCACGGCCACCCTCGTCCTCGAGGTCGAGCGCGAACAGGCGCGGGTCACGCGGCGGCAGCGGCCGCACGGAGGCGGGCGTCAGCAGCGGGGCCTCCGCGGCCGGCCGCGTGCCGAAGGCCGCCTGGGCGATGGCCTCGGCCGCCGACTCGTCCTGCCAGCCGAGGAAGACGAGCGTCACGTGGAGCGCCTCGGCGCGCACCGGCCGCAGGTCCCGGCGGCCCTCGACGAGCGCGTCGCGCCACGCGGCGAGCCCCTCCCGCGCATCCACGGGGAGGTCGAGCGCCACGAACATGCGCGCGCGCGGGCCGCTCAGAAGAGTCCGTCCTCCGTGCCCGCCAGCGCCCGCCGCAGCAGGTGCATGGCGACGGTGGTGGCCCGCTCGCGGATGTCGGCCCGGTCGCCCGGCAGGAGCGCACGGCGGGTGACCGTTTCGCCGCCCTCGAGCATGACGCTCCAGACGACGGTCCCGACCGGCTTCTCCTCACTCCCGCCGTCCGGCCCCGCGATGCCCGTCACGGCGACCGCGGTGTCGGCGCCGAAGCGCTCGAGGGCGCCCGCGGCCATCGCCTCCGCGACCTCCTCGGACACCGCGCCATGCGCCTCGATCAGGGCCGGGTCGACGCCCAGCAGATCGGCCTTCGCCTCGTTCGCGTAGGCAACCACCCCGCCGTGCACGTAGGCGGACGAGCCCGGCCGGTCGGTGAGGCGCGCGGCGATGAGCCCGGCGGTGCACGACTCGGCCGTGGCCAGCCGGCGGCCCGCGAGCAGGCCCGCGACGAGGTCGTCGATCCGTGAGCCGTCCTCGGAGTAGATCTCGCGCGGGTGGCGCTCGCGCACCAGCGCGAGCAGGCTCTCGTAGGCGGCAGCGGCGTCCGGCTCGTAGCGCGTGACCATCTCGATCTCGCCGCGCCGCAGGCAGGTCGTGATCTCGAGCCCCTCGAAGCCGGCCACCTCGCGCTCCGCCTCACGAAGCGTCTCGGCGAGGCCCGACTCCGGCAGTCCGAACATGCGGACAGTCGCCTGCTCGTAGTCCGTGCGGCCGGCGATCGCCGCCCGCACGCTCTCGCTGTCGACCGCCACCCGCCACATCGGCTGCAGCTCCCGCGGCGGCCCGGGCAGGACGACCACGACCGGCTCGCCCGCGACGATCACACCCGGTGCCGTCCCCACCGGCTCGATCACCTCCGCCCCCTCCGGGATCAGCGCCTGCTTGCGATTGGCCGCGCGCATCGCGTCCGGATCCCAGTGCTGGAACCGCTTCATGAGCGGCTCGAGGATCGCGTAGATGCGCTGCTCGAGCGCCGTGTCGAGCACCAGCTCGCGGTCGCAGAAGCGAGCGACGACCTCGACGGTCATGTCGTCGGCCGTCGGGCCGAGGCCGCCGCTCGTCAGGATCAGGTCGACGCCCTGGGCGGCCATGAAGCGCAGCTGCGCCTCGATGTCCTCCGGCCGGTCGCCGCAGATCGTGAGGTGAGCGAGGTCGACGCCGAGCTCGAGCAACCGGTCCGCCAGCCAGGGGCCGTTGCGGTCCTGGACGCGCCCGGTGAGCACCTCGGTGCCCGTCACGACTATGCCCGCGCGAGCGCTCACGCGCAGGGCCGATCGCCGAGCGGGAGCGAGCGCCGGCCCCGGACGGTGAACGCGAACCCGACAGGGTCAGGCCCCGTCGCCACCGGCACCTGCCTGCCGTTCTTCTGGATGCGCACGTCCGTCTTCCCCAGGTTCACACGCACGATCTTGCCGCGAAACGTCCGGGGGGCCTCGATCGTGTTCTCGAACACCACTGGCGTGCCGCTGCCGCGGTCCACGCAGACGTAGGTCGGCGTCAGCGGGGTGATCCGGAGCACGACCCGGGTTGGGCGCCGCCGCTCGGGGGGCTGGTCGCGCCGCGCGGTCGTGTCCGTGCGCGGCGCCGTCTCCGTCGCAGCGTCGCCGTCCCCCTCACCGTCGCTGTCCGCGAGCAGCCCGATCGCGACGAGGGCGCCGACGACCGCGATCACGACCAACACGAGGAGCGAGCCAGGCCCCAGCCGAGGCCCACGGCGGCGGCGGTCGCGGGCCAGGTTCGGGGGTCCGAGCGACTGGATGTGCTCCACCTCGTCGCCCGGCTCGTAGGTGGCCCTGTACTCCTCGACCAGCATGTGCGGATCGAGCCCGAGCGCCTCGGCGTAGGTGCGCAGGAACGTCTTGACGAAAGTGGGCCCGGGGAGCATCCCGAACTCCTCGTTCTCCAGCGCACGCAGGTATTTTGCGCGGATCTTCGTGCTCGCCTCGACGTCGGCGATGTCCAGACGCTGGCGCATCCGCGCCTCCCGCAACGTGTCGCCGATCGCCGCCATGAGGCGCCTAGTGTGATGGATCGGCCCGGGTGCTAATCCTCTGCGGAGGCCGTGACCGCGGCCTCGCCCAGATTCTCCAGCACCCTCGGCAGATCGGCTTCCGTGATCAGGACCTGGCGCGCCTTGGAGCCCTCGTAACCCGAGATGACCCCACGCCGCTCCATCATGTCGATGAGCCTTCCGGCGCGCGTATAGCCCACCCGCAGGCGCCGTTGCAACATCGAGGTGGACGCGCTCCCCATCTGCACCACCGTCGCGATGGCGTCGGCCAGGAGATCGTCCTGGTCGGGATCGAAGTCGCCCTCGACGGCTCCCTCCTCCTCCTCGGGCTCGACGGCCTCGAGGAGCTCCTCCTGCAGTTCCGGCTCGCCCTGCCGGCGCCAGTGCTCGGTCAGCTTCTCGATCTCCTCCTCGGCGATGAACGCGCCCTGGATGCGGGCGGAGCGCGACTCGCCGGAGGGGCGGAAGAGCATGTCGCCCTGGCCGAGCAGCGACTCGGCGCCGTTCTGGTCGAGGATCACGCGCGAGTCCGTCTGCGAGGACACGGCGAAAGCGATCCGGGCCGGCACGTTCGCCTTGATCATTCCGGTGATCACGTCGGCGCTCGGCCGCTGCGTGGCGAGCACGAGGTGGATGCCGACGGCGCGCGACTTCTGGGCGAGCCGGATGATCGAGTCCTCCACGTCGGCCGGCGCGACCATCATCAGGTCGGCGAGCTCGTCGATCACGCAGAGGATGTACGGGAGCGGCGCCTCGCCCTGCTTCACGCGCACGCGGTTCAGCTCGACGAGGCTGCGCGTCTTGACGCGGCTCATGACGCCGTAGCGCTCCTCCATCTCCTTGATCAGGTTGCCGAGCACGTTGGCGGCGAGCCGCGGGCTGGTCACCACCGGCGTCAGGAGGTGCGGGATGCCCTCGTAGTGGTTGAGCTCGACGCGCTTCGGGTCGACGAGCACCATGCGCACCTCGTTCGGCGAGGAGCGCAGCAGCACGCTGGAGAGCATCGCGTTGACACAGCCCGACTTACCGGAGCCGGTGGTCCCCGCGATCAGGATGTGCGGCTGCTTGGCGAGGTCGGTGCCGATCGCCTTGCCCGCGATGTCCTTGCCGAGCCAGACCGAAAGCGGCGACCAGCCCCGCGGAGCATCCTGGAAGACGTCGCCCAGATGCACCATCTTGCGCACGCGGTTGGGCACCTCGACGCCAACGGCCGTCTTGCCCGGGATCGGCGCGAGGATGCGCACCTGCTCGGCGGCGAGCGCGTAGGCGATGTCGTCCTTCAGCTGGGCGACCTTCGACATCTTGATGCCGGGCGCGAGCCGCAGCTCGTAGCGGGTGACGTGCGGGCCGCTCACCGCGCCGATCACCCGGGCCTCGACGTTGAAGTGGCTGAGTGCCTCGGTCAGCTGGCCGCCGGTCCGCTCGATTCCCTTCGTGTCGACCTTCTGGGCGCCGTTCGAGCGCTTGAGGAAGCCGAGCCTCGGCATCCGGTAGTCGAGGTCCTCCGACTCGGTGATGGGCGAGCGGCGGTTTCCCATCGGGGTGAGCTGCTCCGCCGGGGGCGGCTCTGCGGCGACGAGCTCCCCGGGCTCTTCCTCGGCCCGCGGCTCGGGGTCGGGCTCGGGCTCGGCTCGGGCGCGACGATCGTGTCCTCGTCCCCCTGCTCCTCGCCGCCGTCCTCGTCCTCGTAGAGGTCCGGGTAGCGGTCCGCGGCGTCGAGGGCGGGGGCCTCGACGTGGGTCGCGCGCACGACCGGCTCACGATCCTCGGGCTCGGGCGGCTCGAGCGGCTCCGGCTCGCGGGTCCGCCTGGCCGCGAGCGACGGCAGCGGGTCGGTCGGAAGGTTCAGGGTGTTGGCGGTGCGGCGAACGCGATTGCTCGTACCCGCGGCGACCACGCGTGTGCGGTTCAGGAGCCCCGCGATCGAGCCGCCGGTCAGCAGCAGCACGCCCGCGACCAGCAGGAAGACGAACAGGATGTGCGAGCCGGCTTCCGAGAACAGCTTGCTCGAGGCCCAGAACAGCGACTCGCCAGACAGCCCGCCGTGGCGCTCCAGGTAGGTGGCGTCGAGGAAGCCGTCGCGCGGCGTGTCGCCGGGGCCGAGGCCGAGCGAGCCCGCGGCGAAGCCGAGCGTGAGGCCGGCCGCCAGGCAGAGCGCCCCGGTCTTGAAGGGGTGCGTCGCCGGCAGCGTCGGGACGCATGATCAGGAGCGCGCCGGCGCCTAGCAGGGCGACAGGAATCGTGTAGGCCACCGCGCCGAACACGAAGCGCAGCCCGTCCGCGAGCACCTCCCCCACCTCGCCGCCCGCCCAGCCGAGGTAGAAGATGCAGGAGAAGAAGGCGGCGAACGCGACCATCCCGAGCCCCAGCAGGTCCCAGTGGCGCTGTTCGAGCTTCGGCAGGTCGAACTGGGGCCACCAGGCCCCGCGTCCACGGCGTCGCTTGCTGCGGCGGCTCGCCATCCAAGCTGCATTCGACGGAGTCGGCCCTCACCCTGCCTGTCCCGGCGCTGCGATTGGACTCGGTCAGTCCATCCACTCGACGTGGACGTCCAGCGCGCGGTAGGTCTCGAAGGCACGGCGGTCGAGCGTCGCGAGCGGGAGCCCATGCTCATTGGCGCAGGCGCCCACGAGCCCGTCGTATATCGCGCCGCCCGCAATGCCCAGGCGGCCGAGGTCACCCAACAGGGCGTCGGCAGCCGGCGCGCCGAGGTGTCTGGTCCCGGGGAAGCTCTCGGCGAGCAGCCGCGTGATGGTCGCCGGGCTGCGCCGCGCCGGCGGCGGCAGCCGGGAAAGGACTGACAGCGTCTCGAACGCGGCATGCCCGGCGAGCCCCAGGGAGCGCCCACGCAGTGCGCGTGAGACCGCTTCGTGCTGCTCGTGGTCAACGACGGTCAACGCCACGGCGACGCTTGTGTCGACGAGCACGTGACCTGCCCTATCGCCGGCCGGCATCGCGAAGGGCTTGGACCAGTTCGTCGCTGATCTCGAGCCCACTGGCGGGTATCACCGGACGGCCGTCGCGCTCGCCGAGCGACTCGCCGGTCAGGGGCTCCACCCGCAGGCCGGCACCCTGGGCGCTCACCTCGACCTCCCCGGGCCCGAGACCTAAAGCGTCCCGAAGTGGCTTGGGTATAACCAGACGACCTGCCTTATCAATGGTTGCTTTGATGCCTAGATCGTACCAATCGCTTGGCACGGGCGGGTGACAACTTCGTCCCAGCCGTGCGACATACGACGAAGCCCCCCTCTTCCTCCCTACCATGGCTCTGATGAGCGGACGGCCCCGAGTCCTCGTGGTGGAGGACGACCTGGATATCGCGGGCGTTCTGCGTCGCTCGCTCGACAAGGAGGGCTACGAGGTCCGGATAGCCGGGGACGGCGAGGCCGCCCTCGACGAGGCCGGGGTGTTCGAGCCCGACGCGGTGGTGCTCGATCTCGGCCTGCCCAAGCTCGACGGCGTCGAGGTCTGCCGGCGGCTGCGAGCGGAGGGGGACGTGCCGATACTGATCCTCACGGCCCGTGACGCGGTCGACGCGCGGGTCGAGGGCCTCGACTCGGGCGCCGACGACTACCTCGTCAAGCCCTTCGAGCGCGACGAGCTGCTTGCCCGCATGCGTGCCCTGCTGCGCCGCCGGCCGCCCCGCGGAAGCGCCTACATGGTGGTCGGCGACCTGCGCCTGAACCCCGACACGCGCGAGGTGATCCGCGGCGAGCGCCGGCTCGATCTGACGGCGCGTGAGTTCGAGCTGCTCGAGTACCTGATGCGCAATGCGCGGATCGTCGTGTCCCGCCAGACGCTGCTGGACGAGGTCTGGGGATACCACCCGTTCGCGGAGACCAACACCGTCGACGTGTTCATCTCGAACCTCCGCCGCAAGCTCGAGGACGGCGGCGAGCCGCGCGTGCTGCACACGATGCGCGGCGCCGGCTACGTGCTGAGGGAAGAGGCGTGAGGACGCGCCTGCCGATCAAGAGCAAGGTCGCCGTCGTGACCGCGGCCCTTACGTTCATCATCCTGAGCCTGTTCGCCACGGTGATCGGCGCGCTCGCCGAGCGTCGCATCACCGCCGGGTTCGAGGACGAGCTGCGGGCCACGGCCGTGGACCTGCAGGACCAGCTCGACATCCAGCGCAACGAGGAGGGCGTGTTCACCCTCGACCGCTCGGACCGTGACCTGCTGCGCGGCTTCGCGGCGGGCGGGGCGATCGCGCGCGTCCTCGACCTGAACGGCAGGCTCGTCTACGCGACCGGGCTGCGCGAGCTCGGGCCGCCGATCGAAGGGGTCACGGACGCCGGCGACTTCCGCGTCGTCTCGCGCCAGATCGTGGTCAGGGAGGTCGACCAGAGCGGCAGCTTCGACCCGCTGCCGCTGCCCGTCGTGCGCGAGATCGGCTGGGTCCAGTACGCGGAGACCGAGGGGAGCGTGGCGACGACCATCAATCGCGTGCGCCTCTTCCTCGGATTCGGCGTGCTCGGCGGGACCGCGCTCGCGTTCCTCGGCGGCCTGCTCGTCGCGCGCCGTGCGATGCGCCCGATCTCGGGCCTCACCCGAGCCGCGCGCGAGGTCGCGCGGACGCGCGATCCCGACGTGCGACTGCCCAAGCCCCTGGCCAACGACGAGGTGTCCGACCTCGCCTACACGCTCGAGGACATGCTGCGCGAGCTGAGCGCGGCGCGCGGGGAGACGGAGGCGACGCTCGACCGCCAGCGCGCGTTCGTTGCCGACGCCTCGCACGAGCTGCGGACACCGCTCACGAGCATCCTCGCCAACCTCGAGCTGCTCGAGTCCGACCTGGACGGCGAGCAACGCGAGATGGCCGCGTCCGCGCTCCGCTCGTCGCGGCGCATGCGCCGCCTGGTCGCGGACCTGCTGCTGCTCGCCAGGGCCGACGCCGGCCGACAGGCACCGAGGACGGCCGTCGACCTGGCCGCGGTCGCGGCCGAGGCCGCCGGCGAGGCGGGCGCGCTGTCGAGCCTCCACCCGGTTTCGATCGACGCCCCCGGGCCGGTTCTGGTCGAGGGCGTGGCCGACGACCTCCACCGGCTGGCGGCCAACCTCGTCGAGAACGCCCTGATCCACACGCCGGGCGGCACCCCGGTGACCGTGTCCGTGCGCCTGGACGGCGATTTCGCCGTCCTCGAGGTGGCCGACCGCGGCCCCGGGGTGCCCGCGGCGATGCGCGAGCGCGTGTTCGAGCGCTTCGCGCGCGGCGGCGGCGACGCGGCGCCGAGCGGCGGCAGCGGGCTCGGGCTCGCGATCGTGCGCGCGGTCGCCGAGGCCCATGACGGCACCGTCGAGCTCGACGAGCCGGAGGACGGCGGAGCCCGGTTCACGGTGACCCTGCCGGCCGCGGCGCGCTCCGATCGGCCCGCTAGCGTGTTGAGCCCTGAAGAGACCGATCCCGGATTCCTGAAGGAGCCCCACCCGTGAAGTCGTTCCTGCGCAGGCGCCCGTCGCCGGCCCTGGTCATCTCGCTGCTCGCCCTGTTCGTGTCCCTCTCCGGCGTCTCCTACGGCGTCGCGACCGGCTTCATCGACAGCCGCGAGCTCAAGAACAACCAGGTGCGTAGCGTCGACCTGCGCAACAACGACGTCCGCACGCGCGACCTGCGCAACAACGAGGTGCGCGGCATCGACATCCGCAACAGCACGGTGCAGGGCCGCGACGTCGGGCCTGAACCAGCTCGACGGTGACGACGTCAACGAGTCGCGCCTCGGCAAGGTGCCGAGCGCGACGGCGGCCGACAGCGCGACGAAGCGCGGCGACGGCTCAGAGCCTGCCCGGGGTGCGCGTCCTGCCGATCAAGCACCGGAGCGGAGACGTGACCGCCAGGCCATCCTCGATGCGAGCGGGCTCCAGCTCGTGGTCACCTGCGCCGCCGGCGAACGAGGAGGTGCGGGCTCGCACGACGGTCGCCGACGGAGAGGTCGCCGTGGTTTCGAGCGACGCGGACGCCGCGGACGCGGGCGGCGACCGCGGCTCGTCAACAACCTCGATGACGACTTCGACCCGGGCGACGACTTCGACCTGCAGGACACCCCCACGGCGTCGGACGACCGCATCTACGAGCTGCACTACCTCGGCGGCGACGGGGTGAGCGTCTCGGCCCACCTGATCACCGACGACGACCTCGGCACGAACAACTGCATCGTCAGCGGCTACGCGGTCGTCACCTAGCCGACCGGCCGGCGTTCAGCCGGACACCAGCGCATGGCCCGCCACCATGCACGTCGTCCCGGGGAAGTCGTCCTCGCGACGGTCCATGATGCGGTGAGCCACCTGACCGGCGCGCGTGACGTAGCGCAGGCTCAGCACCTGGTTGGCGGTGGCCAGGCCGTAAGACACCCCGACAACGAGATGAAGAGGGCCACGCACGCGATGACCGTCGCTGGCGCGGGCCGGCCTGGCGCCTGTCACGTCAGACCTCCACCACCACCGGAAGAATCATCGGCCGCCGCTTGAGGCGCGCGTAGACGAACTCGGCGATGTCGTCGTGGAGGTGGTCCTGGAGCAGGTCGATCTCCCGGACCTCCTCCTTCGGCGCTGCGCACGAGCGAGCCGTCGACGGCGTCGCGCAGCTCGTCGACGAAGCCGTCGTCGTCCTCGAGGAACGGCACCCCGCGGAAGATCACCTCCGGCGGCACCACCGAGTGGCCGTCCTGCTCCGAGATCGTCGCCACCACGATGAAGATGCCGTCGGCCGACAGCATCCGCCGGTCGCGCAGCGCGACGTCCTCGATGTCGCCGACGTCGACGCCGTCCACGAAGATCATCCCGGCCTGCTCGCGCTCGCCGAAGCGTGCACCCGAGGAGTCGATCTCGAGCGGCAGGCCGTTCTCGCCGCGGAAGATCGACTTGGGCGGCACGCCGACCGCCTCGGCGAGCTCGCCGTGCAGACGCAAGCCGCTTGTGGTCGCCGTGCACCGGCATCACGTACTCGGGCCTCGTCAGGTTGAGCATCAGCTTCAGCTCCTCGGCATAGCCATGGCCCGAGGCGTGCACGGGCACGTCGGCGGCCGTGAAGACCGTCGCGCCGAGGCGGTAGATGCGGTCGATCGTCTCGTTGACCGCGCGCTCGTTGCCCGGGATGGGGGTCGCGGAGAAGACCACCGTGTCGCCGTCGTGAAGCTCGACCTGCGGGTGGTCACCGTGGGCCATCCGGCGCAGGGCCGAGAGCGGCTCGCCCTGGCTGCCCGTGGAGATCACTACGAGCTTGTGGTCTGGGAAGTCCTCGATCTCCCTCGTCCCGACGAGCATCCCCTCGGGGACGTCGATGTGGCCGAGCATGCGCCCGATGTTCACGTTCTTGCGCATCGAGCGGCCGACGAGCGAGACCTTGCGGCCAAGCTGCGCGGCCGCGTCCACCACCTGCTGCACGCGGTGGATGTTCGACGCGAAGCAGGTCACGACGATGCGGCCCTGGCAGCGGGCGAAGACCTCGGCGAGCCGCGGCCCCACCGCGGACTCCGAGAGCGACATGCCCGGGCGATCCGCGTTGGTCGAGTCGCCACATAGCAATAGCAGGCCCTCGCGTCCGAGCTCGGCAAGCCGCGCGACATCGGCCGGCACGCCGTCGACCGGTGTCTGGTCGAACTTGTAGTCGCCCGTGACGAGGGTGGTGCCGAGCTCGCAGGTGAGCGCGACCGCGAAGGCGTCCGGGATCGAGTGGGCCATCTTGATCATCTCGATCGAGAACGGGCCGGCGTCGAACGACTGGGTCGCGAGTACATCCTCGACCGGCACGTTCTTGAGCCGGTGCTCGTCCAGCTTGGAGCGGACCATGGCGGCGGTGAGCGGCCCGCCGTAGATGGTCGGCGTCCGGTCGAGCTCGCGCAGCACGAAAGGCAGCGCGCCGACGTGATCCTCGTGGCCGTGGGTGAGAACGATCGCGTCGATGTCCTCGGCCCGCTCCCGCAGGTAGGTGAAGTCGGGCAGCACCAGGTCGATGCCGAGCTGGTCCGGCGCCGGGAACATCAGCCCGGTGTCGACGACCACGATGCGGCCGTCGTACTCGACGACCATCATGTTCTTCCCGATCTCCCCGAGCCCGCCCAGGGGCAGGACCGCAGCTGCGCGCTCAAACTGCCGCCAGCAGGTTGTGGCGCTCGAGCGCGGCGCGAATCGCCGCCGTCTCCTGCTCGTCCGCCTCGACCAGCGGCAGCCGCAGCCCGCCGACCGCGTGGCCGGCGAGGTTGAGCGCGGCCTTGACCGGAATCGGGTTGGTGGTGACCGTGAGCGCCTCGAAGAAGTCCTGGAGGGACTCGTGCAGCTCCGCGCGAGCCTCGGGCTCGTCGATCATCCGGCGCATCTCGCGGCCGACCAGGTGCGAGGCCACGCAGATGCCTCCCGTGCCCCCCATGTCGAGCACGCGCGCGAGCACGTCGTCGTTGCCGGCAAGCAGGTCGAGCCCGTCGATCGGCGCGAGGTCCTCGTAGCGAGCCTGCTTGACGGCCGTCGACGTTGTCGATCTGCGCGAGCTCGGCCAGCAGGTCGTTCGGCATGTCGAGCGCCGTGCGGCCGGGGATGTTGTAGAGGATGATCGGCCTGTCGGTGGCGGCTGCGGCGGCCTCGAAATGGGCGCGCAGGCCGCGCCGGTTCGGCTTGACGTAGTAGGGCGTGACGACGAGCATCGCGTCGACGCCGATCTCACCGGCCCGCTCCGTCAGCTCGACCGTGTGGCGCGTGTCGTAGGTGCCCGTCCCGGCCACGATCAGCGCGTCGTCCGGGGTCTCGGCGACGCCGAGCTCCCAGAGCCGCGCCTTCTCCTCGTCGGTCAGGGTCGCCGCCTCGCCCGTGCTGCCGGCGAGCACGAGCCCGTCGGACCCGTTCTCGAGGAGGTGCTGCATCAGCCGGACGGCCGCGGCCTCGTCGAGCTCGCCGTTCGCGTCGAACGGCGTGACCATCGCCGTGAGGATGCCTCCGATGCTCATGGCCCCCGCCCGCTACTGCTGGAGCGGCTTGAAGGGATCGGGGTTCTGGTTCGTGTCCCCGGCGGGGGCGGCCGGCTCAGCCGCGGGCGGCGGCGTCGCGGCGGCGGGGGGCTCGTCCCGGATGGGACGCCCGTGCTCGTCGTAGCGGGTCGCGGCGGCGTCCGGAGCGTGCTCAGGAGAGGCGTTCTGGTTGAAGGCTTCCTGCGCCTCGTCGAGCTTCTGCTGCGCCTGATCGGCGAGCTTCTTCGCCTTGTCCATGAAACCCATCTACTTCCCCTCGGTTCGCGTCGAAGCACCTTAGCGCTCCCGCAGGCCTTCCGGAACCTCCGCTGCAAATGGCAGAATCTCCCCGACTCGGATGCCAGACGAACGCGACTACAGCCACCGGACCACGGTCCAGAAGCTCGGCGTGCAGCCCGACCAGCGGGTCGAGGTGACGGGCGACGTGGGCTCTGGCCTGCGCCGCGACGTCAAGGATGCGGTCGGCCGCGGGCTCGTCCGCTCCGGGCAGCTCGACGGCGCGATCGTGCTCGTCGAGAGCGAGGATGACGCCAAGGAGGCGCTCGTCCGCTACCGCACCCGGTTGCGCGACACCGGCTATCTCTGGTTCATCACCCGCAAGCGGGGACACGACAACTACCTCAACCAGATGGCGCTCGTGCCCCATGCGAAGCGCCTGGGCCTGATCGACAACAAGACCTGCTCGATCGACGAGGAGCGCTCGGGCATCCGCTTCGTGGTGCCGCGGGCGCTGCGCCGCAGCGGCGGCAAGACCGCCGCCTGAGCCGTCAGGCGTCCCGCACGAGCCGCCAGCTGGTCGCGACCGCCAGAACCGTCATCAGGACGGCGCTCACGACACACCACTGGCAGATGGCGTCGATCTCGAACAGCTCGGCCCAGGTCAGGTAGACGCTGAAGCCGAAGCCGACGAGCGCGAGCAGGGCGCCCGCGAGCTTTCCGTTGTCACCCGGCAGCCACAGCGAGGCGAGGATCAGGGCGTACCCGATGAGCCCGAGCACGGCGACCGGAATGCCCGCGAGCTCGGCGTAGCTCGAGTTCTGCACCTTCTCGCAGCCCCCGCCCCCGCCGGCGCAGATCGGCTCGAGCTCGGCGTAGTGGACGTAGGTGAGGTATGCCGCCACGGCGAGCCCGATCAGCGCAACGAGGCCGATCAGCCGGCGCAGCCGGCCGTCGCTCATTGCTCGCCGAGTGCCGACTCGATCGCGTCGGTGACGCTGGCGGCGTCGAGCGAGCTGAGCTCGAGCGGCTGCGGCGCGCCGTTCCCCTTCTGCACGAAGAACGAGGGCGTGCCGCTCACGCCGAGCTGGGTCGCCTGGCGCTCGGCCTGACGGATCAGCGCACGGGCCGCGGGCGTGTCGAGGTCGGCTTCGAGCTCGTCGACGTCGAGCCCCGGCGTGGCGCGTGCGAGCCGCTGCAGGAACTGGTCGGTCGCGTAGCCCGAGTTCTCCTGCCCCTGGTTGCGGAAGAAGAGGTCGCTGAAGTCCCAGCCCTTGTCCTGAAGCGTCGCCGCCGCCGCGACCTCGGCGCCGCGCTCGGAGTCGGGGCCTATGAAGCGGAGCAGGCGCAGGTCCATCTTCAGGCGGCCGGTCCGCACGAATTCGTCGATCGACGGTCGGCAGCGCACCGGTCGTGTACTGGGCACAGAACGGGCACTGGAGGTCGGCGAACTCGATCAGCGTGGCCGGCGCGTCCGGCTCTCCGAGCGTCACCCCCTGCTGCGGGATTCCGGCGAAGAGGTCCTTCACCTCCGTGGTCTGGCTCGCCTGCGGGCTTCCGCCGGCCGCGGAGGGCGCCTCGAGTCGTCCGAGCCGCCCTGGCTGATCACGATCGCGACCACCACGACCACGACGGCGGCCAGGATCGCGCCGCCCAGCAGCAGGAGGCGCCTATTGCGATCCGTGCTCACGCGGCTGGAGGCTAGAGAAGGTGCTCGAGCCCGACGGTGGGCGAGCGCTCGAGTGAGCCCACCCTGCGCACGGCGAGCAGCACGCCGGGCATGAACGACTCGCGGGCGATCGAGTCGTGGCGGATCGTGAGCGTCTGGCCGAGGCCGCCGAAGAGGACCTCCTGGTGCGCGACGAGGCCCGGCAGCCGGATCGAGTGGATCGGCTCGTGCACGTTCGCCGCCCGCGGCGCGGATCAGGTCGGCCGTGCGGGCGGCGGTGCCGGACGGGGCGTCGAGCTTGCGGTCGTGATGCAGCTCGACGATCTCGCACTCCGGCATGTGCCGCGCGGCCTGCTCGGCGAAGCGCATCATCAGCACCGCGCCGATGGCGAAGTTCGGGGCCACGAACAGGTTCGCCGTGCCGACCCCCTCGAGCTCCGAGAAGTCCGCTCCGGTCGTGCCCATCACGCAGTGGACGCCCGCCTCGAGGCAGGTGCGCGCGTTCTGGAGAGCGCTGTCGGGCGTCGAGAAGTCGACCACGACGTCGGCGTCGCCGAGCACGTCCGGCAGCCCGACCTGCGAGCAGCGGGTCGGCCCGGCCGACGAGCGCCATGTCCTCGGCGCCCTCGACCGCCCCGCAGACCGTCTCCCCCATGCGCCCCGCGGCGCCGGAGACGGCTACGTTGATCACGCCGCCTGTGCGAGCCCGGGGCTGACGGCCTCGAGCGCAGAGCGGAAGCGCGCCTCGCTGCCGCCCACCCCGGCGGCCGACAGACGCCCGGGCGCCCAGAGCTCGCCTGCAAGCGCGTTCACGTCCTCGAGCGTCACCGCGTCGAGCGCGGCGAGCAGCTCGTCCACGGTCAGCAGCGGCACGTCCATCAGCAGCGAGCTGCCGAGCCGGTTCATGCGGGTGAGCGTCGACTCCATCGACAGCACCGTGCGGCCCTTGACGTTCTCGCGCGCGCGCTCGAGCTCCTCCTCGCTCGACTCCCTCGCCCTGCACGCGCTCGAGCTCGGCGCCGATCACGTCGATCGCCTCGGCCACGTTGTCGGGCCGCGTGCCCACGTAGACGGCCACCTGGCCGGTGTCGCGGTAGTGGCTCGCGTAGGAGTAGACGGCGTAGGCGAGGCCGCGCTTCTCGCGCACCTCCTGGAACAGGCGCGACGAGGTCGAGCCGCCCAGGATCGTGTCGAGGATGCGAAGCGCGAAGCGGCGCTCGTCGCCGCGCGGGATGCCGGGACCGCCGATGCAGAGGTGGTACTGCTCGGTCTCCTTCTCGTGGAAGCGCAGGACCGGCCCGCGGTCGTCCGGCGAGACCGGGCGCCACGGGCAGCGGCGCCGCGCCTCCGAAGGCGCCCGTCGACGAGCGAGACGATCCGCTCGTGCTCGAGGTTGCCGGCGGCGGCGACCACGATGTTGCCCGGCACGTAGCGGCCGTCGTGCCACGCCGCGATCTGTCGGCACCGGCACCGACGCCGATCACGTCGGCGCGCCCGATGATCGGGCGGCCGAGCGGGTGATCGCCGAAGACGGCGCCGGCCAGCACGTCGTGGACCTTGTCCGGGGGCTCGTCCTCGTACATGGCGATCTCCTCGATCACGACCTGGCGCTCCGAGTCGATGTCCGGATAGGCCGGCCGCAGGACCATGTCCTGGAGCACGTCGAAGGCGCGCTCGAGGTGCCCGTCGAGGAAGCGCGAGTGGACGGAGGTCGTCTCCTTGCCGGTGCCGGCGTTGACCTCCGCCCCCATCGCGTCGAAGCGCCTCGTCGATCTCGCGCGACGAGAAGCGCTCGGTGCCCTTGAAGAGCAGGTGCTCGAGGAAGTGCGAGATGCCCGCCTGCTCGTCGCCCTCGTCACGGGAGCCGACCCGCACCCAGAACCCGAGCGCGATCGAGCGGACCGAGGGCATCGCCTCGGTCACGACCCGGACGCCCGAGTCGAGGCTGGTGATCTGGGCCGGCTCCGTGCTCAAGCGGCTACTCGGACGCTCGGAGCGGTCGCGGTCGCGGTAGCGCGAGCCGCCACGGTCCCGGTCGCGGTCACGGCCGCCGCGGCCGCCGCCGTTGCTCGCGGTCACGCCGGCCACGGTCCGCCGCGGTCGCCGCGGCCGCCCTTGTCGCCGGTGCCCATCGACGCCAGCTCCTCGGCCGACTTGTCGGCGATCTCCGGGTCGTCGGCGAGGCGCAGGCCGATGCGGCCGCGCTCGCGGTCGACCTCGACCACCTTCACCGCCAGCTCGTCGCCGCGGTTGACGACGTCCTCGACCGTGTTGACGCGCTCGCCGGGCGCGATGTTCGAGATGTGCAGCAGGCCGTCGGTGCCCTTGGCGAGCTCGATGAAGGCGCCGAACGTGGTCGTCTTCACGACCTTGCCGGTGAACTCGTCGCCGACCTCGACCTCCTTGGTCATCGAGCGGATGCGGTCGGTCAGGGCGTCGCCCTGCTCGCCCGACTGCGCGTAGATGCGGACGGTGCCGTCGTCGTCGATGTCGATCTGCGCCTCGAACTCCTCGGACAGCGCCCGGATCGTCTCGCCGCCCTTGCCGATGACCGCGCCGATCTTCTCGGTGTCGATCTGGATCTGCGAGATCCGCGGCGCGTACTGGGACAGCTCCGCGCGCGGCTCGGCGATCACCTCGGCCATCTTGCCGAGGATCGACATGCGGGCGTCCTTGGCCTGCGCGAGCGCGTCGCGCAGGATGTCGAACGTCACGCCCGTGATCTTGATGTCCATCTGCAGGGCGGTGATGCCCTCGGAGGTGCCGGCGACCTTGAAGTCCATGTCGCCCAGGTGGTCCTCCACGCCCGCGATGTCCGTGAGGACGACGTAGTCGTCGCCCTCCTTGATCAGGCCCATCGCCACGCCGGCCACCGGCGCCTTGATCGGCACGCCCGCGTCCATCAGCGACAGCGTCGAGCCGCAGACCGAGGCCATCGAGCTCGAGCCGTTCGACTCGAGGATGTCCGAGACCACGCGGATCGTGTACGGGAACTCGTCGACGTTCGGCACCACCGGCACCAGCGCGCGCTCGGCGAGGGCGCCGTGACCGATGTCGCGGCGCTTGGGGCCGCGCATGAAGCCGGCCTCGCCCACCGAGAACGGCGGGAAGTTGTAGTGGTGGAAGTAGTGCTTGGTCTCCTGGAGGCCGAGCGTGTCGAGGCGCATCTCGTCACGCGTCGTGCCGAGCGCGGCGACCGAGAACGCCTGCGTCTGGCCGCGGGTGAAGATCGCGGAGCCGTGCGTGCGCGGGGCCGCCGGCACCTCGATCCAGATCTCGCGGATCTCCTCGGCGGCGCGGCCGTCGGGACGCTTCTTGTCCACCGCGATGCGGCGGCGGATGATGTCCTTCTCGAGCTTGTCGAAGGCGCGCTGCACCTCGCCGCGGCGGGCGCGCGCCCGTCCTCGTCGAGCGTCGGCGTCCGTCGCCGAGGGCCTCGAGCACCTCCTCCTCGACCGCCTTGGTCGCGTCCTGGCGCTCGAGCTTGTCGGCCACCTGGGTGGCGGCGTCGAGGGCGTCGCCGAAGCGCGCGCTGACCTCGGTGAGGATCGACTCGTCGACCTGCGGCGGAGTGATCTCGATCTTGTCCTTGCCGGCCTTGCGGCGCAGGTCGTGCTGGGCCTCGCAGAGGCTGCTTGATCTCGGCGTGCGCGATGTCGAGCGCATCGAGGATCTCGGCCTCGGTGATCTCGTTGGCGCCGGCCTCGACCATCAGGATGGCCTCCTCGGTGCCCGCGACCACGAGGTCGAGCGGGGACTCGAGCAGCCACTCCTCGTCGGGGTTGACGAGGAAGTTGCCCTCGCCGTCCTGGCCGATGCGCACGGCGCCGACGGGCGCCGGGAACGGGATGTCGGAGAGCATCAGCGCGGCGCTGGCGCCGTTCATCGCGAGGATGTCGTAGGGGTGCTCGTGGTCGATCGACATCGGGATCGACGACCAGCTGGGTCTCGCGGTTCCAGCCCTTCGGGAAGAGCGGGCGCAGCGGCCGGTCGATCATGCGCGCGGTGAGGGTGGCCTTCTCGCCGGCGCGGCCCTCGCGCCGGAAGAAGCTGCCGGGGATCTTGCCCGCGGCGTACATGCGCTCCTCGACGTCGACGGTCAGCGGGAGGAAGTCGACGTCGCGCGGGTTGCCGGCGGTCGCCGTGCAGAGGACCTTCGTGTCGCCCGGCGGTAACGACGACGGAGCCGCTCGCCTGCTTGGCGAGCTTGCCGGTCTCGAACTCGATCGAGCTCCCGCCCATCTCGAGCGAGACCCGGCTCACATCAACAGTCATGTGTGTCCTTTCGGCCGCCTCCGGTTGGCGGCATGGCTTTCGTCATGTTCCGTTTAGAACGCGGACAAGGCTAGCAGCGGCCCAATCGCGACAAGTAAGGCAGGACCGGGCACTCCCGGGTGGGCCTCGCCCGCGACGAACTGCGTCGGGGTGGTCATCACGCCCGCCGCGATGCCGGTTCGGAAGTCGCCCTCCACGCGGGCCACGGCGGCCTCCGAGCGGCGGTCGGCCTCGAAGCGCTCGAGGTCGAGCCCGAGCCGCTCGCGCGCGCTCCCACAGGTGCGGGTCGTCGAGATGGCCCTGGTCCTCGAGCAGCGAGTCGTGCATCTCCCAGAAGCGGCCCTGGCAGCGCCGGCCGCCTCGCGCCGCCAGCGGCGAGCACCCGGGCACGCGGGTGCTTGGAAGTCGACCGGGAAGTGCCGGAACACACGCGTGATCGCGAGCTCCTTGAGGATCAGGTGCGCGGCGGCGCAGTACGGGCACTCGAGGTCCGCGTACTCGATCACCACCGGCCCGCTGCCACGGACGTGGTCGCCCGGGCCCGGCTCAGGCGGCGGCGCGCTGCTCCAGGGCGTCGAAGATGAGGTTGGCACCCGGGATCTCGAGCGGGGGCGACTGGTAGGCCCAGTCGACGGTGCCCTCGGGGTCGACCATCACGAGCGCGCGGCCGGCCACGCCGTGCTCGTCGACGCAGACGCCGTAGGCCTTGGCCACCTCGCCCTTGGGATGGAAGTCGGCCAGCAGCGGAATGAGTCACGCCGAAGTGCTCCCGGAAGGCCTTGTGACAGAAGGCGCCGTCCACCGAGATGCCGACGAGCGTGCGCGCCGCGCTCCTCGATCTGCGGCAGCACCTCCTGGTAGACGTTCAGCTGGTCGGTGCAGACCGGGCTGAAGTCGGCCGGGTAGAAGACGAGCACGACCGTGCGCCCGCGGAAGTCCGCCAGCGAGACCTTGTTGCCGTCCTGGTCCGGGAGGGTGAAGTCCGGCGCCGCAGAGCCGGGCTCGATCATCGGCGGAGGCCGAGCTCCTGGATCAGCGCGCGGTAGCGGTCGATGTCCGACCTCTGCAGGTACTTGAGCAGCCGGCGGCGCTTGCCGACGAGCATCAGCAGGCCGCGGCGCGAGTGGTGGTCCTTGCGGTGCTCGCGCAGGTGCTCGGTGAGCTCGTTGATGCGCGCGGTGAGCAGCGCGACCTGGACCTCGGTGGATCCGGTGTCGGCGTCGCCGCGTCCGTGCTTGGCGACGATCTCGCGCTTTGCGTCTGCGGTCAGCGTCATTCGGCGCGAAACCGTAGCAGCCGTCGTCGGGCGATCAGCAGACTCGGCTACTGGACCATCGGCTGCGGTCGCGGTGCTCGACGCTCGCGCACGCCGTGCCGGGCCTCGCGAGCCCGAGGCGTCCAGCGCTCGGCGGCGCGACCCTCGTCAGGTCGTACTCGCGTCGAGCCACGGGACGACGGCGTACGCCGCGCGGTGCCTGGCTGCGAGCCGGCGGCTCAAGCGTCGCAGCGTCGTCCGCAGATCTCGCGCGCCTGCTCGACGTCGCGCGTTCATCTGCTCGACCAGCTCGTCCACCGAGTCGAAGCGCTTCTCGCCGCGCAGCCGCTCGAGGAACGCGATCCGCAGCGTCTCTCCGTAGAGGTCGCCCTCGAAGTCGATCAGGTGCGCCTCGACCAGCAGGCCGCGGCCGGTCTCGAACGTGGGGCGCACGCCCACGTTGACCGCGGCCGGGCCTGCCGCCGTGCGCCCAGGCCGCGTACACGCCGTGCCCGGGGCAGACGTAGGCGTCGTCGGGCACGAGGTTGGCGGTCGGCATCCCGAGCGTACGACCGCGCTTGTCGCCGTGCACGACCTCGCCCTCGAACAGGAACGGCCCGCCCAGGAACTCGGCCGCCTCGCGTCACCTCGCCGGCCGCCACCAGGCCGCGGATGTGGCTGGATGAGATCGGTCTCCCCTGCGGCCTCGACGAGCGGGATCACGCGCGTCTCGAACTCGTCGTGCTCGGCCAGGAACTCGGCCGTGCCGCGCGCGCCCTTGCCGAAGCGGAAGTTCTCCCCCACGGACACGCGCTCGGCGCCGAGCCGGCCGATCAGCACGTCCTGGACGAACTCCTCGGCGGTCTGCTCGGAGAAGCCGCGGTCGAAGGGGATGACCACCAGCTCCTCCACGCCGAGCCCGGCGATCAGGTCGCGCTTGACACCGAACGGGCTGATCAGCTTCGGGGTCGCCTCGGGGTGGATCACCGACAGCGGGTGCGGGTCGAAGGTGAGCACCGTGTTCGAGCCGTCGATCACCTCGCGGTGGCCGCGGTGCACGCCGTCGAACGTGCCGATCGCGACGCGGCGCGGGCCGGAGCCGGGCTCGACGTCGGGAGCGCGGACGACCTTCATGCGGGCGCGAACACTACGACGGGCTGCAGCTCGCCATCGCGCGGCTCGGCGATCGCGAGCAAGCTCGCCCGCGTGGGTGAGCCGCAGCGTCGAGCCGCCGGCGGCGCCGGCCGCCGCCACCCGCCTGCCGTGGCGGACCGCCTCGGCCTCCTCGGCCCGTCGAGCCGCCGCTCGGGCAGGAAGGCGAGCGCCTCTTCGAGCGCGCACCAGGCGCTCCGGATCGGCGTCGGCGAGCCTGAACGGCCCGACGGCGGTGCGCTCGAGCTCCTCGCAGTAGGCGTCGCCGAGGTCGGCGCACCAGCGCGCGCACGTAGGTGCCGGCCGAGCACTCGATCTCGAACGCGGCGCGGTCGCCCTCGTGCCAGAGCAGCTCGGCGCGGTACACGGTCGATCGGGCGCGGCTCGAGCTCGAGCGCGCTCGCCGCGGCGCGCCAGCTCGTAGGCGCGCCGGCCCTCCACCTTCACCGCCGAGTAGGCGGGCGGGCGCTGGAGCTGCTCGCCCGCCGGGATCTCGAGCCGCTCCGGCATGCGCCCGGTCTCGGTCGAGCTCGCCGTCGCGGTCGCCCGTGTCGGAGGTCCAGCCGAGCCGGGCGACGGCGCGGTAGGTCTTCGGCAGCCCCATCAGGAAGCGCTGGGCGCGCGTGGCCCGCCCGACCAGCACGAGCAGGAGCCCGGTGGCGAACGGGTCGAGCGTGCCCGCGTGGCCGACCTTCGTCGCCGCGCGGCAGCGCCGCGGCGAACCCGCGGCGACGACGTCGTGCGAGGTGACTCCCGCCGGCTTGGCGATGCAGGAGGACGCCGTGCGCGGCGTCGAGCAGCTCACGGCCGCGAGCTGCTCGCGCACCTGCTCGCGCAGCCGCTCGACGAGCTCCGCGATACGGCACGGCGGTCGAGAAGCCGGCGGCCTGGGGATGCCCGCCGCCGCCGAACACGCGGGCGATGCCGCGATACGTCGACGCTGCCGTCGGTGGCCCGCAGGCTCACCTTGCGCATGCCCTCGCGGTCCGTCGGCGAGCAGCTCGCGGACCAGCACCGCGATCGCGCGTGCCCTCGACCGCGCGGAGGTGGTCGACGACGCCCTCCGAGTCGGTCTCGAGCGCGCCCGTCTCCTCGTAGTCGCGCTTCGTCCAGGTGGGCGATCGTGATCGTGCCGTCGTCGTAGCGCTCGACGCTCGCCAGCGCGCGCTGCAGGAGCTGGAGCCGGCGGAACGGAAGGTCCTCCCACAGGCGCCGGTAGACCTGGTGCGGCTCCACGCCGGCCTCGATCAGCTCGGCGGCCATGCGGTGCGCCTCGGCCGAGGTGTTCTCGTACATGAAGCGGCCGGTGTCGGTGACGAGCCCGACGTAGAGGGCGTCGGCGATGCCCGGCGTGATCTCCGCGCCGAGCTCCTTGGACAGCCGCCAGACGATCTCCGCCGTGCACGGACGCCTCCGGCATGACGAGGTTGACGGTGCCGAAGCGGGTGTTGTCGTGATGGTGGTCGATGTTGAGGATGTGGAGCCCGTCGCGCCTGCAGGAAGTCGACCGGCATGCGGTCGATGTTGCCGCAGTCGAGGAAGACGATCGTGCGCTCGGCGACGTCGTCGGGCGGAGCGCCGACGAGGCCGTCGAAGGTGAAGCCGCGGTACTCCCACGGCAGCGGGAACTCGTCCGGCGACATGTACATCAGCGAGTCCTTGCCGAGCTGCTCGAGGATGCCGGTGCATGGCGAGCAGCGAGCCGAGCGCGTCGCCGTCCGGGTTCTCGTGCGTCGTGAGCAGGAGCTTGTCGGCGTGGCGCAGCTCCTGCGAGCACCTGCTCCTGCTCGGTGGCGACGCGCTCATCCTCGTCGCTCCAGCAGCTCCGTGATCCGCATGCCGCGGTCGATCGACTCGTCGAACACGAACTCGCAGGGTGGGCGTGCGCTTCATGCGCAGCTCGCTGCGCGACCGCCGCTGGAGCACGCCATGGGCGGACTCGAGACCCGCCAGCGTCTCGGCGCGCTCGTCCTCGTCGCCGAGCACGCTCACGTACACGCGGGCGTGGCGCAGGTCTGGGCTGGTTTCAACGGCGGTCACGGTCACGAATCCTATGCGGGGGTCTCTGAGGCCCTCGGCGATCCGCGCCGAGACGACCTCACGGACCGCCTCGTTGACCCGGCGCATGCGGTCGGCCATCCTACGCTCCGACAGGTCCTCGAGCGGACATCATGTGGCTTTCCACACTTGCGCCCTCAGGAAACATCGAATCGACGAAGCGGTCGAGGCTCGGCTCTGTGCGCGCAGCTCGCCGGCGTCACGGCCGACGAGCGCGGCCGTCAGCGTGGCGCGCTGCCAGAGATCGTGGTGGTCGGTCTCGGCCACGGCCGCGCCGAAGCGCCGCTGCAGCTGGGCCTTCAGCGAGCTGACAGCTCCTTGCGCTTGCCCTTGAGGCTCGCGGTGTCCGGGAAAGTGAAGGCTGGATCTCGATCAGGCAGACGAAGCTCAGACTGAGCGTCTGCTCAACCCTGCGCGTCTCGAACACCTCGATCACGTCCCCCTCCTTGGGGTCGGGATAGTTCTCGAGCACGATGCCGCACTCCATGCCGCGCCGTGCACCTCACGGACGTCGTCCTTGAAGCGCCGCAGCGAGCCGATGCGCCCGGTGTAGACGACCGTTCCGTCGCGCACGAGCCGGCACTGGCGCGCCGCGGCGCATCGTGCCGTCGGTGACGTAGCAGCCGGCGATCGTGCCGACGCGCGAGGCCTTGAAGGTCGCGCGCACCTCGACGGTGCCCACCTGCTCCTCGACCTCGACGGCCTCGAGCAGGCCCTCCATCGCGTCGCGCAGGTCCTCGACGATCTTGTAGATCACCGAGTAGGTGCGGATCTCGACGCCCTCTTGGTCGGCCACCTGCGCGGCGTTGCCGACCGGGCGCACGTTGAAGCCGATGATCACGCCGTCGGAGGCCGAGGCGAGCATCACGTCGGACTCGGCGATGCCGCCGACGCCCTCGCGGATGATGTTGACCTGGACCTGCTCCTGCGGCAGCCGCACGATCTCGTCGGCCAGCGCCTCGAGCGAACCGGCCACGTCGGCCTTCAGGACGAGGTTGAGCTCCTTCTCGCCGCGCTCGGCGCGCGCGAGCACGTCCTCGAGCGAAACGCGGCGGCCGCGCCTGGCGCGCCAGCGCCTCCTGCTTGACGCGTATCGCGCGCTCGTTGGCGACGCGCTTGGCCTCGCGGTCGTTGTCCACGACGCGGAACTGCTCGCCGGCGTCGGGCACGCCGTCGAAGCCGAGGATCTCGACCGGCATGCCGGGAGTGGCTTCGGTCTCGAGCGCTGGCCGCGGTAGTCGTGCATCGCGCGCACGCGGCCCCAGGTCTCGCCGGCCACCACCGAGTCGCCGACCTTCATGCGTCCGCGGTGGATCAGCAGCGTCACCACGGCGCCACGGCCGGGGTCGAGCCGCGACTCGATCACGAATCCGGAGGCCGCGGCGCATCCGGGTTGGCCTTCAGCTCCTGGATCTCGGCGAGCGTCACGAGCGTCTCGAGCAGGTCGTCGAGGTTCTGATGGGTCTTGGCCGAGACGTCGACGAACTCGGTGTCGCCGCCCCAGTCGGCCGGCGTGAGGCCCTGCTGGGCGAGCTCGCCGCGCACGCGGTTGGGGTCGGCGCCCTCCTTGTCGATCTTGTTCACGGCGACCATCACCGGGACCTCCGGCGGCCTTCGCGTGGTCGATCGCCTCGACGGTCTGCGGCATCACGCCGTCGTCGGCCGCGACCACGATCACGGCGATGTCGGTGACCTTCGCGCCGCGCGCGCGCATGGCGGTGAAGGCCTCGTGGCCCGGGCGTGTCGAGGAAGGTGATCGTGTGGTCGTCGTGGTGGACCTGGTAGGCGCCGATGTGCTGGGTGATCCCGCCGGCCTCGCCCGCGGCCACCTCCGTCTCGCGGATCGCATCGAGGAGCGATGTCTTGCCGTGGTCGACGTGGCCCATGATGGTGATCACGGGCGGGCGCTCGATCAGCTCGTCGTCGGCGTCCTCGTAGTCGGGCTCGGGCGCGACCTCCTCGGCCGCGGAGACTATGTCGACCTTCTTGTCGAACCCGTCGGCGAGCACCTCGATCGCCTCGTCGGAGAGCGTCTGGGTGAGCGTGGCCATCTCGCCGAGCTCCATCAGCTTCTTGATGACCTCGGGGGCGGTCAGCTGAAGCGACTCGGCCACCTCCTTGACCGTGGAGCCCGACCGGACCTGCACCGCCGGATCCTCGGCCTGCTCGGCCTCGAGCTTGGCCTGCGCCTCCGCCTCGAGATCGGGCTCGACCCACTGAGGCCGGCGCCTGCGCCCGCGTCCGCGCCGCGGCGGCTGGGACTGCTGCGGCGGACCGGGACGGTCGCGCCGCGAAGCCTGTGAGTCGATGACGACCCGCCGGCGCCGGCCACCGCCGTCGCCGCCGCCACCCTCGCCGGCACGCCCGCCGCGCGTGGGGCGCGCTCCACGGCCGCCACCCTGGCCACCGCCGGGAGCGCGGCCGCCGCCTCCCTGACCGCCTCCGCCCGGGGCCGCCGCGCCACGGCCTCCGCCCGCGCTCGCCCTGGCGCGGGCCGCCGCCGCGTGCGCCGCCCTGTGGCGAGCGCTCACCCGGGGGCGGCGCGTCCTGAAGGATTCGTGGCCCGCGGCCTGCGGGACCGGCCCGGCGCACCTCGCCCTCAGGGGCGGGCGGGCGCTGAATCGCGGCGCTGGGGCCGCACTGGAGGGCCGCTCGGGGCCATCGTGCTGAGAGCGTCCGTCGGCATCCGGCCCGCTGGGTGCCTCGCGTCCGCGGCGCCTCGGCGGCGGGCTCGGCCGGAGCCTGGGCCGGCTCGGGCGGTGCTCTCAGGCGCCGAGCCGACGGTCTGATCGGCGCCGGTCGGCGGCCTGGCGCCGTTGCCGAAGGCGCGAACAGCGTCGGCCTCCTCGACGCTGGAGAGTGCCGGAGCCTTGACCTCGAAGGCCGGCCTTCTGCAGTACGGCCAGGGCCTCCTTCGAGGTGATCCCTCTCTCCTTGGCTATCTCGTGGACGCGCTTCTTCGCCATTCCTGAACTAAGTCTATGGTCTCCTGATTCGATGGTTACGGGCGCCCGGAACGCACGGGCCAGCGCGCGCCCGACGGCGAGACTAGCGGCACACTCGCGCTGAGCGCAGACGTAGGCGCCGCGGCCATCCGCCCTCATCGACGGGTCGGCCCGCACTCCGTCCGTCCGCGCCGCGAACCAGCCGCAGCAACTCCCGCTTGGGTAAGGAGCGTCCGCAGCCGACGCAGCGCCGGAGGGGCTCTACGACTCCTCCGCCTCTCCGGTGGCGGGCCTCGCGATCTCGACGTCGGCGCCGTGACCTCACTCGGCGGGCGATGTCCTCGCGACGAAGGCAGGTCGGCGCTCTCGATCTCCTCCTCGGCGACTGCCTGCTCGGCCTCGTCGGTCGATCGCCTCTCGGCGAACGCTCTTCGCCCTCGTCGCCGGCGGCGCCGATCGCCGTTGGCGCCCTCTTCGGGCGGCACCAGGTGGTCGGTGCGGCTGGTCGGTGAGCGCCTGGTGGGCGGGCAGGCCGCAGTAGCGCGAGCCGGGAAGCGAGGCGTTCGGGCAGCGCTTGCCGTTGGCCAGGATGGCGGCGCAGCGGCCGGACACCTCTTCCTCCTGGTAGCCCATCTCCGCCTCTTCCTCGGCGAACTCGGTCTCGGAGCGGATGTCCACTCTCCAGCCGGTCAGGCGAGCCGCGAGGCGCGCGTTGAGGCCGTCCTTGCCGATCGCGAGCGAGAGCTGGTCGTCCGGGCACGATCACCGTCGCCTGCTTGGCCTCGTCGTCGACGAGCACCTCGCGCACGCGGGCGGGCGACAGCGCCTTGGCGACGAAGCGGGCGGGCTCCTCGTTGAAGGGGATGATGTCGATCTTCTCGCCGCGCAGCTCGGACACGACCATGCGCACGCGCGATCCGCGCGGCCCGACGCAGGCGCCGACCGGGTCGACGCCGGAGGCGTGCGAGACCACCGCGATCTTCGAGCGGTAGCCGGGCTCGCGCGCGACGTTCTGGATCTCGACGAGGCCGTCCGCGATCTCCGGCACCTCGAGCTCGAACAGCGCCCGGATCAGCTCCGGCGAGCGCCGCGAGACGATGATCGACGGGCCCTTGGCCTGGTTCGAGACGTCGGTGATGATCGCCTTGACGCGCTGGCCGTGGTCGTAGCGCTCGCCGTGCACCTGCTCGCCGCGCGGCAGCAGCGCCTCGACGCGCTCGCGCAGCTGCACGAGCGTGTAGCGCGAGTCGGACTGCTGGACGATGCCGGTGATCAGCTCGCCGAGACGGTCCTCGTACTCGTCGAAGACGTTGTCGCGCTCGGCCTCGCGGATCCGCTGCAGGATCACCTGCTTGGCGGTCTGGGCGGCGATGCGGCCGAAGTTCGTCGGGCGTGACGTCGCGCTCCTCGATCTGGTCGCGGTACTGCATCAGCCGCTCCTGATCGATCTCGGGCGCCTCGGGATAGACCAGCTCGCCCGGTCTCGGGATCGACCGTGGGCTCACCGGCCTCCTCCTCGACCTCGTCGAGCAGCTGCTCCTCCAGCTCGGCCGGCAGGATCAGCTCGTACACGCGGAAGTCACCGCTGTCGCGGTCCACCTCCACGCGCGCGTACTTGGCGGCGCCGGGCTCTTCTTGTAGGCCGACAGGAGCGCATCCTCGAGCGCCGCCATCAGGCGGTCCGCCGAGATGCCCTTCTCGCGCTCGAGAACCCCTACGGCCTCAACGATCTCCTTGGTCATCCGCCCCCCTTAACCTGTGCCCACGCCGCCGGCCGGACCGGCGCCTTCGGGCAGCAGGTTGCTTCGATTGATGTCCGAGTACGGGATCGACACGACCCCGTCGTCGGCGGCGACGGTCACTCGTCGTCGCTCGCGCCGACGAGCTCCCCGGTGAAGCTCTTGTGGCCGTCCCTGGGCTCGCGCAGCCGCACGCGCGCGCGGCGGCCGAGGAAGCGCCGGAAGTGGTCGGGCTTGGTGAGCGGCCGCTCCGGCCCCGGCGAGGAGACCTCGAGCGCGTAGTCCGACGAGCAGGTCCCGCAGGCTGGTGCGTCACGCGCTCGCAGAGCGCCAGCGACACGCCGTCCGGATGGTCGATGAACAGACGCAGCCGGTCCGACCCGACGCTTCTCGCACGCGAGCAGCTCGACGTCCGGCTCCGACGCTCGGCGAGCCGCTCTTCGATTTCGGGCTGTAGCGGATCGGTCTGCATCACTGATCCGTGCATCGGCCGAAAAAAGGTGGGCTGCGAAGCCCACCTCCAGGCGCGGCCCCCGTCGGGCGCCGCGTACGACTGAAAGTCCTAGCGACCGACGAGTATAGGCGACTGCTCGCGGCTTTCGGGGCCGGCGTCAGAGCTGCAGCGACTTCGCCTCGAGGAACTCCTCGACGCCGTAACGGCCCATCTCGCGGCCGTGCCCGGACTGCTTGTAGCCGCCGAACGGCGCGAGCGGGTTGAAGGCGCCGCCGTTGATCTCGACCTGGCCCGTGCGGATGCGCGCGGCCACCCGCTTGGCGCGCTCCTCGTCGGCCGACCAGACTCCGCCCGCGAGGCCGTAGATCGAGTCGTTGGCGATCCGGATCGCGTCGTCCTCGTTCTCGTAGGGCATGATCGCCAGCACCGGACCGAAGATCTCCTCCTGCGCGATCGTCATGTCGGTCGTGACGTCCGGAGAAGACGGTCGGGCGCACGAAGTAGCCGCTCGTCGAGGCCCTCGGGCGGCTCGACGCCGCCGGTCACGAGCTTGCGCGCCCTCGGCCTCGCCCTTCTCGATGTAGCCGCGCACGCGCTCGAGCTGGGTCTCGGAGACGAGCGGACCGAGCATCGTGCCCTCGCTGAAGGGATCGCCGGGGGTGAACGACTCGGCGACCGCCGCCGCGATCGCCTCGACCTGCTCGAGCTTGTCGCGCGGCACGAGCATGCGCGTGAGCGCGCTGCAGGTCTGGCCCGGAGTTCAGGTAGCACTTGGCGACGCCGTCGGTGACCGCCCGCTCGAGGTCGGCGTCGTCGAGGATGATGTTCGGCGGACTTGCCGCCGAGCTCCAGCGCCACGGGCTTGACGTCTGCGCGGCCAGCTCGGAGACGCGCCGGCCCGCGCGCGTCGAGCCGGTGAACGACACCATGTCGGTCTCGGGATGGGAGACGATCGCCTCGCCCACCACCGGGCCGTAGCCGGTCACGAGGTTGAAGACGCCCGCCGGCAGGCCCGACCTCGTCGCAGATCTCGGCCAGCACGAAGGTGCTGAGCGGCACGACCTCGCTCGGCTTGAGCACGACGGTGCAGCCCGCGGTGAGCGCCGGCGCCACCTTGTTGGCGATCTGGTTGAGCGGATAGTTCCAGGGGGTGATCGCGCCGACCACGCCCACCGGCTCGCGCACGATCAGCGAGTTGCCCACCTCCTCCTCCCAGGCGATCTCCTCGACGAGCTCGGCCTGCGATGAGAAGGTGACCGACGGCAGCCCGGCCTGGATCATGCGCGAGAGCGTGATCGGCATGCCGAGCTCGCTCGCGATCAGAGCACGCGCGAGCTCGTCGCCGCGCTCGGCGAGCTTCGCGCCGATCGCCGCGCTGCTAGCTGCGCGCGCTCGTACGGCGAGATCGCGCGACCAGTCGTCGAAGGCCGCGCGCGCCGCCCGGACCGCGCGGTCGGCGTCCTCGGCCGTCCCCTCCGGGACGCGGCCGATCACTTCCTCGGTCGTCGGGTTGATCACGTCGATCGTGCCCTCGCCCGCGGGCTCGACCCATTCGCCGCCGATGTAGAGCCGGTCGCGGACGATTGGCTCGGTGGTGGTCGCCATGCTCTTCTCCTCAGACGGTTGCCGTGGCGGCGGCCGGGCTCGCCGCCGAGGATCGCCTCGCCGGTGCGGTGGGCGAGCGCCATGATCGTGATCATCGGGTTGGTCCCGGACGAGGTCGGGAAGGCGCTGGCGTCGCCGATCCAGACGCCCGGCGTGTCGTGCAGCTCGCCGTAGGGGCCGGCGACGCTCGTCCTGCGGGTCGGTCGCCCATGCGGCATGTGCCCATCTGGTGGGCCGCGAACAGCTTGAAGCCGCCGGCCCGCAGCGGGACTCGCTGGAGCCGCTCGATGTAGCGCGTCGACGTCGTCGCCGACGCGCCAGCTGCGGCAGGCCGGCGGCCAGCGCCGCGATCTCGCGCGCGCCCGCGGCCACGTGCAGGCGCACCTGCGCGTCGAGGGCGCGATGCGTGTTGGCGACGTCGACCTGGTCGGTGAGCGAGTACCAGGGCACGCGCCTGGCCGTCGTCGTCGAGCGTCACGCTGGCCGCCGCCGTGGTCGCGAAGCGAGCCCGATGAAGGTCGCGCCGTGGCGCATCTGCTCCATCAGCCGCTTGTGCGCCTCGCCGCCGGCGAACGGCGTGGCCGAGGCCGCCGTGCCGGGCGCGTACTGGGTCGCCTCGATCAGGAAGCCGTAGCCCGTCCTCGACGTTCGCGAACTCGTCGACGAGGCCGGCATGCGGGGCGCCCCACCAGGCGCGCTGGTCCTCGAGGTAGCTGCCGATCATGGCGGTGCACGGGTGCAGACGCAGGTTCTCCCCGACCGCCGGGCCGCCGATGCCGGAGCGAAGCAGCAGCGCGGGCGACTCGAGCGCGCCGCAGGCGACCACGACGCGTGGCGCGCGCACGGTCACGCGCGCCGCTGCGCCCGGCAGTCCGGGTCGGCGTAGATCGCCTCGACGCCGGCCGCGCGCCCGCCCTCGACGATGACGCGCTCGGCGAAGCAGCGCACGATCAGCTCGGCGCCGTTCGCGATCGCGTCGGCCAGGTAGGTCTTGGCGGTCGACTGCTTGGCGCCCGTCTGGTCGCCGAAGCCGATGTAGCCGGCCGTCTCGGGCGTGTAGCGCGACTCGTCGACGTTGCGATTGACCGTCTTGAAGGACCAGCCGAGCGCCTCGGCCCCGCGCCGCATCGACTCGTGGGTGCCGTTCAGGTCGGAGCAGCGGTCGTTGACGCCGAGCCGTTGCCAGACCGCGTCGAGGTGACGGTCGAAGTCCGCGGCCGTCGAGACCCTCGAGGCCGTGCTCGCGCGCCCACTGCTCGCGCACCCAGGGCTTCGTGCGCAGGCAGTTCGTCCAGTTGATCGTGGTGCCGCCGCCGTAGCTCGAGCCCGGCGTAGAGGGACACGTTCAGGTCCGCCGTCGGGTTGGGCCCGCCGCGCCAGTAGAGGTTCTGGTAGGCCCAGAGCTCGTACTGGTTGAAGTCGGACTCGTCGAAGAGGCCGCCCATCTCGAGGACCAGCACGCGCTGAGCCCGCCCGGCGAGCGCGGCGGCGATCACCCCGCCGCCGGCGCCCGAGCCGACGACCACGGCGTCGGCCTCGTACGCCGCCTCGTCGCCCTGCGGGACGAGCGGCGTGACGGCCCTCGGGCACGGGGCTCCGGCACGCCACTCGGGCCCGGATAGCCGAAGCGTCGCCCAGAAAGCGTTGCGCCCGGTCGCATCCGGCACGCCGTAGGCGAACAGCAAGGCCAGGCTGCCGAGGGTCTGGCCTCCGAACGCCGCGGCCGGGCCGAGCATGCGCAGGTTGCGCAGCAGCTGCTCGCGCGAGCGCGCCGACGCGCTCAGAGAAGCCCATCTGCGCCAGCCCGTCCAGCAAGCTGCCAGAGGCCTTCGCGCTGCTCGGGCGGAAGGCCCTCGATCGTCGTCGGCGAGCGCCTCGTCGGCGCCGACATCCGTACCGGAGCGGCCCCAGAAGCCGTCGGGGTCGTCGGCCCGCTCGAGAGGCGGGCAGACCGTGTCGCAGATCGCGCGCAGGATCTGGCGCCGGACCTCGTTCATTGTGGGCTCCTCGTCGACGGCCATTCCTCGATGCAGAGGGCGAGCGTAGTCTCGCACCGCGAGCCGGTCAACAGTGTGTTGATTTTTCTCGCCATCGCGTCTAGGTTGGCGCAGATGGACGGCGCGCTCGGCACGATGTCGCTGGGGGGTGTGTGACTGTCGAGCGCGCCGTTCTCTCTTCTCCGCGGCGCAGAGGGCCCACCAAGGGCGACCTCAAGGAAGACGCGATTCTCGAGACCTGCGAGCGGCTGCTTGCGCGAGACGGCCGCTCAGCGAGATCAGTGTCGACGAGCTTGCCGCGGGCGCGGGGATCTCGCGCTCGACCTTCTACTTCTACTTCGAGTCCAAGGACGCGGTTCTGCGCACGCTCGTCGGCTCGCATCGCCGACGAGATGTACGCGCGAGGCCGAGCGCTGGCTCGATCGCGAGCGACGAGCCGCCCGAGGTCATCACGATGCGCTCGATCGAGGCCAGCGGCCGAGCTCTGGCGCGACGCACGGCCCCGTGCTGCGCGCCGCCGTCGAGAACTGGGGCACCGTGCCGGAGATGCGGGCCTTCTGGGAGGACATGGTCCGGCGCTTCGTCGAGCAGTCGGCGCAGAGCATCCGCGACGAGCGCGACGCCGGCGCGCGCCCGCCGGGCCCGGATCCGGAGGCGCTCGCCAAGGCGCTCATCTGGATGAACGAGCGCTGCTTCTACACCACCTCGCTCGAGCGCGAGCCCGGCGCTCTCGCGCGAGCGAGCTCGTGCCCACGCTGACCGCGATCTGGCTGCGCGCGATCTACGCCGACATCACGCCTCCAGCAGAAGCGTGACCGGCCCGTGATTGACCAAGTGAGACGCCGCATGCGCGCGCCGAACACGCCGCCCTGCGCGCCCGAGCGCCTCGCGCACGCGCTCGTAGAGCGGCTCCGCGTCGCTCTGGCGGCGCCGCGTCGACGAAGCTCGGCCGGTTGCCCTTGCGCGCGTCGCCGTAGAGCGTGAACTGACTCACGCAGAGGATCTCGCCGCCGGCCTGCCGACGTCGAGGTTCATGCTTGCCGTCGGCGTCCTCGAAGATCCGCAGCGCGCAGCAGCTTGCGCGCGATCCGGTCGGCCTCGGCCTCGGGCCGTCGCCCGCGGCGCACGCCCAGCAGCACGAGCAGTCCCGGCCCGATGCGCGCGAGCTCGCCGCCGTCGACGACACGGCCGCCTCGCTCACGCGCTGGACAAGCGCTCGCACTCAGCCGAGCTGCTCGGCGAGCACGCGGGCGCCGCGTGGGCGCGCGCGTCCGCGTGCCGCTCGCGGCCCGCGTCGGTGAGGCAGGCGAAGATGCCGCGCCGGTCGTCGGAGCAGATCGCGCGCGACACGAGCCCCTCCTCCTCGAGCCGGCCGATCAGGCGCGAGAGCGCGCTCTGGCTCAGGTGGACGGAGTCGGCGAGCTCCTGCATGCGGCGCTGATCCTTGTCGCCCGCGCGCGAGCCGGTCGAGCACCTCGAACTCGCTGACGCCCAGGCCGTGCTCGGCCTGCAGCGCGCGTCTCGAGCGCGCCGCTCACGCGCGCGTGACTGTCGAGCAGCTCGCGCCAGCGCTCGTGAGACGGAGGCATCGGTGGTGGCGGTCACGCGCTCGCCAGGGTAGCGCACTCACGCAAAATTTGCGCTTAACAAAGGATGTACAAACATTAGATGCACATGCATGTACTCTTCGCCGATGTCCTCCAGCACTCACCGAAGAAGGGGGCCGACGCGGTCGTTTCACCCCCGCCGCGGCCGGCCCGCAGCCAGGCCAGCAGTGGGACGCGCGCCTCTGGGGCGCGCTCGTGGTGCTCTGCGGCGTGCTCTTCCTCGACGGCCTCGACGTCTCGATGGTCGGCGTCGCGCTCCCGTCGATCGGCGCGGACCTCGACCTCTCGACCTCGTCGCTGCAGTGGGTCGTGTCGGGCTACGTGCTCGGCTACGGCGGCCTGCTGCTGCTCGGCGGGCGCTTCGCCGACCTGCTCGGCCGCCGGCGCGTGCTGCTCGCCGCGCTCGCCGTGTTCACGGCCGCGTCGATCGTCGGCGGGCTCGTCAACGACGGCACCCTGCTCGTGCGCGACGCGCTTCCTCAAGGGCGCGGCGGCCGCCTTCACGGCCCCGGCCGAGCCTCTCGATCATCACGACGACCTTCGCCGAGGGCCCGGCGCGCAACCGCGCGCTGGCGATCTACACCGCCTGCGGCGCCAGCGGCTTCTCGCTCGGTCTCGTCTTCGGCGGCCTGCTGACCGAGCTCGGCTGGCGCTGGACGTTCCTGCTGCCGGTCCCGATCGCGATCGCGCTGCTGATCGCGGCGCCGCGCGTGCTCGCCAAGGACGAGCCCGCGGAGGGGCCGCGGCGCGGCTTCGACTTCGCCGGCGCGGCGACGATCACGGCGGCGATGCTGCTGCTCGTCCGGACCGTCGTCGAGGCGCCCGAGGCGGGCTGGGGCACGCCCGAGACGCTCGGCGGGCTGGTCGCTGGCGGCGCTGCTGCTCGCGGCGTTCGTCGCGATCGAGCGGCGCTCGGCCCACCCGCTCGTGCGGCTCGGCATCCTGCGCTCGGGCTCGCTCGTGCGGGCGAACCTCGGCATGGCGGCCGTGTTCGGCGCGCTACGTCGGCCTTCCAGTTCGTGGGCACGCTGTACCTGCAGCAGATGCTCGGCTGGTCGCCGGTCGAGACGGCGCTCGCGTTCCTGCCCGGGCGGCCTGCTGGTCGCGTTCGGGGCGCCGCGGATCGGCCCGCTCGTCGATCGCTTCGGCACCGCCAGGATCATCCTCGCGGGCGCGATCTCGTTCGTGATCGGCTACGCGCTGTTCCTGCGGATCGGCGAGACGCTGACCTACGCCGCGGTGTTCCTGCCGAGCATGCTCCTGATCGGGTCGGGCTTCGCGCTCTGCTTCCCGACGCTCAACATCCAGGCCACGGCCGGCGTCGCCGACCACGAGCAGGGGCTCGCGTCGGGGCTCGTCAACACGTCGTTCCAGGTCGGCGGCGCGATCGGCCTGGCGATCGTCACCGCGGTCGTGAGCGCCAACACCGGCGGCGGCACCGACGCCGCCTCGATGCTCGACGGCTTCCGGCCCGGGATCGCGGTGGTCACGGCGATCGCGGCGCTCGGCCTCGCCGTCGCGGTCGCCGGCGTGCTGCGCGAGTCGCGCGACCGCGGCATCGCGGCGGTCGAGCCGGTCCCGGAGCGCGAGGCCGCCTAAGCCGGACGGCGGCCACTGGCATAGTCCCGCCGGTGGCCGCCGTCGACGCAGTGGAGGCATACCTGGGCGGGCTACCCGCGCTGCGGGCGCGGCGGCTCGCCCACGGCGAGTGGGGGCTCACGATCCCGGGCGAGGAGCTGGCGGCGAGCCGCTCGACGTCGGGCTGCGGATCGCGGACGGCCTGCTGCGCGCGCAGGCTGTGGCCGTGCACGCCGCAGGCTTCCTCGACCCCTGGATGCTGCTCTGGTGGAATCGCCAGACGCGGCTCGTGCGCTTCGGCTGCAGCCGCGCGCAGGACATCTGGATCCACGCCGACCTGCCCGCGCCGGGGGTCGACGAGCGTGCGCTCGACAGGTTGCTCGGGCTGGTGGCGGAGGCGGCCATGGCGGTGCGCTCGCACGCCGGCGCGGGCGCGGCCGCCGAGGCTACGCCGCCCGCAGACGCTCCCTGAAGGCCTGGTAGTCCTTGCGATCGGGGCGCATGTGCGCCGCCAGGGCGGCGTGGCGGCTCGCCTCGGCGCGCCGGCCCGTCTTCTCCAGCGAGCGGCCCAGGCAGAAGTGCGCGTAGTCGTTGACCGGGTAGCGCTCGACGAGCGCCGCGAACTCCTCGGCCGCCTTGCTCGAAGCGCGACGAGCGGAAGTAGGCGCGCCCGAGCGCCTCGCGGATCGAGCCCTTGTCGGGCTCGAGCTCGCGCGCCCGCTCGAGCGGCACGGCGGCCGCCATGAAGTCACCGCGCTCGAGCAGCTCGCTGCCCTTCTTGAAGAGGTCGTATGCGCTCTCGCTCATGGCCTGCCCTCTACGGTACTCCGCCCGGCGGCGCCCGCCCGGAGCTCCTGGACGACGTCCAGGATCGCCGCCGCCACCTCGGCCTTCGGGCCGCGGCGCACGGCTCGCTCGCCGCCCGCCAGCACGATCGTGACCTCGTTGTCGTCGCTGTCGAAGCCGATGTCGGAGCGCGAGATGTCGTTCACGACGACGGCGTCGAGGCCCTTGCGGCCGAGCTTGGCGCGGCCGCGCTCGACCGCGCCCTCTCCGTGCTCGGCGGCGAAGCCGACGAGCGTCTGGCCCGGGCGCCGGCCGGCGGCCAGCGGCCGACAGGATGTCGGTCGTCGGCTCGAGCTCGATCACGAGCCCGTCGCGGCCCGTCTTCGCGATCTTGCCGGCGTCGGGGCTCGCCGGGCGGAAGTCGGCCGGCGCGGCCGCCATCAGCGAGCACGTCCGCGGCGGCGAACTCCGCGCTGCAGCGCGGCCTCGAGCTCGGCGGCCGTCTCGACCGTCGATCGTGCGGACGCCGGCCGGGACCGGCAGCGACACGTTCGCGCACACGAGCGTGACCTCGGCGCCCGCGGCGGGCCGCCTCGTGCGCGAGCGCGAGGCCCATGCGCCCGGACGAGCGGTTGCCGACGATAGCGGACCGAGTCGATCGGCTCGCGCGTACCGCCCGCCGAGACGAGCACGCGCAGCGCCGTCGAGCGGGCCCGCCCACCGCGAGCGCGGCCTCGAGCGCCTCGAGGATCTCGGCGGGCTCGGCCAGCCGGCCCACCCCCCACTCGCCGCGCGACGCGAGGCTGCCGGTGCCCGGCGCGACGATGCGCGCGCCGCGCTCGCGCGAGCAGCTGCGAGGTTGCGCTGGGTCGCCGGGTGCTCGTACATGCGGTTGTTCATCGCCGGGGCGAGCACGAGCGGGGCGCCGGCCGGCGAGCGCCGCGCTCGTCAGCAGGTTGTCGGCCAGCCCGAGGGCGAGCTTCGCGATCGTGTTCGCCGAGGCGGGCGCGACGCACAGGACGTCGGCGCGCGCGACCAGCTCCAGGTGCGAGATCGGCGCGTGCTCGGGAGCCGGGTCGCCCGGGTAGGCGCCGCGCGCCGGATCGGGCTCGAACTCGTCGACCAGCACCGGCGCGCCGGTCACGGCCTCGAACGTGGCGCGCCCGACGAACTCGAGGCTCGTGCGGCGTCTGGACGACGCGCACGGAATGGCCCGGCCTTGCCGGCCAGGCGCACCAGCTCAACCGCCTTGTAGGCGGCGATCCCGCCGGTCACGCCGAGCAGGATGCGCGCCATGGACGCTCCTAGCGGTAGCGGTACTTGATCTTGCCCGCCGCGATCTCCTCGAGGGAGATCTTCAGGTAGTTCTTCGAGCCCGTCTCCACCATCGGCGGCGGGTACTCGTCGAACGTCCCCTCGCCGAGGTTGTGGTAGTACGAGTTGATCTGGCGCGCGCGCTTCGCGGACGACCAGGACGCACGGCGTAGTGGGAGTCGACCTGCTCGAGCAGCTTGTCTAGACGGGGTTTGATCACGGCGAAGACATGGTAGCGACCAGCTCGGTGAGCTCCTGCAGGGCACGTTCCAGGTCGTCGTTCACGATTCGGTGATCGAACTCCGCCGCGGCCTCCAGCTCGGCCCGCGCGGCCGACGAGCCGGCGCTCGATCTGCTCGGGCGAGTCCGCGGCGCGGCGGCGCAGCCGGCCCTCGAGCGCCTCGAACGAGGGGGGCTCGATGAAGATGCGCACCGCGTCGGGCAGCGTCTCGCGCACCTGGCGTGCGCCCTGCAGGTCGATCTCGAGCACGATCCCGCGCGCGGGGCGCGCCCAGCTCCGAGCGCGGCGTCCCGTAGCGGTTGCCGGCGTACACGGCGTGCTCGACGAACTCCCCGGCCGCGACCCTGCGATCGAAGTCCTCGCTCACTCAGAAAGTGGTAGTCGACCCCGTTGCGCTCTCCTTCGCGAGGGCTGCGGGTGGTGGCCGAGACGGCCAGCTCGAGGCCGGGAATCCGCTCCAGGAGCGCCTTTATGAGCGTTCCCTTGCCGACCCCGGAGGGGCCGGTGACAACCAGGATCGGGGTGCCGTGCTCGGCTATCGCCGCAGGTACGAGACGAGCTCGTTGCGCTGCCGCTCGGAGAGGCCGCCGATCGTCTTGCTGGGCGAGATGCGGCAGTGGGTGAGAATGCGATTCACCTTCACGCGGCCGTACTTCGGCACCGCCAGCAGCAGGTCGAAGACCTTGGCCGTGGCGAGGTACTCGGGGGGATCCAGGAGCAGACCGTGAATCTGCGTGCGACCGGCCTTGAGGTCGCGCTTCAGGCGCGCCCGCCGGGTGCGGATCTCGTTCGCGCGCTTGAGCGCATCCATCCGCTGGGTCAGCGAACGCTCGGGCGCGAGGCCCGCAGACTGCGCCTTCGCGGGCGAGTGGGGAGCGGCCGGCATGGGCGGCGATAGTACACGCTCATTCGCGCTCTGCGGGCCGTCAAACGCAAAAAAACGGCTAATTCGGCTGGACCTCGACCTTAGCTTTAGGCAGCTTTGGGGTGGTTAAGCGTTTTCCCAATGTTTGCAGGGGTTTTCATGAAGGCGTCCACCAATCCCGTGCGCGCAAGTGTGAACATCCCGCTATCTCCGGAAAAATAGTCGGTGGGGATTCACCCGTTTGGGTCACGGCCGACGCGGGGATGCTGGGTCACCCTGATGGTACGGCGCCCGTCGAGCGTCGCGCGCCTGAACGCGGCGAGCTCGGAGGCCATGCGGCGCCCCGCGGCGGGGTCTCTGAAGCTCTCGGTGCCGACCGCGACCGCCGAGGCCCCCGTCGCGAGGAAGTCGAGCGGCGTCGCGGCCGCTCGAGATGCCGCCCATGCCGATCACCGGGATCTCGACGCGCGCCGCCACGGCGTGGACCTGCTGCGAGCGCGATCGCGCGGATCGCCGGGCCCGAGACGCCGCCGGTGCCCCCGCCGAGCCAGGCGCCGCCGTCGCCGCCGGGTCGAGCGCCATTCCCTTGAGCGTGTTGATCAGGGAGACGGCGTCGGCGCCGGCATCCTCGCGCGGCGGCCGCCACCGCCTCGGGCTCGCTCGCGTTCGGGGTCAGCTTCACGACGAGCGGGCGCTCGCGTGAGCGGGCGCACCCGCTCGACCGCCCTGGCGGTCTCGGCCGGGTCGGCGCCCATCACGAGGCCCGTCTCGACGTTGGGGCAGGACACGTTCAGCTCGATCATCGACACCTCGGGCCGCTCCCCCACCGCCGTCGACGAGCGCGGCGAGCTCGTCGCGGCTGAAGCCCATCACGGAGACGACGAGCGGCACCGGCAGCTCGGCGAGCTGCGGCAGGTCCTCGGCGAGGAAGCCGTCGAGGCCCTTGTTCGGCAGCCCGATCGAGTTGATCAGCCCCGCGGGCGTCTCCCAGAGGCGCGGCGGCGGGTTGCCCTGGCGGGGCGCGACGGTGATCGTCTTCGAGACGAAGGCGTCGAACGGGAAGCGCTCGAGCAGCGCGTCGCCGAACGCCCGCCGGGCGGCGATCGCGTCGAAGGTGCCCGACCCGTTCAGCACCGGGCCCGCGCAGCGGCACCCCGCAGAGCTCGATCGCGCGGGCCGAGCTCAGTGCCCCGCCCCCGTGAAGAGCGCGCTCTCGAGGCGCCGCGGCGTCGAGCACCGGGCCGTCGACGCACAGCCGCAGGTAGCCCTCGCGGGTCGGGACGACGCATCCGAAGCAGGCGCCGAAGCCGCACGCCATCCCGGATTCGAGCGCCAGCTGGGCCGCCGTGTCGCGCTCGGCGCACAGCGCCCTCACGGCCTCGAGCATCGGCGGCGGCCCGCAGGCAAAGACGCGTGCGCGCCGGGTCGGCGTCGAGCTCCTCGCGCAAGCAGCTCGGTCACGAGCGCCTGGCGCCCCACCGAGCCGTCGTCGGTCACGACCGCCGGGGCGCCGCCGAAGAGCGCCGCCGCCTGGGCGTGGGCGGCGGTCCGGAAGCCGAGCAGGACGCGCGGCTCCTCGCCCGCGCGCAGGAGCTGCTCCTCGAGGCACAGCAGCGGCGCCACCCCGATCCCGCCGCCGACGAGCAGCGCCCTGCCCGGCGCGTCCGCGGGGTCGAAGCCGATCCCGAGCGGGCCGACGAGCGCGAGGCCGTCGCCCGGGGCGAGCCCGGCGAGCCGGCCGGTGCCCGGGCCCGATCGCCTCGAGCAGGAAGTCGAGCGCCACGCCGCCGTCGCGCGCGCGGGCGCGCGCGTGGGAGAAGGCCCGCGGCAGGTAGGGCCGTTCGTCCGTCCTGCCCGCCCCAGCCGCGCTCGGCGCTCAGCATGTAGAACTGCCCCGGCTGGGGCTCGGGGCCGCTCGCGTCCTCGGCGCCGATCAGGTGGTAGGCGCCGAGCCGCTCGACGCCGGAGACGCGGGCGACCCGCCGCCCGGACGGCGCGAGCGTCCGCTCCATCAGAGCGCTCCGGGGCGTCTCGGCGCGAGACCTCGCCGGGCGCGCCGGCCGGCTCGCCGTGCAGCTCCTGCAGCGAGATCACGGACGTCTCGCCCGCGCGCCGCGCACGAATCGCGCGCTGGGCCGCGCTCGCTCCCGACATCGTCGTGATGCAGGGGATTCCTCGCCCGATGGCCGCGCGCCGGATCTCGTAGCCGTCGGCGCGCGCCCCCGACCCGGTGGGGGTGTTGATGACGAGCTCGACCTCGCCCGCCTCGATCCGCTCGACGACGTTCGGCGAGCCCTCGGACAGCTTCCTGATGCGCTCGACGGGCACCCCCATGCGCCGGATCGCCGTGGCGGTGCCGCCCGTGGCCAGCACGCGGAAGCCCATGTCGTGGAAGGCGGCCGCGATCTGCGTGGCGGCGGGCTTGTCGCCGTCGGTGACGGAGATGAAGACCGTGCCCGAGCGCGGGCAGCTCGGCGCCGGCGGCCGCCTGCGCCTTGCCGAAGGCGGCCGGATAGTCGGAGGCCACGCCCATCACCTCGCCGGTCGACTTCATCTCCGGCCCGAGCAGCGCGTCCGCGCCGCGGGAAGCGGCCGAACGGCAGCACGGCCTCCTTGACCGAGACGTGCGCGCGGGTTGCGCGGGATGTCGAGCTCGAGCTCGGCGAGCCGCTCGCCGAGCATCAGCCGGCAGGCGATCTTCGCGAGCGGCACGCCGATCGCCTTGGAGACGAACGGCACCGTGCGCGAGGCGCGCGGGTTGGCCTCGATCACGTACAGCTCCTCGTCGCCGTAGACCGCGAACTGGATGTTGATCAGGCCGATCACGCCGAGCCGCAGCGCGATCGCCGCGCGTGGCCTCCTCGACCTGGCGCAGCATCTCGGGGCCGAGCGACATCGCCGGGATCACGCAGGCCGAGTCGCCGGAGTGCACGCCCGCCTCCTCGACGTGCTGCATGATCGCGCCGATCTGCGACGGTCTCGCCGTCGCAGAGGGCGTCCACGTCGACCTCGATCGCGTTCTCGAGGAAGCGGTCGAGGAAGATCGTGCGCTCCCGCCGTCGCCGTTCGTGCGCTGCAGGTAGCCCGCGAGCACCGTCGCGCGAGTAACAGATCTCCATCGCCCGGCCGCCGAGCACGTAGCACGGGCGCACGAGCAGCGGGTAGCCGACCGCACGCGCGACCTCGAGGGCCTGGGCCGGCGAGGTCGCGGTGGCGTACGGCGGGCTCTTCAGGCCGAGCTCGTCGAGCAGGCGGCCGAAGCTCGGCCGGTCCTCGGCGAGATGGATCGACTCGACCGGCGTGCCGAGCAGCGGGACGCCCGCCGTCGGCGAGGCCCGGCCGCGAGCTTGAGCGGCGTCTGCCCGCCGAACTGGACGATCACGCCCTCCGGCTCCTCGATCTCGATCACGCCGAGCACGTCCTCGAGCGTCAGCGGCTCGAAGTAGAGCCGGTCGGAGGTGTCGTAGTCGGTCGAGACCGTCTCCGGGTTGCAGTTGATCATCACCGCGTCGCGGCCCGACTCGCGCACGGTCATGGCGGCGTGCACGCAGCAGTAGTCGAACTCGATCCCCTGGCCGATCCGGTTGGGACCGCTGCCGAGGATCACCACCGAGGGCGCGCTGCCGCGGCGCACCTCGTGGACGGCGCGCCGCTCCCAGCCCGAGTAGTAGTAGGGCGTCTCCGCCTCGAACTCGGCCGCGCAGGTGTCGACGGACTTGAACGAGCGCTCGAGGCCCGCCTCGGGGTCCTCCCCGCGGGCGAGCGCCGCGAGCTCCGCCATGAACCAGGGGTCGATGCCGGTCGCCGCGCACAGCTCGGCCTCGCCGTGGCCGCGCCGGATCGCCTCGAAGAGCAGCTCGTAGCGGTCGTGCGAGGGCGTTCTCAGCGCGCCGACCAGGTCGTCCGGGAAGCCGGGCGTCACGTCCAGCTCGCGCGAGCGCATCGCCTTGACGAAGGCCTGCTTGAAGGTCCGCCCGATCGACATCGCCTCACCCACCGACTGCATCGAGGTGTGCAGGCGGCCGTCCGCGCCGGGGAACTTCTCGAAGGCGAAGCGCGGCCACTTGACGACCACGTAGTCGATCGTCGGCTCGAAGCTGGCGGGCGTCTTGCGCGTGATGTCGTTGTCGATCTCCTCGAGCGCGTAGCCGACCGCCAGCCGCGCCGCGATCTTCGCGATCGGGAAGCCGGTGGCCTTCGACGCGAGCGCCGACGAGCGCGACACGCGCGGGTTCATCTCGATCACGACGATCTCGCCGGTCGCCGGGTTGACGGCGAACTGGATGTTCGAGCCGCCGGTCTCGACCCCCACGGCGCGGATCACCGCGATCGCCTGGTCGCGCAGCTTCTGGTAGAGCGGGTCGCTGAGCGTCTGCTGCGGCGCGACCGTGACGCTGTCGCCCGTGTGCACGCCCATCGGGTCGACGTTCTCGATCGAGCAGACGATCACGACGTTGTCGCGCGCGTCGCGCATCACCTCGAGCTCGAACTCGCCCCAGCCGATCACGGACTCCTCGACCAGCACCTGCCCGATCGGGCTCGCCGCGAGCCCCTCGGCCACCACCTGGCGGTACTCCGTGCTCGTTGTAGGCGATGCCGCCGCCGGCGCCGCCCATCGTGAAGCCGGGCCGGACGATCGCCGGCAGGCCGACCTCGGGCAGCGCGCGCTCGGCCTCGCGCATCGAGCGGACCGCGGCGCTGCGCGGCACGCGCAGGCCGGCGCGCTCCATCGTCGCGCGGAACAGCTCGCGGTCCTCGGCGCGCCGGATCGCGTCGTAGTCGGCGCCGATCAGCTCGACGCGATGCCGGGCGAGCGTGCCGTCCTCGGACAGCTGGCGGGCGAGGTCGAGCGCCGTGCCGCCGCCCAGCGTCGGCAGCAGCGCGTCCGGGCGCTCGCGCTCGATCACCTTCGCCACCGAGCCGGGCAGCAGCGGCTCGATGTAGGTGGCCGTGGCGAACTCGGGGTCGGTCATGATCGTCGCCGGGTTCGAGTTGACGAGCACGACCTCGTAGCCCTCCTCGAGCAGCACCTTGCAGGCCTGCGCGCCCGAGTAGTCGAACTCGGCCGCCTGGCCGATCACGATCGGCCCGGAGCCGAGCACGAGGATCTTGCGGATGTCGTCGCGCCTAGGCACGGGCAGCCTCGAGGGCGTCCTCGCGCGAGCGGAACGCCTGGAGGCGCACGCGCCTTTCCGTCCCGCACCCAGTAGACGAGCGTGATGTCCTCCTCGAGGACCACGCCGCTCCCGCGCCCCCGTGCGGTGGAGCGGGCGCTCACGACCACCGCATCGCCCACCTGCTCGCACGAGCGGACGTGCACCTCACCGCCTTCGAACGCCTCGGCGCGCTCCTCGTAGAAGCGCCGCATCCCGTCGCGGCCCTGGTAGGTCGCGGGGTCCGGCGAACCCATCACCCCCACCGTCATCGGGATGAACTCGAAGTCCGGGGCGAGCAGCTCGTCGTAGTCGTCGAGCATCGAGGCGCCGCCGCGGTTGTGGGCGTCGATCATCCGTCGCACGATCTGCTTCCTCCTCGCTCATGCGCGGCGCCAGGCGCTCCAGGAAGCGGTCGAACAGGTGCAGGGCGTCGTGCGGCCCGGGCCCCGCCTCCGGGTGGTACTGGACCGTCGAGCCGGGCACGTCGCGCAGCACGAGCCCCTCGACGGTGCGGTCGTAGAGGTTCAGCTGCTGCAGCTCGGCGGTGCCGAAGTCGGTCTCCCAGCGCACCGGCTCGTCGCCGTCGATCGTGCGCTCGCCGCCCGGGCCGAGCACCGCGAAGCCGTGGTTCTGCGAGGTGATCTCGATCTTGCCGGTCTCGAGGTCCTTCACCGGATGGTTGGCGCCGCGGTGGCCGAAGGGCAGCTTGAAGGTCTCGAGGCCGACCGCCCGGCAGAGCAGCTGGTGGCCGAGGCAGATCCCCCAGACGGGCACCTTGCCGACGACCTCGCGCACCGTGCCGACGACGTAGTCGAGCGCGGCCGGGTCGCCGGGGCCGTTGGCGAGGAAGATCGCATCGGGGTCGCGCGCGAGGAGGTCCTCGGCGGGCGTCGTGCAGGGGTGCAGCTCGAGGTGCACGCCGCGCTCGCGCAGGTTGCGCACGATCGACGTCTTGATGCCTGTGTCGATGCCGATCACCCGCGGGCCGGGGCCCTCGAGGATCTGCGGCCTCGCCGGGCGTGACCTCCCGGGCCAGGTCGCGCCCGCTCATCGGCGGCTCGCCGCCCACACGCTCGCGGGCCTCGGACTCCGGCACCTGCGCGTCGAAGACGCCGCCGCGCATCGCGCCCCGGTCGCGGATGTGGCGGACGAGCGCGCGCGTGTCCACGCCGCTCAGCGCGGGGACTGCCGCAGTCCGCCAGCCAGGTGAGCCATCCGCCCTCGGCGTGCGGCGCGTCCTCGCGGTCGATGCCCTCGCGCATGATCACCGCGCGCGCGTGGATGCGATCCGACTCCATGTGCTCCGCCGGACACGCCGTAGTTGCCGATCAGCGGGTAGGTGAAGACGATGATCTGGCCGGCGTAGCTCGGGTCGGTGACGGCCTCCTGGTAGCCGGACATGGCGGTGTTGAAGACGACCTCTCCGGTGGCGACCGCGAGATCGTCGCTGCGCGCCGGGCCACGCCCGGCGCTTGCGCGACGCGCCGGCCGCCTCACCGTCGAAGCGTGTGCCGTCCTCGAGGAGCAGATAGGCCGCCGCCATGCTCAGGCCACCGCCCCGAGCGCGAAGGAGCGCTCCCGGTAGGCCACCGCGCCGTCGGCGACCGTCATCCGCACCCGGCCGGTCAGGCGGCGGCCGGCGAAGGCGCAGTTCTCGGAGCGGCTCTCGTAGCCCGCCTCCCCCACCTCCCACTCGGCGTCGAGGTCGACGAGGCAGACGTTGGCCGGCGAGCCCGGGGCGAGCGACGGTGTGACGATGCCGAACGGCTCTCCTCCGGCGGTCATGCGCTCGACGAGCAGGCCGAGCTCCACGAAGCCGGGCAGCACGAGTCCGGTGTGGAGCGCCGCAAAGGCCGTCTCGAGGCCGGTGACCCCCATCGGAGCGAGCTCGAAGGGCTGCTCCTTCTCCTCGCGCGCGTGCGGGGCGTGATCGGTCGCGACGCAGTCGATCGCCCCCGACCGCAGCCCCTCGATCAGGGCCTCGCGGTCCGCGGGGGCGCGCAGCGGGCGGGTTCATCTTCAGGTTGGTGTCGAGCCCGCGCACGTCCTCGTCGGTGAGCAGCAGGTGGTGCGGGGTGGCCTCGCAGGTGACCTGCGTCCCGGCCGCCTTGGCGCGCTCGATCGCCGCGACCGTCTCGCGCGCCGACACGTGCTGAACGTGGATGCGCCCATCCTCGTAGCGGGCGAGCGCGCAGTCGCGGGCGACCATCGTCGACTCGGACACCGACGGGATGCCGGCCACGCCGAGCAGCGGCCGAGACCTCGCCCTCGTGCATGACGCCGTTCCCGGACAGCGTCGGATCCTCCTCGTGCAGGGCGATCATGCGGCCCGCGAGGCGCTGGTACTGAAGCGCCTGGCGCATCACGCCCGCGGAGCGGACTGGCAGCCCGTCGTCGGTGAAGCCCGCCGCCCCCACCTCGGCGAGCTCGGCCATCTCGGTCAGCTCCTCGCCGCGCTGTCCGACGCTCACCGCCGCCATGAAGCCGGTCGGGATGCGGGCCTCGGCCCGCGCCCGCTCGCGCAGCGAGCGCAGCACGGGAGCCGAGTCCACCACCGGCTAGGTGTTCGGCTGGGCGAGGATGGCGCAGTAGCCCCCGGCCGCCGCGGCGCGCGTGCCCGAGTCGACGTCCTCCTCGTCCTCGCGCCCGGGCGTGCGCAGGTGGACGTGGGGATCGACGAACGCCGGAAGCGCGTGCAGCCCCTGCGCGTCGACGACCTCGGCGCCCTCGGGCGCGCTCAGCGCCCTCGCCGAGCTCGGCGACCCGGCCTTCGCGGATCAGGAGATCGCTGACGCCGTCGAGGCCGGCGCGCGGGTCGAGCAGCCGCGCGCCGCGCAGCAGCACGGTGGCGGGCGGCGACCCGGCGCGGTCGAGCTCGACGGCCGGGCGTGCGGCGTTCGGGGCGGGGGCCGGGTTCATGCGGGCTGGGGCTCCGTCGCGAGGCTCGCGCGAGCGCCGCTCGGCGCCCCGCGCCCGGCGAGCAGCTCGTACAGGACGGCCATGCGGACGACGACGCCGGACTCGACCTGCTCGGTGATCAGCGCCTGCGGCGAGTCGATCACCTCGGCCGAGAGCTCGACGCCGCGGTTGACGGGACCCGGGTGCATCAGGAGCTGGTTGGGCCCGAGCCGGCGGCCGTCGATCTGGTAGCGCGCGGCGTACTCGCGCAGCGAGGGGACGAAGCTGCCCTGCATGCGCTCGTGCTGCATCCGCAGCGCGTAGACGACGTCGGCCCCCGGCGAGCTCGTCGAGCGTGTAGCGGACCTCGCAGCCGAGCGACTCGATGCCCCGCGGAATCAGGGTCGGCGGGCCGCAGACGGTGACCCGGCAGCCCATGCGCGTGAAGGCCAGCACGTTCGAGCGGGCCACGCGGCTGTGCAGGACGTCGCCGACGATCCAGACGGAGAGCCCCTCGAGCGATCCGGCGCGGCGCTTGAGCGTGTAGAGGTCGAGCAGCGCCTGGGTCGGATGCTCGTGCTTGCCGTCGCCCGCGTTGATGACCGATGCGCGCGTCCAGCGGGCGACGAGCCCGGCCGCTCCGGCGTGCGGGGTGCGGATCACGATCGCCGCCGGGTCATAGGCCGAGAGCGTCTGCACCGTGTCCTTCAGCGACTCGCCCTTCTCCACCGCCGAGCCGCTCGACTTGACCGTCACGAGATCGGCCGAGAGCCGCTTGGCCGCCAGCTCGAAGCTCGACTGGGTGCGGGTCGAGGCCTCGTAGAAGAGGTTGATGACGGTGCGCCCGCGCAGGGTCGGGACCTTCTTGATCTCGCGCCCGGACACCTCGGCGAAGCTCTCGGCGCGGCCGAGGATGCGCTCGATGTCCTCGCGCGAGAGGTCGTCCACCGTCAGCAGGTGCCTACGCATGCTGAGCCTCCGCGATCCCGACCTCGTCCACTCCGTCGAGCTCCTCCACCCGGACGTTCACCCGCTCCCCGCGCGCCGTCGGCAGGTTCTTGCCCACGTAGTCCGGCCGGATCGGCAGCTCGCGGTGGCCTCGGTCGGCCAGCACCGCGAGCTGGATCCGGCGCGGCCGGCCGTAGTCGAAGAGCGCGTCGATCGCGGCGCGGACGGTGCGGCCGGTGTAGAGGACGTCGTCGACCAGCACGATCGTCGTGTCCTCGACCGGAAAGTCGATGTGCGAGGCGTGCACCACCGGCTGGTAGTCGGGCCCGCGGATGCCGACGTCGTCGCGGTAGAAGCTGATGTCGATGTCGCCGAGCGGCACCGGCTCGCCGACCAGCTCGGCGACCAGGTCGCGCAGGCGCGCGCCCGAGCACGGCGCCGCGACGGTGAATCCCGACGACCGCGACCGCCTTCGCCACCCGTGTTCTCGACGATCTCGTGTGCGATCCGCACCAGTGTGCGCCGCACGTCCTCGCGGTCGAGGACCGTCTTGTCCTGCACTTCGAACCGCCCCTTCTGGCCTCTCCGGACCTGGTTAAAGGAACCTGCGGGCGAGACTACCAGCGCCCGCTGACGACCAGGTGCCACGCAGCCCTCCGCCGGGGTAGCTAATCTCGTTTCAAATGAACGCCGAGCGAGCCCAGGCATACGGCCGCCTCATGCAGATCGTCTCGGACGAGGGGCCCGAGGCCCTCGAGCCGAACGAGCGCACCCTGCTCCGCGAGGCCGCCGACGCCCTCTTCTTCTGCGAGGACATCTCGCTCGACGAGGAGGCGCGCGAGGCGCTCGCCGGCATCGGCGACCTCACCGGCACGCTGGTGGGCAGCGAGCGCTGGGACCCGCAGCGCGGCGAGCGCGTGCTGCAGGACCTCGAGGCCTGCGGGCCGGCGCAGCTGGTTCGGCTGGGCGACTAGGGCGCCGCTCAGGCCACCCGCGGGGTTGCCTCGTCGAACGGCAGCAGTAAGAGGGGTCAGCCCGCGTGGGGCAGCGGTTCGACCCGAGCCGGCAGCCCGGGCGCTGCGTCCGTTCTGATGTCGTCCAGTGACATCAAACGGACACAACGGCTGCTGTCGGCCCGACGTTGTGTCGTCTCACGACCGCTAAGTCGGCACGGTGGCGTCGCTCGGGCGGGCCTCGGGCGAATTACGCCGCCGGCTCCACGATCGGCTGCGGCGGGCTGTCCGAGGCGCGCACCAGGGACGGGCTGCCGCGCTCGGGGAACGGGATCTCGATGCGGTCGAAGTCGCGTGGCACCACCACGTTCTCGAAGGCGGCGCGCGCCTCGTCGCGCACCTGGCCGCCCGAGTAGCGCGGCGAGATGTGGGTGAGCGCCAGCATCTCGACGCCCGCGGCCGCGGCCAGCGCCGCCGCGCCCGCTGCGGTCGAGTGGCGCGTCTCGCGGGCGCGCTCTGCGTCCTCCTCGAGGAAGGTGGCCTCGTGCACGAGCAGGTCCGCCTCCCAGGCGACGAGGCGGGTCATGTCGCAGGGCGCCGTGTCGCCGGTGAGCACGACCTTGCGCCCGCGGCGCTCCTCCCCCATCACCTGCTCCGGCCGCACGCCGCCGACGGTCTCGCCGCGCTGCAGGCGCCCGAAGTCGGGCCCCGGAGTCACGCCCGAGCTCGCGCGCCCGATCGGGATCGAAGATCCCCGGGCGCGGATGCTCGACGAACGCGTAGCCGAGCCCGCGGCCGCCGTGGTCGACCTCGAACGCCGCAATCCGGTAGCCGTCGCGCTCGAGCTCGTCGTTCGGCTCGAGCTCGACGAGGCCGATCGGGAAGGTGAGCCGGCCGATCACCGGCCGCAGCTGCTCGAACAGGCGCCGCAGCCCGCGCGGCCCGTACACGGTGAGCTCGCGCTCGCGCTGGCGCAGGGCGAACGTCTTGAGCATCCCGGGCAGGCCGAGCACGTGGTCGGCGTGGAAGTGCGTGATCAGGATCTCCTCGAGCTCGACCAGGCCGACCGAGCGCATCAGCTGGCGCTGGGTGCCCTCGCCGCAGTCCACGAGCAGTCGGTCGCCGCCGCGCCGCACGAGCGTGGCGGGCAGGCCGCGGCGCGGGCTCGGTGACGAGCCGGCGGTGCCGAGGAAGAGGACGTCGAGGTCCATGAGCTGTCCTATGTTGCCGGGTCAGAGCTCGACGAGCTCGAACTCCAGCTCGCCGCCCTCGACCCGGGCCATGCCCATGGTGTGGTGCGGCGCCCGCCGGCGCTCCGTCGGGCTGCCGGGATTGAAGATCTGAAAGCCGTCCTCCCGCGCTCGTGAAGCGGCAGGTGGGAGTGCCCGAACACGAGGGCGTCGGCCCGCTCGCCGAACCGCGACCGCATGCGCCCGAGCCGGCCGGCATGCGGCCCGGCGTCGTGGACCATCGCGATGCGCACGCCCGCGGCGTCGACCATCCGTTGCGCAGGCAACAGGCGCCGCAGCTCCGCGCTGTCGACGTTGCCGTGCACGGCGACGACGCGGCGGCCCGATCGCCTCGAGCTCGCGCAGCACGTCGGCCGTCGAGAGGTCACCCGCGTGCAGCAGCAGGTCGGCGGCGGCAATCCGCGCGATGCACTCGTCGGGGAGGCGGCGCGCACCGCGCGGCAGGTGGGTGTCCGAGATCACGGCGATCAGCACCGGCCCGATGATGACGCGCCGCGCACCCGGCAATAGGCTTGCCGCCGCATGCGCGCGCTTACGGTGGTCCCTCTCGAGCAGGACTCGGCCGCCGTGGTCGAGATGGACGAGCCCGACGCCCGGGCCGGGCGAGCTCCTCGTCGACGGGCTCGGGGTGGGCGTTTGCGGCACGGATCGCGAGATCGTCGCGGGCGAGTACGGCTGGGCGCCGCCCGGGCGGGAGCGGCTCGTGATCGGCCATGAGTCGCTCGGACGGGTTCGCGAGGCGCCCGCGGGCAGCGGGTTCGAGGAGGGCGACCTCGTGGTGGGCGTCGTCCGGCGTCCCGATCCGGAGCCCTGCCCGGCCTGCGCGCGCGGGGAGTTCGACATGTGCCGGAACGGCCGCTACACCGAGCGCGGGATCAAGGAGATCGACGGCTTCGCGTCCGAGCTCTGGACCGTGGAGTGCGACTACGCCGTGAAGCTCGACCCGGGCCTCGACGAGGTGGGCGTGCTGATGGAGCCGACGACGATCCTCGCGAAGGCCTGGGACCACATCGACCAGATCGGCAACCGCGCGTACTTCGACCCCGAGCGCGTCCTTGTCACGGGCGGGGGAACGATCGGCCTGCTGGCCGCGCTGCTCGGAAGCCAGCGCGGCCTCGACGTTCACGTCCTCGATCGCGTGCCGGACGGCCCGAAGCCGGACCTGGTCCGCGCGCTCGGCGGCACCTACCACAGCTCGGACGTCGAGTCGATCGAGCGGGTGGCGCCACCGGACGTGGTCGTGGAGGCGACGGGCGCTCCGCAGCTCGTGTTCGACGTGATGCAGCACAACGCCTCTGCGGGCGTCGTGTGCCTGACGGGGGTGTCGCCGACCGGCCGCAACCTCAGCGTCGACGCCGGCCAACTCGGTCGCGACATCGTCCTCGAGAACGACGCGATCTTCGGCTCGGTCAACGCAAACCTGGCCCACTACGAGCTGGCCGCCGAGGCGCTCGCGCGCGCCGACCGCGACTGGCTCGAGCGCCTGATCACCCGTCGCGTCCCGCTCGACCGCTTCGAGGAGGCGCTCGACTCGCGCGACGACGACGTCAAGGTCGTTCTGGACCTGCAGGCTCCCTAGTTGCACTAGCCTTGCGACCCGGGCGCCCGTAGCTCAGTGGATAGAGCGCTCGCCTCCGGAGCGAGAGGTCGCAGGTTCAAATCCTGCCGGGCGCGTAGTGGGTTCGGCGACGGCCAGTGGCAGGTTGCGTCCTGCCCCTCCTGCTCGGCTTATCCCCGTCGTCGCGTCTGGGTGCGACCTAGAGCTGCTCCCGAGCAGTCATGCCCACGAACGCGGAGGTGTTGGTGGGGAATCCGCCGGAGTTTTCTACGAACAGCTGCATCATCGCCCCAGGCGGGACCGTAACCGCGACGTCGCTGCTGCACGTAGTGACCACGCCAGCGATGGAGCAAGCGAGCGCAGTCTGAATGCCATTGAATCGGAAGTAGATGAACCTCGACGCGCCGGCGCCCGGTGCGCTGGTCAGCCGGACCCGCAGATGACTGACGACCAGCGGCACGTTTGGGCTGACGCTTCCGTTGGCGTCCACGCTGCTGCTGCTCATCCCGTCGCTAACTCCATTGACGAGGCCTGCGTACCCGAGGTTGAGCCCGATGCCGTTGATCGTGGCTAGCCATGCCCCGCCGGCCTCGGGTGCGGGCGGAGCCGTCGGTCCGGGCGGTCCCGCCGGTCCCGCCGGTCCTGGATCGCCCTTCGCCCCCCTCGCCCTTCGCCCCCACCTCGCCCCGCGGACCTTCGGCGCCCCGTGGCCCAGCCGCCCCGGCAGGCCCCACTGGTCCAGCTGGTCCAGCTGGTCCGGCCGAAAGCTGCCCAGGCCGGAAATCGCTCGCCAGCAGCGAGGAGTTCTTCACCTTCAGCGACGTGACCGCATTCTTCTTCAGCTGAGCAGGGCCGACGCTGTTGCGCGGCAACGTGGCCGCGTACGCCGTCCCGGTGAGGGCAATGCAGAGAGCCACCAAACCGATGTGGTGCCGGCGAAGGTACGAAACGAGTCCGGCCGCCATATGCCGCTCCTCCCCTGGGCGGGCCGCGGGATGCCGCTCGCGTTCTGGGCACCCTAACGGGCCGACGAATACCCCACAAGAGCAGGAGCCTCGACATCAGAGCAGCTCATCGAACCACCGGCACCCAGGATTCGCAGATCAGGCCCGGTTCTCCCCTGACTTCAGGATCGCCGCCTGCAGGACGTTCTCCGGCGACATCGCCTACTCGCGCAGCCTCAGCGGCTCCGAGGGCCTCGGCGTGCGTTGGGTACGACGACGGCGGAGTCCTCCTCCACCTGCAGGTCGCTCACCCGGCCGGCCGGGTACGGAGGTGTCGAGGTAGGCGCGCGACATCGCCAGACAAGTATCTCGCGGGCAGGGGAGGCTTTCGCGGCTGCTCCACTCTTGCCAAGGGCCCGGGCCTCGGATACTGTCCGCGGGCCGGCACTGGTCCGACCATTTGGCCAGTCGAGGGGAGCTGTGTGGAGGGGAGGCACCACGCGTGAGGCTCGCGCGGATACGTATGGACGGCGGCCCGCCCGTGGCGGCGGTCGAGCGCGACGGCGAGCTCTACCCGCTGGCCGACGACCTGCCGGGCCTGTTCGCCGGTCAGCCGGCCGTGCCGCCCCTCGACCCGGCGGCCGACCACACGCGTCTCGCGCCCGTCGCGCCGGGCAAGGTCGTCGCGATCGGCCTCAACTACCTGGATCACATCCGCGAGTCCGGGCTCGAGCAGCCGAAGCAGCCGCTGGTCTTCGCGAAGTTCCCCTCCAGCGTCGTGGGGCCGGGCGACGAGATCCGCCTGCCGCTCGCGGTCACGCAGCGCGTCGACTGGGAGGTCGAGCTCGCGGTGGTGATGGGCCGCCGCGCCAGCAGGGTCGCGCGTGAAGACGCGCTCTCGTACGTCTTCGGCTACACGGTGGCCAACGACGTGAGTGCGCGCGACCTTCAGGTCGCGGACGGCCAGTGGGTGCGCGCGAAGAGCATCGACACGTTCTGCCCACTCGGCCCCGTGGTGGTCACGGCGGACGAGATCCCGGACCCTCAGGCCCTGCACCTCGTCTGCCGCGTGAACGGCGACGTGATGCAGGACGCCACCACCGATCTGATGGTGTTCGGCGTCGCCGAGCTGATCAGCCACTGCTCCCACAGCTTCACGCTCGACCCCGGAGACGTCCTGCTCACGGGCACCCCGTGGGGCTGCGGCGAGTTCATGGACCCCAAGCGCTCCCTGGCGCCCGGCGACGTCGTGGAATGCGAGATAGACGGCATCGGTACCTTGCGTAATCCGGTCGTGGCCGGCTAGGAGGAGGAGACCCGCCTGTGGCATTAACCGTCGAGGTACCGGAATCTGTGGCCGAGGTCGTGGCCATGCTCGGAGAGGACGACGTCGTGATCGCCGGCGGCACGGAGGTCATGCCGCGCGTCACGACGCGGGCGACGAACGTGGCCCGGCTGGTGAGCCTCCGCCGCGCCGGTCTCTCGGGCATCGAGATTCATGACAGCCGAGCCGTCATCGGCGCCGCAACCACGCTGGCGCAGCTCGGTCGCGATGAGCGCCTCGCCGTGCTCCGGCCGGTGGTGGAGTCGATCGCCTCGCCGACGATTCGCAATCTCGCGACGGTGGGCGGCAACCTCTTCGTCCGGCAGCCCTACGGCGACCTCGCGGTCGCGCTGCTGGCCCTGGACGCCCACGTCGACGCGACCGGGCCCACGGAGACCGTGAGCCGGCCCGTCGCGGACGTCCTCGAGGGCGGGCTGACGCAGGGCGACGTGGTCACCGCCGTGGCCTTCGACGTGCCGGCCCCGAGCGAATGGTTCTACACGAAGGCGATGCGCCGGCGGCAGAACTCGGCGTCGATCGTCACCGTGGCCGCCGTGGCCACCGTCGAGGACGGCACGGTCGCGTCGGTCCGCATAGCGCTGGGCGGCGTGGGCGTCCCGGCCGGTGCGCGCCGCTGCGGCCGAAGCTGCGCTGACGGGGCGACCCTTCGACCGGCAGCACGTCGAGGCCGCCGCGAACGCCGCCCTCGAGGACGCGAACCCGTTCGACGACGCCTACGCGAGCGCCTGGTATCGCCGCCGCGTGCTTCCCGTTCACGTCCGCCGGGCGCTGCTGAGGGAGGAGAGCAGATGAGATCGCGCGTGATCGAGCTCGTCGTCAACGACGAGCCCAGGGAGTTCCTCGCCCCTCCGGGAGCGACATTGCTCACCGCGCTGCGCGAGTCGCTCGGCCTGACCGCCGCCAAGCGTGGCTGTTCCCAGGGCACCTGCGGCACGTGCACCTGCCTGCTGGACGGCGACGCGGTGATGTCCTGCCTCGTCCCCGTCGAGACCGTCGACGGCGCCGAGGTGCAGACGCTCGAGGGCATGGGCGGCCCCGACGGCGAGCTGGACGAGCTGCAGGCGGCCTTCCTGGAGGGCTTTGCGACGCAGTGCGGCTTCTGCACCTCGGGAATGATCATGGCCGCCCGTGCGCTGCTCGCCGAGCAGCCCGACCCGACCCGCGAAGACGTCGTCCGCGCGATCTCGGGGAACGTCTGCCGGTGCACCGGATACGAGTCGATCATCAACGCGATCCTGGACGCGGCGGCGCGGCGCCGCGCGGCGGTCGCGGTGGCGCAGGAGGCGTGACGATGACGGTGCAGACCGAGCGGATCGACCGGTCCTACTTCGACGCCGACCACGCCGGTGACGACTTCAACGTGATCGGCACCCCGGTGCAGCGCTCGGACGCTCTCGGCCACGTGACCGGGGGGACGGAGTTCTTCGAGGACGTCAACCCACCCGGCCTGGTGCATCTGAAGATGCATCGCTCGGAACGCGACCACGCGCTCCTCAAGACGGTCGACTTCTCGGCGGCGCTCGAGGTGCCGGGCGTGCTGCGGGTGCTCACGCACGAGGACGTGCCCGCCAACTGGTACACGATCCTCCGCCTGATCGGTGTGGAGCCGAACGACGAGCCGGTGCTCCCCGAGGACCGCGTCCTCTACCGCGGCGAGCCGATCGTGGCGGTCGTCGCGACGAGTGAGCAGGCGGCACTGGAGGGCGCGGCGGCGGTGAAGGTCGGCTACGAGGACCTTCCCGCGGTGTTCGACGTCGAGGAAGCGCTTGCGGAGGGCGCGCCGGTGATCAAGCCGCACGGCACCAACCACTTCGTCTACGAGGGCCATCACTGCCGGCGGATTCGCTTCGGCGACGTCGACGCCGCGTTCGCGCAGGCGGACCACGTGTTCGAATGGAGCTATCAGTCGGCGCCGATCGAGCACGCGCCGACCGAGACGACCGGATGCGTCGTCGTGCCGCAGCCCGACGGCCGCCTGCGCATCCACTCCGATACACAGGCGTGCTTCTTCACGCTCGACAACACCGCTCTCATACTCGAGACGCCGTTCAACAAGCTGCGCCTCATCGGCGGCACCGTGGGCGGCGGATTCGGCGGCAAGGTCGACGTGATCGTGGAGCCGATCGCCTGCATCGCGGCAATGGCGACCGGCAAGCCCGTCAAGTACGTGTACGGCCGCGCCGAGGAGATGCAGGTCTCCTCGCCGCGCGCGGCCGAGCGCATCTACATCAAGGACGGCGTCATGGCCGACGGCACGATCGTCGCCCGCAAGGTCACGCTCTACGTCGACGCGGGCGCGTACTCGCGCCACAGCCCCTATGGCACGACCAAGGCCGCCGCGCACATGCCCGGGCCTTACGCGATTCCCAACGTCTGGGTCGACGGGCACTGCGTCTACACCAACCGCGCGCCGTCGAGCGCGATGCGCGGGTTCGGCGTGACCATCGCGGACTTCGCGCTGGAATCCCAGATGGACCGCATCGCGCGTGCGCTCGGCACGGACCCGCTCGAGCTGCGGCTGAAGAACGCCTACCGTGACGGAGACATGAAGGCGCACCGCAAGCTGGCCGAGGGCACGGCCCTCATCGAGGTGATCCAGCGCGGGGCGGAGCTCGTCGGCCACGACCTGCCCGACGAGTACCGCCGCCTGTCATCGACCGATGCCCGGGAGGCCTGAGATGGCGAAGCTCCGCGGTCGCGGCTACGCAGCGGTCAACTATCCGACCGGCATGAACCTGGGCGGAGACCCGTCCCAGGCGCTGATCCACTCGACCACCACGGGCACGTTCGTCATCACGCTCTCGTCCGTGGACCTCGGGCAGGGGATCAAGACGATCGCGGCCCAGTGCGCCGCCGAGACGCTCGGCCTCCCGATCGAGAACATCCTGGTCGACACGGCCGACACGGACACCGGCCCGCACTGCATGGGCACCTTCGCCAGCCGCGGCACCCACCGCGTGGGCAACGCGGTGATCATGGCGGCGCGCGAGGCACGCGAGATCATGTTGCAGGTGGCAGCCGACGAGCTCGAGGTGGATCCGGACGACCTGGAGACCGACGGCACCGGCTTCATCAAGCTCAAGGGCTCCGAGGAGAAGAAGATCCACATCGTCGACCTGGCTCTCGCCGCGCACTTCCAGCACGGCAGGACGATCGCGGGGCGCGGCATCTTCCTCAAGGAGAAGAACGACCCGGTGCCGGAAACCGGGGAGATGGATCCCGACTCCTGTCAGGCCCACGCTTGCACGGTGGCCGAGGTGGAGGTCGACGACGAGACGGGGATCGTCGAGGTGCTGGCGATGTACAACGTCTACGAGGTCGGCCGCGCGCTGAACCCGGCAATGGCCGCACAGCAGATCGAGGGCGGCGCCTGGATGGGCATCTCGCACGCGCTGTTCGAGTCGACCGAGCCCTACTACCCGGCGCGGGAGCACGGGCCCGAGGACTTCAGCGAGTACCTCATGCCCGGGCCGGCCGACAACGCGCGCATGGAAAGCGTGATCATCGAGCGGCCCGCCCCCAGCGGCCCGTTCGGCGCCAAGGGCATCGGGGAGATGACCGCGAACGCCCCGATCCCCGCCATCGCGAACGCGATCTTCGACGCCTGCGGCGCCCGCCTCGAAGCCATGCCGTTCACGCCCGAGCGCGTCCTGCGCGCCCTCGACGCCGCCCGGGCGGCGGAGGGCGCCGGCGAGTAGGCGTGGCTGCGGATCCCTACGCGACGGAGCTCGGCGCGTGCTCGGTGGCCGAGCTGGGCGACAGGCTCGCCGAGCACCGCTACTACGCCGACGAGGGGCTGCTCACCGCGATCCACCTCGCGCTCGTCCTCGGGCGGCCGCTCGCGCTCGAGGGCGAGCCGGGCGTCGGCAAGACCCAGGTGGGCAAGGTGCTCGCCGAGGTGCTCGGGCGCGAGCTCATTCGGCTGCAGTGCTACGAGGGCCTCGACGCGAGCCAGGCGCTCTATGAATGGGACCACGCGAAGCAGCTCCTGCATGTCCGCGTTGCGGAGGCCGAGGGCCGCGATGTCGGCGACCTCTACGACGAGCGTTTCCTGCTGGAGCGGCCTCTGCTTCGCGCGGTTCGCGCCGCACCGGGAGCAGTGCTGCTGATCGACGAGATCGACCGGTCGGACTCGGAGTTCGAGGCATTCCTGCTCGAGTTCCTCTCCGACTTCCAGGTCACGGTGCCGGAGCTCGGCACGCTACGGGCCGAGCGGCCGCCGATCGTCGTCATGACCTCCAACCGGACGCGCGAGCTCCATGACGCCCTGAAGCGCCGCTGCCTGTACCACTGGATCCCATTCCCGGACGCCGAGCGCGAGCGCCGCATCCTCCGCGCGCACGCCCCCGGGCTCGACGAGGCCGCCGCGTCCGCCCTCGTCGACGCCATCAAGCGGGTGCGCGGGGAGCGGCTGATCAAGCGCCCGGGCATCGCTGAGACGATCGACTGGGCGCAGGGCGCCCAGACGCTCGCTCGCGAGGGCACCCCGTGGCCCGAGGCGCTACAGCGCTCGCTCGGCCTCCTCCTGAAGGAGCAGGAGGACCTGGAGCACGTCGCGGCGCGGCCTGCGCTGCTCGGAGCGGGGGCGAGCCCGTGAGCGCCACGGCATTGGCCCGCGCGCACCTGCTCGCCTTCCTGCGCGCGCTCCGCGAGGCCGGGGTCGCGGCACCGGCACCGAAAAGGGCCGACTTCCTGCTCTCGCTGGTCACCTCGCCGCCCGCGGACGTCGATGCGCTCTACTGGCGCGCGCGGATCACGCTGGTCACCGCAGCGGAGGACTTCGCGGCCTTCGACACGGTCTTCGACGCTTTTTTCCGCGGCGGGCGGCTACTGCTCGAAGAGCCGGGCGGACCCTCGCCCGAAGCCGAGGGCGAGACCGCAGCCCCGAAGGGCGGCGACGACGGTGACCTGGGCGCTTTGGAGCCGCGCGAGGGCTCGGGCCTGCATGCGAGCCCGCTTGAGAGCGTGGGCGTGCGCCGGTTCGCGCGAACCTCGGCGAGCGAGCGTGAGGCCCTGCGCGAGATCGGCGAGGCCGTGACGACCGCGCTCCCCGTCACGACCGCACGGCGCTCCGTGAGCGCGCGCCGCGGCCGCTCCATCGACCTGCAGCGTGTGCTCCACGAAGCCAACCGCACGGGCGGCGAGGTGCTGCGCCTCGCCTGGCGCCGGCGGCCGCCGCGAGCGCGCCGGGTGCTGCTGTTGATCGACGTGTCCGGATCTCAGCGCGCGCACAGCCCGGACCTCCTGCGTTTCGCCCACGAGGTGGTCCGCGGCACGGAGCGCGCCGAGGCCTTCACGTTCGGCACGCGCCTGACCCGCGTGACGAGCCGGCTCGACACGCCCGACGTCGACCGGGCGCTCGACGACCTTTCGGAGATCGTCCTCGACGCCGACGGCGGCACGCGCATCGGAGTGGCGCTACAGCAGTTCCTGGGCGACACCCGGCTCGTCGCGCTGGCGCGCGGCGCCGTCATTCTCGTCATGTCGGACGGCCTCGAGCGCGGCGACCCGTCGGCCATGGCCGACGCCACGCGTCGCCTCGGGCGCCTGGGCCACCGGCTCGTGTGGTGGTCCCCGCTCGCGTGCGACCCGGCCTATCGGCCCGTCACACGCGGCATGCACGCCGTTCTCGGAGACCTCGACGCGCTCTCCGGCGCGCGCGACCTGCCCACCCTGCTGCGCGAGCTGCGCGGCCTGCCCGACGTGATGGCGCGTCCGCGCCGGAGCGCGCGCCGGGAGTGGGCGGCGGCATGATCCGCTCTGCACAGCAGACCGCGGCGACCGTGACCGGCTGGCTGCAAGCGGGGAGGCGCGTGGCGGCCGGAACGCTCGTGGCCGTGGAGGGGTCCTCCCCGCTCGACGTCGGGGCGAGCGTGTACATCGCAGAGGACGAGACGATCGAGGGCTCGGTCACCGGAGGCTGCGTGGAGAGCGCCGTGGCGCAGGAGGCCATGGCCATCATTGCCGAGGAAGGGCCTCCGCGCCTCGTGACCTACGGGATCTCCGACGAGCTCGCCGGGACCGTCGGCCTGATGTGCGGCGGGACCGTTCACATCTTCATCCATGAGCTGCGCGGCGGTGCCCGTGAGGCCACACTCGAAGCGCTGGCGGCGATCGGGGATGAGCGCCCCGCCGCCTTGGCCACGCTGCTCGATGGCGAGGAGGCGGGAGCGAAGCTCTATGTCGACGCCGACGGGACCACCGGAGGGCTCGGCGGCGTCACGCTGCTCGAGCGCAACGTTGCCCAGGAGGCCCGCGGGCTGACCACGCAGGGGCGTTCGCTGATCCGCGACTTCGGCGAGGACGGCGCCTCGCTCGGCCGCGGCCTGCGCGTCCACATCGCGGCCTTCGCCGAGCCACCGCGGATGGTCATCTTCGGCGCGATCGACTTCGCTTCAGCGCTGGCGCCGCTCGCCAAGGGCCTCGGCTACAGGGTCACGATCGCCGACCCGCGGCGCGCCTTCCTCGAGTCGCCGCGCTTCACCGCCTTCGCGGACACCGTTGCCGCATGGCCGGACAAGGCCCTGGCCGGGATGGAGCTCGGGCCGCGTGACGCGATCCTCGTCTTCACCCACGACCCCAAGCTGGACGTGCCGGCGGTGCAGGCCGCGCTCGGCAGCGGCGCCGGCTACATCGGCGCGCTCGGGAGCCGCAAGACGACCGCGGACCGCAACAGGCGGCTCGCGGAGGCGGGCGTCGCGGAAGAGGACATCGCTCGCGTGTACGCGCCGTGTGGGCTCGACATCGGATCCTCCACCGTCGAGGAAACCGCGGTGGCCATCCTCGGCGAGATCATCGCCCGCCGCACCGGCCGCGAGGGCCAGTCGCTGCGGCGCAGCTCGGGACCGATCCGGCGAGACCGCGACGAGGCCGCGCAGCTCGTCGGCCCGGGCGCTCAGGCCGGCGAGCCGCTCGCCTGAGCCGGCGCCAGCGCCGCGTCCCGGATGCGGCTGATGTGTGCGGCCATCGCCGTGCGGGCGGCGTCGGCGTCGCCCGTCGCGATCGCCTCGACGATCGCCGCATGCTCGTCGATCGTCTGCTCGCGGACGCCGGGCAGCCTTGCGGTGTAGGCGCGACTCTCCGCCCCCAGCGCGGTGGTGGCGGCCCACAGGTGCTCGAGCAGCGGGTTCGCCGAGGCCCGGACGATGCGCTCGTGGAGCTCCGTATCGAGCCGCAGCATCGCGTCGGGATCGTCGACCGCGGTCTCGGTGCGCGCGGCGCAGTCGCGCAGCTCGCCCACAGCGTCCGGCGTCGCCCGCTCGGCCGCGAGCGCCGCGGCCCCGGGCTCGAGCAGCAGCCGAACCTCGAAGAGGTGCTCGAGCCCGCCGTCGGCCAGCGACAGGACGAACTGCAGCGGCGCAAGCAGCTCCTCCACGCTCAGCGAGGCGACGAACGTCCCCGCCCCATGGCGACTCTCGAGGATGTGCATGGCCTGCAGCGAGCGGATCGCCTCTCGGACCGTGGGGCGGCTGATCCCGAGCGCCTCGCTGAGCGCGCGCTCTGACGGGAGCCGCTGGCCGGGCGCCAGCCGGCCATCGAGGATCATGTCCTTGATCGTCCGAATCGCGTCGGCCACGAAGGTGCGGCGCGCCAGCGGCTCGAACTGCGGCTCGGTCACATCAACCCATGGTTTCGTAGAACTCGCGCCGCCGGTCGGCGAGCCGCGGGATCGCGTCTCCGAAGCCGTCGCGCTGGAAGTGCTCCGTCTCCGTGTGGGCGGTGTACGCCGCCTCCTCGGTGTACTGCTCGTAGACGTGGAAGACCTTCGGGTCATCCGGGTCGCGATGGGGGATCCACATCAGGACGCCCTCCTCCGCGAGCGTGGGCTCGCGGAGCCGCTCGAGCGCGGCGGCGACCGCGTCCTCCTCGCCCTCCTTCGCGGTCCAGGTGACGCTCACTACATAGGCCATGCGGTGCTCTCCTTGCTCGAAATGTCAGCGCTCGACGTGCGTCGACCCGCCATCGGGGCCGAGCACGAGGTCGCGAGCGCGGTCGGGGACGTGATCGAGCGGTACCGGAGCAAGCGCCTCCATGAAGGTCACGCCGTGCTCGGAGTGCAGCTCGTGCTCGAGACCGCGATTGACGACCACGGTGTCTCCCGCCCGAAGCGTGCGGGCCTCCCCCTCGACCGTCATGGTCACCTCGCCGTCGAGGATGTACATCACCTGCTCGGTGTGCTCGTGGCTGTGCCGCAGCACCTCCTTGCCGGGCTCGTAGCTGACCTTGCAGAGCAGCACCTGCTCCCCGCCCACGGCGTGGAGATGCACACCCGGGACGAACTCGTAGGCATCGGTCCCCTCGAAGGTCCCGAAGGGGGATGTCCTGTTGCTGGTGCTCACCTCGGCGCCTCCTTCGTTTCTGATCGGTCAAGTGGCCTGGCCACTGAGGGCGCAGAGACTATCCCCTCCTCGCGCGCGCTTCCCCCGCCGAGGCCCGGCATTCGTGTGATGATCAGCGATCTGATCCGACCCCCCGCACAGGCGCTCTGAGAACCCCAATCGACCACCAAGAGGCGGACTGCGCTTCGCGCTCGAGCGCGACAAGGTCCCTGCGGCGCGTCGTCCCGCGTCTGACGAAGGCAGCGATCATGCTCGTGCTCGTGTGCTCGGCGATCCCGGCCGCATCGGCGGAGGGCGCCACGATCAGCGTGCTGACCTGGAACGTCCAGGGCGGGACCGCCGGGGACGGGCGTGAGCCCGACCCGGTCAAGCTGGCTGAGATCCTCGCGGAGACGCGTCCCGACGTCGTGGGGTTGCAGGAGATCTGCGAGGAGTCGCTCGCGAGCCCTGAGTTCGAGGAGATCATGCTGGCGTTCGGGTACACGCGGATGAGCCACGCGCTGGGCACCACCGTCGATGTCTTGCACCACGACAACAATCGCGAGTTCGAGTGCGACTTCGGCAGCGCGCTGTTCGTGCGCGGCGCGACGGGCCGCGCATACGGGCCGCAGGAGCTGTTCCCGCGTGCCGCGACGGGACGGCGGGAGAAACGCAAGGTCACCTGCCTCGAGGCGAAGGTCGGCCGGCGGTTCTGGTTCTGCAACACGCACGTCGCCCCGGACAGCGCGGAGGACCGGCGGGGGCGCCGGATCACTCAGCGCCAGATCGAATCGCTCGCCGAGAGGATGCGGGGCCGCCGGGGCGCCGTCGTCCTCGTAGGCGACCTCAACCGCAAACCCCAGCGCGATTCGCCGCTGGCGGAGCAGTTCGACGAGATCGACCGGAGCAACACGGCGACGCACGGGGGCAAGAAGATCGACTACGTGCTCTTCACCCCGCGCCACTTCCGGCGCGGCGCGGTCCGGTTCCTCGAACCGGAGATAATCGGCACGGACCATCGCGGCATCCTCGCCACGCTTGAGGTCAGGTGAGCCGGCTCTTTCCCCCGCTCGCGCACGTGTCTGAGGCGCGCCGCAACATCACCCGACGCAGTCCGCCACGAGCTGCGGGAAGGGCTCGGTGATGTGCTCGATGGTCTCGACGTCCATGCCGCGGATCTCGCCTGGCTCGGCGGCGTAGGTGTTGAAGTCGTCAAGGCCCGGGCTGGGGTCGTCGAGCAGGTCGCGGCTGCCGTCGTTTTGGGCTCCGCTGTAGCAGTCGCTGTCGCCGGCGCCCTCGAGCCTGTCGATGTCGGTGCCTCCGCGGAGCGTGTCGTCACCCTCGCCCGCCTTGATCGTGTCGGGGCCGTCGCCGCCGTTGAGGTTGTCGTCCCCGAACCCGGTGCGGATGAAGTCCGGTCCGCCGCCGGTGGCGATCGCCTGGTCGCGGTTGTCGAACTTGCCGGTCACGCCCTCGACGCAGTCGGGACCGCCGCCGCCGGCATAGCCGTTCTGGCCTGCGTCGAGCTGGGCGAACCAGCCGCGAGCGCGCATCGGCACGCGTGACTCATTCAGCACGGCGTTGCGGTCGGACATCGAGCCGCTGTACTCGATGCGCTTCAGGTAGAGCGACTTCGGCGCATTGACCGTCGTGAAGCCGCCGGCGCCCCCTGAGGAGGAGTAGAGAGGAACCTCGATGTCCTCCTCCTCGTCGGCGAGAGGGCCGTAGGTGGTGAGGGTCACGACAAGCTTGTCGTCCCACGGGCTCGACGTCCCGTTGTTCTGCTGGTCGACGTACAGATAGTCCTCGCCCGGCCCGCCCTCGACCGCGAGCACCCGGCTCTCATCGTCGAGCTCGATGCCGGACACCGAGTCGAAGTCCACCAGGCTCGCGCACAGCGCCACCCTCTGCTTGTGCGGCATGCCGGCGGTCGGGTCCGCGCTCGCGGCCGATATGGGTACCAGCGCCGCCAGTGCGCCGATCGCCAGGGCGGACAGCTTTGGGGTCTTGCGCGACATCGTGTCTCCACTCACTCGGGGTCGTCTGGATGGCTAACCGCCCCGAGCGGCCGGACTTACGGAGCGAATGGCCGTACGCTGACTGCGGAGATGGCTTCGGAGCAAATCGACCTTGACGGTGTGCGCGTGGCCTACGAGCGGGCGGGTGACGGCCCTCCGCTCGTGCTGCTGCACGGCTATGTGGGCGACGGCCGCGGGACCTGGCAACAGCAGCTCGACGGGTTGTCGGACGAGTTCACGGTCATCGCCTGGGACGCCCCCGGTGCAGGCGCGTCGTCGGACCCGCCGGAGGGGTTCGATCTCGCCGACTACGCCGACTGCCTCGCGCAGCTCGTGGAGGCGCTCGGGCTCGAGAGCCCGCACGTCGGCGGGCTTTCGTTCGGGGGCGGTCTCGCCCTCGAGCTCTACCGCCGCCATCCCGAGCTGCCGCGGACGCTGATCCTCGCCTCGGCCTATGCGGGCTGGGCGGGCTCGCTGGCGCCCGCGGAGGTCGAGCACCGCCTGCAGCAGGTCCTCGACCTGGCGGACCGGCCCCCCGAGGAGTTCGTGAGCGCGGTGCGGCCGACGATGTTCTCGGAATCGACCCCCGCGGAGACGGTCGACGCGTTCGTGGACAACGCCGCCGCGTTCCATCCCGCAGGCCTCAGGGCGATGGCGCGCGCCATCGCCGGCGCGGACCTGCGCGAAATGCTCCCGAGCGTCGCGGTCCCCGCCCTGCTGCTCAACGGCGACAACGACGTGCGCGCCCCGCTCCCCGTCGCCGAGAGCATCCACGCCGCGATACCCGACGCCAAGCTGGTAGTGCTCCCCGGCGTCGGCCACGTCGTCAACCTCGAGGCGCCCGAACGGTTCAACGCCGAGCTGCGCGCCTTTCTGCGCGAGCACTGACGCTCAGGACAGCCGCGCCCGGTACCAGTCCCACGACGCCGCGAGGCCGTCGTCGAGCGCCACACGGGGCGCCCAGCCGAGCTCGTCGCGGATGGCGGTCGAGTCGAGGAACTGGCGGTCGATCTCGGCGTGCGGCACGCCCTCGCCGCGCACGTCGGGCTCGACGGCGACCCCCGAAACGGCGATCAGCCTGCGAACCAGGTCGAGCGCCGAGACGGGCTCGCCCCAGCCCGCATTCCAGGCGCGGCCGTGAAGCTCGGGCCGCTCGAGCGACGCGGCGATCGCCAAGTAGGCGTCGACGGCGTCCGCCACATAGAGGTAGTCGCGCTCGGGCGTGCCGTCCGAGCGGATCACCGGCCGCTCGCCCCGCACGAGTGCGCGGGCGGAGTCGGGCACGAGCCGCGACCAGTTCACGTCACCCGGGCCGTAGACGTTGGCGAAGCGTGTGACCGCCACCGGCATCCCGTAGGTGACCGCGTACGAGCGCGCAACGAGGTCCGCGCACGCCTTGGAGACGTCGTAGGGATAGCTCGCCTTCAGCGCGAAGTCCTCGCGGTAGGGCAGCTCCTCGTGGCTGCCGTAGGCCTTGTCGGTCGAGGCGACGACGATGCGCTCGACGGTCCCCGCGCCAAGCGAGCGGCACGCCTCGAGCAGCGACCAGGTGCCGCGGATGTTCGCGTCGAAGGTCCCGAGCGGCGAGCGCACCGCCGTGCCGACGATCGTCTGGGCCCCGAGATGGAAGACGGCCCGGACCTCGTGCTCGTTCAGCACCCGCACGAGCGACCCGTAGTCGCCCAGGTCCGCCAGCGCGACGACGCAGCGCTCCTCGATCCCGTCGGCCACGAAGCGCGAGGCCGGGTCGGCGTCGCGCCGCAGCGCCACGACGGTCTCCCCCGCGTCCAGCAGCCGCTCCGTGAGCGCGGAGCCGATGAAGCCCTGGGCCCCTGTGACGAGGGTGCTCAGGCGCCGCCGGCGACCGCGGGGAGGATCGTCACCTCGTCGCCGTCCTCGACGCCGGTCTCGAGGCCGTCCAGGAAGCGGATGTCCTCACCGCCGACGTAGACGTTGACGAAGCGGCGCAGATCGCCGTCCTCCGCGATCCGCTCGCGCAGGCCGTCATAGCGCTCGTAGAGCCCGTCGAGCACGTCGCCGACCGTGGTCGCGCCCTCGACGGATGTCTCCGAGTCGCCGCTCGTGACGCTGCGCAGCTGGGTTGGGATCTTGACCGTGACAGCCATCAGGGATCGGGCAGATTACACCGCAGCGGCGGTCGTTCCCGCGGAAGCGGTCGGTGCGCACCCGGCCGAGCCGGGTGCTTCCGCGAAAACCGCCTCCTCGAACGCGTCGACGGAAGCGTCGATCTCGTGCGTCTCAAACGTCCCGCGCACGGCGTCGAGCGTCTTCAGGCCGTCGCCCGTGATCACAGCCACCACGCGCTCGTCGGGCCCGATGTCCCCGCGCTCGGCGAGCTTCTTGAGCGTCGCAGTGGTCACGCCGCCGGCGGTCTCGGTGAAGATCCCGCTGGTCTGGGCGAGCAGCCTGATCCCGTCACGGATCTCCTCGTCGGTCACGGAGTCGACCGAGCCACCCGAGCGCCGCGCCAGGTCGAGCGCGTACGGGCCGTCGGCCGGGTTCCCGATGGCGAGCGACTTGGCGATCGTGTCCGGCTTGACGGGACGGCAGAAGTCCTGGCCCGCGTCGAAGGCCTGGGCCACGGGCGAGCAGCCGGCCGCCTGAGCGCCGTTGAAGGTCGGCAGCTCGCCGGACACGAGCCCGACCTCGCGCCACTCCTCGAAGCCGCGCGCGATCTTCGTGAACAGCGATCCGGACGCGATCGGAGCGACCACGCGGTCGGGCAGCTCGAAGCCGAGCTGCTCGGCGATCTCGAACGCGATCGTCTTAGAGCCCTCCGCGTAGTAGGGCCGCACGTTCACGTTGACGAAGGCCCACTCACGCTCCGCCGACAGCTCGGTGCAGAGCCGGTTGACGTCGTCGTAGGTACCCCGCACCGCGACGAGATGGGTGCCGTAGACCCCGGTGGCGAGCACCTTCTGCTCCTCGAGGTCGGCCGGGATGAAGACGTACGACTCGAGGCCCGCCGCCGCCGAGTGCGCGGCCACCGCGTTGGCGAGGTTGCCCGTCGACGGGCAGGCCACGACCTCGTAGCCGAGCTCCTGGGCCTTCGCGACCGCCACGGCCACCACGCGGTCCTTGAACGAGTGCGTGGGGTTGGCGGTGTCGTTCTTGACCCACACCTCCCCCAGCCCGAGCGCCTCGGCGAGCCGCGGCGCCCGCTGCAGCGGGGTCAGCCCCACGGGCAGGCCCGGCACGGGCGGGCCCTCGAAGGGCAGGAAGTCCGAGTAGCGCCAGATCGTCTGCGGGCCCGCCTGGATCCGCCGCTTGACCTCCGCGGCGTCGAGTCCGGTCAGGTCGTAGGCAACCTCGAGGGGGCCGAAGCAGCGCTCGCACACGTAGCGGGCGTCGAGCGGGTAGGTCTCCTGACATTCCTTGCACTGGAGCGCCTGGATGGGCATATGCGTCCTTTCCTGTGAAATAGCCTCCGCCGCTGCTGTGACGACGGAGGCCTCACGGGCGCTCCTGTCACATCTGCCGGACACGCTGGTCCGATGGACTTGGCACCTTTCCTCTGCGGCTGCCCGAAGGCGGCCACAGCGGCGGTTGCCGGGGCTTCACAGGGCCATATCCCTCCACCCCTCTCGATGCAACGGCTATGTCTGACGGCGGAGGATACCAGTGCACGGAAGTAGAATGAACCCCGTGAACGTCCTGGACGACCCGCTCAGACCCTATGCCGAGCCTCCCGAAGCCCCGTCTCAGGCGTTCCGCGCGCGCGCGGGCTGACTCCGCGCACCTCGCAGCGCCCACCGAGCCCAACGTCGAGGTCGTCGAGCACGGCGGCCTGCGCTGGCTGAACATCGAGCGCCCGCGGCCGATCGATCGCGCCTGGCTCGAGGAGCACTTCGAGTTCCATCCGCTCGACTACGAGGACGTCCTCTCCCGCAACCAGCGGCCGAAGATCGACGAGTACGACGAGTACCTCTTCATCGTCCTGTACTTCCCGGTGTTCGACAAGACGGTCGGCCGGCTGAACGCGGCCGAGCTCGACATCTTCATCGGGCCCGACTACCTGATCACGCTGCCGAACACGCCCGTCCCGCCGGTCGAGTACCTGTTCGAGCGCTGCCGCTCGAACGAGGACGTGCGCGAGGCGCTCCTCTCGAAGGGGTCCGGCTACCTCCTCTACAAGATCGTCGACGACTCGTTCGACTACTGCTTCCCGATGCTGCGCAAGATCGGGAACAAGCTCGAGCGGCTCGAGGAGGACATCTTCGAGGGCCGCTCCGCTGAGGTCGTGCGCGACATCTCGAACGCGAAGCAGGAGATCATCAACTTCCGCAAGGTGATCCGCCCGCAGCGCGCCGTGCTGCGCGACCTCGAGCGCACCAAGCAGCGCTACCTCGCCGAGGACCTCGAGGTCTACTTCGACGACATCGTCGACGCCTCCGAGCGCATCTGGGACATGCTCGAGAACTACAAGGAGGTCGTGGAGGCGCTCGAGGTCACGAACGAGTCGGTGCTCTCGCACCGGGTCAACGAGGTGCTGCGCTTCCTGACGGCGATCAGCGTGGTCGTGCTGCCGCTGACCCTGTTCGCGAGCGTCTGGGGCATGAACGTCGACTTCCCGTTCGACACCGGCACGGCGGCGTTCTGGGCGATCGTCGTCGCGATGTTCGCGATGCTCTTCGGAATGATCGGCTACTTCCGCGCGCGCGGCTGGCTGTAGGGCGAGCGGCTCGTCAGCTCAGCGGCCGTTCGCCTCGGCGCGCGCAGGCGCAGCCACAGATAGCCGTAGCCGCGCGAGCTCGACGTCGAGCGTGCCGTCCTTGTTCGGCCGGTGCTCGCGCCACTCGAGCAGGTCGTCGATCGCGATCCGCTCGCCGGGCTTCACCCCGAGGTCGAGCGTCGAGCGGGCCTTCCTGCCCGAGAGGTTGTGGACGGCCACGACGGTCGAGCCCTGCCACTCGCAGCGGTGCGCGAAGAGCTGCGGCGCGGCGGTCTCGATCAGCGTGCTCGAGCCCCAGCCGAGCTCGGGGGTCTCCTTGCGGCGGCGGATCAGCCGCTCGAGGAAGTTGAGAAGCGAGTCGTCGTCGCGGCGCTGCGCGGCGACGTTCACGTGCTTCGGGCCGAAGCGGCCCCGCCGCATCGGCCGCACGAGCTCCTTCGCGGGGGCGCTCGAGAAGCCGCCGCCCGGCGCATCCGACCACTGCATCGGCACGCGCACGCTCATCCGGTCCGGAATGGCGAGGTTCTCGGCCATGCCGATCTCGTCGCCCATGAAGATCACGGGCGTCCCGGGCAGGGACAGCATCAGGCTCCAGGCCATGCGCAGCCGCGGGCCGTCGCCGCCCAGCATGGCCGCCGTCCGGCGCCTGAGCCCGTGGCCGTAGAGCTGCATGTCCTTGCGCGGGCCGAAGGCCGCGAACACCTCCTTGCGCTGGGACTCGGTCAGCTTGTCGAGGCTGAGCTCGTCGTGATTGCGCAGGAAGGTCGCCCAGGCGTTGTCCGGCGGGGCGGTGGGCAGGCTGCGGATCACCGCCTCGAGCGGCTCGGCGTCCTCGCGGGCGAGCGAGAGCCATAGGTTCTGGTTGAGGAGAAACGCGAACTGCGCGTTCAGCTGGTCCCCGTCCTCGTCGCCGAAGAAGCGCGAGAGCTCCTTGAGCTCCGTGTTGACCTCGCCGAGCAGCATCGTCTCGCCGCGCCTGCGGGTGGCGAACGCGCGCAGGCTGCGCAGGAAGGTGTGCGGATCGTCCTCCATCCCCTCCTCGATGCCCTCCGTCTCCAGCAGGAAGGGGACCGCGTCCATCCTGAAGCCGGCCACGCCCAGCTGGAGCCAGAAGCCGACGATCCGGGCGATCTCGTCGCGGACCGCCGGGTTGGCCACGTTCAGGTCAGGCTGGAAGCGGTAGAAGCGGTGCAGGTAGTACTGGCCGGAGGCCTCGTCCTTCTCCCAGTTGCTCGTCTCCTTGTCGGGGAAGGAGATCCCCTTCGGCTCCGGTCGGACGGCTCGTCGCGCCAGACGTAGTAGGAGCGAAAGGGAGAGCCGGCGTCGTCCCTGGCCGCCTTGAACCACGGGTGCTCGTCCGAGGTGTGGTTCAGGACCAGGTCGATGATGACCTTGATGCCGCGGTCGTTCGCGGTTCGCACGAGCTCGACGAACTCGCCCAGGCTGCCGAGCCGCGGGTCGACGCCGTAGTAGTCGGTCACGTCGTAGCCGTCGTCGCGGTTGGGCGAGGGATAGAACGGCATGAGCCACAGGCACGTCACGCCGAGGCCCGCCAGGTAGTCGATCTGGCGGATCAGCCCCTGGAAGTCCCCCACCCCGTCGCCGTCCGAGTCGAGGAAGGTCTCGACGTCGAGGCAGTAGACGATCGCGTTCTTCCACCACAGGTCGCTCGTCTGGTCGAGCCGCATGCTCAGCGTCCCTCCTCGAAGTGCGGGAGCACGTGCTCGCCGAAGGCCTCGATGAACTCGCGCTGGTCGCGCCCGACGTGATGGAGGTAGATCTCCTCGAAGCCGAGGCCGGCGAGCTCCTCGATCAGCTCGACGTGCCGGGCCGGGTCGGAGGAGACGACAACGGTCTCGCGGACGTCCTCCGGCCGGACGTGCTGCGCGGCGAGGTCGAACTGCTCGACCGTCACGAGGTCCCAGCAGAGCGGCGGAGCGAACACGTTGGTGCGCCACTGGTCGTGGGCGACCTCGAGCGCGCTGTCCTCGTCCGGCGCCCACGACAGGTGGACCTGGACGGCGAGGCGCTTGCCCTCTCCCCCGTTCTCGCGGAAGGCCGCGATCATGCGCTCGAGCTTGTCGCGCGGCTGGTTGACGGTCACGAGGCCGTCGGCCCACTCGCCCACCCACGCGGCGGTCTCGACGCTGATCGCGGGGCCGATCAGGGGCGGCGGCTCGGGCGGCAGGGTCCAGAGCTTCGCCCGGTCGACCACGATCCGGCCGTGATGGTCGACGACCTCGCCGGCGAGAAGCGCGCGGATCACGTCCACGCACTCACGCAGGCGCGCCTCGCGCTCGGCCTTCGAGGGCCAGCGCTCGCCCGTGATGTGCTCGTTCGAGGCCTCGCCGCTCCCCAGCGCCACCCACAGGCGGCCGGGGAACATCTGGCACAGCGAGGCGGCCGCCTGCGCGACGATCGCCGGGTGGTAGCGCTGGCCGGGGGCGTTGACGACCCCGAAGGGCAGGCTCGTGGCCTCGAGCGCGGCGCCGAGGAACGACCAGGCAAAGCCGGATTCGCCCTGCCGCTCGCTCCACGGAGAGAAGTGGTCCGACGACATCGCGGCCGTGAAGCCGGCCTGCTCGGCCTGGCGCACGGCCGCGAGCAGCTCTCGTGGAGGGATCTGCTCGTGCGAGCAGTGGATGCCGATGCGTGGCATGAGGCGGGTTAATACCCGCCCCGCCGCGGGCTATCCCAAGCGGCTCAGCGCCAGCCGTCGCCGAGCGCGTCCGCCAGCCGGTCGCGCGCCCGGTAGAGGCGGCTCATCACGGAGCCGACCGGGATGCCGAGCGTGGTGCGCCGCCTCGTGGTAGCTCATGCCGGCCAGGTCGACGGCGGCCACGACGTCGCGGTGGTGGTCGGGCAGGCCCGAGACGGCGCCGTAGACCTCGCCCGCCAGCGCGGACAGGACCGGATCGCCGGTCACGCGGTGGTCGGGCGGGTCGACCTCGTCGGCGGACAGGTGCGAGGGGCCGCGCGTCGACTCGGATCGACGGTGGTCGGTCGTGACGTTGCGCAGGGTGCGGGCGAGGTACGCGAAGCTGTCGGCGTTGCGAACCCGGCGCGGCCGGGCGAGGACGCGCAGGTAGGTCTCCTGCACGAGGTCCTCGGCCACGTGCGGGGACCCGCACAGGGACCAGGCGAGCCGATAGAGGCGGGTCAGATGGGAAGCTGCCTCATCGGGTTGAAGGACGCGCGAGGGGGCGAGCGCGCGCGGCGCAGCCAGGGCGGCGCCGCTCATCGGGCCAGCGAGAACGGGGGCATTTTCTCTTCCTTGGACTGGGGGGGCGAGTCCGTGTGTGTGCACTAACAGAGTCCCCCCATGTACCCCATTTGGCAAGCGAAGTCATTGATGGCGCTGATAACTTGGTTCGATGCTCGATGTGGCTCGTTTGCGTGTATTTCGCGAAGTGGCCGCACGGGGCTCCTTCACAGCGGCCGCAAACGCGCTCCACTACAGCCAGCCGGCCGTCTCGCATCACGTCGCCCGGCTCGAGGAGGAGCTCGGCGTCCAGCTCCTGATCCGCCAGCCGCGCGGGCTTTCCGTGACCCCCGCGGGCGAGCAGGTGCTGCGCCATGCGGACGCCGTGCTCGACCGCCTCGACGAGGCCGAGCGCGAGCTCGGCGACCTGGCCGCGGCCGCGACCGCGACGGTTCGCCTCGCCGCCTTCCCCAGCGCGGCCACGACGCTCGTGCCGGAGACGGTGGCCGCGCTCGCCCGGCGCTATCCGGAGATCACGCTCGAGGTCGTGCAGGCCGATCCGGACGAGTCGCTGCCGGCGCTGCGCGACGGACGTCACGACCTGGCGCTCAGCTACGACTACCCGATGATCGCCGGCGAGCTCGAGCCGGAGCTCGAGTACGAGCTGCTGTTCGAGGACCATCTGCTGCTCGCCCTTCCCGTGGGCCACGGGCAGGCGGAGGGTCCGAGCGCCGACCTCGGCGCACTCGCCGACGAGACCTGGGTCGCCCCGAACCCGTGCCTCTGCCGCGACGCCGTCGAGGCGGCCTGCGAGCTTCGCGGCTTCAAGCCGCGGGTCGTGTCCCAGACGAACGACTACCTCGCCATGCAGGGTCTCGTGGCCCTCGGCGTGGGCGTTGCGCTGATCCCGCGGCTGGCGCTGAGCGCGGGCGTGCGGGACGGAGTCGTCCTGCGCCCGCTCGACGACCCGCCGCTCGTGCGCACGACCTCGATCGTGCGGCGCTCGAACGGGCACCAGCCGCTTGCGGCCGAGCCGCTGCGCGGGATCCTGCGCGAGATCGTGCCGACGCTCGGGGCGTCCGGGCTGCGGCTGCGGCGCGCCGAGCCGGTCTAGCCAGCCGGGCGTCCCGCTCCCGCGCCGGTTAGGGTCCGGCCGCGATGGACGACACGATCTTCAAGGCCTACGACGTCCGCGGCATCTACCCCGACCAGATGGACGAGGAGCTCGCGTACCGGATCGGACGCGGGTTCGCGCAGGTGCTCTCGGATCTCCAGGACGTGCCGGTCGGCGAGCTGCGCGTGGCGCTCGGGCGCGACATGCGGCTCTCGGCGCCCTCGATGGCCGAGGCATACGCGCGCGGGATCGCCGACGAGGGCGCGGACGTGCTCGACATCGGCATGGCCGGGACCGAGATGGTCTACTGGACGGTCGGCTCGCGCGAGCTCGACGGCGGGCTGATGTGCACCGCCTCGCACAATCCGGCGGCGTACACGGGCGCGAAGCTCGTCAGGCGCGGGGCGATCGCCCTTTCGGGGGACTCGGGGATCGGCGAGCTGAAGGAGATCGTGAGCGCCGGCGAGCCGGGAGCGCCCGCCGAGAGCCCGGGCGAGCTGAGCGAGGAGGAGGTCGGCGAGCCGTTCCGCGAGGCCGCGCTCGGCTTCATCGACGCGAGCGCGATCAAGCCGCTCAAGGTCGTGCTCGACGGCGGCAACGGGATGGCCGGGCCGATGGTCGGCCCGCTGCTCGACTCGTTCCCGATCGAGCAGGAGCGAACCTACTGGGAGCCCGACGGCGAGTTCCCCGACCACGAGCCGAACCCGCTGCTCGAGGAGAACCGCCGCTTCATCATCGACAAGGTTCGCGAGACGGGCGCCGACCTCGGCATCGCCTGGGACGGCGACGCGGACCGCTGCTTCTTCATCGACGACACCGGCGAGTTCGTGGCGGGCGACTTCCTCACCGCGCTGCTCGCCGAGTCGATCCTGCGCAAGGAGCCCGGCGCGACGATCCTCTACGACGTGCGCGCCTCGAGGGCGGTGCGGGACCTCGTCGAGCGCGCGGGCGGCAGCGCCGAGGTCAACCGCGTCGGGCACGCCTTCTTCAAGACGCGCATGCGCGACACGGGCGCCGCGTTCGGCGGCGAGGTGTCCGGCCACTACTACTTCCGCGACTTCTACTGCGCCGACTCGGGGACGCTGCCGGCGCTGCTGATCCTCGAGCTGCTGTCGGTCGAGGGGGCTCGCCTCAGCGAGCTGCTCGAGCCGCTGCGCTCGAAGTACTTCATCTCCGGTGAGATCAACTCCGAGGTCGAGGACCAGGAGGGGAAGATGAACGAGCTCGCGGAGCGGTACTCGGACGGCGAGATCTCGGAGCTCGACGGCATCTCGGTCGACTACGAGGACTGGCACTTCAACGTGCGGCCGTCGAACACCGAGCCGCTCCTGCGCCTCAACCTGGAGTCGGTCAGCTCGGAGGAGCACATGCAGGAGAAGCGGGACGAGGTCCTCGACCTGATCCGCTCCTGAGGCCCTCCCGGGTGACCGCGAGCGCCGCACCGAGCGCCAGCCCCGCGAGGCCGCCGATCGCGCCCCAGCCGAGCGGTCCGAGCTCTGGCTGGGCCGCGCCCGCTCCCCGCCCTCGCACCGGCAGGCCGCGATCGTCCGGGATCGCTCGTCTGAACGCCTTCGCGTAGCCGGTGGCGAGCGCCGCGGCCTGCTCCGGGTCCGGCGCCTCGACCGTGAAGGCGAGATCGAGCCGCGAGGTGATCTCGGCGCGCGAGTGGCTGCGCATCCAGTCGAGCGTGGTCTGGCCGGCCCCGGAGAGCGCGATCGCCTGCTGGAGCACGCGATCGCTGCGGGCCAGCTCGACGCCTCCCTCGCCCCCCATGTCTGACGGGACCTGGATCACGAAGGCGCGGGCGCGGTAGTCGCGATCCCGCGTGGCCGCGAAGCCCGCGGCGGCGAGCGCGCCGAGCAGCGCACAGGCGAGGATGAGCCTCACGCCCTGATCTTGACGGAACCGGCTGGTCAGGCGCTGAGCGGCTCGGCGGCCCCGCGCTCGACGGCCGCCTCACGCTCGACGACCGCACGGCGGGCCGCCCGGTAGCGCTCTCGGTTGCCACGCGCGGCGGCAGCGGCGAGGTCGCCGTAGGCCCTGCCGGCGGCGCGCAGCGACTCGGCCAGCTCCCCCGCCTCGCCGTCGATCTCAGGTGAGCCCTCGACGCGCTCCGCGGCCGCGCGATAGGTGTTCGCGAGCCCACGCGCCGCCTGCGCCTGCCCGGGCGCGCGACGGGCCCGGGCGAGCTCGCGGCGGCCGCTAACGCGTGCGCGGCGCAGCGCAGCCATCAGCTCGTTCACGACCTGCTCGCCCTGTCCGATGGTCGCGAGCGCTACCGGGCGCCCGCCGCGCAGAGCGATCGTCGAGGCGATTCCCTCGCACTCCCGCAGCCGCTGCGGCGCGACCGCGCGACGGGCGTGGCAGATGACGAGGACCGAGCCGTCACTCGTGGGTGCCAGGAATGCGACGGCGGCGAGTCCGGTCTGCGGTTCGATGCCCGAGTAGCGCCACGCCTGGAGCCTCCCGAGCGAAACCTCGGTGCGGCGGCCCTCCGTGCGCAGGCGCTTGTCGAGTGCCACGGCGTCATCGACCCGGCCGGCGACGATTCCCGTGCCGCGCTCGTCCTCCGGTGCTGCCGCGAGCGGCTCGGAGAGCGGGATCGAGGGCTCGCGGTCGACCTTCGTCCCGTCCCAGTCGCCCGGGAGCTGCACGGTGAGCGCCGCACTCGAGATCTGCGAGGCGCCGTCGTCCTCTCCCCCGGCCTTGGCGAGCATGAGCCCGGCGGTGACAGAGGCCGCGAGTGCGAGCGCGACGCCCACGGCTCGAGCGATCCTCGCCGGGCGCAGGGTCGCCGGCAGGCTCGGGACGCGCAGGTGCGGCCTGGGCGGCCTCGGGATGCGCGGGCGCGGCAGCGACGGCGCGCTGACGCGCGGCATCCGGGGCCGGGGGATCGACGGCACACTGATGCGCGGCATCCGAGGGCGAGGGACTGATGGGACGCTGATGCGCGGCATGCGAGGGCGCGGCATCGACGGAACCCGGATCCCGGGCCGCGACGGCGCTCTCCGCGGCGGCGGAGCGGGCGGGCGCGGGCGGGGTGCCGGCGGCTCGTGCGATGGAATGGCCTCCTGCTCGCGCGGAGGCGTCGCCGGGGCCGCCGGCTCGGCGTTCGGCTGCGGACGGCTCGGGGCGCTTGGCGGGCTCGGGGGGCGGGCGGGCCTCGGCACCGCCGGGCGGGCTCTCGGCGGCGCCGGTCGCGGACGAGGCGCCGGAGCACCGCCGCCTCTCGGCGCCGGGCTGTCACGTGGAGTGAGGACGAGGTCGGCGCCGCCGCCGGGACGCGACCGGATGCGCAGGCCGACGGCGTCTGCCGTCGCGACCATGAGCTCCTTCGGGGTCGCGTAGCGCAGCTCCGGATCGGTCGCACCGGCGCGCTCGATCACGGCCTCCACCGGACCGGGCAGCTCCGAGCCCCCTGAGGGATCGAGGACCGCTCGCAGGAGCACACCCAGCGAGTAGACGTTGCTGCGGGCGTCGATATGTCCCGTCGCGAGCTCCTCGGGCGAGCGGAACGCCGCGTCTGGGTCGCCTGGGCGAAGCGCGCGAGGCATGAGCTCCAGCGGGATGCCCGAGTCGGCGAGAACCGCCCCGTTCGTCGGGCTGACGAGGATGCGGCTCGGCCTGAGGTCACGGGCGACCAGGCCGGCGCGCCGCAGAGCCTCCGCGGCGGCCGCGACGCCGTAGACCAGGACGATCGCGTCGCGCCGCCCGAGCTGCTCGCCTGCAAGGACCTCCGCGAGCGTGGGCGCCTCATGCCGCTGTAGCTGGATCCGGAGCCGCCCTGCGTCGTCCCGTACCACGCGCGCGGGCAACAGCCCGCGGTGCCGGATCGAGACGCGCGCCGAACGGCGCGAGCGAGGCTGTCCCCACGGGCGTCGGCCATCAGCCCGAGTCGTCGAAGTACACCGGGGGCGGATCGGCCTGCGGTGCGGGGGGCGCCGCCGGTTCCGGGGCCGGCTGTGGCGGCGCCACGGGCTCCGGCGGCGGCGTGTACGCGGGCTCGGGCGACGCGGGAGCGGGGGCCGGCGGCCGGGGCCGGTGGCGCCGCTGCCGCCGGTGCCGGTGCCGCGGCGGCCGGGCGAGGCGCGGCGCGCTTGCGCTTGCGCGGCTTGGGTTCGGGCGCCTCACGGGCGAGCGCCGGCAGCTCGCGCGCGCGGCCGAGCCGCGGGGCAACGGGCGCAGACACCGGCTTGCTGTCGGAGATCACCGCCGGCCCGGGCACGCCTGCCGGACCGCTCCGCTCCGTCTCGCCGCCGGCCCGCGCAAGCACGAACGAGAGCGCCAGGGCGAGCATGCACGCGAGCGCGATCGCGGGCCAGGCCGCTCGCCTCAGGCGCTCGGGCATTTCACGGCCTTCGTGGCATTCGGGGGCAGGCAGCCGTCGCGGCGCTGCGGCGCTTGCGCGCGCCTGATGCGGAAGTGGGTGTACTTGCCGATCTCGCCCGCGCGGCGCACGAGGATCGTGAGCGTCGAACCGGCCGGCAGGAAGCGCGCCAGGGTGGGAAAGCGCACGGGCCCGCGCCCGCTCGCCTTCGCCAGGCGGGGAGCGGGACAGCGACGGCCGCGGCAGCGGACGACGACCTGCGCCCCGGCCGGCGCGCGCACGCTGAGCAGCCGGATCCGGGCGCCGTTCGCGATGGCCGCTCCGGCAAGCCGGACGATCGGGAAGGGCTTCATCAGCCGCATCGACGGCGGAAGAGGCGCAGGCGGCGCATGCGGGGCGAGCGGCGTATTCGGCGTAAGGGACGTAAACGGTGCAGGCCGGGCGGGACCGGGGCCGGGCGGGCTCCCGCCGTTCCCGGCCGGTGGCGGCGCCGGAGCGCGGACGGTGATCGCGCGCTTGCGCGTGTCGCTCGGCCCCATCCCGGTCGATCACACGCAGCGCGACCGAGTACTCGCCGGGGGTGGTGAAGGTCCGGGTCGCCGAGGCGCCGGAGGCGTCGTCGAATGTCCCGTCACCGTCGAGGTCCCAGGCCTGCGCGGCGAGCGGCCCCTCGGCGTCGTCCGATGTCGAGACGAGCTTGACCTGCTGCCCGGTCATCGGCTCCGCCGGCGTGACCGTGAAGTTGGCGCGGGGAGGGGCGTTGACCCTGACCTGCCGGACCAGCTCGACGCTGACGCCGCTGCTGTCCCGGACTCGCTGGCGGACCGTCTTCGGGCCGGGATTGCCGTACGTGTGCCGTACGGCGGCACCGGTCGCGTCGAAGGTGCCGTCATTGTTGAAGTCCCATTCGACCGACGCGATCGAGTACCCGGGCACGGGGGTCGACGCGGAGATGAACCTGGCCGACTGACCGGCGACCGGTGGATCGGGCGCGACGACGAACGCCGCGACCGGTCGCGGCAGCACCTTCACCTCCTTGCTGACAACCGACGGACCGGTGCTGTCCGTCACGGTCAGCGTGACGGTCACCGTCCCGGGCGATCCGAACGTGTGCTGCACGCTCGCTCCCGTGCCCGCCGGAGTGCCGTCTCCGAAGGACCACTCGCTCGCGCTGATCGTGTCGCCGGGCGACGGCTCAGAGGTCGACGTGAAGGTCGCGGCAGCGCCGGCGACGACGGGATCGGACACCGTGAAGGCAGCCGTCGGCGCGCCCGAAGCGGGCGCTGCGGCGAGCATCAGGGCAACTGCGACCGACCCTGTGATCAGAAAAGCTCTGAAGAACCCGTGGACCACGTCCGTATGAAGAACGGACCAGTGCCCCCGCAAACTTTCGTGCCGCGCGAAGATTGCCTGGCGCTAGGGTCGATGTTCCGATGGAAGCGCGCACCACATCGGACCAATCGCTCGCCACCGCAGCGGAGGCCGGGATCCACAGGATCTCGATTCCGACCCCGTTCGCGGTAGGGCGGGTGAACGTGTATCTGATCGAGGACGAGCCGCTCACCCTCATCGATGCAGGGCCGAACTCCGGCACCTCGTTCGACGAGCTGCAGCGGGGCCTCGCCGAGCTCGGCCACGGGCTCGAGGACATCGAGCTCGTGATCATCACCCACCAGCACATCGATCATCTCGGCCTCGTGTCGCTCGTCGCGAAGCACGCCGGAGCCGAGGTGGCCGCCCTCGACGTCGCCGTTCCCTTCATCGAGGACTACTCGGGCCAGGCCCAGGCGGACGACCAGTTCGCCTACGACACGATGTTGCGCCACGGCATCCCGCCGGACGTGGCCACTGCGCTCCGGTCCGTCTCGCGCGCGTACCGCGCCTGGGGCGCCCCCGCGGATGTCACGCGAGTGCTGACCGACGGCGAAGAGATGCGCTTCCGCGATCGCACGCTGCGCGTCCACCACCGGCCCGGCCACAGTCCCACCGACACGGTCTTCCACGACCGCGAGCGCCGGCAGCTGATCGCCGGCGACCACCTGCTCCGGCACATCTCCTCGAACCCGCTGCTGACGCGCCCGCCGGACGGCTCCGCCCGTCGCCCGCAGTCGCTCGTCACCTACCTCGATTCGATGAGGACCACCCGTGAGATGGAGCTCGACCTCGTGTTGCCGGGGCACGGCGACCCGATCACCGACCACCGCGTCCTGATCGACGAGCGCTTCGCGATGCACGAGCGCCGGGCCGCGAAGATCGAGCGGCTGATCGCAGAGCGTCCCCGCTCGGCGCACGATCTGGCCCAGGTGATGTGGGGGAACATCGCCGTCACCCAGGCATACCTGACGCTCTCAGAGGTGCTGGGTCACGTCGACGTGCTGATGAACGCCGGCAGCGTGAGCGAGGTCGAGCGCGACGGAGTGAGCGTCTTCGAGCGGACCTGAGGGCGCTCAGCCGGCCGTCTGGACGCGGAACTCGTCGTTCCCGCGGGGGTCGAAGCTCGGGCGGTAGTCGACCCGCGCAGCCTCGTCGAGGCGAGCGCCGCACTCGTCGCAATGCCAGAAGTAGACGAGCACGCCGCGCCCCAGGTCGTAGCTCGAGCTGAAGGAGCGATAGCTGTCGTGGGAGCAGGCCATTCCCTCTACCAACGCCGCCGGCGGCGTGGATTTACGCGGCTCGTACGAAAGCGGTACCGGCGCTTGCGCTGGTAGTCAGCGCGGCTTCTTCGGGCAGTCCTCGCGGCTGCCGAAGTACGAGCGGTCGTTTCCGCCCGTGCCCTTCTTGCAGGCCGGCTTCGGGCCGTACTGGTGCTGGCCGGAGTCTCCGCCCGAGTGGCCGCCGCCGGCGGCGGCGCTGAGCGCCACTCCGCCCGCAAGTACGAGCGCGCAAGCGCAGACGGCGGCGATCCTGGAAATGAGTCCCACGCGTCGAGCGTATCCCCCGGAGGGCTCCCGATCCATGCGTTTCAGCCCTTTTTCCGACCCTCAGCGATCGCCGGACTCGGGCATCGTCAGCTCCACCCTGCGGCCCGCGCGGCGCCAGCTCCGCGGCCTCGTCCCGGAGAGCGCGTCGCTGGTGGCGATCGCCACGTCGCCGAGCGGGTTGAGCGCCATCATGCGCCGGGCGTCCTCGCGCGGGTCGAGGCCGGCCGACGCACGCGCGACCGCGAGGGCCTGGACGAGCGCCCAGTTGTCGGGATCGTTGGCGAGCCCGCGTCTTATCTCGCTCACCGCGGCCGCGTAGCGCCCCGCCGCGACGTCGCACCAGGCGATCACGTGATGGGGCGCCGCGCGCGAGCCGAGTGCCCGCAGCGCCGCGTCCGCCTCTGAGCGCGCGGCGGCGCAGTCGCCCGCCCTCAGGCTCTCCACCGAGCGCTCGTAGTGCGCCTCCGAGACCGCGAGCCGCGCGGGCAGCACGGCGACCGCCAGGCACACGGCGACCCCGGCGGCGCGCAGCAGGACGTGACCCACACGCAGGGCGGGCGACGGAGCCCGCCGAGGCGAATCGGGCTCGGGATCGCGCGCCCTTCGCGCGAGCGCGGCGCCGCCGAATGCGAACAGCCAGATCGTGACGGCGGGCATCTCCCAGTCCCAGTCGACGGCGGTCGCGAGCGCCCACGCGACGCCCGCCGCGAGCAGGGCCGCGAACAGCGCGCGGTCGTTGCCGCGCGCGCGGGCCGCGAAGCCGCCGAGCAGGACGAGCAGGCAGAGCCCGAGCGCGGCGAGCCCGACGAGGCCGAGCTCGCCGAGCGTTTCGATGTAGAGCGAATGGCCGTCATGGGCCTCCTGCGGCTGCTCACGCTCGCGGATCCAGTCGAGCTCGTAGGTGCCCGCGCCGTCGCCCCGCACGGGATGGCGCTTGATGGCCGCGACCGACACCTCCCAGTGGTTGCGGCGGCCGTTGTCGTCCCCGCTGACCAGGCGGCTCGAGCCGGAGTCCCCCACCCGGGCCTCGTCGGAGTTGAAGTCCCTGTACTTGTCGGCGACGACGTCGGGGACGTGGAGCGCCGCAGATGCGGCGAGCGCCGCGATCACGGTGGCGACGCCCGCGCCGATCAGCACCGGCCGGCGCAGGTGCGGAGCGAGCCGGACGGACTCGAGCCCCGAGTCGACCCGCAGCAGGAGCGCGCGGATGGCCGCGGCGGCCGCCATGCAGCCGAGCACCGCGAGCGCTGTCCGATGGCTCGCAGCGAGCGTGTCGGGCGCGAAGCGTGGCCGGGAGGTGAGCTGGCCGGCGGGGTTCACGACCATGAGGGCGACGACCGTCGGCGGCACCGTCGAGAGCGCGCCCGCCAGCAGGCCGCGCGGCCTGCCGACGACGACGTAGATGGCCACGCCGGCGAGCGACGCCCAGCTCGCCCCGCGAGAGAACGTGTAGTAGAGGACCGCCGTGAGCAGCGGCACAGCCGCCGCGCCTGCGATGCGAATGGCCCAGTGCTCCCTCGATGCACACGCCAGGTGGCCGCAGAGGATGATCCCGAGGCCCGCCAGCAGCCCGAGCGAGTTCCAGTAGTCGAGCGGATAGGAGAGCCGGTCCGGCTGGAGCACGCCGATGCCGTCGACGAGGTCGGGCACGGTCCGCGACAGGAAGGCCAGCACGCACACCGCGACGATCGCGACCGCCAGCCCGTAGAGCATCCAGCGCAGCCGCCGCACGGAGAAGGGCAGGATCCCGAACAGAACCAGGGCGAGCAGATACGCGAGCGCGCGCGTGTACTCGGGCACCGCCCGTGCGGGCGAGTCCGACCATCCGCTCGACAGGAGGATCCAGGCCGTGAACGCGGCGAGCGCGCCCGCCGCCACGAGCAGCGCGGGGCTCACGCCCTCGAGCGGCCGCTTCGCGAGCGCGAAGCGCAGGGCGATCAGGCCGGCGAGCTGGGCGGCCACGAGCGCGGGAGCGCCGGGAAAGTAGCCCCCGCTCTGCAGCGAGAAGTAGACGGTGAGAAGCCCCGGAACGAGCGCGACGGCGATCAGCGCAGCGGCCGCGGGGGCGCTGCGCGCGGTCTTCGGCTCGTCGTCTGCCATCCCCAGACCAACGCACGAGCGGGGGCCGGATGCGCGCGGGCGTCGTCAACCGCTCAAAAAGGATGAAAAAGAAATGAGCCGCCCCAGCCGTTGGTCCAGTGCGTCGGGAATCGGCCCGGCGCGCGCCCGAGCCCGCCAAGAGGGGATTTCTTGCCATGAACAGCGTCGTGATCGTCGCTGACAGCTCATTTGTCGTCGAGACCATCCGGATGGCGCTCAAGAACGCCCCCCGGCTGAAGCTGCTCGGCAAGGTCGACGGCCGCGGAACGATCCGGCGGCCGATCGAGCAGTCGCAGCCCGACATCATCGTCGTCGACGAGATGCAGAACTCCGAGGACGCCCTGGAGCGCATCCGCGAGTGCCGTGAGGAGGCCCCGGCGGCCACGATCCTCCTGCTCACGATGCGGATGGACGACGTCTGGGTCGGCCAGGCGCTCGGCGCCGGCGTCGACGCGTGCATCTCGAAGTCCGCGCACCTGCCGAGCCTCGGCACCCTCATCAGGGAGATCGTGGCCCGCAACATCGTCTGCGCGCTGCCGCCGGCGGTGGCCGAGAGCGCGCAGCCGCTGGCCGGGAACGAGGACCTGACGGCGCGCGAGCGCGAGATCCTCACACTGGTCGCCGACGGCCTCACCAACGCGACGATCGGCAAGCAGCTGTGGGTCACCGAGCAGACGGTGAAGTTCCACCTGTCGAACATCTATCGCAAGCTCGGCGTCTCGAACCGCACGGAGGCGAGCCGCTTCGTGCACGTCAGCTCGCCCGCCCGTCGCTCCGGGCCGCGCCTCGTGCCGGCGCCCGAGGCGGCCCCGCTCACCGCGGTCTCCGCCTGAGGGCGCGCAGCGCAATCAGCCGGCGAGAGCGCAGAGCAGCCGGTCGGCCGCGTCCGCGGCGGCGCCCCACTCGCGTGGGCGCCTGAGCTCGACCATCGGCAGCGCGCTCAGCTCCGCGAGCGCGTGCGGATCCCTCGGTGCGAGCCGGACGGCACGGCTTGCCGCGAGCGCCGCGGGACGCCAGGCCGGCGGCACGCGCACCACCGTGGGCGAGTCGCCCCAGGCCAGGCGGATGAAGCCGCGCAGCGGCACTGCCGGCGGCACGCCGCCGACGAGCATCCGGTAGCGCTCCTCCTGGCGCGCGGGAATCGGCTCACCGACGCCCAGGCGGCGGGCGGCCGCCTCACGCAGGTCGATCGCACGCGGGCCGGCGATGGCGGCCCTCTGCTCGTCGACCACCAGCAGGTCGTCCGTGAGGACCGGGTAGCCGCTCAGGGCGAGCCAGGCGAGCAGAGAGCTCTTGCCTGCGCCTCGGGCGCCGATCACCCCCCAGGCGCCGTCGGAGAGCACCACGGCGCCCGCCCGGAAGCTCTCGCGTCCCCGGCGGCGCGAACCGAGGGCTGCGACGGGGACCAGCGTCGGGTGCACCAGCTCGGCCGCAGCAGTACGGCGGCGCAGGGTGAACACCACGTTCCCGGAGGCCCACTCGACCTCCGCGACGCCGCCCGAGCGCAGCCTGAGCCGCGCATGGTCGCCATCCACCTGATCGGACGCGATCGAGTCGAAGCCGAGCTGGGCGCTCAGGTTGAGCGCGGGCCAGTCGCCCGCCGCGGGCACGAGCAGCGGGTGCGCGGCCTCGACCCCGTCGAGCCGGAATCCGTATGCGCCGCGGCCGCCGCTCGTCATCGCGGCGCTCAGAGCCGGACGAGGTTGGGCACTCCGCTGCCGGGAGTCACGCCGCGGAAGTCGACGACGAGAGGCGCCCGCTCGAGCACGAGATCCAGGTCGAGGCCGGGATGGGCCGTGACCACGACCGCGACGTCGCACTCGTCGAGCGTCTCCTCGAGCGTCTGCGACTCGAGGCCGAACTCGGCGAGCTCGGGCACGTGGTCGTCGTGATAGACGATCTCTCCCCCGGCCTCGCCGAGCAGCTGGATGATCTTGAGAGCCGGCGACTCGCGCAGGTCCCCGACGCCCGCCTTGTAGGAGACGCCGAGGATCGCGATGCGCGATCCGCGCACCGGCTTCGCGTGCTCGTTGAGCGCCCGGGCGACCTTCTCGGCACAGAAGCGCGGCATGGCCTGGTTGACCTCGCCGGCCAGCTCGATGAAGTCGGTCGGGGAGCCGAACTCGCGCGCGCGCCAGGACAGGTAGAAGGGATCGACGGGCAGGCAGTGCCCACCCATGCCCGGGCCCGGCTCGAAGCGCATGAAGCCGTAGGGCTTCGTGGAGGCAGCGTTGACGACCTCCCAGATGTCGATCTCCATGCGGTCGCAGAGCATCGCGAGCTCGTTGACGAGCGCGATGTTGACGGACCGGAAGACGTTCTCGAGCAGCTTCGTCAGCTCGGCGACCTCGGGGGTCGAGACCGGGACGACCTGCTCGCACACCTCGGCGTAGAGGGCGACCGCGCGCTCGAGGCAGGCGTCGGTGAGCCCGCCGACCACCTTGGGCGTGTTGCGCATCGTGTAGTCGGTGCGGCCCGGGTCGATCCGCTCTGGCGAGAACGCGAGGTTGAACTCGGTCCCGGCGGCGAGGCCCGAGCCCTCGAGGAGCGGCACGAGCTGCTCGCGCGTCGTGCCGGGATAGGTCGTCGACTCGAGCACGATCAGCTGGCCGCGCTGGAGGACACTCGTGATGGCACGGGTGGCCGCCAGCAGCGGGCCCAGATCGGGCTCGCGGTTGCGGGTCAGCGGCGTCGGCACGGCCACGATCACGGCGTCGCAGCGCGAGAGCTCCGCGACCCGGAGCGTCGGGAAGAACCGCTCGGAGATGCTCACGAGCGTCTCCGAGGGGACGTCCTCGATGTAGCTCTCGCCGGCGTTCAGCGCGCCGATCTTGCGCGGGTCGACATCGACCCCCACCACGTTGTGGCCCGCCTCGCAGAATGAGACCGCGAGCGGGAGGCCGACGTAACCGAGTCCGACGATGCCTACGTTCATGGAGCGAGCCTAAGCGGGGCGGCGCGGCAGCGGAACCGCCCGTTCGGTTAGGTCAGCGGCGCGGCTTGGCGGTGTGACGGGTGAGCCCGGTGTAGAGCGGGAAGGCACCGGGGTTGCGGATCCGGCCGATGGTGGCGCGCTTGCCGGCGCGGCGGCCGCGGCGGGTCGCCCTGCGGTGGGCCTTGCGGCTTGCCTGGGCGCGCGCCGTGGCGGCAGAGCGGGAGCCCGCGGCGCGCGCGGCGGCGGCGAGGCCGGCGCCGGAGATCGGGGCGGTCATGTCGGCCTGGAGCTCGGTCTGCGTGAGGGCGCGGTCGTAGACGCGGATCTCGTCGAGGCGGCCGGCGAACCACTCAGGCCAGACGCCGTTGCCGCCGAAGCGCAGCGCCCCGGCGCTGTTCGACGAGCGTGCCCGTCGAGCGCCCGCGTCGCCACCTGCGTCGCCGTTCACGAACAGCCGCTGCGTCGGCGCCGTCCCAGGTCAGCGCGAGGTGCGACCACGTGTTCAGCGGCAGCGCCGCGCGTCCCGTTCGAGAACAGATCGCCCGTCGTGAACAGGTGCCCCGACGGCCGGGCCGACGTCGTTGTTCGCGTACAGCGCGTACACGAGCTGGCCCGGCTGCTCCTTCAGGAGCGACGGTCCGCCAGACGGACGCCGAGCGCGGTCGGATTGACCCACGCCTCGAGCGTCGCCCGCGTCGACAGGTCGAGCGACGCGCTGTCAGCCACCGTCACCCAGTCGTTGATCCCGTCGAACGTGAGCGCCGAGCCGAACCTGCCCGAGGTCGTGCGGGTCGCGCCGGCGATCGTGCCGTTGTTGCCGCGGCCGGAGCCGTCGGTGACCGTCGTCCCGCTCGTCTCGTCGAAGCCCCACGCGCCGACCGGCGCGGTGCCGGGCGGTGGCGCACTGTTGACCGTGAGCGTCACCGCCACCGTCTTCGGCGAGCCCGACGGCACCGGCGGCGCGTGACCGTGATCGTGCCGGTGTAGGTGCCCGGCGCGAGGCCCGGCGATGTTGGCCGCCCACGGAGAGCACGCCGGGTGCGGTGCCGCTCGCGGGCGCCACGCTCAGCCAGGGCTGGTCGTCCGCCGCGGTGAAGTTGAGGGTCCCTCCGCCGGTGTTCGTGACGTTGACCGTCTGCGCGGCAGGGTTGGCGCCGCCCTGGGTGGCGGTGAAGGCAAGCGTCGCCGGCGCCACGGCGAGCACGGGCGTGGACGGAGTTGACCGTGAGCGTGACGTCGATCGTCTTCGGCGAGCCGCTCGCGCCCGGCGCGCCGTGACGCTGATCTGGGTCGTGTAGGTGCCCGGCGCCAGATCCGGCGATCGACGGCGTCGCCGTCACGCGTGCCCGGCGCAGTACCGCTCGCCGGGCTGAGCGTGAGCCAGGATGGCCGACTCGGTCGCGCTCCAGTTGAGCGTGCCGCCGCCCGTGTTCGTCACGTCGAAGCTCTGCGCCGCCGGGTTGGCGCCGCCCTGCGTCGCCGTGAACGACATGCTCGTCCGCGACACGGCGAGCGCCGGCGGCGCCGGGTTCACCGTGAGCGCGACGTCGATCGTCTTCGGCGAGCCCGTCGCGCCGGCCGCGGTCACCGTGATCTGGGTCGTGTAGGTGCCCGGCGCGAGGCCGGTGATCGAAGGCGTCGCGGTGACCGTGCCCGGCGCGGTGCCGCTGCCGCGGGCTCACGGTCAGCCACGAGGCCGACTCGGTCGCGCTCCAGTTGAGCGTGCCGCCGCCCGTGTTCGTGACGTCGAAGCGTCTGCGCGGCCGGATTGGCTCCACCCTGCGTGGCCGTGAAGGACATGGTGTTCGGGGAGACCGCAAGCGCGGGCTGCGGCGGCGGATGCCGCCGCAGGTGACCGGCGTGTTCATGTCGGCCTGCAGCTGCGCCTGCGTCAGCGCGCGGTCGTAGACGCGGATCTCGTCGAGGCGGCCCGCGAACCACTCGGACCATACGCCGTTGCCGCCGAAGCGCAGCGCGCCCGCGCTGTTCGACGAGCGTCCCCGTCAGCGCCCGCGTCGCCACCTGCGTCCCGTTCACGATACAGCCGCTGAGTGGCGCCGTCCCAGGTCATCGCCAGGTGCGACCACGTGTTCAGGGCGAGCGGCGCGGTGCCGTTCGAGACACAGGTCGCCCGTCGTGAAGAGGTGGCCGGACGGCCGGCTGAGGTCGTTGTTCGCATACAGCGCGTACACGAGCTGGCCCGGCTGCTCCTTGAGCAGCGCCGTCCGCCACGCCGATCCCGAGCGCCGTCGGGTTGACCCACGCCTCGAGCGTCGCACGTGTCGTGAGGTCGAGCGACGGCGCTGTCGGCCACCGTCACCCAGTCGTTGACGCCGTCGAAGGTCAGCGCCGACCCGATGGCGGCCCGACGCCGTGCGCGTGGCGCCGCTGATCGTCCCGGTGTTGCCTCGGCCCGACGCGTCGGTGACCGAGGTGCCCGTCGTCTCGTCGAAGCCCCACGCGCCCACGAGGTTCGCGGCGGGCGCGCACGTGGCCTCGGTGTAGTTCGCGCGATAGGTGGCGGGCGTCGTTCCGGCCGTGACCCTGTGCTCCGCCGCACCGCCGTCCGACCACGACGTGAAGTTGTAGCGTCCTGCCGTTCAGCGTCTGCTCCGGAGGCGCGATCAGCGAGGTGCTCGATCCCTGGATGACCGTGCGGGTGAACGGCGCGGTCTGCTCCTCGCTGCCCACGGACAGCTGCAGGCCGGCCGGATTGGTCTCGAACGAGAGGTTCACCGTCTTGGGATCGAGCCGCCGGCTGACGGTGCTGCTGAGCCCGCCGTCGGTGGCGGTCAGCTCGAGCGACAGGTACGACGGGTACTCGTGGTCGGGTGCGGTGAACCTTTCGGACGCGACACCCGGGTAGGTCTGGATCTGATGCTCGTGGCAGTTCGTCGGAACGAGCGCCGAGCAGTGGTGCATGATGAGCGTCCAGCTCAGCCCGCTGGCCGGGACGTTGCCGCCGCCGCTGCGGGTGGCGGAGCCGGAGAAGTCGATCACGTCGCGGACGGCCCACGTGGTGCCCGCCGTCGGGGTCGCGATCGTCGGGCTCGGCGGCGCGCCGACCGTGATCGTGACCGCGTCCGTGCCCGTCAGCCCGCTCGGGTCGCGCACGCGCAGGCGTGCCTCGTAGCTGCCGGTCTGCGTGTAGGTGAAGCTGGGCTGAACGGCCGTCGAGTCGTCGAAGTCACCGTCGCCGTCGAGGTCCCAGGCGTAGCTGAGCGTGTCGCCGTCGGGATCGGTCGAGCCGTTGCCGTTGAAGTTCACCGTCAGCGGCACCGCGCCGCTCGTCGGCGTGGCGCGTCGCATTCGCGCGTCGGAGCGTGGTTGCCCGCGAGCGCACGGATGCGCTGGATCGTTCCGCCGTCGAAGTCCGCGTAGAAGAGGTCACCGGCCGGGCCGACCTGAATGTCCACCGGGTTCGCGGCGCCGTTGATGAAGGGCTGCCTGCGTGGCCGGATCGGGCAGGCCGTTCGCGCCCGCGAACATCACCCAGATGCAGTCGCGGGTGTTGTCGGCGAAGAAGAGCGCGTTGTTGTACGCAGCCGGGAAGCGTGCCGCCGTCGTAGAACTCCAGGCCCGCGATGGCGGACCCGCCCGTCGGGCAGGTCTCGGTCGAGACCTTCGCCGAGTGGTTGTACGTGTAGAACGGCGCGGTCGACGGCGCCGGCGCCCGCGCGTAGAGGTTCTCGCAGATGTTCAGGTTGAGGTTGTCGTAGGACGACATCCGCCCGGCGCCCTCGTAGCACGGCCAGCCGAAGTTCTCGACCGGCCCGGCCGGGTTCTCGATGCGGTTGATCTCCTCCCAGGTGTTCCAGCCGACGTCGCCGATCCAGAGGTCGTTCGTCCCGGGCCGCATCGTGAAGCGGAACGGGTTGCGCAGACCGGTGGCGATGATGCGGCGCGCGTTCGGCGTCGGCGCTGCGCCGCGTTCGGGTTGTCCGGCATGCGCGGCGCCCGGTGTCGGGGTTGACGCGCAGGATCGTGCCGTCGAGGCTCGTGGGGTCGCCGTCGTGCGGAGGTCCTGGCTGCGCAGCGCGCCGCCCTCGGCCGTCGGCGGGCGTCAGGCTGGCGCCCACACCGCCGGGTGGATCGCCGCAGGGGTTGACCGGGTTCCCGTCCTGGCCGTAGTCGGCGAAGTTGAAGCTCGCGCCGTCGCCGGCGCTCACGTAGAGCGCGCCGTCGGCGCCGAAGGCGATCGTCCCCGATCGAGTGGCTCGGGTACTGCTGGCACCAGTCCTCGATCAGGACCTGCTCCGACACCACCCGCGCTCAGCTTCGAGAGGCGCCCGCTGATCACGCAGCCGTCGGCGGTCGGGCCCGGGAGGCGTCGGGCAGTCCGTCGCCCCAGCGCGGCGCTGTCCCGCCGATCGCGGCGTCGTGGGTGTACAGCACGTACACGAACGGCCGCCCGTTCGTGAACTGGGGATCGAGCGCCATCCCGAGCAGGCCGCGGTCCCAGAAGTTGTGGACCTTGCTGCTCAGGTCGGCGTAGACCGTCGGCGTCGGGTCGTTCACGTTGTCGAACATCTTGATGACGCCCGACTTCTCGGCGATGAAGACGCGGCCGTCGTTCGCGAAGCGGATCGCGGTCGGGTTGGTGAGCCCGGTCCACGCGTCCGTCTCCTCGAAGCCGGGCGGCACGACGGCGGCGGCCGCCAGGTCTACCGCCGGCAGGCCCGGCTGCAGGGCATCTCCGAGCTCCGGCGCGAGGCGCGTTTGAGCCTGGGCCACCCCCGCCGACATGAGCGCGAGCGCCAGGCAGAGCACGGCCAGCGTCCTGGCGAGCATTGGGCGAGCCACGCCGCCGACCGTACGCCTAGCCGCAAGGGCCGGCGCAATCAAGACCCGACCGAAGTTGGTACCGCTACGCGGCGATCGCGCTCAGGCGGCTCGACTCAAGCTGCTGGTCCTTGACGTCGAGCACGATCTCGTCGAGCGACTTGCGTCGGCTCCCAGCCGAGCACCGAGCGGATCTTCGAGATGTCGGGCACGCGGCGCTGCATGTCCTCGAAGCCCTCCTCGTAGGCCTCGTCGTACGGGCACGTAGCTCGATCGGCGGCGTCCGAGCCGACGCAGCTCGCGGACCTTGCTCGGCGAGGCCGCGCGATCGTGATCTCGCTCGCTGCCGATGTTGAAGACCTCGCCGTAGAGGTCGTCGCGCTCCATCAGGTCGGCGAGCGCGCGCACCACGTCGTGGACGTGGCAGAAGCAGCGGCTCTGCGTGCCGTCGCCGAAGACCGTGAGCGGCTGGCCGGCGAGCGCCTGGCGGACGAAGTTCGGGACGACCATGCCGTAGCGGCCGGTCTGGCGCGGGCCGACGGTGTTGAACATGCGGCCGATGACGGTCGGGCAGCCCGCGCTCCTTCCAGTAGGCGAGCGCGAGGAACTCGTCGATCGCCTTCGAGCAGGCGTACGACCAGCGGCCCTTGAAGGTCGGGCCGAGCAGCAGGTCGCCGTCCTCGTGGAACGGCAGCGCGGTGCTCTTGCCGTACACCTCGCTGGTCGAGGCGACGAAGACCGGCTTCTTCTTCTTGCTGGCGGCGGCGAGCACGACCTCGGTGGTGTGGACGTTGGTCTCGATCGTGCGGACCGGGCTCTCGACGATCAGCTCGACGCCGACCGCGGCGGCCAGGTGGTAGACGACGTCGGCCGAGTCGACCAGCTCGGCGACGAGCGGGCGCGTTGTGGCAGGACTCGATCGTGTACTCGAAGCGCGGGTTGCGCCTTCAGGTGGCGGATGTTGTCGATCGCACCGGTCGAGAGGTCGTCGAGGACGTGGACGCGGTGGCCGCGCGCCAGGAGCTCGTCGGCGAGGTGCGAGCCGACGAAGCCGGCGCCGCCGGTGATGAGGATGCGCATGGGCTCAACCTATGCCGGCAGCGCGCTGTTCGGGGCCCTATGCGGCCGTATAGGTTCGCGACTCAGGAGGGCGCCACGAACCAGCCGAAGCGAGCGTTCAGGCGGCGCACGACGGGGACGCGGACGAGCACCCTCTTGACGGCGCTCGCGGCGCGCCTTGCGCGCCCAGTAGTTGCGCCAGTACTCCTCCTTCTCCTTCGGCGCGGTCGAGTAGTACGGGCCGCCGGTGTGGTGCACCCGCAGGTCGGCGAGCACGGCGGCGCGTGTAGCCCGAGCCGCTGGATGTCCTCGATGTAGGCGGCGTCCTCGAGCCAGAAGACCTCGTTCGTGTTCTCCGGAAGCCGCCGGCCCGCTGGTTGAGCTCGCGCGAGGTGATGGCGCAGCCGCCGCCGGCCGGCCCGCGCGAGGAGGCGCACGCCGTTCTCCTCGACGAGCGTGTACTCGTGCGGGCGGACGTGGTGGCGGAAGCGCGAGGCCTCGTCGTTGGGGTCGTCCTCGAGGTCGGCGGCCAGGAAGCCGACGTCGGGCAGCTTCACGAACGCGTCGCGCAGCATCGCGTCCCACTCGGCCGGCGCGTCGATGACGTCGTCGTCGAGCTCGATCAGGTACGGCGACGTCGTCTCGCGGAAGGCGCGCGCGTAGCCGTTCTGGCCGATGTTCGTCGTCGCTGCGGATCGACGCGGATGCGCGGGTCGTCGATCGTCTTGAGGTAGTCCGCGGTGCCGTCGGTCGACGCGTTGTCCCAGATCACGATCTCGCGCGTCGCGTCCGAGGTGCGGCAGCAGCACGTTCTCGACGCACTTCTCGAGCAGGTGGACGCGGTTGTGCGTCAGGACGACGATCGCGATTTCACCCTCGGGCGGGTCGATGAGCTGATCCATGAAGCGATCGTAGGCTGCGTGAGCGCCCTGGACACCGCCGTCCGGTTAGGTTTCGCGAGGCCTATCGAGCCGGCAGCGTGGGCGCATCTCAGTTCTTGACTGCCGCGGCCGTGGCGCCGATGGCGGGGCTCTTCGACCGCCTGCGGCGCAACACCCCGCGCCCCTCGGCGGCCACCTCGGGCACACGC
>CAWBHC010000013.1:0-33049 GCA_963788595.1 uncultured Thermoleophilaceae bacterium
CGTTCGACCGCGGCAGCGGCGGGCTTGCGATCGGCGATGTCGGCCAGGACGCGGTGGAGGAGATCGACTACGTGCCCGGCCGCGACGGAGGCGAGCCGCCGCGGGGCGGCTACAACTTCGGCTGGGACGTGTTCGAGGGGCGCGACAGCTACGAGGGCGGCAACGCGCCCGGCCACGTGCCGCCGGTCATCGCGCACTCGCAGGATGGCGGCTACTGCTCGATCATCGGCGGCTACGTGGTCCGTGACAGCGCCCTCGGCCGAGGCTGGACCGGGCGCTACGTCTACGGGGACTACTGCAACTCGACGCTTCGGCTCGCGCGCCTGCGCCGGGGCAGCGCTCCCTCTCGCGCCACCTCGCTGAGCGTCCCCGGCCTCGTCTCGTTCGGCGAGGACGGCCGCGGCCGCGTGTACGCGGTCTCGCTCGAGGGGCCCGTGTATCGCATCGGCCGCCGCTGACGCACGCATGCGACACTCCGGAGAACCCGGAGCAAGGAGAGGCTGCATGTACTTCGAGGGGGTGATCCCCGCGCTCGTGACGCCGTTCGGCGAGGACGGCGCCATCGATGCGGGCGCGCTTGCGCGACACGCCGAGTGGCTGCTCGACAACGGGGCCACGGGACTCGTCGGCACCGGCACGATGGGCGAGGCCCAGAGCCTGAGCGCCGCCGAGCGTCGGCTCGTGATCGAGTCGCTCGTCGAGGCCGCCGACGGCCGCGTGACGGTGACCGCCGGGGTGTCGAGCGAGACGCCCGCCGCCTCACTGCGCTTCGCCGCCGACGCGGCCGCCGCGGGGGCGGGCGCGCTGATGCTGCTGCCGCCGCTCGGCTACCACGGCGACGAGCGCGAGATCGAGGCGTTCTACCGCGATGTGGCGGGGGCCGGCGGCCTGCCGGTCATGGCCTACAACAACCCCAAGGCGAGCGGCACCGACATGCTGCCCGGGCTGGTCGCCCGGCTCGCGGAGATCGATGGGGTCGTGGCGGTCAAGGAGTGCTCGGGCGACGCCCGCCGGATCGCGGAGATCCTCAATGCGACGGACGACTTCGAGGTGCTCGTCGGCGGCGACGACTGGGCGCTCGAGGGCTTCTGCGCGGGCGCGACCGGCTGGATCTCGGGTGTCGCGAACGTCGCGCCGCACGAGTGCGCCGACCTGTGCCGGCTGTGCGCGGAGGGCAGCCTCGAGGAGGCGCGCGAGGTGCACGGGCGCCTGCTGCCGCTCGGGCGGCTCGACATGAAGCCGAAGCTCGTCCAGTACTTCAAGGCGGCGATGGACCTCGTCGGTCGCGAGGGCGGCCCCTGCCGGCCGCCGCGGCTCGAGCTGACCGACGCCGAGCGGCGCGAGGTCGAGGAGGCGGTGAGGGCGCTCGGCGCCGGGGTGGCCGGGTGAGGGCAGGCCGGGTCTTCGCGGCGGTCGACTCCCACACGGAGGGGATGCCGACGCGCGTGATCACCGGCGGCGTCGGCCCGATCCCGGGCGAGTCGATGCTCGAGCGCAAGCTCCACTTCGAGGAGCACATGGACGAGCTGCGCCTGCTGCTGATGCGCGAGCCGCGCGGCCACGGCGCGATGTCGGGGGCGATCCTCCAGCCGCCGCTGCGAGACGACGCTGACTGGGGGGTCGTCTTCATCGAGGTCACCGGCTGCCTGCCGATGTGCGGCCACGGCACGATCGGCGTCGCGACCGTGCTCGTCGAGACCGGCATGGTCGAGGTGAGCGAGCCGGAGACGGTCGTGCGGCTCGACACTCCCGCCGGGCTCGTCGAGGCGCGCGTGGCGGTGGAGGGCGGCCGCGCGCGCTCGGTCAGCCTGCGCAACGTGCCCTCGTTCCTGCTCGCGCGCGAGCGCGAGCGTCGCGGTGAACGGCGGCAGCGTGACGCTACGACATGGCCTTCGGCGGCAACTTCTACGCGCTGCTGCCGGCCGCGGACGCCGGGCTCGAGGTCGACCCGGCGCGCGCGCCCGAGCTGATCGAGCGCGGCCTCGAGATCATGGCCGCGATCAACGCGTCCGAGCGCCCGGTCCACCCGGCCGACGAGCGCATCGCCGGGCTGCAAGCACGTCGTCTTCACGGCTCCCGGGCAGGACGGGCCGCGCTCGCAGCGGAGCGCCACCTCGATCCACCCGGGCTGGCTCGACCGCTCGCCGTGCGGCACCGGCACCTCGGCCAAGCTGGCGCAGCTCCACGCACGCGGGGAGCTTGCGGTGGGCGAGGAGTTCGTCAACCGCTCGGTGATCGGCACGCGCTTCGGCGGGCGGATCGTGGCGGAGACCGAGGTGGCGGGGCTGCCCGCGGTGGTGCCCGGAGATCAGCGGCCGCGCATGGATCACGGGCATGGCCCAGTACATGCTCGACCCCGAGGACCCGTTCCCGGCGGGATTCGCTCTCTGAGCAGCTGCGACGTCGCGATCGTCGGAGCCGGGATCGTCGGCTGCGCGACCGCGTACGAGCTCGCCCGGCGGGGCGTGAGCGTCCACCTGATCGACCGCGGCGAGGTGTCCGGCGGGACCACCGGCCTGGGCGAGGGCAACGTGCTCTGCTGCGACAAGCGCCCCGGGCCGGAGCTCGGGCTGGCGCAGCTCGGGCTGGCGCTCTACGACGAGATCGAGGAGCTGCTCGGCGCCGAGGCCGGGATCAGGCGCAAGGGCGCGCTCGTGGTGCACGCGGGAGCCGAGCTCCTGGGCGGAGGAGGCCGAGCGGATCGCCGCGCTGCGGGCCGCCGGCGTCGAGTGCAGCCTGCTCGATCCGGAGGCGGTGCGGGCGGCCGAGCCCGAGCTGAGCGGCGAGCTGCTCGGCGCGTCGTTGTTCCCGCGCGACCTCCAGTGCGCGCCGCGCGCGATCGCCCGCGGCCTGGCGCGCGAGGCGGAGGCGCACGGCGCGAGGGTCGAGACGGGCCGGGCCGCCGAGTCGATCGAGCGTCGCGGGCGGGCGCGTGACCGGCGTGGCGGGGGTCGCCGCCGACGCGGTCGTGCTCGCCGCCGGCGCCTGGAGCGCGCCGCTCGCGCGCAGCGCGGGCCTCGAGCTGCCGGTGGAGCCGCGCAAGGGCCAGCTCGTCCGGCTCGAGCGCCGCCCCGACTTCCTGCGCCACAAGGTGATCGACGGCTCCTACATGGCGGCGGTCGAGAGCGAGGACGCCGGCCTCGCCGTGAGCACCGTCGTCGAGACGACGCTCGACGGCCACGTGCTCGTGGGCTCGAGCCGGGAGCGGCGCGGCTTCGACCTGTCGGTGGACGCGGCGGTGAGCGAGGCGCTGCTCGCGGAGGCGTCACGGATCGCTCCCGGGATCCGCGCACTGCGAGCCGGACGGCGCCTGGGCCGGCCTGCGGCCGTGGCTGCCGGGCGGCCTGCCCGCGATCGGCGCCTCGGAGGCCGCCGAGGGCCTCTGGGTCGCGACCGGGCACGAGGGCGCCGGCGTCGCGCACGGCCCGATCACCGGCCGGCTCGTCGCGCAGGCGCTCTGCGGCGAGCCGGCGGCGCTCGACCTCGCGCCGTTCAGCCCGGACCGCTCGGCCTCGGCCTCAGCCGCCTAGGTTGACCCAGACCGTCTTGTTCTCGAGGTAGGCCTCGAGCCCCTCGCGGCCGTGCTCGCGGCCGACGCCGGACGCCTTGAAGCCGCCGAACGGGGCCGACGGGTCGCCCGCGCTCCAGGTGTTGACCCAGATGTCGCCCGCGCGCAGCAGCGCGGCGAGCTTGTGCGCCTTGGCGAGTCGCGCGTCCAGACGCCCGCGGCCAGGCCGTACTCGGTGTCGTTGGCGCGCCGCGCCACCTCCTCGATCGAGTCGTACGGCAGCGCGACCAGCACGGGGCCGAAGATCTCCTCGCGCGCGATCGTGAGGTCGTCGCTCGTGGCGCTGAAGAGCGTGGGCTCGACGAACCAGCCGTCGCCCTCGAGGCTGGCGCCGCCGGTCACGAGCTCGGCGCCCTCGTCCTTGCCGTTCTCGATGTAGCCGCGCACGCGCTCCTCCTGCTCGGCCGAGATCAGCGGGCCGAGCTGCGTGCCGGGATCGAGCCCTGGCCCGATCCGTGCCTTGGCGGCCGCCTCGACGAGGCCGCTCATCACCTCGTCGTACTGGTCGCTGTGCACGAACAGGCGCGAGCCGGCGTTGCAGGCCTGGCCGGCGTTGTAGTAGATCGCCTGGTAGGCGCCCTTGATCGCCTGCTCGAGGTCGGCGTCCGGCAGGATGATGTTCGGCGACTTGCCGCCGAGCTCGAGCGTCACGCGCTTGAGCGCCCTGCCCGCCTTGGCGCCGATCTCGCGGCCGACGACCGTCGAGCCGGTGAAGGCGATCTTGTCGACGCCCGGGTGATCGACGAGCGCCGCGCCGGTATCGCCGTCGCCCGGTGATCACGTTGAGGACGCCCTCGGGCAGGCCGGCCTCGAGCGCCAGCTCGCCGAGCCGCAGCGCGGTGAGCGGCGTCTGCTCGGCGGGCTTCAGCACGACCGTGCAGCCCGCCGCGAGCGCCGGGCCCGATCTTCCAGGCCGCCATCAGGAGCGGGAAGTTCCAGGGGATGATCTGGCCCGCGACGCCCACCGGCTCCTTGCGCGTGTAGCAGTGCATGTTGCGCTGGGCGACCGGCAGCACCTCGCCGGTGATGTGGGTCGGCCAGCTCGCGAAGTAGCGGATGTGCTCGGCCGCCAGCTTCACGTCCACGCGCTTGGCGAGCTTGACCGGCTTGCCGTTGTCGAGCGACTCGAGCTCGGCCAGCTCGTCCGCGTTCGCCTCGATGGCGTCGGCGAGCGCCAGCATCGCGCCCGTGCGCGCGGCGGCCGAGATCCCGCTCCAGCGCCCGTCGTCGAACGCCTCGCGGGCGGCGCGCACGGCGCGGTCGACGTCCTCGGTGCCCGCGTAGGGAACGTGCGCGATCACCCGGCCGGTCGCCGGATCGAGCGTCTCGAAGCGTGCGTCCGTCGGCGGCCTCGAGCCGCTCTCCGCCGATCACGAGCCGGTGCGGGCCGGCGGCGAAGGTGCGGGCGGGGTCGGAGAGGGCGTCGGGGAGCGCCGTCACTCCGAGAACCCGAGTTCGACGGCGCCGATGCCGTCGATCTCGAGGCGCACGCGGTCGCCGGGCCCCGCCTTGTGCGGAGGTGCGAGCACGCCGGTGATGATCCTGTCGCCCGCGTGCAGCTGCTCGCCCGCCGCCTCGAGCCGGTCCGCGACGACGCCGACCATCTCCTCGAGCCGCGCGCCCGCCGTCTCGGCGTCGATCTCGTGCTCGACCTCGCCGTTCACGAGGATGCGCGCCGCGCCGGGCTTCTGCGTCTCGACGCGCGGCCCGAAGGCGACCCCGCGATGGAAGATGTCGCCGGCGAGGATCTGCTCGAGCTCGATCGACAGGTCGGGCGGGTCGGCCAGCTCGAGCGCGGGCAGCAGGGCGACGATCGAGCGCGCGTCGTCGCCGAGCTCGACCGCCACCTCGGACTCGACGACCACCTCGCCGTCGCCGCCGATCGACCAGTCCGCGCCGTCCTCGAGCAGGGTGTCGTTCGTCAGGAAGCCGGCCACCGGGCGGTCGATGCCGAGCTGGTCCTGGAACTTCTTGAGGTTGAAGCCGATCTTCCAGCCGATCGGCTCGGCGCCCTGGGCGAGGATCTCGCGCCGGCGCACGAGCTGGGCCGCCATGCCCCGCTCGGCGCTCATGGGCTCATCACGATCTTGAGCGCCTCGCGGCGGTCGTACACGGCGTAGGCCTCGACGGCCTCATCGAGGCGCATGTGGTGGGTCACGAGCGGCGTCGGGTCGAGCACGCCGCCGTCGAGCATGGCGAGCACGCGGTCGACATGGCCGATCACGTTCGCGTGGCCCGTCTTCAGCGTGAGCGCCTTGATCCAGACGATGCCCATGTGTACCTGGATGCGCTCCGCGTAGACGCCGACCACGGAGACGGTGCCGGCCTTGCGGACCATTCGGCAGGCGAGCTCGAGCGCGTCGGGATGGCCGACGGCCTCGATCGCCGAGTCGACCCCGCGGCCGCCGGTCGCCTCCTTGGCGGCCGCGCGCGGATCCTGTTCGGTGAGGTGGACGGGCTCGGCGCCGAAGGAGCGCGCGAGCTCGAGCCGTTCCTCGACCGTGTCGACCGCGATCACGCGGGCGGCGCCCGCCGCCTTCGCCGCCTGGACCGCGCACAGGCCGACGGGGCCGAGCCCGATCACGGCGGTGCTGTCGCCCGGGCGCACGCCCGCCTGGTCGACGGCGTGCCAGCCGGTGCCCATCACGTCGCCGGCGAACAGCGCGACGTCGTCGCTCATGCCGTCCGGCACGCGCCGCAGCGTGAGGTTCGCGTGCGGCACGAGCACCTGCTCGGCCTGCGCGCCCTGGAGCGCGCCGAGCGTCTGGCCGTGCCCGAACACGCGGGCCTCGTCGCACTTGTGGAAGTCGCCGCGGCGGCAGAAGAAGCAGGCGCCGCAGGCCGAGGAGTAGCAGCCGAGCACGCGGTCGCCCTCGGCCACCTCGGTCACCGCCTCGCCGGCCGCCACGACGGTTCCGACGAACTCGTGCCCGAGCGTGAAGCCCGGCTCGACCACCACGCGGCCGTGGTAGATGTGGAGGTCCGAGCCGCACACGCCGGTCGCCTCGACGCGCACCACCGCGTCGTCGCGCTCGAGCAGCTCGGGCTCGGGACGGTCCTCGACCCGGACCTCGCCGGGTGCCTGGAAGGTCACGGCCTGCATCACGGCGGCACGCTATAGGGTCGGCGCCATGACGAACGCCGTGGTGCTGATCAAGGCCGAGCGCGAGGCGATGGCGACGCTCGGGAGTGAGCTGGCCGACGTCGAGGGCGTGTCCGAGGTCTACTCCGTGACGGGCGAATGGGACTTCGTGGCGATGCTCCGCGTCCGCGCGCCGGAGGACCTCGCCGAGCTCGTGACGGGCCGGATCGCCGCCGTCTCCGGGATCGCCGACACGTACACGATGGTCGCCTTCGAGATGTTCTCTCGCCACGACATCGAGGCGATGTTCTCGATCGGCACTTAGCCCGTCGTGCCGGACGCCTTCTACGAGCTCGACGGCGAGCTCCTCGTCCCGACCGAGCTCACTCGCGGCCCCTGGGACCCGGGGGCGCAGCACGCCGGCCCGCCGTCGGCGCTCGTGGCCCGCGCGATCGAGCGCTGCGAGCCGCGCGAGGGCATGCGCGTCGGGCGGATCACGCTCGAGATCCTGCGTCCCGTGCCGATCGCGCCTCTGTCGGTGCGCGCCGAGCTGGTGCGGCCGGGACGGAGCGTCGAGCTGCTCGAGTCGGTGCTCTCCGGCCCCGGCGGCGAGCTGATGCGGGCGCGAGCGTGGCGCGTGCAGGCCGGCGAGCTGCGTCTCGACGAGGCCGAGCCGCCGCCGCCCGGGCCCGAGACGGCCGTCGAGGGCGAGTTCTTCGCCACCGGCCAGAAGCTCGGCTACCACACGGCGATGGAGTACCGCTTCGTCACGGGCAGCTTCCTCGAGCAGGGCCCGGCGACGGTCTGGATGCGCCCGCGCGTGCCGCTCGTCGCCGGCGAGGAGACGACGCCGCTCGAGCGCGTCTTCATCACGGCCGACTCGGGCAACGGCGTGAGCGCGGCGCTCGACTGGCACACCACGATCTTCATCAACACCGACCTGACGGTGCACCTCGTGCGCGAGCCCGCGGGCGAGTGGGTCTGCCTCGACGCGGTCACGCACGTCGACGGGCTGGGGATGGCCGACAGCGCGCTGTACGACGAGCGCGGGCGCATCGGGCGGGCCGTTCAGACGCTGCTCGTCAGGAACCGCTGAACGCGCTGCCGCACCGCCTCGACCAAGGCGTCGACGGCCGGCCGCTCGACCGTTCCGCGCCGGACGGCGGCGAACAGGTCGCGGTGCAGGCCGCCGCCGGCGACCGGCCGCAGCGCGAGTGACCCGTCCTCGCTGAGGCCGCCGAGCGAGGGCACGACGGCGATGGCCAGCCCGGCGCGGGCGAGGTCGCAGCAGCGTCCCGAGATCGGTGACCCGGTGGCGCACCCGTGGCTCGAAGCCGGCGGCGCGACAGGCCCCGACGACCATGCTCGAGTAAGCCGTGCCGGCCCACGGGGTGGCCCAGGCCTCATCGGCGAGATCCGCGAGCGCCACCGGACCGCCGCGCGCGCGCGGCCGGATGCCCCGCGTGCAGCGCCACCAGGAGCTCGTCGGCGCCGAGCTCGTGCCTCGCGAGCCGATCGTCGCGCGGTCGCAGCGCCTGGGGGTACTCCTCCGCCACGACCAGATCGAGCTCGCCGGAACGCAGGCTGGGAAGCGCGACCTCGGCCTCCTGGTCGACCAGCTCCCACACGACCAGCGGATGCTCGCGCGCGAGCTCCTCGAATGCCGGAACGAGCAGCGTTCGTGCCGCCGTCTGAAACGCGGCCACCCGGACCGTGCCGGACATGCTGCCCGCGTCCTCGAGCGCCGCCTCGGCGGCCTCGAGGCGCTCCAGCACCTCACGGCCGTGGCGGGCGAGCGTTCGCCCGACATCGGTGAGCAGCACTCCTCGTCCGACCGGCTCGAGCAGTCGGCGTCCCGTCTCCGCCTCGAGCTTGGCGAGCTGCTGGGAGATGGCCGAGGGCGTGTACCCGAGGCCCTCGGCGACCGCGGTCAGGCTCCCGCGCTCTTCGAGCTCCACGAGAAGGCTCAGCCGGCCTGCGTTCAGCATCTCATAGAAAATCTAAACGGTAATCGTCAGAAATGCGAGTTGTTCTTCAATGATCATCGGCGCATGCTGACGCCCATGACCAGCTACGTCGCATTCCTCGGAGTCGCCGCCGGAACCGTCCTGCTGCCCGGCCCGGACATGCTCGTCGTCCTGCGCACGGCCCTTGCGGGTGGGACGCGCGACAGGCGCGTGGGCCGCCGCTCGGCTCGGCGACGGGCAACCTCGTCTGGGGCACCGCCACGGTCCTCGGCGCGACGGCGGTGGTCGCCGCCTCGCCCGCGGCGTTCGGCGCTCTCAAGCTGGTCGGCGCGGCCTACCTCGCCTGGCTCGGCGCGCAGGCACTGCGCGCCGCACGCCGCGGCGATCTGCTGGCCCCCGCCACGTCCGAGGGGCCGTCGCTGTCCGCCGCCCGGGCCTTCCGGCGCGGCCTCGCGAGCGACCTCGCCAACGTCAAGGTGGGTCTCTTCTGGACGGCGCTCGTGCCCCAGTTCCTCGTGCCCGGCGCCGGCCCCGGCCCCGCGGCGACCATGGTGCTGACCATGGCCCTGATGGCGCTCGCCGGGATGAGCGCGTTCGCCTGCCTGGCGGGCCGGCTGCGCCCGGCGCTCGGCACGCCCGCCGCGTCGCGGGTCGTCAACGCCGTGGTCGGCGCGCTGCTTGATGGCGCTTGCGACCGGCCTCGCGCTCGCGCATTGAGTGGCGAGCCGCGCCTGTGAGCGGCTACGGTGCTCCCATGCCCGATCCGCAGGTCGTCCTCATCACCGGATGCTCCACCGGCATCGGCCGCGCGACGGCCGAGCGCCTCGCCCGGGCGGGCCACACCGTCTACGCCACGGCGCGCCGGCCCGAGTCGATCGAGGCGCTGAAGGAGGCGGGCTGCCGGACGCTCGCGCTCGACGTGACGAGCGAGGAGTCGATGAGCGCGGCGGTGGCGAGCGTGGAGGAGGCCGAGGGCGCCGTCGGCGTGCTCGTCAACAACGCGGGCTACAGCCAGAACGGCGCCGTCGAGACGGTGGCGCTCGACGACGTCCGCGCGCAGTTCGAGACGAACGTCTTCGGCCTGCTGCGCATGTGCCAGCTGGTCCTGCCCGGAATGCGCCGGCACGGCGAGGGGCGAATCGTGAACATCAGCTCCATGGGCGGCCGCCTGACCTTCCCGGGCGGCGGCATCTACCACGCAACGAAGCACGCCGTCGAGGCGATCTCGGATGCGATGCGCTTCGAGGTGGGCGGCTTCGGCGTCAAGGTGGTCGTGATCGAGCCCGGGATCATCAGGACCAACTTCGGTGAGACGGCCGCCGGCTCGGTGTCGAGTGGGGACGACGGGCCCTACGCCAAGTTCAACGCGGCCGTCGCCAAGGCCAACGCGACAGCGTCCGATGGTCCGATGGGAAAGCTCGGCGGCGAGCCCGACGACGTGGCCGTCGTGATCGAGAAGGCGATCGCCGCGCCCAACCCGCGCTCGCGCTACCGCGTGACCGCGTCGGCTCGGGTGATGATCGCGCAGCGCCGGCTGCTGCCCGACCGCGCCTGGGACCGGGTCGTCCGCGCCGCTTTTCCGCGTCCCTAGACTCGGCCGCGTGGCCTACTTCAAGGACGCGGACGAGCTGTACGCGTATCTCGGCAGGCTGTTCCGTGAGCTCGCGGAGGACGACGAGCTCGCCCCGAAGTTCAACAAGGCGAACACGATCGTCCAGTACCGGTACCGCGATCCGGAGTCGCAGATCACGGTCAAGCTCATCGAGGGCGAGGACGGCCAGGTCGATTGCGGCGCGACGACGCTCGAGCCCGAGGTCGTGATGACGATGGACGCGGACACCGCGCACCGCTTCTGGCTCGGCAAGGTGAACGTGACGGTGGCACTCACGCGCGGCCAGATAAAGGCGAAGGGGCCGGTCGCGAAGATCCTGAAGCTGGTGCCGCTCGTGAAGCCGGTCTTTCCGCGCTACCGGAGCCTGCTCGAGCAGGCGGGCCGGGAGGATCTGCTCGAGGCCGCCTGATGGACGAGGCGGGCTCCGCCCTCGACCCGACTCCGCTCGAGGGCTTCAAGGACTTCTACCAGTACTCGTCTCCGACGCGGGTGATCGCCGGGCGCGGTCTGCTCGAGTCGGCGGGCTTCGAGTTCCACAAGGAGGGCGCGCGCAGGGTCCTGCTGGTGACGGACCGGGTGATCCGCGGCACCGGGCTCGTGGAGAAGGTGGAGGCGGGGATCGTGGACGGCGGCCTCGAGCTGGCCGCAATCTTCGACGAGGTGCCGCAGGACTCGTCGACCGCGGTCTGCGACGCCTGCGCCGAGGCCGCCCACGAGGCGGGCGCGGACTCGTTCCTGGCGCTCGGGGGCGGCTCGGTGATGGACACGGCGAAGGTCGCCGACGCGGTCTTCACCCACGGCGGAGCGGCTCGGGACCAGGAGGGCTTCTACCTGATGCCCCGTGAGGACGACGGCATGGGCCGGCCGCTCGACATCGCGCCGCTCGCCTGCATACCCACCACCGCGGGCACCGGCAGCGAGGTCTCCATGGCCGCGGTAATCAAGGTGCCCGAGGAGCGCGTCAAGCTCGAGATCGCGGACTTCCCGCTCTTTCCGCGGCTCGCGATCCTCGACCCCGAGACGACGCGCACCCTCCCGCCGGCCGTGGCCGCCGCGACCGGCATGGACGCCATGACCCATGCCGTCGAGGGCTACGTGTCGCAGGAGTGGAGCCCGCATCAGGACGCCCGCTCGCTGCAGGCGCTGCGCATGATCCGCGACAACCTGGAGCGCGCCGTCGAGGACGGCGAGCGCGACGAGGAGGCCCGGGGGAACATGCTGGTGGCCGCGAACCTCGCCATCACGCTGGCGCTCGGCTCGGTGCACGCGATGTCGCACCCGGCCGGGGCGCAGTTCGGAGTGCCGCACGGGGTCGCGAACGCGATCCACCTGCCGCACGTCATCCGCTTCAACGCCGCGGGCGACTCGGCGATCGCGGAGCGCTACCGCGACATCGGCCGCCTCCTGGGCCTCGACGACGGCGGGCCGGCGGTCGAGGTCGCGCAGGCGCTCGCCGCCCACATCGCCGGGCTCGTTGAGCGGCTTGGACTGCCCACACGGCTCTCCCAGGTGGGTGTCCCTGAGTCCGGGATCCCGGCCCTCGTCGAGGGTGCAATCGGCGATGGCACGACCCTCCTCAACCCGCGCGAGGTGGGCGAGGAGGACTACGCCGAGCTGTATCGGCGGGCGCTGTAGGGCTCAGCGCGCAGCCGTCTCGGCGCGCTCGGCGGCGATCGTCTCCGTGAGCGTCGCCCGGGCCGTGTGCTTCGGCCGCCAGCCGAGCTCGCGGCGGGCGCGCTCGGTCTTCATCAGCACCGGCTTCTTGACGGAGTGGATCCACGCGACGGAGTCGGGCAGCCCCGGCAGGCGCGTGACCACGTCGGCCGTGGCGTCCGCGAGCGGCTTGGGGACGGGCACCGTGTACCAGTCGAGCGCCTGCGCCACGTCGGCGAGCGTGAGCGTGCCGGAGGCGGCGAGGTTGTAGGGCCCGGGCTCGCCGCGCCCACGCACCGCGGCGGCGAACGCGCTCGCCACGTCGTCCTCGTGCACGAGCTGGAAGCGCGCGCCGGGGTCGGGGATCACCGGCTTCAGGACCGGCATCGCCTGGACGAGGCGGCGGACGGCGTCCGGCATGGCGTCTGCGAGCCGGAAGTAGGGGATCTCCTGCACGAAGGTGCGCGCGTGCGGGCCGGCGACGATGCAGGGCCTGAGCGCGTAGGCAACGGTCCTGCGGCGCCGCAGCAGCACCTCGGCAAGCGCCTGCTCGACCTCGGACTTCTGCTGCGAGTACGGATGCTCGGGCGAGCCGCGCGGGGGGACGTCCTCAGTCAGCCAGTCGGGGTTGTCGTCGTGGAACCCATAGGCGGCGACGCTCGACGCGTAGACGATGCGCTCCGCACCCGCCTTGGCCGCCTCCTCGAAGACGCGACGGGACCCGTCGACGTTCAGCCTGCGGGTGGCCTCGCCTGCGCTCAGGATCGCGAAGGCAAGGTGCACGACGACGTCGGCTCCCTTGACGAGGTCGCGCACGCTCTCCGCGTCGGTCACGTCGCCCTGGCGGTACTCGGCCTTCTTCCAGCCCCGCTCCGCCGGGTCGAAGGGGCGGCGCGCCATTCCGATGATGCGCGTGACCGCCCGCGAGCGCTGCAGAGCGTCGACGACCCCGATGCCGAGATCGCCGGTCGGCCCTGTCACCGCAACGGTCAGGCCGCTCGCCGGCATGGGCGGGTTCTACCGCATCGCGTGGCGCCGGAGGGCGGCGGGGAGGCGGGGGCCCGTGATCTCGCAGCCGCCGACGATGTCGAACTGATCCACGGTCGCGGCGTCCTCGCCGTCGCCGCACTCGACGCGGTCGCGGCGTCCGTCGAAGGCGATCACGGTGTCGTCGCCAGGGCCGGCGTCGATCGCGTCGGTGCCGCCGCCGCCGGTGATCCGGTCGTTCGCCTCGCCGGTGCGAATGCGGTCGCGCCCGCCGCCGCCCGCCACGTCGATCACCCCGCCGCTGCCGCTGACGATGTCGTCGCCGCCGCCGGCGAGGATCTTGGCGGCGCCGCCCTCGGCGCTGATCCAATCCGCTCCCGAGCCGGCGTCGACGAAGTCGCCGCCGAGGCTCGCGTAGACGCGGTCGCGCCCGGCGCCGCCGAAGAGCCGGTCGGGGTCCGACTGCCCGAACAGCGTGTCGTCGCCCTGCCCGCCGAGCACGAGGTCCTCGCCCGCGCCCGCGTAGACGACGTCGCTCCCATCGCCCGCGTCCATTCGGTCGTTGCCGGTTCCCCCGAGCAGCAGATCGACGCCGTCGCCGCCGTCGACCGCGTCATCGCCCGAGCCGGCCTCCAGGTAGTCGCCCGAGCCGGCACCCGTGAGGGTGTCGTTGCCGCCTTCGCCGTAGATCTGGTCAGGGGTCTCCCCGCCGGCCAGCTGATCGGCGTCATCGGTGCCGATCAGGGTGTCGGCGGCGGCCACCGCGGCCAGTGTCGCCAGGAACGCGACCGCGATGACGAGGATCGTGCTGGTGCGCCTCATCTATTCAATGAACAAGCTCGGCCCGGCCCGGTTGCGGTCGCGGGTGGCGGCGCGCGATCACGGATCGTCGTAGCCGGGCTCGCCTGGGAGCAGCACCTCGGCCTCACCGGCGCGGATCACGACCCGCGGCTGCACCGTCACGAGCGGGAGCCTGCGCGCCGCCTCCAGCGTCTCCGCGACGGAGCCCGTCTCGCCGAGCCGCTCGAGCTGCTTGATGGTCGGGAAGACGAGGACGAGCTCGCCGCGGCCGGATGCCGCCAGCGCGTCGGTGGGGCGCAGCCAGCGGGCGTCGACGCATTCGCTGCCGTCGACCTTGGGCTCGGCTCCGGGCGGCGCCTCGGCGGCGAAGAACCAGGTGTCGAAGCGGACGCTGACCTGCTCCGGGGCGACCCAGCGCGCGAACGGGACGAGCTCGGCGCCGGGCGGAAGCGTCAGGCCCGCCTCCTCCTCGAGCTCGCGCAGCGCCGTGGCCGCCGGATCGGCGTCCTCCGCGTGGGTGGCGCCGCCCGGGAAGACCCAGGCGCCGCCCATGAAGCGCTGCTCGGGATTGCGCCTCACCAGCAGGACCTCGGCACCGTCGGGGCCGTCGCGCATCAGGATCAGCGACGCCGCCAGGCGCGGCTTTACGGCCTCGCCGAAGTTGAGCTGCTCCCTCGGATGCGGGCGGTTCACGGGCACCGCGCCAGCCTACCTCCGCCCGGCCGCTAGGCTCTCGCGCCGATGACCGAGACTCAGCAGTGGATCTGCAGCTCCTGCGGGTTCATCTACGACCCCGACGAGGGCGACCCCGACGGCGGAATCCCCCCCGGCACGGCATTTACCGAGATTCCGGACGACTGGTTCTGCCCGGTCTGCGGGGCTCGTAAGAAGGACTTCGAGCCGTACGAGGACTAGCCCGGCTTTTTGTCTTCGGCACCGGGTCGGTTCCCGGTCTGCCGTAACTGCCGCGATCTGGGTCACCTTCCGGACTTGACCACCGTATGGGTGGTCAATCCAGCAAGGTGACGCTTACGCCGCCGCGCGCAGCTCGAGCGAAGACGTCGCCGCCTCGATCGCCTCGCCCGTGACCTGCACGAGCCGCTCCAGGTCGGCCGCCGCGATCGCCAGCGGTGGCATCAGCACGACGACGTCACCCAGCGGCCGGATGATCGCTCCGCGCGCGCGGGCCTCGAGCGTCACCCGGTGTCCCATGCGCGCCGCCAGCGGGAACTCCTCGAGCTCGATTCCGACCATGAAGCCGACGCGCCGGACCTCGCGCACCGCCGGGTGCGCCGCCACGGGCTCGAGCAGCTCCGCGAGCAGGGCGATCTTCCCCGCGAGCTCCTCGAGGGTGCGCTCCTCGCTGAAGACTTCCAGCGATGCGATCCCCGCGGCGCAGGCGAGCGGATTGCCCGTGTAGGTGTGTCCGTGGAAGAAGGTTCGGAACTCCTCGAACTCGCCGAGGAAGCCCTCGTACACGCGCTCGCTCGCCAGGGTCGCGGCCAGCGGCAGGTAGCCGCCCGTGATCCCCTTGGCGAGGCAGAGCAGGTCCGGCGCCACGTCCTCGTGCTCGCAGGCGAACATGCGCCCGGTACGCCCGAAGCCGGTGGCGACCTCGTCGAGGATCAGGAGGGTGTCGTGGCGGTCGCAGAGCTCGCGCACGCCGCGCAGATAGCCCTCGGGGTGGACGAGCATCCCGGCTGCGCCCTGCACGAGCGGCTCCATGATCACCGCGGCCACCTCGCCGGCGTGGGCGGTGAGGAGCCCCTCCATGTCCTCGAGGTCGCCCGGCTCCGCCTTGAGCGTGTCGAACAGGAGCGGCCGGTACATCGAGTGGAAGAGATCGATCCCGCCGACCGACACCGAGCCGATCGTGTCGCCGTGGTAGCCCATCCGCAGCGCCACGAACCGGCGCCGCTGGTCGCCTCGCTGCTGCCAGTACTGGAACGCCATCTTCAGCGCGATCTCCGTGGCCGTCGAGCCGGAGTCCGAGTAGAACACGCGCGTCAGCCCCGGCGGCGCGATCTCGACCAAGCGCTGCGCCAGCTCGATCGCGGGCCGGTGCGAGAGGCCCAGCATCGTCGAGTGGGCGACGCGGCCGAGCTGGTCCCTGACCGCGGCGTCGATGCGCGGGTGGGCGTGCCCGTGAATGTTGCACCAGAGCGACGACACGCCGTCGATGTAACGGCGCCCGTCGACGTCGACGAGGTCGGTCCCATCGCCGCGCTCGACGATCAGCGGCGGCTCGTCGATCCAGCCCTGCTGCTGCGTGAACGGATGCCAGAGATGAGCGCGATCGGCGGCGGCGAGATCCATGGCGCGCGAGGCTACGCCGCCGGGTGGTCGGAAACGGCTGCTAGCTACGCTCAGCGGCGCAATGCCTCCTCTGCCCCTCCTCGTCTTCGTGGTGGGGACGGGCTCGCTCGGCGCCGAGATTGCCGCTGTACGCCTGCTCGCCCCGTATTTCGGCGCTTCGACGATCGTCTGGGCGAACACGATCGGGATCGTCCTCGTGGCGCTCTCGATCGGCTACTGGCTCGGCGGCCGGCTGGCCGACCGCCACCCCACCATGCGCGGCCTGTGCCTGCTCGCGCTGACGGCGGCGGGGCTCCTGGCGATCGTCCCGTTCGTCGCCGACCCGATGCTCGACATCGCGGTCGACGCGCTCGACGAGATCTCGGCGGGCGCCTTCCTCGGGTCGCTCGTCGGCGTGCTCGTGCTGGTGGCGGTCCCGGTGCTGCTGCTCGGCGCGGTGTCGCCCTGGGCGATCCGGCTGGCGGTGTCGTCGGTGGAGGAGGCCGGCACGGTCGCTGGGCGGCTCTACGCGCTGTCGACGGCGGGCTCGCTCGTCGGCACGCTCCTCTCGGCGCTGCTCCTGATACCGCTCGTCGGCACGCGCCGCACCTTTCTCATATTCGCGCTCGCGATAGCGCTGACCGCGGTGGCCGGCCTGCGCCCGCTGGGCCGCTGGGCGCTCGCGCCCGCCGCGATCGCGGTGCTGATCGCGCTGCCGGTCGGCACGCTCAAGGCCGACACCGAGGACGGCGGCCGGGTGATCCACGAGGCGGAGACCGAGTACCAGTACGCCCGCGTGATCGAGTATCCCGACGGCGAGCGCACGCTGGAGCTGAACGAGGGCCAGGCCCAGCACTCGGTCTGCACCGCCGAGTGCGAGCCCGGGCCGGGCGGCCCGCGACGCGACTCGTCGGTGCTCACCGGGGACGTCTGGGACGGCCACCTCGTGCTCCAGTTCGCCGGCCGCGCGCGAGCCGCCGCGGCGCGTCGCGATCCTCGGCAACGCCGCGGGGACGACCTCGCGCGCCTACGAGCAGTTCTTCCCGGGCACGCGCGTCGACGGCGTCGAGATCGACGCCGAGCTGTCCGACATCGGGCGCGAGTACTTCGACATGAACAACCCGCGCCTGCAGCTCTACCACGAGGACGCGCGGCCCTTCCTGCGCCGCATCGAGGCCGCCTACGACGTGATCTCGGTCGACGCCTACCGCCAGCCCTACATCCCCTTCTACCTGACCACGGTCGAGTTCTTCGAGACCGTGCGCGACCGGCTCGCCCCCGGCGGTGTGCTGATCGTCAACGCCGGCCACCCCGAGGGCCAGGACGACCTAGAGAAGGTGCTGAGCGCCACCATCGGGGAGGTGTTCCCGCACGTCGTGCGGGACCCCATCGAGGACACGAACACGCTGATCGTCGCGAGCGAGCGGCCACTGTCCGCCGCGCGCCTGCGCGACGCCGTTCCGAAACTCCCCACGGGCCTGCGCAGCACGGCGCTGGCGGCCGCCGGGCGAATCGAGGGGCCGCTCGCGGGCGGCGAGGTCTACACGGACGACAAGGCGCCCGTCGAGTGGCTGATCGACAAGTCGATCGTCGACTACGCCAGCGGGGGCGACGACTGAGCGCGGGACCGCATCCCGACGTCGCGATCATCGGCGGCGGCATAGTCGGTTGCGCCGCCGCGGCACAGCTCTCCGAGGCGGGCGCCCGAGTCGAGGTGTTCGAGCGCGGCCGCGTCGCGGGAGCGGCGAGCGGCCGCAACTCCGGGGTCGTCCAGCATCCGTTCGACCCGGTCATGGCGGAGCTCTACAGGGAGTCGCTCGCGCTCTACCGCGGGCTCGAGGGCTTCGAGATGCCCGCCGATCCGGCCGGCCTGCTGCTGCTCGCCTTCGACCCGGCGGAGCTGACCGAGGTGGCGGCCGACATCGGCCGCGACGTCCCCGAGCTTCGTCCGACGATGCTGCACGGCGGCGAGCTCCAGGTCCTCGAGCCGGCGCTCGCGGAGGGGCTCAGCGCATGTCGTCTCCACACCGGGCACCCGGTGCAGCCCACCGCCGCCACGCGCGCCTTCGCCCTTCGCGCGCACGGGCAGGGGGCGGTCTTCCACGTCGACGAGGTGGCCTGGCCCTGGTCGGGCGGCGGGCGCGTCCACGGCGTGATGGCGGGTGGGGTGCGGCGCGCGGCCGGCTCCGTGCTCGTGGCGGCCGGCCCGTGGACGCCGGAGGTGATCGACCCGACTCGCGCCTGGCGCCCGATCTTCCCCGTCTGGGGCGTGGTCGTGGAGGTCGGGCTCGCCCATCCGCCACGTCACGTCGTGGAGGAGGTCGGGGTCGAGGGCGTCGCCGTGGGCGGCGGCGGAGCCGGTGGGGTGTTCAGCGCGGTCACGGCGGACGGCGTGACCTCGCTCGGCTCGACCTTCCTGAGCGAGGAGCCCGATCCCGCCGCGTGGGTCGAGACGCTGCGGGACAGAGGGACGGCCTTCCTTCCCGCGCTCGCGCGCGCGCACGTGCGCGGCGTTCGCGCCTGCGCTCGCCCGCAGTCGCTCGACGGGCGTCCGCTCGTCGGGCAGGTCGAGGGCGTGGAGGAGCTCTGGGTGGCCGCCGGCCACGGCCCCTGGGGGATCTCGACAGGGCCCGCCACGGCGCGCGTGGTGGCCGACGCGATGCTCGGGCGCGCCGCGGTGCCGGCGGCCCTGTCGGTGACGCGGGCGGCCTGAGCCGCCTCGCTACCCGCCTGAGCGGGTAGCTTCCACATTGAGCGAGAGGAGGCCCCGGTGAGCTTCAGGAAGTACGAGCTGGGCGACTACGAGGAGATGCGCGCGGCGCACCGCTGGGACGTGCCGGAGCGCTACAACATCGCCCAGGACGTCTGCGACAAGCACGAGCGAGACCGGCTTGCGATGGTCTGGGAGGGACCCGAATCCGGGCGCAGCCGGCCGAGCCGGCTGCTTCCGGCCGGGGAGGGCAACGAGCGGCAGGTCAGCTTCGGCGAGCTCCAGGATCTCTCGAACCGCTTCGCGAACGCGCTCGAGGCGAACGGCATCGAGCGCGGCGACCGCGTCGCGACCCTGCTGCCCTCGCTCCCGGAGACGGCGGCGGTCTTCCTCGGCACCTACAAGCGCGGGGCGATCCTGCTGTCGATGTCGATCCTCTACGGGGACGAGGGCATCGAGCACCGGCTGCGCGACTCGGGCGCGCGCGCCGTCGTGACCGACAGCGCGAACCGCCACCGGATCCCCGAGGGCCTCGCCGAGAAGGTGTTCGTGATGGGCGGCGCGGGCGACTCCGGGGACATCGACTTCGACGCGGCGCTCGAGAGCGCGTCGACGGACTACGAGATCGCCGACACCGCGGCCGACGATCCCGCTCAGCTCTACTACTCGTCCGGGACGACAGGACTCGCCAAGGGCATCCTGCACGCGCACCGCTACCTGCTCGCGCACGAGGAGTTCGAGTTCTGCCACGACGTGCGCGACGGTGAGCTCTTCCACGGCTCCGGCGAATGGGCCTGGGCCGCCGGGATCTGCCCGCTGCTCGGGCCGTGGCGCTACGGCGCGGTCGCGCTCGTGCAGGCCCGCAAGGGCGGCTACGACCCCGAGGAGCACCTGCGCTTCCTCTCGAAGCACGGGGTCGAGAACATGTTCACGACGCCGACGGCGCTGCGCTCCATGACGGGCGTCGAGCGCGCCGGCGAGCGCTACCCGCTCGAGCGCCTGCGCGTGACCTGCTCGGCCGGAGAGCCGCTCAACCCAGAGGTGATCCGCTGGTTCCGCGAGCAGTACGGGATCACCGTGCTCGACTACTACGGGCTGACCGAGAGCTACCCGCTGTGCGGCAACTTCCCCAACCTCGAGGTCCGTGAGGGCTCGATGGGCCGGGTGATCCCCGGCTGGGACGTCCAGATCCTCGACGAGGACGAGCAGCCGCTACCGCCCGGCGAGCGCGGCGAGATCTGCCTCCGCGCGCGCTCGAACCCTCACTACCCGCTCGGCTACTGGAACCGGCCCGAGGACACCGAGGCGGATTTCGGCGGCGAGTGGTTCCACACGAAGGACGCCGCGACCGCCGACGAGGACGGCTACGTCTGGTACGCCGGCCGCGCGGACGACGTGATCATCTCCGCGGGCTACCGGATCGGCCCCTTCGAGGTCGAGTCCGCCTGCGTCGAGCACCCGGCTGTGAAGGAGGCCGCCGCGGTCGCCTCGCCCGACGAGCGGCGCGGCGAGATCGTCAAGGCGTTCATCGTGCTGGCGGGAGGCCACGAGGCCTCGGACGAGCTCGCCGACGAGATCAAGAAGCACGTGCGCGAGCGCCACTCCGCCTACGCGTACCCGCGCGAGATCGAGTTCGTGGACGACCTGCCGAAGACGCTCACGGGAAAGATCCGGCGGGTGGAGCTGCGCGAGCAGGAGCGGGAGCGGCACGCCGCCGCCGGGCAACCGCCGGCCTGAGCGCTACAGCACCGGCACCAGCGGGATGTCCCACAGGATCGCCGCCGCGGCGAAGGCCGCCACGGCCACCGCCGCCACGAGGCCGACGACGATGCGCTGCGTCGTCGAGGTCTCCTCGGCCCGGTCCTTGACCTGGTCGCCCCAGATGATCAGGCGCTCCATCATGCGCTCGGCCCAATCGAACTCGAGCGCGAGGAAGCCGAGCCCGATGATGATCGTCGCGATGCCCGGGCCGGGGACCCCGGGGCCGGACATTACGATGCCGGCGAGCACGATCAACACGCCGAGGACGACGATCGCGGCGCGGTGGAGGAGGTTGCGCTGCTTGTGGCGCTCCTTGCGCTCGCGCAGCTTGACGAGGAGCTCGGGCGGCTCGTCAGGGTTGGGGCGCCCGGCGCTCTCCTCGGTCGCCATCGGACCGAGCTTAGAGGCTCGCGGCGGGCCGCCCGTGCTCTCGCTCACGGACCGCTTCAGAGCCAGTCGTCGAGCGGCAGCTCTTCACCGGCGGCGGCCAGCGAGCTCGGCTCGACCGGCCGCAGGCCGCTCACGGACACTCCGGCGAGGCGCTCCACGGTCGTGCGGTTCGAGCTCTCGATGGGAGCGGGGGCGGCCGGCCAGGGGGTCATGACGATCCCGGCGACCTCGAGCCCGACGGCCCGCGCCGCCTCGACGGTGAGCAGCGTGTGGTTGATCGTCCCTAGGCCCGTGCGCGCGGCCACGACGACCGGAAGGCTCAGGTCGCGCGCCAGGTCGCGGACCATGTACCCGGGCGTGATCGGCACGAGCAGCCCGCCGACGCCCTCCGCCACGAGCACGTCCGCGCCCGCGGCCGCGGTGCGCGCGGCCGCCAGCAGCCGCGCCGGCTCGATCGTCTCGCCGGCCAGCTCGGCGGCGAAGTGCGGCGACAGCGGCGGGTCGTAGCGGTAGGGAGCCACGTCCGCGGGCGACTGGCCACCACCCGCCGCGAGGGCGAGCAACTCGTGATCCGGGGGGAACTCGCCCTCCGGCTCCGCCAGCCCGGTCACGGCCGGCTTGAAGGCCGCGACGCGCTCACCGCGGGCGGCGAGCGCCGCGCAGATCGAGGCGGCGACGATCGACTTGCCGGCGCCCGTGTCGGTCCCGGTGACGAAGAGCCCACGCACGGCGCTCAGGCGCGCAGGATCGATATGCGCCAGCGGCGCACGGCCCAGCAGTCGCGGCGGCGCGTCTGTGCCCGGCTGCACGCGCAGCGCGTGCCGGGCGGCGGGCGGCGGATGACGAAACGGCCGCTCCGCACTAGTGGGCCACTACGCCGCGTCGCGCAGCGCGTCGAACACCCGCCCGCGCTCGGGCTCGCCGGCCTCCGCGACCTGCAGCCCGGCCTCGCGTGCCGAGGCGGGAACGCATGCCGCCAGCACCCCGGCGGCCTCGCGCAGCTCCGACGTCCGGTGCGAGGCCATCAGCGCGAGCCGCAGCCGCGAGGTGCCCGCGGGGACGGTCGGCGGGCGGATCGCCTGGGCGAAGATGCCGCGCTCGAGGGCACGCTCGCAGGCCCGGACCGCCTCGCCGGCGTCGCCCACGACGAGCGGCACGATCTGAGTCGACGAGCGCGGCACCGGCAGGCCCTCGGCGGCGAGGGCCTCGCGCAGAACGTCCGCGTTCCGCTGGAGCTTCTCGACGCGGTTCGGCTGCTCGCGCAGCAGCTCGAGCGCGGCCATGGCGGCGGCGACCGCCGGCGGCGACAGCGCCGTCGAGAAGATCAACGTGCGCGCGGTGTTGATCAGGTACTTCGCCATCGGCTTGTCGCAGCACACGAAGGCGCCGTACGAGCCGAGCGCCTTGCCGAGGGTCCCGACGACCACGTCGATCTCGCCCTCGAGCCCCGCCGCCGCAACCGAGCCGCGCCCCGCCGGGCCGACCGCGCCCGTGCCGTGGGCGTCGTCGACCATCACGCGCGCGTCGTAGCGCTGGCCGAGCTCGACGATGCGCTCGAGCGGCGCGACGTCGCCGTCCATCGAGAACACGCCGTCGGTCACGATCAGCGCGCCACGCCCCTCGGCCTCGCGCAGCCCCCACTCGAGGTGGTCCGTGTCGCAGTGGTCGTAGACGAACGTCTCGGCCTTCGAGAGGCGGCAGCCGTCGATGATCGAGGCGTGGTTCAGGGCGTCCGAGAAGACGACGTCGCCCTCGCGCGCGAGCGTCGAGACGACGCCCGCGTTGGCCAGATAGCCCGAGCCGAACAGCAGACAGGCCTCGGACTGCTTGAAGGCGGCGAGCTGCTCCTCGAGGCGGCGGTGGATCGTCATGTTGCCCGACACGAGTCGCGACGCGCCGGACCCGGCGCCGTAGCGCATCGCCGCCTCGGCGGCCGCCTCGCGGACGCGCGGGTGGTCGGCGAGGCCGAGGTAGTTGTTCGAGCAGAGCAGCAGGACGGGCTTGCCGTCGAGGAGCACGCGCGGGCCCTGCGGGCCCGAGACGGAGCGCAGGCGCCGGTAGAGCCCGCGGTTCCTGATCTCGGCCAGGCGCTCCTCGATGTCGCTGCTCACGCGGCCCGACCGTCCACGTGCACGATCTCGGGATACGTGTTGGGCGCGCCGTCAGGGCGCGGCGGGACGCTTGTCTTCTTGCGATGGCGCAGCTGCGTCGAGGGATCCCAGAAGTTGGCCTCCTCCTGGGAGTCGACGAGCTCGTCGACCGGCGTGCGCGGCGCATCGCCCTCGAGCCAGCCCGAGCGGTTGTCTGGCCGCGGATTGGCGCCGTTGTCGTCCTGGCGCGCCACGTTCAGGCCGAGCTCCTCGAACATCGCCCGGTCCCACTCGGGCTCCGAGCCGAGCGTGGTGAGGAAGTTGCCCATCATCACCCCGTTCAGCCCGGCCTTGACGGCGAGCCGCTGGAACTCGCCCGCACCGAGGTTCTCGTTGCGCCCGCCGCAGAGCCGGAAGAGCGCCTTCGGCAGGATCAGCCGGAAGATGGCGACCCACTTGATCGCCTCCCACGGGTCCATCAGCTCGCGGTCGCCGAACTTGGTGCCGGGGCGCGGGTTGAGCAGGTTGATGGGCACTGAGGTCGGCTCGACCTCGGCGAGCTGGAACGCCATCTCGACCCGCTGCTCGCGCGTCTCGCCAAGGTTGAGGATGCCGCCGACGCAGGTCTCGAGCCCCGCGTCGCGCACGGCGTCGATCGTGCGCAGCCGGCCCTCGTAGCGGACCGTCGAGGACACCTCGGGGTAGTAGCTCTCCGCGGTCTCCACGTTGTGGTGGACGCGCTGGATGCCGGCCTCCTTGAGCGCCTGCGCCCGGGAGCTCGACATGTGGCCGATCGACACGCAGCGCTTCAGGTTGGTGTGCTCGGCGACGAGCCGCGCGCCCGCGAGCACGTTCTCGAAGTCGCGCTTGGACAGCCCCTGGCCCTGCGTGACCATGCAGAAGCGGTGCGCCCCCGCCGCCTCGGCGGCGTGCGCGTGCTCGAGGATCTGCTCGGGGCTCATCATCGCGTGCATCGGCGTGTCCGCCTCCGCGAAGCGCGACTGAGAGCAGAAGCCGCAGTCCTCGGCGCAGCCGCCCGACTTGGCGTTGACGAGCGAGCACATGTCGGTCGAGTCGCCGAAGCGCTCGAGCCGGACGCGCCAGGCACGTTCGACGAGCGCCTCGATCTCGGCGTGATCCTCGATCTCGCCGAGCCGGAGCGCCTCTTCCTGGGAGATGAGTGGCGGCACCTTGGAGAAGCACCGTAGGCGGCCTTTCGGACGGACAGCCCGGCCCGCCGCCGGGCTAGCGGCCGCGCCAGACCGGCGCGCGCTTCTCCGCGAAGGCGCGCACGCCCTCGCGGAAGTCCTCGGAGCGGAAGCAGGACTCGCGCAACTCGACCAGCTCGCGCTCGACCTGCTCCGAGAGCGGCCGCGCGCGCAGCGCCCTGATGATCCGCTTGTTGCCGACGAGCGAGAGAGGGGCGTTGGCCGCGATCTCGCTCGCCAGCTCCAGCACGCGGCCGTCGAGCTCGGCGGGCTCGGTCGAGCTCGTTGACGAGCCCCATCGCGCGCGCCCGCTCGGAGTCGACCGTCGCGCCCACGAAGAAGAGCTCCGCGGCGCCGGCCACTCCGCACACGTCGATGAAGCGCGCGAGGCCCGTGTGCGAATAGATGAGGCCGAGCTTCGCCGGCGGCATGCCGACCCGGATCCCGCGCGCGCCGACCCGGATGTCGCAGGTGAGCGCCAGCTCGAGCCCGCCGCCGATCGCGTGGCCGTTGAGGGCGGCGAGGACGGGGTAGGGGTAGGCGTCGAGCGCCTCGATCGCGTCCTGGAAGGGGTGGGCCACGAGCCGCTCGGCGTTCTCCTCGAAGCCCTCGTCCTCGAGGTTCCCGATGTCGTAGCCGGCGGAGAAGACCTCGCCCGAGCCGCGGATCACGAGACAGAGCGCGTCCAGCGTGCGCGCGTGAGCGGCGAGCGCGTCGAGGATCTCGTGGTCGAGCGCGCCGCGCCGCTCGGGATTCGAGATCGTGAGCCGGGCTACGCCGGCGGCCGGATGGTCGAGCGCGAGCTTCTCGCTCACTCGCTCAATCGAGAACGACGAGCGTGTCGCCCTCGGAGACCGACTGGCCCTCCTGACAGACGATCTCCTTGACCGTGCCCGGGTCCTCGGCCTCGACCGGCATCTCCATCTTCATCGACTCGAGGATCACGAGCGTGTCGCCCTCCTCGACCTCCTGGCCGATCTCGCACTCGACCTTCCAGACCGTGCCGGTGATGTGCGCCTCGACGTCGGGCAAGTTCGTTCCTCCTGTTTCGGGGGCCCCGCTCGGCCCCGACTGCGGGCAAGATACCGACGCGGGAGGCTGCGCCGCTAGGCTGCCCGCGGGGGACACATGAAGGAGCAGGTCTACAAGGACCCGCGTCCGGCCGAGCATTTCGACCGCTTCCACGGCCGCACCCGGGCGAAACCGCCGAACTGGATGTACGAGATCGTCCGGCTCGTCCTGACGCCCTACATCGTCCTGTTCTACCGGGCCCGCTGCATCGACTCGGGCAACCTCCCGGCGGATGGGCCGGTGATCATCGCGCCGAACCACTTCTCGTTCCTCGATCACTTCTTCGTGGCGGTCTACCTGCGCCGCAAGGTCAACTTCATGGCGAAGTCCCAGCTCTTCAAGATGCCGCTCGAGGTCGTCTTCAACAACGGCGGCGTCTTCCCCGTGCGCCGCGGGCATCATGACGAGGAGGCCTTCAAGACGGCGCACGCGATCCTCGCCCGCGGCGGCATCGTCGTGATGTATGCGGAGGCCGGCCGCTCACGGAGCGGCGAGCTCGGCACGCCCCGGCACGGCCTGGGCCGGCTGGCGCTGGAGGCCGGCGTGCCGGTTGTCCCCACCGCCATCGCAGGCACCGAGCGGGTGCGCAACTGGAAGCGGCTGCAGTTCCCGAAGGTGACGGTGCAGTTCGGCGAGCCGCTTCGCTTCGAGCGGGTCGAGAAGCCCACACGCGAGCAGGCGCAGGCGGCCTCGGTGGTCGTCTTCGATCGCGTCAAGGAGATGTACGGGCGACTCCGCACCGAGGGGCGGGGGAGCGCGGTGCGGGCCTCCCGCCAGGCGCGCCGGGCCGTCAGCCCCTAGCGAGGGCTCGGCCGAGCGGTGTACCGGATTCGCTTCCTGATCGGCCTTGCCGTCGTGGGCGCGGTGCTGGCCGGGATCGTGCTGCTGGCCGGAGGCGACGACGCGCCGGAGCTCGCGCCGCTCCAGATCGCGGACGACCCGTTCGCCTACGAGCCGGAACGCGAGGAGGAGTTCAGCTCCCGCGCGGCGGCGGGACACAGTCACGTGGTCTACGAGAAGAGCCCGGACGGCGTGTTCGCCACGGCGCGTCGCGTGGAGGCCTACCGGCCGCAGGTCGAGGCGGCGGCTGCCGAGGCCGGAGTCGACCCGGACCTCGTCGAGGCGATGGTCTTCCTCGAGAGCGCCGGGCGGCCCGAGGTGATGGCGGGCGCCGACGTCGAGGGGGCGGTCGGGCTCACCCAGATCCTCGCCGAGACGGCCGTGAGCCTGCTCGGCATGCGGGTGGACGTCGATGAGAGCCGGCGGCTGACGCGCCGGATCGCGCGGGCCGACCGCGAGGGGGCCTCGGCGCGCTCGGAGGCGCTCCGTTCCCGCCGCCGGCGGGTGGACGAGCGCTTCGACCCGGACAAGGCGCTCGCGGGCACGGGCCGCTACCTGCGCACGGCGATGGACGAGTTCGGGCGTGAGGACCTCGCGGTCGCGTCGTACCACATGGGCATCGGCAACCTGCAGAGCGTGCTGTCGGCCTACGGCGAGGGCGACGTGAGCTACACGCAGGTCTACTTCGACGCCACTCCCGACCGCCACCCCCGCACCTTCCGCCTGCTGACCAGCCTGGGCGACGACTCGAAGACCTATCTCTGGCGGGTGCTCGCCTCGGCCGAGGTGATGCGGCTGTATCGCGAGGACCGCGCCGAGCTCGCCCGGCTCGATGAGCTGCACGCGGCCAAGGCGAGCGCCGAAGAGGTGCTCCACCCGGCCGGATCCACCGAGATCTTCGAGTCGGCGGACGACCTCGAGGCGGCCTACGCGGGCGGTCGGCTGCGGCCGTTCCCGAACGAGCCCGCACGCTACGGGCTCCGCCGCGACCCGAGCATGGGCGAGCTCGCCGCCCGCGTGGACGCCGAGCGCCGGCTGTACCGCGGGCTTCGGCCCGAGGCGCTCGCACTGGCGCTCTATGTCGCGGACGCTGTGCGGGCGATCTCGGACAGCGACGCGCCGCTGACCGTCACGAGCACCGTGCGGGACCGGGCCTACCAGGAGGTGCTGGCCCGCCGCAACCCCGAGGCGACGCACGCCTACTCGTTGCACACGACCGGCTTCGCCTTCGACGTCCGGCGCGACTATCGCTCACGCGCGCAGGCGGCGGCCTTCCAGTACATGCTCGACCGCCTCCAGTCGTTGAACCTGATCGCCTGGGTGCGCGAGCCGGGCGCGATCCACATCACGGTGTCGAGCGAGGGGCGCGAGCTGATCGCGCGCTAGTACTCGGCCTCCAGCCCCTGCCACGCGTCCCAGTCGTGGCTCGGGATGATCAGCGCGTCCGGCGTCTCCTTGCGGTACTGCGCGATCTCGCGCATCGAGCGCCGGAACAGGTGCTCGTCCTCCACGCGGTAGGGCAGATGAGAGGTTTCGAGCGTCTCGAGCAGGTAGATGGCATCCCCTGCGAGGAGCACCTCGCGGCCCTTTGCGCGGAGCACAACGGACATGTGCCCCAGCGAGTGGCCTGGGGTGAAGACGGTGCGCACGCTTCCGTCTCCGAAGAGGTCGAACGAGCGCCCGAAGCCGGAGAACGAGGACGCGTCCGGGCCGTCGAAGTCGAGCAGCCGGTAGTCGAAGCCGTGGTCGAACTGGCGGCGCACGTAGCCGGTCAGACGGCCGGAGTCCGTGGCGGCCTCCCACTCGGGCTTCGAGACGATGAACGTCGCCTGCGGGAACTCGGAGATCGCGCTGGCGTGGTCGGCGTGAAGGTGGGTCATGATCACCACGCGCACGTCGCCCGGCGAGATGCCCTTCTCGCGCAGCTGCGCGGACACCGCCTGGCCCGGATCCATCTTCAGGTCCTTGTAGGCGAAGAGCGAGACCCGCCCGAGGTTCTGGCGCGGGTTCACGGCCACGGACGGGTGGAGGCCGGTGTCCACCAGGATCAAGCCCGCGCCGGGATGCTCCACGAGAAACGCCGGCACGGGGACGTCGAGCAATTCCTTCTTCGGCACGCCGATCCCGAACGCGCGCCGCGCCGCGAGCCGCCCTTCGGAGCGCAGCAGCCAGCCGGGCGGGCTGCTCATGCGCCCCGTCAGCAGCGGGTGGAGCCTGACTGTCGCGCCGGAGCGGCCGCCCGCCAGGGGCAACTCGGCCGGCCGGGGCTCGGCGGCGGTGTCCATCGGTGCAGAAGCTAGCCGGGCCGGCGGTCGGCGGGAGTGACCCCGTTGACGGCCCGCCGCCGGGGTACTCTTGTCGCATGCCATCCGAGCGCTTCGTAGATGAGCTGAACGCCCAGATCGGCCGCGAGCTGGCGGCCGCCCACCAGTACACCGCTATGGGCGCGTACTTCGACCGCGAGACCTTCCCGCGCCTCGCCAAGTTCTTCTACGACCAGGCAGGTGAGGAGCGCGACCACGCCATGAAGATGGTCAACTACCTGCGCGACACGAACTCGCCGATGAAGCTCGGGGAGATCTCGGCTCCCCAAACCGACTTCGATGATCACGTTGCGCCGATCGCGACCGCGCTCGAGTACGAGAAGGAGGTCACGGTCTCGATCGGCAAGCTGTTCGAGATCGCGCGCGAGACCGGAGACTTCGCGAGCGAGAGCTTCATGCAGTGGTTCGTCGACGAGCAGGTCGAGGAGGAGGCCACCATGGACTCCCTCCTGCAGGTTGCCGAGCGCGTGCGCGAGTACCCGATGATGCTCGAGGAGTTCCTCGCCCGCGACGGCGACGAGCTCGGCCCCAACAGCGCCTAGCGTCTAGGTCCCGTTCAGCCGGCGCGCGACGTCGATCACTCCGCTGCGCTCGTAGAAGTCGACTGCCAACAGGTTCGGGAGCATCTCCCGGGCACGCTCGCACCGCGCGACGCGTCGTTCGAGGAACGGGCCGGCGATTTGCAGGTTCCGCGATGGCGACGGGGGGAAGCCGTCGATCCAGTGGTTCACGAGGAGCAGCGGGCTGTCGGGATTCCCGCGGAACCGCCGGCAGTTGAGCTGGCTCGGCGTCTCCGCACCGAGCGGCGTGTCCTGCGCGAACTCGAACCCGGGCAGGTACCACGGCCGCGCGCCGCCGTCCTCCTCTGACAGCACGATCAGGCGCGTGTTCTCGCGCGCGAGGCGGCCCAGCGTCGGAAGCGGCTCGCCGACGTCGAGCTCGGCCGCCTGCTCGAGCAGACCGGTCGCTTCGAGCGCCCGCTCCGTCTCGGCGACGGGCACGTACGGCTCGACGAACAGGATCACGACGTCGTGCCGGTTCTGCCGGAGGAAGTCGCTGAAGAGCCGGAGCTGCTCCTCGAGCGGCTCGGACCCGAGTTCGCAGAGGGTATGGCAGAGGTAGGGGCGCGGCTCGCTCGTCGGGTGGCCGACGCCCGCTCGCCCGACGAGCTGATCCGCAACGGCCAGTGCTTCCGGGCTGAGCGCGCGCGCCACCTTGTTGCGGTTCGTGCCCTCGGCCTCGAAGTCCGTGCGGACGACGCCGCTGGCGGGGTCCGGCGCGCCCCAGTGGATATCGATGAGGAACGCGCGGATGCCGTCGCGCAACTGGTTCGCGATCCCGCCGCGCTGGTTGGCGAAGAGCCAGCCGGGCTCGTCCGCGGCCGCGTACGAATTGTGCGTGGCGGGGAACACGACCTCGTCGAGCCGCTTGCTGCAGAGGGCCGTCGAGCCGTTGCAGCCGCTCGTGAGAGCGGCAACCCCGGCCGTCGGCGCGCTCGGCCCCGGCAGGAGCAGCGCCAGCACGAGCACGGTCATGGCCAGCGTGGCCGCCACGGCGACCGCGAGCAGCCGCGGCGATGCGCCGCCCGGCCGCCTGGCCGGGGCGGGGCGCGCTGACGGGCCCGCGGCGGTGAGCTGCGCGACACCGGCGACCACGAGCGCGAGACCGGCGACCACAAGCAGGATCCGCCCGAAGAGCCCCGGCTCGAACACGAGCAGGGCGCCGAGAACGATCAGCACGGCGGCACGCCCGGCCTTCGCGGCCGGAGCCTCCGAGCTCAGCGCGCGCCCGGCGAGGCGCCGCACGGCCTCCGGGCGGGCGCTCGGCAACCCGCGCATTGCGAGCGCGGCGACCACCGCGCCGGCCAGTGCGACCACCAGTCCCGCGTCACGCAGGCCGGAGAAGATCGCGTCCCAGATCGCCCTGACGGCGTCGCGCTCGCTCTCGTCACCGAGGTCGGCGGCGCTCGCGGCGTGTGACGCGACGAACTCGCCGAGGCCCGCCACCACGGCGGCGACGAGCAATCCGGCGCCCGCCGCCGCGGCGCCCAGCGCGACGAGCGCGTTGCGCGCTCCCCCGGACAGCAGGGTGAGCGCTGCGCCCGCGAGCAGCGCCACGATCAGAAGCGGCCAGCGCCAGCCCGCGAGGTCGACCACGAGCCGGGCGCCCTCGAGCTCGAAGTCGCGCGGATCGAGCCGGATGACGGGCACGCGCAGTTCCGGCGGGATCCGCTCCGCCACACGCGGCACGGTGGAGCTGAGCGCGTCGAACAGGAGCCCCTCCCCGACCGGCAGCTCGAAGGCGAAGGTCCGGTCGCCGTTGAACAGCGCCTCGTGGCGCTGGCGCACGGCGCGCGCGAACAGGCTCCGGAACGCGGACGTGTCCGCGAGCGTGGCCACGACGGGAACAACGAGCGGGCGCACCGCCAGCGCATTCGGCACCGGCCCGCTCGCGAGGCCGTCGACGATGCGCTCGGCAAGCAGCTCGCGGACGTCCGAGTCGTCGAGCGCGTCCGACGCGCGGGCGCTGAGCTCGCGCCCGTCGGCGAGCACGGAGTGCGCGTACCAGGAGATCGCGGCTCCGGCGAGGAGCAGGGAGGTGGCCACCACCAGAGCGACGACGGCGCGGCGCCGCCCGACGTCCGTCACGGGGCCATTGTGGCGGGGTCGGCGGCGGCCGCCGCAAGCCGCGCCCGGCTCGTGGCTAGAGCGCGGCCTCTTGGCGGGCGGACGCGGCGGCCACGATGCGCTCCTCCCAGGACTTCAGGAGCAGCGGCTCGTACTTGTGGAGGCTCGCCGGAACGCCGCTCAGGTGCGGCGGCATCCGCGGGCCCGGCTCGAGCCCGATCGCCACCAGCAAGCCGGTCGTGGTCGATCCTCCGCGCGGGGCAGCTGCGGCAGCGGGGATTCGATCGGCAGCACTTGGCAGGCACGGCGGGGGCAGCGTACCACGCTCTTAGGGATCCCTAAAACCCGGCACCCGGGTACGCTGCCGCGTCCATGCCGTCGAAGCTCTTCAAGGCCGGTCTGCTCGAAGGGCAGGTCGCGCTCGTGAGCGGCGGAGGGTCGGGCCTCGGCCGCGCCGGCGGCACTCGAGCTGGCGGCACTGGGCGCCCGCGTGGTGGTCTGCGGACGCCGCAGCGAACCGCTCGAGGAGACCGCCGTCACGGGCGGACGGCGGGCGCTGCGACGCAATCGCCTGCGACATCCGGGAGGAGGATCAGGTGAGCTCGCTCGTGGAAGAGGTGCTCGCGCGCCACGGGCGCATCGACCTCCTCCTCAACAACGCGGGCGGCCAGTTCCTGACCCCGGCGGAGGACATCACTCCGAAGGGCTTTCGCACCGTGATCCGCCTCAACGTCGAGGGCACCTGGCTCATGACCCACACGGTCGCCACGAAGGCGATGATGAGCGGCCCGGACGGCCGGCCGCGCGGGGGCAAGATCGTGAACGTCACGCTGTCGCCCCACCACGGGCTGCCCGGAATGGCGCACTCGTCGGCGGCCCGCGCCGCGGTCGAGAACCTGACCCGGGTGCTCTCGATCGAGTGGGCGCGCTTCGGGATCACGCTGACCGCGCTCGCCGCAGGCCACTTCGCGACCGAGACGCTCATGACGAAATACCCGCAGCAGGTGGTGGAGGGCGTGGCCGGCACCGTCCCGCTGCAGCGCCTCGGCACGGAGGAGGAGTTCGCCTGGCTCGTCGCATATCTCGCCTCACCGGCTGGCGACTACTTCTCGGGGGCGGTCCTCACGCTCGACGGCGCACGCGACAACTGGTTCGGCGCCTGGCCGCCGGGCGGGCTCGCCAGACGAGGGCGGGCGACCGCTGGCCGAGGAGCGCTGAGGTTCGCGCCGGACATGGCGCGGGTAAGCGCCCGGCATGACACCGAACGAGACGAACGAGCCGCCCGACGAGGAGTACGTGGAGCATGAGGAGGAGGCCGCCGCCGAGGAGGCGGCGGCGATCGGCGGCGGGCGACCGGACTACCAGGGCGACGAGGCGGACCGCGCCGTTGAGGAGGGCGGCGGCGGGGTCGCGGAGGGCTTCGAGGGCTCCGAGGAGGAGCTGATCGAGGCGGCGTCGCACGGAGGGCACCGCCACAGCCCGTTGGACGACGAGTTCACCCCCGGAGGTGGCCTCTGACGAGTCAGGCGCCGTCTACGGGGAGCCGGACGAGATCGACCCGACCGAGGTCGTGCGCGACCCGGATGAGGGCGAGGACGACCCTGGCGAGGGGCCCGGGATCACCGCCGAGCGCTGAGGCCCGAAGTGCCGGCTCGACCGGCTGCGAGGGGAAGCGGTCAGGCGAAGTAGCCGGCTCGGCGAGCGCGCAGGGAACGGTGTCGCCGAAGCAGCCGGCGGCGGCTGCGCAGGAAGGTGTCGGCGAGCGCCGGCTCGGCCGGCGCGCGGGAACGGTTCAGCGCTCGAAGAGCGTCGACAGCACCACCTCGGTCACGGTTCGGGTGATGCCGTCGGTGGCCCGGATGCGCTCCAGGCATAGCTCGAGGTCCTGCGTGTCACGCGCCTGCACGTGCAGGAGCGCGCTCGCCTCGCCGGCGACGGTGTGCGCGGAGACGACGCCCGGCTCGTCCTCCACGGCGCGCTTGATCGAATCCGCCGGCATGCGCCCCTCGCAGTAGAGGTCGACGAAGGCCTCGGCGTGCCACCCGAAGGCGCGCGGATCCACG
>CAWBHC010000014.1:0-50471 GCA_963788595.1 uncultured Thermoleophilaceae bacterium
CGGAGGGCCACAGGGTCGTGCCCTACTGCCCGCGCTGCGGCACGGCGCTCTCGAGCCACGAGGTGGCGCAGGGCTACCGCGACACGGTGGACCCCTCCGTCTACGTCAAGTTCCCGCTCAGGGACGACCCCAGCGTGTCACTGCTCGCCTGGACCACGATGCCCTGGACGCTCGTCCCGCATGCGGCGATCGCCGTCGACCCGGAGGTCACCTACGCGCGCGCGAAGCTCGGCGACGACCGGCTGATCCTCGCCGAGGCGCTCGTCGGCCGCGTGCTCGGCGACGAGGCCGAGGTCGAGGAGACCATGCCCGGATCGGCCCTGCTCGGCCTGCGCTACGAGCCGCCGTTCCCCTACATCACGGACTACGGCGAGCGCGGGCACAGCGTCCTGGCCGGCGACTTCGTCTCGATCGAGGACGGCACCGGCGTCGTCCACACGGGCGCCGCCTTCGGCGAGGACGACTTCCGGCTCGCGACCGACAACGGCCTCACGATCCACAACCCGGTCCGCCCCGACGGCAGCTTCGACGAGCGCACCGGCCCGTTCGCGGGCATGAACGTGCGCGCGGCCGACCCGCCCATCATCGAGGCGCTGCGCGAGTCCGGCCGGCTCTTCCGCGCGGGCGAGTACGAGCACGCCTACCCGCACTGCTGGCGCTGCGACACGCCGCTCATCTACTACGCGAAGACGGGCTGGTACGTGCGCACGACCGAGCGCCGCGCGGAGCTGCTCGCGGCCAACGAGACGATCGACTGGCATCCCCCGCACATCAAGCACGGGCGCTTCGGCAACTGGCTCGAGAACAACGTCGACTGGGCGCTCTCGCGCGAGCGCTATTGGGGCACGCCGCTGCCGATCTGGCGGGCCGAGGACGGCGAGGTCGTCTGCATCGGCTCGCGCGACGAGCTGCGCGAGCTCGGCGCCGAGATTCCGGAGGATCTCCACCGGCCGTACGTCGACGAGGTCACCTTCGAGCGCGACGGCAAGACGTTCCGGCGCGTGCCCGACCTCATCGACGTCTGGTGGGACTCGGGCTGCATGCCGTTCGCGCAGTGGCACGCCCCCTTCGAGAACCAGGACGTCTTCGAGGACCGCTTCCCGGCGAACTACATCTGCGAGGCGCTCGACCAGACCCGCGGGTGGTTCTACTCGCTGCTCGCCGTGTCGACGCTGCTGTTCGGCCGCAGCTCGTACGAGACCTGCCTCTGCCTCGGGCTGATCCTCGATCCCGAGGGCCAGAAGATGTCGAAGTCGAAGGGCAACGTCGTCGTGCCCTGGGAGGTGCTCGACACCCACGGCGCGGACGCATTCCGCTGGTACTACTTCACCTCCAAGCAGCCGTGGGACGGCTACCGCTTCTCGCTCGAGACCGTCGGCGAGTCGGTGCGCCAGTTCCTCAAGCCGCTGTGGAACACCTACGCGTTCTACGTGCTCTACGCGAACGTGAACGACCCGCTCTCGGAGGGCGCCGAGACGGAGCTCGACCGCTGGATCCGCTCACGCCTGGCGGCCACCACGGCGCGCGTGCGCGAGCGGATGGAGGACTACGACACGACCTTCGCCGGCCGCGCGGTCGCCGAGTTCGTGGACGACCTCTCGAACTGGTACGTGCGCCTGTCGCGGCGGCGCTTCTGGGACGGCGACCGGGTCGCGTTCGAGACGCTCCACAAGTGCCTCGTGACGGTGGCGAAGCTGCTCGCGCCGCTCACCCCCTTCATCGCCGACGAGATCTTCGAGAACCTCGACGGCTCGGAGCCGTCGGTCCACCTGTGCGACTTCCCGCAACCCTGCGAGCGCGACGAGCAGCTCGAGTGGGACATGCAGGTGGTGCGCGACGCGGTCGAGCTCGGGCGGGCCGCGCGCGCTCACGCGAAGCTGAAGGTCCGCCAGCCGCTGCGCGAGGCCGTGGTGGTGGCCGCGGACCGCGAGCGCTCGGCGATCGAGCGCCTCCAAGGTCTGCTCACCGAGGAGCTCAACGTCAAGTCCGTTCGCTACGTGTCCGAGGCCGACGAGCTGGGACGCTTCGAGCTCAAGCCGAACTACCGCGCGCTCGGGCCGCGCTTCGGCAAGCACATGCCGCAGGTGGCGGCGGCGATCGCGGCGCTCGACCCGGTCCGGCTGCGCGACGGCGGCCGCGCGGGCGTGAACGTCGACGGCCGCGAGCACGAGATCGGTCCCGACGACGTGCTGATGACCCTTCAGCCGCTCGAGGGCTACCAGGTCGAGCGCTCGGGGACGCACGCCGTGGCGCTGAACCTCGAGCTCGACGAGGAGCTGCGCCGCGAGGGCCTGGCCCGCGAGGTGGTCCACGCGGTGCAGGGGGCGCGCAAGGACGCCGGCCTCAACGTGGAGGACCGCATCGCGCTCAGCCTGGGCGGCGACGGCGAGCTGCTCGACGCCGCCCGCGCGCACGAGGGCTACGTTGCGCGCGAGACGCTCGCCACGTCGGTCACCTACGACGGCGCCGTCGGCGAAGCCGCCGAGATCGACGGCCGCGAGTTGCGGATCTCGGTCGAGCGCCAGTAGTGCGCAAGCAGCCGGCTCGGCCGGCTGCGCAGCGTTTGAGTAGGCTCGCGCGGCGATGACGCTGCCGCCGCTCTTCGAGGACCGGCCGTTCGTGGTGCAGCTGATCGGAGCGATCGTGGTGCCCGTGGTCTTCGGGATCGTCACGGGCCTCGCGCTCGGCTGGAACGGCGTCGTCTACTGGATCCTCGTGGGCCCGCTCGCGGTGATCGGCGGCTTCCTCGGCGGGATGGACCACGACGGGGCCGGCGAGGGCTTCGTGCGCGGGCTGCTCGGCGGCCTCGTGTACGGGAGCTTCGTCCTGATCGGCTTCGAGATCGTGAACACCGAGGCCAAGGCCTACCTGGGCGAGCCGCAGGTCGGCCTCGTCTTCGCCACCACCCTCATCGGCGGCCTGCTGGGCGCCCTCGGCGGGGCCTACCGGGCGAAGCTCGAGCGCGAGCAGGCCACGGCTTAGCTCAGCCCGATTTCGCCGCTTCCGCGGACTCGATCGCCGCGTTCGTCTCCGTCACGAGCCGCGCCATGATCTCCGCCGCCGGCGCGATGTCGTGCACGAGCCCGGCCGACTGTCCCGTGAACGGCAGCCGGTCGTGGCCGCCGCCCGCCCGGACGTCGGCCACGAACGACGGGCCGACGCTCTGCGGGTCCACCGATTCGGGGTCCGACTCGAGCTGATCGATGAGCGGCGTTCGCAGCGCTCGCGGCGCGGGCGGCGTCCCGGGCGGCAGGTCGAGCGTGAACGGCGGCATCACGCGCTCGCTGCTCGGCACCTTGACCGCGTCGGTGGCGTCGGCCGCGACGATCCGCTCCTTCCACGCCGGGTCGATCGCCATCTCGGCGCTGGCGAGGAAGCGCGTACCCATGACCACGCCCTGTGCGCCGAGCGCGAGCGCCGCCGCGATCCCGCGGCCGTCCGCGATGCCTCCGGCCGCCAGCACCGGGATGTCACCGGCGAGGTCGGCCACCTGCGGCACCAGCACCATCGTCGCGACCCAGCCGGTGTTGCCGCCGGCCTCCCAGCCCTGCGCCACCAGCACGTCGGCGCCCGCCTCGAGCGCCAGATCGGCCGCGCGCACGTCGCCCACCTGTTGGATCCACAGCGCGCCCGTCTCGTGGGCCTGCGCGATCAGGTCGGCCGGCACGCCCATGTGGAACGAGATCGCGGCGGGCGCCGCCTCGACGATCGCCGCGAACACCCTCTCGTCGAAGGGGCGCCCGGTGTGGTTGATCGCGAACGGCCGGTCGGTCAGCCCGCGCAGGCGCTCCCACTGGGAGCGCAGCTCGTCCGGGTCGCGGACGGCGGTGCCGACGCTGCCGAGGCCGCCCGCGTTCGAGACCGCCGCCGCGAGCTCGACCTGCTCCCACGGCCCGAACGGCGCCAGCGCGATCGGGACGTCGATGCCGAGCAGGTCGCAGACGGGAGTCCGCACAGCCAAACGATCCCAGACCGCCGCGAAGCGCGACGGCCGGGAGGCTGGCCTGCTCGCTAGACCGAGAGGGCCGGCTCGAGCTCCTGCAGCAGCCTGCTCTTCGGCACCGCGCCGATGATCTGGTGCACCGGGGCGCCGTTCTTGAAGAGCAGCAGCATCGGGATCGACATCACGTTGTACTGCGCGGCCGTCTGCGGGTTCTCATCCACGTTCAGCTTCACGACCTGCAGGTCGTCGCGCTCGCTGTCGAGCTCCTCGAGGTGCGGAGCGATGATCCGGCAGGGGCCACACCAGGGGGCCCAGAAGTCGACCAGCACCGGCTTGTCGGCCTCGAGGACCTCAGCCTGGAAGTTGTTGTCGGTGACCTCGTTGAGTGCGCCTGCCACGTTTGCTCCTTGTCGGGATGAGTCGCTATACAAAATATAGCGCTGGTCACGCGCGGAACCGCAGCAGCGGCACCTTCCAGACCGCCTCCAAGGCTATCCGCGTGGTCATCTTGGACGATCCGACGCTCCGCTCGCGGAACAGGATCGGCACCTCCGCCACCTTGAAGCCGGCACGCACCGCCTTGTAGGTCAGCTCGATCTGGAAGCCGTAGCCGTCGGCGTGCACGTCGTCGATGTCGATCGCCTCGAGCACACGCCGGTGAAAGCACTTGAACCCGCCCGTGAGGTCGCGCACGGGCACGCCGAGCAGGATGCGCGCGTACGCGGAGCCGCCGCGCGAGAGGAGCCTCCGCACCCGTCCCCACTCGGTCACCCCGCCGCCCGGCACGTAGCGCGAGCCGAGCACGAGGTCGGCCGCCTCCGACGCCGCGATCAGGCGCGGCAGGTCGGCCGGGTCGTGAGAGAAGTCGGCATCCATCTCGAGCACGAGCTCGGCGCCGTTCTCGAGCGCGAGCGCGAAGCCCGCCAGGTAGGCGCGGCCGAGACCCTTCTTGCGTTCCCGATGCAGCACCCGCACGCTCGGGAGCTCTTCCGCAAGCCGGTCCGCGATCCGGCCGGTCCCGTCCGGGGAGTCGTCGTCGACCACGAGGATCGTGTGCTCGAGGCCGGTCCCCTCGAGCTGGGCCTGCGCCGCGCGCACGAGGCCGGTCGATGTTCTCGGCCTCGTTGTAGGTGGGCAGGATGAGCCAGACGCCGGACAAGGGCGCGTACCCTAGCCGCGGCATGCGCAACGCAGAGATAGCCGAGGCCTTCGAGGAGCTCGCCAGCCTCTACGAGCTCGACGGCGCCGTCGTCTACAGGGTCGTGGCCTATCGCAACGCCGCGAAGGCGATCCGCGAGGCCGGTGTCTCGGTCGAGGAGATGGCGAAGCAGGGGCGCGTCGTGGAGCTCTCGGGCGTCGGCAAGACGATCGCGGAGAAGATCGACGCCCTGCTCGAGACCGGCTCGATCCCCTCGGCGGACAAGCTGAAGGCCAAGATCCCGGCCGGGCTCGTGGAGGTCACGCGCATCCCGGGGCTCGGGCCCAAGCGCGCGCGCCTCCTCTACGACCACCTGGGCGTGAGCTCGCTCGAGGACCTCAAGCGCGCGAGCGAGGACGGCAGCCTCGAGGACGTCCCCGGCTTCGGGGCGAAGGCGCAGGAGAACGTGGTCGCGGCGCTCGCGGCCGGCGCGGACGGGCGCCCCAAGCCGCGCATGCTGCTCTCGAAGGCGCTGACCGTGGGCGAGGAGCTCGTGGCCGCGCTGCGCGAGCACCCGGCCGCCCTGCGCGTGGAGCTCGCGGGCAGCGCGCGCCGCCGGGCCGACACGGTCAAGGACCTCGACATCGTGGCCGCCTCGAGCGATCCGAAGGCGCTCTCGACCGCCTTCTGCGAGCTCGAGGCGATCGACACCGTGTCCACGTCGGGCGCGGCCGGCGCGAAGGTCGTGACGCACTCGGGCCTGCCGGTCGACCTGCGGATCGTGCCCGAGGAGGCGTTCGGCAACCTGCTGCAGCACTTCACCGGCTCGGGCAAGCACAACGAGGCGCTCCGCACCGAGGCGGTCCGGCACGGCCTGCACGTGAGCGAGTACGGGATCAGCGACGACGAGAGCGGCGCGAGCGAGGCGTTCACCACCGAGGAGGAGGTGTACGAGCGGCTCGGGATGGCGTTCATCCCGCCCGAGCTGCGCGAGAACCGCGGCGAGCTCGCCGCCGCCCGCGCGGGCGAGCTGCCCGAGCTGGTCGAGCAGGGCGACCTGCGCGGGGACCTGCACATGCACACGACGCTCTCGGACGGCCGCAACACGCTCGAGGAGATGGTCGCGGGCGCGCGCGAGCAGCGGCTACGAGTACGTCGCGATCACCGACCACTCGGCCACCCACGGGTTCGGCGACGACGTCCCGCCGGACGCGCTGCGCAGGCGCATCGAGGAGATCCGGGCGCTCGACGAGCCCGGCATCCTCGTGCTGGCCGGGACGGAGACGAACATCCTGCCGGACGGCTCGCTCGACTACGACGACGACCTGCTCGAGGAGCTCGACTGGGTGGTGGCGAGCCTGCACACCTCGTTCCGGCTCTCGGAGAAGAAGCAGACCGAGCGCATGCTGCGCGCGATGGAGCACCCGCTCGTCGACGTGATCGGGCACCCGACCGGGCGCCTGCTCCAGAGCCGCGAGCCCTACCCAATCGACATGGACCGCGTGATCGCCAAGGCGGTCGAGACAGGCACCTTCCTCGAGATCAACTCGAACCCCGACCGGCGCGACCTGAACGACGTCTACGCGCGCGCCGCGGCGCAGGCGGGCGTAACGCTCCTCGTCGACTCCGACTCGCACGGCGTCGAGACGCTGGCGAACGTCCGCTACGGGATCGCGACCGCGCGGCGCGCCTGGCTGACCGCCGGGCAGGTGGGCAACACGCGCCCCTGGGACGAGCTGCGCAAGCTGCGCAAGCGCGGCTCCTAGCCTCGGCACCGCCTCGATCTTGCGCAGGCCCGGCAGCCGCAGCAGCTGCGGCTTCCCGAGCGGCGAGGTGCGGTCGAACCAGAACTCGACGCCGTCACGGCCCTCGATCGCCTCCACGGCGGCGGACTGGCGCCGCCAGATGAGCGCCACCAGCAGGCAGTAGCCGGTGGCGACAGCCGGCACCTGGGGGAAGAAGAAGCCGATCACGGCCGACGGCGACCGTCAGCACGATCAGCCCCCAGAGGCGGTTGAAGAGCACCGTGCCGGGCTCGAGCTCGGGCAGCGCGTTCGTCTTGCGCGCGGAGGCGAGCAGCCCGGCGATGCCGGGCGTGGGCGCGAGCCGGCGCCCGAGCCACAGGCCCGCGAGCGTGGCGAGGCACCACCAGATCGCCGCCACGTAGACGAGCGTGTTGGTGTCCGCCCGCGCGGCGCCGGCCACCGAGACGACCGCGAGCGCGGTGGCCGCGCCGCCGAAGAGGATCACCGACACGCGCAGGAAGTCGCGGAACCTCACCCGGAGGCGGGGTCATGCCTCGGCGAGCGCCGTCAGCACCTTCGAGAAGCCCTCCACGCCGTCCACGACGAGGTCGGCACGCTCGACGATCGCGGCCGGCCCCTCGTCCGAGCGGACGCCGACCCGCACGGCGGTGTCGAGCGCGCTCTCGGCAGAGCAGCGCCTCGAGCTCGCTGAATGCGTCGAGGTCGGTGGCGTCGTCGCCGGCGTAGAGCGCCGCGCGCGCCCCCGAGGGGGTCACGAGCTCGCGCACCGCCTGGCCCTTGTCGATCGGCACGGGCGGCCGGACCTCGAGCACCTTGCGCCCCCAGTGGGTCGCGAAGCCGGCCGCCTCGGCCTCCTGGGCGAGTCCCTCGAGGAGCGTGCGGGCGCCGTCCTCGTCGGGCGCGCCGCGCCAGTGGAACGCGGCGATCGGGCCCTTGTCCTCGATCCGCACTCGCAGCAGCCGGGCCTCGCGCGTGTCGCGCTCGGCGGCGAAGCGCTGCACGCGCTTCTCCCAGCTCTTGAAGGCGGGCACCGTCCGCGGTGTGGCGGAGCCCGGCTCGAGCAGCTCGGCGCCGTGCGAGCCCGCGTAGGCGATCCCGCCGACGCCGACGAGCCGCCGCACGTCCGTCGCGGCGCGGCCCGAGATGCAGGCGACGCAGGCGTAGCGGCGCGCCAGCCGTCCGAGCAGCACCGAGGTCTCCTCGCGCACGTGCGCGTCCTCCGGCCTGCGCACGATCGGGGCGAGCATGCCGTCGACGTCGCAGAAGATCGCGGCGTGCCCCGGGTCGTCGGGTCAGCGGCCGCAGCGCCTCGGCGAGGGCCTCTGCTGGGGGAGCGGACACGGGCCGTAGTATGCCCCGCGATGTCGTCCAGGCTGCTTCGCCTCGCCGCCATCGCCACCGCGGCGGGCGCGTTCTCGGGCCTGTTCGGCGTGGGTGGGGGCACGATCATCGTGCCGCTGCTCGTGCTCTGGCTGGGCTACGGGCAGAAGGAGGCGACCGGGCACCTCGCTCGCCGCGATCATCGTGATCGGGGCGCTGGCGGCGGCCGCTCAGGCGGCCTACGGGAACGTCGACTTCTGGAAAGGGGTCCTGATCGCGGTGCCCGCGGTCGCGGGCGTGGTGGCCGGCACCGCGCTCCAGCAGCGCATCTCCGAGAAGGCGGTGGCCGGCGCGTTCGTCGCGCTGCTGGTCGCCTCCGCCGCGGTCCTGATCTTCTAGATGGACGCCCTCGACCTCACCGGCCTGCTCGCGCTCGGCTTCGCGGCGGGGGTCGCGGGCGGCCTTCTGGGAGTCGGCGGCGGCGTGCTGTTCGTGCCGGCGCTCGTGGTGTTCGCCGAGGAGTCGCAGCTGGGAGCGGAGGCCACCTCGCTGGTGGCGATCGTGCTGGTGTCGCTCGTCGGGACCTGGCGCCAGCGCGAGTACGGCAACGTCCGGCTCCGCGACGGGCTCGTCATCGGAGTGCTGTCGCCGCTCGGCGTGCTGGCCGGGGTGGTCCTCGCCAACGCCGTTTCCGAGCGCGCGCTCGAGCTGTCGTTCGCGGCCGTGCAGCTGCTGTTCGCCTGGCAACTCGCAGGCAAGGCGGGACTGCGCTAGGTTCCTCCACGAATGGAGATCCTCGAGGTCACCACTCAGGACTCGGGCGGCCAGGTGACGGTTTCACTCAAGGGGGAGCTCGACCTGTCGAGCGTCGGCAAGGTCGAGGAGGAGCTGAAGCGCGTCGAGGCCGATGCCCCCTCGCTGCTCGTCCTGAACCTCACCCAGCTGAGCTTTCTCGACTCCACCGGGCTGCGGGCTGTCGTCACCGCGGACGAGCGCGCCCGTACGGAGGGGCGGCGCTTCGTGATCGTGCGCGGCCCGGATGCCGTGCAGCGCGTCTTCTCGATCACCCGGCTCGAGGAGCGCCTCGAGATGGTCGACGACGCCTCCGGCGTCGCCTGACCGCTGGCGGCGGGGCCCGCCGCGGCGTAGCATCCAACGAGTGAGCGTTCCCGAGCTCACCGCGCGCCCCGAGGTGGCCGCCTTGGTCGGCCGCGGGGAGGAGCGCGGCTGCGTGAACCTGTCCGAGCTCGACGAGCTCGCGCAGGCGCTCGACCTGCTCGGCGACGACGTCGACCAGATCGAGGAGCTGCTCGAGAGCCGCGGCATCGAGCTCTCGGACGACTGCGGACAAGCCCGGCGTCGCGCCGACGACCGCGTTCCGGAACGGCGAGCTCGCCGCGGCGACCACCGACGCGCTCCAGCTCTTCCTCAACGAGATCCGCCGCTACCCGCTGCTGACCGCGGCCGAGGAGATCGAGCTCGCCAAGCGCATCGAGCAGGGCGACCTCGAGGCCAAGGAGCGCATGATCAACTCGAACCTGCGCCTCGTGGTCTCGATCGCGAAGAAGTACCAGGGCCAGGAGCTGTCGCTGCTCGACCTGATCCAGGAGGGCATCTTCGGGCTGATCCGGGCCGCCGAGAAGTTCGACTGGCGCAAGGGCTACAAGTTCTCGACCTACGCGACCTTCTGGATCCGCCAGGCGATCCAGCGCGGCCTCGCGAACAAGGCGCGCACGATCCGCATCCCCGTCCACATCGGCCAGCGCGAGCGCAAGATCGTGCGCGCCGAGCGCGAGCTGTCGGCCAAGCTCGGGCGCGAGCCGAGCGACGAGGAGATCGCCGCGGCCGCCGAGCTGCCGCTCAGCCAGGTCGAGGAGGTGCGCGAGGCGGCGCGCACGGTCACGAGCCTCGACCGCCCGGTCGGGCGAGGAGGGCGACACCGCCCTGCGGCGACCTGCTCGAGGGCGACAGCCCGCCGGTCGACCAGGAGGTCGAGCTGAGCCTGAGCGAGGAGCTCCTGCGGCGCACGGTCGACGAGCTGCCCGAGCCCGAGCGCCACGTGATCCAGCTGCGCTACGGCATCGACGGCGAGGATCCGCAGCCGCTGCGCGAGACGGGCCGCCGGCTCGGCCTGTCGGCCGAGCGGGTCCGCCAGCTCGAGTCGAAGGCGCTGAAGCGCCTCGCGATGCGACGCGAGCTCGAGGCGCTGCGGGACGTCGCTTGAGTGCTGTCGAGCCCGACGGCGAGCAGCTCGCCGCGGTGTCCAACGCGATCGTCGGGATCTTCAGCGAGAGCTACGGCCGCGGGCCCACGCAGCGCCAAGACCTACGCCTTCGACGACTACCTCCTCTGCGTGCTCGAGGACATCCTGACCACGGTCGAGCAGACGCTGGTCGAGAACGGCCAGGAGTCGCTCGTGCGCACCGTCCGGCTGCGCTTCCAGGAGAGCGAGGCGAAGCAGTTCACGGACGCCGTCGAGAAGGTGGTCGGCCGGCCGGTGATCGCCTACCACAGCCAGGTCACCTTCGACCCGGCGGTGGGTTTCGAGATGTTCGTGCTCGCCGAGGCGCCCTCGGAGGACGGAGCCGGCGACACGAGTTGATCGGGTCCGCCGTCTCCGCCCGGCATCCCGCGAGGTCCACCCGGCGGCTCCGGCGACCCTTTCATCCGGATCTACCCGGGCCCGTCCGGGTGAAACGGGACTCAGACGGGGACGTCCGGCGTGCGGGCGATGCCCGCCGCCGCGACGACGAGGTGGAGGCCCGGGGCGAAGCGCTCCGGGCGCCCGTCTCCCTTGGGCGAGTAGCTCTCGCGCTCGTCGAGCAGCGCGATGACCGCGTCGCAGACCGGCGCCTGGGGCGTGTCGTCACCCACGTCGCAGGCGAGCCGCACGAGGGCGAGCGTCTCCGCCGGCTCGACGCCGTTGAACATCTGGCCGAGCGCGCTCAGCAGGAAGGCGTACACGCGGTCGAGCAGCGGGTCACGTGAGAGCCGCTCGGGCCCGGGCGCGGGGCCGAGGTCGAGCGGCTCCTCGCCATCCAGCAGCCGAGCCGCCTGGCCCCCGAGCACCGCCCGCACCTGGTCGTGGTCGAGACCCACCTGCAACGCGTGGCGGAGCGCCGTGGCGACGCCCCAGGACGGCGTTCCGTAGGGCGCGTCGCTCGCCATCAGGATCTGCCCGGGCGGGACCAGCGCGAGCAGCGTCTGGAGATCGCTCGGAGACCACCACGAGGTGTCGAAGAGGAGATTCGGATGCTCGGGCGCGACGCGCCAGATCCACGACAGGTCCGAGATGCCCGCGTGGGCGAGGATCAGCCTCATGCCGGGGTGGCGCCCGCAGGCCTCGACCGCGTGCCGGCCGAGCGCGGGGATTCCGCGGCCGGCGTGGCAGAGGATCGTGAGCCGGCGCTCGTCGGCCAGCTCGAAGACGGGCTGCAGGTCGGGGTGATCGAGGGCGAAGCTGCTCGGCGCGCGGGTGCAGCTTGATGCCTCGCGCGCCCGCGGCCAGAGCCCGCTCGGCCTCGGCGAGCGGGGCGTCGTGCGGGTCGAGCCGGCAGAAGGGGAACAGCCGCCCGCCTGAGGCCTCGGCCTCGCGGATGACCATGTCGTTCGGCGCGCGGTAGCCGCCCGGCTCCTGCATCGGAAAGACGATCGCCCGCGCGTCGATCCGCTCGAGCGCCGCGACGAGCTCGCTCGCGGCTGCAGCTGAATCCGTCCGGGTCGTCGAAGCCGATGTGCGTGTGCACGTCGAGCGGCTCGAGGCCCGGTATCGCGTCGTGCATGCGACCGAGCCAGGGAAGGATGCTCTCGTCCGGAACCACGGGCGAGGAGACTAGAGGCCTACCGGCGGGTCAGCGCCCGGCGGGCTCGGGCAGCCCGTGCTCGAGCGCGCCCTTGACGCCTGCGTCGAGCGCGTTCAGGCGCTAGAGCGCGAGCGCCTCGGCCGAGCGATAGCGCCGGCCCGGGAGGGCGTCCGGGCCGTGGTGGCCGAGGATGCAGTGCGTGAGGGCGTGGAGCTTGGCGCCCGGCATGCCGTCCGGCGCGCTCGTTCACGATCTCCACGCCGAGCACGAGGTGGCCGACGAGGGCGCCCGCCTCGGTCAGTGCGATCTCGGCGCCGAGCTCGAACTCGCGGATCTTCCCGACGTCGTGCAGGATCGCGGCGCACAGGAGCAGGTCGCTGTTGAGGCGCGGGTGCAGCGTGCTCGTCTCGAGCGCGAGCGTCGCCGACGGCGACCGTGTGCTCGAGCAGGCCGCCCAGGTACGCGTGGTGGCCGCCGCGCGTGCAGGGCGCGCGCCGGAAGTCGGCTCGGAAGCCCTCGTCGCCGAGGAACGAGTCGAGCAGGCGCGCGCAGGTCGGGGTCGTAGACCTCGCGGCCGAGATGCTCGAGGAAGCCGTCGAGCTCGTCGACGTCGCGGTAGGCGACCGGCAGGAACTCGGCCGGGTCGGCCGCGCCCTCCTCGGCGCGCCTGATCGCGCGCCAGGTCGACCTGCAGCTCGTCGCGGAAGCGCTCGACGCGGCCCGCGCACGTCGACGAGGTCGCCGCGCTCGAACTGGCCGGCGAGGAAGTCGGCGTCGCGGAAGGCGCGCCCGGGAATGGCGCCCGTGCGGTCGCGCAGCTCGACGGCCAGGTAGGGGCTGCCGTTGCGGGCGGTGAGCCGGTCCTTGCGCGTGCAGGCGAAGACGCCCTCGATCTCGCCCCCCGCTCGCAGCTCGGCAACCGTCACGGCGCCAATCGTGAATCCCGGCGCGGACGTCGGGTACCGTGAACGTGATGAGCGACCTGATCTGGGAGCGGCGACCCGAGCTGCGCGAAGCCGGTGATGGTGTGCGCGTTCAAGGGCTGGAACGACGCGGGCGAGGCCGCGTCGGCGGCGCTCTCGTTCATCCGCGGCTCCTTCGAGGCGACGGACGTGGCCCGGATCGACCCCGAGGAGTACTACGACTTCACCGCGGTCCGCCCCACCGTGCGCCTGACCGAGGGCCGCACGCGCGAGATCGACTGGCCCGAGAACCAGTTCTCGGCCGCCGAGGTGCCGGGCGCCGAGGGCGACCTGGTGATGCTCCAGGGCGATCGAGCCGTCGCTGCGCTGGCGCCGCTTCACCGACAGCGTGATCGGCACGGCGCGCGAGCTCGACGTGCGCATGGTCATCACGCTCGGCGCGCTGCTGGCGGACGTGCCGCACAGCCGGCCCGTGTCGATCACCGGGATCGGGTCGGACGACTCGCTCGTCGAGCGGCTCGGCTACGAGCCGCCGAGCTACGAGGGGCCGACCGGCATCGTCGGCGTGCTCCAGCACGCCTGCGTCGAGGCCGGGCCTGCCCGTCGGCGAGCCTCTGGGCCTCGGTGCCCCACTACGTGGCGGCCTCGCCCAACCCGAAGGTGGCGCTCGCGCTCGTGCGCGGCTTCGAGGGAATCGCCGGCGTCGCGGTCGACGCGGGCGAGCTCGAGTCGGCCGCCGAGGACTACGAGCGCCAGGTGAGCGCCGCGGTGGCGAGCGACCCGGAGGTCAAGGCGTTCGTGGAGCGGCTCGAGAGCGCGATGGACGAGGTCACCGCCGAGAACCCGCCCGACGAGGGCAGCCTGCCCTCGGCGGACACGATCGCGCGCGACTTCCAGCGCTTTCTGCGCCAGCGGGGTCCGGAAGACAGCTAAGCCGGCCGGCCAGTTGCCACGGGGGTCCGGGGGCGCGAGCCCCGGCTGGCTTCCTACTTCTCCGCCGCCGGGCAGATGATCCGGTAGTCGCAGAAGCTGCAGATCTCGCTCGACGGGGTCGGCTCGAAGTCCTGCTTGAGGATCCCGCCGGCGATCTCCGCGACCGTCGCCTTCACCCGGTCGAGCTCCTCGTCGGAGTGCTCCACGGGCACCTTCTCGCCGGTCAGCACGTAGAGGTAGCTCTGCGCCGAGGTCTCGAGCCGCCACGACTCGCGCGCGCCCATCTGGTAGAGCGAGAGCTGGACGTCCTCGCGCAGGTCCTCCTCGGTCTTCGACTTGCCGGTCTTGTAGTCGATCAGCTCGTAGCGTGCCGTCGGGGTGGCGGTCGACGCGGTCGACGCGGCCGCGCAGCAGGTGCGGCCCGAGCCGGAACGCGAACGAGCGCTCGAACCAGACCGGCTCGGCCTCCGAGCGGCGGTCGCTCGGCCCAGTAGCGCTCGAGCGCCTCGACGGCGCGCTCGCGGAACTGCTGCTCGTCGTCCGAGTCGCCGAAGCCGGAGCGCCGCCAGGAGGCCTCGAACAGCTCCATCAGCTGCGCGCAGGGAGCCGCCGCCCTGCGGTGTGGAAGCGCTCCAGCACCTGGTGCACGACGATCCCGAAGCGCTGGTTGATGGTCGGCTCCTGGGGGATGCGGAAGACGCGCGCGAACTTGTACTTGAGCGGGCAGATCCGGTAGGTGTCGATGTCGCGACGCGGACAGCATCAGCCCGCGGCCGCGGCGCGGGATGAACGGGTCGAGCGAGGGCTCGGAGCCGTTGCCGTGAGCGGCCGGGCGGCTCGTCGGGGTCGCGCTCGGTGTCGCGCAGCCAGCCGTCGAGCGCCGACTGCCCGAGGATCTCGCGCTGCTCGCGTCGTGGCGCACTGGGCGAGGATCTCGTTGACCTCGGTCAGCGCCGCGTCGAGCGATCTGGCCCTCGCTTGCGCGCGCTCGATCAGCGCGGCCACCTTGATCAGCTCGAGGTAGCGCGACACCGCCTGGTCCACGTCCAGGTAGGTGTCGAGCCGCATCTCGCCGAGCCGCCCGCCGACGCGCGCGACGGTGTCGAGCAGCTCGTCGCGCATGATCCGGAAGGTCGAGTGAAGGCCCTCGGCCGGCCCGAAGAGCTCCTCCTCGAACTCCTCCTCCTCGCACGTCGACGGCCGCGCAGCGCCTCCTCGTAGAAGGGCGACGGCCGCGGCGTGGCGCCGGGCTGGGCGCCCTCGGCCCAGGCCAGCACGAGTCCCTTGCGGGCGCGCGTCATCGCCACGTGCAGGAGGCGGCGCATCTCGGCCTCGTGCTCCTCGCGACCGCCCGCGGCGGGCAGGCGCTCCTTGAGCAGCTCGTCGGGCACGTCGTCGGCCCGCGCGCGGAAGGGCCCGGGCATGCGCGCGGCGGACAGGCCGAGCACGAACACGTGGTCGAACTCGAGGCCCTTGGCGGCGTGCATCGTCATCACCTGGACCGCCGGGGCGGCCGGGACGCCCACGGCCTCCTCCTCGCGCAGGCCGGACTCGGCAACGGCGGCCAGGTAGCGGGTGAAGTCGCGCGGCGTGGCCTGCGGCTCGCGGCGCATGTAGGCGGTGGCGAGCTCGGACAGCTTGGCGATGTTGCGCAGCCGCTCGACCGTGTCCGCCTGCGTGGCGAAGACCTGCTGGCGGCGCAGGCCGATGCGCTCGATCAGGCGCAGCACGAAGGCGTCCGGGCGGCGGTCCTCGAACGCGCTCGAGGCGGAGCGGTAGAGACGCAGGAAGGTGCGCGCGCGGTCGCGACCCTCCTCGGAGAGCTGCGGGCCCTCGAGCGCCGCGGCCACGGCGCTCGGCATGTCGAGCTTGCGCCGGCGCGCGAGCTGGGTGAGCCGCGCGACGTCGACCGAGCGCAGCTCGACCGGCGGCCGCGACAGCGCGCGGACCACGGCGCCCGAGTCGGAGGGGTCGGCGAGCGCGCGCAGCCAGGCGAGCACGTCGCGGACCTCGGCGCGCTGGAAGTAGGCGGCGGCGCCGCAGGTCCGGGCCGGGAGCGCGCGCTCCTCGAGCGCCGACGCGACGGTGGCGCCCTCGGCCTTGACGGAGCGCACCAGCACGCAGATCTCGTCCGGGGGCGTCCCGGCGGCGATCAGCCGCTCGGCCTCGGCGGCCACGGCCTGGGCCTGGGCGCGCTCGGAGCGGCAGCGCCAGAAGCGGACCCGTCCGCCGCTCGCGCCCGTCAGCTTCTTCGGCGATGCGCTCGGGCAGTGGGTCGACCACGGCCGCGGCGGCGTCGAGGATGCGCCGGCCCGAGCGGTAGTTGCGCTCGAGCCGGACGACGGTGGCCTCCGGGAACTCGCGCTGGAAGTCGAGCAGGTTCTTCTGCGACGCGCCGCGGAAGCGGTAGATCGCCTGGTCGTCGTCGCCGACGACGGTCACGTTGCGGTGGTCCTCCACGAGCAGCCGCAGCAGCATCCCCTGGGCGAAGTTGGTGTCCTGGTACTCGTCCACGAGCACGTGCCGGTAGCGCCGCGCCACGCGCTCGCGCACGTGCGGGCGCTCGTGCAGCAGCCGGAAGGCGCTGCAGGATCAGGTCGCCGAAGTCGAGCGCGCCGCGCTCGGCGAGCAGCCGGTCGTGGTCGGCGTACAGCGCGCGCGAACTCGAGCTCGCGGGCGGCTCGTGCGCGCGCCGCGTCACCCGCTGCGTCGGCCGCAAGGCGCTCGGCGTAGCTGCGGTAGTCGGCGGCGGAGACCATCTCGTCCTTGAGCCGGTCGATCCGCGACACGAAGCTCGCCAGCAGCGGCGCCGGGTTGCCGCGGATCTCGTGGTGGCGAAGCGAGAGCTCGCCGATCCGCTCGAGCAGCAGGGCGAGCCGGTCGGCGGGCGTGACCGGCGACAGGAACGGGTCCACGCAGGCCTCGAGCGCCTCGTCCTGCAGCAGCCGCGTGCAGAACGCGTGGAAGGTCGCCACGTGGAGCTCCTCGTAGGGCGACTCGATCAGCGACTCGAGCCGCTCGCGCATCTCGGCCGCGGCGGCCGACGAGAAGGTCAGCGCGAGGATCGAGTCGGCGGGCACGCCCTGCTCCACGAGCCAGGCGAAGCGGCGCGTCAGCGTGCGTGTCTTGCCGGTGCCCGCGCCCGCGACGACGACGAGCGGGCCGCCCGTGTGGGTGACGGCCTGCTCCTGCGAGCGGTTGAGGCCGTCAAGCGGATCGGGCATGCCCGCCTAGGATACGCCGCCTGATGTCTCTTCCCGATACCGATTGGCTCGGCTTCTGCCGGCGCGCCGGAACGGCCGCGCGCGAGGCGGTGGCCTCCTATTCGACGCGCGCGGAGCGCTCGGTCGAGACCGGTCGCGGCGAGGGCGGCGACATGGCCTACGTGATCGACCGCGCGTCCGAGGACGCCATCTTCGCGGAGCTCGAGGCGCTCGAGGAGCCGCTGACCGCGGTGTCCGAGGAGCGTGGCGAGGTCGCGATCCGCGGCGGCGGGCAGACGCGCGTGGTGATCGATCCGGTGGACGGCTCCGTCAACGCGAAGCGGGGCCTGCCGTTCGCCTGCGTGTCGATCGCGGTGGCGTCCGGAGAGCGGATGGCGGACGTCGAGGTCGGCTGGGTCGCGGAGATCGCGCCAGCGGGCGGCCACGGCGCACATGCCCCGCGCGACTGGTGGGCGGTCCGCGGCGAGGGCGCCTTCGTCTCGGGCGAGCGGCTGCCCGAGCTCGACGCCGGGCCCGCTCGAGATGCTCGGCCTCGAGACAGCCCGCCCGACGCTGGTCGCCGAGGTGGCGCCCGCGCTGGCAAGCCTCGAGGCGCGCCGCATCCGGGCGTTCGGCTCGGTCGCGTCGAGCATCTGCCTGGTCGCCGCGGGACAGCTCGACGCGATGCTCAGCCTGCGCGCGGTGCGCTCCGTCGACGTGGCGGCGGCCCAGCTGCTCGTGACCGAGAGCGGCGGCGCCGTGGCCTTCCCGGGCGGCGACACGCTCGACCTCGACATGCGCTCGCGCGCGGTGGCGGCCCGCTCGCCGGACCTGGTGGAGCGATTGCTGGGGATGTTCTAGGCGCGGATTGCGCCCCCCGAACCACGGGCAACAGGTCGCGGATGGCTCGCCTCAGGAGAGCGGACTGCTCGGGCCCCGGGATTCGCCGCAGGCGGCGGGGCAAGGGCTTCGAGTACCTCGACGACGAGGGACGGCGGATCACCGAGCCCTCGATGATCGAGCGCATCAGGGAGCTCGCGATCCCGCCGGCGTGGGAGGACGTCTGGATCTGTCCCTATCCGATGGGTCACATCCAGGCGACGGGAACGGACGTCGCGGGCCGCAAGCAGTACCGCTACCACGACACGTGGCGCGAGCGGCGCGACCGCGAGAAGTTCGACGAGATGATCGACTTCGCGCGGGCTCTGCCGCAGCTGCGCGCGCAGGTGACCGAGGAGCTCGAGCTGCGCCGGCATGCCGCGCGAGAAGGTGCTCGCCTGCGCCACCCGCCTGCTCGACCGGGGCTTCTTCCGGATCGGCTCGGAGGACTACGCCGAGGAGAACGACACCTACGGCATCGCCACCATGGGCAAGCGCCACGTGACCGTGGGCGGCGACGAGGTGACCTTCGACTACGAGGCCAAGGGCGGGGCCCGGCGCGTGCAGGTGGTGGGCGACCCGGTGGTGGCGAGGATCGTCAGCGAGCTGAAGCGCAGGCGCGGCGGCGGCGAGGAGCTGCTCGCCTTCAAGGAGGGCCGCCGTTGGGTGGACGTCAAGTCGGCGGACATCAACGCCTACGTCAAGAAGGCCACCGCCGGCGACTTCTCGGCCAAGGACTTCCGCACCTGGAGCGGCACCGTGCTGGCCGCCGTGGCGCTCGCCGTCTCCGGCATGGCCGCGACCTCGAAGACCTCGCGCAAGCGCGCGAAGACGCGCGCCGTCAAGGAGGTCGCCCGCTACCTGGGCAACACGCCGGCCGTCTGCCGGGCGTCGTACATCGACCCGCGCGTGTTCGACCGCTATCGACGGCGGGCTCACGATCAGCGGAGCGCTGCCGCAGCTGATGGAGGACACCGCCGCCTGGCCCGACGTGCAGCAGCAGGTCGAGGAGGCCGTGCTGGACCTGCTCGCGAACGATCGCGAGGCGGAGGGTGTCGAGCGCGTGCGGGAGCTGCGCGAGGATCTCGAAGAGGTCGCTGCCTGAGCTGTTTCCGCCTCACCGCGCCGGGAACGAATAACCACATGTTCGAGGTACCGGCAGATTCGCCCACCACGGAGGTTCCGGCTCCCCAGCCGCCCGAAGCGCCTCAGCCCGAGCCGCCCGACGCGCCTCAGCCCGATCCGAAGGGACCTGAGACGCCTCAGGAGGACTGAGCGCCTTGCGGCGGATCAGCCGCGAGCGCCGAAGTCCGTGGTGTAGATGGCCCGCGCACCCGGTGCGCTCGCCACGCCGATGCCGATCTCGCGATAGGAGGCGTCCAGGACGTTCGCGCGGTGACCCGGGCTGTCCATCCACGCCCTCGTGATCGCGCGCGGCGACGCGAGTGCAGCCGGTCGCCCAGGCGATGTTCTCGCCAACCGCCCAGCGGCGGGCGCCACGCAGGTAGCCGGCTCGCCGGATCCGGTCGATGAAGCTCGCTCCGCCGAGCGAGGTGTGAGCGAAGTAGCCGCTGTCGCGGCCATGTCCTCCGAGTGGCCGCGCGCCGCTCGCGAGAGGCGCCGGTTCAGCCGCAGCGCAGACAGGCCGTGGCGGGCCCGCTCGGCGTTCAGCACGCACAGCGTCGAGCGAACGACCGTGCTGCCGCTCACCTGGGCGGGCGTGGCCTCCGCGGACTCGCACGGCGCCGGCTCGGCGGCCGCGACGGCAGAGCCCGGCGAGGGCGAGCACCGCAGAGCCAGCGCGATCAGAGGCGCGTTGCGCAACAGTCGTCACCGCGCCACGGGAGTTTGCCACTACTGGACGGCCCGGGGGAAGAGAGGCCATGCCCCCGGCGGCGATCCTCGACATCGACGGCACGCTCGTCGACACCAACTACCACCACACGATCGCCTGGTACCGCGCCTTTCGCCAGCACGGCGAGCTGCTCCCGATCTGGCGCATCCACCGCCACATCGGCATGGGCAGCGACCAGATCGTGGCCGCGCTGGGCGGCGACGAGGTCGAGGAGGAGAAGGGCGACGACATCCGCAGCGCAGAGAAGGCGCTCTACATGGCGCTGATCGAGGAGGTCGAGCCGCTGCACGGCGCCCGCGAGCTGATCGTCGACCTCAAGGAGAGCGGGCACGCCGTCGTGCTCGCCAGCTCGGCGAAGGAGGACGAGGTCGATCACTACCTCGATCTGCTCGACGCACGCGAGCTGGCCGACGACTGGACGACCTCGGCCGACGTCGAGGCCACGAAGCCCGAGCCGGACCTGGTCGTGGCCGCGCTCGAGAAGGCGGGCGGCGACGGCGGGGTGATGGTCGGCGACTCGACCTTCGACTGCGAGGCGGCCGGCCGCGCCGGGATCGAGACGATCGCGGTGCTCACGGGCGGCTTCTCCGAGCAGGAGCTGCGCGACGCGGGCGCGTCGCATGTGTTCCGCTCGATCGACGAGCTGCGCGACGGGCTCGGCTCGACTCCGCTCGGCCGCTCCTAGCATTCCATTCGTGGCCGATCAGCTCGGCAGCTACCGCGGCAAGCGCGACTTCGGGAAGACCCCCGAGCCGAAGGGGCGCAAGACGGGCAGGGCGAAGGACCCTCGCTTCGTCGTTCAGGAGCACCACGCGCGGCGCCTCCACTGGGACCTGCGCCTCGAGCACGACGGCACGCTCGCGTCCTGGGCGCTGCCCCGCGGAGTTCCGGCCCATCCCGACGAGAACCGGCTCGCGGTGCACACGGAGGACCACCCGCTCGAGTACCTCGAGTTCGAGGGCGAGATCCCGAAGGGCGAGTACGGCGCCGGGACGATGACGGTCTGGGACCGCGGCACCTACGAGGCGGAGAAGTTCCGCGAGGACGAGGTGATCGCGACCTTCCACGGCGAGCGCATGCGCGGCCGCTACGCGCTCTTTCGCACGCGCGAGCAAGGACTGGCTCATCCACCGCATGGATCCGCCCGAGGATCCCGGCTACGAGCCGATGCCCGAACGCCTCGAGCCGATGCTCGCGCGCAGCGGCCCGCTGCCGCGCAACGAGCGGGCCTACGGCTTCGAGGTCAAGTGGGACGGGATCCGCACGGTGCTGTTCTCGACCACGGGCACATCGCGCTCCAGGGACGCAACTTCACGGACTTCACGCCGCGCTACCCGGAGGTGCGCGAGTTCTCGCGCGCGCCGGGCGCGCGCCGCCTGATCCTCGACGGCGAGATCGTCGCTTTCGACGAGCGAGGGCAGGCCGAGCTTCGAGCGCCTCCAGTCGCGCATGCACCTCGCCTCCGACTCGGCGGTCAAGCGGCGCATGCGCGACACGCCCGTGACCTACGTGATCTTCGACCTGCTCTACCTCGACGGGCGACTCACGCTGCCGCTGCCCTACGAGGACCGGCGCGCGCTGCTCGAGGAGCTCGGGCTCGAGGGACCCGCCTGGCGCACGCCCGCCTACCACCGCGGCGAGGGCAGCGCGCTGCTCGAGGCCACGCGCAGCACGGCATCGAGGGCGTGATCGCCAAGCGGCTCGACGGCACGCTACGAGCCCGGCCGGCGCGCGGCGGGCTGGGTCAAGGTCAAGAACGTCGCGCTCCAGGACGTGGTGATCGGCGGCTGGACGCCGGGCGAGGGCGGGCGCAGCGGCAGGCTCGGCGCGCTCGCGGTGGGTGTGATGGACGAGGGCCGGCTCGTCTACGCGGGCAAGGTCGGGACCGGCTTCACGCAGGAGATGCTGGGGCTGCTCATGCGCGAGCTCGAGCCGCTGCGGCGCGACACGAGCCCCGTTCGAGGGGCGCCAGCCGCCGAAGGGCACGATCTTCGTCGAGCCCGAGCTCGTGGCCGCCGTGGAGTTCCGCGAGTGGACCCGCAGCGGCACCCTGCGTGCGCCCTCGTTCAAGGGCCTGCGGCCCGACAAGGACCCGCAAGAATGCACCCGCGAAGCAGGGTAAGCCGGGTCCCTGCGGGTATCTTCATTCTCATGGCACGTGCGATCTGGAGCGGAGCGATCAGCTTCGGACTGGTCAACATCCCGGTGAAGCTGTTCAGCGCCGTCTCGAAGAAGACGGTGCGCTTTCATCAGATCGACTCGAAGTCCGGGCAGCGCATCCGCCAGCAGCGGGTCGGCCCGGACGGCGAGGAGGTCAAGTACGAGCGACATCGTCAAGGGCTACGAGATCAGCCCCGAGCGCTACGTGACGATCGCGCCCGAGGAGCTCGAGTCGCTCGAGCCGCAGAAGACGCGCACGATCGACATCGAGGCCTTCGTCGACCTCGAGCAGATCGACCCGATCTTCTACGACCATCCGTACTACCTCGCTCCCGACAACGGCGCCGAGAAGGCCTACAAGCTGCTCGTCGACGCCATGGACGAGGCGAGCAAGGTCGCCATCGCGCGCGTCGTGATCCGCTCGAAGGAGAGCCTCGTGGCGCTGCGCCCGCGCGAGGGCGTGCTCGCGATGGAGACGATGCTGTTCGCCGACGAGGTGATCTCGCCGGACTCGCTCGACGAGCTGACCGTGGACGGCGGCAAGACGAGCCAGCGCGAGCTCGAGATGGCCAAGCAGCTGATCGAGTCGCTGTCGGCCGACTTCGAGCCCGAGGCAGTACCGCGACGAGTACCGCGAGCGCGTGCTCGAGCTGATCGAGCGCAAGGCCGCGGGCGAGACGATCACGATCGAGGCGCCCGAGCGAGGAGCCGCAGAAGGTGCCCGACCTGATGGCGGCGCTCGAGGCATCGATCGCCGCGGCCAAGGGCCCGAGCGGGGGCGGCGAGCGACACGAAGCGAAAGCGCACGTCGCGCTCCGGCTCGAACGGCTCCAAGAGCTCCAAGAAGACGACGGCCAAGAAGTAGGTGGCCCCGAGCCGGGTCGAGGTCGAGGTCGAGGGCCGGCGGCTCTCGCTCTCCAACCTCGACAAGGTGATGTACCCGCGGACCGGGTTCACCAAGGGCCAGGTGATCGACTACTACACGCGCGTCTCGCCTGCCCTGCTGCCGCACCTGCGCGGGCGCCCGCTCACGCTCAAGCGCTACCCGAACGGGGTCGAGGGCCAGTACTTCTACGAGAAGAACTGCCCGTCGCACGCGCCAGAGTGGGTGCGCAAGGAGCGCGTCGGCGAGATCGACTACTGCATCTGCGACGACCTCCCGACGCTCGTCTGGCTCGCCAACCTCGCCGACCTCGAGCTGCACCCGTCGCTCTCGAAGGCCGCGGACATGGAGCGCCCGACCGTGATGGCCTTCGACCTCGACCCGGGCCCGGGGGCGGGCCTGCCCGAGTGCTGCGAGGTCGCGCTCCTCCTGCGCGACGCGCTCGCGCAGCTCGGGCTCGACAGCTACGCGAAGACCTCGGGCTCGAAGGGGATCCAGGTGTACGTGCCGCTCAACAGCGGCGAGGCCGACTACCGCAGCGGCACCAAGCTGCTCTCGAACGCTCTCGCCCGCCACCTCGAGGCGCAGCACCCGAAGCTGATCGTGTCGAGCCAGAAGAAGGAGCTGCGCAGGGGCAAGGTCCTGATCGACTGGAGCCAGAACGACGAGCACAAGACGACGGTCTGCGTCTACTCGCTGCGCGCCCGCGAGCGGCCGACGGTGTCGACGCCGCTCGCGTGGGAGGAGCTCGAGGAGGGCGATCCGGGCGAGCTCGTGTTCGAGGCGGGGGACGTGCTGGAGCGCGTCGAGGAGCACGGCGACCTGTTCGCTCCGGTGGCGGAGCAGGTACAGCGGCTTCCCGAGCTCTGACGCCGAGTACCGTTCAGAGGGACATGGTCGACTGGTCCATCGCCCGCACGATTGCGCGATTCGCCGCCGGCGGCGACGGTCCGGCCCGCGTCCGCGATCGACGTCGTGGCCCACTGCGCCGAGATGGAGCCGCACGTCCGCGACTACACGGGCCTCGAGCTCGAGAGCGCGCGGCCGCCGGCGGAGCTGCTCACGCGCGCGGGCTGGGCCGAGGTCAACCTCGTGTCGCTGGCGCACATCCTCGACCCCGTCGCGGCCCGGCTCGAGGACCGGCTCGACTTCGCGGGCCCGCTCGCCGGGGCGCTGCGGGCGGGGGCGTCGGCGACGCTCGCGGCCGAGGTCGGCCTCGTGACCGGCTATCTCGCCCACCGGGTGCTCGGCCAGTACGACGTCTCGCTGCTGGCGGCGACGTCCCGCCGCGGCTGCTCTTCGTCGGGCCGAACCTCGACAAGGCGGTCACCGACCTCGACGTCGACGCCGACGCGTTCGGGCGCTGGGTGTGCGCCCACGAGCTGACGCACGTCCACCAGTTCGGCGGCGTGCCGTGGCTGCGCGGCCACATGAGCGGGCTGCTGCGCGAGTACCTGACGAGCGTCGAGGTGCGGATCGAGCGGCGGCGGCATGCCCTCGATCCCCGATCCGTCGAAGATCGTCGAGGCGTTCCGCGAGGGCGGCCTGACGGCGCTCGTGCAGTCGGAGGAGCAGCAGGCGCTGATGGACCGGGTCCAGGCGGCCATGGCGGTGATCGAGGGGTATTCGGAGCACGTGATGGACGTGATCGCCGAGCGCGCGATCCCGGACCACGAGCGCGCTGCGCGCGGCGATGGACGAGCGGCGCCGCAACCGCTCGGCGCCGGCCCGGATCGATCGAGAAGCTGCTCGGCTTCGACGTCAAGCTGCGCCAGTACGAGCTCGGCAAGCGGTTCGCCGACGCCGTGGTGGCCGAGGCCGGCATCGAGGGCCTCAACCGGGTCTGGGCCGATCCGGACGCGCTGCCGACGCTCGCGGAGCTCGAGCGCGCGGGCGACTGGCTCGTGCGCACCGGCCCGGGGGCCGCGCGGCGGCCTGAGCGCGTCCCCTGACACACGGCTCGCGCGTGCCTCCTCGGGCCTGCTCGCGTAACTCGTGGCGCCGCAGAGGTTTACGTACGTGTGTTCGGTGGTATAGTTGTATTGAACTTAGATGTAATAAGCTTACGTCCAGAGGGACGGGCAGGGAAACCCCCCTAGAAGGAGTCAGACCCAATGGCTACTCAGACCGAGACCCAGCGCAAGGCCACCGCCCGCAAGGCCGCCGCCACGCGTCGTCGCAACGCCGCCAAGCGCAGCCAGTCGGCGACGCGCGGCGCCGCCAAGCGCACGCAACGCTCTGCGACCCGGACCGCGGAGACGGCCGCCAAGACCGCTGAGACCCGCGCCAAGGCCGAGCTCAACACGCTCCAGGCCGTCCAGGCGCAGGCCGAGCGCGCAGTCCTCATCCCGGTCGGCGCCGCCCTCACGGCTCGTGACGCCGTCGTCGATGCGACCAAGCCCTACACGGCCGGTCGTGAGAGCGCCGAGAAGGAGCTCGAGAAGGTCGGCAAGCGCGTCGCGACCAACCTGCGCAAGTTCGAGCGCCGCGGCTCGACCGCCCGCAACCGCGCGGTGCGCGAGGTCAAGAAGACCCGCACCCGCGTCGAGCGTGAGCTGCGTCAGCGCCGTTCGGCCGCCGTCAAGACCGTCAAGCAGAACCGCCGCGAGGCCGAGAAGCAGGTCCGCTCGACCCGCCGCGAGTTCGAGCGCCAGGTCAAGGCGACGAGCCGCGAGGTGCAGGGCCAGGCCGAGACCATCGTCTCGCGCGTTAGCTCGCTCGCCTAGAGCACGACTTCCCCCCGGCCGCTCAGGAGAGGGCGGGCCCGGGGTAGAGCTGCCGGCCACATACCTCGCCGGCAGTGCAGTATCTCTCCTCCCTCAGTAAGCGAGCGGGGGCCCCATTGCGGGGCCCCCGTTTGTCTTTGTGGCGCGGGAGTGCGCCTCTGCTTGAATGGAGGCGGATGCCTACCCGTGAACAGATCCAGGACGTCCTGCGCGGCGTCATCGACCCGGAGCTGCGCAAGGACATCGTGACCCTCGGAATGGTGCGCTCGATCGAGCAGCCCGAGGAGGGCCGCGTCGACGTCATCGTCTCGCTCACGACCCCCGGATGCCCGATCCGCTCCCACTTCGAGAAGGCGGTGACCGAGAAGGTCGCGAGCCTCGGCGTCAGCCGCGTGAACGTCAGCTTCGACGTGCTCTCCGACCAGGAGAAGCAGTCGCTCTCACAGCGGCTCGGCCGCGGTGGCGGGCTGCCCGAGGGCGCGCTCGCGATGGTCAAGAACGTGATCTGCATCGGCTCGGGCAAGGGCGGCGTCGGCAAGTCCACGATCACCGCGAACCTGGCCGCCGCGCTGCAGGCCGACGGCCACGCCGCAGCCGCGCTCGACGCCGACGTCTGGGGCTACTCGATCCCGCGCATGCTCGGCGTGCACGGGCGCCCGAAGGTCTCGGCCGAGCGCAAGATCATCCCGCTCGACAGCCCCTCCGGCGTGCGCGCGATCTCGATCGAGCACTTCCTGAACGAGCGCGACCAGGCGATCACCTGGCGCGGGCCGATGCTCCACAAGGCGATCCGCCAGTTCCTCGAGGACGTCGACTGGGGTGAGCTCGACTACCTGCTGATCGACCTCCCGCCCGGCACCGGCGACGTGTCGATGACGCTCGCGCAGCTGCTGCCGCAGGCGAAGTTCGTCGTGGTGACGACGCCGCAGCCGGCCGCGCAGAAGGTCGCCGCCCGCGCGGCCGACACCGCGCAGCGCTTCGACCTCGAGCTGCTCGGCGTGATCGAGAACATGTCCGGCTTCACGACGCCCGACGGCGAGCGCTTCACGATCTTCGGCGAGGGCGGCGGCCAGCTGCTCGCCGACGAGCTCGACGTGCCGCTGCTCGGCAAGATCCCGCTCCAGGAGGCGCTGCGGGTGGGCGCCGACGAGGGCCGGCCGCTCGTGCTCGACGATCCCGACGCTCCGGCCTCGCAGGCCATCTACCACGCGGCCCGCGGGCATCATCGCGGCGACGCCGCAGGAGCTGGCCGTCTTCCAGGCGGCCTCGGGGCCGCCCGTCCCGGAGGTCACCGGGACGGCGCTGCCGATGGCGCGGTAGCCGCCGGCTACGCGTTCCGTCTTGTAGTACTCCGCGTTGATCTGGATGTAGTTCTGCCACTCGTCGGGCAGCTGATCCTCGGCGAAGCAGGCGTCGACCGGGCAGGCCTCGACGCACGCGTCGCAGTCGATGCACTCCTCGGGATCGATGTAGAGCTGGGTGACCTGGTCGTAGTCGGGCTCATCCGGGGTCGGGTGGATGCAGTCGACGGGACAGACCTCGACGCAGGAGTTGTCCTTGGTGTCGATGCAGGGTTCGGCGATGACGTAGGCCATGGTCTCCTTCTCGTGTCCACATAGCGCCTGGGCGCGAGGAGCGCCATTGTATCGGCGGCTAGGCTGCGGCCCCGTGCTGGACCGCCGCGAGCCCGACCCCTTCATCGACACGTTCACCGGTCTCGTCGCCGCGCGCGCCGTCACGACCGCCGTCGTGCTCGGCGTCTTCGAGTCCCTGCACGAGCGGCCTGCGTCCTCCGCAGAGCTGGCGAGCGCGCTCGGGCTCGACCCGCTGGGCGCCGAGACGCTGCTGACGGCGCTCACGACGCTCGGCTACGTCGACCTGGCCGACGGGCGCTTCTCGAACACCGACGGTGACCGAGCGCCAGCTCGTGCGCTCCTCGCCGGAGTCGATCGCGACCTTCGTCGGCGAGCAGGGCGACCTCCACTGGCAGGTGCTCGACCTGCTGCCCGAGGCGGTGCGCGAGCGGGCGCCCGTACGCGATGCACGAGGAGCGGCGCGACGACAGCGAGCGCTGGGACGCCTACATCCGCGGGCTCTTCGAGATCTCGCGTCCCGAGCAGGACGCGAATGCGGCGCTCGTTCCCGTGACGGCGCCGCGCCGGCTCGTGGACGTGGCGGGCGGGCACGGCGGCTTCTCGATGGCGATGTGCCGGCGCCACCCCGAGCTCGAGGCGACCGTCCTCGACCTGCCTCCGAGCGCGGCGGTGGGGCGGGCGATCGTCGAGGAGCAGGGCTTCGCGCGAGCGGGTGAGCTACCGGGAGGGCGACGTCTTCGAGCTCGGCCTGGGCGAAGACCTCGACGTGGTGTCGGTCTTCAACCTGATCCACCACCTGCCCGAGGAGCGCGACCGCGAGCTGTGCCGGATGGCGCACGCGCGCGCTGCGGCCCGGGCGGCTGCCTCGTCATCGGCGACTCGGCGCGGCCGGAGCCCGGCGAGCCGGTGTCGGAGCACGGCGCGATCTCGAGCCTGCTGTTCTACGCCTGGAGCCACAGCCGCAACTTCACGCCGTCCGAGATCCGCGGCTGGATGGAGGAGGCGGGCTTCGGCGAAGTCGAGGTGCACCGCAACGAGCGCTCGCCCTGGCGGGTGGTCGTGACGGGCCGGCGATGATCCTGCTCACGGGCGCCACCGGCACCGTGGGCTCGGCGCTGCTCCGGCGGCTGACCGCCGAGCCGCGGCCGGTTCGCTGCCTCGTGCGCGACCCGCGCCGGCTCGGCGACCAGCGCGTGCGCGTGCAGATCGCGCTCGGCGACCTGGCCGACCCGCCCTCGTTCCGCAACGCGCTGCGAGGCGTGGACACGGTGATCCACCTCGCGGCGGCGATCCGCGACCAGCCGGGCGCGTCGATCGAGGAGCTGAACGCCATGGCGACCCTCCGGCTGGTGCGCGCGGCCGAGCGGGCGGGCGCGAGGCGCTTCGTCTTCTTCTCGGCGATGGGGGCGACGCACCACTCGCGCACGCGCTTCTTCCGGGCGAAGGCGCTCGCCGCCGACGCCGTCCAGGCGTCGGGGCTCGAGGCGATCGTCTTCAGCCCCTCGATCGTCTACACGCCCGGCGACCCCTGGCTGACGCTGCTCGAGCGCTTCTCCTACCTGCCGGCGGTGCCCGTGTCGGGCTCCGGCGACGCCCTCTTCCAGCCGATCTGGGCCGAGGACGTGGCCGACTGCGTGATGGCCGCCCTGCTCCGAACGGCGACGGGACGGGCGACGTCGAGCTGGCCGGCCCGGAGACGCTCTCCTACGACGACATCGTGCGCGTCGTGCTGCGCTCGGCCGGCCGCCGGCGGCGCCTGCTGCACGTGCCGCTGCCGCTCGTGCGCGCCTCGCTGCGGCTGCTCCGGCTCGCTCGGCGGCCCGCACGTGTTCGCCACCTGGGACGAGGCCGAGCTGATGGAGGAGCCGATGACGACGCGCGGAGGCAGCGCGGAGGCCGAGGCGCTCGGCGTGCGGCCGCTGCCGATGGCGAGCGTGCTCGGCGGGCGCCCGGCCGCGTGATCGACGAGCGCTGGATCCGCTCGCTGCACGTGGAGTCGATGCGCCACGCCGACCTGCATGCGGAGCGCGAACACCATGTGCTGTTCCAGGCGTCCACGATCGGGGCGCTGCTCGAGGGCTCCTACGACGGCGATCGTCCGCGTCGCCGAGCTGGCGCGAGCGCGGCGACCTGGGCGTCGGCACGCTGAACGGCCTCGACGGCGAGATGATCGCGCTCGACGGCCGCTTCCTGGCGTGCGGACATCGACGGCGTGCTTCATCCGGTGGCCCGGATGAGCGCACGCCGTTCGCGGTCGTTACGCGCTTCGAGCCGAGCGTCGACTTCGACCTCGACGGCCCGCTGTCGCAGGACGAGTTGCTCGCCGCCATCGACGAGCGGCTGCTCGGACGCGGTCCCCGTCTTGCGCGCTCCGCGTGGACGGCGAGTTCGCGTCGGTCAGGGCGCGCTCGGTGCCGCGCCAGACGCCTCCCTACCGCCCGCTGGCCGAGGTGGTCGGCCGACCAGCACGAGTTCGAGCTGGGGCCGGTCGACGGCACGATGGTGGGCTTCCGCTTTCCCGAGTACGCCGAGGGGATCGAGGTGAGCGGCTATCACCTCCATTTCGTCAGCGCAGACCGCTCGCGCGGCGGCCACGTGCTCGACTCGCGGGCCGGGCGGTGCGCGTCCAGCATCGATCCATCGCGACGACCTGCAGCGTCGGAGCTGCCGCCGGGCGATCGACCTGGCCGATCCGGCGTCGCGGCGTCCACGCACGCGGCGATCGAGCTGGTCGAACGGGGCGTTAGGACTCGTCCGCAGTCGTCGGGCGGCGCCGCGAGATCCCGGGCCCGAGCGCCGGATGACGATCCAGCAGCCAGCGCGAGCGGCGGCCGAACACCGGGCACTCGTAGAGCCGGTCCTCGCGGCGCACGAGGATGAAGCAGACGAGCGCGCCCAGCAGGGCGATTCCGGCCGAGGTGAGGAAGGTGATCCGGAAGAGTCGACGTGAGCGAGCACGTTGTCGCGGATCGCGGTCCGGACCACCTCGGAGTCGGTCGGCACGTTGGACCTGCCCGCCTCCTCAGCCTTCAGCAGGAACTCCTTGAACTGGTCGATCTGGCCGCCGGTCACGTCGATGCCGCGCTCGGCAAGCCGGTCGTAGGTGATGCGCTCGGCGGCGCCGACCTCGATGGCCGTGAGGGCGGCGATGCCGATCGCGCCGCCCAGCTGCTCGGTGGTGTTGATCGTGCCCGGCAGCCTGGCCGCGGTCCTTCTCGGGCACCGCGCCGAGCCCGGTCGGGTCGTTGACGGTGAGGACCACGCCGAGCCCGAGGCCCTGAAGCGCGAGCCCGGGAATGAGCGCGCCGACGCTCTGCTCGCCCGCTGCCGCGGCCAGCGCGATGCCCGAAGCCGACGAGGACGAGGAAGCCGAGCGACGAGCGGGATGCGGCCCCCGATGCGGTCGTAGGCGCGCCCAGCCAGCGGGCCGGCCAGGATGATCGGGATCGTGGCCGGGATCAGCGCGATCCCTGCGGCCGCCGGGCTCACGCCCGACCACGAGCAGCAGGTAGAACGGCATCAGGAAGCCGAGCCCGAGCTCGATCATGCCCGCGAGGAACTGGCTGACGTTGGCGGCGAGGAAGTTCAGGTGGCGGAACAGGCCGGAACTCGAGCAGCGGCTGCTCCACCCGAAGCTCGATGATCACGAACGCGACCAGCAGCACGACCGCCGCGACCGAGCGGCCCGAGCGTCCGGCAGTGCGGCCCAGCCGTCGTCCTGCCCTTGGCTCAGCCCGAGCACGAGCGCGGCGATGCCGAGCCCGAAGGTGATGGTGCCGGGGAGTCGATCTTCGGGCGTCTGCCCGCCTCCGGGCGGAAGTCCGGAGTCGCGTACAGCGTGAGCCCGACGGTCGCGATCGCGAGCGGCACGTTGATCAGGAACACGAGCCGCCAGTCGATCGAGGTGAGCAGCGCCGCCCAGCACCGGTCCGAGCGCGGCGAAGAACGCCGACGCGCCGGCGAGGATCCCGAGCGCCCAGCCGCGTCGTTCCTTGGGGTAGACGGCGCTCGTGATCGCCACCGCCATCGGCATCATCAGCGCCGCGCCCGTGCCCTGCACGGCGCGCGCCGTGATCAGCATCGGCATGCTCTGGGCGGCTCCGGCGGCGATCGTCGCCAGGGCGAAGACGACCGCTCCGGCGATGAACACCCGCCGCAGCCCGAGCAGGTCGCCGAGCCGTCCCCCCAGGACCATCAGCGCCGCCAGCGGCAGGATGTTCGCCGTGAGGATCCACTGGCCCTCGGAGGTCGCGCCGCCGAGATCGCCCAGCACGTCCGCCGTCGCGAGCGGCACCGCCGTCTGATCGACCAGGATCATGCTGCTCGCCAGCGTGGTGGCGGCGAGCGTGAGCGCCGGCCGGTTCACGAGCGGCACCCTCTCAAAAAAGACGAGGGGCCCGGCTACGCGCCGGGCCCCTCTCGAACTGCTGCCGCGCAGGCGGCTCTTTACATCATTCCGTCCATGCCGCCCATGCCGCCGCCCGGCATGCCGACGGGCGTCCTTCTCCGGCATCTCGGCGACGATGGCCTCGGTCGTGAGGATGTTCTTCGCGATCGAGGCGGCGTTCTGCAGCGCGGAACGCGTGACCATGGCGGGGTCGATGACGCCGGCGGCGACGAGATCGACGATCTCACCGGTGTCGGCGTTCAGGCCCTGGTTCTTGCCCTTCGAGCGGCGAACGTCGTTTACCACGACGGAGCCCTCGAGGCCCGCGTTGTTCGCGATCTGGCGCAGCGGCTCCTCCAAGGAACGGAGGATGATGCTCGCGCCGGTGCGCTCGTCGCCCTCGAAGGCGTCGAGCTGGATCGCGTCCTGCGCCCGCAGGAGCGCCACGCCGCCGCCCGCCACGATGCCCTCCTCGAGGGCGGCGCGGGTGGCCTGCAGCGCGTCCTCGACGCGGTGCTTCTTCTCCTTCATCTCGGTCTCGGTGGCCGCTCCGACCTTGACCACCGCGACACCGCCGGCCAGCTTCGCGAGGCGCTCCTGGAGCTTCTCGCGATCGAAGTCCGAGTCGGTGTTCTCGATCTCGGTCTTGATCTGGTTGATCCGGCCCTTGATGCCGTCGGTCTCACCGGCGCCGTCCACGATCGTGGTGGTGTCCTTCGCCACGACGACGCGACGGGCACGGCCGAGCTGCGAGAGCTGGGTGTTCTCGAGCTTGAGGCCCATCTCCTCGGTGATCACCTCGCCGCCCGTGAGGATCGCGATGTCCTCGAGCATGCGCTTGCGGCGGTCACCGAAGCCGGGAGCCTTGACCGCGACGCCTGTGAAGGTGCCGCGCAGCTTGTTCACCACGAAGGTGGCAAGCGACTCGCCCTCGACGTCCTCCGCGATCACCAGGATCGGCTTGCCCGACTGGATGACCTGCTCGAGCACCGGCAGGACGTCACGGACGGAGCCGATCTTCTGGTTGGCGATGAGGATGTACGGATCCTCGAGGATCGGCCTCCATGCGGTCCTGGTCGGTGACCATGTAGGGCGAGATGTAGCCCTTGTCGAACTGCATGCCCTCGGTGAACTCGAGGTCCATGCCGAAGGTCTGACCCTCCTCGACGTTGACCACGCCGTCCTTGCCGACCTTGTCGATTGCGTCGGCGATCACGTCGCCGATCTCGTCGTCGGCAGCGGAGATGGCCGCCACGCGGGCGATCTGGTCCTTGCCGGAGATCTCGGTCGAGACCTTCTGGATCTGGGCGACGACCTGGTCGACCGCCTTCTCGATGCCGCGCTTGAGAGCAAGCGGGTTCGCGCCGGCGGCCACGTTCTTGAGGCCGTCGCGCACGATGCGCTGAGCCAGCACGGTCGCCGTGGTGGTGCCGTCGCCCGCGACGTCGTTGGTGGCGGTGGCCACCTCACGCACTAGCTGAGCGCCCTGGTTGGAGAACGGATCCTCGATCTCGATCTCACGAGCGATCGATACGCCGTCGTTGGTGATTGTGGGGGCGCCGAACTTCTTGTCGATCACGACATAGCGACCCTTGGGGCCGAGCGTGACCTTGACCGCGTTCGCTACGGCGTCGACGCCGTCCTCGAGCGCGCGACGCGCCTCTACGTCGTACTTCAGTTCCTTGTGAGCCATATGGTTCCTCTCCTAGCCCGCGACTTTGGCGAGCACATCCGACTCACGCAGGACGAGGAGATCATCTCCGTCGACCTGGACCTCGGTGCCGCCGTACTTCGAGTACAGGACCTCGTCGCCCTCGGCGACGTCCAGCGGGATGCGCTTGTCGCCATCCTCGTCCCACTTGCCGTCACCGACCGCGAGGACCTTGCCGCGCTGCGGCTTCTCCTTGGCGGTGTCCGGCAGAACGATTCCGCTGGCTGTGGTCTCTTCCTCTTCGATCGCCTGCACGATGAGGCGATCTCCAAGAGGCTTGAGATTCATGGGCATACCTCCGTTGAAAACGATGTTCCTCCTGGCACTCTCATAGGGAGAGTGCCGCCGCTGGCACTCTAGCAAGGAGAGTGCCAAGGGCCAAGGGCGTTCACGCAATGGCTACGGCAGGCCCGCGCCCCGCTCGAGGTGACGCTTGGTGCGGTCGTTGACGGGTAGCGCCTCGTAGCGGAGGTACTCGATCCGGGCGGTGAGCAGCTCACGCCCGCGCTCGGGATCGTCGCTGTTGTCGATCACGCTTCGCTGGCGAACCTCGAGCGGCAGGTAGGTGCGGGCGTCCACGAGGTAGGTGACCGTCTCGGATTCGAGTCCCGACCTCGGGTCCGAGCGCTGGGAGGAGACGAGCCTGTAGGCGCTTCGGCCCCGAACGACCGCCCGGCCGGCCACGCGCAGCCTGCCGCTCTCGACGTGCGCGCGCAGCTGCGCACCCGGGTCAGAGCCGGGCTCGAAGCCTGGATAACCACTGTCGGCAGGGGATTTCGTGGATTCGTCCTGATCCCCCACCGGGTCGACCTCATCCGGCGCGAAGTCGAGCGTTGTGCGCCCCTTGGCGTCGAACGAGACGATCCGCTCGGGGGTCACCACCGCCTCCTCGAGCAGGCGCCCGGGACGTCCGGTGGGAAGCAAGCGGTACCTCAGAGCGCGATTGCGCTTGCCTGCGCCCCAGAGCCAGGAGCGAATGAACGCTCGCTCGTCGAGTGAGGTCCCGGTGCGGGGCTCGAGCGGCTCGGAGGTGACTGTCTGGCGCTCGGTGATCGCGTAGATCACGTCCTCGCGGGACACCGCCGCAACCGCCCGCTCGAGAATCCCGCCGTCCTGCTCCTCCGAGCCGACGAGGTCGATGACCACGACCGCCGCCAGCACCGCCACCGCGAGGATCGCGGCCGCGGGGGCGACCCTGCGCAGGGCAGTGCGGGTCCGGCGCCGCGCCGGCTCGGCGGCCGGGCGGTCGGCGAGGATGCGCGCGAGGAGCGCGTCGGCCTCGTGCTGCTCCTCCGCGCTCAGCGGCTCGTCGGCAGGTGCGGGGTTGGCTCGGGCGAGCCGGTCCATGAGCTCGTTCATCGAATCTCCAGGGCGTCGTAGTCGCGCGTGGCCAGGGGAAACTCGAGCGCGTAGAGCGCCCGGTCGAGTCGCTTGCGCGCGCGGTGCAGCCGGACCGCGAAGGTCGCTCGCGAGCAGCCCGCGACCTTGGCGGCGCCCACCGGGTCGAGGCCCTCCCAGGCCACCAGCATGAGCAGCGGCTCCGCGGGCAGCTCGTCGAACCGGCGCCAGGCGGCGAGGAACGTCTCGGACAGCGCGTCCTGGGCGAGCTCGGGGTCGGCGCGGCGGAGCAGGTAGGCGCGGACCGCGGGATGGTGGTCGCGGTAAAGCCCCTCAAATCGCTCGCGTCGCGTGCCGGTCACGTGCCTCCTACAGAGGGAGTGTCCGGCACCGGCCTGGGATTACACGTCAGTTCTGAGCGGGCGCGTCCGGCCGCATCCGTTCGCGGATCTCCGAGGGCCGGTCGGAGATCTGGGAGAAGCGCACCACCGTGACCATGTCATCCAGCTCGACCTTGCGGCCGTAGATCTGCTCGAGGAAGTGGACCATCTCGTCGACACGCCGGAACTCCGGGTTGTCGTGCTCGATGTCGCGCCGCGAGAGGTCCTGGACCTGCTTGACCTCGACGGAGTCGATCACGGCCTCGAAGATCTTCTCGCGCGGGGAGTGCTGGAAGCCCACGGTCACGAGCACCACCTCGCCCTTGCGGTACTTCTTGCCCTTGTCGCCCAGGCGGATGGTGGCGGTCTTGCGCCCGCGCTTCAGCTGGTCGATGAAGACGGGCGAGTAGAAGTTGAGGACGAACACGACCGGGGCAGCCTAGCGGCCTTTACCCGGCTTGGACAGGGGCTCCCCGGTCAGTCGTCGCCAGCCGCCTCCATGCCGCCGAGAAGCGGCACGAAGCGCACGGCCGCCACCGCCTCCTCCTCGCCGTCCCGGAAGCGGACGAGCAGCTCGCGCCGCCCGCGCTCCACCGGGCAGACCAGCGCGGCTCCCGGCGCCAGCTGGTCGAAGAGCGGGCGCGGCGGCTCGTCGCGAGCGGCCGCCGTGACCGAGATCCCGCCGAACGGCGCGCGGTCCGGCGCGCCGAGCGAGCCGTCGCCCGTTCGCACCTCGACGTTGTCGTACTCGAGCTCCGCGAGCACCGCGGCCGCCCGCTCGGCGAGCCGCTCGACGCGCTCGATCGTGATGACCTCGCGGGCGAGCTCCGCCAGGACGGCGGCCCCGTATCCCGAGCCGCTCCCGACCTCCAGGACCGTCTCCGAGCCGTCCAGCTCCAGCAGCTGCGCCATGCAGGCGACGATCCAGGGCTGCGACATGGTCTGCCCCTCGCCGATCCGGACCGCGCCGTCGCGGTAGGCGCGTCTGCGCTGATCCTCGGGCAGGAACCGCTCACGCGGCACCGTCTGCATCGCCGTCAACACCCGCTCGTCCGTGATCCCCCGCCGGCGGAGCTGGCGCTCCACCATCCGCGCCCGCTCAGTGGATGTAGTTCCGGAGTCTTCCCGGGTCATGGACGGTCACCTTGCCGCGGCCGAGCGTCACGACCTCGGCGCGCTCGAGCGTTGCGAGGAAGCGGCTTGCGCTCTCCCTCGAGGTGCCCGCGAGGTTCGCGATCTCGGCCTGGGTCGAGCGCACGAGCACGTCCTGGTCGGGCGCCCCGTCCGCCTGCCGCGAGACGACCTGGGCGAGCAGCGCACTGGCCACCCGGCCGGCGACGGTCTGGAACGACTGCTGAAGCAGGCGCTCGTTCGTCTTCGACACGCGCTCAGCGAGCGTGGCCAGGAACTTCAGCGAGAGACCCGGATTGCGCCGGATCAGCCGCTGCATGTCGGACGCGAGCAGGGCCACCGCCGTGGTGGCCTCGATCGCCTCGGCAGTCGCCGAGCGCACCTCGCCCCGGAACATCGCAAGCTCGCCGAAGAGTGCGCCCGCGCGCAACTCGGCGAGCGCGACCATGCGGCCGTCCTGGTGCTCACGCGTGAGCACGACCGCCCCGGTGCGCAGCAGATAGCAGGTGTCCCCGCTGTCTCCCTCGCGGAAGATCACCTCGCCGCGGTCCCAGTGCCGTGGCACCGCAACCTGCGCCACTTCCGCGAGCTCGCGCTCCTCGAGATCCGCGAAGACCTCGGTGCGCGCCAGCAGGCGGGCGGTCTCGCCCCCATTGGCCATGGGCGGATAATGCCGGATGAGAATGTCCATAGCCCCTGACACCGTCACCCACGCCGACATCGAGGACGCAGAAAGGGTGATTTCCGGGCATGTTCGCCATACGCCGCTGCTGCCGGCGGGCGAGCTCGGCCGGCGCATCGGGGCGCGCGCGCTGCTCAAGGCGGAGAACCTCCAGCTAACCGGGTCGTTCAAGGCGCGCGGCGCGACCAACATGATCCGGCGTCTCTCCGAGGAGGCCTTGGAGGCGGGCGTCGTGGCGGCGAGCGCGGGCAATCACGCCCAGGCGGTGGCCTTCGCGGCACGAGACGCCGGCGCCAAGGCGGTGCTCGTGATGCCCGAGCAGGCGCCGCTCGCGAAGATCGCGGCGGTCCGCCAGTACGGCGGCGAGGTCAGGTTCGTCGACGGGGGCTACGACGAGGCGGGCATCGAGGCCCGGCGGCTCGCCGAGGAGGAGGGGCTCACCCGTGTGGACGCGTTCGACATGCCCGACGTGGTGGCGGGACAGGGGACGATCGGCCTCGAGATCGCGCGCGAGGCGCCGGACATCGCGCTGATCGTGGTGCCGCTCGGGGGCGGCGGCCTCGCCGCCGGGATCGCGCTGGCGGCGAGCGAGGTGCTCCCCGGCGCGCGTGTCGTCGGCGTCCAGGCCGAGGCCTGCGCGCCCTACATCGACTCGCTTGCCGCGCACCGGCCGGTGGGCGCCCGGTCGGCGAACACGATCTGCGACGGCATCGCCGTCAAGCGGCCCGGCGACTTCACGCTGCCGATCGTCGAGCGCTACGTCGACGAGGTCGTGACGGTCTCGGACGACCAGGTGGCGGAGGCCATGGTGCTGCTGCTCGAGCGCTCGAAGCTCGTGGTCGAGGGGGCCGGCGCGGTCGCCGTGGCTGCGCTCATGCACCGTTGTGTCGACGTCGGCGACGCGGGGGTCGTCTGCGCGGTGCTCTCGGGGGGCAACGTCGACGCGTCGCTGCTCTCCGAGTGCATCCGCCTTGGTGAGACGGCCGCCGGGCGCCGGATGGTCCTCTCGACCGTGGTGCCGGACCGGCCGGGAGCGCTCGCCGGCCTTCTGCGCGTGGTCGCGGACTGCGGCGCCAACGTCGTGGACGTCGAGCACCTGCGCGACGGCATCGACCTGCACGTGCGCGAGACCGCGATCCAGCTGGTGCTGCAGACGAGCGGCGCCGATGGCAACCGGGAGCTGCTCGAGGCGGCGCGCGCCGAGGGCTTCTCGATCCGCGTGGAGACGGAGGCGTAGGCCGTCGGAGCGCGCGGCGCCATGTCGCTCCCCCGCCGGCTCGTCCACCGCATCCGGGACCTTCGTCTCGAGCGCGAGCAGGCGCGCGGCGTGCTCGGCCCGGCCCATAGGGCGTGGGGCGGCAACTCCGCCTCCGACAACGAGGAGCGCTGGGAGGAGTGGGACTGGGGCTCCCTCGGGGAGGAATGGACGGCGTCGCCGGAGTGGAAGCAGGCGCTGATCGACGACGTGCTGCTGCGGCTGATCCCGCCCGGCGGCACGGTGCTCGAGATCGGGCCGGGCGGCGGGCGCTGGAGCGTCGTGCTCGCGCCGCGCGCGGAGCGGCTGATCCTGGTTGACGTGACAGAGCGGGTGCTGGCCGTCTGCCGGGAGCGGCTTGGCTCGCCCGACGGGGTCAGCTACGTGCGCTCGTCCGGAAGCGACCTGCCCGGGGTCGCGGACGGGAGCGTCGACGCGGTCTGGTCCTTCGACGTGTTCGTGCACGTCGCGCCGCTCGATCAGGCCGGCTATCTCGACGAGATCGCGCGCGTCCTACGGCCGGGAGGCGTGGCGGCGATCCATCACGCGGACGGGCGCAACCGGGGCGACTTGCCTTCGCGCCTGGGCTGGCGGGCGCCGATGAGCGCCGGGCTGTTCGCGGCGCTCGCCCGCGAGCGCGGTCTCGCGGTGCGCGAGCAGATCTACTCGTGGTCCGGTGGGCTCCACGACCTCAGCGCGTTCGGCGACGTGATCACCGTGCTCGAACGTAGTGTTGAGGCGCATGCGGATCGCTCCTGAGGTCGCGGAAGCGCTTGCCGGCGGGCGGCCTGTCGTCGCGCTCGAGAGCACGCTGATCAGCCACGGGTTGCCGCGGCCGCGGAATCTCGAGGTCGCCCGGGAGGTCGAGGCGGCGGTGCGCGCCGAGGGCGCCCTGCCGGCCACGATCGCGCTGGTGGCCGGGGAGGTGCGAGTGGGGCTCGACGAGGAGGCGCTCGCGGTGGTGGCGGGGGAGCGCGGCGAGGTCGTCAAGTGCGGTGTGCGAGACCTGGCGCCGCTCGCGGCGCGCGGCGGGCACGGGGCCACCACGGTTGCCGCCACCGCTCATCTGGCGGTCCGCGCCGGGATCCGCCTGTTCGCCACAGGCGGGCTCGGCGGCGTCCACCGGGGCGCGCACGAGACCTGGGACGTGTCCGCCGATCTCGACACGCTCGCCCGCACCGGCATCGTGGTCGTGTGCTCGGGGGTCAAGTCGATCCTCGACGTGGGGGCGACGCTCGAGCGGCTCGAGACGCTGAACGTGACGGTGCTCGGCTACGGGACGGACGACTTCCCCGGCTTCTACCTCGCGGACTCGGGGCACCCGGCGCCGTGGAGGGTCGACTCGCCGGAGGAGGTCGCGGCGGTCATGCGCGCTCGCGACGAGCTCGGGACCGGCGAGCGGGCGATCGTGGTGGCGAACCCGCTGCCGGTCGCCGAGCAGCTCGACCGCGAGCTGCACGACCGCGTGCTGGCCGCGGGCCTCGAGAGCGTCGAGCGGGAGGGGGTGGCGGGGAAGGACGTGACGCCGTTCCTGCTCGACCTGTTCCACCGCGAGACCGGTGGGGCCAGCCTCGAGGCGAACGTGCGGCTCGTCGTCCGCAACGCCGGGCTCGCCGCACGGGTGGCGGTCGCGCTCGCCGCTCCATGACGCAAGTCATAGTGCTCGGGGACGTGATGGTCGATGTCGTGACGCGGCTGTCCGGTCCCGTCGCGCCCGGCAGCGACTCGCCCGCGCGGGTCAGCTTCGAGGGTGGCGGCCAGGCGGCCAACACGGCGGCCTGGCTGGCGGTGGCCGGCGCGGAGGTGGCGCTGGTGGCGCGGGTGGGGGACGACGCCGCCGGCCGGGCGGCGGCGGACGAGCTGGGCGCGCTCGGTGTGGAGGCGCGCTTGGCCGTCGACGGCGCTCGGCCGACCGGCACCTGCGTGGTGCTGGTGGCGCCGGACGGCGAGCGCACGATGTTCCCGGACGCGGGCGCGAACGGCGCGCTGGCCGGCTCGCGACCTTCCCGGCGACCTGCTCGCCGCCGGCAGCCACCTCCACGTGGCGGGCTATGCGCTGCTGCGCGACGGGTCGCGGGACGCCGCGCTCTCCGCCATCGAGCGCGCCGGGGCGGCCGGGATGAGCGTGTCGGTGGATCCCTCCTCGGCCGCGCTGTTGTCGGGGGGTCTACGGCGGCTAGGGAGGGGGGTGGGGTTGCTGGTGCCCAATGTGCTGGAGGCCCGCGCCCTGGCGGGGCTCGCCGATGCGACTGCCGCCGCTCGTGCACTTGCCGAGTCGTTTCCCGAGGTGGTTGTCACGCTCGGCGAGGAGGGAGCGCTGTGGACTGACGGCGCCGATGTCGTGCGGGTGGCCGCCGAGCCGGCCGATGTCGTCGACACCACCGGCGCCGGCGATGCCTTCGCCGCCGGCCTACTCGCGGCGCGCCTGCGCGGCGACGGCCCGGAGCAGGCACTGAGCGCAGGGTGTGCCCTGGCGGCCCGGGCGGTCGCCTCGACGGGCGCTCGTCCCACCGTGTCCTGACTTTGGCCGCCAGGAGCAGCCAAAGTCAGGACGAAGCGTTCAGGCGAGCACCGATTCGCGCCGGCGGCGCCGCAGTACCGCCACGACGAGCCAGGCGAGCAGCGCAACGAGGCTCAGCGGCAGCGCCACCGCCAGGATCCGGATGAGGACGCCCGCGGTGCCGACGAGCAGGTCGCCCGCGTCGCCGACGGCGTCGTCGAACGATCCGCCCGCGCCGCCCTCCTCGCCGGTGCCGTCCTCGCTCTCCAGGAGGGCCACCGTCACGACCGCGTAGTCGGTGCGGAGGCGCAGGTCGCGCAGCTGTGCGCGCACGCCGTTGATCTCGCCGGCCACGACGTCGAGCCGGGTGCGGATCGCCTCCGCCTCCTCGTCGGTGTCCGCGTCCTCGAGCCGGCGCAGCAGGCTGCGCCGCTCGGCGCGGGCCGCCTCGCAGGCGGTCGCGGGCGGTCACGTGCTCGCGGGTCACGTCGCGGCCGGACTGCGACTGCGAGCGCACGGTCGCCAGGCCCGCCAGGTCGCGCAGCGCCGGGCGCAGCCGGTCCGAGGGGATGCGCAGCTCGAAGTTGCCGCCCGCACCGTCGTCGCCCGTCGAGAGCGACGAGCTGAGGACGAAGCCGCCGTGCCGGTTCGTCACGGTGGTGACCCCGTCGGCCACCCGGGCGAGCTCGTCCGCCGGGGCCTCGAGCTCGAGGCCGACCGAGCGCTCGATCCTGCGGTTGCTCTGGCCGGGCGCGAAGCGGCCCGAAGGAGGAGCGGGCTCGATCGCGGCACCGCCACCCGCTGCCTGATCGGCCGCCTCCGGCGCGGCCAGCGAGCCGCCGCCGCCGTCGGCGCCGCACGCCGCCGCCGCCGCCGTCCGTCCGACGAATCCAGCGAGCCCGCGAGCGACACGACGACCACCAGCGGCACGACGATCGCCGCCGCCACGCCCAGCGCCGGCAGCGCCCGCCGGACCGGGCCCGGCCGCAGCGCTCGCGCAGCGACGAGCGCGGCCGCGCCGAGCGACCCGCGCGTGGGCGGGAAGCCCGCCTCGACCCGTTCGCGCAGCCGCGCGGCGAATTCAGGGTCCGGCTCGAGGCGCGTCGGCTCGCAGCGACAGCGCGAGCTCCTGGAGCTCGCGCGCGACCGGGTCGTCATGCGCGGGCACACCGGCGACGAGAGCCTCGTCGATCGCGGCCAGGTCGCGGTCGATGGTCGCGGTGCTCGGTTCGCGCTCAGTCATGGCATGCCTCTCGCAGCTTCGTGATGGTTCGGTGCAGGCGTGTGCCCGCGGCGGACTCGGACATCCCGAGCACGCGGCCGATCTCGGCGTTCGACAGGCCGCCCGCGAACTTCAGGGCGATCAGGTCGCGCTCGCGCCCGTCGAGCGACGCGAGCGCGGCGCGGACGGTCTCGCGCCGCACGGCCAGCTCGGCCTGATCGTCGGGACCGGGCGCGCCGCGTGTCCTCGGATCGCCCTCGAGGCCCGCGCGGCGCCCCCGCCGGCGCAGCTCGTCGAGCGCCGCGTTGCGGGCGATCCCGAACAGCCAGGCCTCCATCGAGCCGCGGCCGGGGCGATAGCTGCGGCGCTTGCGGTAGGCCCGCTCGAAGGCCTGGGCGGTCACGTCCTCGGCGGCCGCGCGGTCGCGCAGCAGCGACGCGACGTACGCGTATACACGCGGGAAGGTGCGCTCGTAGAGCTCGGCGAATCCCTCGGTCTGCGCGCCCGCCATCAGCGCCAGGGGTTCTACAAGGGCCTCGCTCACACCCCTACTACGCCCGAGCCCGTGACCCATCACGACAAGGATGTGCCTCGATCGTGGCCTTGCTGGGTACGTGTGGCCACAGCCGAGCGCGTCTACTACTCTGCGTGAGCGGAGGCGTCCCCAAATCGGTCGGAGCCCAGTGCTGTCACGAAAAATCACCCCGCTTGCCGTGAGCGCGGCCCTGCTGGGCGCACTTGCCGCTCCGGGCGCGCACGCGGCGGATGAGCTCGAGTCCTCCTGGGCGAACGTGAACGCCTGCGGCGGGGGTCAGCTGGGCGTGCGCGCACAGCTCGCCGGTGACGGCTCCAGCACGGAGATGAGCGTGCGCTTCACCGCGCAGTGGCTCAGCCCGGACGGATGGGTGCCGCTGAACGGCGCCGCCACCTCGCCCTGGCAGTCGGCCGGCTCGGCCGAGTACACGTGGGCCCAGGCGGGCTGGACCTACAGCACTGAGCATCCCTGCCGGCGAACAGCTATCAGCTGCGCGGGGTGGCCGAGATGAGGTTGGGCGGCGGCCGGACCGCCACCCACATCACCGGCCCCTGCAACGTCAGCGGCTGAACAGCCGCGGATCGTTCGTGATCACGCCGTCGACGCCGAGCGCCTCGAGCGCCTGGATGCGGGCGGCGTCGTCGACGGTCCACACGTAGAGCTCGCCGCCCGCGCGCGTGCACCGCCTCGACCAGGCGGCGGCTCACGAGCACCTGGTGGGCCATGATCGCCTCGCAGCCGCCCGACTCGATGCGCGCCGCGGCCTGCGCGGGCAGGCGCGCGCGCATCACGCGCACGATCGCGTAGGCGGGCAGGGCGAGCGGCGAGCGCAGGTAGTTGCGCCGCACGCGCGGCACCGACCAGCCGCGCCGCAGCCCCGGGGCGAGCTCGCCGAGCCGCTCGAGGCTCTCGTCGTACATCGTCGAGACGAGCGAGCGCTCGTCGAGGCCGCGCTCGCGCAGCCCGTCGACCACCTCGCGCTCGTAGCCGGGCAGCTTCAGGTCCACGTCGAGCTCGACGTCCGCTGTAGGCCTCGCCCGCGAAGTGGTCGAGACCCTCGTCGAGCGTCAGGCAGCTCGCGCCCCTCGGCGTCCTCGTAGTCGTGGGCGAGGACGAGCCGGCCGTCACGGCCGCGCAGCACGTCGAACTCGATCATGTCCACGCCGTGCTCGAGGGCCGCCTCGAAGCTCTCGAGCGTGTTGCCGGGCGCCACGTGGTCGGCGCCCTTGTGGCCGACGCGGAGCGTGCAGCTGCCTGGCACGACGGGCACCAGTAGGTCGTGCGGTTGTCGTCGCCCTGGCCGCGCGCGCGGATCGAGCGCGCCGCAGCGGCGGCAGGGCAGCCCGGTGCGCTCGAAGACCCAGCGCTCGTCGCGGCCGCCGCCCTCGGCCGACCGCTGCATCAGCGGCCGCAGGCCGCGCGACGATCGCGAGCGACCTCGTCGTCGCTCACGTCGCGCCGAGCCGCCGCCAGGGGTCGACTCCGGCGAGGAAGCAGCCCTCGGACTTCCACATGTTCCCGATGCCCGGCGAGGTTGCGCTGGTCGAGCAGGGCGTCGCCGATGCCGCGGCGTCTGATCGTCCTCGCGCAGGCGGCGCAGGAAGCGCCGCTCGTCGAAGTCGTCGGCGAGCAGGTCCGGGCCGAGCGCGCCGATGCGCTGGTCGAAGCGCGTGCGCGAGTCGGTCATCAGCTCGAGCACCGGGCCGTCGAACTGGACGACCTCGTGCTCGCGCGTGCGCAGGACGAGCCAGGCGCGCCGCGGGCGAGCGCCGCCAGCGCTCGCCGCGCCGGTAGACGCTCCAGCGGCCGCGCCATGCGCAGGTGCGAGTGGAGCGTGAGCTCGCCGTCGAAGCGGATGAAGAGGTGCTTGCCGCGGGCGTCCACCGCGCGCACCGCGCGGCCGCCGAGCCGCTCGGGCCAGCGGTCGAGCGCGTGGCGGGGCTGCGGCGTCTCGATCTCCTCGATCTCGCTGCCGACGAGCGCCGCGCCGGATGCGCCGCGCCGCGGAGTGGATCGTGTCGCCCTCGGGCATCTGGACGAGGCTACGTAGCCCGTGCGCGCAGCGAGTACATGAGCGGCAGCCGCGGGGTTCCCTCGGGCATCCGGTAGACCGAGCCGTCCGCGCGCATGAACGGCCACTGCCGGATAGACGGCATGGTCGTGCTCGCGCAGGAGCTCGAGCGTCAGGCCCGCGGCGATCAGCGCGTTCACGACCTCGCCGAGCGGGTGCTGCCACTCCTCCGTGCCGGTTGTGGACCGTCTGGGCGTCGGGGTCGGCGTACGTGCCGGGCTCGTCGTAGTCGTTGCGGTGGGCGAAGTAGTCGCTCTCGACCGTGAGGTCGCGCTCGCCGAACACCCAGCTGAAGGGGTGGACCTCCTTCATGTAGAGGACGCCGCCCGGCGCGAGCACGCCGCGCACCACCTCCGCCCACCTGCCGATGTCGGGCAGCCAGTTGATCGCACCCACGTTCACGTAGGCGATGTCGAAGCGCCGGCCGCCGAGCGCCTCGGGCGCGTCGTAGACGTCCGCGCACACGAAGTCGGCCTCGACGCCGAGCTCGCCGGCCAGCTCGCGCGCGGCCTCGACGGCCGGGGCGGAGAAGTCGAGGCCGGTCACGCGGGCGCCGTGGCGGGCCCACGACAGCGTGTCGAGCCCGAAATGGCACTGGAGATGGACGAGCGTGCGCCCGGCCACCTCACCGAGGTCCTCGAGCTCGAACTCCTGCAGCGGCTCGCGGCCCGCCTTGAAGCCCTCGACGTCGTAGAAGTCGCTCGCCGTGTGGATCGGGACGCGCTCGTCCCAGAACCTGCGGTTCAGGTCGCTGGTCACCGTTAGGCGCTCAGGGTCAGCTTGCGCGGGCCCTGGCGGAAGCCGAGCTCGACGAGGAGCCCGCCGGCCTCGGTGCCCACGACCGGCTCGCCGTCGAAGCGCTCGACGCGCGAGGCGGGGCACTCGGCCGCGCTTGACCGCGTCAGCCAGTCCCTCGAGCGCGGACCGGAGCCAGTCCTCGCCCGGCTCGCGCAGCGGCAGCAGGCCCTTGCCGCCGCGCTCGACGTAGAGGACGGGCTCGGCGTCGAGGGTGACCACGTAGGCGCCCGGGACGCGAGCGCGGGCGCCTGCCGGAGTCGTCGTCGCGCTTCGGCCACGGCAGGGTGGCGCCGTAGGGATTCGCCGGATCGGTCGCCGCCAGCACGAGCGCGCCCGCCGGCTCGTCGGTGCGCAGCGAGCGCAGCCGCTCTATCGCGGCGGGCAGCGCGAACTGAGCGCCGCCGAGCCCCTCGACGAAGTAGCCGCGCCGCGCCGTTCCGAGCGTCTCGAGGTTCGACGAGCTCCGGGTAGAGCGCCGAGAAGCCGCCGCTCACCCCCTCGGCGAGGACGGTCTCGCGCGTGACGATCCCGTAGCGCTCGAGCAGCACCTCGGCGAGCGCGCGCATGCGCGGGCCGTGCGCGGGGGCGCCCTCGAACAGCCCCGCGGTGAGCGACCAGCGGCCCTGCACCTGCGGGCGCGCCGGTCGCCGGCGCCGGGCGAAGCGTCGCGCCGGCGGCCGGCGCGCGCAGCGCGTCGCGCTCGCGGCGCGGCGAGCGTCAGCCGCGGCGCGCGCAGCGGCGCGAACGCGTCGTTCGTGATCTCGCCCGCCCAGACGAGGTCCCAGAGCGCCTCCTGAAGCTCGGCCGGCTCGGCCTCGGCGAGGTCCGCGAGCAGGTCGGTCCAGAACGCGGCGCCGCGCCCGAGCCGCTCGCGAATCGTGTCGTGGAGCGGCTCGGCCGGCCGCTCGCCCTTGAAGGGCGGCGCGCCGAGCCAGCGGGCGTCCTCTCGGAACAGCAGCGCAACGCGGCCGGAGCGGCGCCCGAGCGCGCCCGCGCCGACCCACACGAGCTCGCCGCTCGCGCAGAGCTGGTCGAGCCAGGCGGGCGAGTAGGCGCCCGACCCGCCGCGGCAGGACGTCCCGCTCCCACACCTCGGGCGCGAGCGCGACGCCCTGGAGCGGCACGAGCTGCTCGCGCAGGCGGTCGACCCCGGCGCCGCCGGGCGGCGCGCCGTCGACTCCCTGCCAGGCGGGCAGGAAGCGCGCGAGCGCGCGCTGCTCGGCGGGCTCCACCTCCTTGCGGAGCGTGGCGAGCGAGGCCCGCCGCAGCCGCCGCAGCACGTCCGTGTCGCACCACTCGCGCTCGCTGCCGCCCGGGCCGCAGCTCGCCGCGGATCAGCCGGCCGGAGCGCTCGAGCTCGCGCAGCACGGCGCCCAGGTCGACGCCGTAGCGGTCGCGAGATCTCGCGCGTCGTGAACGGCCCGTGCGTGCGGGCGTAGCGGCGCGTCAGCCGCTCGAGCGGCTCCTCGACGTCCTCGAGGAACACGGCGGGCAGCCCGCCCGGCGGCACCGCGCCGAGCGCGTCGCGGTAGAGGCCGGCGTCCTCGGCCGCGATCCAGCGCTCCTCGCCGCCGATCCGCATCCGCACCGCGCGCCGGCTCTTCTCGAGCTCGCCGAGGATGCGGCGCGCCGACACCGCCTCGAGGCAGCGTGCCTGCGCGTCGTTCTCGGTCAGGTCGCCGACCGCGCGCAGCACGTCGTGCAGCGCCGTCCGCGTTGGCCGCGCGGGTGCGCTCGCTCACGCGCTGGAGGTCGGCCTCGACCTCGTCCAGCGCACCGGGGTCGATCAGCTCGCGCAGCTCCTCCTGCCCGAGCAGCTCGCGCAGCAGGTCGCGGTCGAGCGAGAGCGCCGCCGCGCGCCGCTCGGCGTTGGGCGTGTCGCCCTCGTACATGTAGGTGGCGACGTAGTCGAAGAGCAGCGACGAGGCGAACGGGGAGCGCGCTGGGTCTCGACCTCGACGAGCGAGAGCTCGCGCGTGTGGAGCCCGCGCAGGAGCTCCTCGAGTCCCGGCAGGTCGAGCACGTCGCGCAGGCACTCGCGGTAGGTCTCGAGCACGATCGGGAACTGCGCCGTAGCGCTTGGCGACCTCGAGCAGCGACTGCGCCTTCAGGCGCTGCTGCCACAGCGGCGTGCGCTTGCCCGGGCGGGCGCGCGGCAGCAGGAGCGCGCGCGCGGCGTTCTCGCGGAAGCGCGCGCCGAACAGCGCCGAGCTCGACAGCTCGCGCACGACGAGCTCCTCGAGCGCGTCCGGCTCGACCATGATGAGGTCGGCCGACGGCGGCTCGTCCGAGTCGGGCAGGTGGATGACGATGCCGTCGTCGGACCAGATCGCGTCGGACTCGAGGCCGAAGTCGTCGCGGATGCGGGCGGACAGCGCGAGCGCCCAGGCGGAGTGGACGCGGCCGCCGAACGGGCGAGAGGACGCACAGGCGCCAGTCGCCGATCTCGTCGCGGAAGCGCTCGACCACGACCGTGCGGTCGCTCGGCACCACGCGCGTGGCGTCGCGCTGCTCGCGCAGGAAGGCCGACAGGTTGCTCGCCGCGCGCTCGTCGAGGTCGTAACCACAACGCCTACAGCTTCTACCACCGCGCGGCGGCCGAGGCGTACCCGTTCCGGCCCCAGATGGTGTGGGGAACGGACGGGGGCTGGGAGGACGACTGGGCGGCGGCCGGGGAGGAACAGAGACGATGGATCGAGGTGCTGCGCCGGCCCCTGGCGTACTGGAGACGGGGCAGTGATTGCATCAACGCGCTGGCCCAGCCCTGGAACGAGGTCGATCGGAAGGGCTCGGGCGGGACTCTTCAAGCATCTGGAGATGTTCGCCCGGCTGGGGGCCTTGCAGGCCTCGAAGATCGACTCCCAGGGCGACCACTCCGGTGCTTGGATCTGGTATCGCGCCGTGCTCCGTTGCAGCCGCCACCTGGTCCTTCGCGGGCGGCTGAGCTGCGGCGCGACGGCCGTCGGATTCTGGAGCGGGTCGCCGGGCCGATCCATCGCGCTGGGCAAGCGATCCGGATGTCGATTCGGACCTCGTGTCGCGGGCATTGACGATGTCCGGGCCTGTCGGCGGATGACGCCCGGGGTGATCGAAAGCCTCAAGGCCGACTACATCCGGACGATGTCGCGGCTGGACGATCCAGGGCCGGATCTTCGGGCCGTCGAGGAGCACCGTCGGAGGCCGCCCGCAGCAGCAATCCTCGCCGCTCGAGGAATGGTTGGGCCTGCGGGCAAGGATGTCCGACGCGAGCCGGAGCGTAGCCGTCGCGTGGCGAGGCTCGTCTTCGCGAACTGGATCGGACAGGTCGTGAAACCGGCCTCGGATCGGCCGAGGCTGGACGGCTCGGCGCCATCTCTCTACGAGGTCGACGGCTCGGACGGGCAGACGGTGGAAGAAGTCCGTGGCTGGTACGAGTCCACCGACCTCCTCCACTTTCTGATGGACGAGGTCCGCCTGGGTCCAGACCTGGCCCGGGCCGACCAGGACCGCGGGGCGCTGCACGGCATCGAGGCTGCCCTGGCGTCGCGGCTGTTCCGCGACGAGCACGGCCGGGAGCCCTCCAGGCGACGAAGAACTCATCGCGGCTGGCCTGCTGACGGCCGGCGACTGAGGACGGAGGGGTGTCGGAGGCTCACGCCACGCCCTGTCGGGCCGAGTTCACGGCGGGCAGCATCAGTGTAAATGTCGTGCCGTGGCCGGGGCGGCTCTCGGCGCGGAGGCGGCCGTGGTGGGCCTCGACGATATCGCGGCAGACGGACAGGCCCAGGCCCGTCCCGCCCTGGCCCGAGTCGTCGGGGCCGGTCTTGGTCGTGAAGAACGGGTCGAAGATCCGCCGCAGAAGTCGGCCGGGGCGATGCCGACGCCGGTGTCGGCCACGCTCGACTCGGCCAGACGTCCGGCGGCGTCGTCGAGACCGACGCGGACCGCGGAGCCGGCCCCCTTCGGCATCGCCTGGCGGGCGTTGATGATCAGGTTCAGGAGCACTTGCTGGATCTGCGCGGGGTTGACCCGGGCGTGCGGGCGGCCGCCGGCCTGGAAGTCGACGGCGGACCCGGTGCGTGTCAGGTCCTTGCCGCACCAGCAGGAGGACCTCCTCGAGCCAGCCGGACGAGGTCGGTCGGGTCGCGGCGGTCGGCCTGGGGACGCGCCAGGCCGAGGACGCCGCCGGTGATCGCCGCGGCACGCTGGCCCGCCTCGAGGATCTTCTCGAAGGCCCGCTGCGCGATAGTCCGGGGTCGGGTTGCGCAGGCCGAGCTTGGCGTAGTTGAGGATCGGCGTCAGCGCGTTGTTCAGCTCGTGGCAGATCCCGCCGGCCAGGACGCCGAGGCTGCTCACGCGCGCTGGAGCTCCACCACGCGTCGGCGAAGCGACTCCAGCTCGTCGGCCGGCGGCGCCGGGGGCGTCGATCGGGTCGAGGTCGGCATGGCGGGGCCCCGGCGGGACGACGGTCGAGCGGCCGATCCAACCGTCGCGGTCGGGTCGTGGCGGTGATCGGCGTCGTGCCGATCATCGGTATCGGTCGGGCGGGGGGTCGCAATTGAGCGGGGACTCAGATCAGGTGGTCGACGGCGACCAGCCAGGTCGGATCGAACGGGCGCGTCCCGACTGGCCCCACCGATAAATGGCCACGTCGGCGTAGGTGCCGTCGGGGCGTGGCACGCGACGGAACTCGATGTCGCCGGTAAGTCCCACGCAGGCAAGCTCGCTCACCTGGGCTCCCCGCCGATCTCCCCGGGCAGCATCGCTCGCAGCGTTTCGATGGTGTCGGCGTCGGCCGGCTTCTTATCGGTCCGCTGGCGGAAGGATCGGCGGGAAACGCACGGCGAAGCCCGACTTGTGCCGTGGAGAGTGCCTGGATCCCCTCGAAGGCAAGCTCGAAGACGAGCTGCGGCGTCACGGTACGCACCGGGCCGAACTTCTCGATCATATTCTTGCGGATCCAGGAGTCGACCTGGCGGATCTCCTCGTCGGTCAGTCCGGAGTAGGCCTTGGCGATCGGGACGAGCCGCCCCTGGTCGCGGTTCCAGACGCTGAACGTATAGTCGGTGTAGAGGCTGGCCCGCTTGCCGCTTCCACGCTGCGCAGCGGTGAGGACGGCATCAAGCGTGTACGGCGCGATCTTCCACTTCCACCAGTCGCCCCGCACGCGACCGACTCGGTAGGGCGAGTCGAGCCGCTTGACCATCAGGCCCTCGGCATTCCGGTCGCGGCAGCTCCGGCGGGCCTGAGCCGAGATCCTCCCAGGAAGTTGCCCGAACCTGGGGCGAGGCGAAGAACGAGGAGGGAGCACGCGCGTCGACCACGAGGGCCTGGGGGCGCCCGGCGCTCGGACAG